>QFXI01000017.1 GCA_003402315.1 Candidatus Nitrotoga sp. LAW | reverse complement strand
ACGAATGGCTCAATTATTACAATAATGAAAGAACTCATCAGGGCAAGGTTTGTAATGGCAGAACGCCGTTGGAAACGTTACTCAGTGGGAAACAGGTTTGGAGTGGAAAAAATCTAAACCAAATTTAATCTGACAGACACCCGAAAAATTCGGTAACTGTCAGATCAGGTCTGAGCTAGTACAAATTACCGGTCATATAGGTCAAACCTTGGTAAACCCCCGGCATACATGGACGCCCACTTTTAGCCAAGCTTTCAATCAATGATTTTGAGTAGGTAAAGATTGCTGCCATACATCCGGACTTTCAGTGAAGCTCTCGCCTCTGTCCCTGATGGAATCTGCTGATCGAGTCCTCAACAAAGCCACGCACTCTATGTGCGACGCCGGGGCCAGGTTTATTCGATCACGGTCTGACCAGTCTCGCCATCATTTCATGATTGCCCGTGCAATCGGTGGTGTGCCTCCTTCTGCTCGTGGTATTCCGGTTTTACTCAACCGGCCCGATTACACTCCGGCAGCAACGGCTACCGGGGTGTAATCGGGCCGGAACATTCTGTCCTTTGCCAGCAGCGCCCATACGATCCGGGTATTCTTGTTTGCCAAGGCGACGGCGGCCACGTTCTTGTTCCTCCGCGCCATAAGCTTCCTCAGCCAGCTATCCGGCTCCGCCTTCTTCTCCGCAAACCGGATCATGGATCGCGCTCCGTGTATCAGCAAGGTGCTGAGATATGTGTCGCCGCGTTTGCTGATGCCCAACAAGGTCTGTTTGCCCCCCGTGGAACTCTGCCTCGGAACCAGCCCCAGCCACGCCGCCATCTGGCGACCGCTCTTGAATTCTCCGGCATCGCCCATTGATGCAACCAGCGCGCTGGCCGTGATTGGCCCGATGCCGGGAATTTCCGCCAGCTTCCGGCTGGCCTCGTTTTCGTTATGCCATGCCCGTATCTGCGCATCCAGCTCCTTCTCTTGCCGATCCATCTCTTTCAGGTTATCGGCCAAGCGTTCGAGCAACCGCCGCATCGTGCCGGGCAAGCCGTTCTCGCCATCCTCCAGTATCTCCGGTATGCGTTTGGCTATGGCCTCTATCCCTTTCGGAATCACAATGCCAAACTCTGAAAGCAATCCTCTGATCTGGTTGCCTTGCGCCGTCCGCGCCTTCACGAATCCCTGCCTCGCCCGATGCACCGAGAGCACGGCTTGCTGCTCGACGTTCTTTACCGGCACAAAGCGCATGTTGGGCCGATTCACCGCTTCGCAAATCGCCTCGGCATCTGCAACGTCATTCTTGTTCGTCTTTACATATGGCTTCACGAACTGCGGCGCCATCAGCTTGACTGTATGCCCATACTCGCCAAGCTTTCTCGCCCAGTGATGCGCGCTGCCGCAGGCTTCCATGCCGATCAAACACGGTTCAATATTCGCAAAAAATTTCGCCATCTCTTTCCGCTTCAGCTGCTTGCGCAGCACTGCCTTGCCGCGCCCATCCACACCATGAACCTGAAAAACTTCCTTTGCCAGATCGATGCCTATTGTCGTAATCTTCATTTCGGACGCTCCTTCCTGTGGTGGTGGTCATTACTGCAATCACCACTTTGGCACTTTGATGCCGTATCGGGAAGTGGGCGTCCATTCCATTAAAGTCGGGGGTTTACCTCAGTGAATTATTGCATCGCTTTGTACGGTATCACACAGACGGTATTCTAAGAGCTGAATATGCTTCGAAATATTAAATGGGATCGTGATTTTCCGAGCACAGCGTAGATACAAGCAAGATATTCGACTCAATAGACGCGAACAACGACAGCAAAGCGACAGAGTTCACAGAAACACGGTAATGTGTTTTTTTGTATTTAAATGAGCGGTGTGATGTTGCATGCAAGACCTTGTTTTGCTAATGGCAGGGGTGCTGGCGTTAGCCATGTCTCTAGTGTAGTGCTGCATTCTTGATGGAACTTATTTTTGAGATCATTTTTCAGTATTTATTGCATGAAGTGTCAAAATTTATAAATAAAACCATTTATTTTGGCTGCTACGTTCACAATATCTTGCAAAGAGCCTTTTCTGTGGCCAGTTATATAAGTTCCAATTAGCGTGCGACACTACAAGGAGTATCCAATGATTCTACGCATAGGTTTATCTATCATTGTTGCCTGTCTGTTAAGCTTCAAGGCAAATGCAGGCTTTATTTACGCCCCAATTGCTGAGCCGATCATATCGGCAGCCTTTAATGCTGATTTTGCCGCGTTGGTGGCCCACCGTACGATTGTAGGTGAGCAAGTAAACATGGTTAGCCTGATGGATTCGAGCGGTGGCATGCTGGATTTATCCGATGATTTCTATGGCACGTCTGAACTGATTAATGGGGATGTTCCAAAAATAAACCAAGGACCGCTCGATACGGGTGTCTTCTCCGTTTCAATTCCTAGCGCATTTTTTCCGGTACTCCAAACGGGACGGGTTGGCATATGGTTTTTGGCGACTGATACTGACGATGGATTGTTTGCCATCGACTTCCTATCTCTGAGAATCGTAACCGCTAATAGTACGGTTGAGTCGTTCATTGATGTCAATGATGGCTTCAAAATTGGTCTTGCGGATAGCGCACAGTTATCAAGCCCGCTGCCTGATTCAATTCAAATTGATGCCACAGGCACCGGTTTTGATGAGGCGATTAGCAGTAAGGTCCATCACAATGAAATTGCAGAACCTACGTCTATTAGTCTATTAGGCATTGGCCTGTTGCTTTTGTTGAATCTGCGCGGTAAGCGAATTACTCAATGAGGATTGTTGCTCGGGCTTCGCACGTCGCCCATCAAACTTGGAGAAGGAGGTCATAGTGAAAACGAGTAATGGGAAGTTATTGCCTCCAATGGAATGTCTTAAAACGGGCATCGGCATCATTCTCTGTACTTTGGCACTGCTTGGAACGGTACCGGCAAGCGCAGAGTTTATTGAAGGTTCCGAACTAGATAATCTCACTCGCGATACTGATGGAGATGGAATTTTTGACAGGTGGGAGTTGCTGCTGGGGACTGATCCGGATAATGCAGATACCGATACGGACGGATTTAGCGATCAATTTGAGGTCACGTACAGGGATTTCGGCTGGGATCCGTTTGTATCTCAACTCGATTCAGACAGCGACGGACTTCCCGATGACTTCGAGCGAAGGATTGGTACCGATCCGCTCAATGTAGATACGGATGGCGACCGCTATAGCGACTTTGATGAAGTGATGAACCGCTTTTTTGGCTTCGATCCTTTGATCCGATCAGTAGATACAGACTTCGACGGGTTAACCGACGATCTCGAACGCGACATCGGCACTGACCCTAACAGAATTGATACCGATGGAGATGGCAGCAGTGATTTCGAAGAGTATCGAATCGGGTTAAATCCGCTGGTGCCTGGTGATAATCTTCCGGAGTTGGTCGGAAATACGCTCAGCCAGGAAATGTTACAAGCCCTTGTTAACTTGCAAGCGCTTTCTCCAAGTGCAAGAACAGGGCAGTTTCCAACCTTGCTAGCCCCACAGCTTCCGAACAGTGAGGTGGTAGCCCAGTTAATAATCAACGGCGCAATTAATCCCTCTGCTGCGTTGCTCCAGCAATCATTCTTTAACCCGTCTGCATCACCTGAAAAGCTCTACAAGAAATACGAAGACATCATTAAGGATTTGCAAAATGTCGTGAAGGCCAATGCTGCTATTACGCGGCTCGACAAGATCGGCGTAACCGACGGGAAAAGAGAGATTTACGCTATAAAGATTGCGAAAAACCCGGCGAATAACGAGAAGGGCAAAGTAGAAATCTTATATATGGCGCTTCACCATGCCCGAGAAGTCGTCAGCACTTCCGTCGCCATGAAGCTTATCGAGGATCTGATCGCCAAATATAACGCCGGTGACAAAGAGACGAAAAAGAAGGTCGATGGGAGCGAGATTTGGATTATTCCCGTGGTCAACCCGGACGGATATGTGAAGGTGCTTGGCGCCCAGCAGTGGAATTGGAGAAAGAACACTAAGAAATATCCGAATCAGGGCAAGGGAATGGAAGGCGTCGATCCCAACAGAAACTATGAAGTGATGCACGTTTCTCTTCTTACGACTGATGCTAAGATCAAGGCTGAGTTGAAGAAATTATTCCCGAACAAGACCGATGCCGAGCTCAACGCCCTGGTCGCGAATGTGAAAGCCAATGTTCGAGCCACCCCGGATGCCAATGGAATCGAGACGATCGTGTTTGAGGACCCCTTTGCTAATCCGCTCAAGTTCAAGGACATCACCCTCGATATCGACAGCGAGACTTTTCCCGGGCCTACACCGTTCTCGGACGAAGAAGCCAAGGCGGTAAAGGGGCTTGCTGAGCATGCCGCCAAGGTCGATGGTTTCCGCTGTTCACTCTCCTGGCACAGCTACGGTGGCGATATCCTGTTTCCCTGGGGTTTTGCCGCACCCAACGATATAACTGCGTATCGGAAAGCTGGAGACCGGAAGAAATTTGAAGACCTTGCTGGCAAGCTAAAAACGACCACCGGTTATATCATTTCTCACCCATACAAATATGCCGCATTGGGAGAATCCGACTCTTGGCTTTATGGGAGAAAAGGAACCTACGCGCTTACCATTGAGGTGTACGGCAAGACGAATAACAACCCGGATCAGATCGATAAGGTCGTGTTCGCCAAACCAGGCGACCCTACACCGATCGAAGTTCATAACTCATTTAATCCACAGAAGAAAGCGACGCTGGATGCCGTGATCGACCGCAATGTGAAGGGTGCACGGATCCTGCTTGATTCGTGTATCTCGGACTTTGGTGATGCACCGGACAAGAATCAGCCGAAGGATTACCCGTCGTTTCTTGCCAATAACGGGGCTCGTCATCTCGACTTCGCGCTAGAGTTCCTGGGGAAAAATGTCGACGGAGAAGATGACGCAGATATTGAGCGTGATGGTATCGACGCAGATGGAGACGGCGTCAATAGTGACGCGTTTGATGATGGTGTAATTTTTGAAGGGCGGGTTGTGGCGGGGAAACCGCTTCCGATTTCCATTAACGTAAGCGTATTGGACAAGAATATCCTGAACGCTGACGGCTCCTTCCGCTACGACTCCAGCGACCCGACCAAACGCCTGTACCTCAATGCCTGGGCTGATTGGAATGCAGACGGCGCTTGGAATAGTTCAGGGTGCATGACAATAGCATCCAATACATTTGATTGTAGTGGTGGGCGGGAAAAAATCATAGGAACGGGAATCGAAAACTTCGCAGTTAATCCACGGAGCGATGCTGAGTTTGCGGGAGGCGATACTGGAACCTATCATTTTACGGTCATCCCACCTACGCAAATAGCTGCTAGCTTCTACTGGCGCTTCAGATTGGATTATGGCGAAGACGTTGGCGAAGTGCAGAAATTCGATCCTACGCTGGATCAAGACAAAGGCCCTGCTCAGTTCGGGGAGGTGGAGGATTACTTTACGGGGACTCCAGATCAATTACATATCGTCGGCCCTACTCCAAATCGAATTCCCGTCGGCAGCCAAGGTTCCATCAAAGCCACTGTACAGGCAAATCAGGTTGGCGTTCCCGCCCAAGAGGTAGTATTTACAAAGCTTCTTGGGAATTTTACATTGACTAGTGGCACTGTTTCGCCCGATGGTAAACGAGCCTCGGTAATTGTTGGTAATGATGGCACAGCCAATATGACTTTTGTCGCAAATGGAGCAGGACAAGCGCTTGTTAAGGTGACCGTTACCGGCACGTCGCTATCGGCTTACTCGTATTTTATAGTCACTCCTTAGAGGGTTGGAGTGGAAAAAATTTAAACCCAATTTAATCTGACAGATATCCGAAAAATTCGGTAACTGTCAGATCAGGTCTGAGTTAGTACACCTAATATCGATATATTTGAACATCACTTTGTATATTCGCCAGACCTTTCTGGTTGGTAACTAACATCAAGCACCCGTACCTTTATGGTATTGCCTCCGGGTACCGGCCATTCCATCTGCTGACCGACCGCTAGTCCCAGCAGAGCGCTACCGACCGGCGCCAATACGGAAATCTGATTGGGCTTCCCCAACGCGTCCTCGGGATATGATAGTGTCAGTTCGAACGTCTTTCCCGTTGGTTCAATAATAAAGCGAATGGTTGAATTCATGGTTACAACGGTTGCCGGGATATTCTCCGGCGCAATTACTACCGCACGATCCAATTCATACCGCAGATTGTCCAGTTCAGGCTGTGAATCTTTTGGCAGCGTATCTATTAAGTGGTTGAGCCGGGCTAGATCCAGACTCGAAACGGTGATATTGGGAAGATCGATCACAATATATTTTCCTTATTTACTTATTCTCGATTGATTTAATTGTTTATGAAAATGGTAATTTTCTCTGTAAGTTTCTATAAGGTGGTAATGATGGGTGACTGCGAACATGAATTGTTCCAATTTAATATCCCACATAACCAAGCTACATCCTCATTAAAAAATCAAAGACGCTAAAAATGCCTGATCAAGGTAATCATTTGATGCGTTATTCAACTCCTGATTAAAAGGAGGTCGTGTAGAAAGAACATCCTCTATTTCAATTGAACTAAGGTGTGGTTTGCGCTAGGGAGACGCTGATTAATTCAAAATTTCGTGGAATTGATCGCGTAACCAATTGATTCTTAGTTGTATGAAATTCTGAAACGTGAATTAATCAGCGCTTCCCTAGCAATAATCCTTATCTTGCTATTGTTATGGTTCAACCAGTAGTCTGAACCGATCACTCTCACGCAGACTAAGAAATCAAATAAATGCCCCTGAACCTAATGGGAACAGGGGCAATATCTTAACTAACAATGCGATAAGTTAAGATTCCACGTTCAAGGAGGAAAAACGTGGGAATAGCTTACGCTATACATAGAGTATAGATAAAAAAATGCTGAAATAGTTCCATCGAATTGGAACAGAAGCAACCTTCAGCACCCAAGAAAGTTTATTGGCATCTTTCAGACTTGTATATATGTCCCAACAAAAAAATTGTGTATTATTTAACATTGATAATTCAATGGGATTTTTTATTGGCATTCAGATTATTGAGTGGGATATATTTGAGCTTTATCATAGCTCAAGGGTGAGACACTTGCATGCGCCACCCGCTTTCATGAATTCCGAAACATCAACCTCGATAATGAAAAAATTATGCTCGCTGAGCGTAATCTTCAACTCGTCCGAGGCCTTATTTAAAATGATATCGTTGCCGATATTCACCGCATTGCAGGCAAAGTTATTGGCATCGTGATCCGAAATCCAAATGACTCTGTCGTTGAATTCGTTCTTAATTTTATTAACGCTTTGAGACGTGAATGCCTTTTCATATGCGAGAACATACCCATTAGACAAAGGGCAAAATGCGGTATCCAGGTGATACCACCTCGGGTCAACAAGAGTCAGTCCGTTTACCTGAGTATGTAAGATTGTGGCGATCTCATCCAATGCCTGTACATCGCTCCTGTGCCCGTAACCAATCCACACACGTCCATTGGAATCATAGAGCGCATCACCCGCCCCTTCGAATTTGATACCGCTATTTAGCCGCTTGATACGATAGCCGGAATTCTCAAAGAACTGGCTGAAGTATGACGACTCTCCCTGCCTTTCCATATAGCGGAATGAAGACACAATCACTTCGTGATCGCGGCATACAAAACCGCCATTGGCTGTGAACACCATATCCGGCAACCCAGCTACCGGCTCGATCAGCCTGATTGATGCCTTACTGGACAGAATGTCATGTAAATTTTTCCATTGCTTCGTTGCCAACTCTTTATTTTCCCGCCCTTGATTTCCAGCCATCCAAGGGTTGATAACATAGCTGACTTCGAAATATCTGGGATCACACATCAGAAATGTCTTCATCGGCTCATCCATTTTTTATAAGTTTAATGGAGGTTGAAATTTAGAATGCCAATACACGTTCTCAACTAAAAATAAAATTTGCCGATAAAGTAATCACGATAATCATTAAATGCAATATTAAACATGCTACTCAAAATGATATCCAACCCATTATCGGATGGCAACTGGAAAAATCTAAGCTGCTGCTCCTTACAGGTTTAGGTTAATGATTTAGCTAATAAAAAAGCCCTGCATCGCTGCAAGGCTCTATATCTGGCTCCCCGACCTGGACTCGAACCAGGGACCTGCGGATTAACAGTCCGTCGCTCTACCGACTGAGCTATCAGGGAATTGACAAGGCCGCTATACTACTGGCTGTAAGCTTTCCAGTCAATAGACAGGTGTTTTTATGTGGTTAGTTGTTGTGAAAATTAAGTAATGAAAATTTAAATAGTTCAGGTGCAACAGGTCGGTATGGATATAAAAATTATATTTATCAAAACTAGCAAAGGTGAGGACGAAAGCAAAAGGATAACTAACCACTTATCCAGCGATATTAAGCGTGCTTTGGGTTTGATCGATAATAAGTCCACGGTGAAAGAGTTGATGAAACGGGCTGCGCCCAGCTTACGTGAATCGCTTGGCGACATGCTACAAGAGCTGATTGACGGCGGCTTCATTCAAGATAAAGATAAGATAAGTAGCGTTGTTAAGATGGCGATCCCCCGGATGCCTATTCAAAGGAATATTGTATCTTCTCCTAAGTTTGAAGATCGAGAGGAAAAGCAGGATCCTATTAGTATTAGGAGTGTAGCTGAACAAGAGGTTACACAGGTTGAAACGGAAGTGTCCCGCCTCAGGGCAGAGCAGGAGGCGGCAAGAATCAAAGCGGAACAGGAAGCTGCGCAGGCCAGAGTAAAAGCGGAAGCCAGGGCGCGTGCTGATGCGGAAGCATCCCGTCTCAAAGCAGAACAAGAAGCGGTAAAAGCCAGGGCGGAACAGGAAGCTGCATTGGCTAGGGCAAAAGCGGAAGCTGAAACGGCTCGCCTCAAGGCAGAACAAGAAACGGAAAAAATCAGAACGGAATTGGAAGCCGCGCTGGTCAAGGCAAAAGAGGAAGCGAGAGCATTAGCCCAGGCCCGATCTGAAGCTGAAACCGTGCGCCTCAAGGCAGAGCAGGAAGCGTCAAAAGTTAGATCTGAGCTGAAAGCTGAGCAAGCTAAATTACAAGTAGAAACGAAAGCCAAGGCCCGTGCCGAAGCCGAAACGGCTCGCCTTAAAGGGGAGCAGGAAGCGGCAAAAATCATAGTGCAACAGGAGGCTGCACAGGCCAAAGCAAAAGTGAAAATGGACGCTAAGGTGCGTGCTGAAGCCGAAGTAACACGCATCCAAGAAGAGCAAGAAGTGATAAGGGATAAGGCGGAACATTTAGCTACGCTAGCCAAAGAAAAAGCGGAAGCGAAGGCACGTGACGAAGCTACGGCGCGCATCAAGGTTGAGAAGGACGCGGCAAAAATTAGGGCTGAACAAGAAGCGGTACAGACCGTGGCCAAGGCAAAAATAGAAGCGGTAGCGGTAGTTAAGGCACAGCAGGCCGCTCAAGTGCCGGAAATGAAGGCTGTTCAGCATGTCGCCGTAACACGCAGCAAGCCGTTGCCGTGGGGCAAGATGGCGGCCAGCTTGATTGTGCTGCTATTTCTATTGGCCGTTTTGCTGCCTTATGTTTTGCCGATGCAAGGTTATGTCACGCAAATTGAGCAGAAATTGTCTGCTCAACTGCAGCAACCGGTACATGTCGGCCATTTGCGTGCGACATTGTTTCCCCAGCCGAAACTGGAGTTGGAAGATGTATCCATGGGTAGTAGCCAGGAGTTAAAAGCGAGCAGTGTTGTGCTGAATTTCAATTTTTCTGCATTTTTAAGCGAAATTAAAGCGATTCACAATTTGGAAATCAACGATCTTATACTGAGCGCTGAGACTTTCGATAAGGCATTGTTGTGGCTACAGGCCGCAGGCGGGGACACTTATTATCCAGTAGCGCGCATGGTGTTGCAGCGTGTACGTGTCAGTGAGGATGAACTTAGTCTGCCGTCTGTAAATGGTGTGGTGGATTTTGATGGACAGAGACATTTCGCTAAGGCAATATTGAAAAGCGAGGATGGCAAACTTAGCATAGAGTTGCTGCCGCAGCAATCTCGCTGGCAAATCGCATTGGCTATCAAGAAAGGTTACGTGCCGCTGTTGCCGGATATTTTGTTCAACGAGTTGACCGTGAAAGGCGAGTTGGGCGTAGGCGAAATCAAGTTCCATGAAATCGATGGAAATTTGTATGGTGGCCTGCTGACAGGCAGTGCGCACCTGACTTGGCTGAAGGGCTGGCAAATGCAGGGGCTTGTGAATGTGAAGACTATGCAACTGCATGATGCGTTGCCGCAATTCGGCATTGCTGGTGAAATGGACGGTGACGCCAATTTTATTCTGCGTGGGGAGAAACTTCCTTTACTGGCTAAAACCCCGCATCTGGATGGCAAATTCTTGGTAAAGAAGGGGCTTATCAATACCATTGATATGGTAGAAACTTCACGCATACCCACCCGCAAGGTTGCGTCCAATGGTCGTACACATTTTGACGAATTAAGTGGCGTGCTACAGATAGATAACAACAAAAAGCACCTGCGCCAGATTAAAATTTCAGCTGGTGTAATGAGTGCAAATGGTTATGTCGATATTACAGAGAACAAGCAATTATCAGGACGGTTAAATGTCGATTTAAAAATACGCGCCGACTTGGGCAGCGTGCCGCTGGTATTGTCCGGCACTCTTACGGAACCAGTGTGGGGCACGAAGCGTTAATTGGCAGCGTTTGTGAGGAATGAGACAAAAATGGAATTATGAAAATGCCTTGGAGATTCGGTTAAGCGCATTCTTCAAATTTTCCATTGAAGTGGCGAAAGACAGGCGAATGTAGCCATCACTGCCGAAAGCAGAGCCAGGTACTATGGCCACACCAGCCTGCTCCAACAGGTATTCGGATAACGCTACGTCGGTAGCTTCTTTGATGATGTTTTTCTGGTACAAAGCCGCAATAACCGGACGCACGTCGGGGAAAGCATAGAACGCACCTCCACTCGCTATACATTGAACACCGGGAATTTTGTTTAGCGCATCTACTACGTAAAGATGTCGCTCGCGGAATGCTTTGAGCATCGGCGCAATGCAGCCCTGATCCCCGTTTAAGGCTACCTCTGCAGCAACTTGCGAAATCGAAGTTGGATTGGAGGTGCTTTGTGATTGCACATTTTCCATTGCCGTGATGATGTGCTCTGGCCCTGCGGCATAACCGATCCGCCAGCCTGTCATTGCATAAGATTTGGACACGCCATTCAGAACCATAGTGCGTGAATAAAGGTCGGGGCAGGCATTCAGAATGTTGACAAATTTTTCATCACGCAACGCAATGTGTTCATACATATCATCGGTGGCTATCAGTACCTGAGGATATTTGCGCAATACTTCACCCAATGCTTGTAACTCTTCCAGGCTGTAAACTGCGCCGGATGGGTTGCTTGGGCTATTGATTACCACTATTTTTGTTTTGGTTGTGATAGCCGCAGCTAATTGTGCAGCGCTCATTTTGAAATTTTGTTCGATGCCTGTCTGCACGATTACCGGCTTACCCTCTGCGATAAGCACGATATCTGGATAAGATACCCAATAAGGTGCCGGGATAATTACCTCATCGCCGGGATTGATTACAGCAAGTGCCAAGTTGAAAAAGCTTTGCTTGCCGCCGCAGGAAACCAGAATCTGTTTTGCAGTGTAATCCAGCCCATTGTCGCGTTTGAACTTGGCGATGATAGCCTGCTTCAGAGAGGGTGTGCCTCCCACTGCAGTGTATTTGGTGAACCCATTGTTGATCGCAGCTATAGCCGCATCCTTGATATGCTGCGGAGTATCGAAATCGGGTTCGCCTGCTCCTAATCCGATAATGTCCTTCCCTTCCGCCTTTAATTTAGAAGCTCGCGCGGTAACGGCGAGAGTAGGGGAGGGTTTGATTGCTTGTACGCGCTTCGATAGTTCCAAGATTGTATCCTTATGGGTTCAGAGTAAACTGTCCCGTAGTTTAAAATTTTCAATTTAAATTTGGCTGAAATTATACCGTGATTAAGACTTTTCCTAATAGCCCCTATTTTTTGCATCAGCCTTTTGAACCAGCGGGTGATCAACCTACTGCGATTGCACAATTGGTCGAGGGAGTCAATGAGGGACTAGCTTTTCAAACACTGCTTGGTGTGACGGGCTCCGGTAAAACATTCACTATGGCGAACGTTGTCGCCCAATTGGGGCGACCGGCCATCATCATGGCACCAAATAAGACATTGGCGGCACAACTGTATTCTGAAATGCGGGACTTCTTTCCTGAGAACGCAGTGGAATATTTCGTTTCTTATTATGATTACTACCAGCCAGAGGCATATGTTCCGTCACGTGATATGTTTATTGAGAAAGATTCCAGCATAAATGAGCAGATCGAGCAGATGCGCTTGTCGGCTACCAAATCCCTGCTGGAGCGACAGGACGTAGTGATTGTGGCCACCGTCTCGGCAATCTATGGTATCGGCGATCCGGTAGATTATCACGGCATGATTTTACACCTGCGTGAGCACGAGAAATTAGTACGGCAAGATGCAATCAAGCGTCTTACAGAGATGCAGTATGAGCGTAATGATGTAGATTTTTCACATGGGCATTTTCGGGTGCGCGGCGATGTAATCGACATTTTTCCGGCAGAAAATAGCGAACATGCATTGCGACTGACGATGTTTGACGATGAAGTGGAAAGTTTGTCGTTATTTGATCCACTTACCGGCCACATCATTAATCGCGTGCCGCGTTTTACCGTGTACCCGTCCAGTCATTACGTCACGCCGCGCAGCACCACATTACAAGCCATAGAAACCATCAAGGTTGAGTTGGCTGAACGCATAAATTTCTTTCAGCGCGAGCATAAATTGGTGGAAGCACAGCGTATCGAACAGCGTACTCGCCACGATCTGGAAATGCTGAACGAAATCGGTTTTTGTAAAGGTATCGAAAATTATTCGCGCCATTTGTCTGGACGCAAGGCGGGTGAACCGCCCCCTACACTGATTGATTATCTGCCGCCCGATGCGCTGATGTTTATAGACGAAAGCCACGTGACCATCCCGCAGATCGGCGGCATGTACAAAGGTGATCGAGCGCGCAAGGAAAATCTGGTCAACTACGGTTTCCGAATGCCATCCGCGCTGGATAACCGTCCGTTACGTTTTGATGAGTTTGAACGCGTAATGCGTCAATCCATATTTGTTTCTGCTACACCGGCTGTTTTTGAGGCTGAGCATACCGGGCAAGTGGTGGAACAATTGGTGCGTCCGACTGGATTGGTTGATCCGCAAATTGAAGTGCGGCCGGCCACACATCAGGTGGATGATTTGATGTCTGAGGTTAACCTGAGAACGGCCAAGGGCGAGCGAGTGCTGGTCACCACGCTGACCAAGCGCATGTCGGAAGATCTAACCGAATATTTTTCTGAGCACGGTATTAAAGTGCGTTACCTGCATTCAGATATTGAGACCGTTGAGCGGGTGGAAATTATCCGTGATCTGCGTTTGGGCATGTTTGACGTGCTGGTCGGTATTAATTTGTTGCGCGAGGGGTTGGACATTCCAGAGGTGTCGCTGGTAGCGATACTTGATGCTGACAAGGAGGGTTTTTTGCGTTCGGAGCGTGCGCTTATTCAAACCATAGGCCGCGCTGCGCGCCATATCAATGGTAGTGCAATACTTTACGCTGATAAAGTTACCAATTCGATGCGTCGTGCTATCGACGAAACCGAGCGCAGGCGGAGCAAGCAGCTGTTGCATAATGAACTGCACGGTATTGTTCCCCAAGGTGTGCAGAAGCGCATCAAGGATATTATTGAGGGCAGCTATGAACCAGATGCTGCTCGTAAGCAACTAAAAATTGAACAAGATCAGGAAAAATACTTGGCGATGAGTGAACGTGACCTTGCCAAGGAAATTAAACGGTTGGAAAAAGAAATGCTTCAGGCAGCAAAAAACCTCGAATTTGAGCGTGCTAGTGAATTGCGCGACCAATTGAAGAAGCTGCGGGAGGGTATATTTATGTCCCCACTTTGAGCCCCACTTTGAGTTAGAGAATTTGAATTACTGATGCATTACAATACGTTTTTTATTGTAATGAGTAGAATAATTGAAAAAAGTTAGCGTTTTATTTTGCTGCATGGGAAATATCTGTCGATCACCCACCGCTGAAGCGGTGTTCCGCGCACGTGTTGAGGAAGCGGGGTTGGCACAGCATATCCTGATTGATTCGGTAGGTACGCATGATTATCATATTGGTAATCCTCCGGATCCGCGAACGCAGCGTGCTGCATTGCAGCGCGGATATAATATGAGTATGTTGCGTGGACGACAGGTTGAGATTGCTGATTTTACTCGTTTTGATTATGTGCTGGCGATGGACGGTGCCAATCTTGGCATTCTGCAACGTTTATGCCCGGTGAGGGAGCGAGGGCGTTTGGGATTATTTTTGGAATATGCGAGCCGACATAATGAGCGTGAAGTTCCCGATCCATATTATGGTGAAGCAGATGGTTTCGAGCGTGTACTTGATATGGTGGAGGACGCGTCAGACGGTTTGTTACGGCATATTCAGAAGACCCTAATGTAAAGTGGTGGGTTGTGTTGTTGCGTATGTTTTTGATGTTAAATAATGTAGGGAAATAATAAAGCCGCGCAGCTATTGTATCGCGCGGCTTTATTATTTTTTATTTTGCACGATCGGTGCAATGTTACTGGTGTAACTATAAATTCGAAGTTTGTTGAGTCTCGATTTGCACCAGCGGCTCGTTGTTTTCCGTACTGTAAATTTCACGTGGACGCGAGCGGCGACGTGACGTTGGCGGCGCATTTTCAATCTGGACAGCGGCCGCCGCTGAAGAACGTTTGGCTGCGTCGGTTTCGATCTGTATTAACCCGTTGCCATTGGATGCAGGGTTAGCCTGAATTGATGTAATTACCTGCTCAACAGGAAGTTGGCGCGGTTCTATATTTTGAATATTTTGTGGCTCAGTAGATTCGCTGTGGCGTGTGGTTTCAACGGCATTCGTTACAGCAATAGGTGTAATTTCGGTCAGAATAGGCTGCTCACTGGGTAGTTGCCCAGCTGCCTGCTGATCACGCCGTTCGCGTTCGCGTTGGCCACCGCGCCGACCACGCTTACGTCCCGTACTTTGACTATGTTCTTCTGCCGGTTCAGTCGCTACAGGTACAACTTTTGCTATGCTTTCCAATACCGCTGCTTCAGCCGGTACGCGTGGTGGCCGAGGCGTGCGTGCAGTGCGCGGTTCCTGTGTTTTGGATACCGATTGCATAGATTTATCTATGCGTGGATGAGTTTCTTCACGGTCACGACGTTGGTTATTGCGCTGACGGTTGCCTTCGGGTCGATTACTATCCGGGCGGTTACCATTTGAGTTACGGTTTTCTCGATCACGTCGAGGTGAGTTATTGACGTATGGTTTTGTGATCAGCTTTTCGGGGGCTTCTTCTGTACCTAGTGATTTAAACCAGCCTATCAGCTTGGTGAAAATAGAAGGTTGCGTCGCCCCCCGGACTGCCCGCATGGGTGCTGGCTGCGGTGGCGTGACACCTTGAACTACGGCTTGGGGGCGTTGCGGTTTAGTCGCTTGCGCGGCTTTGGCAATAACATGGCTTGCTTCTGGTGCCGCCACCAATTTGTAGCTGGCCTGTAGATTTTCGACGGTCATATCGTCTTGGCGCAAACGGGTCACGGTATAGTGCGGAGTTTCCATATTTGCATTTGGAATCAATGTAATAACAACTTTTAGCCGCGATTCGATTTGGTGGATTTCAGTACGCTTCTCATTAAGCAGGAAGGTGGCGACATCTAATGGCACTTGCACATGGATGGCAGCACTGTGTTCTTTCATCGCTTCTTCCCGAATGATACGCAGGATGTGCAAGGCGGAAGATTCAATGCCTCGGATATGGCCAATGCCGTTACATCTAGGGCAAGGTGTGTGACTGGTTTCTTCCAGGCTGGGTTGCAGGCGCTGGCGTGAAAGCTCCAGCAGACCGAAGCGCGATATTTTCCCAGTCTGCACACGTGCACGGTCATAATGCAAGGCATCGCGTAGGCGATTTTCTACTTCCCGCTGGTTGCGGGTGTTTTCCATGTCGATAAAATCAATCACGATCAGACCACCTAAATCACGCAGGCGCATCTGTCGTGCAATTTCTTCAGCAGCTTCCAGATTGGTATTGAGCGCGGTCGACTCTATATCCGCGCCGCGCGTGGCGCGTGCTGAGTTAATATCGATTGCGGTGAGTGCCTCGGTATGGTCAATTACAATGGCACCTCCGGAGGGGAGATTTACTTGGCGTGCATGTGCCGATTCAATCTGGTGTTCAACCTGGAAGCGCGAGAACAACGGTACGTCATCCTGGTATCGTTTGATTACATGGACATTGTTTGGCATGACCGTGCTCATAAAAGCCCGTGCTTGCTGATAGATATCGTTTGTGTCGACTAGAATTTCACCGATTTCAGGGTGGAAATAGTCGCGTATGGCGCGCACCACCAGGCTACTCTCGAGGTAGATCAGCGATGGTGCCTTTTCGGTTTTTGCCGCGCTTTCGATGGCATCCCATAATTGTTTGAGGTAGTTAAGATCCCATTGCAGCTCTTCCAAATTGCGGCCAATTCCGGCGGTGCGCGCAATGATACTTGCACCTTGCGGCACTTCCAATTGTGACAGGATGTCGCGCAGTTCATTGCGCTCTTCACCTTCGACACGGCGAGATACGCCGCCACCGCTGGGATTATTGGGCATCAGCACAATGTAGCGGCCAGCTAGACTAATATAAGTAGTTAGTGCGGCTCCTTTATTGCCGCGTTCGTCTTTCTCTACCTGGATGAGCAGTTCTTGGCCTTCGCGTAATGCTTCTTTGATGCTGGGGCGGCCGCTACCTTCTTGATTCAGATAATTAATGGGGGAAACTTCTTTGAATGGCAGGAAACCGTGGCGGTTGCCGCCATATTCGACGAAAGCTGCTTCCAGGCTAGGTTCGATACGGGTAATTATGGCCTTGTATATATTACTTTTGCGTTGTTCTTTGCCAGCGGATTCAATGTCGAGGTCGATCAATTTTTGACCATCGACAATGGCGACACGGAGTTCTTCCGCTTGTGTCGCATTGAATAACATGCGTTTCATTATATTTTCTCCCGCGCTCTAACACGGGCAGAACAAGTCTACACACGGTTAACCGCGCGCGAGAAAGCGAATAAGAGCCGTGCAAACAATGCTGATGTAGCGATGCTGACGGTTGTTCAAAATATTGTTCTCGTTATTAGCTTGTTAATACTTAACAGGTGCCGCCAATTTTGTTATAGGGGCGACACGAAAAAAATCTACAGGTGCTTTGAGCGCGCAAATCAATTACTATCACTGCTTCTTCCGGTGAGTGACATTAACCGGATTGCGTTGGGACGGGGCGGCGGCATTGTTGCCTGCTCCACACTCACGGGGAATTCGCATCCCGTTTTCCGTTAGCCAATACGCGTTATCGGGAAGTATAAGCATAATGAATAATTTACGCAAAGAATCTGTAACCTGGATCAAGATTGACGAGGGTAGCTGCGATCAGCGCATTGATAATTTTCTATGTAAATATCTTAAGGGGGTTCCCAAGAGTCATATTTATCGTATTCTGCGTAGCGGTGAAGTGCGCGTGAATACGAAACGCGTGGATCAAACTTATCGTTTGCAACTGGGCGATCATGTGCGTATTCCGCCAGTGCGGGTAGCTGAAGCGCAAAATCGTGACTATATTCCAGCGCTTGAATTTCCTATTTTGTATGAAGACGATGCGTTGTTGGTGATCGACAAGCCATCTGGAGTAGCGGTACATGGCGGAAGTGGAGTTAGTTTCGGTATTATTGAGCAATTGCGTAGTGCCCGTCCGCAAGCCAAGTTTCTGGAACTGGTTCATCGCCTGGATCGTGAAACTTCGGGTGTACTGCTACTGGCGAAGAAGCGCTCTGCTTTGATTAACCTGCACGAGCAGATGCGTGATGGAAAAAACGACAAGCGGTACCTATGCTTAGTATTAGGCAAGTGGCAGAATGTTAAACAGCACGTTAAATTACCATTACACAAATTTAACGTTCAAAATGGTGAAAAGCGCGTAATGGTGCGCGAAGATGGGCAAGCTTCACACACTATCTTTACCCTGCAAAAAAATTGGCCTGAATTCAGTTTGCTTGAAGCTCAGCTTAAAACTGGACGCACCCACCAAATTCGTGTGCATCTTTCTCATATGGGTTTTCCCATCGCGGGCGATGATAAGTATGGCGATTTTGCACGAAACAAGGAGTTGATAAAACAGCGCTTAAGGCGCATGTTTTTGCATGCGTACAGTATTACCTTCGCCCATCCGTTGACGGCTGATGTTATACGGTTAAGCGCACCATTACCAAAAGAATTGCAAGAGTTTATGGATAAGTTGAATGGGAGATGTTTGTAATTTATTGATTGTAATTTTAACTTTTTTAAAGTGGCGTATTTTACATAAAGGTCTTGGGAATGGGATTTCTACGTTATCGGTTTGCGAGCAATTGAACTGCCGCAGATGGTTATTCTTAAGCCCATTTGATTGGCATTCTGTGGTATGGGGTAGGATTCGAATTTAGACGAAAGAATTTTACTAAATGGCTTCATGAAAAGTGGGTTATCGAGATTCCCTTTGTGTAATTGTGGAATCACATAAAGAGATTTACTATGCGCCTGGAGATGGCCATTGCGGATATTTACTTTAAAAATTGGGAGGTAGATAATGACAAATTACCTCTGGTGCAGAGCATATGGTTAAAGAATTTATAATAGATAATACTTTTCTGATGCTTGTAAGAATACTAACGAATGTGCATTAAACCCAGATTGTCCATTGGGAGCAGAATCCAATAAAATCAATGGAATTTCTAATGGTATCGATTAGAAATTTTCCTTATTTTTTAATGGTGCGCTGCTCTAGTGGGCAATGT
Organism: Candidatus Nitrotoga sp. LAW; assembly: GCA_003402315.1. Classification (GTDB taxonomy): domain Bacteria; phylum Pseudomonadota; class Gammaproteobacteria; order Burkholderiales; family Gallionellaceae; genus Nitrotoga. The sequence goes on along the minus strand of QFXI01000017.1, from coordinate 104,205 downwards.
GGATTAAATTATGCAAAGTAAGCTGTTCACCGGGTGATTGTCTTTGTTAGTTAACAATATTCATCAGGAGGTTTTTTCATGGCGATATTGCCGAAAGTAGTACAAAAATTAGCAGATGAAAATAATCCTCTCTTTGGAAAAGCTAAAGCGTTTTTATTAGAAGAAGATGCAGGTGCAATTGCTGCAAAGAAAGCAGCTAATATTGTTCGTGCTGAGGATAATAACGCGCTTTTAGCGGCGAAAGATAATGATGCTCTAATGGTAGCGACATGGGACAATAATTTAGAAGGAATGGAGTGTGCTATTAAACAAGGGGCAGATTTAAATATCCGTGATTTTCTAGGTAAAACACCCTTGCATTATGTTGCCAGCATAGACGCAGCCAAGTTGCTAATCGATAGTGGAGCTGACCTTAATATTATGGATAACAATAATCGTACTCCATTATTTGAGGTTGATGATCCCAATATTGCCATTTTTTTAATTGATTGCGGTGCTAATTTCAATTTAAAAGATAAAGATAGTTTTACCCCTTTACATTTGTGGGTTAATCATCCGAAAGTTGCACAACGTTTATTGGTTGCTGGTGCCGACCCTAATATTCAACTGGCACGGGGAGGTACATTGTCGAGAGGAGGGATGTATAAGAAAGGAAATACTGCGCTACATTGCGCTAATAATTTAGAGACAGCAAAAGCTTTAATTAAACATGGTGCAGATATCACGATTAAAAATAAATATGGGTTACTTGCTGAAGAAACGACTACGGCCGAGACTCAAGAGTATATTAAATCATGCAATGTGAATTAAAGTGTAACTCCAAAACTATTTTCAGGATCTTCAGCCTTGCTTCTCGGTGGACAGATGATTGTTTTCAAAATTTAATTCGAACTGAACTGCAGTGGCCTCATTAATTATGCGGATATATTGATAGTTGGAAAATTTATTGTCAGTGGGAAATTACCTGCCAAGCCGTTTTGGTAGCCCCAGTACCGTTCATGCTCGGTTTCTGGAATGGAAGCAAGCGGGCGTGAAGCCCTATGGAAAAGCTGAATATGATGACCTTGAAGGTGAGCCTGGAGTTGGCAGAGCATAATGGGGCGATGATGAAAGCGCATCTGACACAAGGAGGCGTGGGTTTCAACCCAAGCCAATCGGGATATTATGAGAGTTACTCGAGTTGAATTTGATGGCTTTTTCGAACCGGTGCGGCCTGCAATAACTACTGTAATTCTGGCAGGGGGGTTGGGTACTCGTATTGGTGGCGCAAAGGGTTTGCAATCCTTGCATGGACGAGCGTTAATTGACTGGGTATTAGATTCGGTCAGCCGCCAAAGTGAAGAGATTTTAATTAATGCGAATGGTTTGCATGATGATTATCTGTGCTTTGGTTACCCTATCATTGCCGACCAAACCCCGAATTGGATAGGGCCACTTGCCGGATTACAGTCCGCTCTACGACTTGCACGTCATGATTGGGTTGCGAGTGTTCCTTGTGACACCCCATTTCTACCAGACGATTTGATTGCCCATTTATATAAAGCAGTTAGTACGATAACTACTGTGGAGGCCTCAGTAGCAGTCGTTGCTGGGAAGCGGCAGCCTACTATCGCTCTTTATCATAAGAACGTACTGCCTAAACTTGATGCTTATCTAAATTTAGGTGGGCGTAAAGTAAATAGTTGGTTAGAAACATTACGTTTGAGCGAAGCAGTATTAGATGATGCAATTGCATTTACTAATATTAATACGTTAGATGACTTGGCATGTGCTAAACAGATTGCAATAAATGCACGTACATAAGGATGTATGTTGTTCTCCAATATCGCCTGCGATCGTTGGCGCTGTAGAAAAACTCTTTTTCTGACAATTTTAACCCAGAGTTTTCCCGTCTGAAAGGATTCCATTTCAATTGGTACGGCGCAATCGGCCTTAGACTATTTCAATAAAGCGCTCAATACAATTCCGCCAGAGCTACGCAAGACCTTTACCTACGATTAGGGATGCGGGATGAGTAAACACATGTAACTGACCGAACGAACTGGGATGGTGGTTTACTTCTGCGACTTGCACAACTCGTGGCAACGCGGTTTGAACGAAAGTACGAACGGACTTCTGCGCCAGTATTTGCCCAAAGGGGTAGACCTGTCAATTTACACGCAAGAACAGTTGGATGAAATTGCTTGGAATTTAAACAAACGTCTAAGAAAATCGCTCGGATTTTGATCATCCGTAGCGATTACAACGAACCCCTGCTTATAGAGTCGGCCATTAAATAGTACGATTCGTTATACCCGTGAAGGTCGAAATCCGGATGTTCTAATCAATCTATTCGATGGCCGGCTCTATAATATGGAACTCGCTAAAGCTGTGACTAAACATTAATTGCTGTGCTTGCTTCTTAATAATCCGCCAGTATTTTTTAGAAGCGCCTACTATATAAAACTCTTAAGAATAGGTAAATTGAAGATACTTAGTCTTAAATAACGGTGTGTGCATTAGGATCTACAAAAAGCTTGGGCAATCCTGCGATCTTACATCCTTGTTCCGCAGGTCCTGAAGGGAACAGATCGTACAGGTATGGACTTTTGCCTTTTTCGTCCCCTAATTCCTCGCTGACGGCTTGGGTTATTTCACGAATATTTGGGGTGCTTTGATGTTGTTTGTAGTACGCGCGCAAAAAATTGATAATCTCCCAGTGATGATCGGTCATTTCCAATTCCTCGGTTTGTGCAATGAGTTTCGCGATGTCTATGTTCCAGTCGTCAAAATTGACGAGATAACCTTCTTTGTCGGTTTCATAAGTTTTTTTATTAACATCGGTGGCGAGCATAATTTTTCCCGTTTGATAATTGTAAGCATAAAAAATATTTTTAATAGTAAGCATAGGCAACTTTAGCTGTATAGCAGCAAGGTTGTCAAAGCAAAGACGCCGCAGTCTATGTAAAGTGACACCCTCAGTCAAGATAATAAATCTAGGTGGTAAATTGTTGTAATTGAGGGGAGCGTATGAGAGAGCTGAAGCGTAAGAGTTTTTAGAGGCGGATTTTAAGGTCAAGGTCGTATTTGAAATGATCCGTGGCGTTAAAACGGTGAATGTTGTGGCCAGGAGTTTGGGGTGTATTCAATACAGATCGTATGTGTGAAAAGGAGTTGCAAGTTTGGGTATCCAACCTGTTTGAATGCCAAGCACGGTTCGAATTTGTCGGTTGGTCTGCCAGTATTGAGCGATTCTATAATTTTTGAGATCGGGCGATTAAAAATGAAACTGAACCGGCTCAAAAAGTATGAGGTACTCAATGGCTACGGTTTAAGGTGTTGCGCAAGATTACGCAGGAACCTTGGTACGGCGACAATGGCTTGGAGAAATGCTTCCAAAAGTAGCGTGCTTTCTATTTAGTACCAACACCGCGTAGTTTGAGTTGATTGGGCACTTAGGTTACAATGCGTGTCCTGCATATTCATTTTTAAGTAGCAGGAAATTCGCACACTCGTTCATGTTGGGGTGCCTGCAAGGGTCGATCTGACGGGTGGAAGACTTTAACCCTTAACACATGGAGTAATTATGGCTGTAATTATGCGTCAAATGCTGGAAGCGGGCGTCCATTTTGGGCATCAAACTCGTTATTGGAATCCAAAGATGGCTCCGTTTATTTTTGGTCATCGCAACAAAATTCATATTATCAATCTAGAAAAAACCGTTGTTATGTATAACGACGCGTTGAAATTTGTGCGCAAGACTGCTGCTAATAAAGGCACGATATTGTTTGTTGCAACTAAGCGCCAAGCGCGTGAAATTATTAAAGAAGAGGCTCTTCGTTGCGGTAGCCCTTTTGTTGATTATCGCTGGCTGGGCGGTATGCTCACTAATTTCAAGACAGTACAGCAATCCGTTAAGCGTCTACATGAGCTGGAAGCTTTGATGTTGGATAGTGTAGCTATGGAAAAAATTTCTAAAAAAGAAGGTTTGATGATGCAACGCGAGCTAGAAAAGCTCGATCGCAGCCTTGGCGGCATTAAGAATATGCAGAGCTTGCCTACCGCGATTTTTGTGATTGATGTTGGTTATCAAAAGGGTGCTATCGTGGAAGCTCAGAAATTGAGTATCCCGGTGATTGGTGTGGTAGATACCAACCATACCCCACTAGGTGTGGATTATGTCATCCCGGGTAACGACGATTCCAGTCAGGCGATACGCCTATATGCGCGCGGGATGGCTGATGCAGTATTAGAGGGGCGCGAAGAGGCGCTTAACGAAATTGTGGCGCAAGTTGAAGAACAAGCGGCGTAAGCAATTTTTTGATTGGTCAAAAGGGGCGAGAGCCCCTTTTTTTTAGGTTATGCATTTTGAAGGAGTGGGAAATGGCGGAAATTACCGCAGGAATGGTAAAGGATCTGCGTGAGGCAACTGGTCTCGGCATGATGGATTGCAAAAAGGCGCTAGTTGAAACTGATGGCGACTTCAAAGCTGCTGAAGAGCTGCTGCGCATTAAGAGTGGTGTCAAGGCTAGTAAAGCGGCTTCGCGCGTAGCGGCTGAGGGTTTGGTGAGTGCTTTTATCAGTACCGATGGTAAAGTTGGCGCGCTAGTGGAAGTAAACTGCGAAACTGATTTTATGGCAAAGAATGATAATTTCATGGCATTCGCAAGCAATTTAGCGCAAGCCATTGCACAAAATAATCCAAGTGATGCTGAGGCTCTATCTTCAGTTGTATTGGCGGGTGGTGATAGTGTAGAAGATGCGCGTAAGGCATTAATCATGAAGTTAGGTGAAAATGTCAGTGTGCGTCGTTTTGTGCGTTATAGCACAACGGGCAAGGTGGTGGCTTATTTGCACGGCAGTAAAATCGGTGTGCTTTTAGACATTAGCGGTGGTGACGATGCATTGGGTAAAGATTTAGCGATGCATATCGCTGCGAGCAAGCCGATTTGTGTTTCTAAAGAGCAAGTACCCCAGGAATTGCTTGATACTGAACGTAAGGTATACACCGCACAAGCTGCGGAAAGCGGAAAGCCAGCTAACATTGTTGAAAAAATGGTGGACGGACGTATTGCCAAATACTTGGCCGAAGTTACTCTGTTGGGTCAGCCTTTTGTAAAGGATACCGATATCTTGGTAGAAAAATTATTGTCTACCCATGGTTTGAAAGTCAATGCGTTCCAGATGTTTGTGGTGGGTGAGGGTATAGAAAAAGCAGTAGTGGATTATGCTGCCGAAGTTGCTGCCGCCGCGAAGGTATAAGCAGATGCCAGTTGCTCCAGCATATAAACGTATTCTGCTCAAACTTTCCGGGGAAGCCCTGATGGGCGATGATAATTACGGCATTAATCGTGCTGTGATTGAGCGCATTGTTAGCGAAATTGGCGAAGTGGTTAGGTTGGGTGTACAAGTGGCGGTGGTGATTGGCGGCGGCAATATCTTCCGTGGCGTTGCGCCTGCCGCTGCCGGGATGGATCGCGCTACCGCCGATTATATGGGAATGTTGGCTACCGTGATGAATGCGATGGCCTTGCAGGATGCTATGAAACGCTTCGGTTTGGATTGTCGGGTGCAGTCGGCTCTCAACCTGGAACAAGTGGCTGAACCATTTATACGAGGCAAAGCATTGCGCTACTTAGAGGATGGCAAAGTGGTGATATTTGCTGCCGGCACCGGTAATCCGTTTTTCACTACTGATACCGCCGCTGCCCTGCGTGGCGTGGAAATGGATGCGGAAGTTGTTATTAAGGCGACGAAAGTGGACGGGGTGTATACCGCCGACCCAAAACTGGATCCCGCCGCTATCCGTTATCAGAAATTGAGTTTTGATGAAGCGATTAATAAAAATCTTAAGGTAATGGATGCCACTGCATTAACCCTGTGCCGTGATCAGAGCTTGCCGATTATTGTATTCAGCATCTTCAAACATGACGCGTTGAAGCGCGTAGTGATGGGGCAGGATGAAGGGACACTGGTACACTGTAACTGATGGAGGATGAATGTAATGATTTCTGATATCAAAAAAAATGCTGAACAGAAGATGAATAAGACGCTGGAAACGCTCAAGGTGGATTTCGGTAAGATTCGTACTGGGAGGGCACACACTGGTATTCTGGATCATGTGACCGTAGATTATTATGGCAGTCCCACGTTGATTAGCCAAGTTGCCAATGTAACTCTGATTGATTCACGCACCATTGGGGTACAACCGTGGGAAAAAAATATGATTTCAGCAGTGGAAAAAGCGATACGTGACGCTGATTTGGGACTGAACCCAGCGACTAACGGGGATTTAATTCGTGTACCCATGCCAATGTTGACAGAAGAGCGTCGCCGTGACTTGATCAAGGTAGTGCGTAGTGAGTCGGAGAGCGCTAAGGTGGCTATACGCAATGTACGTCGCGATGCCAATGAACATCTTAAGAAGTTGCTTAAAGATAAAGAAATTGGCGAAGATGGTGAGCGTCGTGGACAGGATGAGGTACAAAAACTTACTGACCATTTTGTAGTAGAAGTAGAGAAATTGTTGCACACAAAAGAGATAGACCTAATGGCGGTTTAACTGCACTGCATATGGAGTTGCATACCATGAGAAAGCGGGCGCACTGCTCGCTTGTGCGATCAAAACGGTCGCTGTCCTCGCGAAATTCCTTCAGAGGTTCTTAATGGCGTTATTTCAAAGCCCTACCCGCACCGTTCCGGCTGTACCTAAAGTGCCACGCCATATTGCCATCATCATGGATGGTAATGGTCGTTGGGCAAAGCAGCGTTTTCTACCACGTATCGCCGGGCATCAGCGCGGTGTGGAAACAGTACGCGAGATTGTGAAAGTTTGCCGCGAACTGGGAGTTGAATACCTAACCCTGTTTGCCTTCAGCAGCGAGAACTGGCGTCGCCCGGCAGAAGAGGTTTCTTTTCTGATGCAGTTATTCCTGAAAATGCTTGAACGTGAAGTATCCAAGTTGCACGAGAATAACATTCGGCTAAAAATAGTCGGCGATCGCAGCCGTTTCAACGCCAAACTTAATCAATGTATTTTGGACGCAGAACAATTGACTGTGAGCAATGTTAGCTTAACGCTTACTGTTGCGGCCGACTACGGCGGACGCTGGGATATTATGCAAGCTATGCAGACGATGCTGCAAGCGCATCCTGATTTGGTTGGCGGTTTTAATGAAGAAGACCTGGAAGCGTACCTCTCTATGCATTATGCGCCTGAGCCGGATTTATTTATCCGCACTGGCGGGGAGCAACGCATCAGCAATTTTTTGCTCTGGCAACTGGCATATACCGAGTTATATTTTACCGATACACTCTGGCCCGCTTTTAATGGTGAGGCATTGAAATTGGCTATCCAGTCTTACTGCGCACGGGAGCGTCGCTTTGGCCGAACGAGTGAGCAAGTTCGAAGTGAGCGAATGCAAGATGGGAAAGCTAATGCTTAAGCAGCGTGTGGTCACAGCCGCCATATTGCTGATGTCGTTTCTGTTAGCTCTATTTCTGTTGCCTACTTTAGGGTGGGCTGCGCTGGTAATAACCCTTGTGATGCAAGGATCATTGGAATGGGCGCACTTATCTAACCTGTCCAAAAAGACTGTTCATGCTTATTTGTGGCTGACTTTGGCTGTGATGCTATGCATCGTTTGGCTTGATACGCAATATCCCTGGCAGCTTGAGTCATTGCATCTGCTGATATATGGTATGTCGGCGTTGTTATGGTTAATTATGGTGCCATTTTGGTTGATCGCTCGTTGGCAAGTGCGCCAACCGCTGTTGATGATGCTAACTGGTTGGATACTATTGATACCGACGGGCTTGGCAATGATGGATTTGCGTATGCAAAATCCTTGGTGGTTATTGGGGGTGATGGGGTTGGTATGGGTGGCAGATATAACTGCTTATTTTAGTGGACGTAAATTTGGCAAAAACAAGCTGGCGCCCAATATTAGTCCCGGTAAAACTTGGGAAGGAGTGTTCGGCGCTCTGCTCGGAGTGACCGTGTACACATTGCTGATTGTTTGGGCAAGTGACCTGTTCACTAATTACGGAGCGCTGTCCGGCATGTTAATAGTATCTTGGGGGTGGGTGGGACTGGCAGTGATCGGTGATTTGTTCGAGTCGGCTATTAAGCGCCAAGCTGGAGTTAAGGATAGCGGTGCATTGCTTCCCGGCCATGGTGGCCTGCTAGACCGTATTGATGCTTTGACCTCCACTTTGCCATTAGCTGCCATGGTGGTTCTTCTTCAAAGGCTGGCATGAAAAGTATAAGCTACCTCACCATACTTGGTTCCACTGGCAGCATAGGAACCAGCACATTGGATGTCGTGGCACGCCACCCTGAGCGCTACCGCATTATGGCACTCACCGCGCAGTGTCAAGACAATATTCTGTTTGAGCAATGTATTCGTTTTACGCCTCGCTATGCTGTATTGCTGGACGATGGGGCAGCTATGCGTCTGGCGCAGCGTATCGCCGTAGCTGGCTTGGATGTAGAGGTTTTATGTGGTGCCGCTGCGCTGGAGCGCGTTGCGTCACTGTCGGAAGTGGATACGGTAATGGCGGCCATTGTTGGCGCAGCAGGGTTGCGTCCTACACTGGCTGCTGCACGCGCAGGCAAGAAAATCCTGTTGGCGAACAAAGAAGTGCTGGTAATGGCAGGGCGAGTATTTATGGACGAGGTGCAAAAATTTGGTGCTACGCTGTTACCTATTGACAGTGAGCATAACGCCATCTTTCAGGCTTTGCCCCATAATTATTCTCGTCATCACACGGATAGTTTAGCTGCTAGCGGAATAAGTAAAATTCTGCTCACTGCATCTGGCGGTCCTTTTCTCAATACTACTTTATCTGCATTACAACATGTCACACCGGAACAAGCGTGCGCGCACCCTAATTGGGTAATGGGACGTAAGATTTCGGTAGATTCCGCTACCATGATAAACAAGGGGCTGGAAATCATTGAGGCACACTGGTTGTTTAATGCGCCAGCCGATGCGATTCAAGTCGTGGTGCATCCACAGAGCATTGTTCATTCGCTGGTGCAATATGTGGATGGCTCGGTACTGGCGCAGCTTGGCAACCCGGACATGCGCATCCCAATTGCTTATGCATTGGCTTATCCTGAACGCATTGAAACTGGTTCAGAACCGTTAGATCTGTTCAAGATAGCTACCCTCGATTTTATTGCCCCGGATTTTATACGTTTCCCAGGGTTGGCATTGGCCTACCAGGCTTTGCGCGCCGGCGGCACAGCACCTGCCGTGCTAAATGCGGCTAATGAAGTTGCCGTGGCTGCATTTCTAAACAAACAGATTTCTTTCCTTGCCATTCCACGTCTGATAGAAGATGTGCTAGCTGACTTGCCGGTAACTACAGTTAATACGTTGGAGGATGTGCTAACTGCGGATGCCGCCGCACGTCTAATGGCAAATGATTTAATGAAAAATATGATTTGTTTATCATGATTACGCTGTTGGCTTTCATTGTTGCTATAGCAATACTCGTAGTGATCCATGAGATGGGCCATTACTGGGTAGCACGATTATGCGGAGTGAAAGTGTTGCGTTTTTCAGTTGGCTTTGGCAAGACAATCTACACCAAACGTTTTGTAAATAGTGAGACAGATTGGGTAATTTCCGCCATTCCCTTAGGTGGCTATGTCAAGATGCTGGATGAGCGTGAAGGTAAAGTGGCGGAGCATGAGCTACAACATGCATTCAATCGCCAGCCTGTGCTACAGCGCATGGCTATTGTGGTAGCGGGGCCGGTGGCCAACCTGTTGTTAGCCATCTTACTATTCTGGATGTTATTCATCTATGGTGTGCCCAGCCTTAAACCTGTGCTGGGCGAAGTATTACCGAATACCGCTGCAGCAGCAGCATCCCTGCAAGCGCAGGAAACCATCGTCAGCATTAATGAGCAAGCCATTCCGAGCTGGGAGCAGGTGAGTTGGGTATTATTGGACCTTGCTCTGCAAGGAGCTACCGAAGCACGCATAGAAGCACGCACCGCAGAAGGAGATATGGTTCAGCATGTGCTCAATTTGAAAGCGCTCACCTCGGGTGATATGGATGAAAATTTTTTGCAATCTCTTGGTTTGCAACCTTATCAGCCGCTGGTGCTCCCTGTCATTGGAAAGTTGGTAGAAGGCGGGGTTGCCCAACGTGCAGGGTTACTTCCAGATGATAAAATTCTGCGTATAGATGGGAAAAACATTGGAGACTGGAAAGACTTGGTGGCGGTAGTACGTGGCCATCCAGGACAGCCACTTCAGTTAGAAATTGAGCGAAAAGGCATGCCACTACAGGTTTTTTATCTTACACCTGAAGTAAGCAGCGAAGCGGATATAACGGTCGGTAAGATTGGAGCTGCACCGCACATAGATCGGCATGAGTTTGATGCCATGTTGACTACAGTGCATTACTCACCATTTGCGGCACTCGGATATGCCATACGAAAAACGTGGGGAATTGCCAAGGTAAGTTTGAAGACGTTGGGCAAAATTGTAATAGGTGAAATGTCGCTGAAAAATCTGAGTGGGCCCATTACTATTGCTGATTATGCGGGACAGTCCGCACAGATGGGTGTGGTCGCGTACTTAAGTTTTCTGGCGCTGATCAGTATTAGCCTCGGGGTGTTGAATTTGTTGCCTATCCCTTTATTGGATGGGGGACATTTGCTGTATTATATGGCCGAGTTAATTAAGGGCAGTCCGATATCTGAGAAGGTTTGGGAAACCGGGCAAAAAATTGGTATCGCGCTGCTCATTACCTTGATGGCTCTTGCGTTGTTTAACGACTTTAGCCGCCTGTTTTAGGTTGAAACAATACATGAATTTGAAAAATTTAGCGGGACTTATCCCGTTGTTGTATGCCACGTCCGCCATAGCTATCGAGCCTTTCGTGGTTAAAGATATCCGTGTAGAAGGTATACAGCGTACTGAGGCAGGCACTGTATTTAGTTATTTACCGGTCAAGGTTGGTGACAAGCTGGATGATGAGCATGCTGCTGCGGCAATCCGTGCACTATTTGCCACTGGCTTTTTCAAGGACGTGCGCCTTGAGACGCAGCAGGGGGTGTTAATTGTGTTGGTGCGCGAACGTCCGTCAATCGCCAGCATTGAAATTAACGGAGTAAAGGAGTTTCCAAAAGACACGCTACGCGACAATCTTAAGTCGGTGGGACTGGCGGATGGCCGTATTTTCGACAAATCTGCTTTGGATAAAGCAGAGCAAGAACTCAAGCGTCAGTATGTGGCGCGTGGTAAATATGGGGTGAAAGTCAACGCCACTGTCACCGAGCTAGAACGTAACCGCGTCGCTATCGTTTTTAATGTGGTTGAGGGTGAAACTTCTAAAATCAGGGAAATTAACATTATTGGTAACCAAGCTTTCAGCGAAAAAAAATTGAAAGGCTTGATGCAGCTCGGTACTCCAAACTGGATAAGCTGGTTTACTAAAAATGATCAATACTCCAAACAAAAATTGTCTGCAGATCTGGAAATTTTGCGTTCATTTTATCTTGACGCGGGCTATCTGGAGTTTTCCGTAGACTCTACCCAAGTTTCTATTACACCGGATAAAGAGCACATTTACATCACCATTAATCTTAGTGAAGGTGCTAAGTATACGGTTTCTGATGTTAAAGTATCTGGGCCTGAGAATATTTTATCTCATGTTGAGACGCGTAAATTGATCAAAGTACAAGCGGGGGATGTGTTTTCCCGCAAGGAGCTGACCGATTCTAGCAAGAAAATCGGTGATCGCCTGGGTGAGGATGGTTACGCTTTCGCTAATGTCAATGCGGTACCGGATGTCGATAAAGAAAAGCATCAGGTGGGATTTACTTTTGTAGTTGACCCTGGTTCGCGGGCTTATGTACGGCATATCGACATTACAGGTAACACCAAGACTAGCGATATTGTGATTCGGCGTGAATTTCGCCAGATGGAGGGAGCATGGTATTCCGCGTCTAAAATTAAGACATCTAAACAAAAAGTCGATCGTTTAGATTTCTTTAGTGAAGTAAATATTGAGACATTACCGGTGCCAGGCACAAATGATCAGTTGGATGTTAGCCTGGCTGTTAAGGAAAAGCCCACTGGAGATTTCTCGATCGGTGCCGGGGTATCCAGTAACGTTGGGGTGGTGTTTACTGGTTCTGTCACTCAACGAAATTTGTTCGGTACCGGTAACAATCTGTCCACACAAATTAATACCGGTAAAATTAATCAAGTATATTCGCTATCTTATACCAACCCCTATTACACCGATAATGGAATGAGCCGAGGCTTCGATGTATACAAACGCAATGTAAATTCCACTTTTACGGCAATTAGCCCATACCTTTCATCAACCATTGGTGGAGGAGTGCGTTTTGGTGTACCAATCAGTGATTTCGAAAATACACATTATGGTATATCGGCGGAAAAGACCGAACTGACACTTACCGACACTAGCTCGCTACAGATGAAAGATTACGTTAGAATCTTTGGGCCTTCCACGAGCAATTTGTTGGGCTCGGTGGGATGGAGCCGGGATAACCGCGATAGCGCTATTTATACTACGGCGGGGACGGTGCAACGTGCTTTTGTGGAGGTGGCTATGCCGATCTCCAATCAACAGTTTTACAAGCTTACTTACCAGCATCAGTGGTTTTATCCGATAAGTCAAAATATTACCCTTATGCTGAATGGTGAAGCAGGAGGTGCTGAAGGCTATGGTGGCAAAACGGTGCCATTTTTCAAAAACTTTTATGCTGGTGGACCAGGTTCGGTTCGTGGTTTCAAGCCATTTTCTATTGGGCCACGGGATATCAATAATAATTCCTTGGGTGGCACAAGGCGCATAGTCGGAAATGCTGAATTACTATTCCCCATGCCTGGAATGAACAAGGACAGATCAGTGCGTTTGAGTGCTTTTTTTGATGCGGGCGCGGTGTTTGGCACAGGTCTTACAGCATCTGATAGCTTACGCTATTCTACTGGTGTCGCCGTTACTTGGGTATCGCCGATGGGTCCACTAAAAATTAGCGTAGGTGTGCCACTAAACAAACAATTTGGTGATAAATTGCAACAATTCCAGTTTACCTTGGGTTCGCTATTTTAAAAAATTGGGGTAGGAGAAAAATGAATATTTTAACTATGAGATTTATCCAGGTATTGTTGTTGGCTGGTTGTACTCAATCATTAGCGGCCGATTTTCGTGTCGGTATAGTGAATACTGAACGAATTTTGCGGGAATCCGCACCTGCTGTGAAGGCCGAGAAAAAAATTGAGAAAGAGTTTTCTGGACGTGATCAAGAGATTAAGAAAGTTGTCAAACAGGTAAAAGATGTTCAAATTTTCCTGGAAAAGGAAGGACTGACCCTGCCAGATGCTGAAAAACGTAACAAGGAACGTGAACTGGCCAATCTCAACATGAATTTGCAGCGCATGCAACGTGGTTTCAGTGAAGATTTGAATCTGCGTAAAAATGAGGAAATGTCAGTAGTTTTGGAACATGCCAATAAGGCTATCCAAGCGCTTGCAGAAAAAGAAAAGTATGATTTAATTTTGCAGGAGGCGGTATACCGTAGCCCAAATATTGATATTACTGAAAAAGTTTTGAAATATATGGCGAACGAAAAATAACGCTTTGAAAGCAATTAGAATCGTATGAAGAGAAAGGATTATAACCTTAAGGAAATTGCAGCGCATTTTGGTGGTCAGTTGCTGGGAAATACCGAAATAACTGTTAACCAAGTCGCTACGCTGGAAAAGGCGAAGGCGGGGCAACTCACTTTTCTGGCAAGTGAAAAATATCGCCCACTTCTTGCTAATACCCGTGCCAGTGCAATAATCGTCAGCACGGCAGATTCAGAGGCGACATCGCTACCCCGCATCGTAAGTGACAATCCTTATCTTTATTTTGCTAAGGTATCGGCGTTTTTAAATCCACTGGATTCAATAGTTCCGGGCGTTCATCCCAGTGCTGTGGTTGAAGAAGGTGTTCAAATTGATCCCAGTGCCTATATTGGTCCGAATGTGGTGATCGGTGCAGGCACCAAGGTAGGAGCTGGCAGTGCAATTATGGCAGGATGCAGTATTGGTGCCAGGGTATCCATCGGTACTAATACCCGCCTACACCCACGTGTGGTGGTATATAACAATTGCGTACTGGGAAGCAGATTAATAGTGCACTCCGGTGTTGTGATTGGCGCAGATGGTTTTGGTCTGGCGATGGATGAAGGTCGCTGGCTGAAAATTCCGCAGATCGGGCGCGTAGTCATTGGTGATGATGTGGAAATCGGCGCGAATACCACAATCGATTGTGGTGCGTTGGATGACACCGTTATTGAAGAAGGCGTCAAATTAGATAATCTGATTCAGATTGCGCACAATGTTCGCATTGGCGCACATACCGCTATTGCTGGATGTGTTGGCATTGCAGGTAGTGCGGTTATCGGGCGCCATTGTCGTATCGGTGGTGGTACCGGTATTTTAGGACATACACAGATATCGGATCATGTCGAAATTTCTTCATATACGATGATCGGAAAATCTATTCGGGAACCGGGTACCTATACTGGAATTTTTCCATTCAGTTCGCATAAAGTGTGGCAAAAAAATGCAGCCCAGCTGCGTCATTTGGATGAATTAGCCAGCAAAATAAAAATGCTGCAGCAAGAGATTGAGACTTTAAGAAAGGAACGTTCATGAGCACAGACACCCAAATGGACATCTATGAGGTTTTGGAATACTTGCCGCACCGCTACCCTTTTTTGCTAATTGATCGTGTGCTGTCATATGATCTTGGCAAGGATATCGTAGCAGTAAAAAATGTCAGCATTAATGAACCTTTTTTTGGCGGCCATTTTCCGCATCATCCGGTTATGCCTGGCGTATTGATTGTCGAAGCTATGGCCCAAGCTGCGGCAATCCTGGTGTTTAAGACTTCAGGTACTAAGCCGGACGATAGATCAGTTTATTATTTTGTTGGCATTGACGGGGCACGTTTTAAGAAACCTGTGATTGCGGGTGACCAACTCATTCTAAAGGTATCGTTCCTCCGTAATCTGCGTGGTCTATGGAAATTTTCTGCTACTGCGGAAGTAAATGGACAAGTTGTGACAGAGGCTGAACTGATGTGCACGGTGCGGGAATTGTAATGTTTCACCCGACAGCTATTATTCACCCAAATGCCAAATTGGCAGATAACGTTGAGGTGGGTGCATATTCAATCATCGGTGAATATGTCGAGATTGGCGAAAATACTCATATCGGACCACATGTAGTAATTGGTGGACATACCAGTATCGGCCAACACAACCGTATATTCCAATTTTGTTCACTGGGTGAAATCCCGCAAGATAAGAAGTATGCTGGTGAGCCGACTCGACTGGAAATTGGTGATAACAATACCATTCGCGAATTTTGTACCTTTAATATAGGTACTTCGCAAGATGCTGGCGTGACGCGTATTGGGAACGATAACTGGATTATGGCCTATGTGCATTTGGCGCATGACTGTCAGATCGGGAGCCATACAATTTTCGCTAACAATGCAACGCTGGCCGGGCACGTCAGGATTGATGACTATGTAATCCTGGGAGGATTTTCGATGGTACACCAGTTCTGTCAGATTGGCATGCATGCAATTACTGGAATGGGCGCTGTTCTTTCGCAAGACGTTCCGCCCTATATCACTGCCGCTGGTAACCCTACTGCCCCTCACGGTATTAATTCGGTAGGTTTGAAGAGGCGTGGTTTTTCAAATGCAGCGGTAATGGCGATCAAGCGTGCTTACAAAACCTTGTACAAATCTGGGTTAACCTTAGAGCAGGCTAAAGTAGTCATTGAAGACCAAGCAGCGGAATATCCAGATTTAAATGCACTGGTTAATTTTCTGGGTCGTTCGCAACGCGGCATCATTCGTTAATCTGGTTATATGGTACAGCAAGTAAAAGTGATCGGCATTGTTGCCGGTGAAGCTTCAGGTGATCTGCTTGCTAGCCATATGATGGAGGAATTAAAACGGGCCGTACCCGGTGTAATATTCATCGGAATCGGTGGCCCTAAGATGCAGGCAGTTGGTATGCAAGTGTTATTTGCGCAGGAAAAACTTGCGGTGCGTGGTTACGTCGAAGTGCTGAGGCATTATCGTGAAATAATGGACATACGCCGTAAGCTTCGAGCGTATTTCTATGCACATCCACCGGATTTATTTATAGGTATTGATGCGCCAGATTTTAATCTTGATCTTGAGTTAAAGCTTAAGGAACAGGGTATTCCCACCATACATTACGTTAGTCCATCTATTTGGGCGTGGCGCGGCGAACGCATCCACAAGATTAAGCGTGCGGTGTCGCATATGCTGGCGTTATTTCCTTTTGAACCACCACTATATGAAAAAGAAGGCATTCCGGTAACCTATGTCGGGCACCCTCTGGCC
This sequence comes from Candidatus Nitrotoga sp. LAW, assembly GCA_003402315.1. GTDB lineage: Bacteria > Pseudomonadota > Gammaproteobacteria > Burkholderiales > Gallionellaceae > Nitrotoga. The sequence continues at coordinate 87,796 of QFXI01000017.1, read as the reverse complement.
GATATGTTGCCATTGGAACCCAATCGGAACGCAATGCGCGAACAGATGCGCTTGCCCATACAAAGCAAAGTGTTTGCCTTCTTGCCAGGAAGCCGTCAGAGTGAGGTTCGAAATCTGGCTGTGACCTTTATTGACACCGCGAGAATTATTTTACGAAAATTGCCTGAGGCACTCTTTCTTGTCCCATTGGCGACCGTCGAAACACGCCGTATTTTTGAGGAAATCTTGGGGCGTTGTGGTGGACAAAGTTTACCAATCAGAATCCTATTTGGCCATGCGCACGATGCGATAATTACCGCAGATGTTGTGTTGGTTGCATCGGGTACCGCTACGCTAGAAGTTGCGTTGCTCAAACGCCCTATGGTCATTACTTACAAGATGCCAACCTTGTCATATTGGCTATTGAAACCCAAGGCATACCAACCATATTTTGGCCTTCCAAACATACTCGCAGGTAAATTTGTCGTGCCGGAACTATTGCAGAATGATGCAACACCGGAGAATCTTGCGCAGGCACTATTAAACTGGCTTTCTAATGAGCAGGCAGTTGCTGAATTGGAAGCAATTTTCACCGATATGCATTCTACGCTTAGGCAGGGCAACGCACATAAGGCGGCACAAGCTATCCTGCCGTATTTGGGTATGTAGGAGGGATGTCAAGTGAAAAACAACTTGTTTATTTGTGGTGTGGATGAAGCTGGCCGCGGCCCGTTAGCCGGACCAGTCTATGCGGCTGCTGTAATATTGGACAGCAGCCGGCCAATAAAGGGCTTGGACGATTCCAAGAAGCTCAGCGAAAAGCGGCGTGATTATCTGGCATTGGAGATAAAGCAACATGCCGTAGCGTGGGCGATTGCAGAAGCTTCAGTTAAAGAGATTGATTCGATCAATATTTTGCGTGCGAGTTTGTTGGCTATGCGTCGTGCAATTGAAATGCTTCAGATCCGCCCGCATGAGATTTTGGTTGATGGCCTGTATTGCCCAGATACGGGCATACCGAGCCGTGCCATTGTGCGGGGAGATAGCACTGTTATGTCCATCTCTGCAGCATCTATATTGGCTAAAACCGCGCGTGATGCAGCAATGCTATTGCTGCATAATGTCCAGCCACAGTATGGTTTTGCTGCACACAAGGGCTACGCGACAGAGGCACATCTGATGGCATTGAAAATGCATGGCGTTTCCGCCGAACATAGAAGAAGTTTTCGACCCGTACGGGAAATATTACAACAGAGTAAATAAGGGATGAAGCTGATCGTTTCTGTAGACGTGTGTATATCAAAGATGCCGTGACCGGGGCGAGGGCGCAATTACATTCGATGCGCTTAGGTTGTTTGGTGGGGCGGCTGCATTGCTGGAAGCGGAGCTTAAGTGGCTCCGTAATTGATTTTAACCGTCCGAATTTACCGGAAAGTTCAGCGCCGTTTTTTGTTTTTGCGGAGCACTCGCCTTTTTGAGGAGTAAGTATTGCTTTTTGACAGTAAAGATACGTTGTAACTTGTTGATATTTTTATTAATGTTTGGTGGGTTGTGAGCGGCTCGAACGCTCGACCAGCGGATTAAGAGTCCGATGCTCTACCAACTGAGCTAACAACCCATTTGAGGGTTGAATTGTAGGCAGATTGGTGAAATTGTCAATTTTTTATTTCCATAAATCCTGCGTTTAATGAGTGTTAATAGGTCGGAAATAGAGAAGATTTTTTGGTTTGACAGCTTACAGCTTGTCCATTTTTTAGTTTTATATGTTTTGAGGTAGATTGGAAAAATAGAACCAGGTATTTTTGTAACATACAGAAAGTAAATAATTTAAGATAGAGCAGGTGCGCTGCTTGCCCCCAAAATTCCTGTATATAAATCCATTTGGGTATTGATTCTTAACTAATTAACTTTGTGACTGTTTGAAAATCGATGGATCGAGCTGATGTCTCTGGAGTAATTTATAAAACTCGGTTCGGTTGCGTTTGGCTAAACCCGCAGCTTTAGCCACATTACCTGCCGTGATTTTTAACACACGTACCAGATAATCTCTTTCGAAATGTCTGCGCGCATCTTCGAACGAAACCAACCCTTCTTCTTCTTTTTGCATGGCATCGTATACCAGCACGGAGGAAATGAGTGGAGCAGTGCTTAAAACAACGCATTGTTCGACAATGTTCATCAGTTGCCGTACGTTGCCAGGCCATGAGGCGCGCACCAGCATTTCCATTGCATCAGGCGAAAATCCATTAATTTTTTTATCGTATTTTGCGCCAAGCGAGCTGAGAAAATGTTTTGCTAACATAGGGATGTCTTCACGCCGTTGTGATAATGCTGGAATGGTCAGCGCTACGACTTTTAGTCGATAATATAAATCTTCGCGGAAGCTGCCTGTACCGATTTCAGCCAGAAGGTCACGGTGGGTAGCGGAGATAATGCGTACGTCCACCGGAATGGTCTGCACTGATCCCACAGGACGTACTTGTCTTTCTTGGAGAACTCGTAATAGCTTGACCTGCAGCGGAAGCGGCATGTCGCCAATTTCATCAAGAAGAAGTGTCCCGCCCTCTGCTAATTGAAATAAGCCCTTGTGATCGCGAACAGCACCGGTAAACGCCCCTTTGACGTGCCCAAATAATTCTGATTCCAATAATTGTTCGGGAATTGCAGCGCAGTTGACGGCTACAAATGGCCGATGATGGCGCTTGGAGGCATCGTGAATGGCATGGGCAAACAATTCTTTGCCAGCACCACTTTCCCCGTAAATAAGCACACTTGCATCGCCTTTTGCGACGAGTTCTGCTTTCGTGAGAATATCCTCCATCACGGCACTCTGGGTGATGATATTTTTGCGCCACGCAGCTTGGGATTCTTCTTTTTGGAGTCCAGTTCCCGGCACCAGTCTGAGAGCCTGATCAACGTGGGCTAACAGAATTTTACTATCGAAAGGTTTGGTCAGATAGCCGAATACTCCCCGTTGTGTAGCGGCAACCGCATCAGGGATAGTGCCATGTGCTGTCAGAATGATTACGGGTAAAGTGGGTATAGTGCGGTGAATATGTTCGAACAATTTCATTCCGTCCATACCGCTCATTTGCATATCGCTAATAACAAGTTGTGGGCGTGACATGTCCAAGTAATTAAGGGCTATCTCGGCGCTTTGTGCCAATTCAGTTTTATATCCAGCAGCCGTTAAACGAATGGAAAGGAGTTCTAGCAGGTCTGCATCATCGTCGACTATCAGTATTTTTGGATTAGATTCAGTCATTTTTTGCATTGTACTCAAGGCTTATCCCTGAGGATGAGATTTTTTTCCATATTTTTGATGTCATCAATTTGATTTTTCAAAATTTCAGAGTGTTTTTGCTCTTCTTTCAACTTTTGCGATAGCTCATTCACATTGCTGTTAGTACGCTGCTGTTCAGCAAGCAGCGTTGACAGTAACTGTTTGAAGCTGCGCATGCTGGCGGATAATTTCGCTTCTTTCGACCATTCATTGAGTAGATTAAGTGCAGCGCCAGTATCGCGGAAGGATGTATTGGGCAATGCAAGTAGTAGTGCCAACTCTGCCCGAGCACTATCACTCTTGGTCAATATTAAATTTTGTTTCGCTTTGTCATGTTCTTTAACCAGCTCTGTTGCGGGCATTTTTCGGATGGATTCGTAATATTGCATTAATACTTCCAGTTGGCTGGGTGGGATAACAAGAGGTTGAGGAGGCAATATTACGATAGGTGGCTGGTTCGTTGGTATGGCCGAACAGGCATTTAGGGCAGCCAATATTATTGTTAGAAGAACCCATGGTTTTTTTGGGATGATACTCATGAGCAACTTTCTGGATCATGGATAGGCAAGGTAAGGCGGAAATGGGCGCCTGTTTTAATTTGTTGAACTAGATCAATAGTGCGGCCATTAGCAAGAGTGGATTCATCGTCGCTCCGCCGTTCAGAAGAGCGGTTTGTTTTGAGCTCAATATTGCCACCATGGGCAAGAGCATATTCACGCGCAATCGACAGTCCCAATCCTGTTCCTCTAACATGGCTTTCAGACATTTTTCGCCCCTGGTAAAAAGGCTCAAACACTTTTTCCTGGTCAATTTCGTCTATGCCTGGGCCGGCGTCCATTATGTCCAGCTGTACTGAATCGTCAACCTTGTTTGTCCATATTTTGATGCGGCCGCCGGGCGGTGAATATTTCACGGCATTTGATAAAAGGTTGTCAATAATGATTCTGATTTTTTGTTCGTCACAGTCAATCATTAATTCCGTGCAAGCCAGATCGATTTTCAGGTTTTTATTCATAATGGCGAGGTTTTGATCTTGCAATACGATACTCAAAATGCCCGCCAAATTCGTTTGATGTTTAACAAGTGCAGATTTCTCAGTCTGCAGCGCGCTGTAGTTTAATAAATCTTCAATACGTTTTTGCAGTTGTATACTGTTGTTATGGAGGATATTTGCGATCTGCTGTTGTTTTACGGTTAGTTCTCCAACTATGCCTTCTGCAAGTAAATCCGCGCCTTCGCGCATTGATGTGAGGGGGGTTTTGAGTTCGTGGGAAACGTGTCGAAGAAATTTGGTTTTTTGTTCTTCCAGTTTAAGCAAGCGCCGACGCATCCAATCAAGGCGTTCGCCAAGGTACATTAAATCCTGTGGGCCATCGACACGCACTATTTTTGATAACTCACCCTGTCCCAGGTTACGGATAGCTTCATCAATTTGACGGATAGGACGTGTAATCAGTATGGAGAATCCAAGTGCCAGCAATATCGCGAACGGGATTAAAGCGAACAACTCCCAAACCATAACGGTGTGTGCATGTTCCGCCATATTCTGCATTTCATCCACCTCTAGTTCTATTAATGCATAACCGAAAGCAGAAAAACTGCGCGCGGAATCCAGCAGTGGCGCAAAGCTTTTAACCAGTTCGCGTAATTTTTCTGGCGCTTGGCTCGCAGCCGATACTTTTTGAAAAGTCGCATTTTCCAGTGACTGTAATTGTTCCAGCATTTGCTTCTGCTCAGTACGTGATGATAGTTGGAAAAGCTCTGTGGCTGTTTTTTCGAATTTTTTGTGTGCTTGAAAATATCCCTCAAGTAAGGATTCATCACCAAGAATAAGCGTCTGCCGCACACTCCGTTCCATTATATTAATCTCATTGGTTAATGTATGGCTGGCAAGTGTGATTTGCACTGCCTGGTAAACGGCCTTGCGACTTTGGTCGGCCAGGCCGTTGATAGACACCGCACTATTAATAAGTGCAACAATGAACGGCAGGCCAACAAGCGTAAATCCGAGCAGAATCAGTTTTAGGAAAGATTTTGGGTTGCGTCGAAATCGTCCTAAGGTGTTGGCAGCAAGCCCACCCTCCGTTCCTGTAGTTTCAGAGGTTATGAAAAAAACCATTATTTATTTGGTATCAGTAAAATAACTATGACGATATACGTATGGTTGAAATTTTGGCTAGAGCAATGGCTAGTGCATCAAATTTCGGGTAATTTATTTTTCAGCTCTGTTATTCCTGCTACTCCTTCGTGCAAATCAAGAAAGAGCCAACCTTATAATGTTCTGCATTTAGATGCGGTTTTGAGAAAACAATGGACTACTTTAGCCTTAAATTGTATTGAGTCGCAATAACTATTTGGATTGGTTTAATTTAGGGTTCGCGCATTGCGGAGAGCGTCGGCAAGTTGGTACACTGACATAGCGTAGAAAATATTGTTGTTGTAAAGCATAATGACTTGGAAATTTTTGAATGCTAGCCAAAATTCCTTGCCATCAGATACGGTAAAATCCAGCAGCCACGCAGATTTAAGGTCTGCGGTTTGTGCAACTGGAATAATGCCCATCTCTGCCCAAGTTGCCACACTGTGTGTTTCTTTGACATTTAGTTCAGCTTTTTTGTTTAATTTGACACGAACCGCTACAGGTTCGCCACTCTGCCAGCCATATTGTTTGAAGTAATTCGCCACGCTACCGATGGCATCTTCCGGGTCATTAAATAGGTTGGTTTCTCCATCGTTGTTAAAATCCACTGCATGTTTTCGGTAACTGCTCGGCATAAATTGCGGGATGCCCAATGCACCTGCGTAGGAGCCGTACATTTTGAATGGTCCGAATTTTTGTTCGCGAGCCAGCAGTAAGTATTCTTTTAATTCATTACGGAAAAAGTCGGCACGACGCGGATAGTCAAAGGCCAAGGTAGTAAGTGTGTCCAATATGTTGAACTTACCTGTGTTGCGGCCATAATTAGTCTCCACACCTATGATGGCGACGATCATCTCCTGCGGCACACCGTATTCTTTTTCTGCACGTTGCAGCACATTTATATGGTTTTCCCAAAATTTTAGTCCATCGTTTATGTGTTTATTATTGGTAAAAGCGGCACGATATTGTGGCCAAGGTTTAATCGTGGCTGGCGCGGAAATGAGATTGATGACCGCTGGACGATGTTGCACATGTTGAAATACCTGCTCCAGTTCGTCACGTTCGAACTGATGTTCGATTACCATTTCGTCAATGAATTCAGGTATGCCTGGTAGTTCTATTGCGCCCACGCTTGAAGTAAAAAACAGTAGCAGAGCGGAAAATAGCCAAGTCATCATATCGTTTTGTACTTTACTTTGTTTGAAACAATTAAGGCCGACTGGAGATAGTAGAGCCCGGTAGGTAAGTTAACTATTGACCATATATGTCATACAGTCATGTTGCCCATTCCTGAAATTCCAGTGTGCATATTATTGTTAGGTGTTCGTTTCATTTTTACGTTCTGTTTTAAGCATTTTCATAGAAATGCTGGCCCCTGCTTTTTCTGTCTTGCAAATTAAAAAGCAGGAGCCGATAGACTAAAGTCCAAGTTAAATTGGAGAAATCATATGTTACAAGTCTAGGCAGTTCATCTGGCCGCTATACGATTACATTTTACCCTCGACAAACAGATGTACCACTGTTAAATTTCGCTCCCCGATTGTATTGGACTAAAAAATTTTATTTTTATGGAAAAAACAACACAGCATCACCGCTTACTTATTCTCGGCTCAGGTCCCGCTGGCTACACTGCTGCCGTCTATGCTGCGCGTGCTAACCTTAAGCCCGCGCTGATCACCGGTTTGGCGCAAGGTGGCCAATTGATGACAACCACTGATGTTGAAAACTGGCCCGCTGATGTAATGGGTGTGCAAGGCCCCGAACTGATGACACGCTTTCAGCAACATGCGGAACGTTTTGAGACGCAAATTATTTTTGATCACATCCATACCGTCAAGTTACAGCAGAAACCGTTCACTTTGATCGGTGATTCTGGTAGTTATACTTGCGATGCACTTATCATTGCCACGGGTGCTTCGGCGCAATACTTGGGTTTACCTTCTGAAGAAAAATTCATGGGTAAGGGTGTATCCGCTTGCGCCACCTGTGATGGTTTCTTTTATCGTGGGCAAGATGTAGCAGTAATTGGGGGCGGCAACACAGCAGTGGAAGAAGCGCTGTATCTTTCTAATATTGCGCGCCATGTTACGCTCGTCCATAGGCGCGATACCTTTCGCGCTGAGCGTATCTCAGTAGATCGTTTGATGGAGCAGGTTGGGCAAGGCAAGATTACGCTGCAATTGCATCAAGTTTTAGACGAGGTGTTAGGTGACGACAGTGGCGTGACTGGCATGCGCCTCAAACATATGCATACCGGTAACACGCAAGATATTTCGCTGGCAGGTGTATTCATCGCTATCGGCCATAAACCTAATACCGACATTTTTACTGGTCAGTTAGAAATGGAAAATGGCTACATAATCACCCGTGGCGGACTCAATGGGAATGCGACAGCTACCAGCATTTCCGGCGTATTTGCGGCGGGTGATGTGCAGGATTATATTTACAGGCAAGCGGTAACCAGTGCCGCTACTGGATGCATGGCAGCGTTGGACGCGGATAAATATTTAAGCGCAAAAAGCCTTTGAAGGGGCAATGAAAAAAAAGGATGGTCAGCCAGTACCGGTGAATTCTGAGCTATTCCAGCAGGCGCTGGATGGCGTTATTCCGTTGCCGCCATCCAACCGTATTCCCTTGTCTCAACCACTGCGTCGCGCACCGTCACGTAATACTGTTATTTCCATTCCCTTAATTGAGGATACATTGTCCGACAATGATACCGGGGATGACATTCCGACCGAGTTTCTGCGTTCCGGTATATCGCGTACGACCCTGCGCAGGTTGCGGCGTGGGCGATGGCCGATGCAGGACACCTTGGATCTGCATGGTTTCCAAAGTCATGCGGCACGCAAGCTGTTGCTTGAATTTTTGCGCGATGCGATAGCGCATAACCTGCGTTTTGTATGCGTGATACACGGCAAAGGATGGCAAGCAGGTGGCAAGGAAGGCGTACTGAAAAGCCGTGTGCGCCATTGGCTATCTCAATATTCCGAAGTGCTGGCATTTTGCGAAGCACCGCAAAATGCGGGTGGTAGCGGCGCAGTTTGGATATTACTTAAGGTAGGTAGTCAAAGTAGTGATATTCCTGGGTAAGCCATAAGCTGTCCTGTCTTTGTGCCGCTAAGACTGATCTATTCGATGAAAGGGCAGTAGGTAGTCGCCGCACCGGAATTCCTTGCCGATCTTTCCGCGCGGTTGCAACTGGATTTTGTGCCGGATGGCTGCGGCGATTTGCGTAAGACCTTCGGGTCAGAAGGGGTGTTTCACTATATCTACGCTGTGTTCCATTCGCCGACCTACCGCAGCCGCTATGCCGAGTTCCTGAAAATAGATTTCCCACGCTTGCCGTTGACGCGCGATGTGGCCTTGTTCCGCAGTCTGTGTGCCTTGGGCAAGGAACTGGTGGCGCTGCATTTGATGGAGCATCTTCCAAAACTGGAAATTCGTTATCCAGAGGCAGGGGATAACACGGTGGATACTGTGCGTTATTCCGAACCGGCAAACGGCGCACCGGGGCGCGTATGGATCAATTAGAAGCAATACTTCGATAACGTACCGCTAGAAGTATGGAGCTACTATATCGGCGGTTATCAGGTTTGCCAGAAGTGGTTGAAAGACCGCAAGGGGCGGTAGATGACCTGACGCACTACCGGGGCATAGTCGCGGTTTTGGCACGCACCATCGAGCTACAGGCCGCGATTGATGATGCGATAGGCGAGTGGCCGTTGCAGTAGTAGCCTGTAAGATATCCGCAAAATTTTTATTTTGACTGCCAGAAACCGGAACTTCGCCAGCAACTGAATCGTGCTAGGAGCAGAATGTCAGGTGGAGCAATGCGACCGTCCGATTGTCGGCCATACCGTCCGATCACATTTAGATGCATCAACGTCCGGTATGGAATCTTTTCCGGCCATAGGTGCTGCAATCATCCCGTATGACCACTTTCTCGCAACGCGTCTGCGTGCTCTCGAACCGATATAATGGTGTGATGCCGCCCCCTTAATAATTCGTAATAGGGTATATTAAGCATTAACTATTAACAGCACTATGGCATTCACAATTTAATTCAGAACCAATTAGGTAATGCAACAAATACAAACTGACAAATTACAAAGAAGTTTAACGGCTTGGTTTATGCGCCGAACAAATGATGCGGCAGTGCGTCGAGTTGGTGAACTTCCGATAGCTATTGGCACTGACAAAGGCCGGGTTCGATCAGAAAACCAGGATCGAGTAGGAGTTCTTCGCACACAGGACGACCAAGGCCGGACTTTTATTGTAGGTGCACTTTGCGATGGAATGGGCGGAATGGAGGCGGGTGAAGAGTGCGCTTCCCTAGCGATAGCATCCTTCTTCATTAGTTGCTATCACAATCGTAATACCTCCATAAGTGAAAGGCTGTTAAATTCAGCCCGCATAGCAAATGATGCTGTATTTTCAAAATATGCAGCTCGTGGTGGAGCAACATTGTCTGCCTTTATTATTGATAACTTCGGCAGATTTTTTGGAGTCAATATTGGAGACAGTAGGATCTATTCGATTAGTAATGAAATTAAGCAGCTTACAGTTGACGACACCATTGCTGGCCAAATTGATGCCAGCGCTGGTAACAATTACGGCAGGAATGAATTGTTGCAATTTGTTGGTATGGGCCGAGATATCCAACCCCACTTAATTGAGTTCCCAATAGCCAGCAAAGATGCCCTTGTCCTCTTAACTTCGGACGGTGTTCATTTCTTACCTAAAGAAGTAATGCAATCCATCAGTCAGAATTCAAACGAGCCTGCCATTGCAGTTAAACGATTACTCGAATTATCTAAATGGTGTGGTGGCGCTGACAACGGAAGTGTTGTCGCGTCGCGACAAACTTTCGCATCCCAAGCGGAATTAATAGACATATCGAGCAATAGAGCAATAGAGATATGGGATGCCTTTGGGGAAATTCAGCTCATTGATTTCAAGACCACCACCCACGATATCCAAAACAACATTGCCACCCCGATTAGACCATCAAGCACGCCAGAAAATAGTGCCCAAACCACTTCGAAACCCGCTATAAAAATATTTAAGACAATCAAAAAAGAAAAAACGGGGAAAATTCAGCAATTAAAGACAGTTGCTGCAAAACCGAAACGGAACAAACAAAAGAATTTGCCACTTGGCGCCGCTTTACCAGACGACACTTCATCGATGAAGCCTGCCCCACCACAATTAAAAGTTGAATTCAAAAAATCTCGGTAATAATTAACTTGTCCAAATTACCTCCTAGATACCAGCCAACAGGCAATACTGCGCAAGGAGGGTTTGGCTCTGTTGTATTTTGCACTGACTTACATCTAGAACGACCAGTTGCAATTAAGTTTATTCAAGACCCCGCAGAAAAAGAGCGAATCATTGATGAGATAAGGGCTCTTTTACAAATGCGCTCCAAACATGTTGTTCAGGTCTATGATGTAGTTGAGCTTGGAACGGACACGCTTGGTATCGTAGAAGAATACATTGACGGAGAGGACTTGTGGAATAGCCAATTTCCCAAGATTTCTCTGGATAATTACTTAAAGACTCTCTGGCAAGTTGCTTCAGGATTAGCTGACATTCATAGTGCAAAAATCATCCACCGAGATATCAAGCCAAACAATATGAAGCTTGATGGAGAAGGCGTAATTAAAATTTTTGATTTCGGATTGGCACGAGATGAAGGGATAAATGCAAAAACAAAAGGATTTAAGGGGACACCAGGTTTTGCCGCTCCAGAGCTGTATTCCCACGACACCGTTGCTTTCTCTCGTGCAATCGATACCTATGCTTTTGGCGCTAGTGCTATTTTTTTTTCCGGTACAGCATTGCCCCCATGCCTGATGCAAATCCCACCAACAGCTCTGCCCCTTGGTTATTTTCTTACGCTCCCGTTAGGTACACCGAAAGTGCTGTGTGAATTACTCGAATCATGCCTCTCTACCGATCCATCTGATCGCCCCTTAATGGAAGATATCAAAAATGAAATAGCGCGATATCTTCTTAAGGACAAGCATCAAGCTATTGTCATTCATAATGGTAATCCTCAATACCTGAACTCCGAAACCAAATCTGTTCAATTGGAACTGTCTGGAATTGGAAAAGTTGAAATAGCCTATGACGGGTTATATTTTAAAGTCATCGCCGTCAGTGGTGAAATTTACATTAATAATAGCGCCCCTCAAGTTGGAACGATATTACCTGCCTCTTGTGTGGTTGCGATTGGTGCGACGTATCGCCTTGCAAATCAGCGTGCATTCATCACCTTTGATGTATCAAATCCGGAGGTGGTGCTATGACTGGTCCACATGTGGCAGGCGACCTCGTTGACGACAGATATGAGGTTATAGATTATGTGAATGAGGGTGGTATGCAGTTTGTCTATGCTGCAAAAGACACCATACTCGACAGGGTGGTAGCACTAAAAACACCCAAGAATACTTCTGCATTAAAGCGCTTCAATAGAAGCGCGATTGTCTCCGCTAAAGTGAATCATCCAAATATTGCAAAGACACTGGATTACTTTGAATGTGACGAGAAACCTTATTTGATCGAGGAGTTTATTCAAGGGTCAGACTTACAAAACAGCTTCCTCAAAAAAATTAAGTTTCTTGATCCATATCTTGCTGCAAGAGTTTTTCATCATTTAGCAAAAGGAATTGCGGCGGCACATCATGTCAAAGTTATTCATCGAGACTTGAAACCTAGCAATGTCATGGTATCCGATGATCCACAATTTTCAGTTATCAAGATAACTGACTTTGGTATCGCAAAAATGGCAGGCGAGGAACTAACAGAAGTTGCTTTAGGTGGCGTTGAGTCAATTACAGCCTCTCAAACAGCTATTGGAGCACTACCGTACATGGCACCTGAAGCTATTGAAACACCAAAGGATGTTGACTTGCCAGCAGACGTTTGGTCAGTTGGAGCCATGATGTATGAAGTAATTACCGGTGAAAAACCCTTTGGCATGGGGCTTATCGCGGTAAGTAAAATCATGTCTGCAAACCTCAATCCTTTCCCTTCTTTCTTAACAAGCAATCCACAATTTTCACCACTTTCGACAAAATTAATTGAGTTAATTGTCCTGTGCCTCCAAAAAAACCCCAATAAACGACCATCTGCAGATAAATTGGTTGAGCTATGTAGCACTCTTTATTATCCAGTTTCGGAACGACACGAAGGAGTTGTTGCCAACATTAAATACAATTCTTGGGGCTTTATTAAACTCAATTCTCAAAATGTTTTTTTTAACTTTGATAGTGTTTATGGAACATTACCCAAAGTTGGAGATAGAGTTGTTTTTTCAATGTCCCCAGGTAGCGGGGCAAACAGGGCGCACCCTATAATTCGTTTGATCCCAGAAGCAAGCACTGCATAGATTACATAACGATAGCCTGAACTGACCCGGATATTTCGGACACATTAAAGTAGAGGCACAATATATTTGGAAGTGTCATATCAAATCTCGAGGCCAAGTCTAGAAATGATGTATGGCTCGTAGAATGCGGTGACGAAGGAATCGTATTGTTCGTGATTGATGCGGTTCGCAAGCTCACCACATCCTACGACTGAATGATTGCAGCGCCTATGGCCGGAAAAGATTCCATACTGGACGTTGATGCATCTGAATACCATCGGCTGCTAAGGCCGAGAAGCGGTCTTTTACTGCAAGTATCTTGATGGGCAGGTGTGTGTCGGGATCGGCAGATCACGATTGCTAAATATTTGCCGGAAAATAGATACTGGAAAATGATAGGACGTGTCGGGAACTGTCCCTCAGAATTTAAATGAATAAAGCCATAACCGCGATGCTCTTGTGAAAGGTCTTGTCACAGACTGGCGCGGCCAGACTGTGGGTCTTGAATGTAGTTGATGGCGGTTATAAGTTGAGCCACATTGTGGCTCAACTTATAAGGATTGAGATATGGCTGCTAACATCGTTGTCCGTGCGCGTATTGACGAGCACGTCAAAGAAGAGGCTACCGTCGTGCTGGCGGCGATGGGTCTAACTATTTCGGATGCTTTCCGCATCACGCTGACCCGCGTGGCACGCGAAAAGGCTCTGCCGTTTGAGCCGTTGGTTCCAAATGAGGAAACCATCAAGGCAATGAAGCAGGCGCGTAGCGGTAAGGGGTTGAAGCGTGTAACACTTGAGCAGCTTGCGGACGAGTGGCATAAGGGATGAGGGAGATTTTCCAGCAATCACCGTTCAAGGCCGATTGCAAACGGGTTAGCCGTTCGGGGCGATACAAGGCGGAAGATGTGCTGGGTATCTCGCCAAGCTGGCGAATGACGGGCCATTACTAGAGCGATGCCGCGACCATGCGCTGACTGGCAAGTGGAAAGATTTCCGTGATTGCCACATCAAGCCCGACCTTGTGCTGATCTACTAGAAGCCAGATGCTGATCGCTTAGTGCTGGTGCGACTTGGCTCTCATAGCGAAGTTGGATTGTAGTGGGGACGAATCAAATGAAACGTAATTTGTTTAATGAACTAAAAGAAGGATTCACCGCACTCGAATATGCCCGCGAGGGCAAGATCACCTTGCGCCATCATGGTGTGCGATTGGGCGGCACACTTACATCCCTCGATAACGCATTGATGCTGACGCCCATGGGCTTCATGAATTCTTCCAGCAAAATCTTGCCGGGCGGAATAAGATCAAGTAATTTTTGAGTCATAGCATTTTCCTTTAGTAATAGTCTACAAAAGGCTTGCTCTTCCGCCGCATTGGAAAATTCTGGCATTGGTTTAAGTTGTTTGCTCATTCTGGCAGGACATGGCAGTGTAAGGCTACGGGTGGGTTCATGTTGCCACGCCCTGATCACGCAGATATTCCTCATACGTACCATGATAATCGGATACACCTTGTGGGGTGATTTCGATAATGCGCGTAGCGAGTGAAGTTACAAATTCGCGGTCATGACTGACAAATATCAGTGTGCCTTTGTATTCAGTCAGCGCGGTGTTAAGCGACTCGATGGATTCCATGTCAAGGTGGTTGGTTGGCTCATCCATCAATAATACGTTGGGTCTTTGCAGCATGAGTTTGCCGAACATCATGCGTCCCTTTTCGCCACCGGATAAAACTTTTACGCTTTTTTTGACATCGTCGCCGGAAAACAGCAAACGGCCAAGAACGCTGCGTACTTTCTGGTCGTCATCTCCCTCGCGTCTCCAATAGGTCATCCAATCGGTAAGGACGGTATCTTTGGCGAAGTCATGCGCGTGGTCTTGTGCGAAGTACCCGACGTTGGCTTTGTCTGTCCATTTAATGGTGCCATTATCTACTTCAAGATCGCCCGCCAGGCAGCGTAGTAAGGTAGTCTTGCCAATACCGTTGGGGCCGATGATGGCGACGCGCTCACCGGCCTCAATACGGAAATTTAAATTAGAAAATAGCGGGCGGTCAAAACCCTTGCTCATGTGTTGCACCTCTACTGCAACGCGGTGCAGCTTCTCGCGCTCATCATATTCAAAGCGGATGAAGGGATACTGGCGGCTAGATGGTTTAATGTCTTCAATTTTGATTTTGTCGATCTGTTTCGCCCGGGATTGCGCCTGGGTTGACTTCGATGCATTCGCCGAAAAGCGAGCCACGAAAGCTTTAAGCTCAGCAACTTTTTCTTTGGCGCGGGCGTTGTCGGTGGCAAGTTGCGTGCGTACGGTTAAAGAGGCGAGCATGTAATTGTCATAATTGCCGGGAAAAGTGGTGATTTTCCCGTAGTCCAAATCGGACATATGGGTACATACGCTATTCAGGAAATGGCGATCATGCGAGATGATTACCATGGTGCTTTTGCGGCTGTTCAGCAAGTCTTCCAGCCACCGTATGGTGTTGATGTCGAGGTTGTTGGTCGGTTCGTCCAGCAACAAAATTTCAGGATCGGCGAACAGCGCTTGGGCTAGTAGCACACGCAATTTAAAACCCGGCGCTATCGCACGCATAGGCCCATTGTGCAGTTCTTGCGGTATTCCCACACCGTTCAATAATTCGCCCGCGCGCGCTTCGGCAGTGTAGCCATCGAATTCGGCGAATTTCGCCTCAAGGTTGGCGGCGTGCATGTAATCTTCTTCGCTGGCATCCGGGTTGGCATAGATTGCATCGCGCTCCACCATGACTTCCCACATTTCGGCGTGCCCCATCATTACTACCTGTGATACGGTATTGTCCTCAAAGGCGAATTGGTCCTGGCGCAGCTTGCCAAGGCGTTCGCCTTTGTCCAGCA
This sequence comes from Candidatus Nitrotoga sp. LAW, assembly GCA_003402315.1. Lineage (GTDB taxonomy): Bacteria > Pseudomonadota > Gammaproteobacteria > Burkholderiales > Gallionellaceae > Nitrotoga. The sequence continues at coordinate 72,146 of QFXI01000017.1, read as the reverse complement.
TTACATTACCGGAAGTTTGCGCGAGATCGCCGCCCAAAATTTTCATGAAGGTGGATTTGCCGCAGCCATTTGCGCCGATCAGGCCATAGCGATTACCATCGCCAAATTTTACGGAAACGTTTTCAAACAGTGGCTTGGCGCCGAATTGCATAGTGATATTAGCGGTAGATAACATGGCGTACTCTAAAAATTAAGGCGCGCATTCTATCACGTGTGCGGCTTACACCGGTCAGGGCGGCTGGGCTACAATGCCCGCTTTGTATTTTTTCTTAATGGTTCACATATCAAGACACTATGATCCCACATCTTACTACTGCCCTGAATGGTCCACTGCTTGATCTTGAGCGGCGTATGCTCGACGCACAACCCACTATCGAACACTGGTTTCGCTCGCAATGGGCGGAGCGCACCATTCCGTTTTACACCTCGGTGGATTTGCGCAATAGTGGTTTCAAGTTGGCACCGGTGGATACTAATTTGTTCCCGGGTGGCTTTAACAACCTTAATCCAGATTTTTTGCCGCTGTGTGTGCAAGCTGCACAAAGTGCAATTGAAAAAATTTGCCCGGAAGCCCGCGGAGTCCTACTGATTCCCGAGAATCACACACGTAACACGTTTTATCTGCAAAACGTGGCTCAGCTCGCCCTGATTCTTAAACGGGCGGGTATGAATGTGCGTATTGGCAGCATGTTGCCGGAAATTACCCAGCCCACCAAACTGGCATTGCCCAATGGTAGCGCGCTTACGCTGGAACCATTGCAGCGTAAAGGTAACCGTTTGGTGCTGAACAATTTCGACCCCTGCGTGGTGCTGCTCAATAATGATCTTTCCGCTGGAGTGCCGGACATACTGAAAGATCTGGAGCAGACCACGCTGCCGCCGCTGGCGGCGGGTTGGACCACGCGGCGGAAGTCGCAACATTTTGGCGCGTACGACCGTGTTGCGGCCGAATTTGCCAAGCTACTCGATATAGATCCCTGGTTGATTAATCCCTATTTTGCTAGCTGCGGTCAGGTTGATTTTAAACAGAGTGCCAGTGAGGAATGTTTGGCTACGAATGTGGACAGCATTTTGCAGAAAATACGAGTGAAGTACGCTGAATATGGCGTCAAGGAAGCCCCATTTGTTATCGTCAAGGCCGATGCCGGTACTTACGGTATGGGCATCATGACGGTGAAGGACGCCAGTGAAGTACGGAGCCTCAACCGCAAACAACGCAACAAAATGGCCGTGGTGAAAGAAGGTATGCACGTTTCCGATGTGCTGGTGCAGGAAGGTGTCTATACCTTTGAGAGTATTAATGATGCGGTAGCCGAGCCGGTGGTGTATATGGTCGACCATTTCGTGGTGGGCGGTTTTTATCGCGTGCATACCGGACGTGCCGTGGATGAGAATCTTAATGCACCGGGCATGCACTTTGTGCCACTGGCATTCGACACTAGTTGTATTTTGCCTAATCCGGATTGTGCGCCGGATGACATGCCGAACCGCTTCTATGCATATGCTGTCGTGGCCAGAATTGCATTGTTGGCGGCGGCGTTAGAGCTGGAAGAAATGGAAGCGTGATTCAAGGTGCTTGCACCATAAAAGGGTAGAGGCAGAGAGAGCCAAGGGCAAACTTCAGAGGTTTTTTGTTGGTTCAGCGATGACAAAAAACTTGTTAATAACTTTAGATAGTTTTCTGCATTTCTGTGTTTTTATGTTTATTTTTTGCGCGCGAAGGCTGGCCGTATTTTTTATTTCGATTACGGTGGCATTTCTCCTCTCTGCGTGCGGTAAGGAACCGCTATATCAGGAACAAGGTTATGTATTTGGCACGCTTGTTGAAGTGAGCGTGTATGGAGAAGACGAGGCGCGTGCCAAACAGTCCGTATCGTCTGTGATGCATGAGTTTCAGCGACTGCATGATCTTTTGCACGCTTGGCAACCCAGCGCATTAAGCGAATTGAATGCTGCTTTTGCTAAGGGAGAGAGCGGTGAAATTTCGTCTGAACTGACCGCCATGTTGACGGACGCTATCCAACTGTCCGCGCAGTCCGATGGGCTGTTTAATCCCGCCATTGGAAGTATGGTGAAGCTATGGGGCTTTCACGCTAGCGAATTCAAGCCCATGTTGCCGGATGAAAATCGACTTGCTGCATTGGTTTCAGCACATCCACAGATGGGCGACATTTATTTTTTTGCCAGCCCCGTTCCCACAAAGGGGAAAGGAGGGCGGATTGGAAGCCGTAATGTTGCGGTGCAGCTCGATTTAGGTGGGTATGCCAAGGGCTATGCTTTGGATCGTGCCGCAGCGTTGCTGAAGCAGCAGGGAATTCGCAATGCGCTGATCAATATCGGCGGCAATGTGCTGGCGATAGGCACACATGGCGCACGTTCCTGGCGCGTCGGCATCCAGCATCCGCGCCAGCCGGGACCGATTGCTACTCTGGAATTGCATGACGGTGAGGCCATCGGCACCTCGGGTGATTACCAGCGTTATTTTATGGTGGGCAATAAGCGCTACTGCCACTTGATTGATCCGCGCAGCGGAAGGCCGGCGCAGGGGGTGCAGGCAGTTACCGTGCTGACGCATGGTGCACATGCTGGTGTGTTATCTGATGCCACATCCAAACCATTATTTATTTCGGGAAGCAAAGGCTGGCGTAGTGCCGCGAAAAAGATGAATTTAACGGAAGCGTTGCTGATTGATGATAGCGGTATGGTGCATCTTACCGCCGAGCTGCATAAGCGGCTAGAATTCACAGCTAAAACCACTCTCACGAAAGTTGAGCCGTGATTATGATGAAAGGTAGCGTTTAATCCAGATAGAAGCTGTTTGTAATTTATTATTGGGTTACTTCTACTGAGTTTTCCTCTTGTTTTATTTTAATTTTACCGTTTAGGAGTTGCTTGAAGTGATCGGAATTTTATTGATAACCCACAATGGTCTTGGTGATAGCCTGGTGGATTGCGTACGGCATGTTATGGGCGGTGTGTCACCTAACTTGAAGGTATTGTCGGTTTTGGCCGATGATGACCCGCAACGTAAAGAAGACGAAGGACGGGAACTTATGGTGCAATTGGATACCGGAGAGGGGGTGTTGGTGTTGTCCGACCTAATTGGTTCAACTCCGTGCAATATTGGACGACGGCTGTTTCAGCCTGGCCGGGCAGTAGGGGTGGCTGGGGTAAACCTGCCTATGCTGCTGCGCGCGGTTTGTAATAGCCATAAGCCGCTGGCGGAAGTCGCTCAGAAGGCATTGGAATGTGGGCGCGAATGTATTGTTTTAATGGATACGGATGAGGGATGTGATGTTGAATCAAGATGCAATAATCATTAACAAGCTGGGGTTGCATGCACGCGCCTCGTCCAAGCTGACTCAGCTTGCCTCAAAGTTTCCTTGTGAAATATGGATGTCACGGGCGGGTCGGCGCGTGAATGCAAAAAGCATTATGGGTGTAATGATGCTGGCCGCTGCCAAAGGAAGCACCATTAACATCGAAACCAGCGGCGAAAAAGAGAGGGAGGCAATGGATGCAATTCTTGCCTTGGTTAATGATTATTTTGGAGAAGGCGAATGAGCTTCACCCTGCATGGCATTCCAGTCTCCAGTGGTATTGCCATCGGTTATGCCCATCTTCTTTCGCACACTGTGTTAGAAGTGATGCACTATGTGATGCCTAAGTATCTGATACATGAAGAAGTTGCGCGCTTTGACGCTGCGATGGAAAGTACGCGCCAGGAATTGGCCGGATTGCGCAGCAATCGTCCGCTGCATGCAGCTGCCGAGTTCGATGCTTTTCTTGATCTGCATTTGATGATTTTAGCCGATGAGCATATTGAGTTGGCATCGCGCAAAATGATAGAGCGCGAACAATGCAATGCGGAATGGGCGCTTAAAGTACAGATGGATGCGCTGGTCGCCCAATTTGAGGCATTTGACGATGCTTACCTGCGCGAGCGAAAAACTGACGTAGTGCAGGTGGTGGAGCGTGTGCTTAAGAAACTTACCGGCCAACCGGGCTATTTGCCACCTGTCAGCATGCCTGACGTAAAAATGATTTTGATAGCGCACGATATTAGTCCGGCTGACCTGATCCAAGTTAAGCCGCATCAATTTTCCGCTATCTTGACCGATTTGGGCGGTGCCACTTCGCATACCGCCATCATAGCGCGTGGCCTAAGTACACCATGTGTGGTTGGTTTGCATCGTGCGCGCCAGTTGATGCGAGAGAACGATTTGCTCATCGTGGATGGTGGGCAAGGTGTCGTTATTGTTAATCCTGACGAGCAGGTTCTTGTCGAATACAAATTGCTTCAGAATCAATGGGACGAAAAACGGAACCAACTTAAGTGCCTGAAATCCACGCTTGCCAAAACACTTGATGGTACTGCCATCGAGCTGCACGCGAATATCGAACTTCCAAACGACTTGGTGGAAGTTTATGAAAATGGCGCCACTGGCATAGGGTTATTTCGCAGCGAATTTTTGTTCCTTAATCGTGATGTCCTGCCGGATGAAGAAGAGCAATTTGTAGCTTATCGCGCTGTGGCAGAAGGAATGAAAGGGTTGCCTGTGACCATCCGTACCTTCGACCTTGGTGCGGACAAACAGCTTAATGGTGCCCAGCGTGTTGCCAGCAACCCCGCATTGGGGCTGCGTGCTATTCGGCTGTGTCTGGCCGAGCCGCAATTGTTCCGTACTCAACTACGTGCATTACTACGCGCCTCGTATTACGGCAATGTAAAAATACTGGTACCTATGCTTTCCGGTGTGTCGGAGATTAACCAGACCTTACAATTTATCTCTTTTGCTAAGCAAAGCCTGGATGACGAGGGTATCCCCTATAACCGTGAGATACAAATTGGCGGCATGATAGAAATTCCTGCAGCTGCTCTGGTGCTCGACGTGTTTATCAAAAAGCTGGATTTTCTTTCCATCGGCACCAACGATTTGATCCAATATACGCTGGCAATAGATCGCACAGATGAGGAAGTGGCCCATCTATATGATCCGTTGCATCCCGCCGTTCTATATCTGCTGGCACATGTTATTGGTAATGCCAATAAAGCCGGCATTCCGATTTCGGTGTGCGGGGAAATGGCTGGTAATGTTGACTATGCCCGGCTGCTGCTCGGTCTCGGCTTGCGTCAATTCTCCATGAATTCAGCGCAACTGCTCCCTGTTAAACAGTGCGTTCTTACCACCAGCTTGCCAGAGATTGTAACGCTGACAGAAAGGATATTGCGCGCTAATGATCCGCTAAAAATACGCGGGTTGCTGGAAAAATTGAACGCTGCTTAGTGAGCTCAGCAATGGAGTCAATCATTAACTTAACACAGCACCCGTAACATGCCATCGGTATCAATAACGTCCGTTCCCCTCATCTTCGATGACTTTCAAAAAATCATCTCCATAACGGGCTAACTTGGCTAAGCCGACCCCGCTAATTTTTCCTAAATCGGTGAGATTATCAGGACGAAGTTTGAGAATTTCCAGCAAAGTGCTGTCGTGAAAAATTACATAAGGCGGTACGCCTTGTTCGCGGGCGAGCTCCATGCGCTTAGCTTTAAGCGCCAGCCACAGCGGGTCTTCATTTGCACTGGCAAATGCTTCACGCATTCTTGCACCGTGTTCAACTTTGCTGATTTTGTTCTTAGCTGGTTTAGCATCGCGCCGCAACCATACTTCGGATTCACCGCGAAGCACCGGGCGCGCTTGTTCGGTAAGGCGCAATCCGCCGTAAGCTTCCATGTCCACATTGAGCAAACCGGCAGCAACCAACTGGCGATAGACACTGCTCCATTGAGCCTGCGCAAGCGATTGGCCGATTCCAAAAGTACTAAGTTGTTGGTGGCGAAATTTTTCGACCTGTGCAGTGGTCTTGCCCAGTAGCACGTCAATCAAATAGCCAACACCGAAGCGTTGTCCAGTGCGGTACACACACGACAATGCCATACGTGCCGCTTGAGTCGCGTCCCAAGTATCGATCGGCTCTAGGCAATTGTCGCACTGCGCACAGTTACCAGGATGTTCCTCTCCAAAATAGCGCAAGATAATTTGGTGGCGGCAGGCAGTGGATTCGCAAAACCCCAGTAGTGCATCAAGTTTATGCACCTCTAACCGTTTTCGTTCTTCGGGCGCATCGCCGGATGCCAGCATCTGACGCATGGATACCACATCGCCCAAACCGTAAGTCATCCATGCATCTGCGGGCAAGCCGTCGCGTCCGGCCCGGCCCGTTTCCTGATAATAGCCTTCCATGCTCTTGGGCAGATCAAGGTGGGCGACAAAGCGCACGTTGGGTTTGTCGATGCCCATGCCGAAAGCGACAGTGGCAACTATGATGACGCCCTCCTTGCGCAGGAAACAGCGTTGATTTTCGTTACGCACGGACGCATCCAGTCCGGCATGGTAAGGCAATGCATTCCAGCCACGTTCCTGAAGCCACGCGGCAGTTTCATCCACTTTTTTTCGTGATAGGCAATATACGATGCCGGCATCATTAGCATGTTCCGTTTCCAAAAACGTCAGCAATTGCTGCCGGGCATTGGCTTTCAGTGTTACCCGGTAACGGATGTTGGGACGGTCGAAACTAGATATAAATTGGCGCGCATGTTCCAGCGCCAGCCGCTCGACAATCTCGCCCCGCGTTGGCGCATCCGCCGTGGCCGTTAGCGCGATGCGCGGCACGTCCGGAAAGCGTTCATGCAATACCGTCAGTCCGCGGTACTCGGGACGGAAGTCATGGCCCCATTGCGATACGCAATGCGCCTCGTCAATAGCGAACAGTGCCATGCCATGCTCGGCTTGCACCTGTGCCAACATGGATAAGAATCCAGCCATCAGCAACCGCTCTGGCGCTACATATAAGAGATCTAAATCACCCCGCAATAAACGGCTTGACACGGCGCGCGCCGTGTTTGCATCCAGGCTGGAGTTAAGAAAAGCGGCGCGCACACCAAGCTGGCTAAGTGCGTCCACCTGATCCTGCATCAACGCAATCAACGGTGACACTACGATGCCCACCCCACGCCGCAACAATGCCGGAAGCTGGTAGCACAAAGACTTGCCGCCGCCGGTTGGCATTAATACCAGCGCATCACCTCCAGTAACAACATATTCAACTATAGATTGTTGTTCACCACGAAAGGACGTATAGCCGAAAACATCGTGGAGAATTTGTTGGGCGGTGGGGGCAGTCATAAAAAGAAAGGTATCACACCCGAAGCTATTCTGCCGATGCGTGTATTTTCCCCCGGAGTCATCTAAAAAATGGCGACATACTGTACGATGGAGTCGCGGTGCAGTAGAGGGTTGTTGCCTCCAACTGACCCACGCCAGTCAAGTCGGATTGGTGCATAACTTGCCATATTGGGCTCATCAACAAAAAAGGCGACATTAGTCGCCTTTTGTTTGAACTTGAATCAGTTTATTCAATTTTCGCTTTGGCGCGCAGGTCAACGACAGCCTTTTGTATGGCTTGCTGCTGTAGACGTTGCATTATGTTCGCTTTCACATCCCGGTAAGCAGGAAACTTGAAATCACGCACATCTTCTTGTTTAATCAGGTGCCAGCCAGCGTCAGATTTCACTGGCGCACTCACACCACCTTTTTTCAGATTTACCAGTGCATCCGCAAACGTCTGCATGAAATTACCTGGCAGGGCCCAACCCAGAGAACCACCCTTGTCACGCGAGCCTTGGTCTAAAGAGTGCTTTTTTGCTAACTCTTCAAACTTGCTTCCTTTTTTTAGTTGGGCAGCAATAGATTTCGCTTCATTTTCATCTTTTACCAAAATGTGGCGTGCATTGTATTCCTTACCACCTGTGGTTTGCTTAATGTTTTCATATTCTTGCTTGATTGCGTCTTCGCTAATGGGATGGTTTTTAAGATAGTCTTGTAAAAAGGCATTTACAAGAACGGTTTGTTTGGCTAGTTCGAATTGGTTAATAGTGTCGACTTGTTTATCGAAACCATGTTTTACCGCTTCTTGTGCCATGATTTCCCGGTTGATTAATTCATCTTGAATAGTGAGACGTAGTTCTGGACTGTCCATTTTACCTTGCGAAGCGGCAGCCTTCACGAGCATGTTCGCGCGCGCTTGCGGGATGGCGACGCCATTTACTACTGCGGCGGGCTTTTCTTGCGCATAAACCTGATTCGCTGCAAGTGCAGAAAATAGAGTGATAGTGGCAAGTTTTGAAAATTTCAGCATTGTTCAGTCCTCGTTGAAAGTTTAAATTAAAAATTATAGTTCTTCTGGTGTATAGGCAGCAATGGCCAGCGCATGAATGTCGTGCTTCATCATGTCTCCCAGTGCAGTATATACCATACGGTGCCGAGTCAAAGTAGGCTTGCTAGCAAATTGCGTGGATACAATCAGGAGGCGATAGTGCCCACCACCACCACGCGCGCCAATATGTCCTGCATGCTTATGGCTATCATCGGCAATCTCTATTTTTATGGGTTGAAGCGCCGCAAGGAGGGTATTCATCTGCTCTATGCGGTTGTTCGAGTGATTGGTTGCGAAATGGTTCATATTGGAAATACTTTCTTAAATGGTTTGACCAGAATTTGCGTATATACCCCAGCGATCATATAGGGATCAGCCTGAGCCCATGTTTCCGCGTCCCTTAACGTAGCAAATTCTGCCACTATCAAGCTGCCGGAAAACCCCGCAGCGCCGGGATCCACAGCATCTACATTTGGGAAAGGGCCAGCCAGCATTAAGCGCCCTTCGTTTTGCAGCGCTTGTAGCCGCGCCACGTGTGCGGGGCGTGTTGCCAGACGTTTTGTTAAACTGTCAGGTACATCATGGCCGATAATGGCGTATAGCATTTAGTTGCTTTCCTTTTCTTCTGACATGTATTTCGACAGCGCCATTGCTTGTAGCAGCACAAATACTAGCATCATTCCGGTGGCACCAAAAAGTTTGAAATTAACCCATGCATCTGTAGAAAAGTTAAATGCAATATATAAATTTACAACGCCGAGCAGAACAAAGAATAAACTCCAGCTCAAGTTGACTTGGTTCCATACTTTAGTTGGAAGCGTCATTTTTTCCTTCAACAAAGTGTGCATCAGATTCTTTTTTAAGAGTAGATTAGAACCCAACAGTATGATGGCAAACACCCAATATAGAATCGTGGGTTTAAATTTGATGAAGGTTTCATCGTGAAGAAGGAGGGTCGCGCCACCGAATACGGCAATGATGGCAAAGCTTACCCATAGCATGGTATCTACCTTGCCGTGCCGCCATTTAACCCATCCAATTTGGGCGATGGTGGCAACAATCGCAGTCCCTGTGGCAACATAAACGTTGAACACTTTGAATGCGATAAAGAACAGGATAACGGGGAATAGGTCAAATAATAATTTCATGGCGATCGGTTATGCAGGGAAATTTATTCTCGGTCTAGGGTTAGTGCGGCGGAGTTGATGCAGTAGCGCAGTCCTGTCGGTTCCGGGCCATCCTCGAATACATGGCCAAGATGGGCATCACAGCGACTACATAAAACTTCCGTGCGTTCCATGCCATGACTGGCATCTTTTTTCATAGTGACGCTGTCAGGCTGGTATGGTTGCCAGAAACTGGGCCAGCCACTGCCGGATTCAAATTTTACACCTGAATCGAATAGTGCGTTACTACAGCACACACAACGATACAGTCCGCTGTCATGGCAATCCCAATACATGCCAGTAAATGCGGGTTCGGTGCCGCACTGGCGGCATATTTTGTATTGTTCGGGGGTAAGTTCGTCGCGCCAGATAGCGTCTGGTTTTTGGATTTTTTCGCTCATTAAGCTATCTTGAAAATAGGTAATCTGACAAATTTTTCCCCAAGCTTTTCATTTGAAAGCGAGGGGGTTGGAAAAGTTGAAATTAAGATACCGGAATGATGGTTACTCACAGCACTTCTCCGGCATGGTCGGCCAGACGTGAACGTTCTCCCCTTTGCAAGGTGACATGTCCGCTATGCTGCCAGCCCTTGAAACGATCCACCACATAAGTCAATCCAGAGCTGCCTTCGGTCAAGTAGGGTGTATCAATCTGTGCGATATTGCCCATGCATACTACCTTGGTGCCCGGACCTGCACGCGTGATCAGCGTTTTCATTTGCTTGGGGGTGAGGTTCTGGGCTTCATCAATGATCAGATATTTATTCAAAAAAGTGCGTCCACGCATAAAGTTAAGGGATTTGATTTTGATGCGTGAACGGATCAGATCGCGCGTGGCGGCTCGTCCCCATTCTCCACTTTCATCGTTGGGTTTGTTGAGTACATCCAAATTGTCATCTAGTGCGCCCATCCAGGGCGACATTTTTTCTTCTTCTGTACCCGGTAAAAAACCAATGTCTTCACCAACCGGTACGGTGACGCGGGTCATGATGATTTCTGAATACAATTTATGTTCCAGCATCTGCACTAGCCCGGCGGCGAGTGTTAACAGGGTTTTGCCGGTACCAGCCTGACCGAGCAGTGTGACAAAGTCAATCTCCGGGTTCATCAGTAAGTTAAGCACGAAGCTCTGTTCGCGATTACGTGCAGTAATTCCCCAAATGGCATTTTTGGTGTGGGTATAGTCAGTCAACGTGCGCAACATGGCAGTGTTGTCATTTTGTTCTGTGACTACCGCATAGAAAGGACTATTACCGTTTTCTTGATATACAAATTGATTCAACAGCATGTCACGGCATAGCGGCCCCTGAATATTGTAAAAAGTGTGTTCACCTTGTGGCCCGGATTTCATGTCCTTGCCGTGTTTGTCCCAAAAATCCTGCGGTAACGCCAGTACGCCGGTGTAAAGCAGGTCGGTATCTTCCAGTACCTTGTCATTAAAATAATCCTGCGCATCCAGTCCCAGCGCACGCGCTTTAATGCGCATGTTGATATCCTTGCTGACCAAGATCACGGAACGCTTGGGTTGCTGCTTGTGGAGGAACATTACCACCCCGAGGATGGCGTTGTCGGCTTTGCCAATCGCCATATTGGCAGGCAACTCGTTGTTGATGAATTGGGTTTGCAAAAATAAACGACCGGTAGCGCCCTTGTTGCTTGACGTTTGTAGTGGCACGCCAGCATCAATGTTATGCGTGCTTTCGCTTACCAAAGAGTCGAGAAAGCGGCTGGCCTGCCGGGCATTGCGTGCGACTTCAGTCATGCCTTTTTTATTGTTATCTAACTCTTCCAACACGAATATTGGCAAGTAAATGTCATGTTCCTCAAACCGGAACAGGCTGGTTGGATCATGCATCAGTACATTGGTATCGAGCACGAATAGCTTAGTAATATGATTTGCAGCCAATGTTTTGTGGGAGGGCATGATGTGCCTTATGTGGTTAAAGATTGCACGAATTGCAATACTTCCTGAGCGTGGCCGTCGACTTTAACACCGCGCCATTCGCCACGCAGTATGCCATCCCGGTCGAGCACGAAAGTACTGCGTTCGATACCCCGCACTTGTTTGCCATACATATTCTTCAGCTTCATTACGCCGAACTGTTCACATACCGTTTCATCTGAATCGGCAAGTAGGGCGAATGGCAGACTGAACTTGGTTTTGAATTTTTCATGCGATTCTATGCTATCGCGTGAAATGCCGACTACCTCACAATCAGCTTTTTTAAAATCCGTATACAGATCCCGGAATTGCTGGCTCTCAGTAGTACAGCCAGGAGTATCGTCCTTGGGGTAAAAATAAATCACCAGCAATTTGCCACGTGCGGCAGAAAGTTTGAAAGTCACTCCGTCAGTGGCCGGTATTACGAAATCGGCAATAGTTTGATTAAGCATCTAGTCTGGGTAATCTCTCATGAGGAGATGCCATTGTTGACAAAATTCTCGTACAAGGCAAGCGTCTCATGGGTTAAGGCGAAAAAAGCTTTTTGTTCAGCGTGTTGAAGGCAAGGAAATTAAATTTTCAGGAGCTATTCAGCGAATTGCATCAGAAAGTTTGGCAAAAGTGTGCGTCAATGTGTGGACATTATTTGATAGGGTTCCATAGTGACTGATTCGACTTTATTACCGAGCAAGACCAGTCGGCCTTCAAGTCGGGTATTACCCGTTTCGCTGAATAAAAAACGATACGTGCGCCGCAATACCCTTCGCCCAGTCTTGTCGCGGGCAAGAGCTAGTCCGATGCTGGCAACCGTGTCGTCAAGGAATTGTAAATTTTCATTGTGGCAAATATATTTGCCCATATTCCGGGCCGTCTCAAGGGCGCGTAGACTGTCGAACCAGAACCACCCAAGCGCGACTGTTAACAGTATAAATAACAAGCTTGTTATATCCATAATGTAAGCAAGTTTGAATGACCAACCGATAAATTTTTACCGATTTTGATATATTCTTTTAGAAAACCGCCAATAAAATATCGTGATATTGGCTAACATAGGCGACAAAGATATTATCGATAATATCTGGGGCAGCTTTCGGTCGGCGTTAACACTTGCCCTGCTTTAATTTTCCGTTGATGAAAGACGAATAAGGTGTTTGCCAGTTTACGGTACGTGTCGCCGATGGACTGATTGTTTAATTGCTTCAACCGTTGAGAGTATTAAGCTTGATTACACCGCTTGCTTTAAACTGGCACTAATAAATTCATCCAGGTCGCCGTCCAGCACACCCTGAGTATTGCCTATTTCTACATTGGTGCGTAGATCCTTGATGCGCGATTGGTCCAGAACGTAAGAGCGGATTTGATGTCCCCAGCCGATGTCGGTTTTCCCATCTTCCATTTCCTTTTTTTCGGCATTGCGTTTGCGCAATTCGGCTTCATACATACGCGATTTCAACATTGCCATCGCTTCGGCGCGATTGCGGTGTTGCGAGCGGTCGCTCTGGCATTGCACAACAATGCCGGTGGGCGCGTGGGTGATGCGCACCGCTGAATCGGTCTTGTTGATGTGCTGTCCGCCCGCACCGCTTGCGCGATAGGTATCTACGCGCAGGTCTGCCGGATTGATTTCGATTTCGATGGATTCATCTACCTCAGGATAGACAAATACGCTGGAAAATGAGGTGTGGCGGCGGTTCCCGGAGTCGAACGGGGACTTGCGCACCAGTCGGTGTACGCCAGTTTCAGTGCGCAAATGGCCATGGGCATAGTCACCAATCACCTTGAGTACGGCCCCTTTTATGCCAGCCACTTCGCCATCGGATTGCTCCAGTATTTCCACCTGGAAGCCTTTCTTTTCGCAGTATCGCAGGTACATGCGCAGCAGCATCGAAGCCCAGTCTTGCGCTTCGGTACCACCAGAGCCCGCCTGGATATCGAGGAAGCAGTTATTGGAATCCATGGGCTTGGAAAACATGCGGCGAAATTCCATGTCCGCCACTTTCTTTTCCATTTTTTGCACATCTTGCACGATGCTATCGAGGCTGGCATCGTCATTTTCCGCCTGCGCCATTTCAAATAGCTCGGCTGTATCATCAAGCTCTTGATTGAGCTGATTCAAGGTCAGAACGATGCCTTCCAGCATCTTGCGCTCACGCCCCAGTTCTTGGGAGCGCTTGTTGTCCTGCCAGATGGCAGGGTCTTCGGCGAGGATTACGACTTCGGCCAGTCGCTCTTGTTTGCCATCGAAGTCAAAGATACCTCCGTAGCTCAGTGATACGAACACGGAGATCTTGTAACTGGTGGGCGAGGGCGTTGAGTTGTTCGGCTTCCATTTGTAGTGTCAAGTGCGGAAAAGGCAGCGATTATAGCTGAAAGCCCAGTCCTGAGTTTAACGAGGTTGTTATTGAGGCAGTGCATATTCTGCGCGATTATGTGCTGGCAGTCGTTTATGCAAGTCAATTAATTCATTCAACTAAAGGGCACCTCTAAAAATTCAGATATCGTCACAATACGTTGTTGTTCACAAGAAATGTTTCCTTTCATATCAATTATATGCTGCGTCAACATTTTTTATTCGCGCCTAGTTTTGTTTAGAACTCTGAATTTTTAGAAATGCCCTAAAGTATAATCAGTCCAACCGCAACGCCCACTCCCATTGCCAAAAAACCTGCCGCAACATGCTTTGCCAAGGTTGTGCCGCCGATAAATACTACTAGCCCAAATTTGAATATCATATTGGACAAGAAAGCGAGGGAAATGGCTATTACTGCCTGATCATCGCTTAATTTATTCAAATCAAACAAACGCAGACTGGAAAGTGTGATTGCATCCACATCGGTGAGCCCGGAGATCAGTGCGACCACATACAGACCGCCGCTACCGGCAATATCCGAAATCCAGGCAGAAAAAAATAGTACTACTGCATAGAGTAGGCCGAAGCTCAGGGCGGTCAGGATCTCGGTCGGGTTGGAAGTTTTTGGCATGGGTAAATTTGAAGAGGTATGTAATTTGCGCCAGTTGAAAAGGGTAACGATCAGTCCAAACAAGAGGCCGAGTCCCATCACTGGCAATAGTTTGGCGAGCAAGTTGGGTGATACGACCGCACTTAGCACTGTCAAGCGCATCAGTACGACTTGGCTGGAAAGCAGAATAACCACAGCGGATACACGTGCCATGACTTCACTGATTTTACCGTGGCGTGCGTAAACCAATGTAGTTGCGGTGCTGGATACCAATCCACCGAGCAAGCCTAGCAATGGTGCGCCATAGCGTTGGCTCGTCCAGTGCAGAGCGACATAACCAGTCAGGCTTAGCCCAGAAATCAGTACTACCATCATCCAGATCTGATGCGGATTAAATGTGTCATAAGGGCCGTAGTTCTGATTCGGCAAGATTGGCAGGATGACGAAGGTTAGTACCAAAAATTGTAGGATGGAAACTAGGTCACGGCGCGTCAAACGTTTCGTTATGCCACGTAGCTCGGGTTTGAAGTAGAGCAGGGTAGTAGTGATTATGGCTAGCATGACGGCCAATGTTGTTTGTTCATACCAAATTAGTGCGCCGAGTGCATAACACAGCAGTAAAGCGGCAACCGTGGTGGTGCCCGGATCATTTTCTTCGGTGGGACTGGTGAGATAGGCTGCAATGATCATCACGCCCACGACGCAAAAACCTGTAACCAGTAGCCATGGTGAGCCAATTTTGCTGGAAAGCATGGCGGCGAGAGTACCCATGAGCGCAACCAGCGCAAAGGTTCTTAGTCCGGCTTTGGACGAAGGCCTGCGCTCACGCTCCAGACCGATCAGTAGGCCGATGGCGAGGCTGGCGAGGAACTGCGGCAGAACATCAATACCGTTGTTTTGCCAAATTTGATGGTTCATCGCTTGGCTGCCTTAATAGTAAGTTAAACGAAGCGTGATTTACCGGCATTTCAGATTTTAAGCAAACGATCTGTCGCGGCTTTAAACATCTGCATTTTGCCAGTGCCGGACGATGAGCTGCAAGCTGACGTTGCCATTGTATTCATTGATAGCTAGATTGAAAACCGCACGAATGTAGGCAGGCATGGGGTCAACGCAAAAAAAATGAATGGCATCATGTGCGTCGTTTGACGTCGTGAGTTTTAGTTTGAGATGTTTTTCGCCAACTATGCGCTGGCTTTTTACGGTGAACTCACCTTCAAAGAAGGGTTGCGGGAAACCTTGTCCCCAAACCTGCTGTTCCAGGCTGCGTGCAATGCTTAATGTGAATTCGGAGGGTGCGAGTAGGCCATCTGTTTCAATAATCTTGGTAAGATCGGCTGGGGAAAGTAGGCTTTGGGCTACAGCTTCAAAGGCGGCCTTAAATTCATTGAAATGCTCCTCGCGCAGGCTAAGGCCTGCCGCCATGGCATGGCCACCGAATTTTTGCAGTAGATGCGGATGGCGTTTGGACACCAGGTCAAGTGCATCGCGCAGATGCAGGGCGTGGATGCTGCGCCCAGAGCCTTTTATTTCACCATTTAAGGATCGTGCAAAAGCGATGACGGGACGATGATAGCGGTCTTTCAGGCGTGAAGCGAGAATGCCGATAACACCTTGGTGCCAAGTTTCGTCGAACAATGAGAGGCTGCAACTGTCCGTCGGAGTGATGTGTTCCAGCGTGGCCAGCGCCGCTTGCTGCATGTCAGCTTCTATGTTGCGCCGCGTATGGTTTAGTGTATCAAGTTGCGCCGCGATTTTGGCGGCTTCAGTAACATCATCGCTAATCAAACAGGTGATACCCAGGCTCATATCTTCCAGCCGTCCAGCCGCATTCAGCCGTGGCCCCACGACAAAGCCCAATTCATAACTGGAAACCTGCGCATAATTTTTACCGGCTACCTGCAACAAAGCGTTGATGCCGCAACATGCGCGCATGGCGCGGATGCGCTGTAGTCCTTGTTGTACCAAAATACGGTTGTTTTCATCTAGTTTTACAACATCTGCAACTGTTCCCAAGGCAACCAGATCGAGTAGTTTGCCTAGATTGGGTTCTGCTTGTTCTGTGTATACGCCGCGAACCCGCAGTTCGGCGCGCAATGCGAGTAACACATAGAACATGACACCAACCCCTGCTAGATTTTTGCTGGGAAAATTGCAGCCTGGTTGGTTTGGATTGACAATGCAAAGCGCATCCGGCAAAGCCTCGCCAGGCAGATGGTGGTCGGTGACCAATACTTGCATACCCAATCGGTTGGCCTCGGCCACACCTTCCACACTGGCGATGCCATTGTCGACGGTGATTAATATGTCGGGAGTGGATTGCGCCGCCAAGCGCACGATCTCCGGCGTCAAGCCGTAGCCATATTCAAATCGATTAGGCACGATGAAATCCACTTGCGCACCCAATATACGCAGGCCACGCAGCCCTACAGCACAGGCGGTCGCGCCATCGGCATCATAATCTGCCACGATTAACAGCTTGCGTTGTGTGGCGATGGCATCAGCCAATAAACCCGCCATTTTTTGTGCATTTTTTAGTTGCGTGAAGGGCAGTAGATATTGCAGGCTGGTATCCAATTGCGTCACATTACCAATGCCGCGCGCTGCGTAAACACGTGCTAAAAGGGGTGTGATACCAGAGTTGATAAGCTGTTGCGCAGTATCGGTTGGGTAAGAACGTTGCCTTATTTGTATCATGCGGTT
This sequence comes from Candidatus Nitrotoga sp. LAW, assembly GCA_003402315.1. Taxonomy (GTDB): domain Bacteria; phylum Pseudomonadota; class Gammaproteobacteria; order Burkholderiales; family Gallionellaceae; genus Nitrotoga. The sequence continues at coordinate 55,156 of QFXI01000017.1, read as the reverse complement.
TAGGGCACCTCTAAAAATTCAGATTTTGTCACAATACGTTGTTGCTCATAAAAAATGTTTCCTTACATATCAATTATATGCTGCGTCAACATTTTTTATTCGCGCCTAGTCTTGTTTAGAACTCTTAATTTTTAGAGGTGCCCTTTAGTAATGTGTGGGAGGTGAGAGGATTTTAGCAGAGACAGGACACATCCCTTGCTGGTGGAAAAAGAGGATAGGCAGTGTAATCGAACTGGTTAATATGGGAAATATTTGGATTTAGGGGAATTGGACAGTTCTTGAAACGCTCTCCCAGCATCACTTCAAACGAGTTTGGGATGCTAGTTTAGATTGGCTACCAAAGGGGAAAGGGAGCTACTCCGTTCAACGAGTGGAGAACAACCAAACTTTGATGGATTAAAGCTTCCGTAGTGCCCCTTCCAGCACCAGCATCGGAATAAAGCGGGAATTGAACGCCAACCACAGTCCAATTGGAGCCAAGGCAGGAAGAATAAGCGTCCCAAGCTGGTAGCCTAGAGCAATCCCCTCAATCTTCCAGGTAGAGAAACCGGTTTGTTCTGATACGGTTGGCCCTGCGGTAACTGCAACTTGTTTAAGAAGATCGAAACAGATTCCCCACGTTTGGAATGGTATCAATAGTATTGTGCCTAGCGCCAGCTTATGCCAGCGGATTGTTTCACTGCCAGCGAGGAATAAGGCGACAAATAGCGGCAATCCGAAGCTATAGGTTAGTGGATTTACCTCCAGCACTAAGGCATATTCTCCCGCTGGCATTCCAGGAGCCGTACCAAGTTTCAGGGTGGTAGCGACACTGAGGATGCGTTGTGACCACTCCACCGACTCTATCCAGCTGGGAAATAGTGATTGCATAATCCAACCCGATAGCATGACGGCAGGGCCGTTGAACCATTCCGCCTTCCAGTACCAGAACCCTAAGCATACAGGCAGCCAGAGGGCGGCCTTCAACAAAAATTTGTATAGGGGATTACGCGTCATGGCGGGCAGGGTTTTGAACCGGTATGGCGCGTATCCAGATCAGCCACACCACCAGCACGTCCAGCATGATAAGCCCTTGCCACAGATAGAGGTGGGCGAATTCAAAAGCGTCCATGCGCCATTGCCCCAAATAGAAGAGACTGATAATGCGCAGGATATTGGCTACTTGTACGGCAATCATACCTATTATGAGACCGAGCAATTTATGCCGCCAGGGCGCGGGGAAAGCGAGGATGGCCGCCGCCAGGACAATACAGGCTTCGACCGCGTTACACCCGGCCTCAATGGCGACTCCGAAGCCATTGGATTGGCTTTGGATAACATTACCGTAAGTAATAACCTTTGGGTCGAACAGGGTAATGAGGGAAGCGCTGAAACTAGCCAGTGATGCAGCCCACGGATGCACCAAAGCTTGACCAGGCGGGGTGAGTTCCAGTGCGAACAAACTACCTAAAATCAGTAGGAAAATGAGAAGAAATCGCAGCATGTATATTTATCCTGGGTAGCCCACTAGAATAGTTTGTCATCTGGCAGCGGCGCTATTGGGAACATCAAATCTGGGATGAGATTGATCTTGCGCGGCACGTCGATTACATTCATTACAACCCCGTAAAACATGGTTGGGTTACTCACTCTGTTGATTGGCCACATTCAACATTGCATGGCACCATTGAGCGGGGAATGGCAGCATCGGATTGGGGTGGGCAAATAGGTGATGGAGTAGATGGTTATGGAGAGCGGTAAGATGTTGGGCTTCATTTCATTCAGTCTAACCTGGGCTGGTTTCCAAACGGGCGCGCCAATTTCGATACAGTGCGGCCAAAGCCTTGGCTGCTTCAATTGCAGCCATTAGGGCGGCAAAACGAACCTCCGGTTGGTCTGGATATTCGGGGGCCAGCCGGTTGCGAACTTCGCGCCAGGCCAACCAATTGTCCACATCAAGGTAACCCAGCTTTTCCAAACGATTTAGCCGGTCACGCATGGGTCAATCTTCAAACGGTTCACGCAGGTTGGCCAGTGTTGCTGGTATGAGGCGCTCCCCCACCGTGTCCTGCAATTTGATAAAGCGGAATAGCAGCTGATCCACAATCCGGACACGGGCACGATCACTTTCCAATGCCTGCCACGTGATCGTAGGCGATACGTTCCATTCTGCTAATGCTTCCGTAAGTGTGTTCAAGTGGCGATCCGCCTCCCAAAGCACAGCAGCAAGTTTGTCTGTCGGCATCATACTCGCGCCACCTGGATTCCTTCACGTTTTGCCGCAGCAACTACCCCCTGCGAATCTTGCTGGCCTTGCGTGGCAATGATGACATCAATGCGCTGTTCATCAAGCAGCCGGTAGATGCGCGAAACAAAATGGGTGCGACGGCGCACCAACTCCGCAGGAGCCATGGCTTCGGGAATCTCAACCAGCAGATCAATGTCTCCCCCACGCTTGCTGTCATCCACTCGGGAACCAAAGAGAAATACTGCTGTACCAGGCGTAAAGGCATCCCGGGCAGCTTGTGCAATGGCATTCATCTCTTTGGGTTGCAATCTCATGTTTATCCTAAAAAAACGCGCATAAAAGGTAATCAGAAGGTCTAAGGTTCCCTTGGTTTTTCGTCTTCCAGCGAGCGTGGTTCATGCTATCAGTTTTTCATCACGTTGAGCGCGGTTGGGCTGAATGAAATGAAGCCCAATATTACAGAATGAATATATGCGTTACTTAACACTTAATTTCTAATTAACCCACTTGCGGTAAAATGATCTTTTGCCACTAGTGGGCTCCTTGTTACTCCCTGACAGAACACCTACGGAATACAGTGCATGTTGCGATTGATTGAAGTTAAGCTCCCTTTAAACCATTCTGAAGATGATCTCAAGACCGCACTTCTAAAACGGCTGGGTATTAGCGCGGATGAGCTGATTGGCTATGTAATATTTCGCCGCAGCTATGATGCCCGCAAGCCATCGGCTATCGTTTTTATATATACGTTGGATATTGAAGTCAAGAATGAAGCTGCACTGCTTCAGCGCTTACAAGGCGATAAGCATATCTCACTCACACCCGATACAAGCTATCATTTTGTTGCACATGCGCCGGCCAAACTGGCTTCTCGTCCTATCGTGATTGGTACCGGTCCCTGTGGAATATTTGCGGCTCTGATTTTGGCGCAAATGGGTTTCTGTCCGATTGTTTTGGAGCGCGGTAAAGCTGTGCGCGAGCGCACCAAAGATACTTTCGGTCTATGGCGGCAAAGAAAACTCAATCCAGAGTCCAACGTTCAGTTTGGAGAAGGTGGCGCGGGAACATTTTCTGATGGCAAACTGCACAGCCAAATTAAAGATCCTAAACACTATGGCCGCAAGGTGCTCACGGAATTCGTCAAGGCGGGCGCGCCAGAGGAAATTCTTTACGTGAGCAAGCCACATATTGGCACGTTTCGGTTGGTGGGGATGGTGGAAGAAATGCGCGCGAGCATTGAAGCCTTCGGCGGTGAAATTCGTTTTCAGAGCAAAGTTGAAGATATCGTCATAGACAACGAACAAGTCCGGGGAGTGGTGCTGGGTAGTGGCGAACTCATTGCCAGCGATCATGTTGTGCTCGCTGTTGGGCACAGCGCGCGTGACACCTTTCAAATGTTGTATCAGCGCGGCGTATACATGGAGGCAAAGCCATTCTCTATCGGTTTTCGCATTGAGCATCCGCAACCGCTGATCGATCGCTGCCGCTTTGGCAAGAACGCTGGCAATCCCCTGCTGGGCGCGGCCGATTACAAGCTGGTACATCATTGTGGCAATGGCCGTTCAGTCTACAGCTTCTGCATGTGCCCAGGCGGCACCGTGGTGGCGGCAGCTTCTGAGGCAGGCCGCGTTGTTACCAACGGCATGAGCCAGTATTCACGCAACGAGCGCAATGCCAATAGCGGAATTGTTGTGGGCATCACCCCCGCTGATTATCCAGGAAGTCCATTGGCTGGTATCGAGTTGCAACGGTACTGGGAAGCGTGCGCCTTCGAGTTGGGCGGCAGCAATTACTGTGCGCCGGCCCAAAAAGTAGGGGACTTTCTCGCGAATCGGCCCTCGACCAAGCTTGGGTCTGTTATACCGTCTTATACACCCGGTGTGCACCTATGCGATCTTTCTACGTCGCTGCCGGATTACGCTATCACAGCGATAAAAGAAGCCATCCCGGCATTCGATAAACAGCTTAAAGGGTTTGCCATGTTTGATGCCGTGCTTACAGGCGTGGAAACACGAACTTCTTCCCCCGTACGCATCAAGCGCCGCGAAGATTTTCAAAGTCTGAATATCTCAGGGCTCTATCCGGCAGGAGAAGGTGCAGGTTATGCAGGCGGCATACTTTCCGCTGCAGTGGATGGCATACAGGTCGCTGAGGCCGTGGCATTGAGCATGATGCATGGCAAATACTGAAGGGAAAAATTTGAAATTCCATTCAGCCAATGTTAATGATATCAATAAGTTTTGCATGTGATTGCTGTGCATCATCCCTGCCACAATTCTTTGTTCAGCTTGCAAAGTTCCATATATCCATCAAGCGAATTCATGAACGCTCAGATTGAGCATGACAATATGCTCCTTACGGCAAGTTCAGATAGACATACCGCTTGTGATTCCTGTGCAACTAGAAAATTTCTGGCTTTGTGCAAAAAGCACTGTGATTCAAGATACATGCGCATTCTAAACGGACTATAAATGAACCTGCTTAAAGCTCTTGGTACCATAGGCAGCTTTACGCTGGCTTCGCGCATACTTGGCATAATCCGCGATATATTAGTTGCGCGCGTTTTCGGCGCAGGTATGGCGACCGATGCTTTCTTCGTTGCCTTCAAGCTGCCCAATCTGTTGCGCCGCTTATTCGCGGAAGGTGCATTCTCCCAAGCCTTTGTGCCAATTTTGGGTGAATATAAAAACCGTCGTGGGCATGAGGAAACTAAGCTGTTGGTCGATCATGTAACCACATTGCTGGCAATCATCCTGTTCATTGTTACGCTCATTGGCATAATTGCTGCGCCGATTTTGATCTACATCAGTGCGCCGGGTTTCGTAGCGACGCCGGTGAAATTTGATCTTACCGTTCAGCTGTTGCGCATTTCCTCTCCCTACATATTTTTCATATCGCTGGTCGCCGTGGCGTCGGGGATACTCAACATATACAATAAATTTTGGGTGCCGGCATTCACTCCTATTCTGCTCAACCTGTGTTTTATCGGTGCTGCACTGTGGCTGGCTCCATATTTTGAGCCGCCTATCATGGCACTGGCATGGGCGGTTTTCGTAGCTGGGTTTGTGCAGCTGGCATTCCAATTGCCATTTTTGAAGAAAATCGGCATGCTGCCGACCCTGCGCTTTAACCTGAAAGATGCGGGCGTATGGCGCATTATCAAACAGATGGGGCCAGCGGTATTCGGTGTATCGATCAGCCAGATCAGCCTCATCATTAACACTATCTTCGCCTCTTTTCTGGTAGCGGGCAGTGTATCCTGGCTTTATTATGCCGACCGCCTGATGGAGTTTCCCTCCGGCGTGCTGGGTGCCGCAATTGCCACTATTCTGCTGCCATCATTGTCCAAACATCACGCCGATGGCCATCTGGCAGAGTATTCCAAGCTGCTTGACTGGGGGTTACGCCTGACTTTCATGCTGACCCTGCCTGCAGCACTCGCGCTAGGCATGATTGCGGTGCCACTTCTGGCAACCTTTTTTCAGCATGGCGCCTTTACTGCGCACGACGTGCTTATGACGCGCAACGCGCTGGTCGGCTACAGCGTCGGCTTGATCGGCATCCTCTCAGTGAAGGTGCTGGCACCGGGTTTTTATGCACGTCAGGATATTAAAACCCCGGTGAAAATCGGCATCATCACCTTGTTTGCTACCCAAGCGATGAATCTGCTGTTTATCGGCTGGCTGCAACATGCAGGGTTGGCACTGGCCATCGGCCTTGGTTCTTGCCTTAACTCCGCCATCCTGTTCTACCTGCTGCGTAAGCGTGACATCTACCAACCAGAACCTGGCTGGGGAAAATTTCTCGCCAAGCTGGGTGCGGCACTGCTGGTGTTGGGGTTGACGCTTTGGTTTGGTATGGGAAGTGAACAAAGCTGGCTTACCAGCGGCGGTTGGATGCGTATCTGGCGGCTAACTGGATTGGTAGTGATGGGCATGACGGTGTATTTTGCCGTGTTGTGGGTGTTTGGTTTTCGGCTTAAAGATTTTTCAAGACGCGGAGCATAAACAGGTTATAGGGTAGGGTAGTGGATCTTGTCCGGCTATTGGAGCTTTTTTTCGGAAGAAAACCTTTACCTGCTGATATTCGAACTCGTTTTTTGGGAAGTGCGCAGCGTATAAGACGTTTGTATGCAATATTGAGGAAATGTGAATGACGAACCTTATTTTTGAGCTGGTTATGATGCTTTTTATCATTCTGGCCGCCTCTGAACTCTTTACTAATGCGTTAGAGCATCTGGGTGAGCAATTAAAAATATCCGAAGGTGTGACCGGCTCGGTGTTCGCTGCTATCGGAACGGCTTTGCCCGAAACAATGGTTCCGCTGCTCGCATTGTTCGCCGGTACGAAAAACATTAACATTAATGAAGAAATTGGTGTCGGCGCTATTCTGGGCGCACCCCTAATGCTGTCAACACTCTCTACCTGCCTTATGGCATTTGCCATTTTTCATCGGCGTGGATTCAATGGCCATGTTCGGCCAGAACGTAGTGGTTTTATACGTGATTTAAATTTTTTTCTGTTCGCATTCATTCTCGCCGCTGTGGCTATGTACATTCCGCAGGAGGCGCGCACCTTTCGTGGCGCGCTAAGTTTTGCACTGGTTCTCACCTATTTCGTTTACATCATGCTTACGTTGCGCGCCTCGGAAAAACTGGTTGAGGATGGGCATGGCACGGCGGCTGAGGGCAAGATGTTTTTTGCCAAACTTGGGTTGCCGACTAATCTATGGACCATTTTGCTGCAACTAGGAATCGGTTTGGCATTGTTGATTTTTGGTGCCAAGGGGTTCATCCACGGTATCGAGGGTACTTCGCATATCTTAGGGATTTCTGCATTACTACTGTCTTTGCTTATTATCCCGATAGCGACCGAGCTTCCCGAAAAAGTAAACAGTATTTTATGGATTCGGCGTGGTAAAGATACGCTGGCTTTCGGGAATATTACCGGTGCGATGGTATTCCAAGGAACATTGTTACCTGCTATTGGAATTATGCTAACGCCTTGGCAACCGCGTATAGAAGTGTTGACCGGTGTGTTTATCACCTTGGTCGCTGCCGCGTGGCTCCGGCTCCATGCACGTCCAGGCGGATTGCCGGTGTGGACGCTGCTGGTAAATGGCGGCCTTTACGTCATTTTCCTCACCATCACATTATCGTGATAGGGCAATAATAATCAGTTATGCAGATCCGTAACTTGCCACTTTATACTCGTAATCGCGTCTTCGACAAAGACCGTCACGCAGCCGAGCGTGGCACACGCGCGGTCATGTGAATTACGGTTGCCATGATGATCTTGGAAATTATATCGGGCTGGTGGTTTAATTCGATGGCAGGCAGATGGCTGGTACATGAGCTCTCAGCTGTGGCCATTGGCTTGATTTTTTGCATATGCAGCGGCTCGACATTATGCCCAAGATTCACGTTTTACATTCAGCACATGAAAAATTGAATCCGGGTCTGGTTTTAGATACCTATAATTTCATCTAAATTAAATCCCCATTGCAGAGGATTTTCTAAATTAGCGATACTGTCAGGAGATTTCGATAGATCAACTATTTCCTGCAAGATGTGTGCGTTAGAGCGGGTAGAAAAGAACACTTTCACTAATGGCTTGGTCAAACTTTGCTTCGATTGGTCAGTCACTACGCCGAGGCGCCCGGATTTCAGCTTAAGTAAGCTACCGGTTGGATAAATGCCGACCGTTTTAACGAATGCATGAAAAATGACTTCGTCGAAATGTCCGTTCTTCCATTCTGCCATCTTGCGGATGGATTCCGCTGGTTCCCATCCTATTTTATAGCAGCGATTTGAAGTGATTGCATCATATACGTCACATACCGCACCCATACGTGCAAATAATGTTAATCCCTCACCGGATAGCTTGTCTGGATAGCCTTTACCATCTACGCGTTCATGATGATGTCGGCAGACATCTAATGTTAGCTCGCTGACTTCGCTGCAATCTTTAAGTATTTCCCAACCTTTTAAAGGGTGTGTTTTGACAATATTGAACTCTTCATTTGTCAATTTCCCTGGTTTGTTGAGTATCTCATTGGGAATAAAAATTTTTCCGATGTCATGTAGTAATCCGGCAATGCCAACTTGCTGTAGTATCTCGTCTTTTAGTCCCAGTTGCCGCCCCAGTGCAATCATCAGGACGCAGACGGCAACTGAATGCAAATAGGTGTAGTTGTCTGCATTTTTTAGTCGGGACAAACTGATCAATGCGGAGGAATTGCGTGCTATCGACTGGTTTATTTCGTTTACCAACGATACCGTCGCATCAAGCTTGAGTGTATTACCCATGCGTATATCGCTGAATATCGAGATAACTGCTTCCTTAGTCTGAGTGTGTAGTTTTTTCGCTACGATTAATTCGTTCTGTAAAGACACAAGCGCTACAGTTTTTTGTGAGGTTTGCTCAATTTTCCTCAGTTCGCTTTCGACCTTGAGTTCTTCTTCTTGTTGTGAAAGTGCTGTCACACCAGTATCGACATCTAAACCGATGCTAGTGTCTATCCATATTTCAGCCACACCACAATTTTTAAGGGTATTGAGATCTTTATTTTCAGTCAGCTTGAATGAATTTTTCCAAAAAGGATGATCCATCCAACTGCCACAAACCTCTTGGATATGCATGCCTAAGCGGACGTCATTAACTTTTATTTTTTTCAGCATGGCTTAGTTCTATGGCTGCAAAATTTCACAATTCAATATCTAAATCCGGCGTGCGAGAAAATGATTGATCAAACCATTAGTTGAAGAATCATGCGCAGAAGCGCGTTCTTTCTTTTGAATTTCAGGTAGTAGTTTACCGGCAAGTTGTTTGCCGAATTCAACGCCCCACTGGTCAAAAGCATTGATGTTCCAGATCACGCTTTGCACAAACACTTTATGTTCGTAAAGGGCAACCAGCATTCCCATCGTGTATGGATCCAGCTGATCAAATAATAAAGTGTTGGTTGGACGGTTTCCCGGAAATACTTTGTAAGGTAACAGCGCTTCCAGCCTTTCACCACTTAGGCCTTGCACTTCAAGTTCAGCACGTGCCTCCACAGTAGTTTTACCTAGCATCAATGCCTCAGTCTGTGCAAAGCAATTTGCCAGCAATATGGAATGGTGTTCGCCTATCGGATTGTGGCTGGTAATCGGCGCGAGGAAATCGGCAGGCACCATGCGCGTGCCTTGGTGTATCAGTTGATAGAAGGAGTGTTGCCCGTTGGTGCCAGGTTCCCCCCAAATTACCATACTGGTGGCGTAGTCCACGACCTGCCCATTGCGGTCTACGCGTTTACCATTGCTTTCCATCTCCAGCTGTTGCAGGTAAGCGGGAAAATGTTGTAGATATTGATCGTAGGGAAGGATGGCATATGAAGCTGCACCAAAAAAATTGGCGTACCAGATGCCAAGCATTCCCAGTATTACTGGCATGTTGCGTTCTAGGGGGGCTTCACGAAAGTGCCTGTCCATGGCATGGGCACCGGCAAGCAGGCGTTCAAAATTGTTTATGCCAATATAAAGCGCAATGGGCAAACCTATCGCAGACCACAAGGAATAACGGCCGCCAACCCAATCCCAAAATTCGAACACATTTTCCGGGTTAATGCCAAATTTGGATGTCTCGGTGAGGTTGGTTGAGACCGCAACGAAATGCTTGCCGACAATCTCGTCAGCGCCTAAATGCTTGACCAGCCAGTCGCGCGCGGAATGGGCATTGGTAAGTGTTTCTAGTGTGGTAAATGTTTTTGAGCTTATTATAAAAAGAGTGGTTTCTGGATCGAGACGTTTTAATGTTTCTGCCAAGTCTGTCGCATCTACATTAGAAACGAAATGTACGTTCAATTGCGCGCTGCCATAAGGCTTGAGCGCCTCGCTGACCATAAGCGGCCCTAAAGCGGAACCACCGATACCGATATTGACCACGTCCCGGAATGGTTTCCCGGTATGTCCATACAACGTTCCATTGCGGACCGCTTCGGAGAAGCGGCGGATATGATCCAGTACGCGATGTACGTCTGGCACAACATCTTTGCCATCTACATAAATCGAAGTGTCCCGGGGAGCGCGTAAGGCAGTGTGTAACGCCGCACGCTGTTCGCTAGCATTGATTTTGTCGCCATTGAACATGCGAGTAATCCAGTCATCCAATTTTGACTGGCGCGCAAGGTTTAACAACAGCGTGAGTGTTTCTGCAGTAATGAGATTCTTCGAGTAATCCAGCAGCAGGCCATCCAATTGCAAAGAGAATTTGTCGAAACGCTGCGGGTCATCGCAAAACATTTCGCGCATGGTCCGCTGGTTTATTTCTGTTTGATGAGCCGTTAAAGCTTGCCAAGCTGGCGAATGGATTAGGGTCGACATAGTTGTTTTAAAATTATCGATTGAACATTTATATTATTGACGATTTTACTAATACAAACAGAGATCCGTTATTGAGAATACTTGCAATATGCAAAATATTGCCCTGTTTCATTCCCGCAAAGATGGGAAGAATGTGTTTATTTGTTATAAATTTCAAAGGCTAATAATAAGGCGCTAAAACGTTTTCAACTTTAAGTTTTATACTCGTGCTGGCGTTAGCATAATACCTGCGAGCGGCGGCAACTCTATCTCGACGGAATAGGGCTGTCCCATCCAGGGTAGAAATTCGGCATGAATTTCGCTGGGGTTTCCGAGATTGCCGCCGCCATAATAGTGCGAATCACTGTTGAAAATTTTCTGATAAGTACAATTAAACGGAACGCCGATGCGGTAGCGGTGGCGTGGGACTGGGGTGAAATTAAAGGCAACTACAACGGTCTCGCCATTTCGTCCACGGCGCAAGAAAGAAAGCAGTGAACGTTCGGCGTCCTGACAATCAATCCAGGAAAATCCATCTTGTTCGAAGTCCTGTTCATATAAAGCCGGTAAGTTGCGGTAAAAATTATTTAAATCGCGCATCATGTTTTGTATGCCTCGATGTGGCTCTAGGCCGAGTTGCCACCATTCAAGTTCCCAGCTCGATCTCCATTCCCGTCCTTGGCCGAATTCATTGCCCATGAAGTTGAGCTTCTTGCCCGGACTCGCCATTTGATAAGTAAGTAACAACCGCAGGTTGGCAAATTTCTGCCAGCTATCGCCGGGCATCTTGTCGAGTAGCGAACCTTTGCCATGCACTACCTCATCATGTGAAAACGGCAGCATGAAATTTTCACTATAAGCATAAAGCTGACTAAAGGTAAGTTGATTAAGGTGATAGCGGCGGTGAATCGGGTCTAACTGCATGAAGCTAAGTGTGTCATTCATCCAGCCCATGTTCCACTTCATGGAAAAGCCGAGTCCGCCAAGATACACCGGGCGCGAAACCCCCGGCCATGAAGTGGATTCCTCGGCTAGCGTCAACGCACCTGGGAATACGTCATGTACCATGATATTAAGTTCGCGCAGGAACTCGATGGCCTCGAGATTTTCCCGTCCGCCATATTTGTTTGGCAACCATTCACCTTCCTTACGCGAATAATCGAGATACAACATGGACGCCACCGCATCCACTCGCAGGCCATCGAAATGAAATTGCGACAGCCAGTAATGTGCACTCGACAACAAAAAGCTTTTTACCTCATTACGTCCATAGTTAAAGATGTGTGTACCCCAGTCCTGATGGAAGCCGAGGCGCGGATCTTCGTGTTCGTATAGCGCGGTGCCATCAAAATGCGCCAGCGCAAATGCGTCCTGCGGGAAATGCGCTGGCACCCAATCGAGCAGCACGCCAATTCCGGCCTGATGGCAGTTATCTACGAAATGGCATAAATCATCAGGGGAACCGAAGCGACTGGTCGCGGCGAAATAGCCGGTCGCTTGGTAACCCCATGATTCGTCAAGTGGGTGCTCCGAAATAGGCATGAGTTCAACGTGGGTATAACCCATATCTTTGAGATAGGGGACAAGATTTTCAGCCAGTTCGCGATAGGTATAACAACGTCCATCCGGATGACGTTTCCATGATCCAGCATGAATTTCGTAGACATTGAGAGGGGCGTGTAGCCAGTCCCATTTACTGCGTTGCTCCATCCATTCTGTATCCTGCCATGCATGGTGGATAATAGATCCAGCGCGAGCGGCTGTACCAGGCCGCAATTCAAATGCGTTGGCATAGGGGTCGGTTTTGACCAGCAAGGTGCCGGTGTGATTGCGGATTTCAAATTTGTACAGCATGCCTTGTTCAATTTCTGGGATGAATAACTCCCACACGCCGCTGGAACTATGCGCCGCCATCGGATGAATGCGGCCATCCCAGTGGTTAAATTCGCCTATTACGCTGACTCGCTCGGCATTGGGTGCCCACACTGCAAAACGCACACCCGGAATGCCGTTAATTTGCATTGGACGCGAGCCCAGTACCCGATAGGCCTGATGTAACTTTCCTTCGTTAAAAAGGTGCAGATCGAAATCGGAAATTTGTGGTGCAAAGGCATAGCAGTCATGCACCAAGCGCTCCATGCCGTTGTTTAGTTCTGATCCATTTCCCCTGATACGCAGGCTATACGGATGGCGCGGTTCTTTGCTGCCATACCATTCGAATAAACCATCTGGATGAACGCGTTCCAGCGCTTCGCTGCCATGCGTAGTTTGCAGCCAAACTTCACTTGCGTGTGGGTCGAATACCCGCACTACATATTTTTCATTTTCCTGATGCGGGCCAAGATAAGCGAAGGGGTCATGCAGTCGCCCTTGCAACAATAGTTCAGCACGCGGATCAAGTTTGACGCGAAGATTCTTTCTCATGGTGAGGTGATTATAACCACAATTAAGACCCGGCTATAATTACAATTCTGATACAGTTATGAACAAGATTCTAAATCAACGACTAGGAGGGGAATCATGCCGCTACCTGAAAAATTACGTTTTGTCAGTTCGATAACTAAAAACACCTACGCCATGATTTTGGCGGGAGGGCGAGGCACCCGTCTGCATCAACTTACAGATTGGCGGGCCAAACCTGCGGTGCCATTTGGCGGCAAGTTTCGTATTATCGATTTTGTGCTGTCAAATTGCGTAAATTCTGGCATTAGGCGGATAGGTGTGGCGACGCAATACAAGTCACATAGTTTGATCCAGCATATTCAACGTGGCTGGAGTTTCCTGAATGGCCAGTTTGGTGAGTTTATTGACGTACTGCCGGCCCAGCAAAGAATAGAAGAAATGTGGTATCGGGGCACGGCCGATGCGGTATTTCAAAACCTGGATATCATGCGTGACACTAATCCGGATTATGTGTTAATACTGGCGGGTGATCACGTCTACAAGATGGATTATGGCAAACTCCTCGCTTCCCATGTTGAAAAACAAGCCGACATGACGGTTGCTTGTATTGAGGTGCCTATCAAAGACGCGACTGGATTTGGCGTAATGGGTGTGGATACGGAGTCACGGGTGGTAAATTTTCACGAGAAGCCTGACCACCCCACACCGATTCCAGGAAACCCTAATTTGGCGTTGGCCAGTATGGGTGTGTACGTGTTTAATACCCGTTTTCTGTACGAACAATTGGTGCGCGACGCAGATGATAAAAATTCCAGCCATGATTTCGGCAAGGACATCATTCCGCATCTAGTATCCGCGCGCTATCGTGTGTTTGCGCAGAGTTTTGAAGATAGTTGTGTCAATTTGAATGGCGAAGTGCCCTATTGGCGAGATGTGGGAACGATAGATGCCTATTGGGAAGCTAACATGGAGCTTACCAAGGTCACTCCTGCCCTTAATATGTATGACCAAGAATGGCCAATCTGGACGTATCAGGAACAATTGCCACCGGCCAAATTTGTATTCGATGACAGTACTCGCCGTGGTATGGCTGTGGACTCTTTAGTATCAGGAGGCTGCATCATTAGCGGCGCTTACGTGCGAAATTCGCTGCTATTCTCTAACGTGCACGTACACAGTTATAGTAACGTTGAGGATTCGGTAATTTTGCCCAACGTAAAGGTGTCACGCAATGTAACGCTCAAGCGCGTGGTGGTGGACAAAAATTGCGTGATCCCAGAGGGCATGACCGCTGGGGTTAACCGTGAGGAAGATGCGAGACGTTTTTTTGTAAGTGATAACGGTATTACGTTGATCACTCCCGACATGCTGGATCAGGAAGTGCACCGCGTGCGTTAAATTTAGGCCTATTCACATTTAATTAAATGAAATTTTTATGTCCAAGCCTCTCGATTTAGTTTTTCTCTGGCACATGCACCAGCCAGATTATCGTGATCATGCCAGTGGTGAGTTCTTGTTGCCGTGGGTTTATCTGCACGCGATCAAGGATTACACAGACATGGCTTTTCATCTGGAACAACATCCTCAGGTGAAAGTGACGGTGAATTTCGTGCCGGTTTTGCTGGATCAACTGGAAGATTACGAACAGCAGTTCACCACCGGCCAGATACGCGACCCGCTGTTGCGACTGCTGGCGCGCGAGAACCTCGATGACCTGAGCGTAGCGGAACGCGATCTGGTGTTGACTAGTTGCTTCCGCAGTAACCATCATAATATGGTCGCGCCGTATCACGCCTACAAGCGTCTGTCCGATTTGTACAAAATGCTCGAACCCGGCGGCAGTACAGAGCTTGCCTATCTGTCGGGACAATATTTTGCTGACTTGCTGACCTGGTACCACTTGGTGTGGTGTGGCGAAAGCGTGCGCCGCGAACACGACTTGGTCATTCGCCTAATGAGCAAGAACGAAGGTTTTAATCATGCCGATCGCAAGTGGTTATTCGACTTGATCGGACAAGTCATTACCGGCATTATTCCGCGCTACCGCAAACTGGCCGAAAGCGGTCAAATCGAACTTTCCACGACACCTCACTACCATCCGCTTGCACCGTTGTTGCTAGATATCAATAGTGCGCGTGAAAGCATACCGGATATCAGCCTGCCGCAATCGAAATGCTATTCCGGTGGAAAATCTCGCGTCCAGGCGCATCTTCTTTCCGCCCAAAAAAGTCACCAGGCGCGCTTCGGCGTCACTCCACGCGGTATCTGGCCAGCAGAAGGTGCGGTTTCAACGGCTTTACTGGAAGTGTTTGCGGTGCAAGAATGCCGCTGGACGGCAAGTGGAGAAGGCGTTCTGGCTAACAGCTTGCGCACAGCGGAGCATTACTTGCCTGAGCGCGCCCAATATCTCTATCGCCCTTATCATTTGCATGGTGCAGCAAGTGGTGTGCGATGTTTTTTCCGAGATGAACGCCTATCCGATTTGATCGGTTTTGAATATTCGCGTTGGAATGGCAAAGATGCTGCACTGCATTTTGTTTCCCAGCTTGAATCGATTGCACAACAGGCACCTGAGGGCGAAGCGCCAGTGGTCAGCGTTATCCTTGATGGTGAAAACGCCTGGGAATATTATCCATATAACGGCTATCATTTCTTTACCGATTTATATTTTGCGTTACAAGCACATTCGACAATCAGCACCACGACTTATAGCGGCTATCTGGATCGGCTTGATGACGCTGAAGGAAACCAACATCTTGCAAAGGAAGGAGAGCTGCCGCGTCTCGTTGCCGGTAGTTGGGTGTACGGTAATTTCTCCACCTGGATTGGCTCGCCCGACAAGAACCGCGCTTGGGACTTGTTGTGTATGGCAAAGCAAAATTATGATTTGGTGGTGGCAAGCGACCGCTTGAATGAGGCAGAGCGTTTGGTTGCAGAAAAACAGTTGGCTTCATGCGAGAGTTCCGACTGGTTCTGGTGGTTTGGTGATTATAATCCTGCCAATGCAGTGGAAAGTTTTGATCGACTCTATCGCAGCAATTTAATGCAGTTATATCGTTCCTTGAAATTGCCTGTTCCGGCCAACTTAAATACACCAATCAGCCAAGGTGGTGGTTCAGCTGAAGCAGGCGGTACAATGCGCCGTGGTTCTTGATGGCGCGCTCGCATTTTTGCCTGGCGGCTAATATCAGCTCACTGTAAGTCAATCATAGCTCATATTTTTTTGAGATATCACGATGTCATTGGCAATTAACACAGAGTCCTAAAATGAAAACACACGAAACAGTTTCCTTACTTTTTGGTGTCCATGCTCATCAGCCGGTGGGCAACTTCCCGGAAGTGGTGGACGACGCGCACCAGCGCTGCTATAAGCCATTTCTGCATATATTGCATCGCTATCCTGAGTTTCGTTTTGCCGCACATTTCAGCGGCTGGTTGCTCGATTACCTATTTAATAAATATCCGCAAGATATGGCTTTGCTTACTGAAATGGTACAGCGCGGCCAGGTCGAAATGTTCGGTGGCGGTGATACAGAGCCGGTTCTGGCGGTCATTCCCAACCGCGATCGTATCGGACAGATCGTCAGGTTATCTGACAAACTGGAAGCCAGGATGGGCACAAGGGCACAAGGTGCATGGTTAACCGAACGCGTGTGGGAGGCAACGGTAGTGCCTGCCTTATCAGATTCCCAAATTAAGTACGTCACAGTAGATGATTACCACTTCTTGTGCAGCGGCAAGCGCATTGAAGAATTGAATGGCTATTTCACCACTGAAGAAGACGGCCGCAAACTCGACCTGTTTCCGATTTCCGAGGCGCTACGCTACCGCATGCCATTTTCTCCGGCGCATGAAGTAGTGGCCTATTTGGAAAGCCTGACGCGTAATGATATACAAGCCTCTGCAGTTTACTTTGACGACATCGAGAAATTTGGTATCTGGCCGGAAACTTACCAGTGGGTTTATGAAAAAGGTTGGCTGGAAGATTTTATTCGTGGGGTGCTGGCTTCATCGAAAATCACCACACAGACCTATCGTGACTATCACGCAAACGAAAAAACGCGCGGCATTGTATATCTGCCTACCACCTCTTACATCGAAATGAACGAGTGGACTTTGCCGATGGCTGCTGCCCATACTTATGCTGATTTAGTCCATACGGAAAAAGCAAGCGGCCACTACGAACAGCGTAAGGCTTTTCTGCGCGGCGGCATCTGGAAGAATTTTTTCACCCGTTATCCTGAATCGAACTGGATGCACAAGCGCATGTTGGGGTTATCTGAGCGTTTGAATGCCCTTCCGGAAGAGAATCGCACACTTGAGATGCTTGATGAACTCTATATTGCGCAAGCCAACGACGCATACTGGCATGGCTTGTTTGGCGGATTGTATCTGCCACACCTGCGTCGGGCGGTATACGGTGCCATCGTCAAACTGGAATCTTTATTGGATAAGGTTCTTCCACGTGTAGCTTGTTTTTGCACCGATGCCGACAGTGATGGCCACGATGAAGTTTTCCTGCATAACGCAATGCTGCAAGCGATCGTAAAGCTTGACGGCAGCGCCAGCATATCCGAACTTGATTCATATCAATTGCATCATAACTTTGGTGATACCTTGCGCCGCCAGGTGGAGCATTATTTCCGCAAAATTGAATCAAGTCACGCCACGCACCCGCATGAAGGTAGCGGTATCGCCTCAGCGCATGACCGCGTGGCTTTCAAGGATGAAATCACTGCGGAAAATTTGATGGCAGACAGCCACGCACAGACTTTATTTCGCGATTCCTTATTGCTGGATGACAAAGAAATTGAGCTTGCTTATGAACTGGTCGAGGCGAATGCCGAAGGAATATTATTCCGCACTGAATTTAGTGGTAAAACAATACAAAAGCGTATTAGCCTGAAAGCTAACTGCCTATGCGTTAGTTACATCTTCGATAGCGTATTGCAAGGAAGTTTTCTCACACGTGTGGCATTGGCGATGCCGAGCTGTGATGGTTATGCTGGCCGTTATATTCAGGCTGAAAAAATTCTTGGTGGTTTTGGCGGTGGAATCGAATTGAATGATATGAATGGCGTGGTGCTGGATGATGGTGTATTAGGCGGAAATTTAGTGCTGAATAACAACCATCCGATCCAATTGTTCGGTATGCCATATTTTACAGTTTCCCAATCTGAAGCCGGATTCGAAAAGATCATGCAGGCCGTAATGTTAACCCTGCAATGGCCACTTTCGAAAAATGAAATGAGTATTACGTTGACTACAAATCCGGGCAATGCGGTGCTGTAATTATTAATCATTGCAGTTTATTATTATTTCCACACTGCACATGGCAATACAGCAGCGTTAATCAGCGTGGATTACACAATTCATGCCAGCAGTGCCGCTTCAAGATAGACATCCACGCCGTTTGTTGGACTAATAGCAGCAGCAGGAATAGCGACTCCATTGCGCCAGTCCCTTACTGCTTGCTGCTTCATAACACCGCTCACTAGAAATATAACTTTGCGTGCCGCACTCAAGCGATGTGCGCTAAGCGAGATTCGCTGTGGCGGATATTTTGGCGCATTCTCAACCACAATAACGGCTGGAGCATCGGCTGCGTTACCCAGCTCGTGGCCAGGAAAAAGGCTGGCAGTGTGGCCATCTTCCCCCAATCCCAGCAAGACTAAATCAAATAACTCAATTCCTGCCAATGTCTGTGCGTAAGCGCTGGTTGCTGTCTGCGCGTCTTTTTCTGCGGGAATAGGGTAAATCTGAGTATGAGGAATGGCGACATGGTTCAGCCACGCCTGCGCGGCCATCAAGCTGTTGCGTTCTACGTGGTCAGCTGGCAGGCAACGTTCATCACCGAAATACACATGCCAGGCAGCCCAGTCTGCATCAGACTTGCGCAGTGATTCATATATACGGCGTGGTGTTGTCCCACCAGCCAGCACGATATGGAATGTTCCGCGCAGGCTAATGGTATGTAGCGCCGTCTGTAATATGGCTTGTGTTGCAGCCCGCTCCAGCTCGGCGGTTGTGTTGAAACTGTACCAATGGCATTGTTGCTGTGGGTTACTGATTAATAAAGGCATACAATTCATCCGGGAGTAATATGGCAATATATGCGATTGTACGGCTGGCTGAGATTGCTGTTTGGTCTATTAGAATGCAGCATGATTAAAACGGTGGTGCAATTGGCTATGCTATGAAATTTCGCCATCCATTATTTGAGTCGGCTGTCACAATGCGGTATTTTGGATAAAATTAAATACTTTAGAAGTTTTTTGCTTGTTAACAAATTGAAATTTGCCCAATTTTTTGATGCTAAAAGCCCGCTATATCTCATGCAAGCGAACAATATCAATATGAAAAATATTGTGCGATGGGCATTGCTCGGCGCACTATTGTGCAGCTCGCTCGTATGGGCAGTGCCGCAACAAAGCCATGATGAAATACGCACGGTCATTGCCGCTTTCGCGTACAAGCAAACACTTCACCTGCCAGGCCAAGTTACTATCACGGTGAATGAGATTGACAGGCGTATCTCGCTTCCAGCTTGTCCAGCGCTGGAAGCGTTTCTTCCTCCTGGCGGACAGCTGTTGGGTAACAGTACAGTAGGTGTCCGCTGCACTACTAATATGAAGAAATGGACACTGTTCGTTCCAGTACAAATTAAAGTGAGCGCGAATTTACTCATCACCAATCGCTCCCTGCAACAGGGGTATGTACTACGCGCCGAAGATATTGGAAACCAGAAAAGCGAGTTAGCTCAAACAGGTATTCTCACTGATCCTTTGCAAGCGATTGGTAAAGTACTTAAATTTAGTGTTGGGGCAGGACAAGTGTTAAAGCAGGACATGCTGCGCGCACCCTATGCGGTAAGACAGGGACAGATAGTACAAATTCAAGTTGAAAGGCAAGGCTTCAAAATTCACGCTGATGGCCAAGCATTAAGTAACGCGGCGGAAGGAGAAACAGTACAGGTCAAAACTGTATCGGGTCAAGTGGTGAGCGGTGTAGTGCAACCGGATGGAGCTGTAAATATTCGACCCTAGCAGGTTTATATTTCCCACTATATAAAAATAAAAAAACAGCCAGGCACTACTCTGGAATGTTGTGTTGACGATACCAATTGATAAAATCCGTGTCAGGCAGTGCACGGCTGTACAGAAAACCTTGCACCAGATTGCAGCCCAGGTCGCGTAACAAGTCGAATGTTTTTTGGTCTTCTACCCCCTCAGCCACTGTAGTTAGATTGAAATTTTTGGCCAGATCAATAATGGTGTGGACAAGATGTTTATCCTCATGTGATTGATGTATGTTCCGAATGAAAAGTATATCGATCTTTAGCTCCTGTACTGGGAAGCGTTTAAGGTACGCCAGCGATGAATAGCCAGTACCGAAGTCATCAATTGACAGGCGAATACCAAGCTCTCTCAATCTTGATAACATCGTGAGGGAGGATTCATAATCTTCAATGAGCAAACTTTCTGTGATCTCAAGGGTAAGGTTCGATGCGGGTACACCCCAAATATCGAGTGCTTGCTGGATGATTTGTGGAAGTTCTTTGTCTTCGAGTAATTTGGGTGGAAGATTGACGCTGATACCTATGTTAATACCGGCTTTCTTGAAAGCGGCTGTATGGCGCAGTGCAGTGTTAAGTATCCATAGGGTCAACGTGTTAATCAGGCCGGCATTCTCTGCAACCCTGATTAATGTGCTCGGATTGATTATGCGTTGTCCCGGCGCTGTCCAGCGTATCAAGGCTTCAGCGGAGATACAGCGTCCGGTCTGGATATTAATCTGCGGCTGGTAGTGAACTTGCAATTCGTTTGCCTTGATGGCGTTACCAAGTTCAATGTCGAGACCGTTATAAACTTCTGTTTCAATTTGATCTTCGGGCTGATGGACGTGGTATCCCTGTTCATTGGTTGCGGCGATGTCTGATGCGATGTCGGCATACATCAATAATTGACCTGCATCACGGCCAAGTTCTGGAAAATTGGCAATGCCGATATGTGGACGCAGCGATACTGGATGGCCATCGGCAATGAAGGGTTTATGTAATTCAGAGAGAATCTTGATCGCTGCCAGTATGCTTTGGGCACTATTGGCAAGGCCGGGCAAAACAAGACATATCTGTTCATCAGAGAAATGTGCATAGCGATCAGCGTCACGTAACAGGCTATCAAGACGTTGATCTGTGTAATTTATGATCGATTGTGTGGATGTGTCGCCGATGATGGCATCCAACCGTTTGGCTCGCCTTAATTTTATAATTAGTACGGCTGTTGTGTTGATTCCGGTTTTACCGATTTGATCACGAAGGAAACCGACCAGTTGATTGTGGGTTAGCTGGTGTCGTGTCGCCGTGGTAGTGGATTGACTCGGCGGAAAGGGGCTGTGGCCGATCATGTCAGGTAATACTCTTGGACATCAAGACCGAAAGCGCCAGTTGGCAGGCCGCGCAGAATATGAATGGGCGCCGTTATTTCGGGCTGGCAAAGTAAATCTAATGTCACGGGATGCGGTGCCGGACTTTTATCTGGGCTACTAATGATCAGCACACGTGGTTTTAGCCGTCGTACCTTGCTCTGGCTGATGACGATGGCGATTTCGCCAGAAGACAACTCAACCAAAGAGCCAACCGGGAAAATACCGATTGTCTGGATGAATTGCTCAACCATAGAGTCAAGATAATACTCGCCACTCATCGTATTTATACTTTTCAATGCTTCATAGGCTGACACGGCTTTGGTGTGGGAACGGGTATTGGTCAGCGCGGTATATGAATGAACGATAGCAGCCATACGTCCGAACAGGCTGATTTCATCTTTAGATATCCCTGCGGGATAGCCGCTCCCGTTTTCCCGCTCATGGTGTTGAGCGATACCTTCCAGAATGTCAGTATGCAAATTAGGCGTCTCTTTAAGAATTTCAAGACCTAAACGTACGTGGCTTTTGATTATTTCAAATTCTTCTGAAGTCAGCCGCTCTTTTTTTTGCAACAATTCACTTGGTAATTTTATATTTCCAATATCAAGCAATAGTCCGGTAATGCCCAGGCGCTCGAGGAAGTCTTTAGGCAAGCCTATATGTCTACCCAGCGCAATCAAATAAACGGCTGCCTGGAGTCCGTACCCATAGCTGACGTTGTCTTGTTGACGTAATCGCATGATCAACATCAGCGCATTAGGGTTTCGTACCATGCTGTCCACTACTTCCTGAATCACTACTTCTACTTCTTCGATGTCGAGATTGTTGTCAGAGTGCAGATCTTGGACAAGACCCTGTAGCACTTCTTCTGTGAGCGTGTAAGCTTTGCTGGCTGGAGCAAGCTCCTCCTCGACAGGTCTGATATCGCTGTACAGTGTTAACTCAATATTGGTAGGAATAAAGCCGGGTCGCTTGGCATTCGCAATCTGCATTTCCGGTGTTGCAGGGGGCTGATCAGAATCGAAAGCTTTTTTTTGAGTGTGAGATTTATTTTTGTAGTCTGATTTGAATTTAAATAAATCTTTTATTTTTCCGGAAAATGAGGCAAGCAACCCTCCTTGAACCTGCGTTTCTGAAGTTGCGTGGAGATATTTATTTAAGTTCTGTGGAGTTGTGGCGGTAGGAGATAAATGATTCGATTCAGTCCGTTCGAATGCCATATCTTTAGCATCTAATGCCGCAGTAGTTTGTACGTCAGCAGGCTTTCCCTGGGCTAATTCAGGCACCGAATGGTCGGTGATAAAAGTTTGATTGGCACTGTCGGAAGCGTGGCTAAAGCTTGTAACTGGCGGTGTAATGGGATCGCGTT
This sequence comes from Candidatus Nitrotoga sp. LAW, assembly GCA_003402315.1. Lineage (GTDB taxonomy): Bacteria > Pseudomonadota > Gammaproteobacteria > Burkholderiales > Gallionellaceae > Nitrotoga. The sequence continues at coordinate 32,389 of QFXI01000017.1, read as the reverse complement.
TATCTGGTTCCGCGCTCCCCCTAGAAGCAGGTTTCGTTGTTTGGAGTCCTTGTGTTGATCTATCCCATTGGATAAAAACGAATTTACAATACTCTTGCAATTGCCCGATTTGTTTATCGTTTTCAATCAGGAATCCTTGAAACATAAAGGGTGTACCAACCCATGATCGATCAAGGTCAGAGACAAACATGCCGACCTTAAGTTTGTCAGAAGGAATCTTTGTTTTCATATGAGGTAAGTGTAACGCACATTTTTTCTGAAAAACACATCAGCCTCATTTTAATCACACATGCTGTAAGCCAGTCAAAAAACTGGAAAAAACATAAAAATTAAAGTCGAGTGGTTTTATCTGCCCAACTATAGCCCAAAGCTAAGCCAAAAAAGAGGCTTAACGTCGATTTGAAGTGCGCCATTTATTCAAGAAATCAGGTACGCAACAATCGAGCATATGCTGATATGGGAGAAATCACTCAAATATGTTAAAAAAATACTTTCAGGATGCTTCAGTGAAATATGCAGCATGAGAACTTTAATTGGCCGGATCAATTAAAGATGAATTATTTACTTTAGTAATTCTATGAACTGCCGATAGGCAGGACGTAACGGTTTATGTTAGGGCGTCATTAGCAGTAAATAGGGTAGGTACATACTAAGTCGTCATTCAGTACAGTTAGATAGGAAACTATATAAACCTTACCATGAGGCTGAGTGTTGATACGCAATTAATATTTAGTTAAAACAACAAGTTGATTTTATATAGAACGAAAATGAAATGAAAACGAAAAAAGGGTTCAGTCTGATTGAGCTGTTAGTTGCCGTAGCAATTTTGGGCATTCTTGCCGCTGTCGCTATACCTGGCTATCAAAGTTATGTTGTCAAAGGCAATCGTGCTGCTGCGCAGTCATTCATGATGGACTTGGCAAATCGTGAGAAACAGTACTTGTTAGACGGTCGGACATATGCAGATTTCACTACACTAGGAGTATCGGCTCCCGCTGATGTCAGTAAACACTATGAGATTGCAATCTCAACTCCAGCTGTAACACCGCCGGTTTTCATCATTACCGCAACCCCTCCATCCGGCAGTCAGCAATATAGTGACGGTGCCTTAACGTTGGGGAGTGACGGTACCAAAGACCCCTCCGCTAAGTGGTAATACTAAGCGATTGAAATATCTATGAAGCGCCTGTACATAATTACACCCGGTTTCACTCTCGTCGAACTACTGGTAAGTGTTGTAGTACTGGGGATACTGGCTTCTCTGGGGGCAAGCGGTTTTCAATCCCTCATCCAAAGTCAACGTTCGAAGAACGCGAGTTTCGAAATATTTTCCAGTCTCAGTCTGGCAAGAAGTGAGGCTATCAAGCGTAATAATTTTGTTACAGTAACCCCAGCTGATTCGACTAACTGGGGAAAAGGTTGGGCAATAACGTATATAGACGCAATAACGTCAAATACAAAAACCATTAAATCACAATCTGAATTGAAAAAAATAGTCATACCCCAAGGCCCTGCCAGCGTAGTTTATGCTCCAACTGGCAGGGCAACGGTTTCCATTCCTTTTTTACTGGATGTCTCAACAACCCTGACTGAAAATGCTCGTTGCATCAAGATTGAGCTAAGCGGGATGCCGCGCGTAGAAAAGCCTGTGAACGGAGCATGTGTGTGACTAATCGCTATAGAAACATTGGTTTCAGTTTGATTGAGGTGCTGGTAACTATCGTAATTTTGATGATTGGGTTGTTAGGTCTAGCTGGCTTACAGGGCAGGGCATTAACATCGCAATTGGAATCTTACCAACGTTCACAGGCATTAATCCTGCTGAAAGATATGGAAAACCGCATCAATGCCAATCGTAAAAATGCTGCGGAATATATAACAACAACTGCGTTAGGTACGGGGGCTGATTGCTCGGTAGCGGTGAACCCTGCGAGCGCTGTCTCCGGTGCGGACAGGAATGAATGGTGCAACGCCCTTATGGGTGCAGCTGAAGTGCAAAGTGGAGTTTCACCAACAGGAGCGATGATAGGCGCGCGCGGCTGTATATATCAAATCGCAGCACCCGTGAGCGGAGTGCCATCGACCTATCTGGCTGTAGTTGCATGGCAAGGACTGAACAATACTAAAGCTCCTGTTGCTCCTGCGGGGAATTGCGGAGCAAACCAATATGGCAGCGAGTCTTTGCACCGCGTGGTTACGTTGCCTATTTCCATAGCAGATTTGAACTGATATGAACCCTTCTGCTTACACGCGCACATTCACAAACCGGACATCACAGCACGGCCTGTCGCTGATCGAGCTAATGATTTCCATCACAATCGGCCTCCTTATTCTTTCGGCCTTGGCCACGCTGTTCGTTAATCAAAGCAAAACTCGCACTGAGTTGGATAAATCCAATCGCTTGATAGACAACGGCCGTTATGCTTTAGAAGTTTTATCTGAGGATTTGCGGCTTGCGGGTTTCTATGGGGAGCGTAATTTAGTAGCGGCTGGGGTCATAAATGACCCGTGCACAACAACCCCCGCCGATCCAAGCGTCACTGAGATGAGGGATGCATTGGGTCTGCACGTGGCCGGATATGATGCAAGCGGCGTTGGTGTAGCTATCGCCAGTCCGCCTTGTGGCTTGACTACTACCCCTTTGGCTACGGCAAACCTAAAAAATGGCAGTGACATTTTGGTATTGCGCCGCGCTGATACTACCGCTATCCCCGCAGCGTCAGTCAGTGGCACGCATCATTATATTCAGCTTTCAAACTGTAAGTATGACGTGGCTACTTCCGTCATTAGCAAAACCGCATCGGATTTCAACCTGCGTCAGCACCCCTGTAATTCAACTAGCGCTTTACCTGCTGCCAATGTGCGGCGTTTTTTCGTACAAACTTATTTTGTATCCCCCAACAATATTGCCGGTGACGGAATACCCACACTGAAACTCAAAGAGCTTGATCCAGCTGGTACAGGTGTATTCATCATTACACCTTTGGTTGAGGGTATCGAATACCTTCAGGTCGATTACGGTATTGACGGTGATAATAATGCTGATGGTGTGATGGACGATATCAATGGCGATAGCGTTGTAAGCGCTGGAGATACGGATGGGGTGGCTGATAGTTATGTTACTGCCTGTGCGACTGCCGTGTGTTGGTCCAATATTGTTTCGGTAAGACTCTGGATTATTGCCAGAAATATCGAAACAACGGCCGGTTACACCAATACCAATACTTACACACTTGGATTGGCTGGGACATTTGGCCCTTTCAATGACAGTTATAAACGTCACGTCTATACCCAGATTGTTCGTTTGGTTAACCCGTCAAGTCGGAGGGAGACACCATGACCTTATTGAACAACCAACGCGGCAGCACCCTATTGGTAGCACTTGTGATGTTGATGTTGTTAACGTTAGTTGCACTTTCTGCAATGAATGCCAGCACAACAAGCATCGAAGTGGTAGGCAATGCCCAGTTCCGCGAAGAAGCCAACGCTGCTGCACAACAGGCTATTGAAGGGGTTATTAGTAATAATTTCACTGCCAATCCAGTCTCATCAGTCGTTACAGTCAATGTCGGCGGTACTAATTACGATGCAGTGGTTGCCGTGCCAACTTGTAAGAATACTGTTCCGCTCATCAACTCTGAATTAGATGCAAACAACCCAGAAGACGCTGTCTGCCTCAGCAGCGGCTCATTACAAAACACGGGAGTAATGAATGCATCGGGCGTCCTATCAACAACACAGCCATGGTGTTATCAACAAACGTGGGAAGTTAACGCCACAGTAAACGATAGCGATACTGGAGCAAGCACAAGTGTGCATCAAGGTGTGTCCCTGCGGGTGCCGGCAGGAACGGACTGTCCCTAAAACACTTGAGTCTAAGATATTCATTTCAACAACAAAAGAAACTGTATTTGTGCAATTTGGAGGTGTCATCATGAAATCGATACAATTTGTATTACTCGGCCTGTTTGTTACCTTGATGAGCATTTCTGCTATCAGCAAAGCGGAGGATATTGACATTTACAGCGGTCTTGGCGGTGCGGCTGGGAAGCCCAATGTGCTGATCGTTTTTGATAATGCCGCCAATTTTTCCTCCAATGCCGATGGTTCAACTTGTATTATCGATGGTGTGGCTACTGCGCTTAGCGGTACGGTGGGCGGCATAGAGCAATGTGCCTTTTACAATGTGATTAGTGCATTGCCAACTGATTCCAGCGGCAATGCACTAATCAATATTGGCATGATGGTTTACAACGCTAACAATATTAGAGATATCAATGAAGTAAATTGTGGCGGGAGTGATGGCGGGTGTTTGGTTCAACCCCTGATCCCCATGGATGCAGCCCATAAGGCTCCCCTTCTGGCTTGGATCAAGACTTGGAACACATCGGGTGGTGTAGGGGCTGGCTATATCAAGTCAGCTGGGGAAGCGACAGCGGCAACCATGCAGGAGGCATGGGCCTATTATGCCGGCAGCACGGGGCTTTCCGGGCGCTCTTATACTGGCATCAAGCCGGCAGCTGGCTGCCAGCAGAATTTCGTCATTTTTATCGGCAATTCATTTAGCTCTTCCGGCTCTCCGGGAGACGGCGGCTCCGTCAGTCCGGCAGCTGCACTTGCCAGTGCGCCTGGGATAACTACGGCGCAGCAGGCGGTCATCACAACTACCCACGCTACATCGTGCGGTACATACACATTCCCCGTCAGTGCTCACGAAGGAAAAGGATTCTATGCGGACGAATGGGCGCGCTATATGCGTCAAGCCGATATTTACAGCACCATAGAGGGCACCCAAAAAATCACCACTTATACGATCGGCCTGCTCGGACCCAGTTGTCAGGCAGAATATGCAGCGACCCTGACCAGCATGGCGAATGTCGGCGGCGGAAAATATTTTGCGACTACTGACTATGTCAGCATTACCCAGGCACTTCTTAAAATCCTCAATGAAGTACAAGCGGTCAACAGTGTATTTTCTTCATCCAGTTTGCCCGTCAGTGTGAATGCGCAAGGCACCTACCTGAACCAGATTTACATGGGGATGTTCCGACCAGACACGAATGGCCAGCCGAGATGGCTTGGAAACCTAAAGCAATACCAGTTCAACTATGATGCAGCTACAGGCAATCTGACATTGGGCGACAAAAATGGAAATAGTGCCATCAGTGCTGCCGGCACCGGATTCATCTCCCCCAATGCCGTAAGTTTTTGGACATCCAAGAATCTCTTGGCGCAGCCCGATCTGGGCGGTGGATTCTGGAGAAATTTACCCTTACCGAACGGCGCAGGCGCGGGGTACGATTCACCCGACGGCGAACTGGTGGAAAAGGGCGGTGCAGCGCAGGTGTTGCGCTTGGCCAACCTGGTCAACGATTACACAGCTACACCTGCCACTTCCACAGGCAACCCTCGAAAATTGTATACCTATTGTCCAAGTGGTTCATGCACCGCGCAATTATCCGCTTCGAATAACACATTCGACAGCTCAAACACCCTCATTACCGATGCAATGCTGGGAACCGGTGCAAGAACCATTACGTCCATAACCAGCGCTGCCACCACGACAGCCACGAGTGCGGTGGCCGGAGTGACGGTTCTTGCAGTAAACGTTTCCATCTCCTCCTTTGCGAAGAGCGGTTCCACTGTCACTGCAACGATTTCAGCGGCAGATCTTGTCCATATCACCGCCGGAACTCTGATTACAATAAGCACCGGTGCTGCAAAATATGACTGCGCCCCATGCACGGTAACGGCCACTCCAACTTCTACTACCTTCACCTATACCAGATCAGGAGGTGGAGGCGGAACTGCGATTGTGCCCTATGTCGCGACAGTTCCATCTACAAACATCACTTCCACAAGTGTGGAAATCAGCAAGGCGGCTCATGGTCTGGCGGTTGGCCAGAAAGTGACGTTTTCCACTTGTTCTGTGCTGACGGGATTGAACAGCCAAGTTACAAACATCACCGCCGCAACCGCCAATACCTTTACGGTTAGTGCACCCTCAGCTTTGTTCGGTACAGATACTGCATGCCACTATACGTCCAACACGGCTACCGTGACTTCAGCCGGACATGGGCTCCAAAATGGCGAAATTGTCACTATCGCCAGTGCATCCCCTGCTAGTTACAACGGATCCTGGGCGATTACCATTACGGGCACCGACACATTCACTTATGAATACACTGCAGTCGCCCCGCTATCCACTTTTACCGGATCAGCAACTGCCTCCTCCAGCAGCACTACCAGGACAAACCTCACCCAATGGGTGCGCGGCTATGACAACAATAGTGATGAACCTAGCCCCGGAGGTACCATCAATATCCGTCCTTCTGTACATGGTGATGTACTTCACTCGCGTCCGACAGTTATTAACTATGGTGGTACCACGGGAGTGGTGGTTTTTTATGGCTCTAACGATGGAACATTCCGCGCCGTAAATGGTAATCAGGTTAATCCCCCAAGCAGCACCCTTACTGAACCAGGTAGTGAATTGTGGGGTTTCATTCCGAGTGAGTTTTACGGCAAGCTTAGACGGTTGCATGATAATAGTCCGTTGTTAAGCCTTCCTACTACACCTTCAGGTATTATTCCAACGCCACAGAAAAAAGATTATTTTGTAGATGGTTCGACCGGTATTTACCAATTATTAAATACAGATGGTACAACTCATACTGCTTACCTTTACCTCGCCATGCGCCGAGGAGGGCGGTTTCTTTATGCTCTGAACGTATCTACACCAACCAATCCGCAGTATCTGTGGAGAGTAAGCAATACAGATACTTCGGGCGACTTCACTGAACTCGGACAGACCTGGTCGCAACCGAAAGTAGCTAACGTTAAAGGATATGCCAATCCAGTGCTTATTTTTGGGGCCGGCTACGATACGGCGGAAGATAGCGAACCGCCCACAGCCGACATTATGGGCCGCGGGATATTCATCGTGGATGCAATTACCGGCACCATGGTATGGAGTGCCACATATGGAACCTCCAGTGCCTGCAGTGGCTCCACAACAAAAGCGACATGTTCTGTAGCGGGGATGAATTACAGCATTCCTGCCGATATAACTCTGGTGGACCGTGACAGCGATGGAAAAATAGATCGTCTGTATGCCGTAGATACGGGCGGTAATGTATGGCGAGTAGACCTACAACCCACGACAGCTAATATAACGCCTGATCACTGGCAAGTGAACAAGGTAGCGGCACTGGGCTGCTCTACTGGGGCATGTGCGGCCGGCACTACTCCGCGCAAGTTTTTCTATCCGGCGGATGTAGTACCTACCAATTCATACGATGCGATACTGGTCGGTTCCGGTGACCGTGAACATCCACTTTATTCCAACTTATCCTCCAACAAATCTTACAGTATAACCAACCGGTTTTATATGCTGAAAGACCTTACTGGCAACAATGGTAGCAGCCTGACAACCATCACTAACTCAAACCTGTTTGATGCTACCAACACGACTTACGATGGTACCCTTAGTGGTTTTTACATTACTTTAGGTACGGGAGAAAAAGTAGTCAATGCGCCGACTACGGTGGCCGGTTATACCTACTTCGGTACTAATCAGCCAACCGCACCTAGTGCCAATTCATGTACCGCTAATCTAGGAATCGCGAGAGGCTACAGTATCAAACCTCTGACAGGAGCTTATACATCCACCGAATTCGACGGAGGGGGATTACCGCCCTCCCCGGTGTCAGGTTTGGTAAATATAAACGTGATAGTAAATGGAGTGTCAACGACGAGACTCGTTCCATTTTTGATAGGTGGTGGGGGTGGCGCTGATTGTGTCGGGCCGGATTGTTCGTCTTCATTAGGTAGTATAAAGCCACCCATAAATGTTAAGACGAGCCGCCGTAGAGCTTACTGGTACAAAAATTAAGTACATTGTGAAATATGTATCTATGTCAGTAATTACTATCGGAGGTGTCAAATCATGAATCCAATACCGGCGACGCGCACATCGTTAGCAAGATTTCCCTTTTAACAGAGTGGGTGTCGAGGGGATTGGGTAAAGCCCAGTTTGCACTGAGAGGTTGAGCCCTTACCATCGTATTCCCCGTTTTGTAAGCGCGGCAAATCCGGGTGCGCAAGCATCATTCAAGCGGGATTGTTCGCGGGCATCCAATGTTTGCCATGCGGCAGTAGGCCGCTTTACCGACGATATAACTGCATCACACCAAGCTGCATTGGTGCTGGAATCAGGGGATACGAACTGAATCATGTGCTCAATGGTATTGCGGGTGTCGGTTAGAATCGACTCATACTGTAACGTGAGTTGTTGCGCAGCAGGAATACGATCCAATACGTCCAATCCGGCCATAATTTCGCCGCTCCAGTAGTGCCCATAGAGAGAGGGCGGCACGTCATAGGCAAGAAAATCCTTGCCAGAGAAAGATTCTGGCAAGAAGGAAATCAGTTCATCGGGCAAATCGTCCTGCCAGCTACGATCATCGGATTCGTAAGGATCGATGCCTAAAATTTCGGTGATCTGGAATACTAGCAATACCATTTTGAACCCGTTATGGCGTTGCATTGATAATGCACAATCACGGCCATCCCGTACAATATGGAGAAACTTTGCATTAGGAAAATGTTTGTAGAGCCTTTCAATCACCCGTAAGGAGCCACCAGAGCGTTCTACCCAAATGCTTTTACCGAAGTGTGCGGCAAGCCAGCCAAATAGCGCATGATAATGAGCTTCTGCAGTAGCCATCCCACGGGCTGCAATCACCGCATGAATCTGATCAAATAACGCATCGTACCCAGGTGTCAGATGCGGTAACGTAGTTTGCAGTATGGCGGGCACGCCAGTGCTGGCATTAAAACGAACGTCCGTTTTGAACGGATAAAGTACTTCTTTTATTGCAATATCGTACGTCAGCATAATGTTTTGCTTGGCATAGACCCCGCTGACAATTTGCCAAAACTGCGCGCCATTAATTTGCATGGTTGGAAAAGCCTGTGGAATCAACGTGCCTAGATCTGTGACAAAAGTGAAAAACTCCGACAGGCTTAGTACATCCGGGTGATGGTTGAGAATATTGGAAATAAGCGTTGAACCACAGCGTCCAGTTCCGATTACAAAAATTTCATTCGGCATCTTGGCCCTTAATGTTAACGAGATACGGGTACTTGGCTACGCGTTTGGGCAAGCTGCGCGCAATACCAGCCGCAATATTTGTTTAAATTATTAGTGGTTACTGCATATCGTGTGGTGTTGGCATGCTTTCCCAAGGCCGCATTGCTGGCACTACGGTCAAACTGTTTGTAGCCGGTCAGATAAGATTTATAGAACTCTATTTTTTCGTTAAACTTTTCGTCAATCCAAGCGTATTGCGTAGTGTCTTGCACAATTTTGGGTGGTGGAAGCCCAACCGTTGAGAATAGCACTTCCAGCGCTTCGCCTACAGTAGGCACAGTCCGGTTGGTAAGATGGAAAATAGTGTTGTTAGAATCAGAGTGAGCAATGGCAACAGCTAGTTTTGCCACTTTATCCACAGGAACCAAATTTATTGGCACATCGGGATCGACATTCATACGGATGGATTCACGTTCAAGATAGCCACGCTGGACACGCGCCATCATCCCTTTGAACTGAATTAAACGACGCAAAAAACCATACATTCCGCTAAAGTTAATCGCATGATAAGTGCGGCTGTGGCCAATAACAATGCTGGGGCGGAAAATGCGGTACTTCATATCCTGTTGAGCATAAATCAACTGTTCTGCTTCGACTTTGCTACTTTCATACACATTACTGCTTTGCACTTCGGCTATTGGCGATTCTAAAATGACACCTGTATTTCGTCCTGCTACATAGGCAGTGCTGACATAATTTAAGCAATCAACATTCAACGCACGCGCCAAAGCCAAAGCTTTGCGCGTGCCTTCGACATTGATGTCATAAATCTCAGCGGCAAAACGCTCCTCATAATTCAAGGATGCCGCACAGTGCCAAAATTGCGAGACGCCATTCGGAATGGATGTAGCCAGTGAAGTGATGTCACCCTGAAGATCTGCTTCTATCGCATGACAACGTTTTTTGACCTGATTGATCAGCTCAGGCGCATAGTCTGAACCTTGAATTACCTGCGCAAGCTGCTGGTGCAGCCGTTGCTCCGCACTTGTGTTTTTTGCGCGTACCAAGCAAAACAGCTCAGCATCGCTTTGCTCCAATAATTCCAAAATCAAGTGTGTTCCAACAAACCCAGTCCCGCCCGTAATTACGATCTTCTCGCTCATCCCTTGCCTTGTTCACAAAAAAACCGCACATCATAGTGTAGCCTTTTTGTTGTTGCACGTTTTTTTGGCGAATTCGGCATGAGTGCCAATCCAAACCCAAAGGAAACCACTCTCAATGGGTGTGGCAACTGCTCGGTAATACGAGCAGTTGCCGACTTTCTTGAACTTTAAAGATGGATGAGTAGCGTCTGCTTGGAGTAATTTGAAATTTTTGTCTGCAAGTCCACGAGTTTCCGGTGGAAGCTTTGCATAACATATTTAGAAACTGGAAGCTGTTTTGTGTTTCAAAGGTCTTTCGTTTTTCCGGCTCGATGCTCATCAAGTGCCGTGTTTATGAGGAAATCTAACTTTCCTGCATTTGAATCGATTTCAATTCTCTTGTCCCATCTTGATTGGCCAAATTCAAGAAATCAATCATGCAGCTTGGAAAACGAAGCGTTAAGCCATTGTGACAAATTTTTTTGTAAGAGCATTAGCGATTTTTTCACCCGTAAATTTGAAATCCATAGAAACAGGAAACTCAAATGGATCGTTGAGGAGTTTTGGGATTGGCCATCTCATTGCCCCGCTCGCTAGCGAAGCAATCGCAGACTCTGGGCTCATATATTTATAAAATCTAATATCATTACTGTGCATCTGGCGATGCCTACCGTTAACGTTTGAAATCACCGGTGTGTCAGCGCCCGGTGCATTGATTTGTTATGCATCTTATTTATGAGCTATTGGTTTATCAGTGAACAGGTAATCTTTTAATTCTTTATCAAAACTAGGGTCCTGCCTTCTGATCCATTCAAGCACCATTGCTGCGTGCTCTTTTTCTTCATCTCGATTATGTGCAAGAATCGCTTTTAATTCTTCATTTTTGCACGCATCAACTCGTTGATTGTACCAATCTACTGCTTCAAGCTCTTCCATGAGTGATGTAATTGCCCTGTGCATGTCTCTTGTTTTATTAGTAAGTTCATCTATTGGTTCGTGATAGCCTTCATTAGACATTTTTATTTCCTCGATAAATTGTGCTGGGGTTGTGATGTATAACAAATAGTGTTTATCTGCCGCCCTCCCAAAACTTGTTAAACTCGCGACTTTAGTGGCGGTGGATAAACCCCGTTAGACTGAACCACCGGAGAACGGAGCCTATGGGGATTGTAAGGTTTTGAAGTGTGGCGTCAACCCAATGTCATAAGGGGACGGCAATGGGTGAAGAAGAAATGGATATCCTGGAGAGCATTTGTGGCTTGCATCGGCATCAAAACACTGCACAAACTGTCCGGTCAAAGCGCCATTCATGTTGCATGGACGAGCGAATCCCATACATCCGAAAGCGAAATTCCCTACAGCACCCGGAATGGCCCTTTACGGCAGCATGGACAGTTCAGCCACTTGATGCCCGCCACTCGCCGCAAGGTTGGTTTTAAAGCCCATCTATAAATTCCCCATGCAGTAAACTGAAGCATGCGATAACTCGTATGGATATCATCCCGGTGGAACTAATGGAAGAGATGGTAGATCGCATGCAATAAGTTAAACATTGTCAGCAAGGTGTACTGACGTTAAAGTTCCGCACATGCAGATATAAAGAGTCCTCTAAAAATATGGCCATCCCGTTGCCGGGATGGGAAATTCAGGATAATGGGTATCCACTTTACGCACGTCACAGATTGACGCACCAAAATGACAAGACGCCGTTCGGTCTGAACTTGTCAAAGGCCAGAATGGGTTTGCTGAAACGTAATGTTACGTGCGTCAAGGAGATATCCATTTTCAGGATTGTTAGAGGTTGCCCTGAGAACAAGAAGGGACGGTAATGGTGATATTGACTTTGCTAGCGATGCTGGCCGTAATGATTTTGTTGGCGTTTTTTCGGTCCTCTATCTGGGGATGGTTGTTGGCGATGGTAGTCTTTATTTTCATTATCGCTATCCAAAGCAAACTTTCTGCTGATCTGTTTCAAATTGTCATTGTCGTGCTGGCCGGGGTTGTCGCGGCGCTGGGCGTTCCGTTTCTGCGTCGGCGGTTGGTAACTAGTTTAATTCTAAAAATTTTCCGCAAGACACTCCCACATATTTCGCAAACTGAGCAGGAGGCGCTTGATGCGGGTACGGTTTGGTGGGATGGCAATCTCTTTAGTGGCCACCCTGATTGGCGCAAGCTGTTGAATTACCCCAAGCCGACGCTGAGTGCAGCGGAGCAATCCTTTCTTAATAACGAAGCCGAAACTTTGTGCGCCATGCTGGATGACTGGGACATTACTCATGTGCGCCAGGATTTGCCGCCGCAAGTATGGCAATACATCAAAGACAACGGGTTCTTCGGCATGATTATTCCCAAGGAATATGGCGGGCTGGAATTTTCTGCCCTTGCGCATTCCGCCGTGGTGGTCAAGCTCGCTTCGCGCAGTATTACTGCAGCTGTAACCGTGATGGTTCCGAATTCATTGGGGCCAGCAGAGTTGCTCGTGCGCTATGGCACGTTGGAGCAAAAAGAAAAATATCTGCGTGGATTGGCACAGGGCAAAGAGGTCCCCTGTTTTGCGTTGACCGGGCCATTCGCTGGTTCCGATGCAGGATCGATTCCCGATTATGGCATCGTGTGCTACGGTGAATTCAACGGGCAATCAAATGTGCTCGGCATGCGGGTAACGTGGGAAAAACGTTACATCACACTGGCACCGGTTGCGACGTTGATTGGCCTCGCTTTCAAGCTGTATGATCCGGACGGTCTGCTTGGCGGGCAAATAAAACGCGGCATTACCCTTGCGCTGATTCCTACGGATACGCCTGGCGTGCAGGTTGGCCGTCGTCATTTCCCACTCAATTCGGCATTTCAGAACGGTCCCACTTCGGGCCAGAGTGTATTCATCCCGATGGAATATATTATTGGTGGCATGGATCGTATCGGGCAGGGCTGGCGCATGCTGATGGAATGTTTGGCAGCGGGCCGATCGATCTCGCTGCCAGCTTGTGCCACAGGTGGGGTAAAACTGGCGGTACGAACTTGTGGCGCATATGGCCGTGTGCGCAAGCAGTTCAAACTGCCTATCGGTAAATTTGAAGGCGTGGAAGAGGCGCTAGCGCGAATTGGCGGTAACGCCTATTTGATGGATGCGGCACGCGCGCTAACGGCGGTAGCGGTGGACATGGGTGAGAAGCCGTCTGTGGTTTCCGCCATCGTTAAGTATCATTGCACCGAGCGTGCGCGCACGGTAGTCAATGATGCGATGGACGTGCATGGCGGCAAAGGGATTTGCCTGGGGCCGAGCAACTACTTGGGGCGCTCCCACCAGCAGAACCCTATCGCCATTACGGTGGAAGGCGCGAATATCCTGACCCGCAGCCTACTCATTTTTGGGCAGGGCGCGATTCGTTCTCATCCCTATGTGCTTAATGAAATCCAAGCGGCGCAAGATAGTGATGAGCAACGTGCATTACGAGGTTTTGATGCCGCCCTGCTTGGTCACATTAGTTTGAGCCTGAGCAATGCGGTGCGTGCTTGCTTTTTTGGCCTTACCGGCGGGCTTGGCCTTTCGGTGCCGGCGGGCGAAAAAACACGGCGTTATTACCGGCAATTGACGCGTTTTTCTGCTGCATTCGCGTTGGCAGCGGATGTGTCCATGTTGGTGCTGGGTGGAAATCTCAAACGGAGCGAGAAAATTTCTGCCCGGCTGGGTGATGTGTTGAGCCAGCTTTACCTGTGCTCGGCTACGCTCAAACGCTTCGAAGATGATGGCCGTCCCGCTGACGATCTGCCGTTGCTGCACTGGGCGATACAGGATGCTCTGTACAGGATTCAGATTGCGTTTGATGGTGTGCTGCATAACTTTCCCTGCCGTCTTTCCGCGCTGCTCTTGCGCGCGCTTATTTTCCCGAGGGGGAAATATCTGACACCACCGTCGGATAAACTGGGGCATCAAGTGTCAGTGTTGTTGCAGCAACCCGGCGCTGCGCGGGACCGACTGACAGCGGGTATGTATTTGCCCGATGATGAGAATGATGCGGTTGGTGCACTGGACGCTGCGTTACATAGCACGTTGCAGTGCGAACCTTTGCAAGCAAAAGTGGATGCGGCGTACAAGGCCGGGCAGGTCACTGCCCTGGGCGAGTCGATGCGCATTGCAGAGGCACATCAAAAAGGGTTTATCAACGCTGAAGAAGCGCAGTTGCTGGAGCGTGATTATGTGTTACGGCGCAAGGTTATTATGGTAGATGATTTTGCGCCGGAACAATTGGTAGCAGCGCCGAGTAATTTAAATGATAGTGAGAGGTAGCTATGCCGGACAATCAAGACCACATTATTACGCCGGAACAGGCAGTCACCTTGCATGGGTTGTTTGTCGAGCGTGTGAAACGCACGCCTGAGGCTATTGCTTACCGTTATTTCGATACGAACGAAAATGCTTGGCTATCGATGACATGGGCGCAGGCGCGTGATCAAATGGCGCGCTGGCAGGCGGCGCTGATGCGTGAGGGATTAGCAGTAGGTGACCGTGTCGGTATTATGTTGCGTAACTGCCCGCAATGGGTATTGTTCGATCAGGCGGCGTTATCGCTCGGCCTTGTGGTGGTGCCGCTATACACTGAAGACAGGCAGGATAGCGTGGCCTATATCATTAACAATGCGAGCGTGAAGGTGCTACTGTTCGAGAACGCAGAACAATGGCAAGCGTTGCGCAGTGTGTGCGCACAGCTTCCCTGCATACAGCGCATGATTAGTTTGGACAGGGTAGCAGGGCATAATGAAGCGCGTTTGCTACGTGTGGAGGAGTGGCTGCCCGCGCATGCAGTTTTGGTCGAGGAACGGGGGCGCGAGCGTAATGCGCTGGCCACGATCATGTACACCTCGGGTACTACGGGTCGCCCCAAGGGAGTGATGCTGTCGCACCGCAATATTTTGTTTGACGCCCATGCGGCCTTGATGACCTGCCCCATTGCCGGAACGGACACCATGTTGTCTTTTTTGCCGCTTTCCCATGCTTTTGAGCGGACGGTGGGTTATTACATCTGCGTGATGGCTGGCGTTACGGTTGCCTATGCGCGTTCCGTCCAGCTGTTGTCGGAGGATTTACAAATCATTCGCCCAACTATTTTGGTTTCTGTGCCCCGTATTTTTGAGCGTGTGTACGGGGCGATTAGCGCCAAGCTGGAGGAGGCATCGCCGTTGCGGCGCAAACTATTCGCTTTGGCGGTTAATGTAGGTTGGAGCCGTTTCGAACACGAACAGGGGCGTGCCGGTTGGCATCTATCCTTATTGCTATGGCCATTGCTTAATCACTTGGTTGCAAGCAAAGTAATGGCGCGTTTAGGTGGTCGGCTTCGCCTGACTTTGTGTGGGGGGGCGGCTTTACAGCCGGAAATCTCACGTATATTTATTGCATTGGGTTTGCCTATTTTGCAAGGCTATGGTTTGACCGAAACCAGCCCTATTGTTTGCGCTAATCGCTTAAATAGCAATTTTCCGTCCAGTGTCGGTCTTCCTTTGCCGGGTGTGGAGGTGCGTATCGGCGAACAGGGTGCGTTACTGGTGAAAGGGCAGAATGTGATGTTAGGTTATTGGAATAATGCCGAGGCGACGCGCGCCATGATAGGTGAGGATGGCTGGCTGAACAGTGGTGATATTGCCTCTATTAGTGAATCTGGACATATCACCATCACGGGGCGCCTGAAGGAAATTATCGTGATGTCCAACGGCGAGAAAATTTCTCCGGCGGACATGGAACAGGCCATTCTGCGTGACCGTTTGTTCGAGCTGGTGATGGTGTATGGTGAAGGGCGTCCCTACCTGACTGCGCTGGCAGTAGTAAATGCGGCAGGCTGGGCACACTTAGCGCAAGGGGCCGGGGTGCGTGCTGATATGCCGGAATCGTTGCATGACCCCCGCATCGAGCAACAGGTATTGCAGCGCATCGCTGATCAGATAAAGGATTTTCCGGGTTATGCCAAGATTAATCGGGTATTACTGTTGACTGAGCCGTGGAGTGTTGATAACGGACTGCTGACGCCTACCCTGAAAGTTAAACGTGGATATGTAGTGGAGCGTTTCGCTAAAGAAATTGAGCAGCTTTATCAAGGGCACTGAATTGCATATGGATGAAGCAGCATTGACCCTCTTGCCGCAACGTGAGCCTACACTGCGTATGGTGGCCATGCCATCTGACTGTAATTATACTGGTGATGTGTTTGGCGGTTGGGTGATGGCGCAAGTCGATATCGCCGGAAGCATTCCCGCCCTTACTCGTGCGCGCGGACGTGTGGTGACAGTAGCGGTGAATTCATTTGTGTTCAAGCAGCCGTTGTTCATGGGCGATGTGGTGAGTTTTTATGCTGAGCTGGTGAAGGTGGGGCGTACCTCTATCACTGTCAAGGTTGAGGTATATGTGCAGCGCGATCTGGTTAAGCCGATCTGCGCCAAAGTAACCGAGGCCATGCTGACCTATGTGGCGGTGGGCGAAGATCGCAGGCCGCGTATTGTGCCATCTGACGAATGAGCGCATTATTTTGCTGAAAAGGAAGTTGGTTGGACTAGTTTTTTCTACATAATGCATTCAAATAATGTATGAGTTCAAATATGTATAGAAGAAATAATCATGCAAGTCAGGAAACAGCACTGATTTGGTCTATTGGCGTTGTCCTCGCGGGCGTATCTGGAAGCGTAGTGGCATCGGGTTTCGCACTGATTGAACAAAGTGCGAGCGGTTTGGGTAACGCCTATGCGGGCGGCGCGGCTGTAGCCGAGGACGCCAGTACTATTTTTTTCAATCCGGCAGGAATGAGCCGTTTGTCGGGTAAGCAGATTGTGGTTGCGGCGCACGTAATTCAGCCTTCAGCAAAATTTATCGATTCTGTCTCTGTCCCCGCGTCTCCTGCGGTGCTCCATTCGACATTAGCAGTGCCTGGCGATGCTGGCAATTGGCAGTTTGTGCCTAATGGCTATTTCACCATGGAAATTAATCCTCAAATGAGATTCGGTCTTGGGGTGAATGCGCCCTTTGGATTGAAGACAGAATATCCAGCGGGTTGGGTCGGGCGTTTTCAAGCGCTTAAATCAAGCGTGAAAACCGTTAATGTGAATCCTTCGCTATCTTATCGGGTGAATGAAAATTTTTCCATTGGCGCTGGATTGGATTATCAGCATATAACTGCCCATCTTTCCAATGCCCTGAATTTAGGTGCGACCGAAGGAATGGCAACAGTTTCCGGCAGCGATTCGGCTTGGGGTTATAACTTCGGTGGCTTGTATGAAATAAACAATAGTACACGCATTGGTGTGGCCTACCGTTCTTCACTCAAGTACAAACTCAATGGAACTGCGCTGCTTACCAATGCTGCTGGGGCGGCATTGCCGACTTATCCAACCGGAGTGACATCTGGGCTTAAGACACCGGATACTTTGTCTGTCAGTTTCTTCAGTAAGCTTGACTCGCATTGGGATGTGATGGCGGATGCTAGCCGTACCGGCTGGAATAAATTTTCTGAGTTACGCCTTATTAAAAATACGGGTGCATTGTTGGCTGTTACTCCAGAGAACTGGAGTAACACTTGGCGTATTGCGGTAGGCGGGAATTACCATTACAACGAACGCTGGACCGCCCGTGGTGGTGTTGCGTACGACCAGTCTCCTGTATCTGATGCGTTCCGCACAGCACGTATCCCTGACAACGGCCGTACTTGGTTGTCAGTGGGCGGACAATACAAACCAGGTAAAAATGTTGCATTCGACTTTGGCTATGCACACTTGTTTTTGAATAACGCTAGTATCAGCAACAATACGGGAGCAGCCGGTACGCCTTCCACCGCGACTGTGGGTAATCTGGTTGGCACATACAATAACAGCGTAAACATTCTGAGCGTGCAATATACACATAGCTTTTAAAGCGTGAGCAGGGATAGGAAGACTCATGCCTTCGTTATTGTTTTTGGAAATGAAATATGCCTAATAATTTTATTATACGTAAGGTTGCTGTATTGGGCGCGGGGGTAATGGGCGCGCAGATTGCTGCACATCTGATCAACGCTAACGTGGAAACACTGCTGTTCGAGTTGCCTGCTAAAGAGGGGGATCCTAATGGCAACGTAACCAAAGCGCTGGAAGGCTTGAGGAAACTCGAACCCAGTCCATTGGCGTCACCTGCTAAATTAACCTATCTCCAGCCTGCAAATTACGGGCAGCACCTCGAATTGTTGCGCGGTTGTGATCTTGTGATTGAGGCGATTGCCGAGCGTATCGACTGGAAGTCAGATCTTTACCGTAAGGTCGCCCCCTATCTTGGCGCAGATTGCATTTTTGCCAGCAACACTTCCGGGCTGTCTATCAACGAGCTGGCGCAGGCGTTTCCAGAAGCGCAGCGCCATCGATTCTGCGGAATCCACTTTTTTAACCCACCGCGCTACATGCATTTGGTTGAGTTGATTCCTTGCGCCGGCACCGATGCTGCGCTGTTGGACAGACTGGAAGAGTTCCTGGTCTCCACTCTGGGCAAGGGCGTGGTGCGCGCCAAGGACACGCCCAACTTTATCGCTAATCGCATCGGTGTATTTTCTTTACTGGCCACGCTACATCATGCGCACCGGCTGGGGCTGAACTTCGATACCGTGGATGCTTTAACCGGTCGTTATCTGGGGCGCCCAAAGAGCGCTACTTTCCGCACTCTGGACGTAGTCGGGCTGGATGTGTTTGCACGCGTGGTTGACACCATGCGTAACAATCTTGAAGACGATCCCTGGCATACATATTTCGCGCTGCCGGACTGGTTGAGCAAGTTGATAGAGGAGGGCGCGCTGGGTCAGAAAACCAAGCGCGGCGTGTATCAAAAAGTGGGCAATAAAATCCATGTTTTCGATCTGGGTTTGCAGACTTATCGTTTGTCGGAAGACAAGTTTGATGATGCGGTTAAGGACATACTGCGCGAACGCGATTGGGCGAAAAAGCTTGCCGCCCTGCGTGACAGCGCGCGTCCGCAAGCGCAATTTCTGTGGGCAGTGTTTTGTGACTTATTTCACTATTGCGCGGTACATCTGGAAGACATCGCCAACAATGCGCGAGATCTGGATTTTGCCGTGCGCTGGGGTTTCGGCTGGAACAGTGGGCCGTTCGAAATCTGGCAGACGGCAGGCTGGCAAAACGTAGTGGCTTGGCTTAACGAGGATATCGCAGCGGGGAGGACAATGTCGTCAGCACCTCTGCCAGACTGGGTGACTGATGCAACTCGGATTGAGGTGCATAGTGCGCAGGGCTCATACTCGCCGGGCAGCAATCAATATCAGGCACGCTCGACGTTACCGGTATATGGCCGTCAGGAGTTTCCAGACCGATTGCCGGGCGAGGCAATGCAATATGGCGAAACGATTTTCGAATCCGAAGCGGTACGTATGTGGCACACCGGTAGCGATATCGCCATCCTGAGTTTCAAAACCAAGATGCATATCATCAGCAGCGAATTGCTGGACGGCATTTTGCGTGCGCTGGATGAAGCCGAGGAAAACTGGCTTGCGCTAATTATTTGGCAGACCGACCCCCCATTTTCTGCCGGCGCCAATTTGCTGCAATTGATGCAAGGAGTGCAGAAAGTTGGTGAAGAACAATCCGGTGGATTTTTCGGCAAGTTTAAAGGCGCGGTGCAGCGCGTCAAATATACCGTGGCGGGCGGCGGTGGATTAGGCGAGATAGTCAATGCGGCAACCGGCAATGTACCCCGTGTAGAAGACGTAATCGCCAAATTCCAGCGGGTGTCGCAGCGCCTGAAATATGCGCAGGTGCCTACTGTCGCGGCGGTAGATGGCCTCGCACTGGGCGGTGGCTGCGAAATTTCGATTCATTGCACGCGCATTGTTGCTGTACTGGAAAGTTATATCGGGCTGGTAGAAACCGGCGTCGGCCTGCTGCCTTCCGGTGGCGGCTGCAAAGAAATGGCGCAACGCGCCGCGGCAGAAGCAAAGGGCGGCGATATTTTTCCGTTTCTACGCCGCTATTTTCAGAATATCGCCATGGGCGAAGTATCCAAGAGCGCAGAGCTGGCGCGCGAGATGGGCTATATGCGGGCCTCTGATCGCATCGTGATGAACCACTTCGAATTGCTGCATGTGGCCAAGCAAGAAGCGTTGGCGCTGGTAGCCACGGCCTATCGCCCACCCCTGATACAGCGTCAGATTCCGGTAGCGGGCAGGGCGGGCATTGCCTCCTTCAAGGCGTCCATGGTGAATATGCTGGAAGGGGATTTCATCTCGGAGCATGATTACGCTATTGGCTGCCGCGTGGCCGAGGTAATGTGTGGTGGTGATGTGGAAGTCGGCAGCATGGTCGATGAGCAATGGCTTCTTGATCTGGAGCGGCGCAATTTCCTTGAGTTGCTGGCGATGGACAAGACGCAGGAGCGTATTGAGTACATGCTGAGGCATAGCAAGCCATTGCGAAACTAAAGGGCCCCATAAAGTCCCCCGTCCTTATTGGATATTCCCTTGAAATCAGGACAGAGTCGGTCTTCAAAAGGTGTAATTCATGTCTAAACAAATTCAGGAAGCTTATATTGTTGCCGCCACTCGCACCCCGGTGGGTAAGGCGCCGCGAGGCATGTTCCGCAACACTCGGCCAGACGATCTGCTGGCGCATGTGCTGAAAAGTGTGATGGGACAATGTCCCTCACTTGACCCTGCCGCAGTGGGCGATGTCATCGCCGGTTGTGCCATGCCGGAAGCTGAGCAGGGCATGAACGTGGCGCGAATTGCATTGCTGCTGGCTGGCTTGCCGAACACCGTGCCTGGCCTGACCGTTAACCGCTTCTGTTCCTCCGGGTTGCAGGCTGTGGCACTAGCGGCAGACCGAATTCGACTCGGCGAAGCTGACGTGATGATTGCGTCAGGTACCGAGAGCATGAGTATGGTGCCGATGACGGGAAATAAAATTGCGATGAATCCAGCCATTTTTGCGCACGATGAAAATGTCGCTATCGCTTACGGCATGGGGCTGACTGCGGAGAAGGTGGCAGAACGCTGGCAGATAAGCCGCGAAGCACAGGATGCCTTCGCCTGCGAGAGTCACCGCCGCGCATTGCAAGCGATTACGAATAATGAATTTAAGGAAGAAATTACGCCGTATCAAATTCAGAGCCATGTGCCGGATTTATTACGTCGCGAAGCGAGCGTGCGTACAAGTATGGCGGAGCAGGACGAAGGTCCGCGTGCAGATACTTCGATGGAAGCGTTGGCTAAACTCAAAACCGTGTTTGCGCAGCATGGTTCGGTTACCGCTGGTAATACATCGCAGATGTCGGACGGTGCGGGCGCAGTGTTGCTGGTCAGCGAGACCGCGCTGAAGCGCTATAACCTGACGCCCATAGGAAAGTTTCTCGGTTTTGCGGTGGCGGGCGTGCCGCCGGAAATTATGGGCATCGGCCCGAAGGAAGCCATTCCACGTGTGTTGCGTCAAGTTGGTTTGCAATTGGATGACATCGGCTGGATTGAGCTCAACGAAGCGTTTGCCGCGCAATCGCTGGCGGTAATAAAGGAAGTCGCCCTAGATCCCGCCAAAGTAAATCCACTGGGTGGGGCGATAGCCTTGGGTCACCCGTTGGGCGCCACCGGCGCGATCCGTACTGCTACTTTGCTGCATGGGTTGCGCAGGCGCAAACAAAAATATGGCATGGTTACCATGTGTATTGGCACTGGCATGGGTGCTGCCGGAATTTTCGAGGCCTTTTAGGCTGAATGTTTAGGCGCCTCTTGTAGGCTGATTTTATTTTCTTTCAATTGCTTCAATGCCTGTGCTTGTTTCACTTTTTGTTGGCTCATGAGTTTGTCCATTTTCAATATATCCGCCACTGTGATTAACAAGGGGTGAATTTAATTACCAGCGGAGCTATTTTGCGCTAATACTGTTGGTAAGTGTTTGATGCTCCAAGGTTGGACTTGAGCTCTCTACGCTCAAGCTTCGCAATTCTAATGCGTAATGATTTAGCGAGAACGCCCACTTCTGCTGGCTTCCCTCAGGCTTTGTTCTGCCTAACTTGATTGGCTCACGTTTAAATTCTGTCATACAAACATAGTGTGGAATGCGTTTCATGAATTCTAGCAATACGCTAAGGCTCTGCTAAGTTTTTGTCCCTAAACTCATGCCTATGCAGACATATAGGCCATTAATTGATCGAATATCTGGATTTCGTCAAACATGGCGACAAGGGTGTATTTTTTAGCCAGCCGTGCTAACACTGAGGTCGATTTAGCCACGCCGTCACAAATATTGGAACGAGATATTTGGAAACAGCATTTGTCAGTGGAGATTTGTGAAAGATACAACGTCGCCGTGCTGGTTTGATAATTTGCACTGAGCCCACATTGAATATGTCCCATAAAAAAATCAAACCAAACCTCGGAATCATTGCGTGAAAATTACTATTTTATTCGTTGTATGTGGATTGCTATCGGCCTGTGCAACCTACCATGCCCAACCGATCGATCCAACAGTACTGATTCAATCCTTTGAAGCGCGCACACTGCATGATTCAGGCCTACGGCGATACGTAACTGCGCACCTCGATAGTGATGCCGACGCTTGGTCTCTTGATGCATGGGATTTCACGACGCTGACTCTGGCTGCGTTCTATTTCAGCCCTGAATTGGATATCGCCCGCACCAAGCGAGGCACGAGCCAAGCTGCCATACTGACTGCTGCCCAGCGGCCCAATCCCTTGCTGCAGTTTCCACTCAAATACACCGTTAACCCAAGGGATGGCGTGTCTCCCTACACCTTTGGTCTGGGTCTGAATATTCCGATGGAAACCGCCGGCAAGCGCGGATATCGGATTGCGCAGGCACAGCAATTCTCGAACGCTGCCCGATTCAATATTGGAAACATTGCCTGGCAAGTCCGGAGCCGGTTGCGCGGCCAAATGCTCAACCTTTATGCCGCAATCCATAGGGCGTCGATCCTGGAACAACAGATCAACGCGCAGCAACAGATCGTCGATATGCTGGACAAGCGATTGTCAGTCGGTGCGGCATCGGCGCCGGAAACTTATCAGGCACGCATCACCCTTACCCAAAACCGTCTCGATCTGGAGAAGGTACAAAGACAAATCGTCGAAGCGCGCACGCAAATGGCATCGACGATCGGATTGCCGATTAGTGCGATAACTAACGCCAACATTCGTTTTGATGCGTTTGAGCGTATCTATTCTGATATTCCGCCCGATGCGGTACGCCGCCATGCAATTCTGAATCGGGCTGATCTCTTGGCGGCACTCGCGGAATATGAGGCGAGACAGGCAGCGCTGCAATTGGAAATCGCCAAACAATATCCGGACATCTATGTCGGCCCCGGTTATACATTCGATGCAGGGGAGCGTGGGTTCGTGTTGCCGGTTTCCGGCATCGCCTTACCTATCTTCAATCAAAACCAGGGACCGATCGCGGAAGCGGTGGCGCGGCGCAAGGAAGTCGCCGCCCGCGTCAACGCGTTGCAGGCCCAAGCCATCAATGACACAGAGCGCGCCGTTCAAGCTTATCGTGCTGCGTTGAAGAATTTGCACCTCTCCAAGTCACTGTTGTCTTTTGACAAGCGCCATTTGCAAGCGTTGCAAACGAGTTTCCGCACAGGAGCCACGAACCGGTTGACATTGACATTGGCCCAGCGCGATACCTATGTGAATACGCTCGCCCATCTGGATGTACTGGTACGGGTACAAGAGAGCATCGGCCAACTGGAAGACGCGATGCAACGGCCGCTTTCAGCAACCGATCTGCACGCTATTCCTGCATAAAGGAGGGCCATAGTGAACTCGCGGCACAAGTCCAGGCGTTTCATTCTAGTCGCTCTGACGATCGGTCTGACAATAACCGCCATCTTGGCGCTTATCTGTTATAAGAATGGGCTGCCGGATATAGGGCAAGCCACACTTATTCCCGCTGTGGTACCGCAACGGGTATCGATCGTTAATGGCTTGACTATTATCACCCTCGATACAGCGACCCAAGTGCAAAGCGGGCTGCGCGTCGAGTCTTTGTCCTCTATCAGTCACCACGCGGAAACGACTGCCTATGGCACGGTGCTGGATTTGCAGCACCTACTCGATCTTCGTACCCGCTTTATGTCGACGCAGGCCGACGTCGTTGCAGCCAAGACCGCAATTGCTGTCTCGCGGCAGGAATATGAACGCAATCACATCCTGTATCAGGACAATCAAAACGTCTCTCTCAAAACTTATCAGGCTGCACAGGCAGCGTACCTGGCCGATCAGGCTAAAATGAGTTTGGCCCAACGCATCAGCGAAAATATTCGTGGTGCGGCGCGACAGCAGTTTGGCGAGCCACTCGGCCACTGGATGTTCGATCCCCATTCGTCCCAGTTCGAGAAGCTGTTAAATCGTCGGGAGGTATTACTGCGGATTAGCTTGCATGCCAGCGATCCCATTCAGGCCCCTGATACTATTCAGATCGCTGCCAATAATACCCAGCGACTATCAGCCTACCTGGTTTCGCCATCTCCTCAGAATGACCCTGCCATTCAAGGTAATGCTTTTATCTATCGCACAGCAGCGCCGATTGCCGCCGGAACCAATATTGTCGCGTATCTGCCGATGTCCGGTGAAACCACGGAAGATATCTTTATTCCTGCCCGCGCGATTGTCTGGTATGGCGGTCAGCCGTGGGCCTATGTGCAGACAGCGCCGGATCGCTTTGCGCGCAGGCCAATAGCCCAGCATGCGCCGCTGGATGGCGGTTTTTTTGTGGGCGAAGGCATCAAGGCGGGAGAGCGTGTCGTGGTAAGCGGAGCCCAATTACTGCTTTCCGAAGAGTTGCGGCCTTCACCAGGCAGTCCGGCCTGCAAAGATCCCGAGTGTGATTGACCCATGAGCTATTGCGATTACATTCATCCATGCTGACATCCCTGGTTCGATTTTCGATCCGAATCCGTGGCGTCGTGATCAGCCTCGCTTGTTTGTTAGCAGGCTACGGCATCTATACTCTCTATCAATCGAAGCTAGATGTATTCCCGGAGTTCGCGCCGCCGCTCGCGGTTATTCAGACCGAAGCGCCAGGCCTATCGAGTGAACAGGTCGAGGTATTGGTCACCAAACCGATCGAGAATGCGATGGGTGGGGTTCTCGGATTGCAAACCATGCAATCCAAATCGCTGCAGGGATTATCGTTGGTGACGATGACATTTAATAGCAGCACGGACATCTATCGGGCTCGGCAATTGGCTGCCGAGCGCCTTGGTACGGCAGCGGGAGGGTTGCCGCGCAATGTGAAGCCACCGACATTGTTACCGCTGACCTCATCAACCGGTATAGCGATAATAATTGGGTTGACCTCTGACGCGCGCTCTCAAATGGAGCTGCGAAACACGGCGGACTGGATCATACGGCCTTATCTCCTTGGTCTTCCGGGCATCGCCGGCGTAATCGTCTTCGGCGGTGACGTGCAGCAACTGCAGATTCAGGTCAACCCGCAGAAACTGGTCCGTTATGGCTTGTCGCTGCAAGACGTGCTTAATGCCGCACAACGCTCAACCGGAGTACGCGGTGCTGGATTTTTGGAAAATGCAAATCAGCGTATTGTCATTCATACCGAAGGACAAGTGCTGACGCCTGAACAACTGGCGCAAGTGGTGATAACGTATAAAAATGGAATTGGTATTCATCTAGGGGATGTAGCCAGGATATTAAATGCACCGGCTCCCGCAGTGGGTGCTGCATCGATCGGCAATAAATCAGGCATCATGCTGATCATCGAAAGCCAGTACGGCGCCGATACGATGACCGTCACCGAATTAGTTGAGAAAGCGCTGGAAGAATTGAAACCGGTACTGGCGGCCGATCAGGTGATGCTGCATCCGGACATTTTCCGGCCCGCCAATTTTATTATGACTGCCATCGGTCATCTGCGCACGGCGCTACTGCTGGGCGGCGTCCTGGTCATTGTTGTTCTCTTTCTTTTTTTGCTCAACGTCAGAACGGCCTTCATCTCGGCCACGGCGATTCCACTGTCATTGTTGACGGCAGTAATCGTGTTGCACTATTTAGGCATCAGCTTGAACGCAATGACGCTTGGCGGGCTCGCGATCGCATTGGGGGAAGTGGTAGATGACGCCATCGTGGATGTTGAAAACATCTTACGGCGTCTCCGTGAAAATCAGGCGCTTGCCCAGCCCCTGCCCGCTGTGCGTGTGGTGTTGAATGCATCGATAGAGGTGCGCAGTTCGGTGGTTTATGCGACTTTTATCGTCGCCCTGGTATTTTTGCCGGTGCTCACTTTGACCGGTGTCGCTGGCAAACTGTTTGCGCCGCTTGGTATCGCTTACATTCTGGCTATTTTGGCATCACTTGGCGTTGCACTGACCCTAACCCCTGCGTTGGCCTATGTTCTCCTGACAACAAAGTCGCTGACGGCAGAAGATCCACGCCTGGTAAAAGCGCTGAAAGCGCGCTATGGCAGTCTGCTGGCTGGCGTCGAACACCGTTCCGGCTTGATCATTGCGGTGATCGCCGGGCTATGTGTCGCAGCGCTCGCGGCACTGCCATTCCTAGATGGTAGTTTCATTCCAGAGTTGAAAGAAGGCCATTACACGATCCACATGGCGGCAACGCCTGGCACCTCCTTGCCCGAATCTATGCGTATTGGACGCCAAATCACCATGGTGTTGAGCAAAATTCCCGGTGTGCGTCTGGTGGCCCAGCGGGCTGGACGGGCCACTGAGATAGTCGATCCGACCGGCGTTAATATCAGCGAATTCGAAGTGGATCTCAAGCCGATGTCGGGCAGAGAACAAGAACGAGTCTTGGCGAGAATCCGTACGACGATGGACAGCTTTCCGGGCTTGATCACCTCTGCCAATACCTTCCTTACCGAGAGAATCGATGAAACCATTTCCGGTTATACGGCGCCGGTGATCGTGAATGTGTTCGGCAATGACCTGGATATTCTGGACAGCAAGGCGCGGGAAATTACCCAGACATTGAACCAGATACCGGGAGCTATTGGAGTAAACGTGCAATCGCCCCCCGGCACACCGCGGTTGGTGATCCGATTGCGGCAAGATCAACTGACGCGCTATGGATTTACGCCGGTCGATGTTCTGGAAGCCGTTCAGGCAGCTTATGAAGGGGTCAAGGTTGCCCAGGTTTATGAAGGCAACCGGGCTTATGATGTATCGGTGTTGCTTGACCCGGGCAACCGGAAAAGCCCGGCAGAAGTCGGTGCATTGCCTTTGCGCAACGGGCAAGGGATAACGGTTCCACTAAAACAACTGGCCGATATTGTTCAATCCATCGGACGCTACCAGATTCAGCACAGCGGCGGACAGCGTTTACAGACCATTACAGCGGGTGTGAAAGGACGTGCAGTCAGCGAATTCGCCAAAGAAGCGCAAGCGCGGATAGACAAGGAAATCGTTTTCCCCAAGGGGATGTATGCCGTGTTTGCCGGAGAAGCGCAGGCACGGACGCAGGCACAGCATGACTTGCTAGTCAACTCAATCATCGCGGGAATCGGCATCGTGTTGCTGTTGTTCATGGCGTTACGCTGCGTGCGCGCATTGCTGCTAGTGTTGCTGAATCTGCCTTTTGCATTGGTGGGTGGCGTCATAATGGTGTTGGTCACGGGTGGCAATCTGACGTTGGGTTCTTTGATCGGTTTTGTGACGCTATTCGGGATTACATTGCGTAACTCCATTATGCTCATTTCCCATTACGAGCATCTGGTGAATCAGGAATGTATGGCCTGGGACGCAGAAGCCGCCAGACGGGGGGCGACCGAACGTCTGGTGCCTATTCTCATGACGGCCTTGGTTACCGCGCTGGGGCTATTGCCGTTGGCGCTATATAGCGGGGAGCCTGGCAACGAAATCGAAGGGCCGATGGCGATTGTGATCTTGGGCGGCCTGATAACATCGACGGTGCTTAATCTACTGGTGCTGCCAATATTGGCGCTACGCTTTGGATGTTTTGAAAAAAAGACGGATCAAATGGGATTCATGCAGTCTTCTAAGTAAATTGAGTACTATATTAACCAGCTTATTCCGTTGAGATTACAAATGCGCGTTCTGTTAGTGGAAGACGACAAAATGATCGGCGAGGCAATAAGCCAGGCGCTACACGATGCCGCCTACGCGGTCGATTGGGTGCAGGATGGGCAAATGGCGATGGCGGCAGCAGAGACCCAAACCTATGACATCGTGTTGCTCGATCTCGGCTTGCCAGGGCGAGATGGTTTGGAGGTGTTACGGCTGCTACGTTTGGCAGGCAAACATTTGCCCGTGTTGATCGTCACCGCCCGCGATGCGGTACAGGACCGCATCACAGGCTTGGACCTTGGTGCCGACGATTACCTGGTCAAACCGTTCGAAACCGGCGAGTTGCTCGCGCGGATGCGGGCGGTGTTTAGGCGCAAGGGCGGCAATGCGATGACGGTCATGACCAACGGAGTATTGACGCTCGATCCGGCCACACGCGATGCCACTTACGCTGATACGTCATGTCGCCTGTCTGCCCGCGAATATGCTTTGCTGCATACGTTGTTGCTGCGACCCGGTGCAATACTTTCGCGAACAGAGTTGGAAGAACGCATCTATGGATGGAACGAAGAAGTCGAAAGCAACGCAGTCGAGTTTTTGATTCATGCCATTCGCAAGAAGCTCGGTGCGACAGTTATCAAGAACGTTAGAGGGGTCGGCTGGATGGTGACCAAACTCGAATGATGACTTCATTGCAACATCAATTATCGCTATGGATTGCGGTGCTTATCGTCGCCGTCAGCGTGGTGGCGGGGAGTTTCTCGTTTTGGTTGGCATTCGACGAAGCACATCAGTTGCAGGACGAACAGCTACGGCAAGTGGCGGCTCTAATGGATGTACACGATCTATTACCAATGCCGGATCGCAATGGTCGCGCTGTTAACGATTACCCGGATGCGAGGGTATTCATATTTCGATTGGGGACGCATACTAATGCCAAGCAAACCGAACTGCAAATGGTTGGGTTACTGAATAATCTCGCCGATGGCATGCAGACTGTGTCTGATAGGCAGAGTGAATGGCGAGTCGTGATTAGAACGCTACCGAATGGGGATCGGATTGCCGTCGGTCAGCGTACCGCTATGCGCGATGAAATCGCTCGGGATGGCGCGCTGCGCACGGTCCTTCCATTGATCGGCTTGGTGCCGCTACTGATCCTGCTGACCGGATTCGTAATTCGCCATACCTTTAAATCCGTGATGCGCCTGTCAAAAGATCTTGATGAAAAAGGGGATGGCAACCTTGTTTCATTGTCCAACGATGGTATACCCAAGGAAATTCTGCCGTTCGTGGCGTCGATTAACCGGCTTCTCAAGCGGCTGGCTTTGTCTATGGCACAACAACGGCGATTCATCGCCGATGCCGCACACGAGCTACGTTCACCTATTACGGCACTGACGCTGCAAGCGGAAAATATCGAACGCGCCGATATGCCGATCGAAGCTAGACAGCGGTTGGCGCCGCTCAAATCGGGACTTATCCGTGCCCGTTCGCTAGTTGAACAACTGTTGAGTTTGGCGAGGCACCAGTCGAATCAAACTACAGATTTTGAAATTGTGTCATTTGATATAATTGTTCGAAACGTGATTAAAGAACTATATCCGTTTGCAGAAGCGAAACACATCGATTTGGGGATCGAGCAGGAGGAGCCACTACAAGTGTGGGGCGACGCGTTCGATTTTTTTACTTTGACCCGTAATGCTCTCGACAATGCAATCCGGTATACGCCCGTTAATGGAAAGGTCGACGTTAGCTTCTTCCTTGAGGGCAATCAAATGGTTTTCCGCGTAGAAGACAGCGGGCCAGGCATTCCGGAAGATGACCTCTCGCGGGTATTTGATCCCTTTTATCGAATCGCCGCTTCTGGTGAAACGGGAACCGGTTTGGGATTGTCAATCGTACGTGACATTGCCACGCGTTTGAATGGAATTGCGACGCTATCCAATATTAATAATGCAGGCCGTTCAGGGATGCGATTCCAATACTCTCAGAGCAGTTGCCGGACTCGTTTGGATTGTTGACTATTTGAAATAAATAGTTAAATAACCTCAGCAAAAAAGCCGGACGACATTTATATTGACCATAATTAACAGTATTTCCAGATTGGAAATCAGATTGCTGCGATCATTTGCTTTTGTACCGAATCTCGCTTGCGAAAGGTGCACTTCAGAGTTGAATCCGCCCATAGCGAACTACGAGATTATCATAATTGATAGCACGCTCTCGTTTGTTTTTTATGGCCGGATCAATAATGGACAGGGAAGATTTTGTTTGGCCGGCGTATGAATCATAACTAGCGTCTTCGAAATATTTGCCTATCGGTTAGAATCCTGCGCAATCGACTTTATGAAATATCCGCGTTGGGAAAGTGAAATTATTCCGTGAGTATTGAAGCTGCTAAAGTACTGAATAGCGATTGCCATTCGGCCATTGTGGATCGTGGCGCGCTGGAACGCACCCTGCATGAGCAGGGCGAGGTTTGGCACCAGCGTGTCAATGAGCGTTGCCCCTATTTATTTGCTACTGCCCCTTTGTTCGTCTCCAGCGGAGAAATGGAGCAAATGCACGCAGTCATCAAGGCCGTCCAACAGGTTGTGGCGCTACCTGCATGGCGCGATGCCGCGTTGCAACACGCACCGGCCGTCGCTCGATATGAACCTCGTGCCAAAGGTGTGTTCTTCGGCTACGACTTTCATCTTAATGCCGAAGGTACGCATTTAATTGAGATTAACACGAATGCGGGTGGTGCGCTGTTTAACGCGTTACAGCTGCATAGTCAGCGTGACGTAGTTGCGCCGGGTAAGCCTGCGGCGATTGATAATTTGGAGCAGGTCTTTCTTGACATGTTTCGTAATGAATGGCGCCTGGAACGGGGTGATGTGCCGCTGAAAACCATTGTTATCGTGGATGAACAGCCACTCGAGCAATATTTTTATCCAGAGTTTGTACTGATGCAGCAATTGTTTGAACGTGCGGGCATTGCAGCGTTCATCGCAGATCCGGCTGAACTGGAAGCGCGGACGGAAGGCCTGTATCTCCATGAACGCAAGGTCGATCTGATATACAACCGCCTGACCGATTTTTCCTTGCAACAACAAAGTGCCATAAGCGTTGCTTACCAGAGTAATCAGGTGGTGCTCACGCCGCACCCTCATGCATATGCGTTATATGCTGATAAACGCAATCTTGCCCTGTTCACTGCACCTGATAGCTTGCGCGCGATGGGTGTGGCAGAGACGACTATTGCCACTTTAATGATGGGCATACCGCAGGCCAGGTTAGTGGGCGGGGCGCAAGAGCATGAACAGTGGCGGCAGCAACGCAAGCAGTGGTTCTTCAAACCCGTCACCGGTTATGGCGGCAAGGGTACCTATCGTGGCGCCAGTATCACGAACCGGGTGTTTGCTGAAATTATGCAGGGAGGCTATATAGCGCAGCGTATGGTTTCACCCGGTGAACGCATGGTATGCCTGGAAGGTGCGGAGCCGGTTGCGCTTAAATCGGATGTGCGCTGCTATGTCTATGACGGCCAGGTGCAGCTTATCGCCGCGCGGCTGTATCAAGGGCAAACTACCAATTTCCGCACGGCTGGCGGCGGTTTCGCGCCAGTCCGTGTTGTCGATTAGAATGTGTGTATGACACTTTATGCCTTTATCGCAGTTGGCCTGGGTGCAGCTATCGGTTCATGGTTGCGCTGGGGGTTAAGTGTATGGCTCAATTCCACTCTGCCAGAGCTGGCGCTTGGTACACTTTGCGCAAATCTGATCGGTGGTTATCTCATTGGCCTTGCTGTGGCCTTTTCTTTGCAACAACCGGCGTTGTCACCAGAATGGCGTTTATTTATTATCACCGGCTTTCTTGGCGGGTTAACGACCTTCTCTACCTTCTCTGCCGAAACCGTTACTTTGCTGGCACGCGGGCAATATGCCTGGAGTGTTGCAATTATTGTCGCCCATCTCGGTGGTTCATTGCTGATGACTGTGCTGGGCATGCAGACCTTCAAGTGGTTGCATTAATTATCAATCACAAGGTTTAAACCACCGGCTTTAGCCGGTTAGCTTTAGCTGCGACAATATGCCACACGAATGGAGGTGTGGTATGGAATACAGATATGGCAGTCATACGGTGTTTC
>QFXI01000016.1 GCA_003402315.1 Candidatus Nitrotoga sp. LAW | reverse complement strand
TCAATTGGGATGCCTATATCAAGGGTAATAACCTTTTTAACCAGGAAGCCAGAATGCATACCTCCTTCTTGAAGGAACTCGCCCCGTTGCCAGGTCGCGGATTCCTTATGGGTGTACGGGCCAATTTTTGAGTTTCTAATAACGAGATTCATTCGACAGCATGGATATGATGACTTAATGCTTCATGTTTACAATCTGTAATGATTGCGGACATTGAGCTCTTGCACCATACCTATAAAGGACAATTTATATTGAACCGTTGCATGTGCAGAAGCAAAATGTGCCTGAAATTTGGAACGCGGAGTTTAAAGTGTAATGCTTTTAACTTATGTGATCCGTGCGGTCGAGTTTTTATGGTTTGCAACTGACCAATCAATCTACCCGACTAGATAGTAGCTAAACATTATCCCGTCCGCGTGCGTAACCAATCACCCCAGTTAAGAAACGGACCATTGCATAGCTGATGCGCATCAGCAAGTGCGTCCATATACTATGCTCGCGCCACACAGAAGGGGAAATCAACCGGGCGCTGTGCGCAATTTCTTGCAATAGATTGGCACGCAATGATTCAGCAAATCCTGCATCGCGAACTACCAGGTTAGCTTCACGCGCTAACCACAGACTGAATGGATCTATGTTGGATGAACCTACGGTTGCCCAATAGCCATCTATCGCCGCCACCTTGGCGTGCATAAAACTAGCGTGGTATTCGTGAATTTCTATACCTGCCCGTAATAATTCATCATAAAGCGCTCGCGTAGCAAAGTGCTGTAGGCGATACTCAACCCGCCCTTGCAATAGCAACACAACGCGCACTCCGCGTCGAGCCGCATTTAATAAAGCATGGCGGAAACGCATTCCCGGCAGAAAATAGGCGTTGGCAATGATGATCTCTCGCCGCGCCCCGGCAATGGCTTTGAGATAAGCGTGTTCAATGTCGTGACGATGACGCAAGTTATCACGCAACACAAAACTCACTTTTTTTGGCTCAATATTTTTGTGTGCAGCCAGTAGTTTTACCCGCTCACGCTGCCGCTGAAAACTTATCCACGATACCAGCGTCCACAAACGTCTTATAACGAACTGTATATGCTCTACCGTTGCTCCCTGCACCTGCACCGTATAATCCAAACGTGGCGCTATAAGCCGACCACCCGGCACATCGTTGATGATATTAATGCCACTTACAAAGGCGATAGTCTCATCCACCAGCGCCAACTTACGGTGCAAACGGCGCAGGCGGTGGCGGCGCAATTTAAAGCGCGCGATTTCCGGGCGATACCACAATACTTCTACGCCCGCCCCGTGCAGATCATTCACCCACTTATCCGGCAAATCGGCCGAGCCATAACCATCCAACAGCAAGTGCACCCTCACGCCACGCTTGGCCGCGCGCTGTAGTGCCTGCGAGACCAAACGGCCGCAAGCATCGGCGGCATAAATATATGTTTCCAGATAAACCGAGCGGGTCGCGGCGTCTATCGCCGCAATCAGGCGTGGAAAATATTCCTCACCGTTGCGTAACAGCGTCAGAATATGGCCGTCAACCAGATGCGTGCTACTCATAGGGTGAGCGTTGCAGACAGCGCCACATGATCTGAAATTTTCCTCCACGAATGCACTTCACAGCGCTTAATTTC
This sequence comes from Candidatus Nitrotoga sp. LAW, assembly GCA_003402315.1. GTDB lineage: Bacteria > Pseudomonadota > Gammaproteobacteria > Burkholderiales > Gallionellaceae > Nitrotoga. The sequence goes on along the minus strand of QFXI01000016.1, from coordinate 177,885 downwards.
CAGCCCCCGCACATAAATACGATCCATGCGCAGTAGCGGTATACCCGCCGGAAAACTACGTGCCGGTCTGCCAAGATTTGCTTCAAACACCTCATGCAATTGCAATTCATGGGCTAACAGACGACTGGCATTGTTGCGCCAGTCATTGAAATCACCCGCGACAATCAGCCGCGCATCCACTGGCACCATCCGCTTGATACGCTCAATCAGCGCATTAAATTGCACTCTGCGGCCACGTTTGAATAAACCGAAATGTACACAAATACAATGCAGAGGCTGACTGCTTTCCCTACGATCGGTTTTTGGCAGGTCAATTACACAATGCAGCAGGCCTCGACTCTCGAAGCGGTGCGCGGAAATATCCAGATTATCCCACTCCACAATCGAGTAACGGCTCAAAAGGGCATTTCCGTGATGGCCACCTATATAAACAGAATTTTTCCCATACGCATGATGCGGCCATATCTGGTCAGCCAGAAACTCATGTTGCGGCGAAGTACCATAACTATGCCGTATGTCGCGGCTGTTTTCGCCCTGCACCTCTTGCAAGAAAACAATATCGGCGTTGAGTTCACGCAAACGCTCGCGCAATTCATGCAGCACAATGCGCTGATTGAAATGGGATAAACCCTTGTGAATGTTGTAGGTGACGATGTTCAGTGTGGTCATAAGTGGCTCATCAATACCGCATCAGCAGACCACATATCATCCAATATACGCAATGAACGTTTTGTTAGCCGCACACATTTTCGTCAGGCGTTACCGATGCCTCGGGTGGGAAGGCCGATTTGACGCGCGAAATCCAACATGCGTTCGATAGAAACCTTGGCACGACGCCCAATTACCGGATCAACATGTATCTCATTCTTCCCTCTTTCCAATACTTCAGCGAGATTTAACAACCCGTTCATCGCCATCCACGGACAGTGATTACAGCTAGTGCAAGTCGCGCCCTCTCCAGCCGTAGGCGCTTCAAGAAACACCTTGTCAGGCGATAAAGTTTTCATCCTGTGCAGAATACCGTTATCGGTCGCCACAATGAACTTGTTCGCAGCCAAAGTTTGTGTTGCCTTAATAAGCTGCGTAGTGGAGCCCACCACATCAGCAAGCTGAACCACTGCCGGGGGAGATTCCGGGTGCACTAGTACCTTGGCATCCGGGTGTTGCACCTTGAGTTCAGCCAACTCCTTGGCCTTGAACTCGTCATGCACCACACATGAACCTTGCCACAGCAACATGTCGGCGCCACTTTGTTGCTGAATGTAATTGCCAAGATGACGATCCGGTGCCCACAATATCTTCTGCCCCTGCTCCTTGAGATGCTTAACAATGGGCAACGCAATAGAACTGGTTACCACCCAGTCGGCGCGCGCTTTCACCGCCGCACTGGTATTGGCATATACCACTACGGTTCGATCCGGGTGTGCGTCACAGAAAGCAGTAAACTCCTCCACCGGACAACCAAGGTCGAGCGAACAGTTGGCATTCAGATCGGGCATTAACACGCGCTTTTCCGGGTTGAGGATTTTCGCTGTCTCGCCCATGAAACGCACTCCTGCCACCACTAACGTTTGCGCCGGATGTTGATGGCCGAAATTGGCCATATCAAGGGAATCAGATACGCAGCCGCCTGTAGCATCGGCTAAATCCTGCAAGTCCGGATGTACGTAATAGTGCGCCACCAGCATCGCATCCTGTTCTTTTAACAGTCGTTTTATGCGCTCGATCAGCATAGCTTTTTCAGCGGGCTCCGGTTCGCGCGGTTTCTTCGCCCACGCTGTCGAAGTGGCACAGCCGGGATGATCGTAGGCAATCGATATCATGCCACCCTGCCTCTCAATTTCCTTCATTTGAAAATCTTTCGTTCACTGTGTATGGGCCGTTTCAGCCCTTCGTTCTTTCTCTTTCAGGCAACTGCAAAATTGCTTCGCGGTTGCTGGGCGAAAATACCAGCCCCGCAGCTTCCTGCCAAGGCAACCATTGATAACTGAGATGCTCCCGCGGTGACAATTGGACAGGCAGTACGCAGGGTAATTCCAATCCAAATACATGCTCGGTGTTGTGCCGAGTACCGGGCGCATAGCGGTGCTGCCATTTTGCATAGATTTCATAGATATTTTGGGCCTGCCAGTCCACCAAAGAATAATGATTGGCATCCAAGCCAGTTTCCTCAAACACTTCGCGCACAGCTGTCTCGCGCAAAGGTTCGCCTTCATCTCGGCTACCGGTGACTGATTGCCAAGAACCTGGATGATCAGCGCGTTCCAGAAGCAACACCTCAAAATCCAAGGTATAAATCACCACTAACACCGAAACGGGTAATTTATATTGCATGAATGGCGCTAGCAGAAAAAAACCCAGAATGGTTTATCTTGCGATTTCCAGAAAGCTATCGTATCAGCAAAAATTTCCATAGCAATATTGTGGTCCTCAGCAGCCATCCCGAGTGTGTCATTACCGTTACGCAACAGCAGCACATAACCACAAGCAGGTTGCCAAGAAAGATCACTCAATGTATCGGCCAGCGCATCCCAATTGCCACCAAACCAATCTGGCACACGGACTGCCTGAGCGATGACAGCGATAAATTTTCCCTTGCCCTCTATCTCAGCCAGATCAACGTCGAACAAGATGCAACCTGCCTCTGCCACCGCTGCATACAACTCGTCCAAGCGGCAACCCAGCCGGTATACACCCGCCTCTCTTACATCTTTTAAGCGTAGCGACAAATTATCCATGTTATTCCACGATACGCCGAAAAGTCTGGTAATGGTCAGCGCTGTAATAACACTCAACAGGTTGGCCACAGACAATGCGCCGTGCACCACGATTGCGTATTCCGGGTGTTTGCACCGTGAATTCACGATAATAACCACGCTCGTGTTTAGGCAACCGTTTTTCAAAATTACTAAATATCACACCATCACGCGCATATAAAAACGGGCCGCCCTGCTTAATGAGATGCAAGGTTTCGCGCCCTTCCGGCGGCAACGCAGACACTGTGATAATCTGCATTTCACGGTCATTATTTGACCCAAACGCATAAGCATAAGTTTGTACTGAAACCAATGCTAACAGCATTGCAAACAAGCAGAATAAAAAATGCAGGATGAACCGTGCGCTAACCATTCTCATTTTAATATGGCTTCAACTTCTTCCCTATTTTTCAACACAAACGGACAACGCTGCCACACTATTCCTTTGTCACTTCCACCGTCGTTTGCACTTTCTGACGCAAACGAATATGCAGCTCGTTCAGTTGTTTTTCGTCAACGGCACTAGGCGCTTGGGTTAGCAGACACTGCGCGCGTTGGGTCTTGGGGAAAGCGATCACGTCACGGATCGATTCCGAACCGCTCATCAGCGTGACGATACGATCCAGGCCAAAGGCCAGCCCGCCGTGCGGAGGCGCGCCATATTGCAGTGCATCTAGCAAGAAACCAAATTTAAGTTGTGCCTCCTCCGCACCGATGTTGAGCGCACGGAATACTAATGATTGAATTTCTTCCTTATGAATACGCACCGAGCCACCACCAAGTTCCCAACCGTTCAACACGATGTCGTATGCCTTCGCCAAGCAACGTCCGGGATCATTTTCCAACAGGTGAAGGTGCTCGTCTTTGGGCGCAGTGAACGGATGATGGCAGGCATTCCAACGCTTAGCGTCATCATCGTATTCAAACATGGGGAAATCCACCACCCACAGCGGAGTCCATGCTGCGCCACTGACATATTTTTTCTCGTGGCCAATCTTGGTGCGTAACGCGCCGAGCGCATCATTCACTATCTTGGTCTTGTCCGCTCCGAAGAAAATCAAGTCGCCATTCTGTGCACCTGTACGGGCCATGATTATTTTCAGCGCGTCTTCATTGAGGTTCTTCACGATAGGCGATTGCAGGCCAGTTTCATTCAACTGTGTCACGTCGTTAACTTTAATATAGGCCAAACCACGCGCACCGTAGATGCTAACGAATTTGGTGTATTCATCAATTTCACCGCGAGTAAATGAGCCACCACCAGGCACGCGCAACGCTGCCACGCGCCCGTTAACTTGATTGGCAGGCGCAGAAAATACCTTGAATGCCACATCTTTTACCGCATCTGTAACATCGGTGATTTCCAGTGTTACTCTCAAGTCAGGCTTATCTGAACCAAAGCGCGCCATCGCCTCAGCGTGAGAAATACGCGGAAACGGATTAGGTAAAATGGTACCTAGCACCTCTTTGAATACGGTACGGAGCATCTCCTCCGTCAGCATCATAATTTGCTCTTCGCCTAGAAATGAAGTCTCAATGTCCACCTGAGTAAATTCTGGTTGGCGGTCTGCGCGCAAATCTTCATCACGGAAGCATTTAGTGATTTGATAGTAACGGTCAAAACCTGCCACCATGAGCAGCTGCTTGAATAGCTGCGGCGACTGCGGCAACGCAAAGAACTCTCCTGCATGAACGCGCGATGGCACCAGATAGTCACGCGCACCCTCCGGTGTGGATTTAGTCAGCATCGGCGTTTCGATATCAATAAAACCCTTCGCATCCAGAAAACGGCGGAACGCCATTGCCGTTTTATAGCGTAGCATCAAATTTTTCTGCATCTGCGGACGCCGTAGGTCAACCACGCGGTGCGTCAGGCGCACGTTCTCCGACAGATTTTCGTCATCCAGCTGGAACGGCGGCGTAAGCGCGGCATTCAGCACTTCGATTTCATGGCATAGAATTTCAATCTCACCGCTACCAAGGTTGCTATTGGAACTGCCCTCAGGGCGGCGGCGCACGCGTCCACTAATACGCAGCACAAATTCGCTGCGCACTGATTCAGCAATTTTAAACATGTCCGCACGGTCCGGTGCACATACCACTTGCGCCAGCCCTTCGCGGTCACGAAGATCAATAAAAATCACCCCACCGTGGTCACGGCGACGGTGTGCCCAGCCGCACAAAGTAACAGCTTGGCCAAGATTTGAAACGTTAAGATGTCCGCAGTAGTGAGTTCGCATATTTTCAATAAGTTAATCTAATAAATCGGGGAATGTATGTTAATTTTCTGGCTGGTAAGGCGTAGCAGGAGTAGCAACTACACCCATTGAAATAATAGATTTCAAAGCCACGTCCACGCTAATATTGAGCTCGATGGTATCAGTACGACGCACGTAGAAATAAAATCCGTTTACCGGGCTGGGTGCAGTGGGAATAAATACTCCCACATATTCATCTTGAAGCTGCTGTGTGACCTCACCTGGAATAGCGGTCTGAAATGCCAACGACCATGCATCGGGGTGCGGATACCGTACCAGCAGCACCTTGCGGAAGGCAAGCCCATTGCTGGACAGCAGCGTATCACTAACCTGTTTCACGCTGTGGTAAATGCTGCTTACCACAGGAATGCGGCGTAGCAGACCTTCCCAATAACTCAACAAACGCTGCCCGAGAACGTTATGCACCAGCAAACCGGTACCGAGCACAATCACTACGGTAAGAATCACACCCAACCCGGGAATGTGAATACCGAGCAGTTTATCTGGGTACCAATTCACCGGTAGTAACAGCAGGCTCTGGTCTAGCGTACTAATTGTCAGATCCAGAACCCAGATGGTAATGCCAAGCGGAACCCACACCAATAGTCCGGTGAGCAAATATTTCTTCACCCGTTGCCACCCGCAGTCGACGTGGCAGAACCTACTGTGCTAGTAGCTGATTCTGATTTGGCTTCTGGTTTGCTCCCCGAACCCTTAAAGTCCGTGGCATACCAACCACTCCCCTTGAGTTGAAAGCCAGCTGCTGAAAGCTGTTTGCTGAATGTAGGTTTGCCACATGCGGGGCATACCGTCAACGGCGCATCGCTGATTTTTTGCATGACATCTTTTTGTACACCACAATTGCTGCAACGATATTCGTAAATAGGCATGGCATCCTCCTGTTAAGAATCAAAAAGGCGCACATTATACCGCAGCCTCACGCCAGATGCCTGACTCCAACCCATCCAGCGTCCACTCGCCGATCCGGTAACGGATTAAGCGCAAGGTAGGGTAACCCACTGCGGCTGTCATACGGCGTACCTGACGGTTCTTACCCTCGCGAATAATGAGTTCCAACCAACTAGTTGGTTTATTTTTACGCTCGCGGATCGGGGGAGTGCGCCGCCATAAATTTACCGGTTCTTCCATTAATCTTGCCATAGCAGGCAACGTAACAAAATCAGGCAGCTTTACCCCACTTCGCAATTGCGCTAATGCCGTCTCGCTTGGCTTACCTTCCACTTGCACCCAATAAATTTTGGCTAACTTGTGGAGCGGATCCGTAATGCGATGTTGCAACACACCGTCATCGGTGAGCAACAACAAACCTTCACTGTCAGCATCCAACCGTCCCGCTGGATACAAATCGGGAACCGCGATATAATCCGCCAGCGTTGGACGCAAGCCGTCACGGCTAAACTGACAAATCACGCCATAAGGCTTGTTGAACAACAGGATGCGGCTCATCCGATTTTTTCACTCACTTAAATAATCCATATTACCCCAAGCTTTTCATCGGGGAGCGAAAATACATGACCCAACACATCAAAGTACCGTCTCAAGGCCAAAAAATTACCGTTAACAAAGACTACACTCTTAACGTGCCAGATCAGCCCATTATTCCATTTATTGAAGGCGATGGCACGGGCGTGGATATCACCCCTGTTATGCGGCGCGTGGTGGATGAAGCGGTCACCAAGGCTTACAACGGTAAACGCCAAATTGTATGGATGGAGGTATATGCTGGCGAGAAAGCCGTAAATACTTATGGCAACGATACGTGGTTACCTTCTGAAACAGTAGAAGCAGTGCGCAACCATGTTGTGTCCATTAAAGGTCCGCTTACCACTCCTACTTCCGGCGGAATGCGTTCACTCAATGTAGCATTGCGCCAAATTCTTGACCTATATGTATGTTTACGTCCCGTACGCTGGTTCGAGGGCGTTCCTACACCAGTAACAGAACCAGGAAAAGTGGACATGGTGATCTTCCGTGAAAACACTGAAGATATTTATGCGGGTATCGAATGGGAAGCTGGCTCGCCAGAATCTAAAAAATTAATCAAATTTTTACAAAATGAAATGGGCGTAACGAAAATTCGTTTCCCAGAAACCTCTGCTATTGGCATCAAACCAGTGTCCATTGAAGGTAGTGAACGCTTAATTCGTCGTGCTATTCAATATGCCATAGATAATAAGCGCAAGTCCGTTACCTTGGTACACAAGGGTAACATAATGAAATTCACCGAAGGCGGCTTCAAAAAATGGGGCTACGAACTCGCCAAACGAGAATTTGGCGGGATAGAAATCGACGGCGGGCCGTGGCTAAAGCTGCCCGAAAAATATGGAAGCATCATCATTAAAGACGTAATTGCCGACGCATTTCTACAGCAAATTTTATTGCGTCCTGCAGAATATGACGTTATCGCTACCTTGAATCTCAATGGCGACTATATATCTGATGCACTGGCGGCAGAAGTCGGCGGTATTGGTATCGCACCGGGCGCCAATCTGTCTGATAGCATTGCCATGTTCGAAGCCACCCATGGCACCGCACCGAAATATGCTGGCAAAGATTACGTCAATCCAGGTTCATTGATTCTCTCAGCAGAAATGATGCTACGCCATATCGGCTGGACGGAAGCCGCCGATCTAATTATCAAGGGTATGAACGGAGCGATCACCGCCAAGACCGTCACCTATGATTTCGCACGGCTAACACAAGGGGCCCAACAAATATCGTGCTCTGCATTCGGCGAAGCAATAGTTAAAAACATGTAAATGACGGAGTAAGTTGGTTGGGTAAGATCGAGATTTTATCTTAACATTCACCCACAATCAGCTGAAAACGGTGTTTTTAACTTTAAGGCTCTAGAATACAGTGCACTCTCTTGTTTCATCCGTTGACATAGCCTCCTATTTTTCGATCGCATATCTGACGCGGGGACGTCAATATTATCGTGAGAACAAAGTCACGGCGCTAAGTACCAGCCCAAATGGTGCCTTGGTTACCGCACTTGTCGCAGGCTCAAATAAAAATCGGTATCACGTCAATATCCTTCTGCAAGCCAAGCCGGGAGGTCATGTATTGGTCAACGGAGAATGCAGTTGCCCAGTGGGCTACAACTGCAAGCATGTTGCCGCAACACTAATCAAGGCCCAAGCAGAATCTCCTCGTGAAATTCAAGCGCCAGCAGATAAAGTATCACCAAATGTGACGGATTTACCAGATGAAATTTCTATCTGGCTGAACGAAATGGCGCGTGTAGCTATACCAACACTAGACCGCGATACCTTGCCCGCGAACGTGTCACAACGTTTACTGTATGTTTTAAAATTGAACGATAGCAAGCCAGTGGGAGTGGCAGTGGCATTTTTCACTGCCAGATTGCTCAAGGCCGGGGGGTTTGGCAAAAAAACGTTTCATAATTCCATAGCCAATATCTTTATCGGTGTGACGCCACGCTATTTTACCGGGCGGGACAAGGAAATCACAGCTGCATTAAATTTGATACGTTCGACTGGAGGCAATTTAGCTGGTGCACAAGGTACTCGGTGGATGATAGAAATGATCACCACTGGCAGGTGCTTCTGGGAAACACCTGATTCCCAACCTTTGTCCTTTGGTGAAACATACGTCACGCAACCTGTTTGGAGCATGGACACACAGGGAAACCAGCGGCTATATGTTGAAACAGCACCACCATCGCAGGTGCTACCATTTTCTCCCCCTTGGTATGTCAATGAAGTCACATCGGTCTGCGGCAAATTGGATATCGGCCTGCCCGACGAAATTGCTTACGCTCTGGTTAGCGCACCGGCGATTCCATCAACACTAGCTGGCCGTATCAGTAATGAATTAACACAAAAACTACCCGGTATAAAAATTCAACTACCAGAGGTACTGCGAGAAAGAAAGGTAAGCGATCGACACCCTGTTCCATGTTTACGTTTTTACACAGTAGCATTAAATCCGCCGCCTTATTTGGACTCTTTCCACTTTAAAGTGGACCATCAGGATGAGCCGAAAACCCTCGATTTGGTGCGTCTTGAATTTGACTATGGCGGCGTACGAGTTGACGCTACATCAACCGAAAAATCGATAGCACAGCGTAGCGGTGATGAACTGTTGCGCATCGACCGCGATATTACCGCCGAAGCAAGTTATTCCCACGAATTTACTGACTTGGGATTTTTCTTTGTTGATTTATCAATTTTTTCCGAATTACATAGCAAACATAATGGCTCTTTTATTTTGGGTGGAGATGACAAAGAGTGGATTAACTTCTGCCTTACCAACCTTTCCGAGCTGCGAGCGTCTGGCTGGCAGATCGAAATGGAACCAAGCTTCAATTTTCGTTTCGCCGAGATTGAAGACTGGACAGCCACCGTCAATGAGGACGATGATAACAACAACTGGTTCGGCATAGAGCTGGGTATCCAGATAGACGGACTACCAGTCAACTTGCTACCCGTCCTGCTAGATTTAATTCGCCAGTTTCCACAACAAATGAGTATGCAGGCTCTGGCGCAGCTTAGCGCTGAAAACATACCGCTCATAGCACGCCTTGCCGATGGCCGCTTGGTGACGTTACCGATTCCCCGCATACAAAACATTCTGTCAGTACTGGTAGAGCTTTTCGATAAAGATACCGTACATAATTTGCAGAAAATCGAGTTGTCTGCGGTTCAGGCAGGACGCTTGGCAGAATTGGAAAAGGTTGCGGGTTTGCGCTGGTTGGGCGGCGAACGTTTACGTGAATTAGGACGCAAGCTGCACGATTTCAATGGGATTCAACCAGTTGCGCCGCCTGCTGGCCTGAAAACCGATTTGCGGGGCTATCAACAAGAAGGGCTTAACTGGCTGCAATTTCTACGCGAATATGAACTGGCTGGCATTCTGGCTGACGATATGGGGTTAGGTAAAACTGTGCAGGCCTTAGCTCATCTTCTAGTAGAAAAAGAATCCGGACGAATGAACCATCCCAGCTTGGTAGTCGCACCCACCAGTCTTATGTTCAATTGGCTGCGGGAGACAGAGCGTTTTGCGCCGGACTTACGCGTATTGGTATTGCAGGGCCAATTGCGTAAGCAACATTTCGAATCTATTGGAGCTTATGACTTGGTGCTCACCACCTACCCCTTGCTGCCACGCGACAAAGAGGTGCTGACCGGACAAGAATTTCATTTATTAATACTTGATGAAGGTCATATCATCAAAAATCCAAAGTCGCAAGCCACTCAAATTGTGCATCAAATCAAAGCGCGCCACAGGCTAGCGCTCACTGGCACGCCGCTGGAAAATCACCTTGGTGAATTATGGTCCTTATTTCATTTTTTACTGCCAGGATTATTGGGTGATGACAAAAATTTTCGTAAGCTATTCCGCACGCCCATCGAGAAGCAAGGTGACAACACCCGGCGTGCGGTACTTTCACGCCGCATTGCCCCATTTTTGCTACGTCGCACTAAAGCACAGGTAGCCAAAGAATTACCGCCCAAAACAGAAATTATTCGCTCCTGCGAACTATCTGGCGCTCAGCGCGACTTATACGAAACTATCCGGGTGGCTATGCATGAAAAGATACGCCTGGAAATCGACAAGAAGGGCATGAATCGCAGTCATATTATTATTCTCGACGCACTGCTTAAATTGCGTCAAATCTGTTGTGATCCACGTCTGCTTAAATTGCCTGCTGCGAAACAGGTAACACATTCAGCAAAACTGGAGCTCCTTATGTCTTTGCTGCCGGACATGGTGGAAGAAGGACGGAGCATCCTGTTGTTCTCCCAGTTCACCTCTATGTTGACATTGATTGAATTGGAACTTGCCAAATTTAACTTGCCCTATGTCAAACTGACCGGAGACACTCGCGATCGCGCTACACCAGTACAACGTTTTCAGAGCGGAGAAATACCTATCTTCCTGATTAGTCTCAAAGCGGGCGGTGTAGGCCTGAACCTTACCACCGCCGATACCGTCATTCATTATGATCCGTGGTGGAACCCTGCGGTAGAAAATCAGGCTACCGACCGCGCTCATCGCATAGGCCAGGAAAACCCAGTTTTCGTCTACAAGCTAATCACTGAAAGCACCGTAGAAGAAAAAATTGTTGCCATGCAGGAGAAAAAACGTAACTTAGCGCAAGGCATTCTGGATGATAACGGAGAAACTGTCTCTTCCTTTTCCACAGAAGAACTTACAATGCTATTCGAGCCATTGCAAGCATCAAGTGCGATATAAATGGGGAAAAGATTTATTCCGCAATAAATAAATTTTTATTGAAATTTTGAATTTCAGATCAATAACGTTAATTCGACGATTTTCAATTAATAAAAAAGCCCGCTGAAGCGGGCTTTTTTATACCAAAAACCTATCTTAAGGAGCCTGAATATTGGCGGCTTGTTTGCCTTTAGGACCTTGAACGATATCAAAAGTAACTTTTTGACCCTCTTTAAGAGATTTAAAGCCACTCATGGTAATTGCGGAAAAATGAGCAAACAAATCTTCGCTACCATCATCCGGTGTAATAAAACCATAACCTTTTGCATCATTGAACCATTTAACTGTACCGTTTGCCATGCTTCACTTCCTTAACTAAAAAACCGGGTGGATTCCCGTTAAACTGTTTGAATTCCAAGAGCGTACATGGCAAAACCAGTACTGCAGGTAACTTGCATTCAAACACCCAGGCACTTTTTACTCCTGTTTACGCGATTTAGTCAAGGCTTATACGCTTTATTTTCAAAAGTACTTGAAAAAATCTCATGAATCATCGAACATACCAAAATGCACATTTGTAATGATAATAACTATGGTAACTAAATATGAGGATGCATCCTTACTGCAAGCAGAGCGGAGCAAAATCAAACCACCTAAACTGTACAAAGTGTTGCTATTTAATGACGAATTCACAACGATGGATTTTGTAATTAAAGTGTTACAAACTTTTTTTTCAATGAGCCACGAACGCGCGACCCATTTAATGCTCAAAATTCACCATGAAGGGTTGGCAATATGCGGGGTCTATACTAAAGATATTGCAGAAACGAAGATAGAGCAGGTGTCGGCATTTGCCAAACAGCACGGACATCCGCTACGATGTGGACTAGAGGAAACATAACTTATGATCGCGCAAGAACTTGAAATCAGCCTGCACTTAGCATTTGTTGAAGCACGCCAGAAACGCTTCCAATTTATTACAGTGGAACACCTGCTGCTGGCGATGCTGGATAACTCCTCTGCCGCACATGTGTTGCGCGCCTGCGGGGCAGACGTTGAAGAATTGCGCGCAGTACTAACCGACTTTATTAATACGCATACGCCAGTCGCACCTGGTAATAGCGAAGTAGACACGCAACCCACTGTTGGCTTCCAGCGCGTCATTCAGCGTGCTATCTTACATGTGCAATCATCTAGCAAGAAGGAAGTTTCCGGCGCCAATATACTGGTTGCCCTGTTTAGTGAAAAAGATTCCCACGCCGTATTTTTCCTAAATCAGCGTGCCATTACCCGGCTAGATGTAGCAAACTATATTGCACACGGGATTGATAAAGCAGCTCAATCAAGTACTCAAAAATCAGCAGATGCCGAAACAGAACAAGAACCAAGCCAAAAAAGCGCCTTGTGCGACTACACGCTTGATCTCAATGCACAAGCTTTAGCTGGCAAAATCGATCCACTAATTGGACGCGAAACTGAGTTGACACGAGTTATTCAAACCTTGTGCCGCCGTCGCAAGAACAATCCATTGTTGGTCGGTGAAGCTGGTGTAGGTAAAACCGCTATCGCTGAGGGGTTAGCGCGCCGAATTAAGGAAAATAATGTACCAGAAATTCTCAAAAATGCTCAGATCTATGCATTAGACATGGGCGCACTGCTAGCTGGCACTAAATATCGCGGCGATTTTGAGCAACGCCTAAAGGCCGTACTTAAAGAATTAGCCGATGAACCCAACGCCATTCTGTTCATTGACGAAATACACACTCTAATAGGTGCAGGTGCAGCCTCAGGCGGCACCATGGATGCGTCCAACTTACTCAAGCCTGCGCTTTCAAGTGGCACACTTAAATGCATCGGTGCGACTACTTATCAAGAATATCGCGGTATTTTTGAGAAAGATCATGCGCTATCACGCCGTTTCCAAAAAGTAGATGTGCTGGAACCTTCGGTTGAGCAGACCATTGAAATCCTAAAAGGGTTGAAGTCTCGCTTCGAAACTCATCACGGCATCAAATACAGCGCCGCTGCACTAACCAGTGCTGTCGAACTATCATCACGTTTTATCAATGACAGACACCTTCCTGACAAAGCAATTGACGTAATTGATGAAGCGGGTGCGGCACAACGCATACTGCCAAAATCAAAGCAAAAAAAACTTATCGGTAAGCATGAAATCGAAGACATTATCGCCAAGATTGCGCGCGTACCCTCACGCACTGTTTCTTCTGATGATCGCAATTTATTGAAAACACTGGATCGCGACCTTAAAACCGTAGTGTTCGGCCAGAATGCCGCTATTGACGTACTGGCACGCGCCATAAAGATGTCCCGGAGTGGATTGGGCAATCCGCAAAAACCAATCGGCAGTTTCTTGTTCTCTGGTCCTACCGGTGTGGGCAAAACTGAAGTAGCGCGTCAACTTGCCTTTGCAATGGGCATGCCGCTAAACCGCTTTGACATGTCTGAGTATATGGAACGTCATGCGGTATCGCGCCTTATTGGGGCACCACCTGGCTATGTCGGTTTCGACCAAGGTGGTCTACTCACTGAAGCAATCAACAAACAGCCTCATTGCGTATTACTACTAGACGAAATCGAGAAAGCACACCCGGACATTTTTAATATCCTGTTACAAGTGATGGATCACGGTACACTCACTGACAACAATGGGCGCAAAGCGGATTTCCGTAATGTGGTTATTATTATGACCACCAATGCAGGTGCCGATGCATTAAACAAAGCACAGATAGGCTTCACCAAGAGCGGAGTGAGCGGTGATGAGACAGCCGAAATCAAGCGACTATTCACCCCAGAATTCCGCAATCGATTGGATGCTACCATTTCCTTCGCTGCATTAGATAAAGAAGTCATTCTGCGCGTAGTAGACAAATTCCTAATGCAGCTTGAAGAGCAGTTACATGAGAAAAAAGTGGAAGTCATCTTCACCGATGCGCTCAAAGATTACCTCGCCAAGACTGGCTTCGACCCACTAATGGGCGCCCGCCCGATGGCACGTTTGATTCAAGACACCATACGAAGCGCGTTGGCAGATGAGTTACTTTTCGGCAAACTATCGAACGGTGGCAAAGTAATCGTCACGGTTAATAAGGATGAGAAAGTGCAATTGGAACTTGCAGAAGAAGTTGTTGTTTAATTTTGGCGACATCGCCGTTAGTTGTTGGTGGTCAATCGCTTTTTAAAAAATAGTATTTGTTGGTTGTGCTATGCGATTTTTAACAGGATGCAGGAAGAAATTAACGCCCAACAGTAAAGTTACGTCCCTTTTCTTTAGCTATATACAAGTATTTATCTGCAAGTTGCAATAACATTTCAGCATTTGATAATGTTGAGGTTTTGCTAGCAACCCCGATGCTAATAGTAACCATTAAGTTCTGGTAAATGTTTCCCGCAGCTACATTCTGACGCAATCTTTCCGCATACTGATAGGCTTGCTCTGCATCTGCATCCGGGCAAATCACCAAAAACTCTTCCCCACCATAACGGCACACCATATCCTGTTTGCGCGCGGATGAGCGTAAAATTTGCGCCACCTGTTTCAACACATCATCCCCCACCTTATGGCCATAAGTATCATTAACCCTCTTGAAAAAATCTACATCTACTATCATGCACGACAGCGGACGGCCACTGCGCTCTGCCACCGCCCACTGCTGTTCCAGATAATCATTTGCATGGCGACGATTAGGCAACTCCGTAAGTACATCTGTAAGCGCCATCTGCTGCAATCTCTGGTTTGATGCCGCTAACTGCGCGGCAACGTTGCGTAACTGCTGATGTTCAACCTTCAGTTCATCTTGCAACTGCACCATACGCTGAGTGACACACAGTCTCGCACCCAACACTTTCGAATTAACCGGTTTTGTCAAATAATCGGAGGCTCCAGCCTCAAATATTTCTTCCATCCTATCCAAATTGTCTTGCGTCATCATTACAAACACATGAATATTGCGCCATAAATCGTTACATCTAAGCGCCTTGCAAAATTCAATGCCATTCATATTAGGCATGTGCCAGTCTGTAATAATAAGTTGAGGTATAAATTTATCGAGCATGCCTAACGCTTCCACCCCATCGCCTGCAGTAGCAACCGTATGTCCTGCCTTGGTCAACAAAAATTTCAACACCTGCGACGTTGCACAATCATCCTCTACCAGTAGGATACGCAATGCATAGCAAGCCTCTAGGCTGATCTTTGATGCCCCTTCGTCATCAAGTACTTCCAGCTCATCAGATAGAGCAGCTTGCAAAATCTCGTTGAAGAGTGGTACCTCTACCGAACGAATACCAAACAACTTGCTTAATTCGCGCCATTCCTGCACCGTTTTATCAGCTAACTCAGTAAAAACATTCGCCTCCAAACCCTGTCTAGCGGCAATCAAAATCAATTTAGACACCATTTTTTGCCGTTGCTGCCCGTGCAATAAACACGCCTTAGAAAAATAATATGCGATATGTAATATATTTAAAATGTGCCACAGCCGATTGCCTTCAGCAAGATCAGATAGAGCTGGGTTTTCGTGGTGCAAAGCCGCTATCTGGAATATTTGTGGCAACCCCCAGTCCGCTAACATTTCTTTAGTCAATTGGTTATGATCAATTCCAAACTCAGTCCGTTCAAGATCAATCAATGCAGCGTCAATATCTACTGCTCCGACTTTTTCAATAATGAGGGAATATTCTTTAGGATATGCTGTCGCTAGTCCTAAAGAACCAACTCGAGCCAGCAAGCCGAGAATAAACATTTCTTCAGCTGCCCCCATCCTCCGGCCATCCAAAAAGTTTTTTGCAGCAATTGCCGTCAACAACGAATGCGACCAGAAATTTTGATAATCAAATTTTCGGCAGGCCCCATCTCGGCTATCTTCCACTAGCGACAAACCCAATACCATATTACGTACAATACTCAACCCTAACGACATGACCGCGTCCGTTATAGACGCAATAGGTCTTGTCTGGTAGGACATAAGCACATTGGCCATTTTAATCAGCCGGCCTGATAATGCCGGGTCAGTCATTATCGCGCGTGCTATCTCCTGAGTTGTTACATTTTCTTTCAAGGTAAGCTGAATTATTTTCAGGGCAATACCTTTAGGAGAGGGTAGGTGATCTTTCTCTTTGAGTGCCTCAAACTTAG
Source organism: Candidatus Nitrotoga sp. LAW (assembly GCA_003402315.1). Taxonomy (GTDB): domain Bacteria; phylum Pseudomonadota; class Gammaproteobacteria; order Burkholderiales; family Gallionellaceae; genus Nitrotoga. Next base: position 161,494 of record QFXI01000016.1, on the reverse strand, counting down.
TATTAACCATAGTTCAATTTACCGTTAATCCGACCACATGCAGAATTTCTAACATTTATTTATAATCTATGCGCTATACGTACGACGATGCCGAATGAACTCTCGCAGCGCTGGTAAAAATGAAATGATGATGACAATGGCTACCATCAGGGTTAGATTATCTTTCACCACTGGAATATTGCCTAAAAAATAGCCTCCCAGGGTGAAAAGGCTAATCCATCCAATACTCCCTAACGCGCTGAACAACATGAACAGACGATAGCGCATCAAACCAATACCGGCTACGAATGGCGCAAAGGTTCGCACAATGGGCAAAAAGCGAGCAAACAAAATGGCCTTACCTCCGTGCTTCCTGTAGAACGTATGCGTTTTTTCCAAATGCTCATGTTTGAGAAAGCGCGAGTTGGCACGCTTAACTAAGCGCATACCTACCAACCGACCGATCCAGTAGTTGGCACTATCCCCTGAAAACGATGCGGCCATCAGCAACGGCAAAACCAGTTTTATTTCCAGCGCGCCAACCCCGCACAGCGCACCGACCACGAACAACAGTGAATCTCCCGGTAGAAAAGGCATTACTACCAACCCGGTTTCGCAGAAAATAATCATGAATAGGATGGCATAAATCCATATGCCATATGCCTGCATGATTGCTAATAAATGAACGTCCAGATGCAGGACAATATCTACAAAAGAAGTGAGCAGTTCCACGGCCTAGGATAATACTTCTTCAGTCACTTTTTCCGTCTTGATGAAATCCTCGCGCGAAACACCCATCAGCATAAGCAATGGGCTGGCCACCAGCACAGAGGAATAAATACTAAACAGAATGCCAATAGTCAACGCTAACGCAAAATAATGCAATGTCTCTCCGCCCAAGAATAGCATCGCCGTTACCATCATCTGAGTGCAAAGGTGGGTAATAATGGTACGCGACATAGTGCGTGTAATCGCGTTATCGATTATTTCGGCAACCTCCGTCTTGCGCATCTTTCGGAAATTTTCCCGGATACGATCGAATACTACCACTGATTCATTTACCGAGTAACCCAACACGGCTAGCAGCGCCGCCAGCACGGTAAGTGAAAAATCCCACTGAAAGAACGCAAAAAAACCAATAATGATAATTACGTCATGCAAATTGGCAATTATCGCTGCAAGGCCAAATTTCCACTCGAATCGCACCCAAAGGTAACATGCGATGCCAATGGACACCAGCAACAATGCAAGCGCACCATTCTCCACCAAATCTTGCCCCACTTGCGGGCCAACAAATTCGACGCGGCGCATTTCCACACTGGCATCTTGCTGGCGCAACTTATCGAGAATCTGTTCGCTCAGTTTCGCGCCCACTACATTCTGTTTTAGCGATACCTGTAGCAATACATCATGGCTAGAGCCAAAGTTTTGTACTAATACATCATGTAACCCCATATCAGCCAACTGTCCACGCACCTTGTTCAGGTCAGCAGTCTGAGCGTAGTGCACTTCCATCACTGTTCCACCAGTGAAATCTACACCAAAATTCAATCCTTTGGTTACTATAAAAAATACCGCCACAATAAATGTCACCAAAGAAATTGTGGTGGTATACCGCCCATAGCTCATGAACGGAATGTTGCGATTGATCTTGAAAAATTCCATTTATTACCTCTTTATACTTAACCGATGGCGATATTAGTCAACCGTAGCTTACGCCCGTAAATTAGGTTAACCAGTGCACGTGACACCAACACCGCACTGAACATCGAAGTAAGAATGCCCAAACACAATACAACAGCGAAACCTCGTACCGCACCGGAACCAAACATGAACAGCGCTATACCCGCGATCAAAGTGGTAATGTTGGAATCAAGTATGGTACGGAATGCATGATCATATCCGGCATGGATGGATGCTTGTGGCGTATTACCATTACGCAGCTCCTCTCGAATGCGCTCATTGATCAAAACATTAGCATCAATCGCCATACCCAACGTTAGCGCAATACCTGCCATACCAGGCAAAGTTAGCGTAGCTTGCAGCATGGACAATAAGGCCACCAGTAACAACAAATTAGCGCCTAATGCCAGCACAGAAACCGCGCCAAACATCAGGTAATAGGTAATCATAAAAACCGCAATAGCTACAAAACCAATTTGGGTAGAACGAAAGCCACGCACAATATTGTCCGCACCAAGGCTGGGACCGACAGTGCGCTCCTCAATAATTTCCATCGGCGCTGCCAGTGCACCAGCACGCAGCAACAAGGATATATCATTCGCCTCTTTGGTATTCATCTGGCCGCTAATTTGCACGCGCCCACCGCCAATTTCCTCACGGATCACTGGAGCAGTAACAACTTCACCCTTACCTTTTTCAAATAACAGTATAGCCATACGCTTGCCGACATTCTCACGCGTCGCTTCTTTAAATTTACGCGTACCCGCGCCATCCAGATTGATATGTACTGCTGGCTCATTGCTGCGGTTGTCAAAGCCAGGTTGCGCATCATTGATACGTTCGCCGGTAAGCAGTACTGTTTTCTTCACCAACAGCATAGAACCATCCCGATCCTTAAACATTTCAGTACCAAACGGTACGGCGAAACCCTCACTAAATTTATGCTCATCATCTACCAAACGCACTTCCAATGTCGCGGTACGGCCAAGAATGTCTTTCGCGTGCGCTGTATCTAACACACCGGGGAGCTGTACTACAATACGATCTACACCTTGCTGCTGAATTATCGGCTCGGCCACACCTAATTCATTGACACGGTTGCGTAAAGTAATTAAATTCTGCTGCACAGCGGATTCCTGGATACGTTTCTCTTCCTCCGGCTTTAAGGTAGCAAGTAAGAGAAGCTCGTTGCCTTCATTCTTGTCATTAAAGGCCAAACCACCGAAGCGTTGTTTGAGTTCTGCCGTACCTTTACTGCGCGTATCCGCATCGCGGAACTTAACTGTCACCATTCTGCCATCACGGCTGATACCAGAATAAGCAATATTCTGATCACGGAGGATGCTCCGCATATCGCCAGAAGCGGCTTCCATCGCCTTATCCAGCGCGCCCTTCATGTCAATCTGCAACAAGAAATGCACCCCGCCACGCAAGTCTAATCCGAGATACATGGGCCGTGCATTCATAGCGGTTAACCACTGCGGCGAGCGTGACAGTAGATTGAGGGCAACCATGTAATCATCACCCAACTGTGCCTGAAGAACATCCTTAGCCTTAAGTTGATTATCGGTATTGTTAAAGCGCGCTTTAACACTTGTCAGATCCAATGCGACCCCTTCCGCATTCAGATTGGCCGCTTTAAGCGCATCATCTACCCGCTGCAGTAATGCACTATCCGCCTTAAGATTGGCGCGCAAAGGCAACACCTGCACAGCAGGAGATTCACCATAAAAATTAGGTAAGGTGTAAATCAGACCCAAAATAAATACAACGAGGACAAGCAAATATTTCCACAGCGGATAACGGTTCATGACAGTACCTTAAATCGACTTAATTGTTCCCTTGGGTAGCACCATTTGAACCGCACTTTTCTGAATCAGTACCGTCACGTTTTCGGCGATTTCCAAGTTGATATAGTTTTCGCCCACCTTGGACACACGGCCCAACTCTCCGCCTATAGTAATGATCTCATCATTTTTTTGCAGGGCAGCCAGCATGGCCTTTTGCTCCTTAACGCGCTTCTGTTGCGGACGCAGCAAAAGAAAATAAAACACTGCGCACACTGCAACCACAGGCAGAAAGTCCATAAACCCAGAACTGGACGCAACTGCTGCGTTTTGTGCATAAGCGTTGCTAATCAACATAACCTCTCCCAGTTAAATTTTGCAGCGGCGAATTCTAGCACGAACTCGCACGGGCTTGCCTAAACCGGGTAACGAACTCATCAAACTGGCGAATCATAATTGCGGCTCGAATTTCACTCATCAACTCGTGGTAATAATGCAAGTTGTGAATGGTATTAAGGCGCGCACCAAGTATCTCGCCGATACGATGTAGGTGATGCAAATAAGCACGTGTAAAATTACGACATGTATAGCAACTACATTGCTTATCAATGGGTTGAATATCTAGGCGATATTTAGCATTTTTGATCTTAATATCGCCGTGACGGGTAAAAAGCATACCGTTTCGCGCATTGCGTGTGGGCATCACACAATCAAACATATCTATGCCGTGCGCAACCGCAGCTACTAAATCTTCCGGTGTACCTACGCCCATCAGGTATCGCGGCTTATCGATAGGCAACTGCGGCGAAGTATGCTTCAAGATTCGCAGCATGTCTTCTTTCGGCTCCCCCACCGACAATCCACCTATGGCATAACCGTCAAAGCCGATATTTACCAGCTCACGTAACGATTCGTCGCGCAGGCTTTCGAACATGCCTCCTTGCACAATACCAAAAAGCGCATTGGTATTGCCTTGATGCGCATGCTTTGAACGCTCCGCCCAGCGTAAGCTGAGATGCATAGAATCGGCTGCTCGATGTTCATCCGCCGGATAAGGTGTGCACTCATCAAAAATCATCACAATATCGGAATTCAGTATCTTCTGAATTCGTATCGATTCTTCCGGCGTCAGAAAGCATTTATCACCATTCACCGGGGATTGAAACCTAACTCCTTCCTCAGTAATTTTACGCAAGGCACCCAAACTAAATACCTGGAAACCGCCCGAATCAGTCAGAATCGGCCCATCCCAGCCCATAAAACCATGTAAGCCACCGTGCGCCTCAATAACGTCCAGACCTGGGCGAAGCCATAGATGAAAAGTGTTGCCTAGCACAATTTGTGCACCAATTTCTCTTAACTCGATAGGTGACATCGCCTTTACTGTGCCATAAGTACCTACTGGCATAAACGCGGGGGTTTCAACAATACCATGAGCCAAAGACAGAGTCCCACGACGAGCAGAACCATCAGTGGCGTTTAAACAAAATTTCATCAAAAATCTCCCTCCAGTCGCAATTGCATCGACTACTTTAAATAACGACTCAGGAACTCCAAATAACTAAATATAACCTATTGTGATAGTCGAGTAACTTTGGACACATCAATAGTTTTTTTGCTACGCTGTTTCATTCGATGAGAACAACAAGCGATAGATTACCCAATATTGAAGCATGTAGCACGATTATAGAATCCCACGATGTACGCGCGATGTATTTATTAACGCATGTTACGAATGAAATGGATAAACCGATTACCTGCGATATTTTTTGCGTCGTGATAGACAATTTCGGTGACATTGGTGTGTGCTGGCGATTGGCTAAACAATTGGTGCATGAGCATGATATGACAGTGCGACTATGGGTGGACGATCTGTTAAGCTTTCGCAGGTTACACTCGGCAATCTGTCCAGATATGCCAATACAACATTGCTCTGGCGTAGAAATCAGGCAATGGGAAACAATTTTTTTGGAGCTTTCATTCCCAAAGGTAGAGCCAGCACAACTGGTGATTGAGGCATTCGCATGTGAACTACCCGAGCGTTACGTGGCAGCGATGGTGGCGCAAAAGTGCAAATCGATTTGGATTAACTTGGAATACCTCAGTGCGGAAGAATGGGTAGCTGGCTGTCATTGCCTACCCTCACCACATCCTTCTTTACCTCTCACGAAATATTTCTTTTTTCCGGGGTTCACTCCGCAAACTGGTGGATTACTGTTGGAGCGAGATCTTATCGCACGACGCGATGCATTTCAGAACGAACTGCATACCCAAGCCGCATTTTGGCGAGCACTTGGCGTGCCATTACCCAAACCCGATGAAGTGCGTGTATCGTTATTTTGTTATGAAAACTTCGCACTGCCGGAATTATTTTCTGCTTGGGCAAAGACCAATATCCCGATATTGTGTTTAGTGCCAAAAGGCTGTGTGCTACCTCAGGTGGCAGCCTTTTTTGAGCGGGAAATCGTTGTAGCAGGTGACATATTACAGTGCGATAACTTGGAAGTGCGCATATTGCCGTTTATCGAACAGGAGCGGTACGATGAATTATTGTGGGCCTGCGATATTAACTTTGTACGAGGAGAGGATTCCTGCGTGCGTGCGCAATGGGCGGGTAAACCATTTGTTTGGAACATCTATCCACAACAAGATAATGTACATATAAAAAAGCTGTATGCTTTCATGGAGTTGTATTGTGTCGGACTGCAGCCAGACGCAGCACAAGCATTATATAGTTTGTGGGAAGGATGGAATATTGGACATAATATAGGCCAAACGGCCTCAACAAATTCAAAACATGCTTGGGACGAATACTGGAAGCACATAGCGCTATTGCAGACACATGCGCACGAATGGTCGCAACATTTATCCGGCAATAGCCTTGTTTTGAATTTGCTGAATTTTGTTGAAAAAATTGATAGAATATGCAATTTAGAATGTAAATCAGATTTTAGGGTAAGCAGATATGAAAATAGCACAAGAACTACGGGCGGGTAATGTTGTTATGGTCGGCAGCGACCCTATGGTGGTATTAAAGGCCGAGTACACTCGCTCTGGCCGTAATGGCTCGGTAGTTAAAATGAAATTCAAGAACCTATTGACGGACTCGCCGAGCGAGGCAATATATAGAGCGGATGACAAATTTGAAATAGTTCTACTTGATCGAAAAGAGGCCACATACTCTTACTTTGCTGATCCCATGTATGTGTTTATGGATGCTGATTACAATCAGTATGAGGTGGAAAAAGAGAATTTGGGTGAGTCGCTTAACTATCTCGAAGATGGTATGGCCTGCGAGATGGTTTTTTACAACGATAAAGCCATTTCTGTTGATCTACCCAATACTGTCATACGCGAAATTATCTACACAGAACCGGCAGCGCGTGGTGATACCTCCGGTAAAGTGATGAAGCCTGCCAAAATCGGTTCTGGTATAGAGTTACAAGTGGCTGCATTTTGTGAAATTGGTGATCAAATTGAAATTGATACACGTACTGGCGAATTTAAGCGCCGTGTTAATGCTTGATGATCCTAAGAGAAAGCGATATTTGCACTAAATAATACTATAACGCGTACCGTGAATTAAATCGCTTTTGCGGTGGTACTCCGACTCCACCGCTTCTTCTGCACACTCCCACTTTGCATAGCGTTAGAATCGCCGCGCCCTGCAACGTATTGCTCTCAATTTTGGTTGTTATAAGGGTCGGTCGCAGCCTCACTCACCAGTTGGCCAATTATTGCTCCAACACGCAAATCATCTATGCGGCCAAAATGATTAAGTCTGATGCGTCCTTGCCGGTCTAAAATAATCAACGTCGGTGTGCCCTTCATACCAAATGCTTCCATCGTATGCGGAATATTACCTGTTGTTGATAATTGATCCACAGCAACTGGAAAACGGATACGGTATTCATAAAGAAATGCCTCTAAAGCTACAGGGGTCATTGCATTGTGATGCTCGAAAACACTATGAATACCAATCACGGCAACATCTGCTGCCGGAAAAGTGTCATGGATAGCCATAGCTTGTGGCAAGCCATGTGACACACAACCGGGGCATAGCATCTGAAATGCGTGCAGTACGACCACGCGTCCGCGTAATTCCGCAAGCGTAATAAAACGTAGTGTATTGAGCCATTGAGATACTTGTAATTCTGGAGCTACTAAGTTGATGTTAGACATACAATTATTCCTGATTCAGGTTAAATATTGCTGGGAGAACATGAGCTACTCCCAGCAAAACTGGTATCTAAACTGCTACGCGTAGATTTATCTTAGGGAAATCGATCGGCACATTGAAAGCCAAATTGACATAATTGGTAAAAATGTTCAATGCGACGTGAGCCATAATTTCGACAATCTGTTCGTCGTTGAACCCCACCGTCCTCAATTCGATGACATCGGCATCGGCGATTTGCGCACAGTTGGTAACAAGCTTCAGAGCAAAACGCAAAGCGGCGGCGGTTTGTGCGTCATCCGATTTGACAGCTTGAGCAGCTGCCATCTCAAGTGCGGAAACCCCGACATTTTGACCCAAGACAGTATGAGCTGCCAAGCAGTATTCACAGCGATTTCTGTCAGCAAATGCAACTGCAATTTTTTCTCCGAGCTTAGCTCCCAGAATGCACAGAACCAAGTGCGCCAAATGAACTTCACATACTCTTGAGCGTTGCGGGTGAATTGGCCACGGCACGGAACATATTTGGCACAACACCAAAGGCTCCGTGGATCTGATTCAGAATAGCTTTACGATCTTCTGTAGCTTCATTGGCGTTGATGAGTTGAACACGGGACATGATAGTTTTCCTTAATTTATTAATTGGTTGAGATAAATTTGTGGCGAGGCTCCAAAATATGGAGCGCAAGCCGTATTAGCTATGCAATTCAGCAACTAGAACTGGCCATCGCGAACGTACGGATAGCTCCATAGAATGGTTTGCAATAAAACAGATTTTACCCAAGCGGCATGCATCTTTTCGACGTCGGCTGTGCTCACGCCTTTCTTTGCAAGAAATGGCTTAAGCGTTGTCGTCACAGGGATCGTGAGCGCGGACAGATAACGGAAATTCACTTGAGGCACACTTTTAACGTGATCCGTTTTATTCTTTTTAATCTTAGTGTGACGAAGACCAATCTCATACTGATAGTCGAGCCATGCTTGATCATAGTTCGCATCAGCCGTATCTAATATCCACTGACCGAATCTTTTACGAACTGCATTCAGGTAGTCGCCATCTGGCTGGCCTGTCTTAGTATTTTTGAAATACTCGACAAGTTCCGGCGTAGATGCAACAAAACCGTACCAAACATCCAGAATTGCATCTGTTTGATCCGCCAAAATCTCTTTGCTTTTACGCAGATAGAGCACATCATCATCGGTGAAGAGAAGTGTCTTCTTTAATGACTCTAAATCCTTAAGAGTATAGGGTGCAGCCGCAACCGATTTCTGGCCGAATGTATAGCCGGGAATTTGAGTCTGCGGAACGGAAATTGATCCTCCATGTGCAGATGCGAACGGAGTTATGGCACTAAGGCAAACTGATGTAACCAATGAAAAAAAACGATTTTTCATGAATAAATCCTTTAGTTATTGTTAATAGAAAAATTCAGAATAAGTTTATTAAATAATTATTTTATTAATTTCAGGGTGGATCTTTCATATAGGAATCCTAAGTATAATAGTTAAAAAAAAGCAATGTGGCATTTAGGCACTCTCAAGCTCCCGCCAATTTTGAACTACCACGGCTGCCTGGGCCTGATCATGTTCGGGACAATCAAGTCGCAATAGGCTGACAGAGAGTGGCGCATTGACCAATGTGCAGTGGTGTGGCGCATTAGAGTCAGGATGTCTGTTTATAGCAAAGTACTTGCATGTAACACAGGCGCGAATTTCAGGGAATCGATCCGACTGCTGCAGCTTGCCAATTAATGCCAGAAGGGATTCGAACAAAGCTTCCTGAGTAGATTGTGGAAGATCGGAAACAGCTTCGTGCGCAAAACTGACCGAATTAGAAACCCTTGCAGCCAAGTTTTGTCCTGATTCCGTCAGCCTCAACGCCACAGCGCGTCCATCAGCAGCATCACGCCCCTTCTCAATTAAGCCTTTAGCCGTGAGCGAAGTGATTGAATCACTCGCGCTGGCGGCCGTTACGCCCAGATGCTGTGCTATCCATGACAAACGTACACCTTCTCGTCGTGACCGTAGCGCTTCTAGGATATCCACTTGTGTCGGGTTGAGTCCTTCAGCCGTCGCAAACTGCCATGCTCCGCTGCGCAACACCGAAGCAATTCGCGTAATGGCACTGACAATGCGTTCGCTTTTCGCAGGTGTGTCGTGCCAAGGTAAAGTGTGTCTCGTTTTCATGTTTGGAGTATCCGCGAAATCCGAGCAATTGTAAAGGAATCCTAATTAATATGTTGCGACATATCTGGATTTAAACTTTTCTCAAATAGCATGCCTTGAGCATAAAGCTGCCAGAATCCATTTTGCAGTCCACCTCATGATCTCCTGCAACCAAGCGGATGCTCTTAACTTTTGTACCCATTTTAAGTGTGATAGACGACCCCTTGACTTTCAAATCTTTGATCAGTGCCACCGAGTCGCCATTTTCCAGCACATTGCCATTGACATCCTTCACCTGTGGTTCTGCGTTGTCATCTGCGCGTGTGGCCTTCACCATCGGCCATTCATGGCCGCAGTCGGCACAAATATAATTGTCGCCATCCTGATATGTGTTCTCCATAACACATTGGGGGCAAATTGGGATAGTAGACATAATTTCTTTAAACTTTAAGTGATTCAAATACACCCTACTAAGGCTGCGGCAGGATATCCAATACAGATTCAGGCGGTCGACACAAGCGTGTCCCCAAAGGCGTTATGACAATCGGGCGATTGATCAAAATCGGGTTCGCGATCATAAAGTCGATCAATTCGTCATCGCTCCATTTCGGATTACCCAGGTCAAGTTCTTCAAACAGCGAGCCTTTATTGCGTAACACATCGCGCACCGGTTTACCCATAGCCGCAATTAAAGCCACCAGTTCAGCGCGGCTAGGCGGCATTTTCAGATATTCGATAACACGTGGTTCAATGCCACTATTGCGGATCACCGCCAGAGTATTACGCGAAGTGCCACAATCTGGGTTGTGATAGATAGTTATGTCTGTCATGGAGCTGTGTTACTTAAAAGTTCAGTCCCAATCATACCAAGACTTGGAATTATTAACGACATGTACCTTCAAAAACATAACTGTTACCTCGAACAGCACACCCACCACTGTGAAAAATGACCACAAACGAAACATAAGCGCATAGAAAATACCAACTACATTTCGAATGTGCGTCTGGACAGGACAATACCAAGACCTTGATAACACTGATTTGTGCGACGATACGTTTGACCGTGGCATCCATGTGTTGGGTTATGAAAATGTTACGAAAACAATGTCTAGCTATTTGCGACTTTTGGCATTGCGACTATAATCGCCGCAAGTGAACTTACTTTTCAATAACCTTTATGTCCTCAACTAGAATTTATTTATTGCTCATCAGTCTTGCATTAAGTGGCTGCGCTGCAACTCAGGGGGATGCAATTCAGGGAGGAAAAAATCCACACGATCCGCTGGAACCATTTAATCGGAGAATGTATAAATTTAATGACGCTGTGGACAAGGCTATATTAAAACCGGTAGCAACTGGCTACAACACCACCATACCAGAACCCGGGAAAATCATGGTGAGAAACTTTTTTTCGAATCTGGATGACATTATCGTCACTATCAACGATTTGTTACAGTTAAAGTTTACTCAAGCCGCATCCGATGGCACACGTGTATTATTCAACTCAACCTTTGGTATTTTAGGTTTGATTAATGTTACGGATCGGCTTGAGAAACACAATGAAGACTTCGGTCAAACATTGGGTTACTGGGGTGTTAGCAGCGGACCCTACATCGTCCTCCCATTCTTCGGCCCCAGAACTATTCGTGATAGTGCCGGCTTGTATGTGGATAGCTATGCCAGTCCCATTCGCCTAATTTCGGATATACCTGTACGCAACGAAATGTATGTAACACGAACGGTCAGTCTCCGAGCCGGACTATTAGATCAGGAAAAGATATTGGATGAAGCCGCAATTGACCGCTATACCTTTATCCGTGACGCTTATTTACAACAACGTCAAAGCTTAGTGTATGACGGTAATCCGCCACGTGAAAAATTCGATGACGAGGACAATAGTGGCCCAATCGAAGAAAGTAAAGAAAATGAACAGCAAACAGTAGTGAGCACACCTGTTCCACCACACACCATGGAACCACCAACACAGAAAACATCGAGTGATCCTACACCCGGTGTGGCGCCAGCAGATATTGTGGTTCCCGCAGACACATCTTTTAACCCGTATAAAATGGAAGAGCCAACACCGACAACAACAAATCCCGTGGTGGATTAAACGATAATTCCAACGGTAATATGGCTCGATCTTAAACAATCACGACAGAAACCACGCCCTCGCTCCATCCCCCTATATATGTTATTGGCCGGTTTCCACGCCACGGGAAATCTCAGTTAGCTTAACGTCCTGCGTGTAATGCCTTAATACGCTCATCAAGAGATGGGTGGGTACTGAATAACTTTGCGAAATGCCCCCCACCTGCAATTCCAAATGCTGCCATCTGCTGGGGCAGAGTAGCCTGTTCGTGATTGATTTTCAGTTTCTCCAAGGCAGCGATCATCTTGTTACGCCCAGCCAAGTTTGCGCCACCTGCATCGGCACGAAATTCACGCTGGCGCGAAAACCACATAACAATCATGCTGGCCAAAATACCTAGCACCATCTGCGCGACCATGCTGGTAACCCAATAAGCTGGTCCATATTCACGTTCAGTCTTAAACACCAAACGATCTACTAGATGACCAATTATTCTTGAAAAAAAGATTACAAAAGTGTTAACCACACCCTGTATGAGCGCTAGCGTTATCATGTCGCCATTGGCAACATGGCTGATCTCGTGCGCTAGCACAGCTTCTGCCTCATCCCGGCTCATGTTATGCAGCAATCCGGCACTCACCGCCACCAACGCATTGTTGCGATTCCAGCCAGTAGCAAAAGCATTTACGTCTGGCGCTTCATAGGTCGCGACTTCAGGCATGCCGATTCCGGCAGCTTGCGCCTGTTTACGCACGGTTTCTATCAACCAGCGCTCGGTCGGATCAATCGGATTAGTAATAACCTGTGCGCCAACCATCCGTTTGGCCGACCATTTGGACAGAAACAACGAAATTAGCGAGCCAGCAAAACCCATTACCGCTGACATGACCAAGAGAGCGTTGAAATTGATACCACCGCTTTCATTTAACACTTTATCAACACCAAGCAAGCGCAAGGTGATGCTGATGACAACAAGTACGGCCAAATTGGTCAGGATAAACAAAAAAATTCGTTTCATGTATGTATATCTCTCTTGAACTAAAATATGGGATGCAATTTGTTATCATTGCACATCGTGGTGCTTAATATTGGGGTGGTGCCTAATATTTCAAGGGATAGATACCAATGCAAATTTACGTTACACATAGACACGTCCGCAGACAAATAATTCCCACTAGGAGAATATAATGTCACTGGAAATTAATAAAATTACACACATAACATGCAAGAATTACTGAACCATCCCGCCGTGCAAGGCGGTCTCGCTCCCTTTGTCATTGCACTGATAGTGGCGGAACTATTACTGCGCTTACGCTTAAGTGGTTTGGCTGTTATTGCCGGGTTTGCTGTCACTGTTTACTTAGTGAGTGATTTTTCTATTGAACCACTCACCTCTGCGCGCAAAATCGTGTTGATGGGCTTGCTTTCTTCACTGCTTGCTCTGACGTTATTACCATTCAATTGGCGCCCATTACGCTTGATACTTGCTGTAGCCGGCGGTATTGCGGCAGTATGGATGGCGTTACGCATCATACAACAACAGGACATGACACATATGTTGCTCTGGGGTGGCGGTTGTGCGCTGTATGTGGGCTGGCTGATATTCTGGATGGATACATTACATGAAACGCCAGTGCGAGCAGGAAGTGCAGGCATGGCGCTGGGACTGGGGACTGGGGGATCTGCATTGCTTGGTGCTTCTGCCCTGCTCGGCCAGTTCGGTTTAGCTCTGGGTGCGGCGGCAAGCGCTTATCTGCTGCTTCAAACTATAACTAATAGCCGATTGCCATGTGGACGTAGCTTTACCCTGCCATTGTCACTCATCGCCGGGTTAACTGGCTGTCTCGCAGTGCTGACCGCACAGTTGCCGTGGTATGCCTTGCCTGTGCTGGCTGTCATACCACTGGCTGCCAAAATTCCGGTCTCCGAAAAAATGGGGCTATGGTTGCAATCGTTATTGCTATCCATTGCTACCTTAGCCTGCGCGGCAGGTGCTATATATCTAACTTGGTACGTGGCAGGTGCACCACCTTTTTAATCGGGATACCTTTGAGCTATAAACCAGGGATTTTTTTAGTGGAATTGGTTTCTTCAGCAAATACAGAGAACAGTAAAGGCAGTAATAGCAAGGTAAACAGGGTAGCGGAGACAATGCCGCCAACGATAACCACGGCGAAAGGGCGCTGTGTTTCTGAGCCTATACCATGAGAAAGCGCGGCGGGTAATAAACCAATACCGGCCATCAGCGCAGTCATCAAAATAGGACGCAAACGTGCCACTGCCCCTTCCAGCACGCTCTCGTGCATTTCTTTGCCATTACGTAAGCCTTCCATGAATTGCTCCACCATAATCACACCGTTTTGAACTGAGATACCTGCCACGGCAATGAATCCGACAGCGGCCGAAACGGATAGATGCAACCCGGCGAATCCAAGTCCGGCAATGCCGCCGATCAGTGTAAAGGGCACCATCAAAATTACCAAAAGCGCTTTGCGCATGGAACGAAATGCCCAGAACAACAGTATAAAAATCATCAGTACTGACAACGGTACGATGATTTTGAGACGTTTGATTGCACGTTGCTGATTTTCAAATTGCCCACCCCAAGTCATGCTATAGCCAGGCGGAAGCTTCACCTGTGCGTTCACTTTTTCCATCGCTTCAGCAACAAAACTGCCTTGGTCACGTCCGAGTAAATTGGCTTTTACTGCGACTAACCGTCCACCCGCTTCACGCCCGACACGAGCCGCTCCCTGCCGTACTGCAACTTCGGCAATTGAGCCTAAGGGCAATGTTCCTCCAGCGGGTAGTGATATCGGTAAGTCGGCAAGATCATCTACCGCATCCCGATAAGGTTTATCCAGACGCATAGTCACATCGAAACGCCGACTTTCTTCGTAAAAAACATTGACTGTGCTGCCTGCCATAGCGATTTTTATAGTGTTATTCACATCGTTGACATTGATGCCATAACGCGCCATCCGATTGCGGTCAAGCGTAATGTTCAATTCGGTTTGCCCGCCAACTTTAATTGCGGCTACGTCAGCCGCTCCACGAATACCATTGAGAATATGGGCGACTTGTTCAGATTTGTCTTCCAGAATTTCCAAATCAGAGCCAAAAATCTTAACCGATATTTCGCCTTTTACACCCGACAACGCCTCCTCCACGTTATCTTGAATGACTTGCGAGAAATTCGTCGGGACGCCGGGAATAGTGCGAATTTTTTTGGTCATGTCCGCAATTAATGCTTCTTTGTCAGCGAAATGCCATGTGTCATGCGGATTAAGATCAGCCATGATTTCCAGGTTATTCGGCCCTTTCGGATCAGTGCCATCGTCTGGGCGGCCAACTTGAGTGGCAACATTATTTACCTCGGGATAGGAATTCAAGATAGCCCGCACCTGACTTTCGACATCTTTGGTTTTTTCTAATGCGGTTGCGGGCGGCAGGCTGATCGTCAGCCAAATGTTGCCTTCGTCCAGCTTGGGTAAAAACTCGCTACCAAGAAAGGGGACTGCCATGAGTGCCATAACCAGCACGCATGTAGAAGCTGCAACGATGCTTTTACGACGATTACCTGACCACAATAGCAAGTTTCGATAGCGCTCTTGCAATTTGTGCATCCAGTCGCTGTGTTTTTCAGCAAGGTCTTTGTTTTTCACCGCATAGCTCAATAATGTGGGTAACAATGTCAGTGTCAACAAAATTGCACCTAAAAGAGCGAAAGTCAGGGTAAGCGCTACGGGCGTAAAAATTTTTCCTTCTACGCGCTGAAAGGTAAATATTGGCAAAAAAGCCAATATAATTATCGCCTTGGAAAATAAGATAGGATGCCCCATCTCAATACTGGTTTGTTTTATAAGATGTAAACGCCAGCCATAAGTTTGATGCTGCGGCAATGCATCCACCTTGGCTAGAGCGAGCTTGACCATCAGCGCTTCTATCAAAACGACTGCACTATCAATAATGATTCCAAAATCCACCGCACCAAGCGAAATCAGGTTAGCTGACACGCCTCCCTGATCTAGTAAAATAAATGCAAACAACATTGCCAATGGAATAATCACCGCTACGGCAAGCGCCGCATACCAGTTACGTAAAAATAATATCAGGATGGCGATAACTAATAGCGCACCAACAATCAGATTCTCGCTTACAGTACGAACTGCGTGGCGCACCAAGTCAGTTCTGTCGTAATAAGGGATAATTTTTACACCTGGTGGTAATTTAGTTGTTAACTCTTCAATACGAATTTTTAGTGCTTCCACAACCCTGGTGGCGTTTTGCCCTTTGGTCATCTGCACAATACCTTGCACCACATTATCGTAATCGTTAAATGCCACCACGCCGGAGCGTGGCCGATCACCAATGGTTACCTCGCCGACATCACTAACCAGCACAGTCTTGCCATCTTTGGCAATAATTACTACACGCGCAATGTCACCCGTGGTTTTAAATAACCCGATACTGCGCACTACTAATGCTTCATCACCTCGTTTCAGAACACCGCCACCACCATTGTTACTATTGACACCAAGAGCTTGCGCTACCTGATCGATGGTGACATTGAATTTGCGCAAAAGGAAAGGATTGATGCGAACTTGATACTCTTTCACCGTACCGCCGAAACTGACTACATCTGCTACCCCCCGAACTTGGCGTAGCGCGGGCCGTAGCACCCAGTCCTGTAGTGCGCGCACCTCTCTAGGGGACATATCCTTAGGTACTTCCAACACATAACGATATACCTCACCCACCGCGTTCGTGAGGGGGGCCAGACTGGGCTGTGTGCCGGGAGGCAGGCTGATGTTCTGTAGTTTTTCCAGTACTTGATGGCGCGCAAAATAATCATCGGTACGATCAGAGAAGGTTAGAGTGATTACTGATAAGCCAGTAATCGATACAGAACGCAATTGTGTCATGCGTGGGACGCCGCTCATTTCGCGCTCGATCGGTAACGTTATGCTGCGCTCGACTTCCTCTGGAGCTTGCCCCAAAGCTTGGGTAACAATCTGCACTTGCACATCCTGCACATCAGGGAATGCTTCAATCGGCAGATTTTCGATGGCTTGCCAACCGGCAATAATCAATACCAACATACCCGCGAGCACAAACACGCGCTGATGCAGTGCGAAGGTAATTAACTTCTCTAACATTTGATTAGAACCAACATTTAGTTATGAGCAGCATCACTCGTTGATCCAAGTTCAGAATTAAGTAACAGTGCTCCACTTGTGACCACACGTTCGCCTGCCTGCAAACCTTCTTTGACATAAGCATATTCGCTTCCCTGCAGGCTTAGTGTAACCCGGCGCCGTTGTAACACGCCCGGCGACTGCTCTACAAATATGAAACTGAACAAGCCTTCGGTAACTATGGATGAATTGGGTACACGGGGTAATTTTGATCTTTCACTTGCAATGGGAGTGACGCGCGCAAACATTTCTGGTTTTAGTTTGAGGTGTGGATTATCCAGTTCACAGCGTACTTGTATACGCCGGGTGAACGGATCCAACGCCCCGCCGATAACTGCCACTTTACCTTGAAAAACTTCGCCAGGGTAAGCATCGACTTCAACAGAAACCAGATCGCCAAGGTCTATTTTATCGAGCTGCCGCTCGGGTAGATCTATCTGTACCCAAAGATGGTAAGGGTCGGTGATGACAAATAATGGATTGGCGGCATCCGGCCTAACTTCACTGCCAGCATTGACTTGACGCTCGCTTATGATCCCATCTATTGGCGCACGTAAAATAAACTGGCCCGCTAAAGCGGACAAATCAGCATTTAAGTTTTTCATCCGCGCCTTAGCCCGCTGGGATTCTGCTTGTGCTTGTTGCCAATCAGCCGCAGCAGCTTCTACCTCCTTACGGGCAATTCCCTTGACTTGATACAACTGCTTAGTGCGTTCGTACACTTCTTGTTTGCGTAGCAGATCTGCATTTGCCTTTACGTTATCGGCTCTTGCTATAGCAAAATCAGGTGAATCCAGAACGAGTAGGTGGTCACCTTTTTTTATTTGTCCCCCTACTTCGGCCGCTATTTTTACGACACGGCCTGCAAGCGGTGAAAAAACACGGGCAGTATGATTGTCATTGTAAGCAACCCGCCCGTTAAGTGGCTCCACCAAAGGCTCAGGAAATGCTTCAACCGTTTTTATTTTCAAAAATGACAACTGTGGGGCGTTTGCCGCAAACCGTAACTGGTTAGAAGGTATTGAAGCAGGAGGTTTTCCTGGGTTTGGAGTTAAGCTGGGAGTGCTAAATTTATGCCACCCCCAGTAGCTCGCAATAACCGCCAAAATAATGGCGGAAAGAAGCAGTAATAAATTTTTATTTAATTTGATCATAAAGCATATTTTTCGTTTGATGAGGCAAGCGATATGGTTAATCAGTTCTTACTTGTAACATCGGAACGATTCCACCACCCTCCCCCAAGCGCTTGGTATAAAGCTGCCGCATTACCAAAGCGATTGGTTTGAGCCTGGATCAGGTTAATTAATGATTGTTGATGATTTTGTTCGGCTATCACCACTATTTGATAACTGACATAACCCAACTTATATTGCTTGCGGGTAATCTCAGCATTTACTTTTAGGGCTTGTTCAGACCGTGCTGCGGCTTTCAAGAAATCAGCATCTGACTGGATAGCATGCAGCGTATCAGCCACATTCTGAAAAGCAGTAATCACCACATTTCGATAATCTGCACTGGCCTGGACCAGATGCTCTCTTGCGGCGCGCTCCTTAGCTTTTAATATCCCGCCGTCAAACAGCGTTTTAGAAATGCTTCCGAGCAACGAAAAAAAAGGACCGCCTGTCTGGAACATCCAATTGGGAGTTGACGCCATTCCGCCAATCGCACCGGTAATTGCAAACTGCGGAAGCCGGCTAGCTATGGCCACACCGACTTCCGCACTGGCTGAATGTAATTGTTCTTGCGCGGCTCGGATATCAGGACGCTGTTCGACAAGCTGTGATGGAAGGCTTAATGGAAGCTCCTGCGGTAAATGAAGCGACTCAAGCTCAAATTTTTCTGGAACGTCTTCATTGGGTAAATTACCCGCCAGGGCGCGAATCAAATCGCGGGTTTGTTCGAGCTGCTTTTTCATTGGGATGAGCGCTTGCTCTGCCTGTGCCTTCAATGATTCTTGAGACACCACATCAAGTTCAGCAATAAATCCAAGCTTAAGCTGTTTGCGCATAATCTCAAGATTTTCATTGTAGAAATTAATGATTTTTTGCATCACGGCAATTTGGCTGCGTAGCGACGCTTCCTGTAAGGCAGCCGCCACCACATTTGAAGCAAGTGTGATATAGGTCGCTTCCAATTGAAAATGCTGTGCATTTAATTGGGCTTGAAGAGACTCAACCTGCCGACGGTTACCACCGAACACGTCCGGTACATAACCCACCGTTAGTTGCGCAACATGATAATTGTAATAAGTTGGTTCAACAAATATGGGCCCCGCAGGATTTAAACCGGTTTGGATGCTCCGGCCATTTCCCTGTAAACCCAATGCATTTCCCCCATTGTTACCAGCAAGTTTATTACGGGAGGGTGAATAGTTGGCACCTAGTGTGGGATAGAAAAACCCCTCTTGCGCAATAACGTTTTGCTGCATCCGGCGCAGCGCAGCTTGTGCGGACTGAATAGATGGATTGGCCTTAAAAGCCCGTTGAATTAATGAATTAATTTGCGGTGAATGAAACATCGTCCACCAGTCAAAAGGAATAGTTGCTGACGCATTATATTTTTGTAACTCTCCGGTTTGATCTGGTGTCACGGCAGCGTCCTGCTGTAAGGGTTGAGGAGAATAGCTGGTAGCAAGAGGGGCTTCAGGTTTTTTGAAGTCAGGACCCATAGCGCAGCCATTCAGTAGCGCCAAAAATGTTAGCGCAACCCAATGAAATGAACTCTTCGTTAAGAGTTTTCGAGTCACGTTCTTAATTATTCTGTACCGCTTAATTGTCAAGGCCAAAGCCGAAATGAAGTAAATCAAGTTGGATGCGACGCTTGCTTAAAGTTAATTGATATGTTCCAAGCATCCCCGAAAGTTCCAAGCATTCCCGAAAAAAGTGTAAATCAAGTTTATGTACACCTAGAGTATTTAACTTGATCATTATAGTTCTAAAGTATATTTTTTCTCTTTTTAAACGGCTATTTGAAGAAATTTCAATTTGACTGAACGTCCGCATTATTTAACTAGAGCATACTAAAATTATTGAATATATGCACTTCTTCGCATTACAGCTTGTGCGCATTTACCTACCTTCTCATTTCAGAGGGTGAAATACGTCATAAAACCCGCTTTATTCGTTGTGCTGTGTTTTCCCAGACTGATGATAATCACTACAGTCAATGGAACAATAAATCATGGCAGAAGACAGCGATCTCGAAAAAACAGAACAACCCTCACAGCGGCGCCTGGACCAGGCCCGCGAAGAAGGTCAGGCAGCACGTTCGCGCGAACTATCTACCTTTGCCGTACTTTTTGCAGGTGGCGCCGGCCTATGGCTGATGGGTTCCGCGCTGTCTGCGCAATTAACAAAGCTGTTGCGTGATGGCCTGACTCTTGATACCACACTGGCTTTTAATACCGATTTGTTATTGCCACGTTTGCATACATTGTCGCTAGAAGCGCTAGTGGCATTTCTGCCTATTTTATTGTTGCTGCTTGTTACTGCCGCGCTGTCCCCATTATTGCTTAATGGTTGGATATTCAGCTTAAAAACACTACAACCCAACCTTTCGAAACTCAATCCGATCGCAGGTATAGGCCGCATGTTTTCGGTTAATAGCCTGGTCGAACTTGGTAAGGCGATTGCCAAATCGTTAGTAGTAGGTGGGGTAGGCGCGTGGGTTATTTGGCACAACAAAGATTCGGTGATGATGTTGATAGCGGAACCGTTAATTACCGCCTTGCCTCATCTTGGCTATCTATTATGGATAAGCTTCGCCACTATTATGGGTGGCATGCTTTTGATTGCGTTAGTGGATGTCCCCTTCCAGCTGTGGGAACACAACAAAAAATTGAAGATGACCAAGGAAGAGGTACGTCAGGAAGCTAGGGAATCCGAGGGGGATCCTCAGGTCAAAGGGCGAATTCGCAGCATGCAACGCGAAATGGCACGTCGCCGCATGATGTCGAACATTCCAACAGCCGACGTGGTGGTGACTAATCCTACGCACTATGCCGTCGCATTGAGTTACAGCGAAAAAGGGTTGGGTGCGCCTATTGTAGTTGCCAAAGGCTCCCATCTGCTTGCTGCACGCATCCGTGAAATTGCCATACAGAATAATGTGCCTATCCTTGAAGCTCCCCCACTGGCGCGCGCCTTGCACAAGCATACCGAGTTGGGGCAGGCCATCCCCGAAGCGCTATACAACGCCGTAGCGGAAGTATTGGCCTATGTGTATCAATTGCGCCGTTATCGCCAAGGCAGTGGTGTCATGCCGGATGCTCCACACGACTTGCCAGTGCCGCCACAACTTGATCCCGCGTCGGGTGAGGAAGGATCTATATGATTAACTTATTAACCATACAAAATTTAATCAAGCGTGTTGGTTTGCGCAGCATGGCTGGACCAGCGCTGATTGTGATGATTCTGGCGATGATGGTGTTGCCATTGCCGCCAATTCTGCTTGATATTTTGTTCACCTTCAATATTGCAATAGCTGTTATGGTCTTGTTGGTAAGCATGCATACCGTCAAGATTCTGGATTTCGCTGTATTTCCCACCGTTCTGTTGATTACCACATTGCTGCGCCTTTCGCTCAACGTGGCTTCCACTCGTGTGGTGCTGCTGGAAGGCCATACTGGCCCTGGAGCGGCGGGCAAAGTAATTGAAGCATTCGGCCACTTCTTGGTGGGTGGCAATTACGCCGTCGGCATAGTCGTGTTTATCATTCTGGTGGTGATTAACTTTGTGGTGATTACCAAGGGTGCAGGACGTATCGCTGAAGTTGGAGCACGCTTCACATTGGATGCGATGCCGGGCAAGCAGATGGCGATCGACGCCGATTTGAATGCCGGGCTGATTGGCGAAGAAGAAGCGCGCCGCCGCCGCGCTGCTATTTCGCAGGAAGCGGATTTCTATGGCTCAATGGATGGAGCCAGCAAGTTTGTACGTGGTGATGCGATAGCGGGCATTATCATCATTTTTATCAATATCATCGGCGGGCTAATCATTGGCGTATTTCAACACAACCTGGACATAGCCACTGCCGCCAACAATTATACCCTGCTGGCCATCGGCGATGGTTTGGTGGCGCAAATTCCGGCACTTGTTATATCTACCGCCGCCGGCATGATGGTAAGCCGTGTATCTACTGAAGAAAACATCAGCCAGCAAATCGTAGGGCAGTTATTTAGCCAACCGCAGGTGCTGGTTTTAACTGCGGGCATCATTGGCATGCTGGGCCTGATTCCTAACATGCCGCATTTCTCTTTCTTATTGCTAGCTGGCGCTCTGGGCGGCCTGGCTTATTTCATCATGCAGCGCGGTAAAGCAGTCGAACAAAAGCCTGAAGCTGCAAATATTGTGGCGCCGCCATCAGAGACCAATGAGGCCAGCTGGGAAGATGTGTCGCAAGTGGACATACTGGGACTGGAAGTCGGATATCGTCTTATCGCACTAGTTGATAAAGCACAAGACGGTGACCTATTACGGCGCATCAAGGGGATACGCAAGAAATTTACGCATGACATCGGATTTTTGCCACCTGCAGTGCATATCCGAGACAATCTTGACCTGCGCCCGAATGCTTACCGTATTACCCTGAAGGGGGTTGAAATTGGCACGGGCGATGCTTTTCCTAATATGCATCTGGCGATTAATCCCGGCAGCGTCAGCGGTACGTTACCCGGTACTCAAACGCAGGATCCGGCATTCGGCCTGCCTGCCATCTGGATAGATACGGCGATGCGCGAGCAAGCGCAGTCTATGGGCTATACGGTGGTTGACGCCAGTACGGTTATCGCCACCCATCTAAGCCATCTGATCCATACCCATTCCGCTGAACTACTGGGTAGACAGGAATTACAGCAATTGTTCGATCATTTGAGCAAGCTGTCACCTAAATTGACCGAAGACCTTATTCCTAAGTTACTACCGCTTTCTACAGTGCAGAAGGTAATGCAAAACTTGCTCGACGAAGGTATGCATATCCGTGACATGCGCACCATATTGGAAACGTTGGCGGAGTGTGCCGCCCAAACACAGGACGCACACCATCTTACCGCCTTAGTGCGTGTCGCGCTTGGCCCGGCCATCGTGCAACAGTTCTACCCTGCGGCACAGGAATTGCAAGTTATCGGCATGGACAAAGAACTGGAATATATCTTAATGCAGGCCATACAAACGGGCGGCAGCAATTCAGCTATCGAACCCGGATTGGCCGATACGCTTCTGCGTGAAGCACGGACTGCCGCACAGTTGCAAGAACAATTAGGGCTACCCACGGTGCTGTTGGTACCAGGACAGTTACGTGATTTGCTGGCACGTTTTCTGAAACGTGCATTGCCGCAACTTAAAGTTATTTCGCATGACGAAGTGCCCGGCTTCAAGGCCGTGCGGGTAACCTCAATGGTAGGAGGAAGAGCATGAATATGAAAAAGTTTTTGGCCCCAACTTCGCGCGATGCATTGCGATTAATACGCATTGAGATGGGCGCTGATGCGGTTATCCTATCTAACCGTAAGGTGGATGGTGGGGTTGAGATTATGGCGCTGGCCGGTTCAGAATTTGCCCAGTTGACACATGAACCCAGACAGCCGGCTCCCGTGTCAGTCAGGCCAGCAATAGTTACTCAGGAGCGTATACCTGTCCCAGCTAAGGCGGAACCTGCAATATCACCCATATCTACATTACAACAGGAACAGCAAGGTATCCTCAGCGAAATCAAATTCATGCGTAACATGATGCAAGAACAAGTGGACTGTCTATCGTGGTCGGATAGGCAGCAGCGTGACCCCCAACGCACACGTATGTTGCGCGGCCTGCTGAATGCGGGGTTTAGCGCAGCACTGACACGCCAGATCGTTGACAAGATGCCAGCTACAGCCAATATGGAATGGATACGTCGGGTACTAGGGAACAACTTGCGTATCGCCACAAAACAAGAAGATTTAATAGTGCGCGGCGGCGTAGTTGCACTGATAGGTCCCACCGGTGTTGGAAAAACCACCACCACGGCAAAGTTAGCGGCCCGTGCGGTAGTTCGCTATGGTGCAGACAAGGTAGCATTACTCACCACCGACAGCTACCGAATTGGCGCACATGAACAATTGCGCATCTATGGCAAGATACTTGGTGTGGCAGTACACGCGGTGCGTGATACCGAAGATTTACGTCTCACCTTGTCCGGCCTGAAGCAAAAACATTTGGTACTGATTGATACCATCGGTATGGGGCAGCGCGATAGCCGCGTGGCAGCGCAAGCTGAAATGTTCAATGCTGCTGGAGTGCAACGTCTATTATTGCTGAATGCCACCAGTAGCGGCGATACCCTGAATGATGTGGTATGCATGTACAACGGTGCCGGGGTGGTTGGTTGCATCCCCACGAAACTAGACGAAGCGGTAACCTTTGGTACAGTGTTGGATGTCGCAATGCGTCACAAACTGACACTGCACTACATCGCCAATGGACAACGCGTGCCAGAAGACTTGCATGAAGTGAACATGGAATATCTGTTACATCGCGCTTTCAAACAATCTGCTAAAGCGGCTCCATTCACCTTGCATGAACTGGAATTTCCTGCACTGATGGCGGGAGTGGGCGCGGCACCTGCAATGCGGGGGGAATATGCAACTTGAACGCATAACTGATCAAGCAGAGGGACTGCGCCGTCTGTTAGTTCGCGCTTCCACGCGTGTTATTACAGTGGCCGCTGCCCGCACTGGCTTCGGTGCGACCAGTATAGTAGTAAACCTAGCTACGGCCTTGGCGCGCACCGGTAAAGAAGTGCTCATACTGGACGGGAGCCAATCAAACGATAATGTAAGTAACATGCTCGCGCTGAGGTCACATCATGATTTATTACATACTCTACGGCGTGGAAAAACGATGCGCGAGATTATGCTACGTGACGGCCTACAAAACATACGCATCCTGCCTGTAGCACGTGCCATTCAAGCGCTGCCAACATTGTGTGCGCAGGAACGTGAGCACTTGCTGGAAAGCTTGGCGGAAGCATCCTGCGATGTTGATGTTGTGCTGGTGGATGCGGCGACATATAAAAAGCCAGATATTTTAGATAGTCTGGCACCTAATCAGCCGCTAATGCTAGTGTTGAACTCCACTGCCTCTGCTATCACTGAAAGTTATGCCTTGATCAAGCGCATGGCCATGCAGGATGGGCGCCAAAACTTTGGGATTGTAGTTAATAAGGCGTGTAATGAGCAGGCGGCACGTCTTGTATTTAGTAACGTGGCGCAGGTGGCACGCCAACATTTGCAGGTTTACGTGGAATATCTAGGTTATATTCCATTTGATGAAAAGCTTAAACGCGCGACACAATTATGTCGCCCAGTTCTTGATTTGTTCCCGAATGCGCATTCTGCGCAAGCATTTGGCGAACTGGGGCGTAACCTGATGTTGTTACCCGTTACCGAATGTGAGGAGTCAGGCAGTATGCCCCATATTATGCAGCGATTAATTAAGCAGGTATGTACATTAAATTAGGGTGCATACGAATTATTGAAGATCATCATGAGGCGCATCCTTGTAAATCAAACAACGCGTTGATGTGGTATCGTTTATTAAATTTAGTAGTAAGTGTTCATCTCATTGGAATATAGCGTTAGAATTTACCATATGCCATATTTGACTTAACCTAGTCATTTCCGTAAAAACAGGTGGTTGCGAACTTTAAAAAAGTATTTTAAATTTTGAACTTTCGTTTCACCAAAACCAGCCTGTTTTGAGCTTATCGAAACGAGAATGACGGCTACTACAGCTGCACCTTTCATAATCAATGTAAATTTAACAACCAATATTATGTACACAGCAAGCGGATTAAGCGACAAAGAGCAATGCATCAAAGAATATGCGCCGCTAGTGAAGCGTATTGCGCATCATTTGATGCTACGATTGCCCAGCAGCATCGTAGTAGATGACCTCATACAGGCTGGCATGATGGGGCTTTTAGAAGCAGCTGGGCGCTACGATGAGTTACGTGGCGCGCAGTTTGAAACTTATGCCTCACAGCGTATCCGCGGTTCGATGTTGGATGAATTGCGCCAAGCTGACTGGATGCCGCGCAGCTTGCGCCGCGATATGCGCCGAATTGAAACGGCAATCAGCAAATTACAGCAACGTTTAGGTAAACCACCAAGTGAAACGGAGCTTGCCCAGGAATTAGGCATGCCGCTGACCGAATATCAACATATGTTGTTCACATCGCGTGGCGCACAGTTAGTGTATTACGAGGATTTTCACAGCGAGGGTGAAGAGGATTTCTTTGAACGTTATGATTTTGATAGCGATGCCAATCCACTCGAATTGTTGCAAGATGAACGTTTTCGCGGTGCGTTGATTAAAGCAATAGAAAATTTGCCAGAACGTGAGCGCATATTGATGGGCATGCATTATGAGCAGGATATGAACTTGCGCGAAATCGGTGAGGTAATGGGCGTAAGCGAATCGCGGGTGTGCCAATTGCACAGCCAAGCGGTAGCGCGTTTGCGCAGCTCGTTGAAAGGGCATTAATGGACAAGCTTAGCTTAGTCGGCCTATTGCTTGGCATAGGCGGTATCTTAGGCGGGCAATTACTTGAAGGTGGCGGGCTCTCCATTCTTTTTCAGGGCACGGCTTTTCTCATCGTGTTCGGCGGTACTTTGGGCGCCGTGATGCTGCAAAGCCCACTAAATGTTTTCGTAACAGGTATCCAAATGGGCCGTTGGGTATTCGTTACACCACAGTTATCCCCACAAAAATTAATTAATCAGATTACCGCTTGGAGCAGACTGGCACATAAGGATGGAATGCTTGTTCTGGAGCCACAAATTGCCAGAAGCAGCGATTCCTTTGTAAAAAAGGGACTTCAAATGCTGGTAGATGGCAACAGTGCGGAGAAAATCCGGGAAGTTCTGGAGGTAGATAATCATACATATGAACAATTGCGATTCCAATCTGCGCGCGTATGGGAATCAGCAGCAGGTTATGCGCCGACGATCGGTATTTTAGGTGCTGTGCTTGGACTAATTCATGTCATGCAAAGCCTTGGCGAACCGTCAAAGCTGGGAGCGGGTATTGCGGTTGCATTTATTTCTACCATTTACGGTGTGGCGCTTGCAAATCTAGTTTTTTTACCCATGGCAAATAAATTAAAAATGTTGATTCTGCAACAGGTAGTAATGCGTGAAA
Source organism: Candidatus Nitrotoga sp. LAW (assembly GCA_003402315.1). Taxonomy (GTDB): domain Bacteria; phylum Pseudomonadota; class Gammaproteobacteria; order Burkholderiales; family Gallionellaceae; genus Nitrotoga. The sequence goes on along the minus strand of QFXI01000016.1, from coordinate 134,237 downwards.
TATTGGTAGATGGACTGACAGCCATCGCCAGTGGCGAAAATCCACGTTTCATCGAAAGCAAGTTGCAGGGATTTATTCCTTAAGCCATGGCACGCCGGGTACGACATAAAGACCATGAGAACCATGATCGCTGGCTGATCTCATATGCAGACTTCATTACGCTACTATTTGCCTTTTTTGTGGTGATGTATGCAATTTCTTCGGTAAATGAAAATAAATATCAAATGTTCAGTGCTTCACTCACTTCCGCATTTGGTAAACAACAAACTAAACCTGAAGCAATTGTTCCAACCAACGAACAGGACTTATTGCTGAAATCTCTAGTAGACAGAAGGAATGCCAAGTTAGCTGAACAACAACAAGAAGCCATGCAGGACATCGCCAAAAAAATCAATCAAGTTATGACCGAACTGGTTAAAAATGGCCAAGTCAGCGTGATGCAGACTAATCGTGGTGTAGCACTAGAAATTAATGCTAGCGCCCTATTTAATCAAGGGGATGCAGTATTACAAGGCGGTGCAATAAACACCCTGGCCGAAGTGGCAAAGGTACTGGAACAAGTCGATCTAGCCATTGAGGTTGAAGGACATACCGACGACACCCCCATTAACACTCAACAATTTCCCTCCAATTGGGAATTGTCTTCGGCACGTGCCAGTAGCGTAGTGCGCTTATTTATCGAACACGGATTAATGTCAAAGCATTTAAAAGCAATAGGCTCTGCCGCCAACTATCCGGTTACACCCAATGACACCGCAGAAGGGCGCGCGCGAAATCGCCGAATTACGGTGACGATATTATCACCCGTACCCGAAAAAACAACGCAAGCGCCTAAAGAGTTAATCAACAAATAGTACGGTTCGCCATTCTCACAGAAGCTGGAATCTTCTAAACTGCATTGATGGTTAACCGTAAAGCTTGAAAGCTCCCGGACAGGCCCATCATCTTGATTCGGCGGCGCTGATACAATGGGATAAACTACTTATATCGACCCTAGCCGCATTGAACTATGTGATCACCAAAGGCTCTTTGGGATTTGCCGGGTTTGATACTGATTTTTTACTTGCGTTGCACCATGATTATCTCCATCATTCAATTTGGAATGTGGCGCCACGTCGGGTACGTCGTCTAACTCACTCTCGTAAATGGGATGTCTGTCAAGCGCCTATAAACGCCAGGCCGTTTCCCACAAATGTTGATGATGTCACCCAGAGGACACACTAACCCTCAATAATGTGCGTTTAATGCTATTTCAATCTTCCGTGACACCTTATTTAGAGATAGTTAAACCTAAGAAACGGAAGTATCCATGGTAAAACTGATTGGAATTGAGCTCTAAATTACAATGATAATATATTCAATCATATTAATTATAAAGGAGAAATACGATGGGTATGATGAAAGAATTTAAAGAATTTGCCGTCAAGGGTAATGTTATCGATATGGCCGTAGGTATTATTATTGGAGCTGCATTTGGTAAAATTGTCTCGTCTTTTGTGGGCGATGTAATTATGCCCCCAATTGGAGTTCTCTTAGGCGGGGTTGATTTTTCCAATTTGGCGTTCACCGTTCAGGAAGCCAAAGAGGGAGCGCCGGCCGTTGTGATCAGCTATGGGAAGTTCATCCAGTCGATGATTGATTTTACGATTATTGCTTTTGCAATATTTGTGGCAATAAAAGGTATAAATTCATTAAAAAAGGAAGCGGAAGAGAAACCGGCAGAGCTGCCAAAAATTTCAAATGAAGAGGTGCTCCTTACGGAAATTCGTGACTTACTTAAAGAACGAAAATAAGCCGAATATTGAACTGGATCTTTAAGAGCAGCGAATTTGATACCTGCAGTATTCGTAATTATGGTGCGTGGGGATAGCATAACTAAGCTCAGCAGGCTCACTAGATGAGTCTGCTGAGCTTCATGGCTAATCCGGAATGGGAATGGATATGACTCGAGAGAATGAACAGGTTTAATAATGGCCATATTGAAAAAATATTGGCCGCTGACTTAAAGCATTTCGCGACGGAAAGACCATAAGATTCAGGTTAAGGTAAAATACGCCGCGACTTTAGCAAATGGAATGTATATACATGGCAGTAAAATCCCAAAAAACACCTAGCTTTGAGGTAGCGCTGGCCGAACTGGAACAGGTAGTCGCTGATATGGAGGTAGGCAAGCTGTCACTGGAAGACTCGTTGTCAGCTTACCGGCGCGGTGCCGAGTTGTTAAAGATTTGCCGAGGCCGTTTGGAGGATGCGCAGCAGCAGGTGCGTATTCTGGAAGAAGGCACATTACAAAATTTTTCTATCAGCCCTACTAGTACGAGTGGTTTTGCTAAGCGAGAAGATGACTAGACCTAAGATGCTTGGCATTGATTTTCAAATTTGGGCGAGTTCCCACCAGAGCCGTTTCGAGGATCAGCTACAACAGTTGTTGCCACAACCGGATATTGCTCCGCAGCGCCTGCACGCAGCTATGCGATATAGTGTATTGGACGGTGGTAAGCGTGTGCGCCCGCTGTTGGCTTTTGCTGCAGGTGATTTAGTCGGGGCAGATAGCATGCGTGTCAACATAGTCGCTGCTGCCGTTGAACTGATCCACGCTTATTCATTGGTACACGACGACATGCCATGCATGGACAACGATGTGCTTCGACGCGGTAAACCCACCTGTCATGTTGAGTACGATGAGGCCACTGCGCTGCTGGTCGGCGACAGTTTGCAAAGTTTGGCGTTTCAGTTGCTGACCGAGCATCAACTCAGTAATGATGCCGTGCAACAATTAGCTATGATCAAGCTATTGGCTACAGCATCCGGATCGCGTGGCATGGCGGGTGGACAAGCGATTGATTTAACGAGTGTGGGCAACCAGCTGAGCGTGCCGGAACTTGAATTTATGCACATCCATAAAACGGGTGCGCTGATTCGCGCTGCTGTTTTGCTCGGTGCGCAGTGTGGACCTGCGCTGGGAGAGATGGAGCTGGCTAGGCTGGATCGCTATGGCAAGTGCGTCGGATTGGCTTTTCAGGTGGTGGACGATGTACTCGATAGTGAGGCGGACACTGTCACTTTAGGCAAAACCGCAGGTAAGGATGCCAAACAAGAAAAGCCGACTTATGTCACGCTGCTTGGCGTGCAGGCAGCTAAACAGATGGCGGCGGAATTGCATAACGAAGCGTTGGAAGCTCTGGCGGAGTTCGGCGAGCCAGCACGTCGCCTACGTGAGATGGCTAATTTTATTTTATCAAGAAAGTTTTGATGGTTTCGCTGCTTAATACCATCAATACCCCGGAAGCCTTGCGTCTATTGGATCGCAAGCAATTGCCTCAACTGGCGAATGAATTACGTCAGTTCTTGGTGGAGTCTGTGAGTAAAACGGGTGGCCACCTATCTTCCAACCTCGGTACAGTAGAGTTAACCATCGCATTGCATTACGTTTTTAATACACCATATGACCGGTTGGTGTGGGATGTGGGTCATCAAACCTATGCACACAAGATACTTACGGAACGGCGCGAAGCGATGAAAACCCTGCGCATGGCAGGTGGTATTTCAGGTTTCCCTAATCGCGTTGAAAGTGCCTACGATGCCTTCGGCACCGCGCATTCCAGCACATCGATCAGCGCAGCTCTAGGAATGTCGGTGGCGGCGAAAATTGATGGGAGCGATCGCTGTGCGGTGGCTATCATTGGTGATGGTGCGATGAGCGGTGGCATGGCATTTGAGGCGCTTAACAATGCTGGTGCGATGGATACCAATCTGTTAGTGATCCTCAATGATAATGACATGTCCATCTCGAGGCCAGTAGGTGCACTCAATAATTATTTTGCCAAATTGATGTCAGGACGTTTTTATTCCGCCATGCGGCGCGGTAGCGAAAAAATGCTGAAAGGCATGCCGCCAGTACTTGAGTTTGCTAAGCGAGCCGAGGAGCATGTCAAGGGCATGGTTACACCGGGTACGTTGTTTGAAGAATTCGGTTTCAATTACATCGGTCCGATCGATGGGCACGATCTTGATACCTTAGTCACAACTCTTGGAAACATACGTCAGCTCAAAGGGCCGCAATTTCTGCATGTTGTTACGCAAAAAGGCAAAGGCTACACTCACGCAGAGGAAGATTGCCTGCTCTATCATGGCGTGGGTAAGTTTGATCCAGAGCAAGGCATCGTTACCAAACCTGTCCAGAGAAATATTAAAGGGCAAGCCAGCAAGCCTACCTACACCCAGGTTTTTGGCGAATGGTTGTGCGATATGGCAGAGCAGGATAAGCGTTTAGTGGGCATTACCCCTGCCATGTGCGAGGGTTCCGGCCTGGTTGAATTTTCAAAAAAATTTCCACAACGTTATTTCGACGTAGGTATTGCCGAGCAGCATGCACTGACCTTCGCCGCCGGGCTTGCATGTGAAGGTTACAAGCCGGTCGTGGCGATTTATTCTACTTTTTTGCAACGAGCTTATGACCAACTGATACACGATATCGCGATTCAAAACCTGCCGGTGCTGCTGGCGATAGATCGCGCCGGGCTGGTTGGTGCGGATGGCGCTACGCATGCGGGTAGTTTTGATTTAAGTTTTTTGCGCTGCATTCCCAACATGACAGTAATGGTTCCTTCTGACGAAAACGAGTGCCGTCAGCTGTTATACACTGCGTACCAGCTGGATACTCCGACTGCTGTACGTTATCCGCGCGGCTATGGTCCGGGTATTGCATCATGTAAGGAAATGCAGGCGCTGCCTTTAGGTAAGGGTGAAGTGCGTCGTGTGGGCTCAGGTGTCGCAATTTTGTCCTTTGGATCTATGCTTGGCCCAGCCCTTAACGCTGCGAACTTACTCAATGCCACCGTTGCTAACATGCGCTTTGTTAAGCCTCTGGATACAGAGCTGGTGTTGCATTTGGCACGCGAGCATGCTTTGCTTGTAACTGTCGAAGAAAACACTATCCAAGGCGGTGCGGGTAGCGCGGTGGCGGAATGTTTGCAACAACACGGTATGACAAACGCGCTGCTCCAACTTGGATTGCCAGATAGTTTTTTGGAACAAGGAGAGGCAGAAAAAATGTTGGCTATGTGCGGTTTGGACGCAACAGGCATCGCTGCCTCAATTCGTCAAAAAATGTCTTTATAAATTTAAGCATTGTATTGCTAGAGGATTTGTAATTTATAAAGATAACGTTAAGCTAATGTATAGACCTCGACAAATATATAAATAAATCAAATAAATATTAAGTATACTTTTGATAAGCACACAAACCGCAAGCTATAAATATATTTTATTGCAAACAATACGTGTGTAATCAATAGGTAGTAGCAAGTGATATCACGACACGATTTTTAATATAAACGGAGGATTGGCCATGTCACTACGAATTAATGATGAAGCACCAAATTTTACTGCTCCCACAACGCAAGGTACCATCAATTTTCATGAGTGGATTGGCAATGGCTGGGCGATATTATTTTCTCACCCAAAAGATTTTACGCCAGTATGTACAACTGAATTAGGGTACATGGCAAAACTAGAGCCAGAATTTAAAAAACGGAACTGCAAAATAATTGGATTAAGTGTTGATCCAGTGGATAACCATGCAAAATGGGCAAAAGATATTCATGAAACACAAGGTTATGCTGTTAATTATCCTATGATCGGAGATGAGAATTTAACTGTAGCGAAGCTTTATAACATGCTACCCGCTGAAGAGACGGGTACATCTGAGGGGCGCACTGCAGCTACAAATGCAACTGTTCGCTCAGTTTTTATTATTGGTCCAGATAAAAAAATTAAACTGACACTTACCTACCCAATGTCCACAGGTCGAAACTTTGATGAAATTTTACGTGTGTTGGATTCTATGCAGTTAACCGCCAGATACAAAGTCGCTACGCCTGTCAATTGGAAAGATGGCGATGACGTAATTATCGTACCTTCAGTATCTGATGATGACGCAAAGACAATGTTCCCAGAAGGTTGGAAAACAGTTAAACCCTATTTACGTGTAGTCAAGCAACCGAGTTAAAAGATAATTTTATGAGGTAACCCCCTGCTCTTCCAGGGGGATCCACAAAGGTTTATGTTATGTCTGTCTGATTGAGTTTTTGTCTATGATCTTAAATGCTTTGATTGATGTGCACTTAACTTAATGCGGTTAGACAGACTTTCTGTCTGCATCCACGCGGCGTTAACCTGTCTATTTTGGTAGTAGGTAGTCTATTAGTAAGGTATCGTCTGATAACGCCACAGACTATATTAATGTAATTAAATTTATTCGAATTCTTGTATCTCTCTAGCTATTACATTGCGCAAACATGAACTCTCCCCAGGCTATTCTTATTCCTGATGTACAAAACATGGCCGATACGCGCCACTTGGCGATTAACAAAGTTGGCATCAAAAGTATTCGTCATCCAGTGCAAGTGAAAGATAAAAACGTGGGGGTACAACATACAATTGCTACCTTTAATATGTATGTGCATTTGCCGCATAACTTTAAAGGCACGCACATGTCGCGTTTTGTTGAGATACTCAACCATCATGGGCGGGAGATTTCCGTAGAGTCATTTGAAAGCATTCTACGCGAGATGGTTGAGAAATTAGAGGCTCAGTCCGGCTACATCGAAATGAGCTTCCCTTATTTTATAAATAAAACAGCCCCGGTATCTGGCGTACAAAGCTTGTTGGACTACGATGTTACCTTTATTGGTGAAATTAATAATGGGAAATACCGTTTCACCATGAAGGTATTAGTGCCGGTAACCAGCCTATGTCCATGCTCCAAAAAAATATCTGAGCGAGGCGCACATAATCAACGTTCACACGTGACTATTACTGTGCGTACCAGCCGTTCTGTATGGATAGAGGAGGTGGTGCGTTATGCTGAGGAGCAGGCGTCTTGCGAACTGTATGGTTTACTTAAGCGCCCGGATGAGAAATTTGTCACTGAGCGAGCTTATGATAACCCCAAGTTCGTTGAAGACATGGTGCGCGATGTTGCGGCAGCGCTCAATCGTGACGAGCGTATTGAGGCGTATATAGTTGAATCAGAGAATTTTGAATCAATACATAATCATTCGGCTTATGCATTGATCGAATGGGATAAAAATGTGAGCAATTGAGAAACTAATAGAATTATTTTATAGTCATCTGCCCATTTTATTAACGTTATGCTCCCGGCTTAGATAGTAAATATTATAAAGAATGGACAGCCTAGGCGAAATATGATGACACCATCGTCATGTCGCTCGATGGTGCCAGCTGGCACTCCAGTCGGTTACTCAACCGCCACACAATATAAAACTGTTATCTTTGCCACCCTATGCGCCTGAGTTCAACCCAAGCGAACATGTATGGGACGAATTGCGTGAGAAGCACTTCCATTACCGCGCCCAAGGCTGGAGCACTACCGCAGTACTGGGTTCAGCATTGCCTTAATGCAGGTATCGAAACAGAATATCTTCCATGCTTCGCTCCCATTCTTTGCTCTCACGGTATAATCGCACTCATTTTTTATTGGTGATCCAGTCTGAATGTTGATTTTTCGCGGACTTTATTCAACAGACAAAAAGCCAGTTGCACTCACTATCGGCAATTTTGATGGAGTACACCTTGGTCACCAAGCGTTACTCAAGCAATTAAGGATGACGGCGCAGCCGCTCGGACTTCCGACAGCAGTGCTGGTGTTCGAGCCATATCCGCGTGAATTTTTTACACCGCAGGAGGCGCCTGTGCGGCTGACCAGCATGCGCGAGAAGCTCGAACTTTTCGCGACATTCGATGTGGATCGGGTACATGTATGTCGCTTTAACAGTAATTTTGCACAGATGAGCGCGGTGGATTTCATTCATGCCCTACATGAGAAGTTGGCGACGAAATTCGTGCTGATCGGTGATGATTTTCGTTTCGGTAACCGACGCAGCGGCGATTTTGCGTTGATGGAGAAGATAGGCAGCCAGCAGGGTTTTAAAGTGGAAGTCATGCACAGTGTATCGCACAATGGCATACGCATATCCAGCACGGCGGTGCGTGCCGCGCTGGGTGAAGGTGATTTGCGCGCGGCAGAGCGTTATTTGGGACGGCCTTATAGTATCAGCGGGCGTGTGGTCCATGGTGACGGTTTAGGCAAACAGCTGGGGTTCCCGACCGCAAATATCCAGTTGAAGCACAATCGGCCGCCGCTTACCGGTATTTTTGTTGTAAGGGTGAAAGGGGATGGCCTGCCACCCATGCAAGGTGTGGCGAGCCTGGGCGTACGTCCCACAGTGAAACAAAACGGCAAGCCAGTACTTGAAGTACATCTTTTCGACTTTTCGGGCGAAATTTATAACAAACATTTGCGCGTGGATTTTCTGCACAAGCTGCGCGATGAAGTGAAATATCTTGACCTGCAAAGTTTAACGCAGCAAATTGAGCTCGACGTGAGTAATGCAAAGCAATGGTTTATACAACATGATTGATTATAAAAAAACTCTTAATCTTCCTGACACGCCCTTCCCCATGCGTGGCGATTTGTCCAAGCGTGAACCGCAGATGCTCGCCCAATGGCAGGCACAAAAACGTTATGAAAAAATACGCGCCACTAGTCTGGGACGTCCCAAGTTTATCCTGCATGACGGCCCGCCGTACGCTAATGGTGACATCCACATTGGCCATGCGGTGAATAAGGTGCTCAAAGATATCATTGTCAAAAGCAAGACGTTATCCGGCTTTGATACACCGTATGTGCCCGGCTGGGATTGTCACGGTCTGCCGATTGAATTGCAGGTGGAAAAAAAGCATGGCAAGGAGATGCCGCCCGCCCGCTTCCGCGAACTGTGCCGTGAGTACGCCACCGAGCAAATAAAGAGACAGAAAAAAGATTTTATCCGTCTGGGTGTGTCGGGTGATTGGGACAATCCCTATCTCACTATGAACTACCAAACCGAGGCGGACATCATCCGTGCCCTGGGAAAAATATTCGAGCGCGGCCATCTTTACCAGGGGCGCAAGCCTGTGAACTGGTGTCTGGATTGCCAATCAGCGCTGGCCGAAGCTGAAGTTGAACATGAAGATAAAACGTCGTCTGCGATTGATGTAGGGTTTGAAGTCATAAATATTGACTCATTGGCCAAGGCTTTTGGCGTGTCTTTGTCGGGCGATGAAAAAGCTTATGCGGTTATTTGGACTACTACACCATGGACGTTGCCCGCTAACCAGGCAGTAAGCGTACATCCTGATTTTGACTATGTGCTGGTTAGAACGCCGCGCGGATTGCTAATACTGGCTGCTGATTTGAAACAGACATGCCTGGATCGCTATGAATTAAATGGAGAAGCGCTTGCCACTTGTAAGGGCGTTGCGCTGGATGGCATGCCATTACATCACCCATTCGATGAACGTGGGGTAAACATTATTTGCGGTGACCATGTAACTCTGGAAGCGGGTACGGGTTTGGTACATACCGCCCCGGCGCATGGCCTGGACGACTATTTTGTTGGCCAGAAATACGGGCTGCCAAATGACAGCCCGGTGGGCGACGATGGTAAGTTCCTCGCCAGCACGCCGCTGGTCGGCGGTCTGTTCGTATGGAAAGCGAATGATGTGGTGGTCGCCACACTTCAGGCCAGTGGGTATCTGCTGCACCTGGAAAAAATACAGCATAGCTATCCGCACTGCTGGCGGCACAAGACTCCAATCATTTTTCGTTCCACGCCGCAGTGGTTCATCGGCATGGAGCAATTTCATCCCACGCAGTCTCTTCCGAAGACAGGAGAGGGGGTCAACCTGCGCGACCTTGCCAACAATGCGGTCGAAGCCACCCAGTTCTACCCGGCATGGGGCAAAGCGCGACTAAAAGCGATGATTGCAAACCGCCCGGACTGGTGCGTGTCGCGCCAGCGTAATTGGGGCGTGCCGATACCGCTCTTCGTCCACAATGAATCCATGCAGTTGCACCCGCGCACGCCTGAGTTGATCGAACAGGTCGCGCAACGCGTCGAAAAACAGGGTATCGAAGCGTGGTTTTCGCTGGATGCTGAAGAGTTATTGGGTGAAGAAGCAGCACAATACCGCAAGCTTTCTGACACGCTGGATGTATGGTTTGATTCCGGTACTACCCATGCATCGGTGTTGCGTCGACGCGGAGATTTGTCATTCCCGGCGGATTTGTATCTGGAAGGATCGGATCAGCATCGCGGCTGGTTTCAGTCTTCACTGCTTACTTCCTGCGCCATAAATGATCGTGCGCCATACAATGCATTGCTCACCCATGGTTTTGTGGTGGATGGACATGGACATAAGATGAGCAAATCCAAGGGCAATGTCATCGCGCCGCAGAAAATTTTTGATACGCTGGGTGCGGACATTTTGCGCCTGTGGGTTGCGTCCACTGATTACTCCGGCGAGATGACCATCTCCGATGAGATTCTGAAGCGTGTGGTGGAAAGCTATCGCCGCATCCGCAACACCTTACGTTTTTTGCTGGCGAACACTGCCGATTTTGATGTGCAGCGAGATGCCTTGCCAGTGGATGAATGGCTGGAGATTGACCGCTATGCACTGGCGCTGGTAAGCCGATTGCAGATGGAGGTTACAGGCGATTATGCACGCTACGAATTCCATCTTGTAGTACAAAAATTGCAGACTTTTTGTTCCGAGCAACTGGGTGGATTCTATCTGGATATTCTCAAAGATCGTCTCTACACGACGGCGCAAAATTCGCGCGCACGGCGTTCTGCACAGAATGCACTACATCATATTAGCCATAGTCTGGTGAGATTAATGGCGCCGATACTGAGCTTTACCGCAGAAGAAGCGTGGGAGGTATTGAGTGCCCAGCAGGACGTGAGCGTGTTTCAGCAAGTATGGCTTTCCCTACCCGATTTGCCGGAAACAGACGATCAAGTTTTAGTGCAAAACTGGACGACAGTTTGTAACTGGCGTGCCCGAATAAATAAGCATATCGAAGAAGTGCGCGCTGCCGGGCTGATTGGCCAAGCGCTGGCCGCTGAGGTGGAAATCTATGCAGCCGGTGAAAGTTTCGATGCGCTAGCCCGTCTTGGTGATGACCTGCGTTTTGTGCTGATAACTTCGCATGCCACCGTGCATCGCGTCACATCTGAAGCGGAAGAGCGCATTGAAGTGACGCCAAGCAAGAATATCAAGTGTGAACGTTGCTGGCATTACCGCGCCGATGTAGGCAGCGATCTTCAAAATGCTACTTTGTGTGGGCGTTGCGTCAGTAATTTATTAGGTGACGGCGAGGTACGGAAGTATGCTTAAACAAAGATTTAATCCCTCTTTATCTCTTACGGGAAAAGAATGACGAAGCCGGATGGGAGAGGTGCAGGATTGAAACATTGGTTAAGCTTGGCAACAGTAATAATCGTTCTCGATCAGATCACCAAGCTGTGGATAAGCCAGAATTTTGTCTATGGCGAGAGTGTGGCGGTGACAGATTTTTTTAACTTGGTACTTGTGCACAACAGTGGTGCGGCGTTTAGCTTTCTCAGTAATGCGGGAGGCTGGCAACGTTGGTTATTCAGCGCCGTCGCCGCGACTGCTTCGGTATGGATAATTTTGTTACTGCGCAAGCATAAGCAAGAGAAATTGTTTTGTTTTGCCCTGACATTAATATTAGGTGGTGCACTGGGTAACCTGATAGACCGTGCTGCTTACGGCTATGTGGTGGATTTCCTGGATTTTTATTGGAACACTTATCACTTTCCTGCATTTAACATTGCAGATTCAGCAGTTACCTGTGGTGCGGGCTTATTACTGTGGGAAAGTTTTGCAAAAAAAACATAGGATGTGTTTCTGCCTTCACAGGATTATCAAAATATATTTGATATGCAAGCAATAAATCTGATCTTTTTAAAGACATTTATTATTTATTGAAGAGATAAAATGGAACTATTACTCGCCAATCCCCGTGGCTTTTGTGCTGGCGTTGATCGGGCCATCGAAATGGTCGAGCGTGCGTTGGCTCTGCATGGTGCCCCAATTTATGTGCGCCACGAAGTGGTACACAACGAGTTTGTGGTTGCTAACTTGCGCAAAAAAGGCGCAGTGTTCATTGATAATTTAGCCGATGTGCCGCCGGGCAGCATCCTCATTTTCAGCGCACATGGCGTATCGCAAGCGATACGAAACGAAGCGAAAGTACGCGGGTTTACGGTATTCGACGCAACTTGCCCGCTGGTAACCAAGGTGCATAGCGAAGTTGCGCGCCTGCGCGAGCGGGGCAAGGAAATTATTATGATAGGGCATGCTGGGCATCCCGAAGTGGAAGGCACAATGGGACAGGGCGACGGTAACATGTATCTGGTGGAGTCACCCGCAGACGCGCAGCTTCTGGATGTGAGAGACCCAACTAATGTCGCCTTTGTCACCCAGACTACCCTGTCCGTGGATGATACCGCTGCCATCATCTCAGTTCTTAAAACACGTTTTCCGGGCATTATAGGCCCAAGTAAGAATGACATTTGCTATGCAACGCAGAACCGTCAGGATTCGGTCAAACATCTGGCCAGCCAGTGCGACGTAGTAATCGTGGTGGGGTCACCCAGCAGCTCTAATTCCAACCGCTTGCGCGAAGTGGCGCACAACATGAATATTCCTGCCTATCTTGTTGATAATGCAAGTGAGTTGAAAGTAGAATGGCTGACCGGAAAATTGCATGTCGGTATTTCAGCCGGAGCTTCCGCCCCGGAAGTGTTGGTGCAGGACGTGATTGCACGATTACAAGAACTGGGTGCAGAGAGTGTGCGTGAATTGGATGGCATTAGTGAAAATGTGGTATTCCCAATCCCCAAAGTGCTTGCCTGACTAAACTACCAGATATTTAGAGGTGCCCTTTAGTCGCGGTGTGCTAACGGGTTCCATATTAAGCAAATTCCGCCTGCCACCGCCAGAATGCTGCGGGAGTACCGTACTTTAATCGATCAATTCGATCGCCAGGTTATCCGCCCACAATGTTCCGCCATCTTCCAGCATTACGCCAGCTATTAGAGAATAGGCGGAAGGCGGTATCTTGAGTTCGATGGTGTATCGCTTCCAGTCTTGTGTGCCTTTCACGCGGTCATTTTGCATGAAATTCCAGGCCAGAATCTGGCCACTCCCGTCATCTGCACGAAGGACGAGTGCGCCGCCAGCGCCGCTTATATCTACGCCCCTAAGTGAGCCAGAAAGCCGCACTGTCTTGTTGTGCCATGAGGGATGGACGCCGATCGATTGTTGGAGCAAACCATAAGGTTCAGGGCCATGGCGCCTAATCCGCGCACTACCCGGAATGGAAAGTGCATTTTCTGGATCGGCTACAAAGGTATAAGAGTTGCCTGAACCATGCTCAATCGCTGTCCAAGCACTCATCTTGCCTTGCTGGTCAGGGTTGAACGAAGGGTTTTTTAAACTGATTACTGCATCGGGAGCTGCGCGTCTGGCTTGGCGGCGTGCGATTAGAGATGGCAGAGCGGTAGGTGCGGAGACTTGAGGTACAGCGGATGTGGCTGGCGCTGAGGCCGTATCTGCGCCAAGAGCAAGGTTTGTATAAGCGGCCAGCAGCAATGCGGGCCATAAATGGGATATCGAATTATTCATAAATATGTAACGGATTCAAGTTTAAAGTGCAACAACCATGATAGCTTGGTGTAGCGCATCTCCATCCCGGATGATACTTCATACGGTGATTTGAAACTTAACGCTTTGCGTAGCGGCCAGCCTAACTCAGATTCGCTCCTCTCCACCAAGTGTATCCATAAGATCAGCCAACAAGTGCGGTAGCTCACCCGTCATAATGGCAAAATCAGTGTCAAATACATCGTCTGCTTCACTGGCATCAATTTGTTCCTTGATAAAATCAAGTGGAGTAATGCGTTTCAGCTGCATGTTTTCATTCAAAGTAAATGAGATTTTGTCTCTCCATGTCATGGCTAGCCGTGTTGCTTTTTTGCCCTCTTTGACATGCCTGATTATTTCCGCTGAATCGAGAGCGTGGCGTACATAACGCACTGTCGCTTTTTCATCGCCCGTGCCGCATAGTTCACAGTCGCGGTCGATCGTAAATGAAGCCGGTACATCATCTCCAGCAAGCCATTCGGTCATAACTGAAGTGGGCGATTTCCGGGTTTTAACCAAGGCAAATGAACATCCCTCAATTGATTTATGTAACAACTCAATCAACTCATCGGCCTTTGCTGCATTAGAAGTATCGATGACAAACCAACCGTTGACTGGATCAATCCATGCATAGGTCTTGCGACGGAGAGCAAATGCACGTGGCAGAAGCTCGCTAGTTACGAACTCTTTTATTTCCTTCATTTGTTTGCGGCCCGGCTTATATCCTTGCTGTTCTTCAATTTCAGCAGCACGCAATTTCGCAAATTGATTGATAACGGAAACGGGGAGCAATTTTTTTTCCACACCCAAAGCGATTAGCGTTTGTTGCCCCAAAGTATGCACTAAAGGCCCATCCTCGGCTTTGGGAGAAACCCAGCCACGACTTTGCATTTCCATGCTGAGACAACTATGTAGAGTATGTTTTGAAAGTGCTGCTTCAAATTCAGCAGGTGAGACATTCCAGTTGGTGATGCGGTATATCTGAAGGTTCTTGAACCACATATTTAGCACTCAAATTTTTTATTATACTAAACAAAACCTCCTATATTTAAACGTCATGCTGATTCAATTCAGCGAGGCTTTGAGATAGGGCGGGTCGCTTTATCCAATTGCAAAAGCGTTTGTTTGCGGGCTCTTTCGAATTTTATGGTTAATGCTTTTTGCACCAATGCGCAAAAAGCGATCAAATCTTGCTGGGGATAATCATCCTGCACGCCATTGTCCTGGAAAAATTCGGCAATCCAATGTGCATCCAATTCAGCTTTTCCCGTTTCCTGCAAATATTCCGATGCAGCCATTTCGACATACCCACTCAATTTGCGCATTTTTCTCCCTAATTCCAGCCGAGCCTGTCAGTAATTATTCATGAAACTCGAAGCAAATGGATACTGAAAAATTTATCAGCATCAGTCCAAACCATTTCTGTATCCCAGCCCGCGCTTTTCGCCAGATCCTGAAATTCATCAGGCCGATATTTATAGGAATTTTCTGTCTGGATAGACTCCCCCTCCCCTATCCAAAATTCCTCTCCTGATATGCGGATAACTTGATCAAAGCGGCTAACCAGGTGCATCTCAACGCGGCCTGGCACCGGGTTGTAATAGGCATAATGGGCGAATCCATCCGGTTCGAGCTTGGCTCCAAGCTCTCGCTCCATTCGTGCAAGTAAATTGAGGTTAAAAGCCTTGGTCAAACCCGCCTTATCGTTATAGGCGGCATTGAGAATTACTGGCTCTTTTTTGCAATCTACGCCTATCAGTATTGAGCCATTGGGCCCGATTAATTTGGCTGCTTTGTGCAAGAGCTGTTGTGCTTCTTCAGGTGTGTAATTGCCGATAGTAGAACCGGGAAAGAAAATTACTGGGCGTAAACTACTTGATATGGGCAAAGGCAGGGCTTGAAGCTGAGTGTAATCCGCACACACGGCTAATATTTTAATGTTAGGAAACTGCGCGGCCAAGCGTGCTTCAGTTTGTTCTAACTGCGGTTTACAAATATCGATAAGCACACAGATTGCCGAAGAATCCATATGACGCAAAAGCAATGGTGTCTTCACGGCGCTGCCGCAACCAAATTCGACAAGGGCGCAAGGTTGGCTGATGAGGCCCATCATCTCAGCACTATACTGGTCTAAAATGGCCGTTTCAGTACGAGTCAGATAATATTCAGCAGTTTCACATATTTGCCCAAATAGGGCTGATCCTTGCGCATCGTAAAAATATTTAGGTGGAATTGAACGCTGCCGCTGGCGCAGACCGGCACAAACATCTAACCGAAAGCCCTCACTATTTACAATGCCTACTGGAACTTTTGGGTATTCCGTTTGCATTACAAATCCTCCGCCAAACGTAAACCTGAGAATACCCAACGACTCCCTGGTGGAAAGAAATTTCGATAGCTTGCCCTGATATGATCTTTTGCTGTTGCGCATGACCCACCACGCAGCACCATCTGGTTACACATGAATTTACCGTTGTATTCACCCAATGCGCCGGGCAGAGAGCGAAAGCCCGGATAAGGTTGATATGGGCTTTGAGTCCACTCCCAAAGATCACCGTAAAGCTGGGTCAGACCAGAACATCGAGCGCCATCTGGATGGAAGCGCCCGGAATCAAGAAAATTCCCTTCTATCGGCAACTTGGCAGCGGCGTATTCCCATTCGCACTCGGTAGGTAGCCGCTTGCCAGACCATCGCGCGAAAGCATCGGCTTCATAGTAGCTCAGGTGTGCTACTGGTTCATTCAGGTCGATAAGGTGCTGGCCCGCCAGTCCCGTTAACAACCAGTTATCCCCTTCATTTGTCCAATACAGCGGAGCTTGCCATCCCTGCTCGTTGACAATGCGCCAGCCGTCAGAGAGCCAAAGTTCGGGCCGTTGATAACTTTTATCGGCGATGAAAGATAAATATTCTGCATTGGTGATTAGCCTTGTGCCCAAGCGAAAGTCTCTGAGAAAAGTTTTGTGACGAGGCCTTTCGTTGTCAAAAGAAAAACCTTGGTCATCATGCCCAATCTCGACAATACCGCCACCGTATTCCATCCAGGCCAATGGTGGTGGCTCTGGGCATAAAATTGGAAGCTGACCAAGATAGGCCGGCTTCAGGGGGTTAATGAAGAAATTGTATTTCACATCCATCAGTAAAAGCTCTTGATGCTGAGTTTCATGCTCAATACCCAAGAAAATTCGTTCAGCAATCTCTTGCCAATTCTGCCCGCTAAAATTATCCAACATTTGATCAAGTGCGGCGTTCACGTGGCTGCGATAGTTATAAACCTCGGCTACGGTTGGACGAGACAAGAGCCCACGCTGAGACCTGGGAAAGAAAGTACCAACCGTTTCGTAATAAGAGTTAAACAGGTATCCGTAGGCTTGATGAAAAACCAGATAATTTTGCGCGAAAGGCAATAAAACAAAGGTTTCAAAAAACCATGTGGTATGAGCCAAATGCCATTTTGGCGGGCTGACATCAAGCATGCCTTGAATACAGTAATCCTCTTTTTCCAAAGGAGCGCAGAGAGCCTCTGTACGCGCCCGCACCGACCTTAGCCGCTCACCCAACAAGTGTGGATCAAGCTTATCGAAATTATTTCCGGGGGAATTAATATTCATTTATTCACCTTATCAGAAACCGGGAAATCATAATAGCTTGCGACTCTTTCCGCTGCGTACATTGCGCTAGCCTTAAGGGAGTTGAGAATCCATGATGTACAGCGTAAAGCGGGAAGTATATTATTTTAAACATATTAAATATCGCTAACCATTTATTTCGGAGAATTGTCGTGTCTATAAACGTATCTTTGCCACCTGAATTAGAGGCACGTGTTCGTCAGCGCGTTGAGTCTGGCAAGTATGGTTCGGCAAGCGAAGTCATTCGTGAGGCGTTGCGACTATTCGAAGCCTATGAACAGGTCAAAACAGCGAAACTCGACAGCCTTTGCCAAGATATTGCCAAGGGTTTGAACGATGCAAAAAACGATTTGGCAAAGGAAATTGATTTTGCCAACCTGAAGAAACAAGGTCGCCAGTTACTGAAAACTCGCAAGGCTGCTGCTTGATGCTTCGCATCCCGCTTTAACAATTCAGTAGATGCGGATCTGCTGGCGCTATGGTTGATCATAGCGGAAGAAAATCTGGTTGCAGCAGATGAATCTTTGGACTCCATTTAATCAACAGTTTCACTGTTGGCTACTCAGCCAGAGATGGGTAAGGCGCGTCCAGAATTGGCAGACGGGCTGCGCAGCTTTCCTACACGCACGCCATATATTATTTTTTACATGCTAGATAAGGATGGCCTGCTGGTTGTTCGGATGTTGCACCATGCCCGAGATATTGACGCAGATTATTTTTCTTAAGGGATTGGTATCGGTTCTTGCCATTGGCCCAATTTACGGATAGCAAAGGGACACGTTTGATGGGGCATTAAAAATGCTGAAAAGCAAACTAACGATAAGCGTTGCTATCAATAGTCAGGATTAGGTACTGTTGTTGCCATTATCAAGTGCAGCTTTTGGCTACCTTGAGCAGTTGAGATACTCACCAATACCCAAATGAATGGCTTCTTATCGGCCTTTGCTGCCGTTGAGGAGGGCACTGGCGAATGGCAGGTGTCATGCAGCTTGCCGACACTGGCTGGACGGTGCCGAGTTGAGTGACCGCTTCCCCAAGCTGCGATGGGCAGCAGCCGACCCAAACCCGCCGGTGACGGCCTAAATGGTGAGTGGCCGTTTAAACCCCCAAAGCCGCCACCATTTTTCTTGAAAGATTATCGAATGGGCTCGTTACCCGTTTAGTCACCTCAAGGACATGTGTGTAAATCATCGTTGTTTGAAGGCTGCTGTGTCCGAGCAAGAGTGGAATTGTGCGAATCACAACACTTAAGAATCAAATTGTTAATAAAAAATAACACGCTTCATTATTATCCATAGTACTGACCGGTGGATCCGTATATTATTAAGTTAGGCGTATGCGGCACCGCCTATAAATGCCACAACAATAAGGAGATCATCATATGAAAATGTTACTTACGGTCGAATTCCCACTTGAGCCTTTCAATTCTCTCGTTAAAAGCGGAAAGGCCGGTGAGATCATTGGGCGTATCCTCGAAACCATCAAGCCGGAGACGGCCTACTTCATGGAGCAAGACGGAAAACGCGGCGGAATTTTCATCATTAATGTACAAACTCCGTCGGATATACCCTTCTTTGCAGAACCCTTCTTTCTCAACTTCGAAGCCAATTGTAAATTTCGCGTTCTGATGAGCCCAGAGGATTTGCAAAAGGCTGGCTTAGAAGAACTTGGCAAAAAGTGGGCGTGAAATTTGCCTCACTGCGGTCAAGTGGGACGCGCTAAAAGTGGTGCGCCCCTTTCCTTGGACGTTGACGCTGTAGAAAATCCCCATCCATCACACCACTGAATGACTACTGTTCGCCATATTGCTGCCGGTCGAACAAGGTGTGGCTACCGTCCCCTTATGGCACTGAGCTGTCCTTCATGTTTCGTAATATTCCGCTCTCAAGCAGACACTGGCGACGTGAAGCTCACATCTTTGGAAACCGTATACGACTGATCATAAGTGAGCCGGAAATCGCAAACAACAGGACCAATGGATGAAGCGTGAAGCCAATAATCACGATCTGTCCGAACCAGAGAGACTCCCCCAATGCACCTTGTGAGGCAGCCCAGGCCATCAACAGTACCAACAGCAGCGACGTTGGGATAGGAGTTCCCTCGAAGTGTGTCACTTTGCCTTCGCCCTCAGACAGTGCCTCAGCAGTAATGTTGTAACGCGCCAAGCGAGATACTCCACATGCAACAAAATAGGCCAAGACAATACGGTCGTATAAGCCCTGCATGCCGCAACCGTACCCAATCACGGCTGGTGCTACGCCGAAGGAGATGACATCAGCGAGAGAGTCGAGCTCACGACCCATTGCAGAAGTCTGCTGTCGCCACCGAGCAATCCGTCCATCCAAGACATCGAAGATTAGCGCGGCAAGAACCATCCCGCAAGCAAAGTAGACGTGCCTGACGTCGGTGGTTTGCAAATACGTCAGCATAGAAAACAATGCCCCCGTGCCACAAACAGCATTTGCCAGCGTGAACCAGTCGGCAAGATGAAACTCGCGAATCATTGAGAAAGGCTTTTTCAGTTTATGCATCTTCATGGCGGACATAAATACGGGTATTAGCTGGGCACATTGTACTCATATCACCGCTCATAGGACTGGCAATCAAAAGGCGGAATTGGCACAGTGCACTCATAGCGCCATGCTACCGCAAAGCTGTCATTAGGTGGGAACCAGCGGAATATGGCGAGCAAGGGACCGACTGACCGGAAGGTCAGCCGCAAACCCGTTGGTTATATCTCGGTTTGTTCGGAAATCTCCAGTGCATCGTCAACTTCTATCCCCAAGTAGCGCACGGTGCTTTCCAACTTCGAGTGCCCCAACAACAGTTGTACTGCCCGAAGGTTTTTTGTTCTCCTGTAAATCATAGTTGCCTTGGTTCTGCGCATCGTATGCGTACCATAAACAGTAGGGTCAAGGCCAATAGAAGCAACCCATCTATGTACGATTCTGGCGTATTGCCGCGTTGAAATATGCAGAGAATTCTTCAGGCGACTTGGAAACAAGTACTGCTCCAATTTGAGATTAGCCTTGGCAATCCAAGCAGAGACCGCATTTCTGGTATCTTCCGTCAGCTCAAATTGCACAGGCCGCTGCGTCTTTCGTTGAACGATAATCGCCCGCGATAACATCTGGTTGCCATGGGCAACATCGCGAACCCGTAGGGTAACAAGATCGCAGCCGCGAAGCTTGCTGTCGATAGCCAAGTTAAACATTGCCAGGTCACGGATGCGTTTACCGAGTTGCAGACGGATACGAATAGCCCAGATGTCTTTCAGCTTTAGTGGTGGCTTCTGCCCGATCAGTTTGCCTTTATTCCAGGGTTCACGGGTTTGAGAGGTTTCCATTTCAGACTCCTTGATGATTGAACGGAATCTGATTCTGCGGCTTGCTTTTGTCGGCGTCCGCTTTGGAATACACTCACACTATGAGTGCTGGGTGCCATAAGGAGTCATTCGCACCTGCCTGCATTATTAACGCTTATACTGACTGACAGATAAATTCGCAGGTAGGCCTTCAACTACCACCATTGATAGAGGGAAAAAATGCTGAAAAATTCTCGACTCGATTCTGAATGGGTGGCACTAAATGCATTTCGCGAGTTGCTCAAAATGGCAACAAAAGGCGACATGGCGAAATCAACCTATGACAATGCTCTCGAGTTCGGCGGCCAACTATATCCTGACCTACTTGGCCCTGAAGTAAGCGTACTTCGCCGAGAGCGAGAGAGCGACACGTCGAAAGAGTACCGCCAGAGAGCCCGGCTTTGGTCGATTAAGAGAGCGATGACTGTCAAACCTTTAGATCTGATTGACGCTGACATTGAAGATATCGAGGGGTTGCTCGATATAGCCAAACAAGAAAAAAGTAATCGAGAAAGAGTTGATCAACTTAAGCGCCGCCTAGTTATTCTCAAAAGCGCCAAGCAGGAATTATCGTTAGAAAAACATTCTGAAAACCAGCTTATATTTCGAGATGCGTACAATATCGAAAGAAAACTGCCCGAACTCGATTCTGGAAAGGCACGCAAGGACTTTCAGCTTCCAGACGGTAATGTTCTCAGGGTTCGGGTTCTCCATCCAGACAGGCCGGAGCATGTAACTGGTGCTGACATAATCTATGAACGTCATGACCCATGCAAAGCGGAAGCAAGCATAGTTGCAGTCCAGTACAAGGTCTGGGAAGACAAGATGCTTAGACTTAGCGATCCAAGAATGCAGGCTCAGCTTAAACGATTAGAGATATTCACTTGCAAGAATGGCCTCTGCAATTGCACAAAATCGAGCGGAAGTTATCGCTTTCCATACTGCGCAGCCTTTCTTCGCCCAACGGATAAATTGCAGCGCCCCGATCAGAAATTCATTAGTTCCGGTGAGCACCTCCCGATTTGCAGAATCAACGATTGCAAAACAATAAGTGAGCGAGGCGTGGACACTCTTACATACAAATCGATGTTGGGCACTTCGTTATCAAGCGAAGCTTTTGAATATCTTTTTAATGCGGGGAAAATCGGGTCGCGCATGATTAATTATGATGATCTAATAGAAATCTATCAGCAGCACGAGGTGTCATCCTCTGATGATCACATTGTGATCCATGCTCAGGAGTTTGCCGATAGCCTACTGTGTGAAGATTGAGAACTTTCTCCCTGAGTATCTACTTCAGTTAGCAACAGGTTACCAAGTACCTCTAATTGGGAAAGTCGACTGTCTGCAACGTGTCGAAAGCACGCAGTCGCGTTTCAAGAAAGCAGCCATTCTGAATGATTTCAGCGCCTATGACCGCTGAAGGCTGCTTACCGGTCATAGTTTCATCTGGACGCCACCGGCGGCAAAGGCCGAAAAGCTGACTAACAATAATACTGATTATCGTTAGTAAAACTTTTACTTGTGGCCGCAATCGGACAGACTAACCCAGCTTCCGCTCTAATATTTAAGACGTGGCACGTCTGTTATCATTACACCATGCTAAACATTCAAAATCTGACATACCTGCAAGGCGGTACGACTCTATTGCAGCAAGTAAATTTTCAGGCGTACGCCAGCCAACGTATCGGGTTGGTAGGCAAAAATGGCTGCGGCAAATCCACGCTATTTCGACTTATTCGCGGCGAAGTTTTGCCGGACAGCGGCGAAATCTCGCTGCAATCCGGCAAGACAATCGCTTTTGTCGAGCAGGAAATCGCTAACTCGGATCAGCCCGCTTTGGAGTTCGTGCTCGACGGCGACGTGGAGTTGCGTGAGCTTGAAAAAAATCTGGCACGAGAACAGCATGATCCAGCCTGGTTTGAGGCTCAGCACCGCTACGAGGCAATTAATGGCTACGTGGCCAAAGCCCGTGCCGCTCAACTGCTGAATGGATTAGGTTTTGCCAACGACACACTGGAGCGCCCGGTAAGCAGTTTTTCCGGAGGTTGGCGCATGCGTTTGAATCTAGCCCGCGCACTAATGCATAGAGCCGATTTACTGTTGCTGGATGAACCCACCAATCACCTCGACTTGGAGGCAATTCTTTGGCTTGAACAATACCTTGCTCGCTACCCCGGCAGCCTTATTCTGGTTTCGCATGATCGCGAGTTTCTCAATGCCTGCGTCAACCGCATTGCCCATGTTAACAACCAGGTGATTGATTGTTACAGCGGAAACTACGACGATTTCGAGCGCGCCCGCGCCGAGCGCATAGCACAGCAAAACCAAGCTTTTCACCAGCAGCAGGAAAAAATCGCGCACTTGGAAGATTTTGTCCGCCGCTTCAGTGCCAAAGCAACCAAAGCCAAGCAGGCACAGAGCCGCGTTAAAGCGTTGGAGCGGCTCACGCGCATCGCACCGGCCCATATTACAGACGGCCATTTCGAGCTGGAGATCGAAGCACCGGAGCGTAGCCCCGACTTATTACTGCATGCCGATAAAATGGGCTTTAGTTATGGTGACAAGGCCCTATTTCATAACGTCGACTTGGTGCTGCGGGCGGGCGCGCGCATCGCCCTGCTGGGGCCGAATGGCGCCGGAAAATCCACTCTGATTAAACTGTTGGTGGGCGAGCTTAAGCCCACCTCAGGCAAGCTGGAAATTACGCCCGATATCCGCATCGGTTACTTCGCCCAGCATCAGCTGGAAAACCTGGACAGCGCGGCTACGCCTTTGCAACACATGGAAAAGCTGGCGCCCAAAACAACAACACTGGCACTGCGCACTTTTCTCGGCCGCTTTGGTCTGGCTGGAGATAGCGAAGATCGCCCGGTGTCCAGCTTTTCCGGTGGCGAAAAAAGCCGTTTGGCGCTGGCCCTGCTTGCTTGGCAAAAGCCACATTTATTGTTGCTCGACGAACCAACCAACCACCTTGATTTGGACATGCGCGACGCCCTCACCCTGGCGCTTGAGGAATACACCGGCGCAGTGGTATTGGTGTCCCACGATCGCAGCTTGATCCGCGCCGTAGCCGATGAGTTATGGCTGGTTGCGGATGGTAATGCCAAACTGTTTGATGGCGATTTGGAAGACTACAAAAATTGGATTGAAACACGCCGCCCGCGCGAAACGACTCAAGCTCAACCAGAAAAATCGCGCCAGTCAACCGTATCCAAGCCAAATAGGAAGGTACTTCTATCGAAACAATCCAAACTCGAAGCCGCGCTGTCAAAAGCTCAGGCGGAACTGGCCGAAGTCAACCGCCAATTGGCCGATCCAGCTACCTATGTCAATCCTGACCGTGATGAAATCATGAAGCTGAACGCTCTGCATACAAGCTTTGAACAAAAAGTGGCCGAATTGGAGGAAAGCTGGCTGGAGCTTGAAATGGCGATGGAAGAAGGAATCTAGCTTCGAGGATCCAAGATCCTTAAGGCCAGGCTGAACAAGTCCGTTCGCGTTGAGCTGGTCGAAATGTACGCCTTGCTAATCAAGAAGTTGCCAATGGCTTCGACAGGCTCAGCCCGAACGGAGCTGGGGCTGCCCTGTTTCTTGCCTACGCCTTTCGGCTTGCGGACGAATATCAAACTCAGCCCGAACGGAGGGACTTGTTCAGCATTGCCTTAATTTCAAAAGCAAGCAGATCACGCCGGAAACACACCTGTACTCAAATAGCGATCTCCACGATCACACACAATGAACACGATGGTTGCGTTCTGCACCGTCTGTGCTACGCGCAGCGCCACTGCCAGCGCACCACCAGATGAGATTCCGCAGAATATGCCTTCCTCGCTCGCCAGGCGACGAGTCATTTCCTCCGCCTCTTGCTGACCAACGTTCTCCAGCTTATCTACACGTTTGGTGTCATAAATTTTCGGCAGATAAGCTTCAGGCCATTTGCGAATGCCGGGGATTTGCGCACCCTCTTCCGGTTGTGCGCCGATGATTTGAATGTGGGGGTTTTTTTCCTTGAAATAGCGCGAACACCCCATGATTGTGCCGGTGGTGCCCATACTGCTAATGAAATGAGTGATGCTGCCCTGTGTGTCTCGCCAAATTTCCGGTGCAGTGCCCTGATAATGTGCAAGAGGATTGTCCGCGTTAGCAAATTGGTCGAGGATGATCCCGCGCCCTTCGTCGCGCATTTTCTCCGCCATATCGCGCGCCAATTCCATGCTGCCCTCCTTTGATGTCAGCACCAATTCCGCGCCATATGCGCGCATGCTCTGGCGACGCTCGATGCTCTGGTTTTCAGGCATCACCAGTATCATCTTGTAGCCTCGCATGGCCGCTACCATCGCAAGCGCAATGCCAGTATTGCCACTGGTAGCTTCTATTAAGGTGTCACCCGGTTTAATATCACCGCGTTTTTCGGCCTGCATGATCATTGACAGCGCCGGACGATCTTTCACCGAGCCGGCAGGATTGTTGCCTTCCAGCTTGGCTAATAGCACATTGCTCGTGACACCGGGAATACGTTTTAGCCGAACTAGCGGTGTGTTGCCAACAAAATGTTCAATAGTGTGGTACATCTATATGGTCCTGAAACAAAGGGTTTTATCTTCCGTTACGTAAGGGTATAAATAATAACCCCGTCAAAACTTACGCTAGACGGGGTTGTTATTTATACCACATCAAAAACAGAGATCAAACTTTAAATGGTCTAAAGTGACCGCAATCAGTGTATCTAGTCAGAGATAAAAAGTAATAAAACAGTACATCACATTAAACTGTTTCTTAATTTTATTTTTTTTCGGTTGCTTTAACTGGCTTCGCAGTAGAAGCACCGGCTACAGTTAATTCAGAACGTAGCTTTTTTACCGACTTGCTACCAAAACCTTTAACATTTTCCAATTCATCCACGCTCTTGAATGAACCATTCTTTTTACGGTAATCGATGATTGACTGTGCCTTCACCGGGCCGACACCCTTCACTCCGTCTAATTCTTCCTTTGTGGCCGTATTTAGGTTTACAGTAGCCATCGCAATGCCGGTAGAAATAACAAATGTAATAAAAGCCAGTAGCAATTTTTTCATTATAGTCCTCTTGCAAAAATGAACGACGGAGCCGTCCTTCAATCAAAAACGCATAGCACCATAACAACGTTGACTGATTTAATAAAAGCCAGCTTTCACCCCAACCAGAGATGTGTAACAATTATTATCAGCTTTACAGAGTAATCCCATGAATATCAAACCAATCTTTAATCTTGTCAAAGCCACTTTTTCAGCGTGGATTGACGACAATGCCCCAAGCATGGGGGCAGCACTTGCCTATTACGCGGTGTTTTCGATGGCGCCACTTCTGCTCATTGTTATATCTATAGCTGGGTTTATTTTTGGTACTGACGTGGCAAGGGGAGAAATTATTACCCAGTTACAAAATTTTATGGGAAAAGCCGAAGCGTTGGTTGTGCAAGGTTTGCTCGAGAGCGTTAGCAAGCCTACAGAGAGTGTAACTGCCACTATTATCGGCGTGGCTTTACTCCTGATTGGCGCAACTACAGTATTTGCTGAACTACAGGATGACCTAGATAGAATATGGCGCGCACCAAAAAAAACCGAGGATGCGGGTGTGTCTGGATTAATTCGCACGCGACTGCTTTCTTTTGCGATGATCTTGGGAATAGGTTTTTTATTGATTGTTTCGCTCATATTTAGTGCTGCGTTGGCGGCATTAGGGAAATGGTGGGAACCTTTATTTGGCGGATTTTGGTTTCTGGCAAATTTAGTCGATGTAACACTGAGTTTTGTGCTCATTACGATTGCATTTGCAATGATCTATAAATTAATGCCACGGATGAAGATAGATTGGCGCGATGTATGGATTGGTGCAGTGGTTACCGCGTTTCTGTTTACGGTCGGGAAATTTCTAATCGGCTTTTACATTGGCAGAAGCGGCGTTGCTTCAGGATTTGGAGCGGCAGGTTCGCTCGTAGTTGTGTTGGTGTGGATATATTACTCTGCCCAGATTTTTTTGTTGGGCGCTGAATTTACGCGGATTTACTCGTATGCCCTGGGATCACGCAAAGGTCAGTCTTTACAAGAAGTAATCATTCCAACTGAAAAAATAGAAACTCTTATTTCTTGAATATTGGATTAAGTCTGCTAGGTATGCATCCCCGGGGAACGAAGAACTCTTCCGTCAAATTTTTCCACCAGGTTTAAAATGTGCCGGGAGTACCGCTTTAATCGCTGCATAATCATAAGGTAGCGGCTTAGCCACGACAGCTGCCGGCAATAGCGCTTTAATGGCTGCATCAAGTGACGCGAAGCGGTCGTTGCTTGTAGGATGAGACGAAAACCACCCCAAATTTAGGCTCTCTTTTTCACTCATTTTCTGAAAAAAATCACGCATTCCTGTGGGTGAAATACCTGAAACAACCAAAGCTTTCAAACCTTCGGCATCGGCATCGGCTTCATGCTGGCGTGAAAATTTAAGCCTGATCAAATCAGAGCCAAGTGCAGCCGCACCGTTTAAATCGCCAAACACCAAGCTGATCGTTGCCATCAGACCTGCTGATTTCACCATACCATTCAAAGTGTGGCGTTTTTCCGCGTGCTGAATTTCATGCGCAAGTACGCCCGCCACCTGTTCAGCATTATCGGCTAGTGCCAGTAATCCAGTGTTCATTACAATGAAACCGCCGGGCATCGCAAAAGCGTTAACCGACGCATCGTTCGCCACATAGAACTCATATTGATATGCAGAACCTTGCGTTAGCCGTGCGCCTATCTCCCGCACCATGTTGGTGCCCGGGCCTTCGACCAGTGTTAGTTGCCGTTTGGTGAGCGCGAATATTTGCTCACCCAGTTTGTGTTCCTGTTTCACGGTGACATATGAGATGGCCCATGCGGTAAGTCTCTCGTGCTCCCATAGAACCGTGGCGAGCACCAATATCGGCAATACGAATATGCCCCAGATAAATGCATGCGACCAAATGAAAGTCGCCCTATCCCCTCCTCTTTTGGCTCCAGTAGATTTGAGATTTTCGTTATGCTGGGTGGCAGTTTTAAGGTGTGCCTTAAGCGCGGCTATCGATGGTATGTCCGATACTGTCAGCGTGTAACTCCCAGCACGGCCATGCCACTCGACCATCATTTGACTGTCATTAAACCCACCCTGGCGTACAGAGATTTTGCTCCAAGCAGGCATGCCGTCGTGCTCATCCTGTGTGGCCAGCCGCAGCCCGTGACTCGATATAGAGACTTCAACTGGGCTGCCAGTACTCTGGAATCCGGGCCCCCAAGCAAGCCCTGTGACTTTATTGGGTTCAACCATGTTGAGTTGGGATAGTTGAATTTATCGTTTAGTCATCGCCATTAAATATTCCCCCCAAGATGCCGCCTTCTTCGCGCCCACCGCCGCTACCTAAGCCAAATGCGCTAGCTACACCACTACTTTTTGGTGCTGCGGCAAAAATACGCGAGGCCAGCCGATTGAACGGTAAGGATTGGATGATTACCATACCTGGCCCACGTAAAACAGCGAAAAATAGGCCTTCTCCGCCAAATAAGGCAGTTTTGATCTTGCCTACATATTGAATATCGTAGTCTACTGTAGGCTGCATTGCCACCAGGCAGCCTGTATCAACGCGTAGCGTTTCACCCGGTGCCAGAACGCGTTTCATCATAGTCCCACCGGCGTGAATAAATGCCAAACCATCACCTTCCAGCTTTTGCATAATAAAGCCTTCGCCACCAAAAAATCCGGTACCAATTTTTTTCTGGAATGCGATCGACAGCGAAACCCCTTTGGCGGCGCATAGAAAGGCGTCTTTCTGACAAATAAGGGAGCCGCCGAGTTCAGACAAGTTCATCGGTAACAATTTTCCTGGGTGGGGGGCGCCGAACGCAACTTTCTTTTTTCCGGAACCTTTGTTTGTATAGACGGTGGTGAACAGGGATTCACCTGTAAGCACGCGCTTACCAGCCCCCAGCAGTTTGCCAAAAATACCGGATTGTTGCGCCGAGCCATCACCAAATATTGTGTCCATATCAATGCCATCTTCCATGTACATCATGGAACTGGCTTCGCCTACAGCAGATTCCTCAGGATCAAGTTCGATCTCTACGAACTGCATTTCTGATCCGTAAATTTTGTAGTCAATAACATCCATTGCCATGTGATACTCCTTAAATTTGTTGATTTATAAGCCGTGCTGCTTTCCGCGACAACAGCCCATTCTATGTTTACATAGAAAATATATTTATATTATATTTACAGTATTGAAATTAGAAAAATGTTAGGACTATCTTAAAAATTTTAAGAAATTCTCTTGTTTTTCCTCGAATTAGCGCAATCCTCTCCCGTAAATTTATAACTCCATGTTAATGTTTATAAAAATAAAAAAATTTCAAACAACCCAATGATTATTGAAAGTCCTCCGATAGTTCATATTCATAGCTTCCCACCAATCGAAAGACATAATTCAAGCGTCCTTATCCTTGGCACGATGCCAGGCAAGGCCTCCTTGCAAGCACAGCAGTATTACGCACATCCACGAAACGTATTCTGGAAGATTATTAGCGAAATTCTTGGCGTCAAAGCCGTAAATTCTTATGAAGCCAGAACATCATCAATTGTTGCGGCAAGAATTGCACTTTGGGACGTTTTGAAGTCATGCAGGCGGGAGAGTAGTCTCGATTCTGATATAGACCATGACACAATCATACTAAACGATTTTGCCAGCTTTTTTAAAAGTCACCCGTATATTCATAGGGTGTGTTTTAACGGAGCCAAGGCGGAAAGTCTGTATATGAAACTGGTGCAACCTTTTCTTCAAAATTCCTCAGATATCGAATATGTTCGCCTGCCTTCAACAAGTCCAGCGAATGCTGCAACTTCATTTGATGAGAAATTGAGGGCATGGAAGGCAATAGCAAGCTGAATTTATAAGTTCGCTACTAGACAGGCTCCTCTCTATAATAAAGAAAATCATTATTATAAATATGGTGATGATTCAGTGCGTCGTATCTATGGACGCCTTCTAAACCTAAACCTACTTAAAGGATCACTGTCATATGATATAAACCCTTCCATGAAAACCTAATTTTTAATCAATGTTCCACCGATCGAAATACAGGATCCTTCTCAAGCTACTCGATAGCCTACTAACCAACAATAAAATAAAGGAATATCCATGATTGTAAAAAATTTTAAATTACAAGTATTTGCACTGCTATTTGCTGCAATTATTTCTCCCTTAAGTGCGCTTGCTGGTACTAATGAAAAACAAGCAACGATAGAATTTGCCTTGGGAACGTACGAAGTAACAGGCCCAAAAGCGGAGTGTGCTCCTTCTTATTTCGGTGGCAATATTACTGGGATAGGGACTGGCTCGATTACTGCCAACGGAAAAAGCGAAAGTTTAGGTGTGCTTACTCTGACAGCCGACGATTGCATTACGCCGGTGGATGCTGTTAGTTTTAGGGCAGAAGGAAATTTGACGCTTACTGCTGGTAATGGCAACAACATCATGGCCCATTATTCAGTTTCCTTTATTCCGGAGAATCCACCAATCTATAGGTATGAAAATTTCACTTACCAAATTACCGGAGGAACGGGTCGCTTCAAGGGAATAAGTGGATCGGGCAGCGCAGTCGGAACGTCTAATATTAATATGGGACTAGGGTTCGCTGAAGGAATTATAAACATTTTCAAATAAGCGTAAATTTTAAAATGGGCTTTGCGTAAGCCGAGTTGCTTCTGCTTTTCCGCGGCCGTCCCTTTCTGCCGAATACGCAGTTTGAATTTGGCGGCCCACCACAGAGCGACTTACTCCCTTAAGCCAATTCAGTTATTTATGTAGTTGTCCATCAAATATCTATTCGGTTTACACAAAATCCAGATAGTTACTCCGCTATTTGTTATTTACTTATCAATGGAATAAAAATCATATTGCCTTCACGCTGCACGAGCAAAGCGGCATGCATGCCCACTTCAGCCATCACAGTACGGAACTGCTTAATGCTGGAGATGCGCTGGCTATTAATGGCTATGATAATGTCCCTTGGTTGAATGCCTGACTCTGCCGCAATACCGTCAACCGCATCAACTACTACATAGCCGTCTGTGCGCAGCATCTTCTGCTCAACAGGATTCAGCTCATGCATAGTCAAGCCAATTGTGTCCAGTGTCATTTCTTTATCCATCGGTCTCGGTTTGAGTGTTTTAAGGTCAGTTTCCATATCTCCAAGGGTGACGATCACTTCTTTTGCTGCCCCCCGACGCCATACGCTGAGTCGTGCAATTGATCCAGGCGTAGCATCAGAAACTATACGAGCTAAATCATTTGCATCCATCAGTTCTTTACCATTAAACTTTAAAATAATATCCCCGATCTCAAGGTTGCCCCGTGCTGCTGGTGTATCCTTTCCTACCGTAGTAATCAGCGCACCACTTGCCTTTGTCAGCCCAAATGATCTGGCATGTTCAGGGCTTACGTCTTGAATCGTCACACCAAGCCAGCCACGTTTGACAGTGCCATGCTTCAATAGCTCGTTCTTTACCTTTATTGCGAGGTCGATCGGGATCGCAAAGGACAAACCCATATAGCCTCCGCTACGGCTATAAATCTGCGAATTGATACCGATAACTTCACCCTTTAAATTGAACAACGGCCCTCCAGAATTCCCTGGGTTGATTGGAACATCAGTTTGAATAAAGGGCGTGGTATTTTCGCCGGGCAAGCTGCGTCCCATGGCACTTACAATACCTTGAGAAACCGAGTTGGTGAAGCCGAATGGCGATCCAATTGCAACAACCCATTCGCCAGCCTCAAGCTTTGAGGTGTCGCCAATACTCGCAACAGGAAGATCCTTAGCTGAAATTTTCAATAGTGCAATATCGCTGCGCTTGTCGGCACCTATTACCTTCGCTTTGAACTCCCGTTTGTCAGTCAGTCGCACCGTCACTTCATCCGCATTATCGATGACATGAGCGTTGGTAAGAATATAGCCGTCCTGGCTAATAATGAAACCGGAACCGAGTGACTGACTGCGGAATTCATGTGGGAGCACCTCGCCAGGCCCAAATCGGCGAAAAAACTCATAGAATGGGTCATCTTGTTTGGTACCAGGAAAAGCCGGGAATGGAAGATGTTCCCCGCGAATTTTCTGTGTGGTGCTAATGTTGACAACAGCAGGCCCTTCTTTCTTGACCAAAACTGTAAAATTCGGGAGCGCAACAACCGCCGATGCGGCGCTTACAGCGCCACTAGTCGTCACTGGAGGGGAGGATTGTTGTTTTTTTCCGCAGCTATTTAATGCAAACAAGGTAATCAATATAACGACTGTGAGTACAGGTTTTCTCATAGTGCGCATCATAAATTTTCCATTAGTGCGTCCAGCTTACGCGTAACAAATTTTCTTCTTTATTATAGTGAAACTTCAGTTCCCCCTGATAGGCATGGTGCAACGCTTCACCTATACCGCGAGCAAGATGTGGATCAGTTGTTGTTATCAATAGCCCGCCATCTTTTTTATCTTCCACATCCATGATGCGTTTAAGCGGGTGCTCTGCCCGTTCACGTTTTTCTACGTTATGCACGAGATTCATAATTTCTTTGCTATGCGTGGCAAAAAATTCACCCTGCAAAGCAAGGAAGCCGGCAGGATAGTGGTCGTGTATACGATGGCAGGCAGGACAGATTTCCCGGTGCGCCTCTGCCGGAACTTGGCGCCACTGCCAACGTCCTTCATGAAATACCGCATTACATTGTGGGCACACAGTTGGTTCTTGCAGCTTTCCCTTTAATTTATAAGCATCGTGCACGTACTCTTGCAACATATGTTCACTTCGCTCAGGATTAAAACCGGTAGGAATGGTTGCATTGCTCATAATAATTTCTCCTATGGTTGATTACCCCACTTTCACTTCACATTTACTAAAACACATAATATAGTCGTAATAATTTTTAAATAACTTAAATCCCTTGGCATGAATACGCAACCCACTTACTTTTACATTTAACATAAAAATCAATATTTTAAATATGATTATTAAGGTATTGGATAATATGCAATATTTAAATTTGATAACAAAGGGGGATGTTAATGTGGCATTCAAGGTAAGTGAATAAGCAAATTGCTTAATTTTGCCTAAAGCAATATCTTGGAAAGTGAAATTTAGTCGAACATTAGAACTTAATTAGTTATTACTATATCAATATGATATAGATAAGAAGTGCCTACAATTGGATAACGTCACAAAGAATAGCCAAGCGAACAAGCTGGGCTGTGTTCTGCAATTTAAGTTTTCTCATTATGCTGGTGTGATGGACACCAACAGTTTTAGGACTAATGCAAAGATTTTCAGCAATTTCAAGTATTGAATTGCCTTCTGCCATCAATTTAAATAACTGGAATTCACGTTTAGAAAGCGCGTTTATTGGATCTAGGGCCGCGTGAAACAGCTGTCTGTCAATAACCATGTCCGAAATATGTTCTGGATCGACGTATGTTTTTCCCAATTTGACTTGGCGTACAGCATGCGCCATTTGTTTGAGACCGCTTTGTTTAGTTAGATAACCCGTTGCGCCCATCTCCAAGACGCGCTGCACCATAGTTTCATTACAATGCATACTGAATACCAGAATGCGCGCAACCGGATCATACGCCCTGATGCGACGAACTGTTTCCAGGCCACCGCTACCTGGCATATTAAGATCAAGCACCACTACATTAGGTTTTACCTCCCGGTAAAGAATATAGCCCGCTTCACCATTATCGGCTTCAGCCACTACCCGAATGTCATCTGTACTTTCAAGCAAACGGCGAAAACCGTCGCGAACTACGGGGTGATCGTCTATCAACAATACTGTAATCGGCTGGACGGTAGTACTCAGGTTCATCGCTTTCTTCTTTCTAACTGATGTTTAAGCGGCAATCGAACATCGATGCGTACACCACGACCCGGAGCGCTAAATGAGGAAAATACGCCCCCCGCTGCAATTGCCCGCTCACGAATACCTAATAGGCCGAATCCATTGAATGCCTGGTTTGGGTCAAAGCCTTTGCCGTCATCCGTTATCCTTAGAAACACTGCCCCATCATCGGGCGTTTCACCTGGTTCACGGCTCAAGCACACTGAAACATGCTTGGCTAGGGCGTGGTTACAAATATTGGTGAGTGCCTCTTGAATAATGCGGTATACGGTAACATTAATGTTCTCCCTCAAACCATTCAAATTACCTTCAAGCGCAAACTCGAAGATTATGTTTGGATTATGTAAACACCATTTATTGGTTAGCTCACGCAGACTATCCGCCAGTCCAAGTTCATCCAATAGCGCCGGGCGCAAGTGGCGCAACATTCCACGGATTACTTCATGCATTTCCGTGGCGCTTTCGCTAATGGCTTGTACGCTTGCCCGGACTGTAGGTTCTTCGACAGGCAGACATAAAATCGCCTGGGCTTCCGCATGGATGGCGGTAAGCCATTGGCCTAATTCATCATGCAATTCACGGGCCAGATGGCAACGTTCAGTTTCCTGAATGCTGTACAGGTTTTGCGTAAGGGCACGGTTTTGCAGCAACAATTCCAAATTGACATCTGCTGCCTTTTTAAGTGGAGTAATGTCGATGCCGACTCCTAATAGCCCGGTGATATTACCTTCCGTATTATTAAAAGGGGCGAGCACTGTAGACAAATAAACGATATTGCCGTTTGCATCGGTAAGCCTGCTTTCTACACCCGCTTTTGTTTTGCCTAATTCCAGCACTTCACGGTTTATGCGCTGAAAATCCTCAGCTAGCTCGCGTGGCAGTAGCTCAAAATCAGTTTTACCGAGCACATTTCCTAACGAACGACCGAGAAGATCAGCAAACATCTGACTAACTGCCATATAACGCAAGTCCAGATCTTTGTAGAACACGATGGCCGGTATCGCATTCAACAAGGCATCTTGCTCAGTTCGTTTTTGTTGTAGTGCCAATGTAATACGTTTTTGTTCAGTAATATTGGTCATTACCGTACGGCACGCACGTATCCCATTCCCTATAGCTGCACTTTCTAGGCGGACACAATTCAGCATAGCTGCACTTTCTAGGCGGACACAATTCGGCTCATCCGTCCGGGTCATCATTCTCAATTCGGTAACAACATTGCCGGAAGAATTGAAAGTTTGCTGCAGGTGGTGCAAAAATGCGTGAATATCACCTTCGATAACATGGGTTACCAAAGGTGTACCCACGATATTTTCACGTGTCCCACACAGCATGGTGGCTCCAGTTAGATTGATTTCTTGAATGCATCCGGCTTCATCCAAAGTTAGATAACCTACGGGAGCACCGTCATAAAGATTAGCATACCGATCGCGGGTTTCTTCTAATATCCGTTGTACTTCCCTTAGTTTGCGATTTTGTGCTTCTAACTCAAGTTGGCGCACCTGCAATTCGTGCAACAATTTCATTTTGTCATCTTCCAGTCCTTTATCTAAAGTTCCCTTAATGCCAAAGCCAAAATCAGTACGATTAACAGATATATTTTACGTGTTATCGATTTGTTTGATTGTATCGAATTGGATAGTGTGAATCGACCACTTTCTTGCCACTGATAGCCTGCTCTATGTTACGCTGTTGACAGAATCGAGCGGTAGCTATGCGTGTTTTTCCCATTATAGAGTGGCGACGTCTGCGCCAGAAATGGCGTACTTTATAGTGTCTGATTCCCGGTTTTTATTGCAAATTGGCTGTGTTTCCTAGATGTACTCTGTGAATCCTTGGGATTGTGGAGTCAAAAAGTACATCTTAAGCGCTAAATTTGGGTCATAAATGGACTAACCAATAAAACTTATTTTCAAGCAGCGAATTAATACCAACATTAACTTACTCAAAAGGAGAATCGATTATGAAGCATCTGATGGTTACAAGCATCATTTTACTCGTAGGGATTTCTGGGGAGGCGATGGCAATAGACTGTAGTGGCGGCACCCAATTAAAAAACACTGGAGGAGACCCTAATGTTGTTGCCAACGCAATCTCTGGTAAAACAGTGTGCGCCATATCAGGAAGCCAGAAGTGGCAGGAATACCATCAAACCGGGGGCAATCTTATCGATTACAAGAAGGGACCCACTGATCCTATCGATAAGACGGCAAAAGTAGGTACGTGGAGCACCTCTGGAAACGGCGGCAATAGCGTGGTCACATATAACTACGGTTCCGGGGGAGCGTATTCCTATAAGATTCATTTGAGTGGTGCCCAATACACGTTTTGTGGTACTGGCTCCGCGCCCACCTTGGATGTGACCTTGCTTTCAGGCCAAGTTTCATGCGGGTTCTAATAAGGACGCAATGCTGCATTTTCGGTAGGACAGGTTTCACCATGGTTCAAATCGGCCACTGAGCCACTATGGGAAGTGCGGGGGAAGCATGCTTTCTCAGAGGGCCGGGGATTTCATCCCGGTTCGCCCGCAGAACCAAATAAGCAATAAAAACAGCATGAGGATGCGTGGACTATCCACCAAGCTATCAAAAATTCCAATCACAAGGAAGCCGACGCTGGACGCCAGTATCGCACCAGCCATCGCATTGCCGCGCCAGGCATCGCGACCGGCGCGCCACAAGCCGAGCGCGACGAAAAGACTCAGGGCGACCAAACCCAACCAACCTTGGTCAAATTGGATTTGAATTGGCAGACTCCAGATGTGCCATGGCCTGTCGTTGTCAACAGTAAAAAACCACCTATCCAACCCCAGCGAAAACGCCCCGTTGGTCAACAGGTCGTCCCCGTTCGCCGCTTGCAAGCGCACGTTGTCCACATCTATCACAGCATTGGTTTGGGTATTGGAATTATAGATCGATAGCTTGACGGGGCGGGCTGCATACCAGGAACCACCTCCCACTTCATCTGATTGCAGATTAGCCTGAAGTGATTGCCACTGACCGTTTCCTGTAACATCAATTAACTTAAAGGCGCAGCGTGCTGAGGTGAGCAGCCATTTTTCGCAAATCGATACGGTGATTTGGGTGTTAGGCTGATCGCTTCGGGCATTCAGGTTAAGCAAATAGTTACTGTGTGGCTCAATCGTAACGAACTGCTCTATATAAAGCGGACTACCCATTCCTAGCCGTAAAAAAATATTGCCAGTTTCAGAGCCTAGCCGGTAAGTGGCGGCTAAACTTTCTTTGCTACGCCAAGAATGGGTTTCCGGGTAACGCCCAATCCCCATCCCGAGCAATGCCGTTGACCAGCCCGGGTCGCGCATCTGCAAAGCGCTGGACCAATGGGCTAAACGTATTCCCATATCAGCTTCAGCCTGGGACATGCGGGCCTGCGTGAACGGGCCTTTAAAAATGGGTACAGCCACCGCGAGCAGCAACGCCGTAAGAGCGAAAGCGGCCATGCCGCGCTTGAAAGACCAAATTCGCACTTGACTACCTGATGTTGCCATTGCCGCCAGCAGGGAAAGCGCCATAGCAATGCCATAAGCAGCGTAGCCAATTCGCGAAAAAGTAACCATCACGCCGTAGGTGGCTCCAACCAGTAACGCTATGCCGACCAACCTTGTTATCCAGCTTCGCTTTTCAAACAGTTGCACCACTAAAAATGGGGTTGATAGTGTAAGAAAGGTCTCGATATCTGCTCCACCGGTATGCATTTGGGAGAACGATCCGGTCACCCGATAAACATCGGTGAAATTGAATAACCCTGGGAACGTGAATCGCTCCCAGATTAACACCGCAATCGTTCCAGCCAATCCGACTACCATACCTTGGGCGAAAAGACTGCGAATATTCTGCCCATTAGACGCCAATCGCCTGAGGATGCCATATAAAAGAAATGCCCACAGTGCCCCCTTGGCAATGCGTAGTGCGTTATAGGGGCTGTAGTAATTGGTGAATGCGTTTATCTCTGGTATCTGCCAAGGCAACAAACCCCGGACAGTGCCGATAATATAGGAAAGACCCAGCAAAATAGCGAGGCAGAGAAACAGTAAATCACGTTTTGAATGACGCGGCGCAGCCGGTAATCGGACATAACCGATGGTAATGCTGGTTAAGAGAAGAAAATCAAACTCGTCGAAATAGAAGCGCCCACTCCAAGGAGCGAAATCGAAAAGCGCCAAGGCGGCCGGAACAACAATAAGTAGAGACTGTGGCCGGTACCAGAGCAGAACCGAATACCCAATAAAAAATAAACCGATTAAGGCTGATTGATTAGGAAAGGTCGCCACCCCCCAGCCGACACACGCTAGACCCGCAATCAAAACGGCGTAATCCATCCATGACGGCTTTTTAAGCAGGGTAAGCGGTACCGTCGACGTTGTTGTATCTAACGGCTCCTTATTAATTGCTGGCTCCCTGGTTCTAGCAGCTTCTGTTTCACTGCCGTAAGGACGACTAGGCATGGGAAAATTTGATGCCACAACTACCGGTGAGTCATTGTGTTTTGAAACCTCGGCAGAGGTTACAGGGGCCGAAGTAAGCCGATTGGCCAGTTTCGCTGTTGCCCAGGCAGAAAACCCGGCCAGGATAATGTTGGTAGGGTCAGGATGAAGATTTTCCAGGAATAATTTGCTTGTTTCCATGAACCCAGCCAACAACGTTGCCAACAACATTGCCAGCGCAGGTGGATTCCAGGATGCCCAAACCAAAATTCCAATAAATCCATACATTAGGCATACGGACGCCAAACTTAACAACGCAGCCTGTTCCGTGGTGTAGTAATGATAATAGAAAGGGAGAAAATGAATGTCATTGAGGGCATTCATGGCGGAGTCGCTACTGATCCAGCGATGTTCGAACCAACCATTTACCGCAGTCAAGGCAATCAGATAAAGGATACCCACGGGCAAGCCGAATCGCCTGAGTTCGGATGCCAGCCGTGATAAGTGCAAACGTGTACGATGACGCCAAAGCAATGCCCCCAGGTAGATTCCCGCCGCACGCGTAAGCACGGAAAGACCTTGGCTAATACCGGAAACGATAAAAAATTGGGCAATCTCAATAATCAGCCCAAAACTCCCGCCAGCGATGAATAGCCGTGTGGGAGACCATGACCGTTGCCCAGTTGTTAATTGACAGAGTATCAACCCCAAAGGTATGACGGCCAAAGTTTCTGCAAACAGCTTAGCAAGAGGAAGCGCGATATTGCCGCGCATGGGTTCCATTGCTATCAGCCAGCCCCAACTACTCGAGTCAAGCTTCCATTTAAGCTCTGGCACTGATACCAAAAAATCATAAGGAAACAGGCTAAACGCGACATAACCAATAGCATATGTTTTTAATATGCGGGCAACCAAACGATCTGGATTTCCCATAAGCATGGAAAGGAATGACCTGAACTGATCTGGCCAACGCACTGCAATAAATGCTCCCAAGGCACTACCGATAAACTCGGCAGCCACATCGTTGATTGATACTGTTCGGGGCGGAAAAAATAGCTGCGAAAATTCAACTGCCACAGCCAAAGTGAATGAAAACAGAAGCGAACCGATAAATGCCAAGACCAGTGTGCTATGCCTTTTTGAACGCGTAAACAAGGTGGCAGTGAGAAAACCAACAGGAATGTAGAGCACACCATTCGCGACCCAGTCTGCACGTCCTTGGGTTCCGACGTTAAGTAGCCTGATGTGCTGAAACGTTTCCCATGCCTGATCCCAGGTTTGTGGATGAAAATCAAGTGGTACCAAACTACCGTAGATTACAAACAGCGTGTATGCAACGGCAAAAGCCAGTATGGAAAAGTGAGCGGAAGGAATGCTGGGTAAGTCACCGTTCGACTTTTGCTGGGGATATTTCAAGGTTGAATGCAAATCAGGCATAAATTAATTATCAATCACAAGGTTTAAACCACCGGCTTTAGCCGGTTAGCTTTAGCTGCGACAATATGCCACACGAATGGAGGTGTGGTATGGAATACAGATATGGCAGTCATACGGTGTTTCAAATTGAGTATCACTTTGTCTGGGTAACGAAGTATCGCTACAAGTTGCTGAATGGAGAGGTGGCGGAGCGAATCCGAGGCTTGGTGAGAGAGACATGCGAAGCCTTTGAAATTAGGATCGTCAAAGGTGTTGTGAGTAAAGATCACGTACACATCCTCGTGAGCTGTCCGCCTAACATGGCACCCCGCGGAGTTATTGTGGTGAGCACGTATTTTTTGTAACACGCTGTATTTATGCTATGTATAAGTTTTTATTGTCCATATTGGCATGGATAATGCTTGTTTTTAGAGATTAATGTGACAACAAATTTTTATTGAAATGTGGGTAGATGTAACATTTTAATAGTCGTCGCAGTCTTCAAACCAGTATCCCAGAAATTCGAATCCTTGACCTTCTACCCGGCAATCTCCAACATGAGTTTTGTCTGGGTGAAGCGTCAATCCGTTCGCATCCACCCAAGCTCTAGTGTGTTGGGATCGCCATCATGAGCAAATAGGTACTCTGGTTCATTTTGCGGTTTCGTTTTTACTTGATGGGAGTCCATTTTATGGAATGGTATTCGGTGGTAGCGCGCTAAAAGTAATGAGTAACTTGGTTTGCTATTTTTGGCAGGCGGATTCAAGTTATCTTGACAAATGCCACTTCTGGGCGACATTTACTAATGGGCATTAGCAAGGTTTCTTACGTAAATGCCTACAGTGTTTAATGAACCTAACTGACTTTATTAAGTATTTTATGTTGTCCACAAAAACTGTGGATAACAATGTGGATAATTTCAATATAACTAAGCTAACCGCTCATATTATATACAGTTTTGCTTAATTGCCTATTTCATAGGCATAAATTATTCATAATAAAAACAATATATTAAGATTATATTTTAAATGCACTGGTAAAATAATTTTTGTTGTCGGATATATACGCAAGTTGTGAATAACCAGCGTAATGTCAAGCGCTTTTGTTAATTTTTAGATTGATTTATGGGTCACAGCATGGGCAAATTGAGAAATAAACCATCCATGCTTCAGTGTTGAATCTGCCATTGTTTAAAAAACTCGAACGTTGCATCGTCGCCGCAATGGGCTAC
Source organism: Candidatus Nitrotoga sp. LAW (assembly GCA_003402315.1). Taxonomy (GTDB): domain Bacteria; phylum Pseudomonadota; class Gammaproteobacteria; order Burkholderiales; family Gallionellaceae; genus Nitrotoga. The sequence continues at coordinate 93,645 of QFXI01000016.1, read as the reverse complement.
GTTAAACCTGAACCAAGATGAGGATTCCTGGTGCGGCCGGAACATGTTTCCGGGAGCGAGCATGATTCCTTCTTTTGCTGCGAGGCTTGCAATTTCAGCCGCGTTATTTAAGCTATTCAGTTTTGCCCAAACAAACATTCCGCCTTCTGGCTCACAATAAAGTGTGAAGCCAATATTTTCGAGTTTAGCGATCGTGTTCTGTCGCGCCAGTTGTAATTTTGCCCGAAGCTTATCCAGATGTTTTCGATAATGGCCATCAGTCAAGAGCTGATATATCAGCCGTTCGCTCACTTCTGAAGTGGTAAGGCCTGTCAATAACTTAACATCACAGAGGCTCTCTGCAATTTCTCGGTTACATGCAAAATATCCAACACGCAGACTTGCTGAGACCGATTTCGAGAAGCTGCTTACATAGATCACCCGATTGAGCTGGTCGAGTGTAGCAAGACGAGTTGCCGTTGCAGGATGAAAATCACCATATATGTCATCCTCAACCAGCATCATGTCGTATTTTTCGGCCAGCTGAAGCATGCGATGGGCAACAGGCTGGCTAATACTGGCACCGGTCGGGTTATGCAAAATCGTATTGGTAAAAAAGAGCTTGGGATGATGTTCTTTTATCAGCGCTTCCATCGCATGGGTATCAGGGCCATCCTGATTCCAGGGTACCCCGACAATTTTAGCGCCAAATGATTTCAGCCCTCCGAAAAGAATAAAATATCCCGGGTCATCGACTAATACAGCATCTCCTGCCCGTACAAAATATCGGGTTACCAAGTCCATTGCATGTGTCACTCCTGTAGTCAGGATAATCTGCGAGGTATCTGCCACAACGCCGATACTGGATAATTTTCTTTGCAGTAGGTCCCTCAAGGGTAAATAACCGCCCGGCGTGCCATAGGCAGTAAGAAATTCCCCGTCTTTTAATGACAATGCCCGCAAACTTTTTTTGATACCTGTTTCTACCATCCATGAGGCTGGAAGCCACCATGCCCCCGGCATTGTCTTACTGGCGCGATCCTTAAGCGAATTTCTTAACAGCCAAACGACATCTATTACGCTATCAAGTTTATATGCCGCTTCCGATGAATCACGAGGTGCTAAACGAGATGAAACATAGAAACCGGAGCCTTGCCTCGAATACAGATATTCCATGGCCACCAGCTTGTCATATGCCTGGACAACAGTGAAGCGGCTTACTCCGTGGTTCTGGGCAAATTTTCGTATTGAAGGCATGCGCGCACCCGATCGAATTGCCTTGCTATCTATCATTTTTTTGATGCCATCGGCAATCTGATCAATCAACGGAAAAGGATCGTTTGGATCTAAACTTAATATTGGCATGGTTAATGAACCAGTACAGGTTGGTTAAATACAAGCACAACTGTACCTGTATTGTCAGATTATTGTCTAGTAATGTAAGCACTGGAGGATAGGGACAAATATAAAATAGCTTTTAAGTAACCAGCCCCTACTAACGCCTTTAAAAATAAGTAGCTTTTTAAAAAGGAGTAATCAAGATGAATTCCCGTTACGTTAAAGGATTTATTGCTGTGTTGGTTGGTATGGCATTGAATTATTTGGGAGATAAAGCGCTGGGGGTCAATATCGAGGTGTTTACGGGGATATCCACATTTACTTTCCTCTGGATGATAGATATATTTTTGGTGCCATTCGTGGCGGGTTTCGTGGTGTCCTGGATTTTTGGTCTGGGCGGAAAATGGTTGGCTTGCTTACCCCCCCTGTTTGTACGCTGTATCAACTTTGTCTATATGACCTATTTTGAAAACCCATCTACAGATGTAGATATGTTTTTTCAAATCCCTCTTGCGTACTGGGGACCCTGTCTCATCTTGGTAGTGGAAGCTGCCAATTTTGGTGGAATTATTGGAGAAGTTGTGAAAGGTGTATATCGTCGTCCGGGCAAAGGAAATGGGGAAGTAAATGTGACTGCCACCCAAAAATAATCCCTTGATCTGATTGTAGTGAATTTATTTAATCATCATTTGCCAGTACCGTACACTGCATATGGCTCCTTTAAGTTTGATCAAGTATAGTTTTATAACAAAGAAAATCACCTGTAATCATTAGAGAGGGTAAATAGCCATGTTAAAGTCATTTCTGCCATATTTTATGCTATGTTCACTTTTAGCCATTAATTTCAGCGCACTTACAGTAGTGCTGCAAATGGATTTAATTGATACTTCGAGCACAACTAAAATGATTTCGTGGATATTAACTGCGTGCGCATGGGTTTTGGTATACGTAAATCGTAACCGTTAATATTGATTATTAATTAATTGCCCACGATGCCTTCTAGCATCCCCTTAGTATAGTTGCAGCGTGGAGATGCTGTAACCCATCTGCTGCTTGTTATGTGCGTGAAGTGGATACCCATTAAATTTTTAAATTCAAATCGTCAACACTTATACGGTCTCCCGAAGCCTCCTTAACATTGGCTTGGCAGCCGACTCGGTTCAAGTAAACTGGATACTTCTAATCTACCTTGAACACTAAGTTCAGGTAACATTGGACATTAAAATAATGAATGCCATTTACCTGGCCTCCAGAATTACATATGAACTCCTCCGACTTTCAGAAAAAAATATTTTTACTCCTGTTAGCTATCGTCTCTATTGCATTCGGTTGGATCGTATGGCCATTTTTTGGAGCCGTTTTTTGGGGCACTGTCCTTGCCATACTGTTTACCCCTCTCTATCGTCGTTTACTTGTTATAACACGTGGCAAACGGAATTTGGCTGCGCTCGCCACTTTGGTGCTTTGTTTGGTTATCGTAATTCTTCCGCTAGCATTTATTACCGCTTCGCTAGTACAAGAAGGAATGCATTTTTACCAAAAGCTTCAATCATGGGAGCTACATTTCGGCACGTATTTCCAACAGATAATCAACATGTTGCCGCGATGGATAGTCGATTTACTGGACCGTTTCGGATTCGGAAATATTTCTGCGTTGCAGGAAAAAATATCTACTGGCGTACTGGAAGGCAGTAAATTTATTGCGGCTCAGGCTTTCACTATTGGTCAAAATACTTTCGACTTCATTATCAGTTTTGGCATCATGTTGTATTTGCTGTTTTTCCTGCTGCGTGAGGGTTCTGGTTTATCCGGGCGAATCAGACAAGCAATTCCATTAAGCATGGAGCATAAACGGTATTTGTTCAGCAAATTCATTACGGTTCTTCGTGCAACGGTAAAAGGCAACATCGCTGTCGCTGCGATGCAAGGCGCGTTAGGGGGGATAATTTTCTGGATTCTTGATATTCAGGGGCCCCTATTATGGGGCGTTTTGATGGCGTTTCTTTCTTTATTACCTGCAATTGGAGCAGCATTAATATGGGCGCCGGTCGCGATTTATTTTCTCGTCACCGGTGAAATTTGGAACGGCATAATTTTGATTGCATTCGGTGTGCTTGTGATCGGAATGATTGATAACATTCTTCGGCCTATACTCGTCGGTAAGGACACACAAATGCCAGACTACGTAGTACTTATTTCCACACTTGGCGGCATGGCTCTTTTTGGTTTGAACGGTTTTATTATCGGTCCGGTAATTGCAGCAATGTTTATCGCTGCCTGGGATCTCTTTTCTTTATCGAAAGAAACAGATAAAGAATTTACATTGTAACTATATAATTTTAAAAGTGATTCAATAAAATTTATTTTATGATCAAAATAAAATCCCACTTTGAAAAGCAGTCAATGGAGAAATTGTTATGAAATGGGCAGTAATCTCAATTTATTTGATATCAATTTTTACCGTACATTTTCGGGGTAAAGTCCGTCTCCCCCTATTTCGTCAGTTATTCGATCACTCGTCCATTGTGGCCCCGATGAACCTATTCATGTACCTGTTTTCGGGGGTTCCTTACACTGCCTATTTTCCTGTCAGCAACTTCCGTGGCTTGGAATTGCTGGAAAAAAATTGGGAATTAATCAGGGATGAAGCGCTTAATTTGCAAGCTTTAGAGAAGATTAAATCTACACAAAAAAATGATGATGCAGGATTTAATTCTTTTTTTAAAAACGGGTGGAAACGCTTTTATTTAAAATGGTATGACGCCAGCCATCCGTCAGCTGAATACTATTGCCCCAAAACAGTTGCACTATTGCGCGCTATTCCATGTGTGAAAGCCGCTATGTTTGCAGAATTAGGGCCAGGTGGAAAACTCAATGAGCATCGCGACCCTTTTGCGGGCTCATTGCGCTATCACCTTGGTTTGGTAACGCCAAATAATGATCGCTGTTTTATAGAGGTTGATGGCCAACGCTATAGTTGGCGGGATGGGCAGGCCGTTGTTTTTGATGAAACCTATATTCATTGGGCGCAAAATGGTTGCGATACCAATCGAATTATTTTGTTTTGCGACATTGAACGTCCAATGCGCTACCGCTGGGCACAAATGGTTAACAAATGGTTAGGCAGAACAATCATGACCGCAGCAAGTTCGCCCAATGAAACCGGGGATCAAACCGGCGGCATCAATAAAGTATTCCGTTTTATTTGGTTGGCAGGCCAGTACCGTCGAAAATTAAAAGCTTGGAATCGGCCTTTGTATTATGTGATTAAAGGGGGATTAATTTTGGCAGTGGGAATTTTGATTATTTGGATATGATGATTTGGAACAGGATGATGGTTTTAAATTTCAACTGATGAAGCAAGCTGTAAACAGCGGCGTATTTAACACCGCCGTTTCGTGTTCCAATAAGTTATAAAAACTTTCGCTCTGGTGACCAGCAATCAAATTAAATTCCATTTCAAAAGCTTCTGAGCCATTTTTCTGCCGATCTTACAGTTTAGAGCGGTCAAGGCTCATCACCTTAGTCCACGCTTCAATAAAATCCCGCACAAACTTCTCTCGTGCATCATCAGCTGCATAGACCTCTGCGACAGCGCGCAGCTCGGAGTTTGACCCGAAAACAAGGTCAACGGCAGTGGCCGTCCATTTGAGTGTACCCGTCCCGCGATCACGTCCCTCGTAAACTCCATCAGATTTAGATGATTTCGTCCATTTCGTCGACATATCCAGTAAGTTAACGAAAAAATCAGTGCTCAACGTCCCGGGCCGGTCGGTGAACACACCATGCGCAGATTGTCCGGCATTTGCATTCAGAGCCCGCATGCCACCTACTAGAACTGTCATCTCAGGGACTGTCAGGGTCAAAAGACTTGCCCGATCAACCAGCATTTCCGTCGGCGATCTACGGGTATCCGTCTTAAAGTAGTTACGGAACCCGTCTGCGGTCGGTTCGAGCGCAGCAAAAGAATTTACATCAGTCTGCTCTTGCGATGCATCCGTGCGTCCCGGCGCGAAAGGAACCTGTACGTTATGGCCAGCTTTCTTCGCGGCTTGCTCAATGGCTGCGGCTCCACCCAGAACAATCAAATCGGCAAGCGACACTTTTTTGCCGTCCGATTGCGCCTGGTTGAAGTCTGTTTGAATACCCTCCAGACGTTTCAGCACTTTTGCCAGTTCATTCGGATTATTGACCTCCCATTCTTTCTGCGGTTCAAGACGGACGCGTGCCCCGTTAGCTCCACCCCGTAAATCAGTCCCACGAAAGCTAGCGGCAGACGCCCAGGCGGTTCTGACGAGTTCGGGAACGCTTAATCCCGAGGCAAGGATCGTAGACTTCAGCTGAGTGATGTCCTCTGCGTTAATCAAATCATGATCGACAGCTGGGACTGGATCCTGCCATAGCAAGACTTCGTCGGGAACTTCAGCGCCAAGATAACGTGCGCGCGAACCCATGTCGCGGTGCGTCAGCTTAAACCATGCCTTGGAAAAAGCGCGTTCGAATTCCTTTGGGTTCTCATGAAAGCGCTTGGCAATCTTGCGATAACTCGGGTCGAACTTAAGCGAAAGGTCCGTCGTGAACATGATAGGGGCATGCCGCTTCGAAGGATCGTGGGCATCCGGCACGACGCTTGATCCATTTTTATTATCTGGAACCCATTGGATCGCGCCTGCTGGGCTCTTTGTTTGCACCCAATCAAAAGCGAACAGGTTGCCTAAATATTGTGTAGTCCAGGCAATCGGGTTGGCGGACCACGCGCCTTCCAAGCCACTGGTGATAGTGTCGCCGGCATTGCCGCTGCCGCATTTGTTTTCCCAGCCGAAACCTTGCTGCTCAATGTCGGCAGCTGCAGGCTCTGGACCCAGGCACTTGGACGGGTCATAGGCACCATGGGCTTTACCGAACGTATGGCCGCCGGCAATAAGTGCAACCGTCTCTTCATCGTTCATTGTCATGCGGCCGAACGTCTCGCGAATGTCCCGGGCAGCTGCGAGTGGATCCGGGTTGCCGTTTGGCCCCACTGGATTCACATAAATTAGGCCCATCTGAACAGCGGCAAGGGGATTTTCCAGCTTTCTATCGCCACTATAACGCTCGTCCGCGAGAAATTTAGTCTCAGGCCCCCAGTAGACCAGGTTAGGCTCCCAATCGTCCTCACGCCCGCCGGCAAAGCCGAAGGTTTTGAAGCCCATGGATTCCAGCGCTACATTTCCCGTCAGGGTCATCAGGTCAGCCCAAGAAATCTTCCGGCCGTACTTCTGCTTGATCGGCCAAAGTAACCGCCGCGCCTTGTCCAGACTAACATTGTCAGGCCAGCTGTTGAGCGGCTCGAATCGCTGTTGGCCACCACCGGCGCCGCCGCGCCCGTCAGACACGCGGTATGTGCCCGCGCTGTGCCAAGCCATTCGAATAAAAAATGGCCCATAGTGGCCATAATCTGCTGGCCACCATGCCTGTGACGTGGTCATTAACGTCTCGATGTCTTTTTTCACGGCCTTAAGGTCGAGAGTCTTAAATTCCTTAGCGTAGTTGAACTCGGCGCCCATTGGATTGGATTCAGCCGCATGCTGACGAAGAGGTTTGAGATCCAGTTTTTCAGGCCACCAAAATTGGTTCGATATCGGCTTACCCTGAGCATTAGCAAAATTTGATGTTACTACCGGTGTCATGACTACCGCTAAAGCGGCAAGTAAAGAGATTGATTTTTTATGCATGGAAGTTCCCTCCTTTGAGTATGAAATTCAGCATTTTCATAGGTAACATTAGTAGGTGAATGCAAGGGTAAAACGTAATTTTAGCAACCCTGGTCGGATGGATGAAATGTAGTAGCCCTCATGCTTTGTTGGCCAGCTAGTCGAAATTGCAAAAATGAACCATATACACCTTACCCGTGAAGAACGATACCAGATTTATGCGCAAAGAAAGCAAGTATGAGACAAAATAAAAGTGAAGTAAGCTGGGGAAATAGAATCCGACGATTTTGTAACATTCTGTAAACAAAAGACTTAGTATGGCGCAGATACCGAGCGGGATTTACATGCACGAATTTCTATAAAAGGTAGTGTGCCTGCATGAAGTGGGCAGCATGACAATACCTGAAGTAGCAAAACATCCGTCATTGCCTGAGTGGACACTGTAAAGCTAAATGGGTATGGCTATTATGTTTATGAAGGAGGGGGCTAATTAACCCACTTGCGCGCATTCTGGAACATTTTCAGCCATGCTCCATTTTCTCCCCACTTTACTGGATGCCAGGAATGCTGCAACGCCCGGAACAGCCGTTCCGGGTGAGGCATCATGATGCTGAATCGTCCATCAGCTGTGGTCAGCCCGGTAATACCCTGCGGCGAACCGTTTGGATTAAGTGGGTAGGTTTCTGTCGGCTGGCCATGGTTATCCACATAACGAAGTGTGACCAACGGCTGCACCGCCTTCAAGCGTTTGTCGTTACCGAAATGGGCATATCCCTCACCGTGTGCTACCACGATGGGCATGCGGCTGCCTGCCATGCCATCAAATAAAATAGAGGGCGAGGGCTGCACCTCCACCATCACGAAACGCGCCTCAAACTGCTCTGACAAATTGCGCGCAAAATGTGCCCAATGTTCTGCCCCTGGAATAATTTCGTGCAAATTGCTCATCATCTGGCAGCCATTACACACGCCCAGAGCAAAAGTATCATCGCGCTTGAAGAAGGCTTCGAACCCATCCCGTGCACGCGGGTTGAACAAGATGGATTTTGCCCAGCCTTCGCCCGCCCCTAGTACATCGCCATAGGAAAAACCGCCGCACGCCGCCACCCCTTTAAAATCCGCCAATTTAACGCGGCCAGTGATGATGTCGCTCATGTGCACATCCACCGCCGTGAAGCCGGCACGGTCAAACGCCGCCGCCATTTCGACATGGCCGTTCACACCCTGTTCACGCAAGATGGCGATTGGTGGACGACATTTCAGCAGTGTAGGCGCGGTAATATTTTCGTTCAGGTCATAAGTAAGTTTCACTTGCAAGCCAGGATCGACAGCATCCAGAATGCGGTCATACTCCTGCTGGGCGCAAGCTGGGTTGTCACGTAGTTTCTGCATCTGGTAAGTCGTTTCAGACCAGATGCGCTTCAGATTAACCCCCGTCTCGCTGAACAATGTTTGGCCTTGCCGCACGATATCGATCATGCCGCCCGTATTCAGAGTAGCAACCGAACGTACCGCTGCAAGCCCAGCGTTATGGTACACGTCCAGCACATACTGTAAATCGCGGCGATGTACCTGCACCACCGCACCCAATTCTTCGTTGAACAAGGTGCTTAGGATATCTCCCTGCCATTCATCAAGATTTATGGTCAGGCCAACATGGGTAGCAAACGCCATTTCGCATAATGTGGCAAACAACCCGCCATCCGAACGGTCATGATAAGCCAGCAACTTGCCCTCACTATTCAGGCGCTGGACAACGTCGAAAAATATTTTGAGCTTGCCCGCATCGTCGAGGTCAGGTCCAACATTGCCCACCTGCTTATACACCTGCGCCAGCGCCGAGCCGCCCATGCGGTTCTTGCCTTCGCCTAGATCAATCAGCAGCAATACAGTATCCAAATCGGCCGTCAATTGCGGCGTCAATGTTAAACGTGCATCCATGCACGGCGCGAAGGCTGTCACGATGAGCGACAACGGAGCCGTGACAGCCTTCTTCTCGGTGCCGTCCTGCCACGCTGTACGCATGGACATGGAGTCCTTGCCTACCGGAATGCTAATGCCGAGTTGTGGGCACAACTCCATACCCACCGCACGCACGGTGTCAAACAGTGCGGCATCTTCTCCGTGATGACCGGCGGCCGCCATCCAGTTGGCCGATAGCTTGATGTCGCCGATCTTTTCGATACGCGCCGCTGCAATGTTGGTGATGGCCTCTCCCACAGCCATTCGTCCGGAAGCCGGAGCATTCAACACCGCCAGCGGAGTGCGCTCGCCCAAGGCGAAAGCCTCACCCAATGCCGTATTAAAGCCCATCAAGGTTACTGCCACATCCGCGACTGGAACTTGCCACGGCCCCACCATCTGGTCGCGTGCAGTCAAGCCACCGACTGTGCGGTCACCGATGCTGATAAGGAATGTTTTGTCAGCCACGGAGGGTAAGCGCAACGTGCGCTCGATTGCATCTTTAAGATTTATTTTGCTGACATCAAATGCAGGAAGCTTCACAGCCTCGCGCTTTACATTGCGCGTCATTTTAGGTGGCTTGCCTAACAGTACCAACAACGGCATATCCACCGCATTATTGTTAAATAGTTCGTCATGCACGATCAATTGGTCATCGGCAATTGCGCGCCCCAGCACGGCGAACGGACAACGTTCACGCTCGCACAACGCTTTAAACTCATCCAAACGTGCCGGATTAATCGCCAGTACGTAGCGTTCCTGTGCTTCGTTGCTCCAAATTTGCATCGGCGACATCCCCCGCTCTTCAGAAGGAACGGCACGCAATTCAAAACGAGCGCCGCGCCCACCGCCATGCACTAGTTCCGGCAAAGCGTTGGAGATGCCGCCCGCACCAACATCGTGTATGGACAAGATGGGATTGTTGTCACCCATCTGCCAGCAACGGTCAATTACTTCCTGCGCGCGACGTTGCATTTCTGGATTGCCGCGTTGTACCGAAGCAAAATCCAGATTTTCCGCATTGGCACCGGTATCCATGCTGGATGCCGCACCACCGCCCAGACCGATTAACATACCTGCCCCGCCCAATTGGATCACCAGCGCGCCCACAGGTAACGAATGCTTGTGTGTATGCTGCGCCGCGATACTACCTACCCCGCCTGCCAACATAATGGGCTTGTGATAACCGCGCATTTCGCTGTTGACAGTCTCTTCAAAGGTACGAAAATAACCGGCCAGATTAGGGCGGCCAAACTCATTATTGAATGCTGCACCGCCAAGTGGTCCTTCCAGCATGATCTGCAAGGCGGAAGCGATGCGTGACGGCTTGCCATAAATCGGAGGGGTTTTACCCGAAAGGGGTTTAGCGAGAGCGCTGCCGTAAATTTCCCACGGCTGCTCGAAGCCAGGAATATTCAAATTAGATACAGAGAACCCCGTTAGCCCCGCCTTGGGTTTAGAACCGGAACCTGTCGCGCCTTCATCGCGTATCTCGCCACCTGCTCCAGTGGCCGCACCGGCGAAGGGAGAGATGGCCGTGGGATGGTTATGCGTTTCTACCTTCATCAGCGTGTGCGTCAACTCATCGTTGTAGGCATAGCCGCCATCGGCGCACGGATAAAAGCGCTCAATACGCGCGCCTTCGATGACAGAGGAATTATCGGAATACGCAACCACTGTACCTTCTGGATGCAGCTTATGGGTATTGCGGATCATGCTGAATAACGAAATCGCCTGCTGCTCATCGTCTATCACCCAATCCGCATTGAAAATCTTATGGCGGCAATGTTCGGAGTTCGCCTGTGCAAACATCATTAACTCTACATCGGTAGGATTGCGTCCTATCTGACGGAAACTCTCCATCAAATAATCAATCTCATCACCGGACAATGCCAGCCCCATCTCGATATTAGCTGCTGCCAGCGCCGCATTGCCACCGTGCATTATGTCCACAGTAGCGAGCGGCAGTGGCTCACTGTGACGGAAAATTTTTTCTGCTACATCATTGAAGCCTGTTTTAAGACTAACCACAGGGTCAAACACGGACTCTGTCATACGGTCATGCAGTAGTGGCAGCAACACTTCCAATTCTGCTTGCGTCAATGCTTTGCCATTCTTAGTCTTAACGAAGTACACAACGCCGCGCTCAATGCGCTCAACCCTATGCAGACTGCAATGCTGCGCAATATCCGTGGCCTTGGAGGACCACGGCGAAATGGTACCCAAGCGCGGTACAACCAGCAGATGTTGCAGCCTATCTTTACCGCTATGCCGGCTTTTCTTTGCATGATCCAAACCAAGCAACGTATCTAGCAAATTGGCTTCAGTGGCTGACAAATCCGTATTGGACGCCACGAAATACCAATGGTATGCATCTGTTATAAACACATTGGGCAGTGCGTTACTGACGACAGCACGCAATTTTTCAAGACGGAAAGAAGATAGCGCAGACTTACCGGGGGACACGCGGAACATAAACAGGCTCTCAGGGGCTGTTAAAAACAGCTTGCCATTATACTATGTGACCTCATTTGCACCCGAAGGAAAATACACTCATGCCAGCCGCGCCGCGCATCCCCACCATTACACAAAAACAAGTCGCCACTTTTCTGCTCCCTCGTCCGCGTGACAGCCATAAGGGCAAGTTTGGCACAGTGGCCATCATAGGAGGAGCCAGCGGTATGGTCGGCGCACCGCTGCTGGCTGCGCGTGCTGCGCTCAAGCTGGGCGCTGGTTGTGTACATGTGGGCATGCTGGCGGACAACGCCCCGAGTGTTGATATATTGCAACCCGAATTAATGCTACATAGCGCACAAGTGGCATTGCGCCTATCCAAGCTGGATGTAATGGCCATTGGCTGCGGGTTGGGGCACGATGACGCTGCTCAGAAAATTTTACAAGATGCGCTCAAGCTGGATACCGTGCTGGTACTGGATGCTGACGCATTGAACATTCTCGCCCTCCGTCCAGATTTGAGCACCATATTGATTTCACGCAAGCATGCCAGCGTAATTACCCCTCATCCTGGCGAAGCCGCACGCCTGCTCGGCTGCAACACTGAAGAAGTGCAGGCCGTACGCGCCGAAGCCGCGCAGGAATTGGCTAAACGCTTTAATAGCGCCGTGGTATTGAAAGGTGCCAACAGCTTGTGCGTCACTCGCGATAACAAAATAGTTGTAAATAAGACCGGCAACCCCGGCATGAGTAGTCCTGGTATGGGCGATGTATTGACTGGCATGATCGCCGCCTTTATCGCCCAAGGATTGGATGTGGACCAAGCCTTATTGTTGGCAGTGCACCTGCATGGCGCGGCAGGCGATGCGGTGGCAAAACAGAAAATTACAATCGGCATGACAGCCACTGAGGTAACAGAATGGGCGCGCTGGTTATTGAACCAATGGAAAGGTTAAAAACTGCCGTGCCTTGTTACACCTTGAATCGACTCACCGCACCCTGCAGCTCTTTGGCTAACTGCTCCAGACGCCCGATGTCCCGGGTATTCGCTTCCACTGCCGTATGGTTCTCTTCCGACATCTGAGCAATCTTTTCCACATTGCATGCGATCTCGGTGCTTGCCAAGCTTTGCTCGCCGACGGCCGAGGCGATATCTGCCACGCCGAGGCTCGATTGTGCGACGGCTGCACCCGCTTCAGTCAACACTGCGGAGACGCGCTCTACTTGTTCCTGCGTCGCCTGCAGTGACCGCAGGCCGGATTGGACGGTAACCTCGACATGGGCGGAATTCTGGTTCAGCGAATTGGTCACTTGGTCAATCTCGCTGGCCGATTTCGCGGATTTCTCCGCCAACTTGCGCACCTCATCCGCCACCACCGCGAAGCCGCGCCCCTGCTCGCCGGCGCGCGCCGCTTCGATCGCCGCATTCAGTGCCAACAGATTGGTCTGGTTGGCGATATCTTTCACCTGTTGAGTCATGCCGGAGATCGAGTGCATGCTGTCGGCAAACTCCTTTACTGACACGGCGATCTGGTTGACCGATTCCTGCACATGACCAATTTCGTCGATCATCGCAGTGACGCTCTGGTTACCCTGCTGGGTTTGTTGCAGGCTCTTCTCAGACAACTTGCGCACATCTTCGGTATTGGCCGCCACCGAATTGATACTCACGGTGATCTGCTCCACCGACGCCGCAGTAGATGCGGTCGCTTCACTTTGCGCCTGCGAGCCTTGTGCGATTTTTAGTGAGGAAGCGGACAGAACCGCCGCCGTGCTGGACAAGGTGTCGGCATTGCCGAGCACCTGGCGGATGATGTTGACAAAGCTGTCTATCAGACCGTTGAATGCCGTCGCCGCCTGACCGATTTCGTCCTTTCCGTACACCCTTGCGCGCGAGGTCAAATCGCCATCCGCCGACATCTGCACCATCACGCCGCGCAACTCGTCCACCGAACGGTTAATGCTATGGATGATCGAAAACCCCAGCGCGCCGCTCATCGCCGCGCCCAGCAGCAGCAGCGCGATGAACAACTTGCGCGAGTTATTATAGGTGGCATCGGAGTTCAGATATAGATTGTTTGCCTCGCGCTCCTGCAGCTTGATCAACGCGTCCAGCGCAACCTTCATCGGCTCGTACAGCGGCTGGATATTTCGCGTCTGCACCTGCTTGATAGCTTCTACATTCTGAGCCCGCATTGCCGCCATGGCCGGTTTGACGCCTTCTTCGACGAAGCGACCGCGCTCCTCCTGGAATTTAGACGCCAAACCCTTTTCTTCCTCGGTCAGGTAGGTCGCCATGTAGGCATCCCACTGATTTTTTATTTCGGTGCGGTTTTCTTCGATTTCCTTAAGGTAACCGGCCATATGTTCCGGCTGGACAATCCCATTGGCAATAGCGATCCGGTTGCGCAGGTTTTTTCGCGCGATGGTGTTCAATTGCACAATAGGGAGCAATCGGTCGTCGTAAACCGATTTCATCGACGTATTCGAGTTGCTGGAAGCAATCAACCCCATCACGCCGACCACCATCGCCAATACTAGCAACAACACAAGCAGAAGCATCAAGCGCGTGCTGATTTTCATATTGTTTAGCACCATCATCTCCTTAAGAATTAATAGTTTCAACCGCTCAAATTAAAGTATCCATACCCGCAGCACATCGGTCGATACAAATTATCTCGTTGAACGCCCACAGAAAATTCGGATTCCGCTTCACCCTCACACGACAAGGCAAGTGTTTTTAAGTCACACACTGCCCCCCGCCGAACCGAATTGTGGGATAGATTCAATACCTAATACAGTCGATACTTCAAAGCTACATGATTTTTGACAACCGAATGCACAAGCAGCAAAGATAAGCGACAATGAAGCTGCCGTAGCTTTGAACAACACAAGAAAAATGTTTTTAATCCCTGCTTTGAATAAAACAACAGGATTGAGCAATAAAATCAGCAAAACAAAACGAAGAAGCACTTATCAACTTGATCGAATCAGAACAAAGTTCTGTTACTCAGATTAAAATCCCATCACTCAGACTGATTTCTGGATAAAAAATTTGAAAGTTTTGCGTCACAAGGTTTCTGCACATCGTGCAGCTATGTAGGTGATATCTGGTTGCCGCCGCAATTCCGGAATTCAGGCCGCCATCGAAAGCTACTATTGGAGCAGGCGGGGTGATTGGATGCTTCGTCGGTCGTTTACTTAACTTAAACCTGCACCCAAGCAAAGCACCTGCACAATAAATACAAGTTTCGGTAAAAAATTATGAGCGTCTCAATTGATATTCGCGAAGAATCCGGTGTCCGCACCCTGCACTTTGGTTCTGAATGGACCCAAGGAGCGATGCGCATCGCGCGTCCATGGAATCTGGAGCTCGATTACACCAAAGAAATGATGGCGAGTTTACTATTACGCGATGAGCCCCGTTTTCCCCGCAAGGTATTATTGATTGGTCTCGGTGCCGCCTCACTAACCAAGTTTCTTTATCGCAACCAACCCCTGGCCAACCTCACTGTGGTAGAAATCGAACCCGCAGTAGTCGCTGCTGCCCGGCAATTTTTCAAGTTGCCGGAAGACCCCAAGCGATTGAAAATAGTAATTGGTGATGGTGCCGAATTTGTCGCCAACAGCGATCAGACCTATGACTTGATACTGGTGGATGGATTTGATGCCAATGCCCGCGCTGGTGCGCTCGACACTTTGCCGTTCTATCAAGTTGTACGCGCCCACCTGAGCGAAGAAGGCATCATGGCCGTTAATCTTTTGGGGCACAGCCGTGGCTTCAAGGATAGTGTCGAACGCATCCGCAGTGCCTTTGATGGCCGCGCCTTGGCTTTTCCATCCTGCGACAGTGGTAATACCATTGCCTTCGCCGTAGCGGGTGAGCCAGTCTGTATTTCAATCGATGATTTGAAAGACCAGGCGGTGATATTAAAGAATGAAACTGGCCTTAACCTACTGCCAACCCTGACGCGCCTGGAGCAAGCCAAGACCTGTAAAGGTGGAATGCTTGAAATATAGCCTTGCCTGTTATTTTTTAGCAGCCTGCTCCGCCAGATATAGCCATGTTTCCACAATGGTATCCGGGTTCAACGAAACTGCCTCAATACCTTGCCCTACTAGCCACTGCGCTAAGTCAGGATGATCGGACGGGCCTTGTCCACAGATGCCGATGTATTTATTGGCTTTGCGGCAAGCCTGAACCGCCATACTAAGCAACACTTTTACTGCCGGGTTGCGCTCATCGAATGCGCCCGCTATCACCCCCGAGTCACGGTCTATACCTAAAGTAAGCTGGGTCAGGTCATTTGAGCCAATGGAGAAACCATCAAAATATTCCAGGAACTGCTCGGCCAGTAATGCGTTCGAAGGAATCTCGCACATCATTATCAGGCGCAGGCCGTTCTCGCCCCGTCGCAAGCCATTTTTAGCCAGTTCTTTTATCACCAGCCCAGCTTCGTCCAGCGTGCGCACGAAGGGAATCATCACCTCTATGTTGGTCAGCCCGATTTCTTCGCGCACCCAGCGTATGGCACGGCACTCCAGCGCAAAACAATCGCGGAAGCTGTCTACAATGTAACGGGAAGCGCCACGTAAACCGATCATCGGATTCTCTTCATTCGGCTCGTATTGAGATCCCCCGAGCAAGCTGGAATATTCGTTGGACTTGAAATCCGAAAAACGCACGATCACCGGTTTAGGTGCAAAAGCCGCGCCCAGCATGGCGATGCCTTCGGCCAACTTCTCAACATAAAAATCTACCGGCGTGGCATAGCCTGCGGTCTTTGCTTCCACCTGCACTTTTAACTCTGCAGACAAATTGGGATAATCGAGCACCGCCCTGGGATGTATGCCTATCATCCGTGCGATGATAAATTCCAGCCGCGCCAGCCCCACGCCCGCATTGGGCAGACGGCTGGACTCAAACGCCAATTCCGGGTTCGCCACGTTTAGACTGATTTTAATTGGCGGGGTCGGCATTTCATCCAGCGTCAAATCCGACACCTCAATGTCGAGCATGCCCTGATACACCTTGCCGATATCTCCCTCGGCACAAGACACTGTCACCGCATCGCCATGTTTAAGAATTTGCGTTGCATCGCCGCATCCCACTACTGCCGGAATGCCTAGTTCGCGGGCCACAATGGCCGCATGACAGGTGCGCCCGCCTCGATTGGTGACAATCGCCGACGCGTGTTTCATTACTGGCTCCCAGTCAGGGTCGGTCATATCCGTTACTAAAACATCGCCTGGCCGCACTTGGCTCATCTTGCTGGCATCCGCCACCAAGCACACCGGGCCACTGCCTATACGTTGTCCGACAGCCCGTCCGCTGACCAATATTGGGGACTGTTGCTTTAAGCGATAACGCCTCAATTTGCCTCGAGTTTCGTGCACCTGTACCGTCTCCGGCCGTGCCTGCAATATGTAGAGTTTACCATCCACCCCATCCTTGCCCCACTCGATATCCATCGCGCGGCCATAATGCTGCTCAATGATCAGTCCATAACGCGCCAGCTCTTCCACCTCTGCATCGGTAATGGAGAAGCGCTGACTCTCAGCCGGCGGTACATCTACAGTGAGAACTGAACGTCCTATTTCGAGTCCTGCACCGAATATCATTTTTATCGCCTTGCCGCCGAGATTACGGCTGATAACTGCCGTTTTACCTTGTTTTAATGCGGGTTTATACACGTAGAATTCGTCCGGATTGACCGCACCTTGGACAACCGTCTCACCTAGTCCATATGCGGAAGTAATGAGTACCACCTGATCAAAACCAGATTCCGTATCCAGCGTAAACATCACGCCGCTTGCGCCTAAATCGCTACGCACCATGCGCTGTACGCCTGCCGACAATGCTACATCCTGGTGTTTAAATCCCTGATGGACACGGTAAGCAATGGCACGATCGTTATACAGCGAGGCGAATACCTGTTTAATGGCTGATAAGACATGATCCACGCCATTAATATTGAGGAAAGTTTCCTGCTGCCCGGCGAACGAAGCGTCCGGCAAATCTTCCGCCGTGGCAGAGGAACGAATGGCCCAGGAAATATCCACACCCGCCTCGGCCTGCATCTTTTCATAGGCGTCGCGTACTTCACTTTCCAAACGCGGCGGCAAAGGCGTGTCCAAAATCCACTGGCGTATCCGGCTGCCGACCTCAGCCAGCGCGGCCACATCGGTCACAGCAAGATTGGCGAGCACTGCGCGAATGCGCTTATCCAAATCACTCTGTGCGAGAAAATCGCGATAGGCCGCGGCCGTGGTAGCAAAGCCGCCCGGCACACGCACCCCGAGATGGGCAAGCTGGCTGATCATTTCTCCAAGCGACGCATTCTTGCCGCCCACTTTGGCCACATCGCCCATACGCAATGTCTCAAGCCACACGACATACCGTTGCTGTTCCATACTTTCCTCCTTCAACAGATTGGCTACATCATAAGTAGAAAGCTGCATTTAAAAACGATTGCGAACTTCACAGGCTCTCGGTATTTTAGGTCATTTGAATAAACGACCGACGAAACGTCCAGCTATTCTGCCTACTTTAATCGCTGTTTTCGATGGTGGCCTGAAACCATTTATTTCAGCTCTAGCCTGTTTTGCGCGGTTCTCACGAATAATTTGCAGGGCTTGCGGAGAATCAGCAGGAATGATTGTTGCTTGGTCACAAATTGAGCATATCGCATGCCTGGAACGGAAACGCCAAATTGAATAAATCAAGCCCGGAATCAAGAAACAAAACCAGAGGATAATTTCGGTATCCGTATTGCCTTTGGGAATAGTTTTCGTCTCACCTACATAGCCGCATGATGTGCATAAACTTTGTGCCATAAAACTCTCCAGTATTTTTTAATTCAGAAATTGCTTGAGCAAAAGGTTTTTAATCTACGAACTGGACTTGCTTTGATTTGGTCTGGTTGATTGGTGCTTTTTTGTTTTGCTGATTTTATTTCTCAAGCCTGTTTTTTTAATTAGAAGCAGAGATGCCCTTGAACAATTTTTCTTGCGCTGTTCAGTGGGCAAGGTAGCTTCATTGTCGCTCATCTTTACTGCTTGTGCATCCAGTTGTTGGGAAGCTGCATAAATTTTAAGACTGGTTAACGTTGGATATTAATTTAAATTTTTCATGTGTTTTTAGCTTGCGTGCTAAATGGTGCACACTATCGCAGATTTCAGTGTGCCGGTTACACCATAGAATAATGTTAGGATTTTGTATTATGAAGCTCAGTAGGACTTATTTGTCGTAGGCGAAAAGTCGCTTTTGGACTACCCGCAGGATTGTCATGTAGGCCTTCGTTTTGGCATCACACCAGTGGTCAGAATGAAGAGTGATCATTTGAGCTAGTGCCGGTACAAGCTGAAGATTTTTTCAAGTCATGAAAAATAACCATGAAACCATCACCGCAGCCAGTTAATACAAGCACAGCTAACCCCGCTGACGGGAAAGATGCACATATTTTAGGTCAATTGCTGGAAATAGGGCACGTTGATGCAGCTGTTGCTTTGCGGCAGCTTGCATCACGCTTAGATGGCCTGACGCAGGCTGAAGCCGATGTTCGCTTGAAGCAATATGGGCTGAACGTGATTGTCCGGGAGCAGCGGCTATCCGCCTTGATTCGACTGTTGAGCAATGTCAAGAATCCATTGGTCCTTTTGCTCATAGTGCTGGGCATTCTTTCTTTTCTGACCGGCGATTTGCGCGCGACAGTCGTAATTTTTGTAATGGTAATTCTGGGTACTGTGTTGCGTTTTGTGCAGGAGATGCGCGCCGATAATGCGGCCGCCAAACTTGCGGCGATGGTTAGCAACACGGCTACGTTGGTACGGGACGGCAAGGAAAAGGAAGTTCCGCTCAAGATGTTAGTGCCAGGCGATATCATCCGGCTGGCAGCAGGTGATATGACGCCGGCCGACGTTAGGGTTCTGTCCGCTAAAGACTTGTTTCTCAATCAGGCGGCGCTTACCGGCGAATCCCTACCAGTGGAAAAAAAGGCTGACGCTGTGCCTGTCGATGTTCACAACCCGCTGGAACTCTCGAATATCTGCTTCCTGGGTACCAACGTGGAAAGTGGGGCCGCAACGGCGGTGGTCATTTGTACCGGCAAGCAGACTTATTTGGGATCGCTGGCCGCCAGTATAGTTGGGCAGCGTCAGTTGACCAGCTTCGACAAGGGCATCAACAAGTTCACCTGGCTGATGATCTTGTTCATCGCCGTGATGGTGCCGACTGTATTTCTGCTCAACGGGCTGAGCAAACATAACTGGGTGGAAGCATTTCTGTTTGCGATGGCCGTGGCAGTCGGACTGACGCCTGAAATGTTGCCGATGATAGTCACTGTTAACCTGTCTAAGGGTGCATTGGCAATGGCGCGCAAGAAAGTGATTGTAAAGCGCCTGAATTCCATTCAGAACTTTGGTGCGATGGATGTGCTGTGTAGTGACAAGACCGGCACGATTACCCAGGGCAAGATCGTGCTGGAAAAGCACTTGGACGTTAACGGCGAAGAGAGCGAGAAGGTGCTGCATTTTGGCTACTTGAACAGTTTTCATCACACCGGCTTAAAGAATTTGCTGGACGAGGCCATCCTTAAGCACGAGGAGCTGGAACACCACCTGCAAGTGCAGGAGAAGTACCGAAAGATAGATGAGATTCCGTTCGATTTCGTACGGCGCCGGATGTCGGTGGTGGTGGAAGATGAAAGCGGATTGAATACGCTCATCTGCAAAGGCGCAGTCGAAGAAGTGCTGAACCTGTGCACGAAGGTGGAACTGAATGGCAAAGTGATTGCTGTTAAAACCGAGCATGATGCCAGGCGCCGGCAGCTTGCGGACGAGCTGAATAGCCAAGGTTTTCGCGTGATTGCCTTGGCTTACAAGCGCATGCAGGGCGCATCGGATGAGCCAGTGTACGCGGTCAAGGATGAGACGGACCTGATTTTGCTAGGTTTTCTAGCCTTTCTCGACCCACCCAAGGATACCGCTGCCGAGGCTTTGAAGCGGCTGCACAGACTGAATGTGGACGTCAAAATCCTGACCGGTGATAACGAAATTATCACCTCCTACATCTGCAAAAAAGTGGGCATGCCGGTTGAGAATTTGTTGCTCGGTTCCCAAATCGAGGCGATGAGCGATGACGAACTTGCTGTTGCCGTAGCCGCAAGCAGCGTATTTGCGCGGCTTGCTCCGGCGCACAAGGAGCGCATCATCCGCGCGTTGCAGAGTAAGGATCACGTAGTCGGCTTCATGGGTGATGGTATCAATGACGCCCCGGCGCTCAAGGCTGCTGACGTAGGCATTTCAGTGGATAGCGCGGTCGACATCGCCAAGGAATCCTCTGATATTATCCTGCTGGAAAACAACCTGCTGATACTGGAGCAGGGTGTGCTGGAGGGGCGGCGGGTATTCGGTAATATCATCAAGTACATCAAGATGGCGGCTAGTTCCAACTTCGGTAACATGCTAAGCGTGGTCGGGGCCAGTGTGTTTTTGCCCTTTCTGCCGATGTTGCCGATTCAGGTGTTGATCAACAACTTGCTGTACGATTTCTCGCAGACCACTATTCCTACCGATGAGGTGGACGCCAATTGGTTGACCAAGCCGCGCAAATGGGCGATCGGTGAGATTGAGCGTTTTATCTTATTTTTTGGCCCGATCAGTTCGATTTTCGACTACCTGACATTCTTCATCATGCTGTACCTATTCAACAGCTGGCAAAATCCGGCACTGTTCCATACCGGTTGGTTCGTGGAATCGATTTTTACCCAAACGTTGATCATCCATATTATTCGTACAAACAAGATTCCGTTTATTGAAAGTCGGGCCAGCTGGCAGCTGATTGCCACTTCGCTGGTTATCGTTGCAGTGGGCGCTTTATTGACGGTTTCGCCACTGGCCGGCACGCTTGGTTTTGTTGCGTTGCCGCCGTTGTACTGGTTGTTGCTGGCGATTATGTTGCTGTGCTATATGATCTTGACCCAATTGGTAAAGACTTGGTTTATCCACCGGTTTGGCGAATGATCACGGTGAGGGAATTGGGCCATACGGCTATCAAAACCGGTAGCCTTGGCTTTTTCAAATGCGGTGTCAGATCAAACTGAGGCTGCTATAAACTAAATCTTCGCGCCGCAGCATAAACACAAATTCGTTACCTGTTGCCACCTCCAGCCAGGTGAAAGGTAGATTGGGATATGCGGCTTCAAGTGCGTGACGATTATGGCCGATCTCGACCACCAGCAATCCATTGGGATTGAGGTGGTTGGCCGCGTGTTCCAGTATTTTGCGCGTGGCGTCTAGTCCATCTGTGCCACTGCCCAATGCCAGTTGTGGCTCATATTGATATTCTGGCGGTAACGTGGCCATGGATGGCGCATCAACATAAGGGGGATTACTGATGATGACGTCATATTGCTTGCCCACCAGATTGGTAAATATATCTGATTTTATAATATTGATTCGGTCTTCTAGGCCATAGTCAGTAATATTGCGTTGAGCAACTTCCAAGGCGTCTGGAGAAATATCAACAGCATCCACTATGGCGTCAGGAAAGGCGTGGGCAGCCAAAATGGCGAGACAGCCGCTGCCGGTACATAGATCCAATACGTCGGCCACAATCGTTGCATCGGCTATCCAGGGCGTAAATTGTTCCCGTATCAATTCAGAGATAAAAGAGCGGGGTACGATGACGCGTTTGTCCACATAGAAACGATAATCCCCCAACCAGGCTTCATGCGTCAGGTAGGCGACAGGAATTCGTTTGTCTACACGCTGTTTGAGCAATGTGATCAATGCATTTTTTTCGTCGGGTATTAGCCGCGCGTCAAGAAAAGGATCCAGCGTGTCCAGTGGCAGATGTAGGGTGTGCAGAATAAGGTAGGCTGCTTCATCGTATGCGTTGGCCGAACCATGTCCGAAGCTGAGCTTTGCTTCGTTGAATGCACTTACCGTAAAGCGCAGCCAGTCACGCACGGTGTGAAGTTCGTTGGTGCAGTTAAAATGGTGCAGCACACTCATATTTTATTCACCAATAGATTGACCAGCGTGCGGCAGTAGATTTCCGACAACGCATCCAAGTCGGTTACGGATACACATTCATTGAGTTTATGTATCGTTGCGTTAAGCGGGCCGAACTCAATCACTTGCGGGCAAATATCGGCTATAAAGCGCCCATCTGACGTGCCGCCACTGGTGGAAAGTTCGGTTTCGATACCCGTTACTTCTTTGATGGCAGCGCCCACCGCATCTACCAGATCGCCGCGTGGAGTGAGATAAGGCTTGCCGGATAGTGACCAGGCCAACTCATAATTCAGCCCATGCTGATCGAGAATGGCGTGGGTCTTGGCTTTCAGTTCGTCTACTGTACTTGCTGTTGAAAAACGAAAATTGAATTCGATTTCCACCGTGCCCGGGATAACGTTGGTTGCCCCGGTACCGCTGTGTATGTTGGAAATTTGCCAGGTAGTGGCCGGGAAGTAAGCATTTCCATTATCCCATACCATTGTGGCCAAATCGGCGATGGCTGGAGCGGCGAGATGGATGGGGTTTTTGGCTAAGTGCGGGTAAGCGATATGGCCTTGCACCCCTTTCACGGTAAGTTTGCCTGAAAGCGAGCCGCGTCGACCGTTTTTGATGGTGTCGCCAGTTTTGGCTGATGAGGTGGGTTCGCCCACGATACAGTAATCCATTTTTTCGCCGCGCATTTGCAATGCTTCTACCACGCGAACTGTGCCATTGATGGCTATGCCTTCCTCATCGGAAGTCAGCAACAAAGCAATTGAACCGGCATGGCTTGGGTGTGCTGCCACAAATTGTTCGATGGATGTGACGAAGGCAGCCAGTGAACCTTTCATGTCGGCAGCGCCGCGCCCATATAACAATCCATCGCGTATGGTTGGTGTAAATGGATCGCTATGCCACTGGTCCAATGGGCCGGTCGGCACGACATCGGTGTGGCCGGCAAAACATACTACGGGGCCGTTATTACCGCGTCGTGCCCACAGATTGTCTACGTTGTCGTAGCGTAAGGTTTCCAGTTTGAATCCAAGTGGTTCGAGGCGCGCGCAGATGAGGGCTAGGCAGCCTTCATCCAATGGTGTGAGCGAACGGCAGGCGATAAGTTGTTTAGCAAGTTCCAGGGTGGAGGACATATATAGTTTAAGGTTTGAAATTGAAAATTTTTTCGTAGCTGGCTTCGTCGAAGCCGATATGTAGCAGTTTGCCATCCTGTTCCAATAGCGGGCGTTTAATGACGCTGGTTTTTTCCAGCAGCAGTGGTAATGCGCTAATGTTATCCGTAATGGCTTGTTTTTGTTCTGCCGATACACCGCGCCAAGTCAGACCCTTGCGGTTGATTAGATTTTCCCAGCCTATCTGTTGCAGCCAGCACTGCACCAGTTCCGGTTCAAGACCCTGTTTTTTATAATCGTGAAATTGATACTCGGCTCTATGCTGCTCCAGCCAAGCGCGGGCTTTTTTAACAGTATTACAATTTGCAATGCCATACAATTTCATCTTGCTGAATCCATTATTGTATTTAAATATTTTTATTTCGATTAGTTGTGATAGTGCAAAAGTAGGCTGCAATCTGGCGGGGTGGTTATGAGTAAGAAATCAAGGATGATAGATTGCTGGCTGAGTCGGCGTTGCGCAAAGCATCTTCCTTAGTGATCTCACCTTTTTTGTACAGTTTATACAGGGCCTGTTCAAAGGTCTGTGAACCGGACGATACACTTTGGTCGATCGCATCACGAATTTTGTCGAGCTCATCATTCTTAATCAGCTCTGAGATAAGTGTTGTATTGAGTAACACTTCCACAGCAGGTACCAACGTGCCGTGTACGTTGGGTACCAAACGTTGTGAAATCACTGCCCGTAAGCTCATTGCCATATCAGCGAGTACAGCCCGGCGTGTATCTTGTGGGAAGAGATTTACGATGCGGTTTAGCGTATGGTAGCTATTATTGGCGTGCAGCGTGGACAGGCACAGATGGCCACTCTGGGCAAAAATTAACGCATGTTTAAATGTTTCACGGTCGCGTATTTCACCAACCATTAGCACATCGGGTGTCTCACGCATGGCATTTTCCAGGGCATTGCCATAGGAAAGCGTGTCAGTACCGATTTCACGCTGATTAACAATGGATTTATTGTGTTGAAACAGGTATTCGACGGGGTCTTCAATGGTCAGGATATGGCCGGAGGCAGTGTTATTGCGATGCTCAATCATGGCCGCCATTGTGGTGGATTTCCCCGAACCAGTCGCACCCGCAACCAATATCAGGCCACGCTTTTCCATAATAAGTTGGTTTAAAACCGGTGGCAGATTCAGTTCTTCGACGTTAAGAATATTGAACCGTATATAGCGAATAACAATGGAAATGCTGCTGCGTTGGCGGAAAATATTGACCCGATAATTTCCGGCATCCAAAACACGATAGGAAAAATTCATTTCCATGCTGGATTCAAAGGCCGTGATTTGTTCCGGTGTCATTATTTCATAGGCGATGCGCTCAATCGTTTCGCTATCAAGTTTTTCTGTGTTTATTGGCATAACCACGCCATTGATTTTGATATTGATTGGCGCACCAGCGGAGAAAAAAAGATCAGAAGCCTGTTTGTCAGCAGCTAACTGTAAAAAAGGTGTAATGATCATAAATTTCCCCCGGGGTTAAATCAGGCTTTAAATGCCGCGTAGTAACTCATTTATTCCGACTTTTGCCCGGGTTTTGGCATCCACTTTTTTTACGATTACGGCGCAATACAAGCTATAACTGCCATCCTTGGAGGGCAGGTTGCCGGACACGACCACCGAGCCTGCCGGTACGCGGCCATAATGCACTTCGCCAGTTTCACGATCAAAAATCTTGGTGCTTTGCCCGATGTACACGCCCATCGAAATGACTGCGCCTTCTTCCACGATCACGCCTTCGACAATTTCCGAGCGCGCACCGATGAAGCAGTTGTCCTCGATAATGGTCGGGTTGGCCTGTACCGGTTCCAGTACACCGCCGATGCCGACTCCACCACTTAAGTGAACGTTTTTGCCGATCTGCGCGCAAGAGCCGACCGTCGCCCAGGTATCCACCATCGTACCTTCGTCCACATAAGCGCCAATATTGACGTAAGAAGGCATCAAGACCACGTTCTTGGCTATAAATGAACCCTTACGCGCCGCAGCAGGCGGCACTATGCGGAAGCCGCCTTCGCGAAAATCACGCGAGTTATAGTCGGCAAACTTGGATGGTACCTTGTCGTAATAATTGGTAAAGCCGCCCTTGATGAAAGCATTGTCTTCCATGCGGAAAGACAATAGCACTGCTTTTTTCAGCCATTGATGGGTTATCCACTGGCCTTCTATTTTTTCCGCCACTCGCAGGGTACCGTGGTCGAGGTGGCCGATAACAGTGTCCACCGCCTCTTTCAGTTTTGCGTCTACGTTGCGTGGTGTAATTTCGGCGCGATGTTCAAAAGCGGGTTCGATGATCTGTTGCAGTTGTTCCATGATTTTCCTAGTCAAGTTTTCGGGTAAATTCGGCGATGCGATGCGCGGCTTCCGTGGTTTCGTTCAGCTCTGCTACCAGGGCGATACGGATAAAATTTTCGCCTGGATTGATGCCATGTGCCTCACGCGCCAGGAAGCTGCCGGGCAGCACTGTTACATTATAGTCTCGATGCAGATATTGCGCGAAGCGGGTGCCAGCTATGGGTACGCGCAGCCACAGGTAGAAACTGGCATCCGGTAGCGCTACGGGCAATACGGGTTTCAGGATGCTGACAACCTGTGAGAATTTCTCCGTATAAAGACGGCGGTTTTCGGCGACATGTTCTTCATCCTGCCAGGCAACGGCGCTGGCGGCTTGCACTGCGGGGTTCATGGCACAGCCGTGGTAAGTGCGATACAGCGTAAATTTCTCTATTACTTTCGCATCACCTGCCACAAAACCGGAACGCATACCGGGTACGTTTGAGCGCTTGGACAAGCTGAAAAAAGACACCAGATTGCGGTAATCGCTGCGTCCCAGTTGCTGCGCTGCTTGTAGCGCACCGAGCGGCGGCGTATCGAAATAGATTTCAGAATAACATTCGTCGGCAGCGATGATAAAACCGTAACGGTCGGCCAGATCGAATAGTGTCTTCCATTCTGCGAGTTCAATGACACGCCCGGTGGGGTTGCCAGGCGAGCACACATATATAAGTTGCGTGCGCTGCCAAACTTCTTGCGGCAATTGATCAAAATTCAACGCGTAGTTATCTTCCGGTAGGGTATTGAGGAAATAGGGTGTGGCACCTGCTAGCAGGGCTGCGCCTTCATAAATTTGATAGAACGGATTAGGACAAATTACGGTGGGGTTGTCACATGTGCGGTCAATCACCGCTTGGGCGAAAGCAAATAGCGCTTCACGGCTACCGTTCACTGGCAGGACTTGTGATTTTGCGTCCAGCGCGGGAAGATCGTAACGTTGCGCAAGCCAGCTGGCAATGCTACCACGGAGCGCGTCACTCCCTGCGGTTGTGGGATAATTCGATAGTCCCGCCAGATTGGCACTTAATGCGTCACTAATGAAGCGCGGAGTGGCATGTTTGGGTTCCCCAATGTGCAGGCTGATCGGTCGGTAGGCTGGGTTGGGTGTAACTGAGCTAAATAAATTGGCGAGTTTCTGGAACGGGTAAGGTTGCAGACGATCAAGGTCAGGATTCATAATTTTTTGCTTAAGCTGAATAGGCACGATTATAAAGGCGTAGCGAGTGGCATCAAAACAAAAAATTTTGTCGGTCATAGGCCTGTTAAGTGGTGCGCTGGTGTGGGGACTAATGTGGTATCCCTATCGCGCATTAAATAATATGGGGGTGGGCGGCGAATTATCTACACTGCTGAGCTATTTTATGGCAATGATATTGGGCCTGCTGTTCCTAGGGCCGATATGGCGCGAGCTAAGAGTGGCCGGGTGGTTGAGTATTGCATTGATGGCAAGTGCGGGCTGGACTAATTTAGGCTATGTGTTGGCGACGTTAGACGGTGAAGTGATGCGCGTGCTGTTGTTGTTCTATCTCGCGCCATTGTGGACGGTGATTTTTTCGCGCTGGCTACTGAGTGAAAAATTAAATCGTTACGGTTACGCCATTATCGCGCTGTCATTGGGTGGTGCGTTTGTTATGTTGTGGGATATGCGGCATGGTTTACCGCTGCCGCAAAACCAAGCGGAATGGATAGGCCTTTCAGCGGGAATTAGTTTTGCTTTGATGAATGTAATAGTGCGTCGCACGCAGCACCTAAGCGTGAATTTCAAAGTGGCTAGCGTGTGGTTTGGCACGGTGTTGTTTACCGCCGTATTGCTATTGTATCAGGGCAATGTTATGGCGCAATTACAGAACATTACATCGGCTGCATGGTGGTTGTTGTGGCTGATTGGGTTGGTGTTATGCGCCATTAGTTTTGCCGTGCAGTATGGACTGACCTATTTGCCCGCCAACCAGGCTATTACGCTGCTTCTATCTGAACTGGTGTTTGCTGCCGTATCCTCGTATTTATTGGCGGATGAGGAAATGGGATTACGGGAAGTTATCGGTGCAGCGTTGATTGTTTCGGCTAGCTTACTGTCTGGGAAATGCATACCACACCATGGAAAATGATTTTTTGGGGGAGTAAATGAATAAGGCAAAATTTATAACCTTTGAAGGGGTAGATGGGGCAGGTAAGAGCACCCATCTAACCTGGTTTGCTGAAACTTTACGCAAGCGCGGCAATGAGGTGCTTGTAACGCGTGAACCGGGGGGCACGTCCGTGGGTGAAAGTCTGCGTGACATTCTGCTAAATCAACCCATGCACGCAGAAACGGAGGCTCTGTTAATGTTTGCCGCTCGCCTAGAACATATCGAGCAGGTTATCAAGCCAGCTTTACAACGGGGAATCTGGGTGGTATCCGACCGTTTTAGTGATGCCAGTTTTGCTTATCAGGGTGGGGGTAGGGGGATGAACGTGGCAAAGCTGGAACAATTGGAATGCTGGGTACATGAAAATTTTCAGCCGGATTTGACATTGTTGTTTGATCTTCCGATTGAGGTGGCGCGCCAACGATTGTCAAAAAATACAACGCTGGATCGTTTCGAACAGGAAAAAGACAGCTTTTTCGAAAAAGTGCGGCAAGCTTACTTGGAGCGTCGTAAGAAACATCCGGATCGCTTTGTGTTGATTAATGCCGCTCAATCACCAGAGCAAGTTAAAGCAAGTTTAGAGAAGACAATCATATTGTTTTGATAATAATTAATCATTTTAAATTTACTTGGCTGGCGTGCAATTCACAAGCGTCCAGAAGTCAAGGTTTGGCTGGCCCAGCGCCCACGCTTTATGGGCACCTCTAAAAATTTAGATTTGCGCGCATCCCCTTCGGGATTGCCTGCTTAACCCGTCTCGTCACAACACGTTGTTGATACAAAATGTTTCCTTACATATCAATTATTTGCTGCGTCAATACTGTTTATTCGCGCCTAGTCTTGTTTAGAACGCTTAGCTTTTAGAGATGCCCTTTTCTATTAAAAATGGGAAATACTGTTCGGTTACGCAGAGCCATCTTGTCTAGATTTTGTACAATCACAGGCCGCTTGCCCAACCGCTTCTGCCAGCGTAAAGTGCTACATGAGGTTTAACGTATTTACATGAAATCCTTGTTAAATGCAGGTTATAAGTTAAAGGTAAAAAGCGTTTAACTTCATAGTATGTTCCCAATTATTCTGGCTAGATGTCTGAAGGGGAATGCGCCATGCGATCAGCAAGCTCATCAGTAATTTCATCCGACGTGCGTCAACAATTAAAAAGATGTTGGGCAGCGTGCCTGACCCCGCTTTATAAGCACACCATCTTGGTACTAAGTGTTATTTTTTGTAGCGGCACGCTGCTTACGTTAGGATATTTATCCCACGCTACTACCACATTGGTGCAATCCGCCGCATTACAGGGCATTACTCTGCACGCAGAGTCTTTGATGGAACTGCGTAATTTATACACTTCTGAAGTTGTGGATCGCGTAAACGGCCACAATATTGAAGTGACACACGATTACCTGCAAAAGCCAGGGGCTATTCCGTTACCGGCTACTTTCAGTATGGAACTCGGTAGAAGGATTAGCTTACGCGGTTCTGGCATGGTGGTGCGTTTATATAGCAATTACCCCTTTCCTTGGCGCAAGGATGGCGGTGCGCATGATGATTTTGAGCAGCAGGCTTTGGCAGCGTTACAGGCACGCCCACAACAACCCTACTATCGTTTTGAAGATTTTCAGGGGCGGGCTTCGCTACGTTACGCTACGGCGGATGTAATGCACGCGGAATGCATAAGTTGCCACAATGCCCGCCCGGACAGCCCTAAACATGACTGGAAAGTAGGGGATGTGCGCGGTGTGCTAGAGATTATTCGACCGTTGGACAGTGTAGTGGCGCAAAGTCGCACCGATTTGCGTGATGTCTTCATCCTCTTTGGTGTACTGCTGGTGCTGGGATTAGGGGCGCTCGCATTGGTAGTTACGCGCTTACGGCGTGTATCAGTGGAATTGGAAGATCAGGTAACGCAACGCACTATCCAGCTGGCTGCGGCCAATCAAGAGCTGGAGGCGTTCAGTTATTCGGTGTCGCATGATTTGCGCGCGCCGCTACGCAGCATAGATGGCTTCAGCCGAGCTTTGCTCGATGACTACAGTGTGCAGTTGGACGAAGTGGGGAAAGATTATTTGCAACGGGTACGCGCCGCTACCCAGCGCATGGGACAGTTGATTGACGATATGCTCAAGCTATCGCGCGTCACACGCAGTGAAATGAATTTTGAGACGGTGAATTTGAGTGTGTTGGCGCAGACAGTGGCTGACGAATTGCAACAGGCACAGCCTGAACGTCGCGTAGAGTTCGTCTGTATGCCAGGAATGACGGTGCGGGGTGATGCCCACTTATTGAAAATAGCGCTGGAGAATCTATTGGGCAATGCGTGGAAGTTTACTTCTAAGCGCGAGGATGCACGTATAAAAATGGGTGTCACCCACCAAGTCGGAGCGTCTGTGTACTTCATTCGTGATAATGGGGCAGGGTTTGATATGGCATACGTCGGCAAACTTTTTTCTGCGTTTCAGCGGCTGCACGCTATGGCCGAGTTTTCCGGCACGGGGATTGGATTGGCTACAGTGCAGCGCATCATTCATCGTCACGGTGGTCGAGTATGGGCGGAAGGGGAGCTAGGCAAGGGCGCGACATTTTATTTCACTTTGCCATAAGTATGGGTGTGCACCAAATAAGGAGGCCGCAACATGGGTAATAAATTTATTTTATTGGTCGAGGATAATCCTGATGATGAGGCGCTTGCCTTGCGGGCGCTCAAGCAAAACCGTATCGACAATGGAGTAGTAGTGGCACGTGATGGGGCGGAAGCACTCGATTATCTATTTGGTAAAGGAAGGTACGCGGGGCGTGACCTGAATGTGATGCCAGCTCTAATCTTGCTTGATTTGAAATTGCCTAAAATAGATGGCCTCGAAGTATTAAAACAACTGCGTGCGAACCCGCTAACTGCACTGTTGCCGGTGGCGATGCTTACCTCCTCGCGCGAACAGAGTGATCTGTTAGCCGGCTACAAACTGGGTCTCAATAGCTATATCCTTAAGCCAGTGGATTTTGATCAATTCACTGAGGCGGTGCGCAATCTTGGGGTGTATTGGCTGGCAATCAACGAAACCCCTCCAAGTGGTAGGCAGGTGCAATGAACAAGCCGATATTACGTACGCTGGTTATTGAGGATTCGGAAGATGATGCACTGCTGTTGACGCGATATTTACAACAACACTATGAACTCATCCATTTAAGGGTAGACAGCGCGGATGGTTTAAATCAGGCTTTGCAACAGGATGAGTGGGACTTGGTGCTTTCCGACCACGCTATGCCAGGGTTTGATTCATTTGCTGCGTTACAAATTGTGCAGCAAAGGGGACGCGATCTGCCGTTCATTATCGTTTCTGGCGCCATCGGTGAAGACTTGGCGGTGGCGGCGATCAAGGCGGGGGCGCATGATTACCTGTTGAAAAGCAATTTGAAGCGTCTGATTCCCGCTATTGAGCGCGAATTACAGGCGGCACAGGCGCGACGCACCCATTTCCAGTCCGAGCAGCGCTTTCGCGCGACGTTCGAACAGGCCGCTGTTGGCATCGCACATGTCGGGCTGGATGGCCGCTGGCTGCGCGTTAACCACAAGCTGTGCCTCATCACTGGTTGTACTGAGGAAGAACTCCTGACACACGATCGGCCGAGCATCACCTACCCCGACGATATGTCAGACGAACTGGACTGTATGCAGCAGTTACTTGCCGGCGAAGTTCCTAGCTCTACCAAGGAAATACGCTATGTGCGCAAGGATGGTTCATTGGTGTGGGTCAATCTTACATGCTCGCTTACTCACACCTCTACTGGTGAGCCGGATTATTTTATTGAGGTGATCGAAGATATTACTGCGCGTAAAGAGGCCACGGAACAGCTTCGATTGTTTGCGCGTATATTCGATACTATCAATGAGGGTGTAGTCGTGACAGATTCAAGTAACAATATTGTGTCGGTCAATCCGGCTTTTTCCGCCATTACCGGTTACAGCGCTGCTGAAGCGATTGGCAAGAACCCGCGAATACTTCATTCCGGTTTGATGGACAAGTCGTTTTACGACAAGATGTGGCAGAGTATTCAAAAAAATGGCCGCTGGCAGGGCGAAATAACAGATCGCCGCAAGAATGGAGAGAGTTACGTCGAGTGGTTGAGTATCAGCACGATGAAAGATGCGCGGGGCGAATTTAGCCATTATATTGCGGTGGTTTCTGATATCAGCGAGCGCAAAGCGGCAGAAGAACGCATAGTTTATATTGCGCAGCATGATTTTCTCACCAACCTTCCAAATCGCATGATGTTGCATGATCGCTTAACACAGGCGATTGCCCATGCAGGACGCGAACAACGCAAAGTGGCCGTTATGTTCCTTGATTTGGATCGTTTCAAGGGGGTTAACGACACATTGGGTCATCTTGTCGGTGATAAGTTGTTAAAGATTGTGGCAGGCCGCATTAGCAGTGTTGCACGTACTAGTGATACGGTAAGCCGGCTGGGCGGCGATGAATTTGCCGTCATGTTGCCATATATAGAAAATACGGATGATATTGCCACGATTGCCGTAAAACTTCTGGCATCTATTGCAGGTCCGTGTGTAATTGATGGAAACGAAATTGAAGTGACTACCAGCATTGGAATTAGTGTGTTCCCAGAAGATGGGAATGACAGTGAGTCCCTGATTGCGCATGCTGACGCCGCGATGTACCAAGCTAAGGGAAGCGGGCGAAATAATTACCAATTTTTCACCCACGAGATGAATCGGCGTACGCTTGAACGGATGGCGATCAAGAATAAATTAAGTCACGCCTTGGAACGGAACGAATTATTTCTGCTTTACCAGCCACAAGTGGATTTGCAAAGCGGTCATATCATCGGCGCGGAAGCGCTGGTTCGCTGGGATCACCCCGTGTATGGAAATGTTTTGCCAGCGCAGTTTATCCCCATTGCGGAAGAAAACGGTCTAATCCCTCCAATTGGCGAATGGGTGTTGCGCGAGGCTTGCCGCCAGAATCAGGAGTGGCGCAAGCTGGGGTTGATGAAGATTACCATGGCAGTAAATCTTTCGGCAGTGCAGTTCCGCCAGAAAAATCTCGGCGAGATAATTAAGGCTATTTTGTATGAAAGCGGTCTGGCTCCATCTGGTCTGGAACTTGAAATTACTGAGGGTGTCGTCATGCAGGATGCGGAAGCTGCAATTTTGTTGTTGGAAGATATGAAGGCGATGGGACTCAAGCTGTCGGTGGATGATTTTGGCACGGGCTACTCCAGTTTAAGTTACCTCAAGCGCTTTCCAATTGATAAGTTCAAGATTGATCAATCGTTTGTGCGTGATTTGGCGACAGATACGGATGATGCGGTGATTGTAAGTACCATTATTTCAATGGCTCATAGTCTCAAGCTGAAAGTTATTGCTGAAGGGGTGGAAACCGCAGAACAATTGGCTTTTCTGAAACAGCAAGGATGTGATGAAATACAAGGTTATTATTTCAGTCAACCGGTAAGTGCTGAGGAATTCACCAAGCTTCTTTCTTCAGACAGGGGATTATTTGAGCTTTAAGCGGAAACAGGTCAGCCTGAAGATCATTTTCTTCTGAACCTTGGAGAAACGCTTGATGGTGTTCGATTCGCCGGACATGTGTTTTTAAAATTCAATAATATATGTTGGTTCATGGCAAACGCCATCCAGGATGGTTCGTTTGATATCTTTATCAGATTAGCCCCGTCATTATAAATTCCTCTGAAAATGGTTTCGTCGCTTACACCATCTGCCTGCTATAAGAAACGGGGGGTGCAGCTTGGTGGTGCCGGATGGTATTATCCGCATCTTATGGAACATAAAAATAATTGTTTTTTTTAAGATTGGTGAACAGATGAACAGCAGCGAAATCCGTCTGAAATTTTTGAATTACTTTGCCACCAAAGAGCACACTATCGTGTCTTCCAGTTCATTGGTGCCGGGCAATGACCCTACATTGTTGTTCACCAACTCTGGTATGGTGCAATTCAAAGACTGTTTTCTTGGACATGACAAGCGTCCTTATGTACGCGCTACGTCTTCGCAGCGCTGTGTGCGTGCAGGTGGTAAACACAACGACCTGGAAAACGTGGGTTATACCGCGCGGCACCACACATTTTTCGAGATGTTGGGTAATTTCAGCTTTGGGGATTATTTTAAACACAGTGCCATCAAATATGCCTGGGAATTGCTTACTGAGGTTTATAAGCTGCCAGCTGAAAAGCTTTGGGTAACCGTTTATGCCGAGGATGATGAAGCTTATGGCATTTGGTCCAATGAAGTGGGGGTACCTGTTGAGCGTATTGTGCGTATCGGTGATAACCAAGGTACGCGCTACGCTTCCGATAATTTCTGGCAGATGGCTGATACCGGTCCATGCGGTCCATGTTCGGAAATTTTTTATGACCATGGGCCTGATGTTTGGGGCGGTCCTCCGGGCAGTGCGGAGGCCGATGGTGATCGCTATATTGAAATCTGGAACTTGGTATTTATGCAATACAACCGTGATGAGAGCGGTGTGCTGCACCCGTTACCCAAGCCATCGGTGGATACTGGTATGGGGCTGGAGCGTATCGCGGCAGTATTGCAACACGTACACTCAAACTATGATATTGATTTATTCCAGAATCTTATCTGTGCGGCGGCGCGCGAAACGAAGACCAATGACCTTACCAACAATTCGCTCAAGGTGATCGCTGACCATATTCGCGCTTGTTCCTTCTTAATTGTGGATGGAGTGATTCCCGGCAATGAAGGCCGCGGCTATGTGTTGCGCCGCATTATCCGCCGTGCCATCCGGCATGGTTATAAATTGGGCTGTCGCGCAGCATTTTTCCATAAGATAGTAATTGATCTTGCCAGGGAAATGGGCGGGGCGTACCCTGAGTTGGTCGCAGCACAAACGCGGGTAACTGAGGTGCTACGTATCGAGGAAGAGCGCTTTTTTGAGACGATTGAGCATGGTATGAAAATGCTGGAAGTAGCACTCGATAAAATTGTAACGGATGGTCTTGGTTTTGATGCCGAATCGGGCAGTGGAAAAGATCGGGCTGAAGGCAAGTTACTTCAACCAAAAATTCTTGTGGGACATATTGCTTTTACTTTGCACGACACCTATGGTTTTCCGCTCGACCTGACACAGGACGTATGTCGTGAGCATGGTGTCATAGTTGATGAAGTTGGCTTTAATGATGCCATGGCACGCCAGCGCGAACAGGCGCGCGCGGCGGGAAAGTTCAAAATAGCCGCAGGGCTGGAATACGAGGGCGTGAAAACCCAATTTCATGGGTACGAAAAACTGGTTACGCAGGGCAAGGTCGTGGCGTTGTATAAGGATGGCGTGGCTGTGCATGAGTTATCCGCTTCCGATACAGGTATTGTGGTGTTAGACAATACGCCGTTCTACGCCGAATCTGGTGGGCAGGTGGGTGACGTGGGCGTGCTGCAAATATCTTCCAATAATCCAACGCTTTTTGTTGTAGAAGATACACAAAAAATTCAACCCGATGTGTTTGGCCATCACGGACAGGTAAAAAGTGGTTTTATCAAGGTGGGTGACTCAATCGACGCTATTGTCGATAAAGCTGCGCGCGCGCGCACCATCCGTAACCACTCTGCCACGCACCTGATGCACCGGGCGCTACGTGATGTATTGGGTACGCATGTGCAACAGAAGGGTTCGCTGGTAGACCAGACAAAAACACGTTTTGACTTTAGCCACAATGCACCGATGACTGATACGCAAATCCGCGAGGTGGAAAGCCAAGTGAACCATGCCATACAGGCTAATGCTGCGGTGAGCGCGCAGGTGATGGCTTATGATGATGCGCTTAAATCCGGTGCCATGGCATTGTTCGGTGAAAAATATGGCGATGAAGTGCGCGTGTTAGGCATGGGCGAATTTTCCACTGAACTATGCGGTGGCACGCATGTACAGCGCACCGGCGACATTGGCTTATTCAAGATTGTAATGGAGAGCGGTGTGGCTGCTGGTATCCGCCGTATCGAGGCGATCACCGGGGAGGGGGCATTGAGCTGGGCGCAACAGCTAGATGCAAGGGTGCATGAAGTCGCCGCCACGCTTAAGGTGCAGCCACATGAGCTAACCCAGCGTGTTGCGCAAATGCAGGATGGGATAAAAGCGCTGGAAAAAGAACTCGCTACCTTGAAATCTAAATTGGCTTCTTCGCAAGGTGACGACTTGGCGAATCAGGCTATAGAAATTAACGGCGTCAAAATAGTAGCTGCACTTTTGGAAGGTGCGGATAATAAAATATTGCGTGAAACATTAGACAAGCTGAAAGATAAACTTAAATCGGCGGCCATCGTATTGGCTGCCGTGGCTGATGGGAAAGTGATGCTTATCGCAGGCGTTACCGCTGATATTACCGATAAGGTAAAGGCGGGAGAATTGGTTAATTCAGTGGCGCGGCAGGTGGGCGGGAAAGGTGGTGGCCGTGCGGATATGGCTCAAGCAGGGGGTACGCAGCCAGAATTCCTGGCCACTGCACTTGCATCTGTATCGGTTTGGGTAACGGGGAAGCTATAAGCAAGCTTAAATCAAAGAGGGGATGGATAATTGCATGACGTATCTGTCCCAAAGAAATTTTGGGTTTGGTCATGTTGTAAAGACGAAATGCGATAGATTGCGCGTTCCTGATTGATTATACGTAGCATGGCATGAATGAGTTTGAGTGCCGCTAATGATGGTGGTAGGATACAGGAGTACCGTTAATGATCATAATCCAAGCATTCAAAATAGATGGTGTTGATATCCGCGGGCAAGATGTATTGGCAGATCTAAAAATGGCAGCGAAGGTGTAGGGTAAAATAGAATCACGTCGGGTTAATAGACTTAAATTACGAGGAATGGAAAATGCACAACACAATTACGGTAAATTTATTCAGGCTATTGTTGGCAGTGATTTTTTTTGCGATGAGTGCAGGTGCGCAAGCTGATTTGCAAGATGCGACTGAGGCTTATGAAAAAGGCAATTATCCCGCTGCATTAAAAGAATTCCGTCGGCTTGCAGTCAGTGGCGATGCGACTGCCCAATACAATCTTGGTATGATGTACCACAAAGGCCAAGGTGTTGCCCAAGATTTCAAAGAAGCTGCGGTATGGTATAGATATGCAGTTAAACAGGGGGATGCGGATGCACTAAATTCTCTTGGAATTTTGTACCAGTATGGTGAAGGTGTATCACGGGACTATGATGAAGCTGCATCGTTGTATCACAGAGCCGCCGGACAGGGTCACGCAGGTGCGCAGTTTAATCTTGGGCAGATGTACCATAATGGTAAAGGTGTACCACAGAACTATAAAGAAGCTGCGTGGTGGTACCGCAAAGCGGCAGCCCAGGGTAGCGCGATGGCGCAGTACAATCTTGGTGTGCTGTATGCAAACGGCCAAGGCCTTCCACAGGATTTTAAGGAAGCCGCATCGTGGTATCTAAAGGCAGCTGAACAAAAAAATGCGAAGGCGCAGCATAGTCTTGGGTTGATGTATGAAAGTGGTCAAGGCGTACCACAAGACTGGCTTCAGGCACACATGTGGTATAACTTGGCGGCAGGGGAAGGATACGAGACGGCTGAGAGAAGCAGAAGAAGTATCGAATACAAATTGGCTGCTGTACAAATAGAACAGGCGCAGGCGCTGGCACGAAAGTGGCTGACAGAGCATGCTAAGTAATGGTGGGATATTATCGCGCCGTGTTTTGAAAATTAGAATCGCCATCTTTAAGATATAAATTGGAAAAAAGTGGACATCTCCGTTTTGATAAACTTAAAACGGAGATGTCCACTTCAACTGATCTTAACTAATAAGTGGGCTGCCGGAAAAATTAAACATTACTCAGTGATTTGAATAACAAAAACTAACATTACTTTATTCAGCTTGAAGCGGTGCCACACCGGCACGAATTACCGCCTCATCAAGGGCGGGAGAACAAAGCTCGATGAAACGGTATGCGAAGTTGCGCAGATAGTGCCCGTGCCGTAAAGCAATATAAGTGGTGTTCTTGCCAAACAAGTGTGAGCTGTCGAGCAAACGAAGCCCGGTATCCTTGGATGGATTGAATGCCATTGAGGCAATGATTCCAATGCCTAATCCCAGTTCTACATACGTCTTGATTACGTCCGCATCCAGTGCCGACATGACGATGTCTGGCTCCAGCCCCGCCGCAGCGAAAGACTGGTCTATTCCGGCACGTCCAGTTAGGCCATCGTGGTAAGTGACGATGGGATAATCCGTAACCGCTTCCAGCGAGATTGGATGAACACTTTCTAACGGATGTCCGGCAGGCACAATTACCGCATGGTGCCAGGAATAAAAGGGAAATATATCGAGTCCGGTAACATCGGAAAGCGCTTCAGTGGCCACGCCTATGTCTGCTTGGCCATCCAGCAGCATGGAAACTATTTCATTAGGGCTGGCCTGGTGCAGTTTTAGATGTACCTTGGGAAATGCTTTCTTGAAGTCCGTCACTACTCGAGGCAGGGCGTAGCGTGCTTGGGTATGCGTGGCAACCAGGGTAAGGCGACCTTCATTACGTCCGCTATATTGGTTAGCCAAATTCGTTATATTTTTTGCATCCAATAGAATGCGATTAACAATCCCTACAAGTTCACGTCCGGGTTCGGTTAATCCCAGCAGTCGTTTACCTTTGCGCACGAATAACTCGATGCCCAGCTCATCCTCCAAATCCTTGATGTGCTTGGAGACGCCTGACTGAGAGGTGAACAGCGCGTTAGCCGCCTCGGTGAGATTGAAATTGCTTGCGACCGTTTCGCGGATGATGCGCAATTGTTGAAAATTCATGATTTCCTCCGTTATGCTTCGAACAGCTTAATCTGACGTGGCCGGATGAATACTTGGTCACCTACAGCCACAGGTGTGATGTTGAAACGTTCGCGGCTTAGCTCGATCTCTACTATTTCACTGTCTTGCCCGATTGCCGCTTCCAGTCGTACTACTGAACCGATGGCGCGTACTTGCTTCACCGCTACCGGCAGGGAAGATTGCTGCGGTATCAGGCTAATGTCAATGTCATGCGGGCGTACGTAGGCTACGGCATCGCTTTGCTGTTGCGTCCAAAGGGCATGAGTCCGGCTGTGAAATAAATTTACATTACCGATGAATTGATACACGAAAGGTGAGGCAGGACTGGCATATACGTCATCGGGTGAACCAACTTGTTCAATGTTGCCTTTGTTCATTACCACGATGCGGTCTGCTACTTCTAGCGCTTCTTCCTGATCGTGAGTGACGAATACACTGGTGACATGGAGTTCGTCATGCAAGCGACGCAACCAGCGGCGTAGTTCTTTACGGACCTTGGTATCCAGCGCGCCGAATGGTTCATCCAGCAGCAGGATCTGTGGTTCGACTGCCAATGCGCGTGCCAAAGCGATGCGCTGCCGCTGGCCACCAGAAAGCTGTGCCGGATAGCGATCCGCCAGCCAATCGAGTTGCACCAGTTGTAACAGCTCATGTACGCGGCGCTTGATCTCGGTTTCATTGTGGCGTTCCTTTTTCGGTTTCACACGGAGACCGAATGCAACATTTTCGAACACGGTCATGTGGCGAAATAGCGCGTAATGTTGGAATACAAAACCAACATTGCGCTCACGGGCATCGCGCTGTTCAACGTCCTTGCCATGAAAAAGTATTTTGCCGGAATTCTGTACATCCAACCCGCCGATAATACGCAGCAATGATGTTTTGCCACATCCAGAAGGACCCAGTAACGCAAACAATTCGCCGCTATTCACTTCGAGATTGATGTTGTTTAGCGCGGTAAAATTACCGAACTGCTTATTCAAATTCTGAATAGTGATGCTCATTCTGTTTCTCCATGGGGAAGTCTGTCGCCATTGCTCTTGGCCTTAAATTCTACGATTGACTTGGCGAGCAACGTAACCAACGCTAATAAGGCCAGCAGTGAGGCTACGCTGAAAGCTGCAACAAAGTTGTATTCGTTGTAAAGAATCTCTACGTGCAGCGGTATGGTGTTGGTCATACCTCGAATGTGCCCGGACACCACTGACACCGCGCCGAATTCACCCATCGCACGGGCATTACATAAAATCACGCCATACAGCAGGCCCCATTTGATGTTGGGTACGGTGACGCGCCAAAAAGTTTGCCAGCCGGAAGCGCCGAGCGATACCGCCGCTTCTTCTTCATCTTTGCCTTGTGCCTGCATCAGCGGAATTAACTCGCGTGCAATGAAAGGAAAGGTAACGAAAATAGTGACCAACACGATGCCCGGCACAGCAAAAATAAGCTTGAGGTCATGTTCCTGCAGCCACGGCCCGAACCAGCCCTGCGCGCCGAACAGAAGTACATAGATCAGGCCGGACACTACCGGGCTAACGGCAAACGGCAGATCAATCAGTGTGATCAATACACTTTTTCCGCGAAATTCAAATTTGGCAATAGCCCAAGCGGCCGCCACCCCAAACACCAGGTTGGCTGGTACCGCAATAGCCGCTGCAATCAAGGTTAATTCGATAGCCGACCAAGCATCAGGGTCTTGCAATGCTGCCCAGTAAAGAGACCAGCCTTTGCCCAGCGCTTCGTAGAACACAGCAAATAACGGTATGCCGAGAAAAAGTACCAAATATGACAGCGCAACAGTGATGAGTACCAGCGTCACCACTTTGGATTCATGCGTGGTGATTTTTCGGTTGTTGATCAATTGTTGAGGTAAAGACATTATCTAATTTCCCGGCGGTTGCTCCACCACTGCAAGCCATTGATAGCCAATAACAGGGCGAATGAAATTATCAGCATGATCAAGGCAATTGCCGTGGCACCTGCGTAATCGTATTGCTCCAGTTTGGCGACGATTAGCAAGGGCGCGATTTCTGAAATGAACGGCATGTTGCCCGCAATGAAAATGATTGAGCCATATTCACCAATTGAGCGGGCGAAAGCTAATGCGAAACCCGTCAATAAAGCTGGATATATTGAAGGAAAAATAACGCGACGAAATACATCCCAGCGACTTGCGCCCAAGCTTGCGGCTGCCTCTTCTACTTCGGCCTCAACATCAGCCAATACTGGCTGTACCGTTCGTACCACGAAGGGCAAGCCGATGAAAGTGAGCGCCACCACTATGCCGAGCGGGGTGTACGCTATTTTGATGTCATGCTCGGCAAAATAGTGGCCGATCCAACCATTAGGCGCATACAGCATAGCTAAAGTGATGCCCGCTACGGCGGTAGGCAAGGCGAATGGCAAATCCACCAATGCATCCACTAGGCGTTTGCCAGGGAACGAATAGCGCACCAGTACCCATGCGACCACCAGACCAAAAATGGCATTCAGTGTCGCAGCAGCA
Source organism: Candidatus Nitrotoga sp. LAW (assembly GCA_003402315.1). Taxonomy (GTDB): domain Bacteria; phylum Pseudomonadota; class Gammaproteobacteria; order Burkholderiales; family Gallionellaceae; genus Nitrotoga. Next base: position 52,231 of record QFXI01000016.1, on the reverse strand, counting down.
AAGGAAGCGACGAAGGTGACACGCAACGATGCCAGAACCCGTTCGTCCGTAGCTACCTCCCAAAAACCACTCCAGCCTAGTGTCGCTGTTTTGAAGAACAGCGAAGATAGCGGAATCAGTACGATCAACGAGAGATACAAAAGCGTGAAACCAAGTGCCAGATTGAATCCCGGTAACACGCTGTGCGCTTTGAATTGCGCCATTAAAATATCCTTTAACCAAGAAAGTCGTGCAGTGTATAGACGCCAGAAGCATCGTAAAAATCATAAATTCAGCTTTGCTTATCATGTTTTTGAATAAGCATAATTTTTAGAGATGCAATACACTTCCAACTTTGCTAGGTCAGGAATTGAGATATGTGCGAGCTGCTAGGCATGAACTGCAATGTTCCCACTGATATTTGTTTTTCCTTTACTGGCTTTCAGAAACGGGGCGGCGAAACGGGCATACATGCTGATGGCTGGGGCATCGCTTTTTTCGAGGGTAAGGGCGTGCGGCTATTTTTGGATCCAAAACCTTCAGCCCAATCGCCTATCGCTGAACTGGTGCGTAACTATCCTATCCATTCCCTAAACGTCATCGCGCATATTCGCAAGGCGACGCAAGGCTTGGTGTCGTTGGAAAACACCCATCCGTTTGTGCGCGAGTTGTGGGGCCAATACTGGGTTTTCGCGCACAACGGTAATTTGCCGCAATTCCAGCCTGAGTTATATGGTGGTTTTGTTCCTGTGGGAAATACGGATAGTGAACGTATTTTTTGCTGGTTGCTGCAAAGTCTGAGAATTCGTTTTAATGATACACCGCCAACGCGTGATGTTTTGTTTGCCGCATTGCATGAGCTAACCGATCAGCTTGCTGGCAAGGGCATCTTTAACTATCTATTGTCTAATGGCGAATGTCTTTTCGCGCATTGCTCTACCGAATTAAACTACCTTATTCGCCATAGCCCATTCAATGTGGCGCATCTCAAGGATGAGGATATGACAGTTGATTTCAGCCGCGTGACCACACCTAATGATCGCGTGGCTATCATCGCCACCGTGCCGCTGACTGATAACGAGCCTTGGCAAGCTATGGTGCCGGGCACATTGTGGATGTTCCATGAAGGTGCGGCTGTCGCGCAGCTTGTTACGACTCCCAGCCCGATAAAATCGCTGGCCGAAGATTTGCGTACCACGAATTAATCAAGGGGTTAATCGAGAAAAGTTTCTGGTGCGTAGGCCAGCATTCCGAATGCCTGTGCGACTGCGTGATGAGTGATTTTTCCATTCACGATATTGAGTCCTTTGCGCAACGTAGTGTTATCTTTTAGTGCCTGTTTCCAGCCTTTATTTGCCAATTGCAGCACATAAGGCAAAGTTGCATTGGTTAGCGCCAGCGTGGAAGTGCGGGGTAGGGCGCCAGGCATGTTTGCCACAGCATAGTGAATGACTCCCTCGACCAAATAGATTGGGTTTTCGTGCGTGGTGGGATGGGTTGTTTCAATGCAACCGCCTTGATCCACTGCAACATCTACGATCACCGAGCCTTGGCGCATGGTCTTAAGATCATCGTAGCGTATCAGTTTGGGCGCAACGGCTCCGGTGATTAACACCCCGCCGATGACAAGATCGGCGGTGGCAATCTGTTCCAGCAAATTGTGTCGATTGGAAAAAATCAACTGTACGTTAGCGGGCATAACATCGCTCAGGTAGCGTAGTCGCTCCAGTGAAATGTCAAGGATGGTGACACTTGCGCCCAGACCTGCTGCCATTTTGGCGGCATTCATGCCCACTACACCGCCGCCAAGGATGACAACATGTGCGGGTGGCACACCGGGGACACCCCCTAACAAAACGCCCCGTCCACCATAAAGTTTTTCGAGATATTTGGCCCCTTCATTTACGGCCATGCGTCCAGCGACTTCAGACATGGGTGTCAGCAGTGGCAATTCGCGTGTAGGTAATTCAATCGTTTCATAAGCGATGCAAGTTGCACCAGAATCCAGATGCGCTTGGGTTAGTTTTTCGTTAGCGGAAAAATGAAAATAGGTGAACAGCGTTTGACCAGGCTTGATGTGCGGCCACTCGGGCTCAATCGGCTCTTTGACTTTCACTATCAGATCGGTATCCGCCCATATTGTGTCGGCATTGGGGACGATACGTGCCCCTGCCACAAGATATTGCTCGTCCCTGAAGCCACTACCCAATCCTGCACCTGCCTCGATCAGCACAGAATGCCCGGCCGCAATAAGCGATTCTGCGCCGGATGGAACCAGTGCGACACGGCTTTCGTTTGCTTTGATTTCTTTAGGTATGCCGATTTTCATGTGATTACCTCATCCCAACTTAACCTTGAGCAAACTCGATAATTTTTTGAGTTTGTTGATCGGGTATGACCATCACATCATTCGCGGCTATTATCTGAGTAATTTCCTGAAATATTTCGAAGCGCCTACCATCATTTTCGGCTGGCCCCTGCACCGGGAACAGAATTCGATCCGGCAATAATTTCAAAGCCCGCAATTTTTCCACTTTTCCCAACCAGGCCCAGCCGTGATCGTAGATTTGCGCGGGGTCTTCGTGCGCCAGATGCAGGGGCTTAATCGCCTTCACTGCGCGCCCGTTCTCTCGATGCACAAAGGGTAGGCGCGTATGATAGGTGGCAGCATCCCCCAATGTCTCGGGGCGATATTGCTTGTCCAGCTTTGCGTCCGCCAAAACCCTGCGCACATTTTTTTCCAGCAAATGTTCCTGATAAGCCTTGGTCGCAAAATTGCGTTCCACATAATGACCGAACAACTCATCGAATTTCTGTACCGGATCGTCGGCCAGCACCACACGCACCGCATCAAAGCGCATCATGGCCTCGCGTGGGCGCGTCAGTTCGGTAAACAGATGACGAGCCAAATCTGTATTTATCCGGTTCTCTTGTTTTGGATCAAGCCAGTTACGGATGCGTTTTAGTTCTTGCTTGAAGTCGTTGGCGGCGCGGCGATAGATACCTGCATCTAATTCCTCGAAAAATGACGTGATGCGTCGGATATGCCGTAATAATCTGAACTCGAATAACCCGGCATCCGGGCACGACATCACGATGCCCACATTGGCAAACTCGCCGGTTTCCAGATAAGGCAGGAAGCGAACGATAGCGTACTGACAGGCGTATTTATTCATCACGCTATCCTCCAAAAAATATCATCGGTAAATCGGTTGAGAGTTTCATTTGCTGCATCACGGTTGAAATTGGCTGGGACTCCATCACCTTCCCACCACCACTCTGGAGGGACATTATCGCAAGCGAAATTGAATTCGACAATCGCATTCGCCAAACGATTGCGGTAGACATCGCGCTCCACTAAATCACCTATGATATTCAAAAGGCAGTCATTGAATACATGAGTCTGCGCAAATTGTAGCGAATCAAAGTGCGGGTCGAATGCCTGATTGTGGTCAATAACGGCCAACCTCGAATTCTTTTGATCCCACAGCAAATTTGGATTGCCGCCTTTCTCGCTCAAAGTACGATCCGCGTTATGTACCCACCAGTCGAACAGCACCACATCCTTGCGAACTTGCTCATTCACTTGGGTAATATGTGAAATGGAAAACTCCTGCACATGTGGCAATGCCTTGGAGCCGAATGCCAGCCCCGTACCCAGTTCGTTTGCATCACCCCGGCTGCACCACCGGATCAATTCGGGCGGAATTTCCACGATTTCAAAATCAGGGACCGGCAGGCCAAAGGCGCGCGCCAGCCGTCCACCTACGTACTCTGCAATCAAGCTTTGCCTGCCAGCCCCCCGGCCTTTGACAAAGTAAGCCTGCCCATTTTCGCAGCGGCAATAGAACGGCCTGGTGACGCCCTGAATCGAGCGGTCGAGAATTTCAACAATCTGGACAGTCATGCATCCCCCATTAAATCAGGTGCCGCTTCCGGCATCCGCCCCATAAATATCAAGCGCTGGCAGGCTGTTCACAATCTTCATCGTCGCCAGGCTCACTGTTACCACGCGCATGAACAGTTCCAGCGGATAGCGCGGGTCGCCCATGGTTTCCACTGCCCAGTCGTTCGCGCCGTTGACGATACCGCTGTCTTTGTCGGTCTTCACGCATTGGCGCTCCACCACCCAGTCCATCGCGGGCTTACCGTTCACGATGTAGTCGTAGGCTTCGAGCGGAATGCCGGTCAGGGTGATTTTATCGTTGAAGCGCAACGTGGCGAGGTCTTTATCCTTGCCCTTCTTGCCGTACTTCATCTTTTCCACGCGGTAGTCGGCATATGCAGCGGGGTTGCGCTTTCCTGCGTCCATTCGGTCAGCGTTTGCGATAGCAGGTTAAGACGGGGAACCAGGAACAACACGCGCTTGCCCGCACCTGCCAACGCTTTGGCAATCTTCAGGGCAGTAAAGGTTTTGCCCGTGCCGCAAGCCATAATGAGCTTGCCCCGGTCTGCCGTTGATAGACCATGCTTCACAGTGTCGCGAGCATAGCGCTGGTGGTCACGCAGTTGCTTTTTGGTTTTTAGGGTCGGCTTGGATTTCGCGTGGTAGTGGCTCCAGTCAATCTGGCTGTTTTCCAGGTCGTGCAGGTCTATCTTGCTGACAGGCTGCTGCTGATTTTGTAGCGCATCCTCGGCGGGCTCGCTCCATTTGTTTGTGGTGGCGATAATGATGCGGTGTGTGAATGGCTTTTTGCCTGAGGCGGTAAAGAAGCTGTCAATGTCGCCTTTTTGCAGGCAGTAGTCTTCAGCATAAAGTTTGCACTGGATAGCGTGGTATTCGCCTGTGCCGCCGGTCTTGGCGACAAGGTCAATGCCGGTGTCGCGTCTATCCAAGCCTTGCAGTTTTGCCCAATCACTATATGTCCAAACGTCGCTGTATAGGTCGCGGTAGGTGGCTTCGTTGCGCAGGTAACACAGGATCAGCTCTTCAAAGTAGGTGTCTTTTTCACGCTCTGTGACAGATGCTTGTCGAAAAGTTTCCAGCAGCTTTTGCAGAGCGGTCATATTTGAAGTGTTTTAGTGGGCTAAGTTATTTTGCGGATTTAGCTCTGATAGCTATCGCGTTTGGCAGTATATCGCACCGATATGTCGTGCAACATCTTTGCATCACCCAAAGAAGTGTTTAAGGTAAGTTGAATCCGTCACACCTACGAAGAAATCGATCGCTTAGTAAGGGTGGTGCGACAGTTGGATCGCAACATATAGCTACTGTGTTTATGGTAGGGGATAGCGTCAGACCATTGTTTACAGGAGATTTTGCTGCTAGTGTTCATGTCACCGCTGCTCCTAAAGGAATATCATGACAGCCCATCATCACTCGCACAGCCACGCTGTAAAGTACGATCGGGCATTTGCCATCGGCATTGCACTGAATGTGATGTTCGTCGTCGTTGAAACGATTTACGGCTGGCAAGCCGACTCGCTTGCGCTACTTTCCGATGCCGGACACAACCTGAGCGATGTGCTTGGCTTACTTGTGGCATATGGCGGTTTATATCTGGCACGGCTGCGGCCCAATCAGAAACACACTTACGGTTTGGGGCGTGCCACGATTCTTGCCGCATTGTTCAATGCGATGATCTTGCTGATTGCGATAGGCGGTATTGTGTGGGAAGCCGTCGGTAGATTCAGTCATCCGGTGCCGATTCAGGGTGGCATCGTCATGGTGGTTGCTGCTATTGGAGTAGTGATCAACGGCATCACTGCTTGGCTATTCATGTCCGGCAACAAAACAGATCTCAACCTGCGTGGCGCTTTTCTTCATATGGCGGCAGATGCGCTGGTTTCACTCGGTGTGGTCATCGCAGGCGCGATGTTTATCTGGACTGGTTGGGTTTGGCTCGACCCCGCCATCAGCATGGTTATTGCTGTAGTGATATTGTGGAGTACATGGGATTTGCTGCGCCAGTCGTTACATCTTTCTTTGGACGGTGTGCCGGTATCAATCCAATTAGACAAGGTGAAAAATTATCTGGCAGCGCAGCACAACGTCATCGAAGTACATGATCTTCATGTGTGGGCGATGAGCACCTCAGAAATTGCGCTGACTGCTCATCTGGTCGTGCGAGATGGACATCCGGGGAATGAGTTTCTGTGCCGTGTTGCGGAAGAGTTGCACGACAACTTTTCCATTGGACACGTCACTATTCAGATTGAGCTAGACAAACATCATTGCTCTTTATCCGATCATACATAGTTGGTGCTTAGCGAGGTAGATTAATCACACTGGGGTAATCGGGAACAGAAGGTTGGCCAATCAATACATTGAGTTGAGCGAGCCATTCAGCCGTGACCACTGCTCACCACTTCTTAAATAAATTGGTTATGAGCGGACGAATCAAGCAGTTGATTTTTAGCATTGGTAAAGAAAGGAAGCCCGTCCGCATATCAAACTTACGCCTTATTTTATTAGGCGGGAGTGATATTGTTTCGCCTTCCTTCTGTTCCACCACATGACATAGCCGGTGGTAAATAGAATGAGCGGCGACAAACCGATGATCACTTGTAAAAGACGGGTAGGCGTCCCGCCTATTACACCGATATGTATCGGGTAAAGTGTATTAAAAATGCGCGTGCCAAGAGAGGCCGTCAACGCGTTTTCCACCTGTAATACCTTTCCTGAATATTGATCGAAATAGACGAAGTTTCTACCATTTGGATGAAATTCTTGGGTTAGTTTTTTTCGCACTACTAAGGGTGCCGTCGGTTTCTGGGGCAAATTAATCCAGGTGGTGGAGGCGGGCAGTATGGAGTCGGCTTGATGCAACATCATGTCGAGTGCAGGCCTCGGCATCCATGCTTGACGAGGATCGGAAAGCGGTGGGGCAGCCCGCGGTGGGCTTTGAGTGATGGTATTGATCAAGTTGATAACCGTTTTATTAAATACTAAAGATGTGCCTGTAAAAGCAGTCAGCAGAATAAAAAGGACGGTATAAATACCCGAGGCACGATGTATATCAAAATTAATCCTTTTCCATTGTGTGGCCCACTGGATTTTAAACCCCGAGGAAAACTTTCCGTTTCGCGGCCACCATAAAATGAGGCCAGTTATGCTCATGCCGATCAGCAGCAAGGCACTTATACCAAGGATAATTTCGCCACGCTCGCCACTTAAAAGTTCGGTGTGCAGAAGCGCAATCCATCCGGTAAATGTATCTTCCTGTCGGTGCTCACCCAAAATCATGCCGCTATAAGGATCAACATAAACGAACAAATCATGCGCATTGTTCATCTTAACTAAATAGGTTTGCTCTGGAGTGCGCGGTATACGGATGAAAAACGGTTTGTCTTCCGGATGGGCGTGCTGCACTGTTTCCAGTACCGCTTGTAAAGAAACACGCTCGTCACGCGGTACCGTGTTCATCAATTCTGGATATACCAGCGCCTCGATCTCTTCGCGAAATACCAACATGCTACCGGTCAGCCCGCTTAATATCAGCAGCAATCCGATAGTCAAACCGGTATACAGATGTAATTGGAAAACAGTTTTTCTAGCAGTCACTATTGATATCTCCGGCAGTTTTGTTTTGGGCTGCCTGCACGATAAACATCTTCAATCAAATGGATTGATTTACGTAATCAATACGGTCCAAAGGACTAAGTCCTCTGTCCCGACTTTCGACCAGGGATGCTATGAATGGCGATGTTTGACGTAAGTCCAACCACTTAACTAAAGGAATGCACCAACCTGAACAAGATCGGACTTGAAGTTTCCCATGCGTTCGGCTGTTACAGACACTACAGGGAGTTCTTTGGTTTCTTCGGCTTTGTCTCTAAGTCTGAGTATTAGTTTGGGGAATATAAAAACGTCAGCGAAGTGCGGCATTGTCAGCTTCTTTCTAACAGGTTACTTAAATCCTACCAAGTGAGCTTTGAGCGCCCGAAAGCTTACTCCCCGGTCGTCTCCCAGCAAATAGGCCAGCACACCGCGCTTCTTCCAGGCATTTAGTTGATTTGCGGCACGCGGAATCGCGCAGAATTTGACATTGCGCTCGAAGCAGGCGATAGCAATTTTATCGATTGCAGCTTCCACGCTCGGATGTTGCGCTTGCCCTGGCAGACCGTAAGATTGCGATAAGTCGATCGCCCCTTCAAGCACCATGTCAATACCGGCGACAGATAGAATGGCATCCAGATTATCAATGCCTTCTTTATCCTCGATCATCGCTACCACCATGATTTCAGCATTGGCTCGCTCAAAATAAGTCGGTAGATCAAGAGTGCCGAAACCGGTGGTGCGTCCCCCACTGATGCCACGGCTTCCCAGTGGGTAATATCGGCTGGCGGCGACTGCTTGTTCGGCATCGAAGCGATTGCGCACATGCGGTACGACGATCCCTTGAGCGCCGCAATCCAATGCGCGCAAGATGCTTTCCGGCGCGGCATTGGGCACTCTGACCAAGGGTGTCATGTCGGCGCATTCAGCGGCCCGCACCATGTTTTCAAGTGTTTCTGGATTCACGCAAACATGTTCCATGTCCAAAATCACGAAATCATAGCCCGCATAGCCGATCATTTCGACTACCAACGGCGACGGAATCGAATTGAGTAATCCGAAAACAGTTTTGCCATTAACGAGCGCCTGCTTAAGTTGATTGGTTTGCAACATGTGGTTGTTCCTCTATCGGCAAATACCATTGCTGCGGATGGGGATGGCGCAAAAAATCATGATGGGATATATGCCAGGCATAGGCACCCGCATAAGGAAATACCAGCAAGTCGCCACAACGCGCCGATTTGACCGACACGTCAAATGCCAGTAAGTCTTTCGGCGTGCATAATTGCCCCACTATATTTACTTTCTCGTTGGAAATCCCAGGGCGCGGAAATGGGTATTGCCATTCATTGATTGGTATCACATGAAACGGATGACTGTGACCTTGCGCATAAGGGGTGCGAAAGTGATGTGAGCCGCCTCTGCCGACTATAAAGCCCTTGCCGTAGCTCCGCTTGATATCGATAATTTGCATCACATAGTAGCCGCAGGCGGCGGTGATATAACGCCCTAACTCAAAACGTACACGGATCCCAGGCAAGCCGCTATTTTTTAACAACGCTGGCAACCCGGCACTAAAAACTGTCCAGTCGAATTGCTGTTGAGGTTGCCGGTAATTGATACCAATACCGCCGCCTACATTGATATGATCGATTTCCAGCTCGTACACATCGCACCATCGCCGTACTTGTTTCAGGTATGACGCCACTAGTTGCAGATGGGCTTGGGCATCGAGCTGATGTGACAACAAGTGAAAATGAAAGCCATGCAGCCGAATTTCAGGATGAGCCCGTAACCATCGCATGCATTCTGGCAATTGCTGAATAGAAATTCCAAATGGAGTTGGTTTTCCACCCATCATCAAGCTGGTTTCTGCCAAGTTGTCGACTACCATGTTGATACGTAACAATACCGCTACCGCTTTACCCGTCTGGATGGCAATCCCGGCTAACCGCCGCAATTCGTTAAAACTTTCGACATGCAAACAATCGACATTTTGATCTATCGCCTCACCAAGTTCCTGATCCAATTTGCCCGGGCCGCTAAAAATCACTGGCACATCTGTAAAGTGTTCGCGCACCCAAGCTAGCTCACCGCCCGAGGACACCTCGAAACCATCCATGATCGGCGCCAGTGTCTGCAGAATTGGTAGATCAGAATTGGCTTTTATCGCGTAAAACAATTCATAGCCTTCAGGTAAAGTTCTGACCAAATTTGCCGCATGCCGCCGCAAGGCCGCCAAGTCATATACATAGGCACACAATGGCTCGTCGGTATCGGCCTGTACAGCGCAAATACTTTCAAATACTTCGGCTAACCTTAACTCCATACGCTATCCTTTCCCAGCGAACCCAGCGGATTATTAACCGGTAAATACCCTGAAGCGCGATCCGGCCGCTTGAAGAAACGGTTGGTCAGATTTGCTTTTCCTGGAAGAGGCTCACCATTAAACAAGGCATTAATGCACCGTGCCGAAACGTCGTCCCCATAGCGACTTTGATAAACATGCAGATGGTGCCGTACCATCGCCCATAAGCGATTTTGTAATGCCGGTTTACCTGCACTGATCTGGCTGATCGCCTCGCAGAAATTGTTGACGAACAGGCAATAGGCAACTCGTTTCCATCCCTGATCATTGCTATACCAAAGGGACTCGCGGGCGCGCGGGCTTATGGCTTCCAGTTGATTTGCGCAATAGCGCTCTTTCACCAGCTTGACCCCCTCGAAATCGCGCAAGAAAATCTGTTGCGGTTCCCCTCCGGCCACGCCGATCAGCACGTTTTGTAAGTGCGGTTCGAATATGACACCGTGAGCGAAATAGCAATGCAGTACCGGATACATGATTTCGGCGACGTAACGCGAAAACCATTGTTCGGCCGCCGCCTCGAAAGGTATTTTCCTACGCTGCTCCATGTCAGCAAGCAACTCGCGAATGCGAGCTTCTCCATAGACGTGGTTGCCGAATAACGCGCCGGCCAAAATAGGCGTTACACCGGTAAGCAGCACATCGGCGAAATTTTGCCGCAGGATCATGCCGAAGCCTTCGGTCACCTCCTTGGCAAACTGATCTTCCTGCTTTAGATCCACCGAAATGAACGCTGGCTCTTCCAGCACTCGGATACCCGGGAATTGCAGCTCCAAACTAGGTATTAATGCGCGCATGATCCTGGTCACTTGCAGTGCGCCCTCAAGTTCGTAAACCGCATTTTTGCGTACGCAGTTGGTTATTCGGATGTTCAACGAACATTTATAGAAATACGGATTGTCGGGATGGAACAAGGTGCGGATTGACGAAGTGGGATAATAATTTGGCCCTTGTTGCCCCAGGTCGCAGATACGTCCGGTTCGGATTGCTGCCGCAACGCTTGCATGGCCGAGCAGATAGCGTGCCTGCCATGGATGGGTTGGAATCAAAGCAAACTCATCGTCAGCGGCGAGACCGGCGGGTGCCTGGGCCGTGACAATTCGATCACACGACTCGGTAAGCACCGATTGTTGCAATAAATATTCGCGGCGTACTGTGAAATAATGCAGAGGGAAGTTCGCCCCTGTTTCTGGCGAATAACGCAACATGTCTTCGTAAGAAACACCTTGGCGGCTTTTCGGAGCGGGGTGAAACGGATGGCCAAAAATCAGCGATTGTTCGGATTCAATAAATGCCTGTAAAGGTTTTTGCGAAAAACGTTTAGGGTGGGAGGCGCATAGAATGGCAGTGGTTACTGCAACGCTGTCGTGAATCTGTTGCATCAATTCATCGTTCACAGACAGTTTATTCTTCAAAGACATCTCGCGTAGCAAAAGCCCCGCCAACACTTGCCAATCCAGCAAGGCCCAGGGTTTTCCCGGGGATTTGCAATAGAACGGCGAGTGGTAGCGGTAATTATTAGTGGGGGAAGCGCCGTCGACTACCGTGAGCAGACGGTCTCCGGTAAGCGGCAGCCGAACGTGCATGATGCGGCCGCCGCTACGCTGTAAAGCCAGTCGTATGGATACCGGATTATCGTTTTGGCCGAATAAAGGCCCCACGCTTAACTGCCCTTCCGGACCCGCCACCTCACGGCAATAACAATTAAGCAATGTTTCCATAGAGCGTCGGCCGGCTTCCTGTTGAGCTATTTGTACGGAGTCGATGGCTTCCGCCAAATTATTGGTATGCATGGTTCCTCCTAATTAGTAATGGCTAAGAATTGTTTAGGTGTAAACGATATGCGGCTAAGCCAGCCAGATATAAGCCAGCGATGAATAGAGTGAACGCGCCAATAAAAAAAGGGGCGCGTAAATCGAGCATTTGAACCACAGCACCGGCAATCAAACCGGCGATAACGGCGCCCCATTTGGAACTGCTTTCGAACCAGCCGAAGGTGCGCCCCGCATTGCCACTGGTTACGATGCCCGCGATCAACGCATGCAATCCTATGAAGCCGATGGTCATGCTGAATCCCATTATGATGCGCCAGGTAATCACGGCGGGTAGCGACGGAAACAGCGCCTGACCGAATAATGATGCAGCTAGCAACAGGTATGATATCGATAGCATGGACACCAAGCCGCGCTGCCCCAAATAACGACCCAATGGTACTGCGCACAATAGATAGATCAAATGCGGGAGCCCAAACAACAGCCCGGCTACAGCCGGCGAAACTGAGCCGGAATCAGCTTGAACAAAGGGAATAAAATAAGGAAACGTAATTACGGTGGCAAATATGAACGCAAACTGCAAGGCGTAGACTTGCTGAGACGTGGCCTCTTTCACTTTACCGGTGGCTTGCATTGGCGCTTTAGTCGCCGTTTGTACTTGGTAAACAGGTAACCATCCAATAAACAGCGCAGCGATTAGCGGTAACAGCGCCAGGTAGCGATATAACTCAAGAGGAGACTCGATAGTCATTAGTAGGCCCAATCCCGCCGGTGCGATTACCAGCGCCGCCCGTGCCGACCATTGCATCAACGTCAGACTGCGGGTTAGATCCGTACCGCTTACTGCGGTAGCCAAATAAGCGTTGGATGCGGCGAAGGTTCCGCCGAGTAGACCTTGCAGTGATAAAGCAATGAAGAATACCCAGATATTTTGGGCATACCCGGCAAGCAGAAAACTTCCCGCCAATCCTAGTTGAGCGCGCAACAATAAGGGCTTCTTGCCATATTTATCCGCCAACTTACCCCACCACGGGCTGCTTATCGCAGTAAAAAAAGTTGGCATGACATATAACCATCCAGCCAGATAGGTGGCTTCGCTGTGCAATGATTTATTGAGTATCAGCGCAAAAAACGGCGGCATGCCAAGCGCTGCGAAAGCCGCTATAAAATGGCAAACCATGATGGTGGCGACGATGTTACGCCGCTCATTTTTCATGTCGACCTCAAAAAATTAGGTGCGCTACGACCATAGAACTTGTTGACATCTGTAGCACCCGTTTCAGTTTTTTCAGCCAGGGTGGCGGCGATCAGCAGGTATTTGATATAAAGCCGATCATCTTCGAGTAGTAGTTGATTTGCCAGCGTTATATTTTCGCCTTCTGCCGCTAATTCCGACAAAACGGTTTCGATTCGTAGCCTAACGCGGAAATACAGGGTGGTTGCAGGCAAACCGAGAATAACCGCGAAGCGCTCAACCAATACGGCAATATTGAGTTGCAAGGTAATCGTCGTGAACATTTGTGCCAACGGCAACTCGTTTGCAACAACAATGCGTCGATCCTGTAATTCGGCAACATGGGCCGCCAAATTCGGCCAACGCCGAGCTAGATAGTCGAGATGGATACGCGCCGAGTCGTTATCTTTCAGCAGCAGGCGCAGCCGCGGTTCTTCTTGGCTTAATACGACAACGGAATTTTGCTGATTTGATTCAAGGGCTATGCCATAACGCAGCCACAACAGCAAATGTAAACGCAACGTCAGATCGAGATAATCATTAAAAAAAGCTTCAAGGTCGCCGTCGTAAAATTGCGCCGCCGCTTCCTCGGCAACTGTGTTTCCCGTCGACGTTTGGGCCAATAGCGCTGCCACTGGGATCAGCGTACTTTCTTGCAGGGCGTCGACCGGATAACGGCGCAGGATATAGCCGAGGAACACCCTGTTATCAACATGTCCACCACAATCTTCGCGTGTCAGCAGCAGACGGTTGGCAATTGACGGTTCACACGCGGCAATATCAGTAAGCAAGGTTTGGATGCTGTGGCCGTCCTGGATCGTACTCGGCTTAATGGTGCGAATATTTTTCGCACCAAGCGTGCGGATTGTCAGCGGCAACTTCAAATGCCATTCCGGTGTATCGAGCATCACAACGGTACGGACCGAAAGCGTCGGCACGACCCTGAGATAAGCACGAGGAGCGCGAATTACATCGTGCAATCCAGCCTCACCAAGAAAATGGGCAAGTTCATGTTCCCATACGAACGGATGTATCGGAATCAAGGCGTGCGTATTCACCATCGCGGCAGGCAGGCCAACGGCTTCGAAAGTAGGCCATAGAAGTGGCAGGCTATGTTCGTTACCTATGCTCGGGTGATAGAGGGCGAGAGGCACCGCTAGCCAGTGCAACAGGAAATTACGCTGGAATTCAGGGCCGTAAGTGGCGAGTGCCTTGGTATCAAAACCGAGTTTGGCGCGCGCAGTAGGATAAAACGGATGATCGAGAAACGCACCGAGCCGATCATAGTGCAGCAGGCAGGCATGCCAATTGGGCAGCTGCGTGCCAGTCTCTATGCCATGCAGCGCACGTAACTCGGTAAACCAGCGTTCGCGTTCGGTTTCGCTGACTTGGCGATGTTCAGCGGCAACCTGGCATTCCGCCGCAAATACGTTAAACGGAAGTACTGCGGCTGGATTAAGGCCACGGGTGAAACAAGTGATAATGTCCTCTATCGCGTGCAGCTTCCTAACCTTTCCATCTTCCTGCCATAGCAGCGGGAATCCGGCTCCGCGCCAATCTTGCATGAAAGTGGAGTTGACGACTGGAATCCACAGGCAGCCGTCATCGTCGAAATGGGTTACCTTGAGCCAAACAAGGTTAGCCTTTGCATACTTATCTAACTCCGCAGGCAATGCGGCGTTAGGTATCAGCTCTGAACGGCTCACACATTCGCGTACGTCTTCGCGCAACAAGGTATCAATCACTCGATGGCAAATATATGCGGCATGTTCGGCATCAGTGTGTTCTAGGCGGATATTGTCAATAATTTCGTTAGCAATCGTTTTCATGCGTCGATCTTCCACGCTAACCCATTAGTGATTCGATCCATCTCCAGACCTAAACATCGGGCATCGGAACCCGCTCCGCGCAGGACTCCAACATAGTCCTTGTTAGAGTTGGTCAGATGGATAATATCGCCGATCATACGTAGTGGCTTATAAGTGACCTGAATGTCTTCCGCATACCGGACAAACGCTTCCGGCGCGTTGGCAAGCCGACCCGCAGAGTGGGCGGTGAAGTAACGAATTAATCCCGCATCGGGAGCGATATTTAAATGTGGAAGAGGTTCGCCCATATAGAGACGTAAAACGATTTCAAATAACGGAATATCGAGCGTGTCTTGCATTAAAAATTCGCGATAATCGCCAATATTCCGATAGTTTATTTCTATCAGACGGGGACCTTTATCGGTCATAACAAATTCTGTGTGGCATGCGCCAAAACCAACACCAAAGCAGCGAATAATGTCGACCACTTGGGTTTCTTGCGCGTTTGTTAGTCCCGTTCCCCAGCTTGCCTCTAGCTCGACAAAATGTGGTGGCGGCGACAATTTCACTTTAAATCCACCGAGTACGCAGACTTTCTGATCGTCGCCAAGAGTTTCCAGTGTATAGAGCGGACCTTCGATATATTCTTCGAGAAGCAAAGGTTGTTCTGGTTGAGTGCTCCAAGCAGCAGCACAGTGTGCCTCGAGTTCGGCACGGCCATAACTCAGGCTGACTTGTTGGCTGGCAACACCTTCGCGAGGCTTG
Organism: Candidatus Nitrotoga sp. LAW; assembly: GCA_003402315.1. Lineage (GTDB taxonomy): Bacteria > Pseudomonadota > Gammaproteobacteria > Burkholderiales > Gallionellaceae > Nitrotoga. The sequence goes on along the minus strand of QFXI01000016.1, from coordinate 36,810 downwards.
ACGATGCATGGAAATGGAACATTGTCCAAAACTTGAGCAAGCGCCGTTTTATCGCAGACAACCGCAAACCAGAGCATATCGAGACCGCGGGTTTTTAAGTCGGCGCGCATTGCCGCCTTATTTTTGGCGCGATATGTGACATGCCAGTTTTTGCGTGGCAAACCAAAATAGTCGGCAACGATGGCTGTACTGGTTTGCAAGTGATCACTGTTGGAAAAAATTGCCACTGGCATCTCCGCACGGCAAGTGATCGTTTCGATTACTGCGAGCGGGTTGAATACATCACAGGCGATAATTTCATTAGGGTAAGCAGAAAGCCCCGTTTGATTAAAATATTGCCTGTGAGCTTCAGTATGGTCAGTCAATAATATGATAGATAAGCCAAGGCGCTGTGCGGCGGGAATAAAGCCAGCATTTACAGAATCGGTTATTACGTGGGCTAAAATAATCAGTTCTTTCATGACGATCCTTCTTAAATATCAATTTGAAGTGTCACCAAAGCTGTCCGTCCGGGCGCTGGCAATCGGCCTTGGCTGTAATCGACGCCGCGGAAGTAATAATCATTATTGAATAGATTGTTGATCGCCAGTCCCGCTTTAATTTTTTTGCTATTCCAGCGTAAATTGTGTGTGACTTGTGCGTTCCATACCGAATACGATGGGATTTTGCCGACTGATCCGGTAGCGTTTTCGGTTACTGTATTGGCTCCGTCGCTAAATGATTCGCTTTGGTAAAGGCCAGTGAGATTCCAATTCCAGTTTCCGCTGTGGTAATTAATACGTTGATTAAATTGATGGTGTGCTGCCAAAGGCAATTCCTTGCCAAGAAATGCACCAGAAAGCTGTTTAGTATCGACATAGGTATAGCCAGTTTTAAGTTCGAGACCGAGGATTTGCTCCGGCCGCCATGTAAACTCAGTTTCCACCCCCTGATGGCGGGCTTTTCCGAGGTTTCGGAAACCCACCATTTGATTCACGAATTCGAGCTTATTGTCAAAATCAAAACGAAAGACTGTAAAAGTGGTATCGATATTTTTGGTGGGTGCCCAGCGGATTCCGGCTTCGTAATTTTGTGCTTTTTCGGACGCCAGATCAGCGGCAAACGTAATCTGCGTGAACTGAACAGGACGCATCGACTTGTGAGTATTTGCAAACACAAATACCTCATTATTTGCTTGGTATCCAATGTCTAAGCCCGGCAACCAATCCGTGGTCGGATTACGAGTTTGAGCGCCGGTAAGATTGTTGCGGTAGTAGAGGTCTATTTGCTCACGGCGAATACCCGGAGTGATTTTCAACTTGTTGTCTAACAGCGTGAAAGTATCACTCATGTAAATGGCATAGGCATCGTTCTCGAAACGCCAGTTGCGAGAAACAGTGTAAGCGCCTGTCGCCAGGGTGCGTGCATCAACGAGATAGTCAACTTCCTCACGCATATAGCGTGCGCCAACAGAAATTTTCTGCTTAATCCCACCGTCAATATTAAATGTGAGTCGTGGTTCGCTGCCGTACACTAAAAAATTTCGAGGCGCCGATTGTTTCTGTGTTGACGCGATGTCTGCGTTGGTGGAATTACCAAATATAAATTCGCGGTTACTTTTATGCCCGAAGTTGATCCAACTAAATTCTGCGCCATTATCGAAGAAATAGTTATACGTCAAATTTCCGCGCAAGGTATCACCGTTAAAATGGTCTAATGGTCGGGTAGACTGGTTGCGGTTCTGCTCATAGGATTTCGGTGTTAGTGCGCCCGGCAGTTGATTTTGGGTTTTGTAATATTGAATACCCGCTTTTACCTCGGACTTGTCGGTAACCAGCCAATGACTGTCCAACATTAGGTTGTTCACTTCCGTCTTGGAATGTTCACGCGCGGTATTACCATCGATTACGTTTGCTTGTAGTTGGAGGCCGAGCTTGTCGTTAACGAAGCCACCAGCACGAAAATACGTATCTGCCAGTAAATTTCCACCGGAAAAGACAGACAACGTTTCCTTGACGGTCAGGGATGTTTTTTGTGGAATTCGCTTAGTCACGAAATTAATCACGCCACCGACGTTATTCGGACCATAATGCACAGCGACCCCACCCCTTGCTACGTCAATAGTTTCGATCGAATTCATCGTTAGCGGAAACAATGACAGACCGGTTTGTCCGTAAGGTGCGAGAGTAATTGGGATGCCATCAACCAACACTAAAACTTGTTCGCTACGCAACGGATTGAGTCCGCGCACACCGATATTAGGCAGAATACCTGTACCGCTTTCGTCCAAAACCCGCACACCGGGCACAGCGCGCAATACGTCTTCCACAGTGCGCGCACCGGATTCGGTCAGCTCTTGATTGGTAATGACCGTCCGTGCTCCAGGGTGTTTTTTCGCCGCTTTCGGTGTGGGAGAACCAAGCCAGTCTGCGCTAACCGTTACTTCCTCCAGGGTTTTGCTAGGTTCATCCTGCCTCACTAGCGTCCAGCCGCCTCCTGGCTGAGCTACCGCCGTCAAGCCGGTGTCGGCAAGCAGCAGCGGTAGGGCTTCCTGCACGCTGTGGGTACCGGTCAGGCCTTGGCTGTGCCGTCCAGCCGTGAGCTCGGTGGGGTAGGACAACAGGATGCCCGCCTCGCGACCGTAACGGTTGAGTGCGCCTTCAAGTGGACCAGCGGGAATGTTGTAGGCAGTGTGCGTAGTTGCAATGGTCGCTGTGTCGGCCGCATGCACCGATGTTGCCCAGATGGATACCGCCGTAAAAGCAGTCGTCGTAAAGGCGCATGCCAGTAGGCTACGGGTGAAGCGTTGAAGACTGGGCACCTTGCCGCTGTTACGGGTGTCGATGCCGCCGCCGATGTCGGCTCTGTTGTGTTGCTTCATGTTTGATTCCTCTGTGGCTGGTTGGAGATGTAATGCGCTTAACACCTATGTCCCGCGAGAATCAAAAATAGACCACCGTAGCCGAATTTTTTTCGGCTACAGGTTTGATGCGGCAGTACAAAGCTATGTATGAGCCGGCCGCACGGTGACCCAGTAGCGCGTGAGAAAGTGAATCTCTACCGGTAGCGTGGTGGGCAGGGTATCGAGGATGCGATCGGTGTTGGCCAGTGGATAGCTGCCAGAAATGCGCAATTCGGCGATGGCTGGATCACAGCTCAGGCGGCCGGGACGGTGGCGGCTGAGTTCGGCGAGAAAATCGGCCAGGCGCATGCCACTTGCGACTAGCATGCCGTCGATCCACGCGGCATCGGTGTCATTGATCGCGGTGGGTTCATTGATGGCGTTGCGAGTGAAGCGGGTTTGTTCGCCAGCGCGCAGGATGCGGGTTGCCCCGGCGCCATCGTGCGGGCGGATGTCGACAGCGCCTTCGAAAATGTCCACCCGGCTAGCATCTGCCTGTTGGCGCACGACGAAGCGTGTGCCCAGTGGCTGAAGTTCACCCTGCGCGGTTTCAATCAGAAAGGGGCGCGACAGGCCATTGCCACTCCCGTTGCTGCTGCCGTTGTGACCTGTGTCTTTGCCGGTGCTCACTAAAATTTCACCGCTGACCAGCAACACACGGCGTTCGGTGGCGCTGAAGCGTATGCTAATGGCGCTAGCTGTGTTCAGGGTCACGGTGGTGCCGTCGGCTAACGTGACGGTGCGCCGTTCACCCACGCCAGTGTGTTCGTCCGCTGTCCATTCGCGCCAAGGTGTGCTGTCTTTAGTCATCCAGGTTGTACCGCCCGTGAACAACAGGACGGCCAAGGTCTTGATCACCTTACGGCGTTTGACTGAACGGCGGGGCGCCAGCGTAGCGTGTGCGATGGCCGAAACCAAGGGAGAGGCCACGCTGCGTAGCTGGCCATTGACGGCCTCGATGTGTCGCCAGGCACGTTCGTGGTCTGGATGCTGGCCTAGCCAGTGTTGCAGAGCCTGTCGGCTAGTGGTGTCGGCGTAACCGGATTGCAGTTCTACTAACCATTCCACCGCACGTCGGGCTATGTATGGCGGGATGTCGCTGGGGCGGCCAAGGTCATTGCTATCGTTGCGGGAGGTACTTGGTGAAGATGGGGCGTTGTTTGCATCGGGATTTGCCCCAAGGCTAGCATCCAGACTCATTAGCGTATTTCCTCAGTCTGCCGTCAATGCGAAATAGCATTGGGTGCCCGCACGTATCAGATGGCGCTTGATGGTGCTGATGGAGATGCCGAGTTCGGCTGCGATCTCGGCATGCGTCATGCCGTCGAGCTGGGCATGCAAGAATGCGCGCTTGGCCAATGTCGGCAATCCGTCAAGAAGGCGGTCAATCTCGAGGAGTGTTTTGAGCAGGATGGCCCGTTCTTCGGGCGACGGCACCACGGCTTCGGGCATCCATGCCAGCACATCGAGATAGGCTCGTTCGATTTGCTCTCGTCGCCAGTGGTTGGCCAGCACACGCTGAGCCACGGTGGTGAGAAAGGCGCGCGGTTCCTGGATGGCCACGGGCTCTTCGCGGGCAAGTAACCGCACAAAAGTATCATGTGCCAGATCGGCAGCACGATGGGAGCAGCCCAGCTTTTTGCGCAGCCATCTATATAGCCAACCGTGGTGGTTGCTATAGAGCGCATGCACTTCTTGCTGCAGGACAAGCTCAGCGGCCCACATGAACATTCCTTCCTGATCAGGTGGCTGGCACCCTCTCAAATGTAAATAAAAATTGTTCGCAATTGTAGCCTGAAAAGAATCATTCGGGCAATACGGGCCGGAAAGCCGTGCCAACGAGCGATACGCGCCCGAATCAGCCATCGGTCGCCAGTCAGTTTTAGCTGCGACAACGTGTCACATGAATGAATATATGGCAGACATACGGTGTTTTAAATTGAGTACCACTTTGTCTGGTAACAAAGTATCGCTACAAGGAGCAGAACGGAAATATGATGGAGTGAATTCGGAACTTGATGCTGCTGGATAGGCCGTGCAATATTTAATAAGATACAAATCTTTTTTTGCTAACGTCATTGATGGGGCAATGAATTCGAGCCATTCCATGGTGCTACTTTTAATAGCAATACCATTCCTGGCAGTGCCAGTAACGCGCACAGCAAAAAGAATCCTGTCCAGCCGATTGCTTCCACCAACCAGCCAGTCGCTGCGTTGGCGAAGGTGCGTGGCATCGCCGCGAGGCTGGTGAATAGCGCAAATTGCGTGGCGGTGTAGGCGGGGTGGGTGGTGCGCGCAATGAAGGCGACGAACGCGGCTGTACCCAGTCCCACGCCCAAGGCTTCTATGCCAATCACTATGGCGAGCTGGGTGAGTTCCACGGTGGTAATTTCGGCATGGTACCCTACAGATGCCAGCCAGAAGAAACCAAAGATTGATACCACTTGAACGACACCAAACAACCATAAAGCGCGGTTGATGCCGATCTTTACCATCCATAGTCCGCCAAGCAAGCCGCCAATTACAGCGGGCCATAGTCCCGCATTCTTGGCGATCAGGCCGATCTGTGTTTTAGAGAATCCCATATCCATATAGAACGGGGTGGCCAGCGCGGTGCACATGCTGTCCCCGAGTTTATAAAAGAATAGGAAGGTGAGGATGAGCAGCGCGCTATTCCAACCATGCCGAGTGATGAATTCGTGGAACGGTTCGACAACCGCATCACGCAGGGATTTCGGCGGGTTAATATTCAGCGGCTCTTTCACCATGAGCGTCATCGCCATGCCGGGCAACATGAACAACGCTGTAATTATAAACACGACGCTCCACGGCATAAAATCTGCCAAGATCAGTGACAACGAACCCGGCACCAAGCCTGCAATGCGATAGGCATTGACATGCACTGCATTGCCTAATCCCAGTTCGCTTTCTTCTAGTAATTCGCGTCGATAGGCATCCAGCACGATATCCTGAGTAGCGCTCAGCAATGCCAATAACGTTGCAATGTAGGCAATAGTCCGTAAATCGCTTTGCGGCGAAAACGCACCCATCGAGGCAATTACAGCTAACAGACCGATTTGGGTGAGTAGCATCCAGCCGCGCCGTCGCCCAAGCAAAGGCAGGACATAGCGATCCAGCAGGGGAGACCACAGGAATTTCCAGGTATAGGGAAACTGGATCAGCGCGAATAGGCCGATGGTTTTAAGATCAACTTGCTCGCTACGCAGCCAGGCGGGCACCAAATTGAACAACAAGTACAGCGGCAGGCCAGAGCTGAAACCGGTAAATACACAAATCAACATGCGCCGCGTGAACAGCTGCGCCATCACACTCATGGATTAAACAGCACGCTTGAAGCGATATACCGCTGTGCTGCCTAATAGATTTGGCAATAGTTTTATCTCGCTATCGCCTGTCATGACGCGTCGGTCGAGAATGGTCATTTTGTTATCGTGGCAGAACGTTTCAAAGTCATGCAGCGTACACAGATGAACATTGGGTGTGTCGTACCACTGATAGGGCAAAACTTCAGACACTGGCATATTGCCTTGCAATATGTCCATACGGTTCCGCCAGTAGCCGAAATTGGGAAAGCTGACGATACCCTCGCGCCCCACGCGCAACATTTCCTGCATCAGAGGTTCCGTGTGACGGGTGGCCTGTAGCGTCTGCGACAGGATGACATAATCAAAAGCATTGCTTTCAAAGCCGGAAAGTCCTGATTCCAAGTCGCCTTGAATGACATTCACCTGATTCCGAATACATGCCACGATATTATCGTCGCTTATTTCCACTCCGTAGCCCTGCACCTTGCTTGTACCCTGTAAATAGCGCAGCAGGCTGCCGTCACCGCAACCCAAGTCCAGCACTGAAGCGCCCAGCGGAATCCATGCCGCGATTGCAGCAAAATCAGGACGGGTTGCGGCGAGTGTGGAGTGATCGTGCGTGCTCATGCAGTAAACTCGCTGGCAATATTGTCGAAGTAAGCGCGCATCACATTATGGTAATGCGTATGCTGCATCAGAAAAGAATCATGTCCATGCGTCGAGGTAATCTCAGCGTAGCTAACTTTAAGTCGGTTATGAAGCAGTGATTTGACGATGGTGCGCGAACGCTCTGGTGCAAAACGCCAGTCGGTGGTAAATGATACAACTAAAAAATTTGCACGCGCAACGGCGAAAGCTTTATTCAGGTCATCATCGTATTCGCGGGCGGGATCAAAGTAGTCTAACGCTTTGGTCATGAGCAAATAGGTATTAGCGTCAAAATAAGCGGCAAATTTGTCGCCCTGATAGCGCAGATAAGATTCGATCTCGAAATCGATATCATAGCTGTAGCTATACTTGTCGGAGCGCAGCCCACGTCCGAATTTGTCCGCCATCGCATCGTTGGAAAGATAGGTGATATGTCCCAACATGCGCGCTAAGCGCAAGCCACGTGTAGGGACCACGCCGTGTTCATAATAATCACCACCGTAAAAATTGGGGTCAGTCAAAATTGCATTGCGCGCCACATCATTGAATGCGATATTTTGCGCGGTCAGGCGAGGTGCTGAGGCGATCGCCAGTACATGGCGCACCCGCTCAGGATGTGCCAACGACCATTGCAATGCCTGCATTCCACCCAGGCTGCCGCCGATTATTGCCGCAAATTGATCAATGCCGAGCTGATCGGCTAGACGTGCTTGCGATTCAACCCAGTCTTCCACTGTCACCACGGGAAAGCTTGCGCCATAAGGTTTGCCAGTTTTCGGGTTGATACTCATGGGGCCTGTGGAACCATGGCAGCCACCAAGATTGTTCAGGCCGATGACGAAAAATTTCTCAGTGTCGATAGGCTTACCGGGACCTACCATCGTGTCCCACCAACCGATGTTTTTCGGATCATCCGCATAATAACCCGCTACATGATGATGTCCGGAAAGCGCATGGCAAACTAGGACAGCATTGGATTTATCTTGGTTTAGTGTGCCGTAAGTCTCATACACCAACTCGTAACTTGGCAATACAGCTCCGCTTTTACATAAGAAAGAGGTGTTGAATTGCGCGCGCTGCGCATTGACGATGCCGATGTTATTTGATGCGTTCAATTAAGGATCCCCAAAAACAAAACCCGTTCAGCTAAAGCGGAGCGGGTCGCTTCGCTTTAGCTGGAATTTTTAAAGTGCCCCGCAAGCTGATGTCAAATCGGCACTGACGCGTAGTTTCCGTGTTTTGCCCGGAGCTGTCAATTTCGTTGCATGACCTACCCCAGACTTTCGGTTCTTCCTATATGCAAAAAACAGATATGCAATTAAGAATTAATTGGTTCACGTAGTAAAAGAACCTCTCCAGAATGCGCACCTCGCTCAGGAACATTCGTGACAAATTTGTTAATGGACTTCAACTTTAAAGGAAATTTAAGTGAAAAAAATTATTATCACATCGATACTGGCATTGCTATTTACCGCTATAAGTCCGGTTGTTCTGGCGGCAAACATCAAATTGCTGAACGTCTCCTACGATCCAACGCGTGAGCTTTATCAGGAATTCAATGAATCATTCGCCAAGCACTGGAAAGCGCAGACTGGCGATGATGTCACCATCAAGCAATCGCATGGCGGCTCCGGTAAACAAGCGCGTGCCATTATCGATGGATTGGCAGCAGATGTGGCTACACTCGCCCTGGCTTACGATGTGGACGTATTGCAAAGCAAGGCCGGTTTGATCCCGGCTAACTGGCAAACACGCTTGCAGCACAATAGCTCGCCTTATACATCCACCATCGTGTTTCTGGTGCGCAAGGGCAATCCAAAACACATTCGCGACTGGGATGATTTGGTCAAACCCGGTGTATCTGTCATTACGCCTAACCCTAAAACTTCTGGTGGCGCACGTTGGAATTATCTTGCGGCTTGGGGATATGCGTTAAAGAAGAATGGTAACAACCCGGCCAAGGCTAAGGAGTTTGTCGGTAAATTATTCGCCAATGTACCGGTATTAGATTCGGGTGCGCGTGGTTCTACAACTACATTTGTTGAGCGCGGAATTGGCGACGTATTGCTGGCATGGGAAAACGAAGCAAATCTTGCCGTCAAAGAACTGGGACCAGATAAATTTGACATCGTGGCACCTTCGCTGAGCATTCTGGCTGAGCCGTCCGTTACCGTGGTTGACAAAAACGTTGACAAACATGGCACACGTAAAATGGCGGAAGCTTATTTGAATTATCTTTATACGCCAGTAGGCCAGGAAATTGCCGCCAAAAATTATTATCGCCCCACGGATGAGAAAGTAGCTGCGAAGTACTCAAAACAATTCCCGAAACTGAACCTTATTACGATTGATGGGGAGTTCGGCGGTTGGAATAGAGCGCAAAAAGAACACTTTGCTGATGGCGGCTTGTTCGATCAGATTTATTCCAAAAAATAACGGTTATGCATATCTGGCTGATTCGCCGAATGTGTTGCGTAGCCAATCCAATTTTTGAAAATCAATTTCCCTATCAATTAAGGAGTAGCTCATGAACACATATAACAAAGACGAATTAGTCGCCCAAGCAGTAACTACAAACAGCGAATTGGATAATTACCAGAATGCCCTTCAATTCGTAATCGGAACCGAAGGTCAGAAGGAGTATTTAAATGTCGATGCGGTCTTGCGGCAGCTAAACGGTTATTCGAATAGCCTGCTGCTCTATGAAATCCGGGCAGGCATAAATGCAATCAAGGCTGCGCAATCCCCGTTGAATATTCAATGGGAGCAGGCATGGCTAAATTAGCAAGTTCATTGCTGGTGCAATGCGATATTACTAATACGAATATAACGATGTTAGATATTAGGACTGAATGCAGTCTTTTAAAAATTATCAATTTTCCGGAGAAAAAATGACCATCAAAGCAATTAATTCAAGGAATCAATTCAAGGGCAAGATTCTTGAAATCGTGACCGGACCAGTGGTGTCGGAGGTTGTGGTGGGAACGCCATTCGGCGCGGTAACTTCAGTCATTACCACCCGTTCCATCAATGAGTTGGAGTTGAGAATTGGCTCAGACGTAGTGGCACTAGTGAAATCTACCGAAGTATCACTTGCAAAGTTATAACCTGAAGAATGGGATAAATAATAAATAAAGGGTTTTACCAGACTGACTGGGACACTGGACATCCCATAATTTTAAGGAACTCGTGAATGAAAGCATTGCAGCTACACAAGAAAAAATCTTCCCGGTTGCGGGTAATTACCAGCCTGCTGGCTAGTACTGTATTAATAACGCCACTCATCGCCTTTGCGCAGGAAAATGCACCACAATTAAGCGAGCAGGAGTATGAGCTTGATCAAAAAAGGCGCATATCAGAACGGTTACAGGAGATAGAGAAGGAGAATGTTTCTCTGAAGGCTAAGGAATCCTCCAAGGCAGAAACCCCCACATATTACGTCCCTGTCCGCAGTTATGGCTTGACGCGTGAATCGGATCCCCCCCGTTATGTAAGGCAGGCGAACAAGACCTGGCTGAATGATACGGAAACCTTTAAAAACGTGGACTGGCTGGACTTGGGGCTGGAATACCGGCTTCGCTACGAATATCGTGATAATGACTATCGGCGTCAAAAAGAGACTCTGGATGAACCATTCTTGCAACGTACTAAACTCTATGCTGCCGTAAAAAGCAAATTTGACCCGTTTCGTGCCACCGTTGAAATCCAGGATTCCCGGCGTTTTAACAGCCAGTTTGCACCGGACAACCGTGATTTTAACTACTTGGATGTAATCCAGGGTTACGGAGAATTGTATTTTAAAGATGCACTGGGTATAGATGATTTGGGTAATGCCCGTCCCGTCAGCCTGAAAGCTGGCCGCATGGCCTTCGAGTTATCCGACCGCCGTCTGATTGCACGGAATGAATGGCGCAATACCACGAATTCATTCCAGGGTGTACGGGCGACGTTAGGGCAGCAAAAGAGTGACTGGCAGGCTGAATTGTTTGCATTGCAGCCAGTAATCCGCTTCATTGATTCCGCAGATAAGGTCGATAAAGCCCAGTGGCTCTATGCTGCGGTTGGAGACTGGCGTAAGTGGTCAGAAATTGTATCCCTGCAACCTTATTATTATTTGCTCCAGCAAAATGGCAGCAAAGTTGAATTTGGTTCGGATGGGAAACTTGCGGCCGCAAGCGCCAAGAAAGATCGTGAAATTCATACTCTGGGTTTGCGCGGTTTTGGTGTCATTGGCAAGACCGGCCTGGATTATGATCTGAATTATGCTAAGCAATGGGGGCGGGATGGTGCGGTTGATCACGATGCCTACGCCTATAACTTGGAAGCAGGCTATACCGCCGAAATCCCATGGAAGCCCCGTTTCAGCTGGAGCTTTGGGTTTGCCAGCGGTGATAAAAATCCAACAGACGGGACAAGTCAACGGTTTGAAAGGTTATTCGGCTTCGCACGGCCGTGGTCCAATAATGATTATTTCCAGATGGAAAATATCGTCACCAACAAGCTTCGCGTTGAGTTTACCCCTCTACAAAAGCTTAAGATTGATGCTGGTGTCAGCTCATACAATTTGGCCAGTGCGACGGACCGCTGGAATAACGCGGGTCTGCGCGACCAGACTGGTAAAAGTGGGGATGACGTAGGTTCAGAATTTGATATCCGCTTTCGATATCCAGTTAATAAATACCTAGCGCTGAATATAGGTTATGCCTACTTCAAGGCAGGAGATTTTACGATAAAAACTTCCCAGAAATTAGATCCCGGACGTAAGGACAATTCAACCTTCATATATGTTGAAACTTCGGTTTTTGCCTTTTAAATTGTAAGCGGTTAACTTTAATGTATTAATTTAAAAGTCCTGTTTTATTCCCTCCTGGGCAACTCTGCCCAGTTTCAGGGTAGATGCTACATCTGCCCTGCTTTTAATAAAGAATTGCAGAAAAAATAAATTATTACAATAGGTTATATGGCCGCAGCAGAATATGATGAAAGGAAATAATGAAATGAAAAAATATTTGTTGCCAGCCTCCCTGTCACTTGCCTTGTTAACAATAGTCGTGCAACCCAGCTTTGCTGCCAAGGTAACGCTGCTAAATGCGTCCTATGACGTGTCGCGCGAATTTTATAAAAATTACAATCCGCTATTTATCAAATTCTGGAAACAGAAATCCGCAGATGACCTTACCATTAATCAGTCACATGGTGGCTCTAGCAAACAGGCACGGTCTGTTTTGGATGGGATGGCGGCAGATGTGGTAACGATGAACCAGTCGATTGATGTAGACGTTCTGGCAGACAAGCATTTGGTTCCAGCTAATTGGGCTGAGCGTTTGCCATATGGCAGTTCGCCTTTTAGCTCTACTTCAGTGTTTTTGGTACGTAAAGGGAATCCCAAAGGCATCAAAAATTGGGCTGACCTGGCGAAGTCCGGTGTGTCGGTCATTATTGCGAATCCAAAAACGTCTGGCAATGGACGCTATGCTTATCTGGCAGCTTGGGGTTCAATCATCAAACAAGGCGGGAATGAAACACAAGCAAGAGACTTGGTAGCCAAGATTTTCGCCAATGTACCCATACTGGAAACAGGTGGACGTGGAGCAACGACGGCCTTCGTAGAACGCAATATCGGAGACGTGCTGGTTACCTTTGAAAATGAAGTGCAATTAATCAAGCAGGAATATGGTGCCGACAAATTCGACATAGCCTACCCGGCTGTCAGCATTGTGGCTGATCTGCCGGTGGCCGTGGTCGACAAAGTGGTAGACAAACGCGGTACGCGCAAAGTAGCGGAAGCCTACCTGCAATATCTGTATTCACCGGAAGCACAAGATATCGCCGCTCAACATGAGCTGCGCCCACGTGATCCAGCGATTCTGGCGAAATATTCCAGCACCTTGCCGCCACTCAAGCTGTTTACCGTGAACGAAGTGTTTGGTAGCTTGAAACAAGCGCAGTCAGTCCATTTCAAAGATGGCGGCTTGTTCGACCAAATTTATTCCAGGAAATAAAGGTATTTGTCATGTCACAACTTTATCGCTTAAATGCACTACAGAATGAACTGCGCGATGTATTAAGTCTTAGCCTTAATGACTATAGGCTTGAAGTTCAAGAAAACGATGTACGGGCAAACTTCATTGGTTTGCAATTACGTAGCGTGTTTCAACCAATATTCAATTTGGCCACCAATGCACTTTTTGGATATGAGGCATTGCTACGGGCCTCCGATCTTAAAAGTAATGCGATTTCTCCGCCGGCCACTTTTAAACAAGCGGAGGTTGCCGAGAAGCTGGTAAAGTTTGATCGTTTATGCCGTACCTTGCACACGCTAAACTACTTAAACATGGGCCCAAGCAAAGAGCTGCTATTTCTCAATGTACATCCCGAGCTGCTGGTGGCAGTCAATTCCCATGGAAAAATATTTGAACAGGTATTGCATAATCATTCGTTGCCGACAGATAAAGTCGTAATCGAAATTAATGAAAGCGCAGTCAGCCAGGATGACTTACTGAATGATGCTATTGCCAATTATCGTGAGCGTGGCTACAAAATTGCCATTGATGATTTTGGTAAAGAACACTCCAATATCAACCGGTTGTGCAAATTTTCGCCGGATTATGTGAAACTTGATACCAGTATTATCCACCTTGCGGAACATAACAGCCGCATGCAACGTATTTTGCCCAAGCTGGTTGAAATTATTAATGAACTTGGCGCGGAAGTGATCATTGAGGGTATTGAAACCCAAAGCCAACTCGAACTTGCGCAACATGCCAGGGTGCAATTGGTGCAAGGCTATTTTCTTGGCCGTCCCGCGCCTGCGCTGAGCTGGGAACAGGCGGATTTGACGCTACGCGTTGCAGCTTGAATACGTACCGGTACTCGTTGTTAATACCCATGCAGTGTGCCAGTAAATTGCACGATCAAGCCAGAAGTATCATTTCAATGCATTTTTGAATGCAGCTAAATGCAGCCCCCTTACAAACAGTGCAAAGCTGAACTAGCGGCATCATCAATATGGCTGATGCCGTATTTTGTCGTTTTAACAAATTTGGCTCAACCAGGCCCGCATATCTAAAATACTGCAAATAATATAATATCTTATTGGTTTTAAAAAGGAAATTTATATTTTAGACTGATTCCCACATGTTATATATGGGGAATGAAATGGCCGTATTAATTGTAGGGGGTGACAAAATCGCAACAATTAAAGATGAACTATTTGCTCGCGGTATTGTTGATATCGAACATTGGAACGGTCGCAAGCCAGGCGAGAAATCGCGCGTCATTCCCAAAAATACCGAGTTAATCGTAGTGGTAACAAATTTTATTAATCACAGCTTGGCGTCAAAAATAAAAAAAGAAGCCAAACGCCTCAATTTACCCGTAATGTACAGCAAAAATTCTCGCCCATTTTTTGCATCTGTTCAGTAGTCGTTGTGGCTGGTTCGGCGCGGTGCGGTGGATAATTAGACGGACATGACTATGTACCACTACCCCTTTGTTGTAATTGGTAGGTCAAACCAAGTTCGACACTTATCGTGCCGTATCGTTAAGGTCAAAGATTTTTTAAATGATATCAGTCAGTATTGTTGATCCGTCACTAAAGATTTTCAGAATTTAGAACACTCAATTTTCAGTTGTTCGTCGCTTTACTTTAAGTCATTCCACGAAGCTCAAGTTTTCGGCTTAGCCTAAAATTTAGGCGAGGTATTGAGATGCCTAGTCTAGTACTCTCGTGAACCACATTGATGACTAATCATCGGGGGGGGGGCGGTGGTGGATTGCCGCTTGGAGGCATTGGTGGCTGAAAATCATCAGAAGGCATTAGTGGTAATTTGCCATCAGGTGTCAGCAGTGGCTGAGTGCCATCAGGCGCCGATGGGGGAGTGTAAAGATCGGGGGGCGGTGGAGGTGGATTGCCACGTGGAGGGGGCGGCGGTATGAAAGAACGAGTAGATGGCAACGATGGAACCGCGCTTGGGGGCGGTGGGGAGGCGTAATTACTCTTCTTAACAGGCGGCCGCGAATATTCCAAGCGCCCCGATATTGGGACACGATGGCCTTTTGCATACATGCATTGGTGATATGCAAAGTCATAACGCTGTTGCAGGTTGCGCCCCGAGCTTTCACCTGTATCCATTCCTACCATGGAACCAATAAGTAATCCAGATCCGGCACCCACGCCAGCACCACTGTTCCCACCTAGCAATGCGCCCGCTGTGGCACCAATCGCCGTTCCAATTACGGCGCTTCTGACTCCACTATCGGCCGCAGCTTCATTTGCTGTGCGGCCATCGACTTGGGCGCTGGCATATTGCCTGCAATCGGCCTCGTCAAATCGGAACTGGTTAAAGCTTTTTCCCGTGCCCGGTAACGCAAGCATACCCGGACCAGTTGGTATTGACGAACAAGCGCTCAGTACAAGTACTGGCACTAGCACAGTAGAAAGTCGTATTTTATGGGTCATGGCGTAGGTACATTATTTACAGCGGGTTGATCGTCTGAATCAGGTGCAGGTTGCGGTGCGACCCGCAGCCAGCCTCCTGGACATTTATTAATGTATGGATAATAGGCTTTGGCGTCGACACAGTAATACCACCAGGATTCTTGGACATCTTGCGACGTTTTTGGTGCTTCCTGTGTTTTTACCGGTGGGTCGCTCCTTTGCTCGGTGTAAATTATTGGCGCAGGCTGCATCGGTGGGTAAGCTGGAAGATAATAAGCGGGTGCCGGTGAATAATAATACGGCGATCCATAGTATGGTGATCCATAGTATGGTGTTCTGTAGTATGGATACGGGGAATATCCAAAATTAAAGCCAATCGGTGCACCGAGATAGATGCCTACACGCCCCCCTCCGTTCCAGCCATTACCACGC
The DNA here is from genome assembly GCA_003402315.1 of Candidatus Nitrotoga sp. LAW. GTDB lineage: Bacteria > Pseudomonadota > Gammaproteobacteria > Burkholderiales > Gallionellaceae > Nitrotoga. The sequence continues at coordinate 21,083 of QFXI01000016.1, read as the reverse complement.
CAGCCTCCGCCGCCATGCCAGCCGCCCCCTCCGCGCCAGCCACCATACCCTCCGCCTGCCGCGAATACTGCTTCGCTAGTCAACGTTCCCACCATCAGTGCCATGATTAAAGTTAAAGAAAGACGCATTTTGGATGTCTTCATTATCTTAGTACTCCACTATTTAGCATACGTAACAATTTAACTTGCAGAACGGTTATCCGATGGGTTTAACTAGAAGATTCGATCTGGTTATCATTAAAGAATCTTAACTCGTAAATAATCGGGGTCTATGTCTTCCAAAAACGCATGACTTAAGTGACCGTTGACTCAGTGCGCAGATTTTATGAGCTGAGTGGACGGGCAAGCCAATGGTTTGCCCGATTTAATAACACTTGCTGCGCTGTAAATCTTAACTGGTACCATTGAAGTCGTGCGGACGGAATGGTTCATCATGTACCGGCCGTAGTCGGACGCTTTCTTTTTGGTGTGCCAATTGATACAGAATCGGCAGAACCAGTAACGTCAGTGCAGTTGATGACAAAATGCCCCCAATCACAACCGTCGCGAGTGGCCGTTGCACTTCGGCACCTGTGCCGACCGCGATTGCCATAGGCACGAAGCCCAGGGAGGCTACTAATGCCGTCATCAGTACCGGGCGTAAGCGGGTGAGCGCCCCCTCCTGGATCGCTGCATCAAGATGCATGCCTTTATCACGCAAAGACCGAATGTAGGAAATCATCACTAAACCATTAAGTACGGCAACACCTGACAGCGCAATGAAGCCTACGCCCGCCGAAATGGAAAGTGGAATATCCCGCAGCCACAGCGCCAGAATCCCGCCGGTCAAGGCAAACGGTACGCCGGTGAACACTAGCAGTCCATCTTTCACGTTATTAAACATCGCAAACAGCAGCATGAATACAAGCAGCAGTGCGACAGGAACCACAATCTGCAGGCGCTTTGCCGCTGATTGCATTTGTTCGAAGGTGCCGCCCCAGGTCGCCCAATAACCGGTAGGAATCGGGATCTTCTGCTGAATCTCCTGTTCGGCCGCAGTGACGAATGAGCCAATATCCCGCTCCCGTACGTTGGCTGTTACCACTACGCGACGTTTGCCATTCTCGCGGCTGATCTGGTTTGGTCCAGGCACCACCTCAATGGCCGCGATTTCATTTAGTTGTATATAGTTAGATGGGGGGCGACTACTGGCTCCAAAGTGCTCAACGTCACCCAGTTGCAAATAGTTGGAACGAAATCGGTCATTGGCTTGATTATCAGGTAAACGAATCGGCAATCGTTTGAGCGCCTCCATATCACTTCGCAGCTTTTCAGGTAGACGCACGACAATGTCGAAGCGGCGGTCGCCCTGAAATAATACTCCGGCTGCCTGGCCGCCCATCGCAATTGCAATCGTATCTTGCACATCCCCAACACTCACGCCATAGCGGGCGGTTTTCTCGCGATCTATCTTGATGGTCAAAATGGGCAAGCCCGTAGTTTGTTCAACTTTGACATCCGTTGCGCCGGGAATCTTGGCCAGCACGTTTGAAATTTTATCGGCAGTATTGTTCATGGTGTCCATGTCATCGCCGAACACCTTTACGGCCACGTCGCTGCGGACACCAGATATCAACTCATTGAACCGCATCTGGATTGGTTGGGTGAATTCATAGTTATTGCCGGGTACTTTGGTCACGGCTTGCCGCATGGCATCGATCAGGTCGGCTTTGCTACGGCTTGGATTGGGCCACTCTGATTGTGGCTTTATCATCACAAAATTGTCGGCGACGTTAGGCGGCATAGGGTCGGTAGCAATTTCGGCGGTTCCCATCTTGGCAAAAATCCTGTCGACCTCTGGAAATTTTTTGATTGTCCGCTCCAGTTCCGTTTGCATTTCGACCGCTTGTGACAGGCTGGTTCCGGGAACGCGTAGTGCATGCAGTGCGATATCGCCTTCGTTTAGGCTAGGCACGAATTCGCTGCCCATGCGTGTGGCAAGCAGGCCACTGAGTATCACAGCGACAATTGTCACGATTAACACCAATTGCTTGTTAAGCATTGCAAAATTAAGCATCGGCTGGTAGCCGCGTTTGGCCAGGATCATCAAACGGTTTTCTTTTTCGCTAACTTTGTGGCCGATCAGTACCGATACCGCCGCAGGAATAAATGTGACCGACAGAATCATGGCTCCCAGCAAAGCGGCCACCACAGTGAATGCCATCGGGTGGAACATTTTTCCTTCCACTCCAGAAAGAGCAAATATCGGCAGATAGACCACCATGATAATTAGCTGGCCAAACAAAAGCGGTCTACGCGCTTCCTTCGAGGCTGTAAATACCTCATGAAAACGCTCATCGTGAGTTAATGCCCGGCCCGCCACGGTTTGCGCATGGGCGAGCCGCCGTACGCAGTTCTCTACAATCACCACGGCACCGTCGATGATAATGCCAAAGTCCAGAGCCCCCAGGCTCATCAGGTTGGCGCTGACCTTGTTAGTAACCATACCGGTGAAAGTAAACAGCATAGCCAGCGGAATGACCAGGGCAGTAATAATGGCAGCGCGGATATTGCCGAGAAATAAAAATAATATGGTAATTACGAGCAGCGCGCCTTCAATCAGATTTTTTTTAACCGTTCTGATGGCCTTGTCGATCAGAACCGTGCGGTTATAGACCTCGTTAGCTACTACGCCTTGTGGTAGTGTGCGGTTGATCTCCCTCAGGCGTTTGGCGACGGCTTGGGAGACTGTTCGGCTGTTCTGTCCGATCAGCATGTACACGGTGCCGAGCACCACCTCGCGGCCATTTTCGGTCGCGGCACCAGTGCGCAGTTCTTTGCCGATGTTAATTTCGGCCACTTCCCGAATCCGGATAGGTACACCCTGTTGGCTGCTGACAATTATGTTACCGATGTCTTCAATGGAGGCTACCTGGCCGGGAGCGCGGATCAGATACTGTTCGCCGCGCTTTTCGATATAACCAGCCCCGACGTTGTTATTATTGCGTTCGAGCGCCACAATTAGGTCTTGCAGCGTCAGATGGTAAGCCACTAATCTATCCGGCAATGGCGCGACTTGAAATTCCTTTACGTAACCACCAATGCTGTTGATCTCAGTCACGCCGGGCACATGGCGCAGCTGCGGCTTGATGATCCAGTCTTGGATTTCGCGCAGATCGGTGGAGGTATAGGGTGTGCCATCGGTCTTGCGTGCATCTTCCTTGGATTCGACCGTCCACATGAAAATTTCCCCGAGACCGGTGGAAATTGGCCCCATGCTGGGTTCGATGCCCGCCGGTAATTTCCCCTTGGCCTGTTGGATGCGCTCGTTGACGAGCTGACGTGCAAAATAGATGTCGGTGCCGTCCTTGAAAATTACGGTCACTTGCGACAATCCATAGCGCGACAGCGACCGGGTTTCTTGCAGATTGGGAAGGCCAGCCATGACAATTTCGATCGGAAATGTGATGCGCTGCTCAGATTCCAGCGGCGAATACCCAGGTGCCGCAGTATTTACTTGGACTTGTACATTAGTAATATCGGGGACAGCATCGATCGGCAAATTTTGATAGCTAAAGATACCCAATATTGCCATTCCAAGTACCATCACCAGCACCAGCCAGCGTTGATCAATGGCAAAACGTATTATTTTTTCGAACATGGGAGGCTCCTAATGGTCATGGCTTGCGCCAGCTTTGCCCAAATCAGCCTTGATCAGGAAACTGTTCTTTGCGGCGTACCGCTCGCCTGCGCTTAACCCTTTGACCACTTCAATAAACTGGCCGTCGCTACGTCCTAGCTCCAGCGGGCGCGCTTCGAAGAAGGTGCCGTAGCGGACGAAGGCAGCCGTCCAGTCGCGCACAGTCTGAATGGCATCCACGGAGACTGCCACCGGCACTTCGGTTTCGTCAGCCATCAGTTCGATATTGACTGGCATACCGGGTCGCCAGGTGCCTTTGGGGTTGGATAGAACAATGTGCGCTTCGGCTGTGCGGGTCTGTTCGCCCAGCAATCCGCCAAGATGGTCTACGCGACCACTGCTCTGGTGTTCAAATGCAGTCGCTTTAACAGTGGCCATCTGTCCAATTTTCACGGTATTTAGATCTTTGGCGTAGATAGTCAATACCGCCCAAACGGTAGACAAATCAGCCACGACAAAGATGTTGGCATCCTCCTGAAGTACTTGGCCGACCGAAATTTGCTTCTTCATCACGATGCCATCGATTGGCGCGCGAATTTCATAGCGCGTGAGATTACTGCTGGCCGTCAGGGTGCCGCCGAGTGAAGCCAGTTTTTGCTTTACCTTTTGGGTGGTGATTTCGGCTTCCTGCATGGCGTTGCGTGCTTGCAGATAGTCTTGCTCGGCGGAAATTTTTTCTTCCCACAAATTTTTCTCGCGTTCAAAAGTAGTACGCGCCAAACTCAACCGCCTTTGCGCCGCCAGCAGTTCGCTTCGCAGGTCAGCCAACGCTTGGCTTGAAATCACTGCCAGAACATGGCCTTTGCGCACGTGGTCACCGGCATTTGCGCCCACTAATTCAACTACTCCGGCTAGCCGCGGTACGATATACACCATGTGGTCTTCATTGAAACTGATGTGGCCAATAAGTTGCAATGTACTCTTAATGCGCGCTGGCCCAGATGTCAGCATTTCAATGCCGCCTTGCTCAACCTGTTGATCGGTCATGTTCACGCGTGCCTCGATCTGCTCATAGGTAAACGAATAAGGCTTATTGCCGAATTGCGCGTCGACCGTTACTTTGAAAGAGTGCGGCTCCTCAACTGCTGCATTACCTTTTAGATAATCATTTTGCTTGTCGAAAGTGATTTTTTGAGGCTTGCGGCCGAGGCGTTCGAGGGTGATCGTAACCTTGCTGGTGGCAGGATCAAGCGGCTTGCCATTCTTGTAGGTATAGACTCGAAACTCAGGTTCCACGCCCTCTTCGAAGATCGTTATTTCAATCCCATAGCCATTTTGCGTAAATAGCTTTCCACCGTGTTGACCAGTCTGCAGTTCTTCTGGATGGTTGTGCTGCCCGCTTCCATGTTCTTCGTGTGGCTGCTGTTTTGTGCCTCCTTGGCTGTTTAGAATCAGTATGGCGATTACGATACTGACCGCTAGAACAACAGCAATATAAATAGTTTGCTTCTTGTTTGGATTTAGTTTCATGGCGATTTCCTTATGGCGTTGTGGCGATCTGCCTTAACGGTTATCAAAGTGTTGAACCATCGGGTGTTTCGCCAAGAACACGTTCGATTTCGGCAGCAGATCGATGCGCTTCCGCTAAGGCGCGCAGGTATTGGGATTTGGCTTGGAACAGCGTGCGCTGAGCATCGAGCACTTCAAGGAAACTGAACTTGCCCATAATAAAACCTTTGCTTGCGGCATCGTAGGCGCTTTGCGCACCCGGGAGAATCTCCCGCTGTAAAACTTCAATTTCTTGACGGGCAACATTAAGGCGCTCGAACGCCTGAGTGATCTCATTATTGAGACGGATCTCGGTTCCGGACAGTTCGTCCCGTGCTTTGTCGGTACGACGTAGCGCCTCTAAAATATTTCCTTCATTGCGATTGAAGATCGGGATCGGTAATGACACACCAAGAAGCGCTTGATTAAGGCCTATTTCAGCATTACGTCTGCCACCCAAACTAAGTGTCACGTCCGGGATGCGAAGACTACGTTCTACTTCTACCAGTGCCTGTCGGCGATTCACTTCAAGCTGTGCGCGAGCCAATCCGGGTGCATTTGCCAAGCGGGCAGTCAAATCTTTCAGTGCGGGTAGTGCGGGTAGCGTTTCAACTTGACCCTCAGCCCGCTCGAAACGGGGCGTTGCATTTCCCCATATGGCCGTAAGGCGTTTGCGTGCCATTTTCAGATTGGTGGCCGCTTGACTAAGTTCGACCCGTACGCTCGCTTCGGCGACACGTGCCTTAGTCTCTTCGACCGGGGACACCTTGCCAGCTGTTACCCGTTTTGAGGCGGCAGTGGTTGCGCGTTGCGAGAGCTCGACCAACCCTTGCGTTAAAAGAAAACGTTCTTGTGCCACAAGCACATCAAAAAAAGCCACCATGACGGCTGCGCGAATTTCTGCACGCATGGCATGCAATTCTGCCGAGGCTACATCATGGCGCCGCTCGGCAGCGGCAATACGGGCGGGTCGTTTGCCGCCGAGCTCTAAAGGCTGGTTGACATATACTGCGGTGAGACGATTCGCGGGCCGTGGATCCTCGATTAACGCCTCAACTCTCGGATTTGGCCGCAGGCCAGCCTGAAGGACTGAGCCAGCAACTGCTTCAAGCTCCCGTCTGGCGGTGGACAGGGTTGCATTGGCGCCATAAGCTAATTCGAGAGCGGCTTTTAGCGTGAGTGGGGTGGCTGGCTCAATAGCGCGAAGTGTATTACCTTCGACAGCTTCATAATGAGCGTGGCTCGCCGCCTCAAGAGCGAAAGAGGGGTTACAAATTAGCGCCACAAACCCCAGTGGTAAAAGAAATATCCTCATCCAGTTCTCCAGGTGCAATAGAGAAGAAACTCGGCGAAATATCGAAAAATATTAACCGCAATAATTAACGTTCCGCTGATTTAACCTGAATACTTCATAAGTGTGCATGGATCCCCTTACCTATAAATATTTGTTAAGTAATTTCTGTTCCGTTGGATGTATGGATAACTACACCACTTCTTCACATTGTTGCTTATCAAACAAGCAAGGTTCGCAGGGATGAGCGGTTGTACGGGTGTTGCCATGCAAATCCTGCGAGAAGAACTTCGTCTGATTCGTGAAAACTCCGTACACCACCATGCAACCACATGAAACGCCCAAGTTTTGTATGTTATTTATTTGAGGAAAGCGTTGGAGGTGCCTGAGCTGGAGGGTGGCAATACGAAAAGCGAAAGAAAATTTGTTTTGTTTGTCCAATATTGGCCAGAGATATCGGATTTAATACAGAGGCCAGTAATCCAGTGTGAGACGGCCCATGGCTCCCTGTTAAAAACAGGATGTAATCATTTTTATGTCCCTGCGCTATGCCAATGACCGGAAATTCCGACTGGATATCGCTCAACTCTGGTTTTGTAGTTGCAGCGTCATTATGGTTAAGTATGTCGCCATTGAGATGGAAATGTACGCTGCCGGAATGAAAATCGCCGCCGACATGGGCATGCACTAACGGCGTGATGCATTGCAGCACCGACAGTAGCGCAACCCAGCTTAAGTTTTTCCAGCTTCTCATTATTATGATCAATCTAAATATGTCAAATAGTGTCATCCGACCAATGCAGTTTAGCCGCTCAGCGTAACTGATAATAGGGTGAGAGGCATAAAAATAAAATAGGTAATTTGCTTATTTGTAATGAATGAAAATTTGTCAGTTATTTTCAACCATGCATTATTAGGCCAGCATGCAGGCAAGCGCCTACCATGAAGCGAATGTTTGCAAATTTTATTTTTAGGAAAATGGGTCATTCACTTTGCAGCGTGTCGGCCGAGGTAAATGTCCACGTGCGTGTAATAGTAAGAATATCCGTGTCTTTACGGATATCTGGCGGGAGCGGGGAAAAAGGCGCAGCCAATTTTACAATGCGTCGCGCCGCAGCATCCAGAATGGGCTGCCGGGATGAGCGGCTCACCTCTATTCTTTCTACGCTGCCGTCCGCACGGATGGAGACGCTGAGTTGCAATTTGCCATAAATGTTTCTTTGGCGCGCAGCTTGGGGATAATTCATGTTGCCTATGCGTTCTACTTTGATGCGCCAGTCTTCAATATATTGTGCGAAGCGATATTCCTGAGTACGCGCGCCAATAAATTTCCGCCGTGGCAATTTTTGATAAGCGTTAAAATCCTTACTGATTTGTGCTTCCAGGCGCGCGATCTCCAGCTTGCGTTGCACCATGTCTATGTTATTTGCATTGTTACTGGTTTTTTGTTGTTGTTCTTGCCCCTGAGTTTTTGGTTGCGGTATGCTGTGAGTGCTTATGGCTGCCTGTGCAAGTAGGAGTTTGACTCCTTGTTCGAGCTGTTGTACACGCTGCGCGGATTGTTCAGGCGTGTATTGTTTGTCATCGTTCAGCGTGGGTAAAGGGCTTTGTGCATGACGATCTTCATGTGTATTACCACCGCCATCGAGGTTGTGTTGCGCCAAAGCATCGGCCTTAACAGGGCGCGATTTTGATTTGCTGTTTACCAGTACCACTTGCAGTGGTTGCATGAAATCAGTCATTTTACGTGGGTCGGGCAAGGCGAAACCGACGCCAAACAGCATAAAAGCATGTAGCGCTAGCGAAAATGCCAGGGCAATGGCGATTGGCTGTTTGAACACTGCTAGCAAACGGAAGCCTCCTCCTCTATCGTGGAGATGAAGCGGGCATTGAAATTCAGGTCGAGCAGGTCAATTTCGCCTATTTCCAGGATAACTCGTGTGTTAGGCGGCAATTCCGGTAGTGATGGGATGCGGCTTACCAGCGGGATGTGTATGAGTCTTACCAGGTTTTCACGTAGCACAAGCGCCTCTGCTTGCTGAATATTTTCTTGTAGCAACCACCGTAAACACCAGTAACGTTCCATATTACGCTGGAATTCGTTGTACACCACATAGGCAGCATCGAAATCGCGCATAACAGTAAACAGTGCTGTGTCGTTTTTGGCATAGACGGGTGGATCTTCGCGCAACAGGCTGATTATTTGGCGCTGGTTGACAAAGTCTATGTAGCGGCGCAGCGGTGAACTCGACCATATATATTGTGCCACGCCTAATCCTTGGTGTGGTGCCGGCACGGTGCTCATCTTCACTTTGCCGTTACTTTGTGTGCGGTAGATGCCAACTACGTCGTGTGTCGCGAGTAGCTTGCCCCATTCCGAGTTAACGAAAATCATCAGTTCTGCCACCACCTTATCGATGGGTGAACCACGCTGCCGAGTGCTAATACTGACACGGTCGTTTTCTACGTGAAAATTGTAATCCACCTGTTGGATATTATTGTCGGCAGATTTACCACGCGTTGCTTCCAGCTTTTGCGCTAAATTCCATAATAGCGTGAGCTCTGCCGCAAATAGAAAATCCTGTTTGCCAGCTGCCAGTGTATCTTCGTTGAATAGCGGTTCCAGTGTGTCATGGCGCAGGTTGGCGGCGATATGGATGCGTTCAATACGGCTTTCTGTGCCAAGCACGGACAGGGTTTCGGCATCGACTTCGAGATACATGGAAAGCGACGGGCAAACCTTGTCTGCACTTAGGGTAAATGCCTGGACCACGCTGTCTGGCAACATGGTGATCTTGTCCCCAGGCATGTATACCGTGGACATGCGCCGCATCGCGATGTCATCACCTGGCGAACCGGGCGCTATGCCCAGAGAAGGAGCAGCAATGTGTATACCGATGTGCCAGTTGCCATTGGCAAGCTTTCTGACCGAAAAAGCATCGTCGATTTCCGTGGTGGTCGCATCATCTATGCTAAATGCAGTATCCACTGCCAGTGGCAGATCGGGCCAGACATCCAGATTGATCTCAGCGAAACTGGTTCCATGTGGGAAATTTTCAAATAAGAAGCGCTCCAAATGGTAAGCCTGCGTGGAAGGAACTGCTCCGCAGCGTTGCAATAAATGCGCGGCCGATAAGTGTGTGGCGGTGCAAGCGGCCTCCAGCGCTTTCACCTCTAGGGTGTTGCGATCCGGTTTATATAACAGATGCGGTAATTTGCTGGTGAATTCTGGCGGCAAAGTGAAAGCGACCAGCTCGTTGGTATAACGTGCTTGCAAGGCGGCTTGTAGACGTTTTTTTTCGGCGCTGGCTAGCGCAGATTTGAGGGCATCCGGTGGAGCGGCCTTGTAGTGCCCCTTGCCTTTTTTGTAAAAGTGCATTGGTGAGGAATGGAGACAGATCAAGGTGCCCGCTGCTTCGATTGGATTGGGTGCGTGGCCAAAATATTCACTGGCCAGCTCATTAAAGCCGAAATCATCTGGCGGGCTACATTCCCATAAAAATTCCACATCAATACCGGCTGCGATGCCATCCGCCTGTGTCATAAACTCAATCAGCCCCGGTTGGGCAAAACGTAACAGCACGTTGGCTGCCTTGATCTTGCTGCGCTTGCCATGTGTGCTTTCCACTTGCAAAGAAGTTGTGTTGTCAGTGAGGATCGAGCCGACCTTGAAAGTGCCATCTTCTTCATAAAAAACGTTCATAAGGGAGTGTGGCGAAAAAAATGGCGCAATTATACCCCAGCGCTGATCATGGCCTGGAGTTTCACTGAAAATTGCATTAATTTAAAAATAGCCCATTGAATTGGCTTTGATGTCGTAAAGGTGATCGCAACTATTTTTTGTCTGTGTGCGATAGCGCACAGACACTGCACTGACTTACTGTCATTCTTTCTCCCAGAGTCAGATAAATCATTAAAAATAGTCGGGCTCGGTTTGGATGGGTAGAAGCGCGGCATGTTGCACCTCTACTGTCCTGTCCATGTAATAACTTAATATTGAGGAGATTATTATGAAAAAAACCGCTCTCAGTTTGGCAATTGTTTCCAGTCTTGTATTGGGTGTTACGTCGGCGTACGCAGTAAAGGATCCAGCCGGGTGGCAAAGAGAAGGTCAGAAAATGGTAGAAATGAAGCATGATAAAAGCTACGACGACATGACAAATACGATTACAAATGCAGAATACAAGGCTTATTTTGACAAGCGTTTCGAACAATTGGGGAAGAGGAACGATGGCAGAGTCTCACATGAACAAGTGTTATTTATCGACTTCACTTTAGCGGATTCCAATCGTAATGGGGAATTGAGCCAGGATGAGGCAAAATCTGTCCCGGTGTTATATGAGCATTTCGATGCGATCGATACCAACAGGAATGACTCTATTACAGGAGATGAAGTAATAGAATTTATGGCAACCTGGAGAAAAAATCATGAAGGCAGGATGTTGCATTAAGTCTGGCTAGTTTGTCTTGAGTAATATTTAACGATAAGGCGGCTATACACCGCGCCTTATCGTTAATTTACATGACGTGGATTGTAGTGCCGCCCCATCGTATTCTTCACACCGTCATTATTCATAATTACAGGTATAAATTTATGAATAATTTTTAATTACTGTGGGTTGGGCAACGGGCTATTTATAGCTATCTATCTTGCGAATCAAGATAAGGAGTGGCCTGGATTAGGTTTGGGTATGAAAATGAAGGGAGCATATTAAGGTAGGAGAACTTTTTTTGACTTGGCGGTCTCAAAGTTCTTGACATATTCCGAAGCTGCCCCTTAGTATGCTAGCCTGAGTCTGCCGAATTTGGAGTATGGGTAGGCTCCGTAAAAGCCTGTGGCGTAGAAGCTTGGCATGCCTTGACTCTATTCAACTAATCTCGCAAGTTTTATATATAAGGAGCTTCTCATGAAAAAAAATGTTATTAGTCTCGCTATTGCGTCCTGTTTTGTATTTGGCGCTTCGTTAGCGCAAGCGCAAGCAATTTCGGCGCCTAAGCCGGCATTTACAGCAGATAAAGCCACACCCTTTACAGGGAAAGGCCTGAACACCCCATGGAATTGCTGCAAACAGTATGTCGGTTTTGAAGGTGAGCGTGATGCGCCTGGAGCCTCTCATGCGCCTGGAAAACTGATAAATCTTTCGCAAGCCCAAGACTTTAAAACTGATCCTGGCTATAAAAATGATGATGGTCAACGTATGCCAGATTTCAGGCTAGCATCAGCAGTAGTTGGAAATAACGAACCTACTGACACTAAAATGTACGGTGCTGGAAGAGACGCTGCAACCACAGGCAATGCAATGGGAACTGGCGATACATTAGGTAATGTGCATTTCACTCCTACTTCAGGTTTCAAGCAGTGGCTTAATAAAAAATAATTATTACGTTTTAAAAATAAACGATAAGGCCAGCTTAAAGCTGGCCTTATCGTTTATTTAGCAGTTTTATTGAAGGTAACACTAAGCAAATTATTTAAGTGTTTACCGTAGTCGCGTGGTCGTATTTGTGCTTTTTTACGGGGGCATAAATGGCCCCGATATTCACAGCCCGCCACTTAAATTCTCTAATTCTCTTGCTAAAGTTACGCTTCAGAGTTAATCCACCTCTTAAAAATATCTGATTGGTATTCTTGTCCAAAGCACGGTAGTGCCTTTTCATTTAATCCTTCAATCGTTTGATTACCACAAAGGCTGGGCCGAATTTGGCTTTGATTTGTAGATTCGCCCCGGTTTTCTGTGTTGGCTCATCTCATTGATACGCTGCCTGGTTTACGGGTGCAACAGCTGAAAAGTTGTGGATTTCAGGCGCTATTCTTTGAATCAAATTCTTGTAGTCGGCATATTCTGTATATCAATCTTCCGCAGTATTCATTGGTGCGGCCATAGTTAAGTCTCTTTCGATTTTATTCAGCATTTCGGCTAGGCCAAGGTTCACTGACTCACAAAGGGTTCAATAGTTTTTTCGGAAGATTAAACAGCTATCGCTCTAATAGTCGTTGCGAGTTTTCGGGTAATGTAGATTGAAATTTCCCTGGGCTATACAAATGCGCCCTAAAGTTTTTAGTCGTATCGCCGTTACAAGTGACTGTAAAAAGAATAATTTTTACGCGATTTAACGCAACAACCTGAAGTAAGTGAAGTGAGGGTAATAAAACAGTGAAGGGTAATATTTTTAAAACTAGTAAGTAAATTCCAATTGAATCTAGGGAGCTAAAAGTTTTAATCATTGCGCAGCATAGACAATTAAGCGATTCAGGTTGTAAGTAAAAATAATTCGAATTAATTGTTGCTGGGTATTAAATAGTTCTTTTTATATAAGGCATGTGGCAAATCATGAAAAATATTTCTATATCAAAAAAATTGATAATGTTACTGGCTCTGCCGCTGATTGGGCTGATTATTTTCTCGGCCATTAATGCTCAACAAAGCTATAGGGAGTGGAGAAGTCTGACACAAACCGAAGCATTGATGAACGTCGCTGTTGCTATAGGTGACGCAACGCATAACCTGCAAATTGAACGCGGCGCCACGGCTGGTTTTGTACAGTCTAGGGGGGAACGATTTGCCAATGATTTGCCAGGATATCGCGCCGAAACAGATCAAAAAATCGGGGTGCTCAAGAATAGTTATTCCCATCTGAATACGGCCGGTTTGCCCGTGTCTCTGCGGACTACGATGGATGCCGCAATGAGCAAACTGGATGGTCTTAAAGATAACCGCGATGCCGCTTCGCAGTTCAGAATCACCGCACCAGAAGCTGCCGGTTATTACACTAAGGCCGTTGCTACCCTTCTTGAAGTAATGCCGGTGATCACTGAACAGGCCAGTGATCTGCAAGTAGCCAAACAGATGACGGCATACCTTGCTTTCCTTTACGCTAAGGAACGTTCTGGACAAGAGCGCGCCTTAATGGTGCCGGTATTTACCGCCAATAAGATTGAACCAGCGCAGTATCGGACTTTTATTGGTCATATTTCTGCACAGCAGACGCATTTAGATACGTTTGTGAATTACGCGACAGATGAGGCTCGCGCGCTCTTCAAAAGCAAGATGGCTGGTTCATCTGTGGATGAAGTGGAGACCATGCGTAAGGCAGTAATCGAGAAAGTGGCGGTGGGTGATTTTGGTGTTGAGCCAACTAAGTGGTTTAGCAGTATTACATCCAAGATAAATAGCATGAAAGAAGTTGAGAATTTGCTCACCGAGCGCATACGGGCATCTTCTGCTGCGACTGCAGCTAGTGCCCGCACGGCTTTTATGGCTAGTGCAATATTCGGTTTAGTGGCTATCTTGGTAACGGTGATGGCGGGCATGTTTATCGTTAAAAGTATTGTCAGCGAATTGCATTCCTTGCAGGAAACTATTGCCCTTATTCAGAGTGACAATGATCTTACGCATCGCATTGTTGTGGAAGGCGAGAATGAAATTGCCGAGACTGGTAATTCCTTCAATCTTCTAATTGGCAGTATGCAGGTAATTATTAACAATGTTATCGAAAGTTCTAAGCAAGTACGTCAGAGTACCACTCAGCTTTCTGCAGCTTCCCTGAAAATTACTCACAGTTCGCAGTCGCAGAATGAAGCAGCAGCTTCCACAGCGGCTGCGGTGGAACAGATGACGGTAAGTATTTCGGAAGTGGCGGCAACTGCTGCAGATGTACATAAGCTTTCCGAGCAAAGTCTGCAACAAACCAAGCAAGGCAATCAAAGCGCAGAAGTGATGATTCTCGAAATCGCCAGTATTGAAAAAGCGGTAAACCAGATTGCGGCTTCGGTCGGTGATTTCGTGCAAAGTGCACGCACAATCGCCAGTATGACTCAGCAGGTTAAAGATATTGCTGACCAAACTAATTTGTTGGCGTTGAATGCGGCGATTGAAGCGGCGCGTGCAGGTGAACAAGGGCGTGGTTTCGCGGTGGTGGCGGATGAAGTTCGTAAGTTGGCTGAGAAATCTGCGCAATCTGCCCGTGAAATAGACAAGGTAACTAGTACGATGGACAGCCAGTCCAGCAATGTGGAAAAAGCTATTGAGCATGGTTTGCAGTCATTGAAGTCTACTCAACAGCAGATTAACACTGTGTCCAATATGCTAGTCCAGGCAGGAGCTTCTGTAACAGACGTCAGTAGTGGGGTGAGTAACATTGCCGCATCGGTGGATGAGCAAAGTAAGGGCAGCCATGAAATTGCCCGTCACGTTGAAAGTATCGCGCAAATGGCGGAAGAAAATTATGCGGCGATCGAACATGTTGGACAGGACATATTGCGGTTAGAAAAATTAGCCGAAGATATGGAGGCCGCTGTGGCCCACTTTAAAGTGTAATTACTAAAACAATAATGCCGTGCGCTCCCGCGCTTCATCGTCCAGTTTCTAAATCCCACCTTTTTGCGGTGGGAGTGAATACGGGGAACGAAGTATTAAGGAGAGATGGGCTTACAGTAACGGGGTTAGTCATGTCTGAATTGCTTAGAAATATAGATGGGCGCACCAAGCTTGCAGGTACCAACAAGTTGGAAATTCTGATGTTTACGCTTGGCTTGGATAATCGTACGGGGCGCTGCGAAACCTTTGGCATCAATGTGTTCAAGGTACGTGAGGTGATGCGTGTGCCAGCCATTACTCATGCACCAGAAATGCCTGGCTCAGTGGAAGGTATGGTAAGTCTGCGCGGAGTGCTGGTGCCAGTGATTGATTTGGCGAAATACACTGGGGTGCAGACTGACATTAAACCAGGGATTATGGTGGTCACTGAATACAATGGCCATACCCAGGGCTTTTTGGTCGAAGCGGTGGATACCATTCTGCGTCTCGATTGGGCTTCCATGAGGGTACCGCCGGAAATGCTTAATGCCCAAATGGGTGGTTTGGTGACTGCTGTCACTGAATTGGCAGATGGGAGGTTGGTGATGATGATGGATGTCGAAAAAGTGTTATCTGAAACCGGACATTTTAATGACGACCTTGCATTGAAGTCTGTCAAGCCCTTGGGAATAGCTGATCGAACGGTATTTTTTGCCGACGACTCCGCAGTGGCGCGTAAGCAGATTGTTGGCGCACTAGAGGCAATGCAAGTGAATCATATTTCAGCTATCAATGGCCGCAAGGCGTGGGATGAATTGCAAAAAATTGCAAGTTACGCTGAATCGGCGGGGATACCCGTGAGTGATATGGTGCAGGTCATCCTTACCGATGTAGAAATGCCGGAAATGGACGGTTACATGCTTACGCGCAAAATCAAAGAAGATAGGCGCTTTGACAATATCCCGGTGTTGATGCATTCATCACTCTCCAGTGAGTCTAATCAACAGCTCGGCAAGGCAGTCGGGGTGGATGAGTATGTACCAAAATTTGAACCGAAAAGGCTTTCGCAGACGCTCGCTCGGCTGTTGACCAGAAACGGAAAGGACTGATCATGTCGATTGCTGAATATCAATCTCAGTTGGCAGACAGCACGCTACTGTCGCAGAGCACAGGTGGTTTGTTTGATACCGTGGATGCTAGAACCAGTTTGGCCGGTTCTAATAAGATGGAGATTCTGTTGTTTTCGCTGGGCACTCCAGAAACTTTTGGCATTAATGTATTCAAGGTCAAGGAGGTGTGCCGTGCGATGGCGATTACCAAGACGCCTAACATGCCGGCGGGTGTAGACGGTATCGTGTCACTACGTGGACACATTCTTCCCGTATTGACCTTGGCTAAATTTATGGGGTTTGATGGAACAGTGTTGAGCGACCAAAGCACTATGATGGTGGCCGAATATAGCCGTCATATTCTCGGTTTTTTAGTCCATGATGTGGATCGTATTATCCGGGTTGATTGGGATAAGGTACGCCCTGCAGAGGATATGTTTTCAGGTAATAAGGATATGATTACTGCGATTACCGAATTGCCGGATGGCAAGCTTGTTTCGATATTGGATGTCGAACAGATTCTTTCCTGCGCATTCGGTGAGGATGTGGTGGGTAGTGTAGATAAGATTGAAAATGGCCATGAATTATGTATCTTTTTCGTGGATGATTCGGCGGTAGCGCGTAAGAAAATAACCGAAGTACTGGATAAGATGGGCGTTAAAAATTTGCAGGCGAACAACGGGTTGGAAGGATGGGAGCGCTTAAAGGGGCTGGCGGATGCAGCGCAGAGCAGTGGTATGAGTTTGCATGATCAGATTCAGGTAGTGCTCGTAGATGCAGAAATGCCAGTAATGGATGGCTACGTGCTGACCCAGCATATCAAGGCAGACAGGCGTTTCGATGGTATTCCGGTGGTGATGCATTCGTCGTTGTCGTCTGATGCCAACCGTGATATGGGGAAGCGGGTTGGAGTGGATTATTACGTACCTAAATTTGATGTGGCCATGTTGAGCAATACATTGCGGCCTTTGCTGGCTTGATGTATCTGAACGTGGTTAACGGGATAAGGAATAAGCATAGTAGATGACAAGTCGTGACATAGCGCATGGTTCTGCATTCTTAATCTGCCCACCGTTTCCCTTAGAACTAAAAGTAACTGGAGGTATATCGTGGTAGATGCAAACATGAAATTTTTGGTGGTGGATGATTTTTCCACAATGCGGCGTATTGTGCGTAATTTGCTTAAGGAGCTTGGTTTCGTCAATGTGCAAGAGGCAGAAGATGGTGTCGATGCGTTAAAAAAATTACGTAGTGAGAGTTTTAATTTTGTAGTCTCTGATTGGAATATGCCCAATATGACTGGCATTGATTTGCTTAGAGCCATTCGTGCTGACGCAACACTGAAGCACTTGCCGGTATTGATGGTGACTGCTGAGGCTAAGCGCGAAAACATTATCGAGGCGGCACAGGCAGGTGCCAGCGGATATGTCGTTAAGCCGTTTACTGCTGCCACACTAGATGAAAAACTGAAGAAAATTTTCCTGACCATGCAAAAGTGAGTGATGCCATGACTAAGAAAGCAGTTGCAGGACAAGATTCAGATGACTTGGAAGCGTTGTTTGACAGCATTGTTTCAGCAAGTGATGTCCGCGAAGGAGAGGCCGCTAATATTGCATCGCCTTCGGATAATAAGGAGTTGAACCAAAGTGCTAATGCGGGTACTCCATCGGACAATGTAGTAAATAAACTAGGACAAATGACACGTAAGTTTCATGACACTCTACACGAACTTGGTTATGACAAGGATCTTGAGAAGGTTGCAAATTTTATTCCTGATGCTCGTGACCGTCTAAGTTATGTCGTTACCATGACTGAAAAAGCGGCTGAACGGGTGTTAAATGCCACTGAGGCTGCGCAGCCTATTATGACAAAGATTGAGGTTGATTCTCAGTTGCTGGCGCAAGAATGGCAAAGGGTTTTTGCCAAGCAACTTGATATTGAACAGTTCAAGGGCTTGGTAGCGCAAACCCTTACTTTTTTGACTGAGTTGCCCAAGCAAGCAAAGGCTACCAATGCCTATTTGACGGAAATCATGATGGCACAAGATTTTCAGGACTTGACTGGGCAGGTCATTAAAAAAATTGTGGATGTGACACAACAAATGGAAAAGCAACTTGTCGAGTTGCTGGTTGAGAGTTCTCCACCTATAGCTAACCAGGATGCCCATGGTGGGCTGCTGAATGGACCGGTGATAAACCCATTAGGGCGTACTGATATAGTATCTAATCAGGATCAAGTAGATGACTTGCTAGAAAGCATGGGGTTCTAAAATGAACGACTTTGCAGGTATGGAAGAGTTAATGCAAGATTTTCTGACTGAAGGTTCAGATTTGTTGTCTGACGTCGACAGTAAGCTCATCGATTTGGAAAAGCAGCCGCATGATCGCGATCTGCTTAATATTATCTTTCGTGGCTTCCACACCATTAAGGGTGGCGCTGGATTTCTCAATGCAACGGAGTTGGTTACGTTATGCCATCTAACGGAAAACCTGTTCGACAATCTACGTAACGGCGAATTGGTTTTGAATGCAGATCTCATGGACGCGATTTTTGCAGCCACGGGAGAGGTTAGGCTGATGTTTGACTCACTAGCACAATATAAGCAGCCAGAAGCCGCGCCTCCCCATCTGATTTCAGCGCTGCAAGCTGCTTTGAATGGAGAAACTGTTGGTGTTTCGGCTGTTACGTCGCAGGCGGCGATACTTGAACCTGCGGTTGTTAGTTCTCCATCTTTATTAGTGTCTAGTCCAGACTGGCCTGCTTTGTACCAGGCATTGACGGCCACTTCCCCTGTTCAAGTTCAGGCAGGATCCGATGTGATATCAGTTGCACCTGAGTTAACCTCTTCACCAGCCGCAATACAAGCACCATTACCGTCCACAGGCGGCGTGGAAACGTCATCTCCAGAAATTCGTTCGTTTGGCCGACGCGGCAACGATATTCCAGGCAATAAAGCGCCAGCCGCCGGACGCCGTGAAAGCGAGGTCGGCAAGGACAATACTATCCGTGTTGATACTGACCGGCTGGACCAAGTGCTCAATCTTTCCGGCGAAATTGGATTGACAAAAAATCGTTTGACTCACCTACGTACCGACATTTTGCAGGGGCGATCTGACGCGGCCATATTACTTGCATTAGATGAGTCAGTCAGTCAGCTTGATATGCTAGTAGTGAATTTGCAAAATGCAGTGATGAAGACGCGTATGCAACCTATTGGTCGTCTCTTCAATAAATATCCCCGGCTGGCGCGCGATTTGGCGCGTCAACTTGGTAAAGATGTTGAGTTGGTGTTGTCCGGCGAAGAGACCGAGATTGATAAAACCATGATTGAGGATCTTAACGATCCATTGGTGCACTTGATTCGCAATGCAGTGGATCACGGCGTGGAAAGTTCAGAACAGCGCGCGGCAGTGGGTAAAGCAGCGAAAAGCTTAGTGCATTTAAGTGCTCAACAGGAAGGGGATCACATCATCATAAGAATAACTGATGATGGCAAAGGTATGCGTCCCGAGGTGATCCGCAACAAGGCAATCGAGAAGGGAATAATCAGCGCAGAATCCGCGAGTAGTCTGGATGATGAACAGAGCTTGAGTTTGATTTTGCTCCCAGGATTTTCAACTAAAGAAGAAATTTCCAGTGTCTCCGGCCGTGGAGTCGGTATGGATGTGGTGAAAACCAATATTGAGAAATTGAGTGGCACCATCGGTATTACATCTGTACCGGGGAAAGGCAGTGAGTTCACTATTTCCTTACCGCTTACGTTAGCGATTCTGCCAGTTCTACTACTTCGCCTTTGTAATCAGTCGTTTGCAGTTCCATTGTCACTGGTTCGGGAGATTTTATCAGTGCCGCCAAATGATCTGCAACAAATAGCTGGCAAAGCTACCATGGTGGTGCGCGGTGAGGTTTTGCCGGTACTTTCATTGGCCAGCTTGATTGGCTGGGAGCAGACTGAAAAACCTGAAGTAGGTGTCCTGATGCAGATCGATAAAAATAGTTTCATCCTCTCGGCAGATGGCTTTGCCGGACATGATGACGTAGTGATTAAGTCATTGGATACTTTCCGGCCCAAGGGTGTTGCAGGTGTGACGATGTCTAGCGAGGGTGAAATTATATTGATTTTGGACATCAAAGAATTGTTTGGTGAGTTATCCAGATGAGGGGGAATTAGCGGATCAAGTTAATATGAGAATATTGTGTGTAAACGGTAGGTCGAGATGAGGAATCGATTCGGCAGTATATTCGGCACCAAGAGGTACAAGATAAGCGCCTAGAATAGATGCACCTATGGCGCTGACCGGTCACCGAAAGTGGCTACTTTTAGGATTTATTGTCTGTGCTCTACTAGCATAAAGCTGTCGCCATTTGGAAGCCCCGGTCTAATACAAGTTACATCATTGAATAAAATTACAAAGATCACCCATACCTTGCACCATCATGCAATCTTTGTTATGGTTGGCCGCATCATGCAATTTTCCCGTGTATTTTTTCCGCTGCTGCTTACGCTATTGCTGCTTTTTGCCCAGCAAAGCGGAGCGGCACACGCTCTGCACCACGCTCTTGCGAAACAAGATCAGCAGCACGACAAGCACGCACCACATTCAGCGGCATGTGGACATTGTGCGGCTTATACACAACTGGGCGGCGTGCTTGGTAGCTCCCCCCTCTCCTTCGCAGTTACCGCCATTCCGAGCGAAACGGTACGGTTTGACGCCATTTCATTCAGTTCCAACCAACCCTTTATCGCCATTGCGCGCGGCCCGCCAAGTATTTTCCAATAAATCACATAAGACCACCTCGTGTAACGCGGGGTCATATCATTTATTTTTGGAGAATTGCTATGTTTAAGCACATCATACGTGGCGCGGCGCAGCACGCGCAGCTATTCACTCATGCAGTTTATTTAATGACCCTGCTATTTTTGACCTTTGCGATACTCCCTAGGGCACACGCTGCTGGTTCCACGCTCAGTATTACTTGCGAAGATAGGGATATGGGTGCCGAAGTGTTTATCAACGACAAACTTAAGGGGAAATGCCCATTAAATTTAACCGTTCCCGCTGGTAAATTAAAGCTAAAAATTCAAAAGAAAGTGGATGCTTATAGTGCCCGCGTATTCGAGCAGGAAATCCGAATGGGCAAAGGCGTAGACAAACATGTCAAAGTGCAATTAGGTGCCGCGCAACTCAACGCCAAAGGCAAGCAGCTTCAAGCTAGGCG
>QFXI01000015.1 GCA_003402315.1 Candidatus Nitrotoga sp. LAW | reverse complement strand
AAACGTACTGCGGTTGCCTTGAAGTGCATGCTGTAACGATGCACTTTCGGCGGTCTTGATTTGCCCATAAAACACCTCCATTCCGTTAGGGGGAGGTGTCAACTATTTTGGGGGAAGAATACAATCTCAGCAAGGTTCATGGATAATTCGTGCCGAGTCTATAAAACATTATTAAACAATGCTTCCTGTGGGTATTTTCGTGAAATGGGCGTAAACTAGGCAGACTAATTTGTCCCTATGTAAAATCGGGCGTACCCGAGCTGCCAGGAAAATACATGAGTAGGAAGACAAGCGGGCCAGGCCAGCTATGTGCAAAAACTGAAGTACAACTTGCTCTCACACCAGGGCAGGACGGAATGTCGTGGCCTGTCGAAAAATTTCTGCACGAGCTTCAGGTACCCTCGGCTGAACTGGAGATACAGAACGAGCAGTTACGGCACGCGCTCGCTGAACTGGAAAAATCTCGTGACTGCTACATGGATCTTTATGATTTTGCTCCTGTTGGTTACCTTACTCTCACCAGTGAAGCCTTAATCGCCGAAGTAAATCTCACCGGTGCTACGCTGTTGGGAATTGAACGCAAGGAATTGCTGCTACGCCATTTTACGCATTTTATTGCAGCTGATTATAGCGATCACTGGAACCACTTTTTCCTGGGCGTTTTACAACGTGATGAGCGGCAGGATTGTGAATTGGTACTTAAGCGCAGTAATGGCCCGTTCTTTCATGCTCATCTGGACTGCTTGCATGTAAAAACTGACAATGGTGGACACTTAGCACGCATCGCATTTACCGACATCAGCGAGCGTAAGCAAGCTGAAGAAACGTTGCGCATCGCCGCCATCGCCTTCGAGTCACAGGAGGGGATCATGGTGACCGATGCCAACGGTGTCATCCAGCGGGTAAACAATGCCTTCACCCGCCTCACGGGTTACAGTACGGAAGACGCAGTGGAAAAAACACCGGCGCTGTTGAGCTCCGGACGGCATGACAAACACTTTTACCAGTGCATGTGGGCAACCCTGAATGAGCAGAAATACTGGCAGGGCGAGATGTGGAATAAACGTAAAAATGGCAAAATATGTGCCGATTGGCTAACCATTACTGCCGTTGCTGCGCCCGATGGAAGCATCACTCATTATGTCGGGACTTTTTCCGACATTACCAGCAACCCCGAGTCATTGGCCGAAATCCACCGGTTGGCCTATTATGACTTACTCACTCAGCTCCCCAACCGCCGCATGCTGCTTGACCGCCTGAGACAGGCACTCGCTGCCAGCAACCGCAGCAAGCATTATGGCGCTCTTCTATTTCTGGATCTGGATAATTTCAAAAACCTCAACGATACGCGCGGCCACTATATAGGCGATTTGCTACTAGTTGAAATCGCACACCGTCTGAATGTCAACGTGCGTGAAGGCGATACTGTGGCCCGATTGGGGGGGGATGAATTCGTATTGATGCTGGAAAATTTGAGCGACAATCTTCAGGAAGCTGCCATTCAGGCAGACTTGGTAGGCGAGAAGGTTCGCGATGCTATTGCATTGCCTTATAGGCTTAAGGGCATCGAATTATGGTGCACCGCCAGTATCGGGGTCAGCCTGTTTTACGGCCATGAAGCTTCAGTTGACGAGCTGCTCAAGTATTCCGATTTCGCGATGTATCATGCCAAAAAAGAGGGGCGCAACAGCGTACGTTTTTTCGACCCCGAAATGCAGGCCACGTTGATCGAACGGAGCGCGCTTGAAAGCGACCTGCGCCATGCACTGAGTCGCCAGCAACTACGTCTCTATTACCAAATACAAGTAAACAGTGAGCGTCGTGCCATCGGTGCCGAAGCATTGCTCCGCTGGATACACCCCGAACGTGGTTTGATTCTTCCTGAACAATTTATTCCGCTGGCCGAAAAAACTGGCCTGATCGTACCGATTGGATTGTGGGTGCTGCAAACGGCGTGCGCTCAGATCAGGGACTGGTCTGGCAATCCGGCCACCAGCAGCCTGCAACTCGCCCTCAATGCCAGTGCGCTCGAGTTGCGCCAACCGGATTTCGTCGAACATGTACGGCAGGCTATTTCCACAACCGGTATCAATCCGGCACTTCTGAAAATTGAACTGACTGAGAGCCAGTTAATTGACAATATCAGTGATACCGTCGCTAAAATGAATGTGCTCAAGGCGCTCGGCATCCGTTTTTCGATGGATGATTTCGGTACCGCGTACTCCTCAATCGCTTACCTAAAACAACTACCGCTAGATCAATTGAAAATCGATCAAACCTTTATCCGCGATCTAGGCGACAACTCCAGCAATGCAGCCCTTGTGCAGGCCATTGTCCTTATGGGGCGCACATTCGGTTTGGACGTCATTGCTGAAGGTGTAGAAATCGAAGCACAGTTAGAATTCTTAAATTTGCACGGCTGCCATGCTTATCAAGGCTATCTATTTAGCCGTCCTCTGCCGCTGGAAGAATTCGAAGAATTTATAGAACACGTTTAATGCACAATGCTGGCCGCGCCTAATTCCGACCATGTGAAACTCAATTATTAACTGTGCGGCCCTTGCTCAAAAAACTCCCGCCTGCCATCGCTGCACTACTACTGCAAGCAGCAGCAGTAGTGCTCATGTTGCTGGCGGTTAAAGTGACAGGGCAGCACGAATCGCCATTGTTGTTTGCCTTGCTTTGCGGCTTGCTCGCCGCCACGTTCAGTTTCTTTGCTGGACTTGCCAAATGGTGGTTGGCCATCCAACTGCTGTTCGCGCCAGCCTTGGTGCTGATGCTCTCAGCCAAATTGCCCCCTTCTCTTTTTCTCGGCGCATTTCTGATATTACTGCTTGTATATTGGAGTACTTTTCGCACACAAGTACCGCTATATCTTTCCAGTAATAAAGTGTGGCGTGCCTTGGAACATTTACTGCCCGCCGCAAAAGCTAATTCAAATTTCACATTCATTGATTTGGGTTCTGGCTTGGGTGGGGTGTTAACACATCTTGCCAACGTTCGCCCGGACGGACGATACATCGGTGTGGAGGCAGCACCCTTGCCGTTTTTCTGGAGTTGGTTGCGTATTAGGCTAGGCAACCACCGCAATTGCCAGGTGAAGTGGGGGAGTTTGTGGGACTGCGATTTATCGCAGTATGACGTGGTGTTTGCCTACCTCTCACCAGTGCCGATGGGTAAACTCTGGCATAAGGCACGCGCCGAAATGCGCCCTGGCACAATGTTTATCAGCAGCACCTTTAGCGTACTTGATCAAGCGCCGCATGAAACCGTGCAGGTAGATGATTTGCATCATTCCACTCTATTTATTTGGCATATGTAATGATTGGCAAGGATGTGTAAAGCACAAATTAAATCATTCATTCGCACCGATAACCAACCATTTAGCAATTGTAATTAATTGCTCATTGATACGCCTGAGCCGTTCTATACGAAAGATACGCTACCACTATTCATAAAAATAAGACTATTGTTTAGGCTCTGACGCGCCAATCACTCGATTGCGCCCAGTCTGTTTTGCCTTATAAAGTGCAGCATCAGCTCGTGGCAATACCTCATCAACTGTCTCATTCGAAAATCGCTCTGCCACGCCAGCGCTAAACGTAATTAATACACGCTCGTTATTTTGTAAGAAGAAATTCTTGGTTAAATCGCGCTGCACCCCTTTTATTACCTCTATTGCATCGTCTTCCTTTGTACCAGGAAGAATAATAATGAATTCTTCACCTCCATAGCGGGCCAGTACATCGGTACTGCGTATTATGTTCTTCACAACTTTAGCCAAATGTACAAGCGCCACATCACCGGTAGAATGCCCTAATCTATCATTGATTTCTTTGAAATGGTCAATATCTATCATTGCAAGGGTTAGAGGTGCGCCATGTCTATCAGCCCTTTCAAATTCCCGCACCAATGCTGCATCCATACCACGTCTATTCAGCGCACCAGTTAAAAAATCTTGATGCGCAACTTCGCTTATGTAATCAAGCTTTGTAGTGAGTTCATTAATTTGCTTCTCTGCTTCGTCCACTTTTTTCTGAGTTTCTTGAAAAGCTGTATGGCTACGTTGCGCATCCGCACTCATTTTCCGTATGTCGCCTACCAAATTTTCAAGTATGGCGCTTAAATTAGTTACGTCATGTATCGATGCGATTTGCTCCTGATAATTCTTTATTTTAAACTGATAGTTACCCGCGCTCTCCGTTATATCTGCCAAATTACTTACAAAAGTGACCACCATTTTTTTAATGGCTTCTTTAGCCTCATTAAGCCCTTGCTTGATATGTGATTGCTTGTAGATCAGTTCTTTGAGACTATTTTCTGCGCTGTAAAGTGAATCAATATCAATCGGTTTTGAAATGATCTCTTGAACGATTGTGATTTGCCCATGAAACCATTCGTCTTCTATGGTCAATTCGCCCATGCTGGAAACCAGCAGCCGTAGCATTTGGATAAGCATTTCCTGCATGCGGCGTTGCGAATCATTTTGTAATTCTGCTCGGAGTAACGTGGATTTTAATGCCTCACCCAGTGAATTCGCTTCTTCTATGGACAGAGATTCGCGCACGCGTTTTAGCAATGCTTCTATTCTCTGAGCCGCGCCTGCAATGTTAGCAAGCTGTGGAACGACCGCTAAATTAACGGCTCTGATCAGCATATCGCGCCAAATAATTGCCAGTTCCCGCTGGCTATCATCAGTATTAGCTACTGGGTTGGATGACTGAACAATTTTCTGAATTGTAGATTGTTGTTCTTGTGCTGGTTCTTTCGCGTGGAAGTGACTTATTTCAGTAGCTTGATGGGCTATCTGACCTTTCCCCCAAGACGTGATTAAGATATGCATCTTTTGACCCAATTGATTGGGGTCATTGGCAAATTTGATTAATATGCGATTCAAGTTTTCAATTTTTTTACTCAGACTAAGATTTCCATGGTTTACTTCTAATTGCTTTAGCAGCGAGCGTAAAAGTGTAGCCCAATTCACTCCAACAGCTTCACCAGTTTCTGTTGAAAAAAGGCTACGAAGCAGCTCCTCCAACTTGGTTTGGTCGGGTTTTTCAACCAACTTATGAATGGACTGCGCAACGGCCACCAACTTGGGGCGTTCCTTGCCCATCTCATATAAAATTTTTTCCAGAGATTTACTAAGAATTGCGAAATGATCTACAAACTCAATTCCTGCAATTTTGTTATAGGCACGTCGATAATTGTCCGGTGTTGGCGGGCTTTTTTCATTGGAAAGCTGTATAAAGGCCTGCCGAGCCAGTTCTATAGGCGTAATTGTTTTCATATATCGCTATCGTTAATCTGCAAAGCAGGATCGTTGCTAGTGTTTAATTGCATTAACTGACAATAATACTGTGGAACTATACTTTTTTTATTTTACGCCTGCACCAATCGAACGGCGATACCTTTTTAGCGCATGCAGTCGTGTCGACCTTCTGAATGCATTGAGTAAATTTGCAGACTACTCCATCACATGGCTTTACACTACAAAATTCCGGACCATATTTTTTCCGTCTCTGATTATTGATCCGGCAATAAATTGTTGAACTTAAGCCGCATACTTTACAGGAGCATGTTCAAAGTAGCTTTTTACACGCCCGGGTGATTTCTATAGCTTGCGCATATGACTGGTAATCGTCTTGAGTAGTTACCCCTTTGTTCGCGCAGGTACCTTGGTCGTCACTGCCTGTTTGAGATCGGCATTCAGTATTTCATCTGGGTTCAACTCAGGGCTGTAACTCGGTAGGTAAAACACTTCAATCTCGTCCTGCTGTTTCGCTAGCCATGCCTTCACCTCGACTGGGCGTTGCCCGTAAGCTTTCTTTATCGGTTTTTGGAGGGTAAATCCTCAGCGCGCTAAATACGTTCCAACCGCCCGGACAGGCAGTTTTATCTTGAACCGTTGCTCTATCAATTCCATCACTGCAGCGCGACTCCATAGGGCGTACGGCATCTTTATCTGGTCTGGGGTCTTATCGCGAATAAGTTTCTGAACTTCGCTCCCCTGTTCAGCATTCAGCCTTCGTCCTACTCCCGTGGAGCGCCCACGTGGTTTTAATGCCATCCCCACCCAACCATCCAGACAATATGCTTTATGCGCAGCGATGACCGTGCCTCGCGATAGTTTGTACTCCCGCGCTACGTCATTTACCAGCATCCCTTTTTCCCGAAGTTTGACTGCATGCCTGCGCCTTTCGGCTAATGCCCGCATCGGGAGTGTCTTTCCGTTTTGTTGTTCCATACATAGTCTGGCATGCCATCATTAAATTAAGTTCAATATTTAATGGCCGAGTAAATAGTAGTCCCTCAGTGGCTCACCACATGAGCCTGTGCGCAGAAAATTGCACCCAACTGAGACATGTAACTAATCAGGTATTAATATTAATTCAATTCCCTCTTGCCAGCTTACACTGGCACTACTCGATTCATCACCATCTTGACTAGAGGGCTCTTTATCGATACTGTCTGAACCGACGGTTTGTATTTATTTGTTTCCGGCGATTTATATTTATTTTTAAGGATGAGAAAAATGAACCCACAAAAAATAGTAATTGCCATGCCAACCGAAGATGAATTTATGCCAAGCATTTCAAGGTGGGGACATGAGTATGTTTGGGCCCATAAAGAGGTATATTTTATTCATGTAGTCAGGAAGGATATTTACGTTCACGAAATGGGCGTTGACGAAATCCCTGGTAAGGTCGAACAGGAGAATATAAAAAAACAACTGTTGGACTTCATTAAAAATAAAGCAGATGAAATGATGCCCTTGCAGGCATTCAAAAAAGCTCATTTTGAAGTTATATTTGCGCAGTCTCCAGCAGATCGACTGGCTGAATATGCTAAAGAAATTAATGCGGGAATGGTCGTGGTAGCAACAAGAAACAAAAAAGGCTTCTCTGGGATATTTCTTAGTTCGTTTGCAGATCGCCTTTTGAAGCTATCACCTTGTGATATTTTGGTTTTAAGACCCTAATTAAAAATTAATATATCTTTATGAAATGCCGTTAGTCAGTTTAAAGTGGATATTCTTGCAGCATAAAGATGTATCTGCTCGTAAAACATAAGCTGTTATTGTATTGCAATGCTAACCAAGTATAACAATTAAGTTATTTTTGACCCAGAGTTTTGGAGGCGAAAAGTGAGACATTACCCAGTGCAACACTACTTACGGCATCTAAAAGATGACTTTCCTGCTGGTATTGTAGTATTTTTAGTAGCTCTACCGCTATGTCTTGGTGTCGCTCTTGCATCTGGAGCACCTTTATTCTCTGGTCTTATAGCAGGAATGGTCGGTGGCTTGGTAATTTCTTGGTTGAGCGGTTCACAGCTTAGTGTCTCTGGGCCAGCGGCTGGTTTAACGGTGATTGTTTATAATGCTATTGAAACATTAGGCAGTTTCCAAGGGTTTTTGGTTGCTGTTGTACTAGCAGGTATAATGCAATTAATCGCTGGTTTTCTTAAAGCTGGGATCATTGGAGCTTTTTTCCCTTCAGCGGTCATTAAAGGGATGTTAGCTGCTATTGGCTTGATTTTAATTATTAAACAAATTCCTCATGCTACTGGCTATAGTGAACATTTTGGAGGTCCTGAAGCGTACAGAGAAGAAGATGTGCAAGAATTCTTACTTCCAATATTTGACGCATTTAGTTCGATTTCACAAGGCGTTATACTTATATGTACGATTGCCCTGTTTATACTAATAATTTGGGAACGGCCTTGGTTTAAAAGTAAAAAATTTTTAAAATTAATCCCTGGTCCTCTAATCGCCGTAATCTGGGGGGTTATCTATAATTTAGCTGCTGGACGATGGGCGCCAGATTGGGCAGTAGGTGCAGAACATTTAGTGAATGTCCCTGTCTCAAATAATTTCGGTGAGTTCTTGAATAATTTCTCATTTCCAGACTACAGTTATTGGACAAATCCTCAGGTTTATATTATTGCAGTAACGCTGGCTATTATTGGTAGTCTCGAAACGTTGTTAAGCCTTGAAGCAGTAGATAAGCTAGATCCTTTAAAACGCACTGCACCAACTAATAGAGAGCTGAAAGCACAAGGAGTCGGAAATATTATTTCTGGATTAATCGGAGGATTACCGATTACGGCTGTCATTGTGCGTAGTGCAGGTAATATTAACGCTGGCGGGAAAACCCCAATGTCCAGTTTTATTCATGGCTTATGTATATTATTTAGCGTAATGTTCTTCGCGAATTACATAAATTATGTTCCGCTCGGTTGCTTGGCCGCTATTTTGCTGCATACAGGTTTTAAATTGGCTAAACCCGCCTTATTTATGGATTTTTATCGCAAAGGCTGGAGTCAACTGCTGCCTTTTGTGATCACAATATCGGCAATTTTATCAACGGATTTATTAAAAGGAATGGCAATTGGCCTCATAATTGGATTATTTTTCGTTATTAAGGCAAATTACCGTGCTGCCATTACCATGACTCAGAATGGCTCATCTTATGTGTTAACGCTTAATAAAGATGTTGCTTTCCTTAACAAGGCATTGTTGAGAAAGCTTCTTTTGCATGTCAAACCCAATAGTACGCTCATAATCGACGCCAGCAAATCTCAATTTATTGATCACGATATTGTGGAAACAATTGATGATTTTTTAGTAACCGCACCCAGTCATAACATTTCAGTTGAGCTTTGCGATATATATGGCAAGGAAAGATTAAAAAAACATGAGGAATTTGTTGTATTACAAGATCAATATGATAACAACCTACCTACCAAAAAAATTCTGATCCAGAACAAGGTAACGGGACTATAAAAAATTATACCTCTTCATATTTATTGAACAGAACTGCTATTTTAAACCCTCCAACAAACTGATTAAACAAGGTCTACCCTCCCTGCGTCAGGCTAATTGTCGCTTCAAAATTTTGTACTAGCTCAGATTTAATCCGAATTTGTTGGGTGTCTGTCAGATTAAATTTGGTTTAGATTTTTTCCATTCCAAACCGGTTTCCCACTGAGTAAAGTTTCCAACGACGTTCTGCCATTACAAACCTTGCTCTGATGGATTTTTTCATTATTGTCATAATTGAGCCATTCGTCTAGATCGTTCTGTAATGTTTCTATATCAGCATAAAGTTTTTTACGGAATGTGACTTGGTAAAATTCCTGCAAAATGGTTTTGTGGAAACGCTCGCAGATCCCGTTAGTTTGGGGTGATATCGCCTTGGTTTTAGTATGGTCAATGTCATTGATAGCGAGATAAAGTTGGTAGTCATATTGTTCTACTTTGCCACAATACTCAGTACCGCGATCCGTTAAGATATGCAGCATAGGCAAGTTATGGCTGGTATAAAATGGCAGTACTTTATTGTTCAGCGGGTCAACTGCTGTAATCGGTGTTGTAGTCGTGTAGGGCTTATCTCTATTGTTACGAACCAAGGCAAGGCCAGGTGGATGGTGCTGAACAGCGCGTTGAATTCAGATCAACTTATCGCATTTCTGAAGCGGTTGGTGAAAGATGCCAGCGCAAGGTATTCCTGATGCTGGATAACTTGCGAGTCCATCATGCCAAGCTGGTGAAGGCATGGCTAGCGAAACAGCAGGACGAGATTGAAGTGTTTTACCTACCGAGTTACAGCCCTGAGTTGAACCCAGATGAAATGCTGAATGCCGATCTCAAACAGGCAGTGACGACCAAGGTACCTGCGCGAACAAAGGGGTAACTACTCAAGACGATTACCAGTCATATGCGCAAGCTACAGAAATCACCCGGGCGTGTAAAAAGCTACTTTGAACATGCTCCTGTAAAGTATGCGGCTTAAGTTCAACAATTTATTGCCGGATCAATAATAGGAGCATCTACCCAAGGAGATGCGCCATGGCAATGAACCAAGTTCAGTTTCAAAGGGGTCTGTCGATGTTTGAGTTTCTGAGGCAGTACGGGAGGGTGGAGCAGTGCCATGCGGCGCTGTTGGCGTCGCGCTGGCCAGAGAGCTTTGTCTGTCCGCATTGCGGGAAAATCCATCACAGCACCTTCATTTATGACGGTAGGCAGAACTGGCAGTGCCAAGCATGCCGCTACCAGACGACGATTACTGTCGGTACGATCTTTCAAGCGACGAAGCTGCCTCTGACGCTCTGGTTTCTGGCGATGCACTTGCTGACCTAAGCAAAAAATAATATTGCCGCACTGGAATTCATGCGCCATCTGGGCGTGAGCTATAAGACCGCTTGGCTGATGAAGCTCAAGCTGCTGCAAGTTATGACTGAGCGCGAATCCTCCCGAGTCCTCGACGGGCGAGTTGAAATTGACAATACCTACCTGGGCGGCGAGCGCCCGGGTAAGCGCGGCCGATGTTCCGAAAATAAACGCCGCTTCGATCTTGGCATCATCCTCAAGCGCCTCGTTCGCGCTGCGGCGACTACCATCCCATGCCCTGAAATCACTATTCGGGCGGCTGGGGCATGTAACTAATCAAGTACTAATATGTCAGTCGACTCAGCCAATCTCCAGCAGCTATCTTAATTGCTGTTCATAATTAAATCAGGGAAAAATTCCCAAAACAACATCAATAATGCCGGTACGCACAATAGCTCGATTTCATGAATTTGCAGATAATAAGCGGAGCTTGACACGAGTTAAATTGAAAGGAATTGTGTTATCAGGGGTTTTTCGTTGGTATGGAATTCAATTTTTTGGGATTATTGGAGCTTCGTACAACTGAGTATCATTGGGGTAGGGGGAGTCGTGATGGTGGCCGATGGCGTTGCGTGGGGTTGTCGATTCAACTGATGCCTTGTTAATATAGAAAAATACGGCTGACGATATGTGATGAGATTGTTGAGTTATAGTGCGTTAAATTTTAGGTGATTAAAATTTTTTAAGGTTACATACCATGCTTCAGTCACCCCTTAACTCAAAATTTTCACTGCCAGTGCGTGTGTATTTTCAGGACACAGATGCGGGAGGGGTGGTATATCATGCTAGTTATGTGAACTTTCTAGAGCGCGCGCGGACAGAGTGGTTGCGGGAGTGTTATGGTTACAGTAATGCGGGGTTGATGCGCGAATTCGGTACGGTATTTGTGGTTCGTTCACTAAGGCTGGATTATCTTAAGCCCGCGTTGCTGGATGATTTACTTGCTATCAGCGCACAACTGAAGGATGTTGGACGTAGTCGTGTGATCCTGTGTCAGAAAGTGCTGCGCGGGGAGGATGTACTGGTTGAGGCAGAAGTACATTTAGTATGCGTAACAATGGATAATTTCAAGCCGGTGAGCGTGCCGGAAATATTGCGAGAGCAATGGAAAAATTAAAGGATATTGTAAATATGGATGTAACACAGGATTTATCGTTTATCCATTTGATTCAGAATGCCAGCGTACTTGTTCAGTTGGTGATGGGCTTGTTGTTGTTTGTTTCATTGATGTCATGGTGGTTTATATTCATTAAGATGTTTACTGTCAGGCAGGCGGTGAAGCAAAGTGAGGAATTTGAAGAGTCATTCTGGAATAACGATGACCTCAACAGATTGTATCAAAACACTTCTGTAATGCGCGGTGATTCGGGCAGTATGGGACGAATTTTTGCAGCTGGCTTTACTGAATTCCTTAAGCTTAAAAAGAAACATGATATGGACAACAATGCGGTGATGGATGGCACACGTCGTGCCATGCGTGCCACTTATCAGCGTGAAATGGATATTCTTGAATCGCATTTGGCTTTTTTAGCTACCGTTGGTTCGGTGAGTCCTTATGTCGGGCTATTTGGTACGGTGTGGGGGATTATGAATGCATTTCGTGGGCTGTCTAATGTCGGTCAAGCTACGTTAGCACATGTTGCGCCCGGCATAGCCGAGGCATTAGTAGCCACTGCGATGGGGTTGTTTGCCGCTATTCCCGCTGTGGTTGCTTACAATCGTTATTCGCATGATATTACGCGTTTAGCCTCACGA
This sequence comes from Candidatus Nitrotoga sp. LAW, assembly GCA_003402315.1. GTDB lineage: Bacteria > Pseudomonadota > Gammaproteobacteria > Burkholderiales > Gallionellaceae > Nitrotoga. The sequence continues at coordinate 74,229 of QFXI01000015.1, read as the reverse complement.
TTTGAAATTTTTATGGAAGAATTTTCTAACGTTCTGCAACGTCAGCCATGATCCCGCACCGTTCTGCCAAGCGCCCAATGAGCGATATTAACGTCGTGCCTTATATAGACGTGATGTTGGTGTTATTAGTAATATTTATGATCACAGCACCACTGATGAACCCTGGGCAGATTGATCTGCCCAGTGTGGGTAAGTCACTTGCACCGCCTGTTGCGCCATTGGAAGTGATTATCAAGAAAGACACCACGCTGGCACTAAATGACCGAAGTAAGAAAGGCCAGGAGCAGAGCGTTACACGTGAGGAATTAATTGAGTTTCTTAAACAGAAACAGGCGCAGAATGTGGATCAGCCAGTTGTGATTTCTGCCGACAAGAATGTGCGTTATGAAGAAGTGATCAGTATGATGGACGTGTTACAACGGCAACAGATTAAGAAAGTTGGTCTGTTGGCGCAAACCAAGGAGCGATGAGCACGATCGTGTATGCCAAACCCTATAAGTTACGTGCTGGGGCATTGGCGTTGGCTGTTCACTGTGCATTCTTCGCATTATTATATTTCGGTGCTAGCTGGAAGGTGCAGCCTCCGCAGGGCATGGTGGTGGATATTTGGGATAGTTTGCCTGGAGGGGAGGCGGCTCCTGTTAAGGTTGAGCCTCCTAAATTGATTGAGCAACCTAAAGTGGTTAAGCCTACGCAGCCTGTGGCGCCACCTAAGGCGGATATAGAATTATCTGCAAAAAAAAGGCCCCAGGAAAAATCCAAGCCGACGAGAACAGAACCTAAACGGCAAATTGAAAAGGTGGATGTGCAGGTTGAGCAAAAGAGACAGGAGAAGTTGAGAGTGCAGGCTGAGCAGAAGATGATCGAAGAACAGAAGGTAAGGATTGAACATGAGCGAGCTCGTGTCGAGCAGGCTAATATCGTTGCCAAGTTACGTCGTAATCTTAAAGCTGAATTGGAGAAAACCGAGCCACCCAAAGTGGTTGAACCGGTGAAATCTGCGGCGTCACTCAAAGCTGATTTCGAATTGGCTGAAAAGAAACGGTTACAGGAAAAATTGCAAGAAGCTGTGAAGTCCGAGCCTAAGCGACAAATAGAAAAGGTGGATGCTCAACTTAAACCTAAAATCCAGGCCGAGCAGAAGACTGAGGCGGAACAGAAGGCTGAGGCTGAACATAAAGCTCAGGCCGAGCAAAAGGCCTTGGCGAAACAAAGGGTACAGGCGGAACGGAAAGCTGAAGCTGAACGAAGAGTTGAAGCTGAACGAAAAGCTGAAATGGAACAAAGAGCTGAAGCTGAACGAAAAGCTGAAATGGAACAAAGAGCTGAGGCGGAACAAAAAGCTGAGGCGGAACGAAAGACGCAGGCAAAACTGAAAGCTCTGGCCGAGAAGAAAGAGCAGGCCGAGGAGAAAGAGCGGGCGAGACAGAGGGCGCAGGCCGAGCAAAAGCTGCTGGCGGAGCAGAAGGCGCAGGCTGAGCAGAAGGCGCAAGCCGAACAAAAAGCGAAGGTTGAACAGGAACGTGCGCGTGCCGAGCAGAAAATGCTTGCTGAGCAAGAGCGTGCGCGTGCCGCGCAAGCAGCGGCTGTAGGCAAGGAAGTGGCTGAATATAAAGCCAAGATCATCGCTAAAATACGCCGCAATATCGTGATGTTGCCGGATATACCATATAATGCGCGTGCGGAATTTGATGTGACGCTGCTACCTGGCGGCATGGTCTTAAATTCAATATTGGTTAAGCCGAGTGGGAGTGCGGCGTATGACAGCGCGGTGGAACGCGCCATTAAGAAAGCGGAGCCGTTGCCCTTGCCGCCGGATGCGGCGTTATTCAGCAACTTTCGTGAATTGCGTCTCAAATTTAGTCCAAAGGAATAGTTTATGAGAGGAGTGAACATGTTACGTTACTGGGTTTTGCTGTTTTTGCTTTGTGTTGCCTTGCCCGTTCGCGCTACGTTGACCATTGATATTGTAGGGGCAGGAGAACGCCAGATTCCGGTAGCCATCGTGCCGTTTGCCAACGAAGATAAACTCGCTCAAAGTATTACTGAGGTGGTGTCCATGGACTTGAAGCGTAGTGGTTTGTTCCGGTTGGTTAACCCGACAAGCAAGACGCCTCATGAGCCACATGAGGTGGTATATGCCGATTGGCGTGGAGTGGAAGCTTTGGCCATTGGTAGTGTGGAGACGCAGCAGGATGGCCGTGTCATGGTTAAATTTCGTTTACTTGATGCAGTAAAGCAAACTGAATTGTTCGGCCAAGCTGTAACCGCCAAGGGTGACCAAATGCGTGCCATCGGTCATCGCATTGCTGATCTGATATATGAAAAGCTTACTGGAAATCCTGGGGTGTTCAGTACGCGTATCGCGTATGTAAACCGGCAGGGCAAAAACAATCGTTTGGTGGTGGCGGATAGCGATGGTTATAACGATCGAGTTGTGCTGTCGATCAATGAACCTATTATGTCGCCAGCGTGGTCACCAGATGGTAGCCAGCTTGCCTATGTGACATTAGAGCAGGGTCATGCGGTTGTGTATGTCCAATCGTTAGTTACTAATCAACGAATAGTTTTGTCCAATATACGGGGAAGTAATAGCGCCCCGGTATGGGCACCGGATGGTAAGCATCTTGCCATCGTGCTAACGCGCGATGGCAGCCCGCAGATATACTTGGTTCGTCCGGATGGCACCGACTTACGTCGTCTCACATTTAGCGGTGCGATCGATACTGAACCAAGCTTTTCTCCAGATGGACAACATCTGTTGTTTACATCCGATCGTGGAGGAAGTGCGCAAATTTACAGAATGCCAGTAGAAGGAAAGGCTGCTGAACGGCTAACCTTTGAAGGTAGCAATAATTTCTCGCCGCGATATAGTCCAGATGGCAAAAGTTTTGTGTTTGCGCATCAGGTTAGTGGGCGATTTCATGTTGCAGTTCAGGATTTCCAGAGTCGGCAGATGCAGTTGTTGACCGAAGGTGGATGGGAAAAGCGGCCAAGCTTTTCACCCAACGGAAAGCTAGTCTTGTTTGCAACTGAGGCACAGGGCCGTGGTATACTGGCCATCGTTTCCAGCGATGGCAGGGTTAAGCAAAAGTTGTCCTCACAGGCAGGTGATGTCCGTGAGCCGACTTGGGGACCTTTTTTGAAATAGTAAGTATTATTTATAAGGGATAGAGGATGAAAAACATAGCGATTGGAGTATTGTTGGCAAGCCTGTTGGTTGCTTGTGCCAGCGACGAGCCGCCTGTGGGTGACCTCAAGAAGAGGGGGCGAGCAGCTGGCGTACCCGTGTCGGCAGCGGTGGATTCTGCTCCTGGCGCATCCGTGGCGGTTGATACTTTGAGTGACCAAAACGGTGTGTCTCAAACTTCTCAGTCTACTGGGGCAGATCAAGAGGCAGCAGCTGCCAAGGCAGCAGCTGCCAAGGCAGCAACTGAAGAGGCAGCGCTGGCAGCTGCCCGTGCTGTTGAGGTTCAAAATGCTGAACTGGAGGCTGCCAGGGTAGCAGCTGCCAAAGCGGCAGCTGAAGAGGCTGCATTGGAGGTTGCCCGTGCTGTTGAGGTTCAAAATGCTGAACTGGAGGCTGCCAGGGTAGCAGCTGCCAAAGCGGCAGCTGAAGAGGCTGCATTGGCAGCTGCCCGTGCTGCTGAGGTTCACAGTGCTGAACTGGAGGCTGCCAGGGTAGCAGCTGCCAAAGCGGCAGCTGAAGAGGCTGCATTGGCAGCTGCCCGTGCTGCTGAGGTTCACAGTGCTGAACTGGAGGCTGCCAGGGTAGCAGCTGCCAAAGCGGCAGCTGAAGAGGCTGCATTGGCAGCTGCCCGTGCTGCTGAGATTCACAGTGCTGAACTGGAAGCAGCTAAGGCCGCTGCTGCACAGGCTGCGGCTGATGCAGCAGCGGCACGCGAAGCGGCTAGTGCAGCTGCTGCGCGGGAAGCAGCTAATACAGCCAAGGTTGCGGCTGAACTGGAAGCAGCTAAGGCTTCTGCTGCACAGGCTGCTGCAGAAGCGTCTGCAGCACGCGAAGCGGCTAGTGCAGCTGCTGCGCGGGAAGCGGCTAATACAGCCAAGGTTGCGGCTGAACTGGAAGCAGCTAAGGCTTCTGCTGCACAGGCTGCTGCAGAAGCGTCTGCAGCACGCGAAGCGGCTAATGTGGCTTCTGCGCAGAATGCTGCTAAGGCGAATGCTGCACGGGATGCCGCTAAGGCAGCTATAGCGCGGGAAGTAGTCGCTGAGGATTCTCTTGGTGTCCCGAGCAGTTTGCTGGCTAAGCGCAGTATTTATTATCCAATAGATATGGATGCCGTACCGGAACAAGATAAACGCACTGTGCAAGCTCACGCTAAGTATCTGGCGGAACATCAAAATCGTTTAGTGCGTTTGGAAGGACACGCCGATGAACGAGGGAGTAGTGAGTACAACTTGGCCTTGGGTCAACGTCGTGCTGATGGTGTGAAGAAAGTGTTATTAGTGGGTGGTGCTAAAGAAGGTCAGATTGAGTCGGTAAGCTACGGCGAAGAGAAGCCAATGTCTACCGCACATAATGAGGCTGCCTGGTCACAAAATCGTCGCACCGACTTAAACTATAACGCCAAGTAAATTAGGAATGAAGTTTCAAGCTTTGCTGTTTGCGGGACTGTGCGTTGTGATAGGGCAGGTTCAAGCTGCGCTATTCAGCGATGATGAGGCGCACAATCAGATCCGGCAATTAAGGGAGCGCTTCTCAATGTTGGAAGGTGCTGGCAAACAGCAAGCTGATACTATCAAGCAACAATTTGACCTGATTAGTGATCTGCAAACGCAAATCGAGGTTCAAAAGACAGAATTACGCAAGTTGCATGGGCAAAATGAAGAGCGTATGCACAATTTACAGGATACGGAAAAGCGACAGACAAATCTTTATAGTAATCATGAAAAAGAATTGCTTAACTTGCGTAGTCAATATGACAAGTTGATACACAATCTACAGGATGTGGATAAGCAGCAGGCTGAGGCTAATAAAAAACAGGCTAGTTTTGTACTAGACCAACAAACGCAACTGAAGGTACGAATTTCTCAGTTGGAAGAGAGCAGCAAACAACAGATCGAAATAATAAAACAACTTGAAGCATTGAAACAGCATGTTAATGCTGCGCTAGATCAGCAAACGCAGGTGAAAGTGCGTGTTTCTAAAATTGAAGAAAGTAGTAAACAACAAGCCGAAACCAGTCAAAAACAAGCTGAACTATACAAACAACAAACGAGTTCTCTTTCCAGTCAGCAAGCGCAGCTCAATGAGCGTATGTCGAATCTGGAAGAAGCTAGCAAACAGCAAACTAACTCTCTGCTCGGCCAGCAAACGCAGCTCAATGAGCGTATGTCGAATCTGGAAGAAGCTAGCAAACAGCAAACTAACTCTCTGCTTGGCCAGCAAATGCAGCTCAATGAGCGTATGTCAAATCTGGAAGAAACTGGCAAGCAACAAATAAATACTTTGCTTGATCAGCAGCAAGCTCAATTCAAAATACGTATTTCTCAGTTGGAGGAAATCAGCAAGCAACAAATTAACTCTGTTCTCGATCAGCAGCAAGCAGAGTTTAAGGCCAGTATCTCCCCGCTGGAAGAAAGCGGCAAGCAACAAACCCAGGCTATGTTGGATATCCAATTACAGATCGAGGCTCAACGTGCAGAATTTCGCAAGTTGCAGGGGCTGAATGAAGATTTGGATCACAAATTGCAGGATGTGAATCAGCGGCAGAAAGATGTTTACACTGATCTGGATACTCGTATACGCCATTTTGAAACTATATCCCCACTAGAACTACAAAAGCAGGTTCAAGCTTTGAATGAAGAATTACATAAATTGCATAGTCACGACGAAGAGGTATTAAAGCGCAACTTACAGGATATTGAAAAGCGGCAGGCAGAAGCCAATAAACAACAGCATAGTTCTATACTTGATTTGCAAAAAAATATTGAAGCACAGAACACCGAAATGCGCAGTCAGAATGAAGAGTTTATGCACAATCTGCAGGAAATAGAGAAAAAGCAGAAAAGTTCTCACAGTGATTTTAATAGTCGCTTGCGCCATGTTGAAACAGTAGCCGTTCTTGATTTGAAAAAAAAGATTGGAACCCATGATGATGAAGCAAGCATATTGCGAGATCAGAACGAAGAACTGATGCATAACATGCAGGAAATGGAGAAACGGCAGGTAGAAATTAGTAAGCAACAAACAAGTTCTTTACATAAGTTGCAAACGCAGATTGATGCGTTGAATATGGAATTACACAAGTTGAGCAGTCAGAACGAAGATTTATTGCGCAACTCGCAGGAATCGAAGCAGCGGCAGGCAGAAGCCAACAAGCAGCAAACCAACTCAATACTTGATTTGCAAACTAAGATCGATGACGCACAAAATACAGAATTACGCATGCTGCGTAGCCAGAACGAAGAGCTGTTGCGTAACATGCAGGATGCGGAGAAACGGCAGAAAAATTTTTATATTGATATGGACGCCAGTTTGCGCCATTTTGAATCGATAGTTGCTGGGACATCATCAGCGTCTTCTGCCTCTCAGTCCGCAAAAACGGCTGGAAAGGCAGTTAATGGAGATGTATTGGAAATAGATACTGTTAACATGGAAAACCGTGCTTATGAATTGGCACACGGCCATGCTAAAGTTGGCGATTATCAGAATGCCATCGGTGCGTTCCAGGAATTCTTGAAAAAATATCCTGAATCGAAGCATGTGGCTAATATTCACTACGAGATGGCTAACGCCTATTTTGCGTTGAAAGATTACAAAAGTGCATTGGACAGTTATCAGCTGCTAGTAAATAAGCATTCATCCAGCCCTAATGTGCCAGATGCTATGTTAAAAATTGCAGATTGCCAGCATCAACTTAAGGCTATAGTTGGGGCCAAGAAAACGCTCAATCAAATAATCGTCAAATTTCCCGGCAGTAAAATAGCTGATCAAGCCAAGAAACGCCTCGATATCCTTAAGTAAGTGTGTCTTTGTCCGATATTTTGAAGTAGGTGTGCGTATACCTTGGCATTTTGTAAGTTAGAATTTGAGCATTATCTTTAATTCTAGCGATGGCACGAATGATAATCTGATAAGCCAAAGGTGTATGCGGCTAACGTTAGGGCTTTTTTAAAATAGCAACTTTGCGAGAGCTGATTATGATGAAGATAATGAAAAATGTTAAAAAATTAGTGATTGGCATGTTGTTAATGCATTTTTTAGTTGCTTGCGCTAAGCCTCCTGTAGCTGGTGGTATTAAAGGAAATGGTAATGAGGTGACCATGGATGCTCCCTCTCTTCCTAATACATCAGTAGCTGGTGATCAGCCGCTTACTAGTGCCTCTGGCGTTACAATTTACCCAGGTTCAGGTTCAGGTTCAGGTTCAGGTTCAGGTTCAGGTTCAGGTTCAGGTTCAGGTTCAGGTTTAGGTTCAGGTTCAGGTTTAGGTTCAGGTTCAGCTGGAGTGAATGACCCCTTTAATAATCCGAACAGCTTGTTGGCTAAGCGCGTTATTTACTATCCAACTGACATGGATACCATATCAGAACAGGATAAACCCATTGTGCAAGCACATGCTGAATATTTGGTCGAGCACCCAAGCCGCACAGTGCGTCTGGAAGGAAATTCAGATGAGCGTGGGAGCAGTGAATATAATCTGGCTTTGGGGCAGCGTCGTGCCGATGGAGTAAAAAAGAGGTTGCTAATGGGCGGTGTTAGAGAAGGTCAGATTGAGTCGATCAGTTATGGCGAGGAAAAGCCTAATGGTAAAACGCATGATGAGTCGTCTTGGTCGAAAAATCGCCGTACTGATTTGATTTATCCTTAAAGTAGGCTGGGTATGAAACTTCACGTTTTGCTGCTTGCTGGATGGAGTGCCATTGCGGCCTGTTCTGCACATGCTGCTTTCTTTACCGATGAAGAAGCGCATAATCAAATCCGGCAACTAAAAGAACGTGTGTCTAATTTGGAAGGTAGCGGTAAGCAGCAAACTGAAACAATCAAGCAGCAAGCGGAAACTATAAAGCAACAGATTGAAACTCGTAAGCAGCAAATCCGTGAGATATTTGACCTTCAAGCGCAGATCGAGGCACAAAAAGATGAATTGCGTAGGTTGCGTGGACAGGACGAAGTGCTGGCGCATAGCCTGCAAGAAGCGGACAAGCGGCAGAGAGATTCTTACATTGATTTGGATGCCCGTTTGCGACGTTTAGATAAGCTTGAGACAGCCGTGCCATCCCGACCGGTAAAGCCATAAACGGCTGGTGAATCTTAAATAAAGCAGGTTTTCATGATTACGTGCTCCGTTAGCGAGCAGTTGCGCATCACCGAAATTTTTTATTCCTTACAAGGCGAAACTAGCCGTGTCGGCTTGCCGACGGTTTTTGTACGTCTGACAGGCTGTCCGTTACGTTGCTCATACTGCGATACTGCTTATGCTTTTAGTGGTGGACAGAATATGACAATTGCAGGGATACTCACTGAAGTGGCTCGGTATAATACGCGCTATGTTACGGTTACCGGGGGCGAGCCGCTGGCGCAGAAAAACTCCCTGTCTTTGCTAAGTGCCTTGTGTAATGCAGGTTATGAAGTATCGCTGGAAACAAGCGGGGCGCTGGATGTGTCTAGTGTCGATGTGCGTGTGATGAAGATCCTGGACATCAAGACGCCAGCATCAGGCGAAGTAAAAAAGAACTTGTGGAGTAATCTTATTGCATTGCATGCACACGACGAAATAAAATTTGTCTTATGTGATGAGTCTGATTACATTTGGGCCAAGCAGGTGTTGCGTGAGCGTGATTTAGCTGGAAAATTCACCGTGCTATTTTCACCTGCACAAGATCGGCTGTCACCTACAGTACTGGCTGATTGGATTCTGCGCGATAGCTTGCCGGTGCGCCTGCAAGTGCAATTGCACAAGTTACTGTGGGGCAGCCAGCAGGGAAAATGAAGAATGCAGTAGTGTTGTTGTCAGGCGGTCTGGATTCCGCCACAGTGATGGCCATGGCGAAGCAGCAAGGCTATCTCTGCCATGCGCTGAGTGTGGACTATGGGCAGCGCCATTATGCTGAGCTTGCTGCAGCAGAGCGTGTGGCACAGGCTCTGGGTGCGATTGAGCTACGTGTTATTAGTGTTGATTTGACTGGATTTGGTGGCTCTGCCTTGACAGATACGCGCATTGCAGTACCGGAACAGAGAACAACAGGCATTCCGCTGACCTATGTGCCAGCGCGTAACACCATTATGCTGTCACTCGCCTTAGCTTGGGCGGAAGTGTTGAAGGTGCAGGATATATTTATTGGGGTGAACGCAGTTGACTTTTCCGGCTATCCCGACTGTCGTCCAGAATATATAGCAGCTTTTGAAAACATGGCTAATCTCGCCACCAAGGCAGCGGTAGAGGGTAGCTATTTGACATTGCACGCGCCTTTGTTGCGCTTGTCCAAGGCCGATATAGTCAAGCTAGGCACGGAACTTGGTGTGGATTACAGCCTGACAGTGTCCTGTTACCAAGCTGATTCGGATGGCCGTGCATGCGCTGTGTGTGATTCCTGCCAACTACGCCGGGCCGGCTTTAAAACCGCTGGAATAGTCGATCCGACACGTTATCGTATTGCAGGATGATGTGCCCTGTCGCGTTGACAGGGCGGGTAAAGTCCGTATAATGCGCGCTTCTTTAAGGGATATGGGTCGTTAGCTCAGCCGGTAGAGCAGCGGACTTTTAATCCGTTGGTCGCCAGTTCGAATCTGGCACGACCTACCAGTTTCAATGTGTGGTTCACGATTTAGAACATTTGGACGCAATATTGATTTTTTCGCCGCTTTAGCTCAGTTGGTAGAGCAACCGCCTTGTAAGCGGTAGGTCGTCAGTTCGAATCCGACAAGCGGCACCAAATAAATAAAGACTTGCAGCAATGCAGGTCTTTTTTACTTTACGCATCATGGTGTGCAAGGCCAGCGTAAGCATTGCAGGAGTGCCATTACATGCAAATCCATGCACTGCAAGCTGCGTGTGCTCTTTGTTACCGCACCCAACCAGCTATTTGCCGAGATATTACCTATCTGTCTCTTCACAGGTAAAGAGTATTTACTCTTACCTATATTTGTTCATGGATATTTTTAGCCAAAATTATTGGCTGGTAGATTTATGACGTGGATAGCAGCGATCTAGTGGGGGATGTTATGCGCGATATTTGCGCAAGAGAGGTCATCTTGCCGAACCAGGTGGTGCTCATCCCGATAATGGCAGCCTGACATAAAGATACCACTATTGTGCGTACCGGCACTTTTGTGTAAATGGCATGTTTCAAATCCGTGTTCAAATTTCTCCGCGTCCTTGATTAAAACCTCAAGAAATTCAATCAATTTGTCTGACTTGAATACCTCATCAATAATTTGATGCTGGCTCGTCGGTGGTTGCTCAACGCACTCACCCAAGGTGCGTTCTGAAAACGAGAAATGAAGAAAATGACTCGAAAATCGCCACGATTCATACCAAAAACAAGCCAATTCTCCGGCCACAACCGCAAAACTCACCTCGGGGTCTCTGACGGGGTGAATTATTCAGTGTTTCCCTAGGTCTTCGAATTTCTTGTAGACGGCCAACAGGCCGTTTACACAAAAATTGTTACATCCACCATCTACAGATTTACCAAAGTCTGAATGATAAGTTACGGTAGTGGTCGCCACTTCATTTGGCGGATTCAAGACCATAAAAGACCCTAAGCCCAAGACAGGGTTTCTCAATAAAATGCCATGAGGCAATTGCAAATAGCGTCACAATGGGGAGCGAGGAGAGGAACAGGGAAACTGGCGAAATGCCGGGTGCCAGCGTGACCATGATTTGTTGAATTGGAAAGGCGTAGATATAAACGCCAAAAGAATAATCATTAATTCGTGTTTTTTTTCCTAATAGATGAAATGATGAAGTAGCTACGAATAGCAAAAAATATTCATACGACAAATATATAAAAAGCAAAAATAGACTGGTTTCCCGAAGTAAATATGTAAGGCCAATGAGTCCCGTCACTAGTAACACGGAACGAGGAATCCAGTGGCGTACAGTGTACACAATAGCTCCGAGTATAAAGACTCCGATCAATTGGCACGAAAATAACTCGAGGCCAGTATTCCAACTATCGAATTCTGCTTTAGTAACGGTGATCATTCGAACAGCTAGATAAAGCATCACTGTAGCAAATAAAATACTGCGCCAGCCTTTTCCTTCGGTTGGCAGCAGACAGGTCGCACCGATCACTCCAGTCGCGATGTAAACTAGGAATTCAACCTTTAAGGTCCATAGAGAACCATTAACGGCGTGAGGTATCGGCAGGTCTTCAAAAACGCCAGGTAGCGTGTTGGTTTTTAGGCTTAGGACATTAATGTTGTCGCGGATATATCTGAATGTCTGGCCGGATGAAAAATAGTGATTGATATCCAGAGAACTTGCTATGGGGCCAAGCAAAAGTGCGCTGATCGCCGCAACAACAGCTAAGCCAGGCAAAATTCTTAGCACTCTTTTTGCCATGAACGAAGTAAAGTGTGGCGTGGAGGCCCAACTTGAGGAAATAAGATAGCCGCTCAAAAAAAAGCTATCACGGCCAAGGCACCGCCATCAAATATATGAAGAAGACGACCAATTGGCTCTAGTTGGATATTTCCGCTCAATGCATAGCAGTGAGAAAAAAGTACCAATACCGCAGCGATCAGGCGTAAGGCGTTTAAATTATTTTCGCGGCTTGTCAATTTCTCAGAGATTGGGGCGCGCAATTGGATCGTGGTCATATTTCAATGTGACTAGTATAAAAACATATGGAAACAGATTATTTTTCGTATTGAATCAAAGTGCTCGTCTGGGTGTGGAAATTGAGCTGAAGTTAAAGGCCAGTGCCAGCCGGCTTCCGTACTGACCGTAAGATGCTCGCAGAGGATTTGAGACAATGCGGTCAACAGTTATAAAATGCAATTCGCTCTAGAACTAATGGGCGTTTATCGTTAGTTTTCCAGTTCAGCCGAATACGCCTGAATTCCGCATTATCGCTCGGCTATCAGCGGCAACAATGAACCTGCTTTTACCAACCGCAGATTGGCCAAGGATGTTTCCGGAAACAGGGGTATCCATTTTCCGTCAGTTGTTTGCCCTTCAACGCTTACAGTGGATAACATTTTTGGCATAGCAGCCTTAAAAATGATCGCGCTGTAATCCGCCAATTTAAAAGCCAAATCATCAGGTGATTCCAATGAAACCTGGCCGTCAGCGTTGCCGTGCAAAGTGAACATTCCAGGGGTGACAACACCTCTCGTTCCCAATATTGGCAGCCAGCTATCGTCATCTGCGTGCCCGTCACCACCAAAGGTCCACAGTCTTGCTCGGCGTGGTAAATTGGCGTGATTTATCATGAAATTCTTGGTTGCGTCCTCCAGTAGCGTGTCACGTAGCGCCGTATAGGCGACGAATCCGGGCTGTCCCACAAAGCTACCCCGGCTACCGTTCCATACCATCGGTGAAATAAAGTGCGCTCCGTAATTGTAAATTTCCCGCAGTGATTTATAATCTTCAGCGAAGTTAGGGAGGCGAGACGGGTTGCGTAAATCAGAGCAGTATTATGCTCGATAACGGCCCAGCCAGAGTCAAATTTTCGGAAAACAGAAAATAGGGCACGATCTTCTTTCATCCTGATCTGGTTGGTAGCACTTGGCCCGCATAGAATTGCACCTAAATGCCCATGCTCGGGAACAGAACCTTCGATCGGCATCCCCCCGGAATCAAAGTTTTTTACAGGGCTGTTGATATTTATTGCAAAGGGCATGCTGCCCACTCCCGGTGCCATAAATCCCTGGGACGAATAGATAAATCCTTATCAAGACCAGCCTCAACTAACCACTGCAAAAGCTCATCGTAATGTAAATCAACGAGATGGCGACGAAAGTATTTCCATTAGCGCACCCATCCATCCTCCCAAAAAGGCTTGCCAAGAATATGAGGAAATGAACGGGGAGGATTAACCTCTACCCAACATTTGAACTGGCGCCCACTCAATGCGTTAACCTCAGTCAGAGGCAATGGCTTTTCTTTGCGATAATGAGAAAGATCAGGCACCCCCGCTGCAGGATGTCCGGCATATGGCCCCGCTCCTTGCAACCATTCGCGGAACTGGCGCAAGGTGCCGGGGTTATGGTCGAACCATTCTTTTTGAACAAAGAAAGGATTGAGGTACAGATCAGGATCCATGTTCACCCCAATTAAAAGATTAGGGTGTTGCGCTGCAAATTCCGTTTCTTGTAGAGGCGGTTCTTGACTGCGTAGATATTAAATGTAAGAGCGCGACCAAGTTCCGGTGATTCCATCGAGCCAGAAAGTTTCTTCAGGCTGTCGTCCGGCACCACCTTATTCTTTTCGTTCCACCGGCAATTATTTTTATCCTGTTCAAGTTTGTCGTTGATATCGCATTTCGGCACATCACACGTCGCAGCAGCCCAAATGCCATCATTTAAAGTAAAAAGTACCGGCACCTTGTGATCAATAGTATATTGCGTAGCACCATGCAGATTGTCATCGGCGATTACCTTTTCTCCACACTTTCTAGTGAGCTGAAAATCTTGATCAAAACCATAATCCCCAGCATTCCCTTTGGTTGTTCGCAAATAAAGAATGGGAACCCGGATTCCAACGTTTACCGTCTTGCTCTCATAGGGGCGAGTACTGTGTCGATTTCCCTTTCGCCTCCACCGACCACATTGCTCGTGGCCATAATGAAGTAAAAAATGTCATCATGCTTGGCATCGCGACCATTTAGAAGGTCAGTCCACGTATCCATGGCACCAATTGCAGGTTGGGTGCGACGCTCGATGACCGAAGACCCGCCTTTCCTGTCGGTGACGACCACTCCCATTGCGCTCCAATTAGCGACCCATATCGAGGTATTGGCGATCCCCTTAAAACCGGTCTTGGCCGTATTCGGGTAATCCTGCGCGACGTTCATCCGTATGACAGCGATTTGCAAAGGGATAGAAATTGGTCATTCAACACCAGTTCTATACCGCTTACGACGTCTTTGGCCAAGGCCCAGCCGACTACCTTGATTTGTGTGCTGTTGGCTGGATCCTCTGTCAACTTATCAATGTATCCGATTGCGGCTTGAGGTTGTGGTGCTGCTTGCGTGAACTTAAGCCGTTGTGGACGATGACTATTGATGAATTTGTAACCAACGCCGCCCATTATAGAAACGGCAGCCATAACAAATGCGGTTATCAAGGCACTGACACTCAGAAAAGAATGTCATGGATTTTTGGACACCCGGTAATCATTACCCAAAAACGTGGGAGGGGACGTCGCCACAAGTCATACCCAATTGATATAAACAACGTTTGGTATTCATTGGTCTGATCAGTTGCGATTACTGCCAAAAAATGAGCTTGTTGTGCTTACAATAAAATTAAGTTGTCTCGATGTATTAGTTCTGGCTCATCAACATAGCCTAATAGGGTTTCAATTTCGCTACTGGGATGGCCGGCGATGCGACGTGCTTCTGTGGCATTGTAGTTGATCAGGCCGCGCGCGATATCTTGTTCATTTGTGTCTAAAATGGCGACTACTGTGCCGCGCTCAAATTCCCCGCTGACTTTGGTAATGCCGACCGGTAGTAGGCTCTTGCCTTCGTTACGTAGTGCATGTACTGCACCAGCATCTAGCGTTACCTTGCCGCTGATTTGCAGATGATCTGCCAGCCATTGCTTGCGCGCATTTAAAGGTAACGGTTGTGCTTCCAGTAGAGTGCCGATACTGTTGCCACACATCAGGCGTGGCAACACATCTATTTCATGGCCGGATGCGATTACGGTGTGTGCGCCGCTACGTGCAGCCCGTTTGGCAGCGAGCACCTTGGTAAGCATGCCGCCGCTTCCGATGTGGCTACCCGCGCCACCTGCCATGGTTTCAAGTTTTTCATCGCCCGCTTGCGCGAAACTGACTAGCGTAGCATTTGGATCTTTGCGTGGGTCAGCAGTGTAAAGGCCGATTTGGTCAGTAAGTATAATGAGCGCATCAGCCTCAATCAGGTTGGCAACCAATGCGCCTAAAGTGTCGTTGTCACCAAACTTGATTTCATCGGTGACCACCGTGTCATTTTCATTGATGACGGGAATAACGCCAAGAGTCAGCAGGGTGCGCAGTGTAGAGCGGGCGTTGAGGTAGCGTTCACGATCGGCGAGATCGGCATGGGTGAGCAATATTTGTGCGGTATGCAGGCCGTGTGCGCTAAAGCAGCTTTCGTACACCTGTATCAAGCCCATCTGACCGATTGCGGCAGCGGCCTGCAATTCATGCACGGCGCTGGGGCGTTTTTTCCAGCCAAGGCGCTGCATACCTTCGGCAATCGCACCAGAGGAGACCAATACTACTTTGTGCCCACTGTCACGTAGCGTAGCAATTTGCTGCACCCAGTTTCGGATTGCGGGGATATCTAGTCCTTCACCTTGATTGGTGACCAGACTACTGCCAACTTTGACGACGATGCGTTTGCACTGGGTCAGAATGGTTTTCATGATGCATTAAAGTATTAGATTATTGGTTTTTTTGGCATTTTCGATGTTGGCCAACTCTTCCTGCTTAGCAACCTGCTCCACATGCTCCATGATGGCATAGCACAGCTCTTTACAGCCTTCGCCATTAATCGCGGAAATAGTGAAATAACGCGTGTAGTCGCCGAACCCTTGTAGAAAAGCAGCGATCTTCTCATCTTTATCTTGTAGCAGGTCAAGCTTGTTTAACACTAGCCAACGCGGCTTGTTATACAGTACTTCATCATATTTTTTTAGTTCATTTAGAATTGAATGGGCTTCATGTACCGGATCGACTCCCTCGTATATTGGGGCAATGTCGACCAAGTGCAATAGCAAACGGGTACGCATTAAATGGCGTAAAAACTGGTGTCCTAATCCCGCACCTTCGGCAGCGCCTTCAATCAAGCCGGGAATGTCGGCGATAACGAAACTCTTTTCGGCCGATACCCGTACCACACCCAAGTTCGGATGTAGCGTGGTGAAGGGGTAATCAGCCACCTTGGGGCGGGCAGCGGAAACCGCGCGAATGAAGGTGGATTTGCCTGCATTGGGCATACCCAGCAAACCCACGTCGGCGAGTACTTTTAACTCTAATTGCAGTTCGCGCCGTTCACCTTCAACGCCTGGAGTACATTGACGAGGGGCACGGTTGGTGCTGGATTTAAAGTGTAGATTGCCTAGGCCACCTTTACCACCTTGGGCGAGCAACATTTTTTGCCCATCGTGATCCAGGTCAGCAATCAATTCACCGGTATTGATATCAGTAATAACCGTGCCGACTGGCATGCGCAGTACAATATCTTCCGCACCTTTACCATAGCAGTCTGCGCCACGTCCAGCTTCGCCATTGCGCGCACGGTGATGGCGTGCAAAACGATAATCCACTAGGGTGTTGATGTTGCGGTCGGCGAGTGCATACACGCTGCCGCCCCAACCGCCATCTCCGCCATCGGGGCCGCCCTTGTCGATATATTTTTCTCGCCGAAAGCTGGCCGCACCATTGCCGCCATCGCCTGCGATGACTTCAATTTTTGATTCGTCGATGAATTTCATGATGTCGGTTATCCTGCAAATAAAAAAGCCCTACCTCGCGATAGGGCTCATTGTACTTGGCTAGGAGTACTTAAGCTGGAACCACGAAGATAGTTTTGCGTTTTTGTGCACCTTTAACGGCGAACACAACTTTGCCAGCAATCTTTGCAAACAAGGTGTGATCCTTGCCCATGCCCACGTTGTCACCAGCGTGGAATCGCGTACCGCGCTGACGTACAATAATGCTGCCAGCGTTAATTAATTCGCCGCCATAAGTTTTCACGCCGAGGCGTTTTGAGTGTGAATCGCGTCCGTTACTGGTACTGCCGCCGCCTTTTTTTGATGCCATGTTTCTTCTCCTTCAATTACGCCGAAATGCCGTCAATACGGATTTCAGTGAAGTTTTGACGATGACCTTGATGTTTTTGGTAATGCTTGCGTCGACGCATCTTGAAGATTCTAATCTTCTCGCCACGGCCATTTGATATTATGGTTGCCGTGACAGTAGCGCCAGCCAATAGAGGTTGGCCAACAGATACTTTCTCGCCACTGCCCACCATCAGCACTTTGTCCAGCACGATAGCACTGCCGACTTCACCAGAAACGGTTTCAATTTTCAGGGTTTCGCCTGCGACAACACGATATTGCTTACCACCAGTTTTGATTACTGCGTACATAACAACCTCGCTTGAATGCGGTTTTACAGAGTCGCGCATTATACACAAACGGCACCAGCCGTCAAAATGGTTTTTAATAGACAGCGTTTATTTGCCGTCAATTAAGATTGCGTGTTTAACAAGCTTTGGAGAGGGCGGCCAATAATATTATTGGCAACTTACTTGTTTGTGTACTGCATTCTACTCAATAGCTGATCAATCCACATCAAGATCAGCAAACAATTTAGTGGACAAATACCGCTCACCAAATGACGGGATCATCACCACGATCATTTTGCCAACATTTAATGGACGTTTGGCGATTTCAAGGGCAGCCCAAACAGCCGCACCGGAGGAAATACCAACCAACAAGCCTTCTTCTTTTGCCAAGCGTCGCGCCATATTGAAGGCATCGTCATCTTTAACACGTACCGCTTCGTGGAATATATTTTTGTTGAGAATTTCAGGTATAAAACCCGGCCCTATCCCTTGAATGGAATGCGGACCACGCTGTCCACCTGAAAGTACAGGCGAAGCATCCGGTTCCACGGCAATTATTTGTACGCCTGAATAAATCTCTCTCAATGCTTCACCCACACCGGTGATAGTCCCACCAGTTCCAACACCCGCAACAAAAATATCAATCATGCCATCGGTGTCGCGCATAATTTCTTCGGCGGTGGCAGTTCGATGGATGGCAGGATTAGCACGATTAGAGAATTGCTGCAGTATGAGGTAGCGTGAATCGGCCAAAGCCATTTCTTTTGCCCTCTTCATCGCCCCGGGCATACCGTCCGAACCTGGAGTTAGGATAAGCTCCGCACCATAAGCCTTCATTAACAGGCGGCGCTCACGGCTCATGTTTTCCGGCATGATGAAAGTGCACTTATAGCCGCGAGCTGCGCAAACCATAGCAAGGCCGATGCCGGTATTGCCAGATGTTGGTTCCAAAATAATTGTGTCTGGTTTGATTTTGTCTGCTTTTTCAGCAGCTTCAATCATTGACGCGGCGATACGGTCTTTAACGCTAAGCGCGGGGCTGAAAAATTCCAACTTAGCGAGGATAGTGGCATCTATGCCTTGGGTCACGCGGTTTAATTGCACCAATGGTGTGTTGCCTATCAGTTCCAAAACATTTTTTGCAATCTTCATCTATGCTTCCTCTCTTTTATTCATATCCATGTTGCAGTACATAGTGCTGCGTCGCAGCAAATAATACCTTATGAGAGGTTTTCCAGTCCAAGCATTTTAGGGCCTGAGGGTATGGCACTCGGTTACGCAATCATTGAGCTTAAATCAAATACAACCAATCTTTGTCAGTTGAATGTATGTGATACATCGCTTGACTCAGCTCGCGCACAAATCACTATTCCGCATCAACGTTTTGATCGCCGCAAATGAAAAAAATGTCTGCCCCCTCCGTTTACTGAGTTTTTTTTCTGCGTATTTCTTTTTTTAAGTTTCCAGATTTATCTTTGGGTGGGTCGTTTCGTTCCACAAGTTGTTCTTTGAGGTCGTCCAGTTCCTTTTGTAGTTTAACGACGATCGCTTTGCGTTGCGCGACGCGCTCATTCCAGCGGCTTACGGCTGCATCACGTTCCTTGATAGCGGTTTCGACCTCCGCTTGAGCGCGAGCAACCAATTCCTCTTTTTCCTTAAGTGTGACTTTAATGGCCGGCACCTTGCCCGTGCGCTGCGCTACCATGCTTTGTGTAAGCCGGGCGGTGAGATCATTTTGCAGTTTGAGCGCTTGCTCCAATGTTTTGATGTCCATGTTGTACACCCCTTAAATTTTGACGTTGAAATTGATGATCGGCAACGGAGTGACGGTGCCGGTATTGATGTAATCCCCGGTGGTGATGTTGCCTATGAGTACGATTTTGGGACGATTGGTCAGCGACATGGCATTAACGTTGGCCGCGGCCTTGATGTGATTGCCCATAGCGATCAAATGTCCTCCCCACAAAAGCACGCTCGCGCCTCGCGGGTTAGCCTCAGCGCTGAGATGGTCGCAGATATTGTTGTTGAAAGTCACCTTCTCGAAACGGAAATCGATGTTGTCATTTATTACAACACGCATAAACTCCACCAGATGGGTGCGGCCCGGTCCACTGAAGTGATTATCACTCACCTGCGCACTGCCGAACATATAGGCGAACTCGCCCGCGCCGCCAATGAAACGTACTGCCAGCGGCCCGATCAGCAGCAATGCGCGATGTTCGTTCACTGGTTCGAGCATGGCGGGCTGGGTATAACCGACACGGTTGCCGCTGATCTGGCAAGCAGGCATCCAGCCGCCGATGCCGATAGCATTGACAGTAGTGGCCTGGCTGCCATCGGCGGAGATGCCCGTGTCAATCACCTCGCAATCTTCAATGCGCAGATGCGCACCAGAAGGCGTCAACACCTCTTCAGCGTATACACCTATGCCTATCGCAAAATTAGGGGTGTAACCGCAGTTAAGCACTCGATTTTTGAGTAGCGCAGTGGCGCCACGCACGAACATCACCATGCCTAAAAGCAGGCAAGATTGCAGGAAATTACCACTGATTTCCAATTTGGTTTGTTGTGTGGCGGTGATGCCGGCGCCTGCCTGATCGATGCGATTACCCACTATACGATTGCGTTCGCCCTCACTAAGATGCACGGCGAAAAACACTTCGCGCAGGTCGTTGTTGTCGATACGACTGTCGCTACAATCATCCACCCGCACGCCGTACCATCCGGCGCCAGCGCCGTCAATATGATTACCGACGACGACCGGGCAAGCGACGCGTGAGACGATAATGCCCGATTGCACACCTAGCAATTGATTGTCACTCACTACGACGTGATCGGCACTAAAACCATTTTTCGCATCGGCGAGGCAATAGATGCCAGCGGGCACCGCCGGTTGACTCACTTTGACGATCGCCTCCAAAAGGTTGGCGCCGATAGTTGTGTGCTCACCACTGACACGAATACCGCCCCATGCGGCGGAGAGCAGATCGATCTGGTTACCGCGCACCTCGCAACGAGGAGCTTCGATATCGATTGCATAGAAACGAGAATCCAGGTAGCTGCGCATTTGTGCGACATCAGATGGAACGTTATCTTGCGTGATACCGGCGCTGCGGCTGATGCGATTATTGGATATGAGCGAACCTGCGGCATTATGGAGCAGTGAAATGCCGACCCAGAAATGGCGGATGCGGTTGTTCTCGATGCAGCACGCTCGGGTATGATCGGTGTCGATCCGGATGCCGTATTGGCCGTTGGAGCCATCGACCTGGCCGAGGAACCTACCGGTGATGCCTGCAATGGCGTTGTCGCTGATGTGTAGACCGCCCTGATAATCTTGGCTCAGGATACCGACGAGGAAATTGTCCAGCCGATTGGCAATCAGATCAACATCGGTCACGCTGCTCAAATTGATCCCGACATAGGACGGCGGTGCTTGCAGTGGAGAAACCAAAACGGCAAGCGCACAGTGCTCCACGCGTACCCGCGTGCAGTTATCCAGGTACAGCAGCGCGCCAATATCGGCAGCAGCGGCTGTGACCTCAAAGCGTATGCCCTCGACGATAATATCGCTAACCGGTGAACTGGCGTCGCCGATCTGCAAGGTTTTGGCTAGACCCGCCGCACGCATGATAGAACCAGGGCTCTCGCCGCGCAGGATGATGCGCGAGGAAAGTATCTGAATGGTAGCGCTGACGTTATGTACGCCCGTTTTCAGGCATACACAACCGCCTTCGTCCGGTAGCGAGTCGATCGCGGTCTGGATATTTTCGCCAGGTGCGACATTGATAGTGCAGCATCCGCCGCATTCGGGCGGCCATTTCACACGGCAGTCGGTTTCATCGTCGGGAAAGGTAACGATGGACAGCCGCGCGTAATGGCGATGAATGCCGTGCGGTGGCGCTTGGGTGTAGGTTTCCACTGATGTATCGTTGGTGCGTGCCGCAGATACCCAATAGTCCCCGCAGTGGAATCCGTTGCCTGAGGGGTCGAGACTGAATTGAATTTGAATTCCGTTTTCCAGCACCACCCAGACGCCTGCCGCCGGCACCGGGATCAAGCCGGTGCTGCCGGCCGCGTCGAGATTGACGATGACATTGTTGTTGGCGTCGCGCACCGTGCCCTTCTGGTCCCAGCGTCGCACACGGGTGTGACGGGAATCCAGGGTGTCGAGGCCGCCTCCGGGGATGAGATTCGCCGGCAACGCGGGTGAGAAGCTGATGGTTTGCTTGGCATCGTCAACACTGATTTTGCGCATCACGCCGCGGCGCAACGCGGGATCGCCATTTTCACCACTGAGTTCACGCCGGTCGTCAAGTATCTCTACCCAGTCACCGGTATTGAAACGCAGCACCGCGTCGCGCCCCAAGCTGGCCAATTTGAGTTCGGTGCTGGTCGCGGTTTGGGAGACAATTTCCACTACATTACTCGCCACGCTCGCGTTGTCGCGCGACCATTTGAACTTCGCCGCGCCCACGGCGCCGCCATCGTGAATTTCGACGCGATAGAGTTGGTTTTCCAGTCCGCGATAACCGCCGCTTGGCGGCAGTTCGCATGGATCAAGATCGGGCGGAACGCCCTCCGCCTTGATCGACATGCGCCCGCCGGAGGGAAGGGAAAGTGCTTGCCAGCCCGCTACTGTGGTGTCGGGTGTGGTGCAGTTGGTGCCGCTGACATTGGCCAGCAAGCGAACCTGCCAAACAGTTTGCAGACGCGTGGTGGTGTCCACGCCTACAGCGCTTTCCACCAGATTAGCTTGCTGAAGATAAGTGATTTCGCGCTGCCAGACTTCAAGATAGGCGAGATGCGGTCCGCCGCCGGGCAAGGCTGGCGGCGCAGGAAAATAGGGCTGCAAGTTGTACGTCAGCGCAGATTTACCGCGCAGCTCGGCCAGCACCGGGTCGAACTCTGGCGTGCCGCCGCCGTGATTCTCCGCCAGCAACCCATCCACATACATGCGGCCACGGCCGATGCTGATGTTGCCGCCGGTAGCCTCGATCTTGAAGGCGTCCGGCGTCTGCGGCGAGACCACCGCCACGCCGGTGATGCCCGGCGTCGGATGCACTCCGAAGGTATCTACGCTCTCGGCGCGCAAGCGTCTATCCAGCACCGCCACCCACTCATTCCAATCCGAGTCCAGTTGCACGCGCCCTTGCTGCATCAAAACGCCGGACAGGTCGATGCGGGGATCGAATCGAACTCGGCTGTAATCTCCACTCATGACTTTCTCCTTATTGTGGCGGCAATGCCGCTCTTAGCTTCCGTAGATCAATCCCGCTTCCAGGCCAAAGCGCAGATATTCTTCCAGCCGCACGCGCAGATTGGTTTCGCGTTGCGGCTGATATAAACCATGTAGTACACCCATTTCGCTCTCATCATGGGCGCCACGACGTATCTTGTTTGAGGTGCTTTGTAGCAACTGACAATAGCCAGAATCACCATAATGCAACGAAGTAAATTGCGGCCATATCTGCTGATCGCTATCGTCAGGTTGGCAGTGATAACGGGACGGTGTGCGCGAGCCAGGCGGTATATAGGAAAAACGTATGCAGCCTTGTTGGCGGCGTTCAGCCCAAAGCGGCGCTTTCCACGGATCACTGCTACTGGTTAGCGCGGCGACGAAAAGGCAATCACTGGCCAACGTCAATTGCCGGGTGTGAACCTTGCCGATCACGGTGCAGCTTTCCAATGTCAGCGTACCGCCTTCTGCGAGTGCGTCGGCGCCGGGGCCACGATAGGCGATGAGATTTTGCGAGGTTGCATCCACGATGCATTCGCGTAACGAGACTTCGGCATCAGCGGCAATATGCAGCGGTGCGGTAATACAGCGTTCCAACTCTATCTTGGCGAAGGCATGGCTTACAACCAAGCCGGGGTCGTCTGCTTGTGGCGGTGACCCATCGCCTTTGGTGCGCGGGCCGGGTACCAAAGTGCAATCGCGCAACACGAGATAACGCGGTTGAGTGTCGGGAAAAGCGGCCATCATGAGTGTGCCGCCGCTGATCACCCAACCGTCGAGGATCAAGGTTGCTTCGGCGCCAAACGTAAGCGTGATGTCGCCGCTCGCCGCCAGCAGCGGGCGCGCGCCATTGACCGCACGCAGCACGACCGTCTTGCCGGCATTTACGGTGATCGAGGGCGTCTCCACATAACGGCGGCTATCGAGCACTTCCACCGTGCCGCCATTCTGCACTGCATTGAGCGCTGGCTGCAGTGCCGCGCCACCCTGTACAGTTTGCACTGGTGTAACAGGAACAGCAGATTCGCCCCGCTCGTATTCGCCACCGCCGATGGCGATGGTGAAACCGTAATGAAAACTTACCAGCGGTGCAGCGGCTGGCGCGTCAGCGAAGGCGATGCGACCCAGTACCGGATCAATGGACACCAGCCCGGAACCGGCAGCAGGCTGGTGCGCCCAGGCGATGACATTGCCACCGCCGTCCTTGATGTCGCTGAGATTGCAGATACGGATGTTGTTGCGTGCAATTAGTTGCGGTGGATTGCCGTCCAGTTCCAGCCATAAACTCTTACCCGGACCGTAGTAGTCGTCAAGATGGGCCTTGAGCCAGCGGCGCGCGAGCGGCATCGGCACGTTACGCGGTTCGGCCAGATGGCTAATTTCTTCTTCCGTTTCTGGCGTGTTGTAAAGCGCCATGTCGGTACCCAGCGGATTGAAGCGGAAGCGCAGTCCGCCGCCAATATCTGGGTCGGCCACGGCTTGCGACCGGGTTAGTGGAAACGCACGTACCCGCCACAAATAAAGGCCGATGTTGGGAATATTGTGGCGCGCGGCACCGGTACTGATGCGTCGCACGTCCACGGTGTGGGCGATGGTGTCGAACGCGGTGTCGCGCCAGTGTAGTTTTTCCCAGTTGCGCAGATTTGGCGCGTAGTGCGCACGGGTACGCAGATGATTCATGTTCTGCGTCCAGCCTAGCAGCTGAAAGAATTCCACCGCCCGCGCCGGCCAGCCGGTGACATCACGCGCCAGTTGCTCGAGCATTGATGCCGTACCCTTGCGGCGGCGATAGCGGATGGTGTTGGCCACATCGGCGCGCGGCGACGCTACATTAGGTACCACACCGTGCAGGGTGCGGTAGCCGATGAGATCGCCGATATAGGGCGCCACCCACGGTGCGCAGGTTTCGATGAATTGGTCGTCGTAAAGTTGTTCGAGGTTTTCCTCCATCGCTGCCACCTGCTCGGCGATGACGGCGAGCAGCTCGCGCAGCGGATAGCCCTGCTCCGCATCGCGGATGCGGTGGATTGAGGGCAACAGTTCGTAGAGGCGGTCGGCGGTCGTATTCACGGCATCTCCTCCAGATAATCGAATGGGCCGGTATTGAGCAATAATATCTCGGCGGCTACGCCGTTGCCTTGCGCATCGGTCGTCGCGGCGGCCGGTGTCAGTCGCTGTTCTAGCGCGATGGTGGTGCCACGGTAGAAACGATCCAGGTCCACGCCCAACACGCCCTGCACCCCCTGCGCAATAGCGATAATCTCGGAACGGGAGACAATCTGGTTGAAGTCGCGTGCGTCAAAGGAAAAGGCGGCGCGCAGGGCAGCCTCTACGTCGGCCAATACCTTTTTGCCCTCGTGATCCGGGTCGCATTTGATGCGCAGGGCGAGATGAAAGGTCACTTCGTTGTACGCCTTCGTTTCGCAGTGCACCAACGGGTCACCGTTCTGTTTGAGGGAGTCAAGCAACTTGTCCAGCGTCGAATCCGGCGGCTGACCGCCGTCATCGCCAGCGACGGTGATGAATACAGTGCGCCCTGCACGGGTGTTGAGCACGGCGGCTTGGGCTTTGGCGATACCAGTGTAGGCGCGCGCGTAATCTTCATAATCCTGCATTGAGACCACGCGCCCGAGTGTGCGCACACCTAGTGGCATGTTGCGCCGGGCATGGGCCGCACTGTCTGCATTCACGCCGCCCGCGGCAGGCAACGGGTTGCTGGCCGCTTTCAAGCCCAGTGGACGTGACAGCAGTTGCGAGAGCTGGCCGGCTTGCAGGTTGCCCGCTGTGCCGATGCCTTTGCGGTAAATGGCGCGCACGTTGTCTTGGCCGGTGGGGAGGCGCGCGCCGTGGCGGCCATCGCCGAACTGGATAGTCCCCGCGCCGTCCTCTTCTACGCGCAACACGTAGGAGTGGTCATCGGCACCGGCTTGGTAGAGGGTGGGCGTCTCGTGCCAGCGGATATCGTTGACCCGCACCTCCAATGCCGCCTCGGCGCCGGTTTCGTTCTCGGCGCCAACGAAAGTGAGCGGTGTGTGTTTGAGGGTGTAGCGTTGATGGGAAAGTCGTGCTGCACCACTGCCGAGAATCTGCTGCACGGTCTCACCGTGGGTGGCGAGCGCAACGTTGGCGTAAAGTTTGACACTGGCGCGCTGGTACTGATGTTGTAACGAGGCGGTGAAGAATAGTTTGCTGGTATCGCCATCCGCTTCGGTTTTCAACAGCGTCAATACTTCGCTCGTCTCCTCGTCGGCGGTGGTGGTGCCGCTGATTATCAGCTTGCGCCCGGGCGCAAGTTCTTCCACCTTGCGATCGATACGCAGGAAGTCTCCGGCTACATCTGTGGTAATGGGTGTTTCCGCCAGCGTCAGTTTTTCACTGTGGGCGAACACCGCCGTCTCGCGCAGCCGTTCATTGAAGAGTTCGCGCAGATTCTCACCTTTTACCTTCAGCCGCGTAGTTTTGCCGGTAAGCGTAAAACTTGTGCGTGCATCCTCGCCTGCGGTGTCAATTTGGTACAGTTCCTGATATTCGGGGATGGACAGCACCAGCCAGCCGTCGTGCACAATCTGTGGATAGAGCGTATCAAGATGCAGTGTATGGACGTTGCGCGGATAGAGCCGCGCTTGTGGGATGATCTGCTTGGCTAGGCCCGGCGGAGTCCACGAAAGCTTGATGGTTGCCGCGCCACTGGCCTCGTAATACTCCAGTTTGATGTCATATTTTTTGCCGGCGGTAAGCGTAATACTGCCACTGTTTTCAGTAGCGCCGTGATTAGTCCAGTTGTTGATAATCAAATGATTGTCGATCCACAGGCGCACACCGTCGTCGGAAACGGTGTGAAAGCTGTAACTGCCGGTTGAGGGCGCATGCACCCAGCCTGTCCAGCGCACTGAAAAGGTGTCGACACCTATCAACGCATTGGCCGAACCACTGCCCCAATCGAAATTCACCGTAGAGTCGGTGCGTGTGAGCTTACGACTCGAAAGATCTTTGTTGTCGAAATATTCGCCGTAAAGACCCGTCCCGGTAGCGGTGGCTGTCGGTGGGTCGGAGATGTCGGCAATGGTGAAGCCGGGCCATTCGGTAGCGGTGATGGTCGAGCCGGTCGGTAGCCCCAGATAGCCGCATTTGATGTCGTTAGACATCACTCGCCAGTCGGGGGCGTTGTAACCGAACAGCGAGGCGCGCTGGCGCAGCGCGTATACCTTCGGCTCACCCGCCGGTGCGACGTAGGGCGAGGCGCTACCCAGGCCGTGATTCAGCGTGACGATGGTATGGTCTGCGGTGCTGTCGAGCACCACACTTTGGACACGGCGGAAATCCCAGTTTTCATTGCCGGTATTGTTTTCACGTTCCGCGCCGACGAACAACAGCGCATCACCAGCCTTAAGCTGCGTCGCGGTGCCCTGCAGATAAATGACCTTGGTGCCGAACACCGGCAATTTCATCTCACGCATTTTCGGCAGCAGGACGTTCCATGCCGGTCGTGCTTCAATACTCTCGACGGTCTCGAAGGTCTGCGGTTTTTCGTCGGAGCCGGGTATGCTTTGCACCTTGATGCCGATGTCTAACGTGATTTTGTCCGGTACGCCGGTAGCCTGCTTGGGTTCACTGCTCACGGGTTGTGGCGGTGGCTCTTGCAGCGTGAAGGCAAGGTAGGTCTCCGCAGCTACGCCGGGCTTGAGGTGATAACCGATCAGCCGTGCCAGTTCGCTCAACGATAGACGCTCGCCTGCGGTGCGTAAATAGGATTCATTAGCGAGACGTTCCTGATAGAAACTCAGCACGTCGGCCATACAGGCATAGGCGTCCAGCAGTGCGATGGAAAAATCATCACTGTCGCGAGTGCGTAATTTCGCGAGCGCCGGATAATCCTGCGACGACAGCCGCGCCTGTAGGCTGGCCAACACCTCGCTGTGCGTGCCGATGCGATAGGCGATGGCCGCAAGTCCCGGGCGGTTGTATAGCAGCGCCGGTGCCTGGATGCCCACCCCTGCGCAACAACCGCATGCGTCTTGCGATGATTGTTCTTCGCCGCTCATTTGCCGCCTCCTATCGAGAGCTTCAACACACCCCGTTCAGGGAAGTTGGGATCGTTGTCCAGTCGTGCTATCTCCAGGCGCCCGATCGTCAGCACGCCGTCATCCATAGGCTTTGGGTCGGGTGGCGCACGCAAACGCTGGAAGGTGTTGATCACCACCGAGGCTACGCCTTGTATTGCCTGAGCCGCTTCATAAATCGCGCTGAGATAAACCGGCTGGCCGAAGCTGAAGTTGTCGGGATGGAATAGGGCAGGTGTGCCGTTAGCCAGCCAGCCGCGGCTGAATACGCGCATCAGTGCGGCGCGTACATCGGCGCGGAAATAATCAGGTTTGACGCATACCGTCATTTCCAGAAGCAGGGGCACATAACTCGGGCCGTTCACCTCCAGGTCATAGCCGGCCATGCGATAGCGCTCGACGTGATCGCGGATGGTTTGCTCATAGACCGCATCCACTTCGCCGCTGCCCTTGCGGTCGATAGTGAGAAACACCGTGTACCAACTGCCGGTCCAGCGGAATGTGGCGGCGGCGCGTTGCACGCTGGGATGGCGCTCGGTTACTTCGGCATAATCCGCTGGGGTGACGGCGCGTTCCTGAGTGCGAAACGCTTCCGGTGCATCGCGCCTGATATCCTCGGCCTTCTCAGGATCGCTGCCGCCTTGCGCCGGCAGTGGATTCGACGCGCGCAACAGCCGCGCATCGTTGCTGACAATGTGCGCGATGGACTCCAGGCCGATATTGCCTGCCACGCCGTTACCGACGCGATAGTTCGCACTAAATGTGGTGCTGACGTCGGGGCGCTTGCCGTGATAATCATCGCCGAAACGCAGTAAGGCGCTGCCGTCGTGTTCGCTCTCCACCACGAATTCGCTCGCCCCAGCATCGCTGGCGAGCAGATCGGGGCGCGGCAACCACGTGTCTGGCGTTCCCTGAAAATTACTGGCGAGAGAAATGGCGGGACGGGCACGCTGCGGCTCGGCGGCAGCAATCAATACAGCGGCATCGGCCAGCGGCGACACCTGTACCTGTCCGCTATCCAGCCGCAGGCGATAGGCGCTCACGCCGTCAGAAACAGACCAGGTGCCATCGCCGCCTTGCACTACCACCGGCCCCGCTTGCAACAGCACGCCCTGCGCCTGCAAAGCATTGTGTAGCGACGGTGTAAAGCTGCGGATTTGCAACGCGGTGACGATAGCCGCTGTCGCGGTGAAGCCGAACAACGGCGCGGCTATGAGTGGCAAGGCGTGAGTGAGCGGACGTTCCGCAAGTCGTGGCCGGAAACGTGGTGGTACGGCCTGCAAGGGCGGACGCTTGCAACTTAATACGTCGCTCTTGGATGTAAAGGTGAGTTGCGAGGCGGACACGGCACCCAAATCTTCGCCTGTCAGGGTGCGGCCATGGTCGGCCAGCACGATGTTGCCGTAGGCCGCGCTCACCTCACCGAGATAAGTCGCACCGTGATCCAGGTCAGTGATGGTCGACAGGCATAATGGAAACGGTAGCGCGTCCTGTTCTGCCCAACGGATTTCGGTGACATCCAGCGGATTATTGTTGGGTACTGGCAGGAACAAACCTCCGCAGGGGTCGCTATCCAAACGCACGTCGGTGAGACGCACCGCCCAGCGATGCGCGCGGTCTGCATCTGCGGCATGTCCGGTGCGCGGGCCAAATTCTTCCGCGAACACCAACACGTCGCCCGCCTTGAGATTGGGATAGTGTCCGTTGAGCGTCGCGCGCGTCGCCCCTTTAGGCAAACAGCATTCGCGCTCGCCCCAGGAATAGAAACTAATGTGTTCGTGATCTTGATAAAGCAGGGTGTCTTCCACCGTCTCGAACACTAGCGCACCGCTTGCCAAGGCATCGCGCAGCTGATCGCCGGACGGGGCGATGCGCTCGGGCGTGTTAGGTACGCGCGTGAGCAACGGTGTGCCACGTGGAATGTTTACACCGTCATCGTTGACGGATAGTTGCACCCACACGCGGGCATTGCAGCCCTCGTGCACAATATAATCCACCAGCCGCGCATGGCGTCGCAGCGAGATGCGCTTGCGCGCGGTAGCGAGATAAGCTTCGGTGGCGACGGCGTCTTGCTGATAGGAAAGCTGATCGCCCACATAGGCCAGCATTTCTACCAAGGTTACGCCGATATCGGCGGCATTGCGGCTGGACCAGTCAGGCATCAGCACGCTCATGCGATCCAGCATCAAGCGGCGGAAGCTGGCGTAATCCTTGGCAAGATAATCAAGGCGCGGATTGGTCGCTGGCGGTGTAGAACAGGGGGTAACGCTGGCGCAATCGAAATCTGATTCGCACTGCACTTTGAATGAAAACTGGATCTCGCACAGGCGCGGATCGAAACCAGCCGGCGGCGTATCGCTGCCGGGACCGCTCAGCAGGCGTAGCGTATACAGCGAAAAGTCACCGTAAATCTTGGTGCGGATCACCATGAATTTATTGAGGGGCACGAGGCCGTCGACCAGGCCGGGCGGCTCACTGGCGGGCAGCGCATTGGCGATCGTGATCCACTCGATGTCTACGCTCTTGATGCGTTCGCCACCTTCGATGCGGAAGTTGTCCTTACCGAGAGTGGCGGGCACTGCACGCAGGAATTTCACGAACAGCGTGAGCTGGCGTGTAGAGTCTCCGGAAATACCGCTGTCATGCACCTCTAGATATTCCAGACCATTGAGGGTGCCGTTTAACTTCACTACTTCGCGGCGGCGCTGGTCGCAACAGTAGTATTTCATAAGCCGCCTCCCGGCGCGCTGATCTGCGCCACGCCGCGAATTTGTGTGCGGCGTTCTACGTATTGCACGGTGATGAGCAAGGCGCCGTCCTGCGCCTGTACATCAACGGTGTCGACGGTAATAACGTCGCTCAGCCATTGCTGCAAGGCGCCTTGAATCAGGAACTGCGTGGTCGCCGCCACTTCAGGGCTGGCGGCAGCGAATACCAATTGCATCACGCCGCTGCCGAAGGTGGGACGCATCACACGTTCGCCCGGCGCAGTGAGTAACACCTGTTCGATAAGGTCGCGAATATAACCGGATTCGTCCGTCTGCGCGGTGCGGCCACGGCCATCGAAATGAAATGGAAAATCGATCTGGCTCATGTCGCGAGTACCCTAGGTTGAACCACTAGCGGCAGCAGGCCGGTGCCGGTAGGCACGCACACCGCCTGCCCCGTTTGCATCAGCACCGGCACACCGCCAGCCAGCACCCGTACTGCGCCCACCACCCATTGCGCGGTGACGCAGGGCGGGTTGGGTGTGCCGGTGAGGGCGCAGCCGGTAATCGCATAGGGCGTGGCCAGTGTGGTAACCGGCTGGCCGCTCAGCAGCACACGCGGAAATGGCGTGAGCGGTGTCGCCGGCCCTGCGTGCATGCAGGTTACCGTGGCGCCAAGATGAAGGACGGGTGCGGGCATAGTGTCGTTCTCCTTATATTACCGTGAGTGCCCCGAGATTGATGTCCACCGTCGGCCCGGTGAGGTTGATCACCGCGCCCTTGCCGTTAGAAATCATGATGCCGATATCGGTCACCGAGATCATGGCACCGGTCGTGGTTTGCAACTGGATGCCCCCAGTGGGGCCGGGTACGTCACTAATAATCAGGCCATTCTTCAACGGAGTCTGCAACGTGATGCCAGGCACTGCGGGCGGCACCATACGCGACAGCACCGGCAGCTCTGCGGCGCTGCCCCAGAAGCAACCGACCCAAATCGGGTGATCCGGATTACCCTGTTCAAATTCTACCCACACGCCACTACCGATCATAGGCAACGCAAACATGCCCATGTTGATCCCGGCTACCGGCACGCATGGCATCGCCCAGGTTGTGGGAATGAGCCCCGCCACATCAGGCACCTGTACCTGCAGTCGTCCCATCTGCATCGGGTCTATATTGTTGAGTACCATGCCGCGGTACTTGCCATAAAAATTGCCGCTGTCGCTCATACGGGAACCCTCGGTGTGATTGAAACCAAGCCGTTGCGCGTCAAGTTGAAACTTTGCTTGAATTCGCCGCGCTTGAGTGTGCTGGTGACACTGTTTACGAAATAGAGGCCATCGTAGGCGATGCCTGCACCGCGCACACCGACCAGTTGTCTGGCTTTCAGTGGCCGACCATAGCGCAGCACATTAATGCTGCCATTGGCGCTGACGGAGTCCTGCGACTTCTTCGCTTCATTGAGCCCCCTTAAAATCGCCTGCATCGGGTTCATCTTTGCCGTGTCCTTCAGTATCTTGAGGTTGCTGAGCGTTGTAGAAAGCACTCCCAGCGGTGGCTGCAACGGATTGATGTTGGGAATCGGGATCGGAATCGGGACGCGCGTAAGTTGGTTCTGGATGAATACGACCGGCAGCACACCCTTGGTCGGATCGAACGAAAAATTCATATTTTCAACGTTGGTTAACGCGTCCATGTCCACGTTGAGTGCTGGTTGCGGTGCGCCCACTTTGATCTCGGGCCCAAAATAAGCGATGTTGGTACCCGCCGCCGGCCCAGGCTCGATGTAAAAAATGTAGCCGGCCTCTTCAGCGAGCTGTTGAATGTATTGAAGGTCGGTACCCTTATGGGCGGGAATCTTGTCCACTGGGATAGGAACATCAGGAAACAGTACCGGAATAACCAGCGGAATCAAGCCAAAGGCCGCGTATTTGGCGCAAATCAGTGCCACGCGTGCCTCAATCGGCAATGCAGGGTAAGGCAGGCCGCTGAAATCGAGCATGTCCATGACCTTGGTAAGATCCTCCCCAGTGACCGTCACCGTGCCCGGAGAACCGTTGCTTCCCGCTTGCACTTCTACATTCGTCATCACCCCGTCAAACAACGGTTGTGGCGTACCGTTGAGGGTGATGATCAGCATGACGCGTAGCGGCGGCGTAGCCGGACCGCTGTTCATCGCACCGGCAATAATGAAAAACGTGTTCAGTTCCGACTTGCTGCTGAATTGGAAGCTCATCTGGAAGCCGCTCGCTGCGCCCGCCGCCGTAGTGACCTGCACGCTATCAAGCGCGTTCATCACCATCTGCGGTACCGGCACCGGCACGATAGGGCCGATCATCAGCGTGAGATGTATCCCTTTAGCCAGCATCGATCACTCCTTGGACGCCTTCTGGCAAGGTGATACGCAGGCGCTTGCCCGCAGTTTCTGTCAATTCTTCCGGGCGTATGGCGCCGTTGGCATCACAGATGCGCCAGTACTGCGACGGATCGCCAATATAGTGCGCGGCAAGATTGTCTAGCCGATCACCCGCAGTGACCATGTGCTCTTGTAGCAGCGAGAAGTTTTCAGGCGGCGGCACGAAACGGCGCTTTAAATACGCGACGACCGTGCCGTCCGGCTGAGTGAACTGCACCGCCGCGATACCGTGATAGCGGCTTTCGGGCGGAAACAACGGAGTGACCAGAGAATTCGCCTGCATAAAAGCCTGGAGCGGGTCTATCATCAAATGCCTCCTATTCCCAGCGTAGAGAAAGCGCCTGCCTGGGCTTTAGCCGCAAGCCGTTCCTTGGTTTGCAAATAGCTCATGAACAAACTGCCGCCCTTGTGATCGAAGCCGAGATCGTCCACGTTCAGCACCCTAAAGCCGATGCTTACCTTGGCGACGATCGGATTCAAGGATGGATCAAAGGCTTCCTCGGTCACGCTAAAATCCGTAATTCGCACCGGCACGATGCGATTTTTTCCCCATACAAAAAGGGCCAGTGGCGCCTCCATCGGCGCGATCTCCAGCGTGCCGGACTGTGACATTGCATTGCGGTCGAGCAACTGGCCGCTGGTCGGGTTGACCAGCGATTCCAGCATTGACACTTGCGGCTGAATGCCGTTTTCCACCACGGAGCGGTGTTGGTCGGGAAATTCCAATTGATCCGCCGCATCGATGTCCGCCTCTAGTTTGAACGTCTCCACCGCCGGACCCTTGAAACGCATGGCTTCCGAGCGGTTACCACCCTCGCCGCCGGCACCCTGCACTTGCAGGGTGCGCGTCATTTTTTCCGGGTTGTACTGCAGCGAAATGATGCGCAGCACCCGACCCGATTCGGCATCGATCAGCACGATGCCGCCTTTGAGAATTTGTGGGGAATTCGAATAGCCGCTCATGGCATCAGGCACTTGTTGGTCAATTCAGTAGGCGGTTGTAGCTCGTCAATATTTCCATAAGGCTGAGCATACAAAACGACTGGTTGAACGAGCACCTTGTAAAGTGGCGCAACGCTTTCCTTTTGATTGATTTTATTAAGCATACACAACATAAAAGTTCTCCCTAATTCCGGATAGGGTGGTTCATTATTTTCAAAGTCTGACCCGATCGATTTCATTTGACATGATGTTTCAATGGTAAGGGGCATTTTATGCACCATATTGTTTGTATTTGGAAATGTTCAAAAATCAATAGTCATTAATTTAACGTTTTCTAGGGTGCGGTACAATGCATTCTACGTGGTTGCTTGGCTCACGGTTTCGCCTCCGCCTTCGGTTTCTCCTCCACCCGGATGAGTTGGCAATCGTGGCTCGTAGATGCCTGCGCTTTTGCCACCACCGCCGGATCAACGACTTTCGGTTCGAGCGAGTTATAGCAGCGCGAGTACAGTGGGTCGAACTCCGTTGCCCTGCGCGGGCTGAACCACGCGGAAACAAACTTCCCACCCGCGCGAAAATACGCCGCAGTAGTTGTGTCGATTACGCATTTTGTGGACGGGCCGAAGCTGCCAAGCGCCATCTTGATACCGGGTGCCAATTGCGCGTCGGTGTAACGCTTGGGCCTAGTTGGTGAAACAACATCACCGTCGCCGAGATCGAACGGCCCCACCATTTTTGTAATCAACCAGCAAGTTCCACCGATTGCGGCTTTCGCGCCGAGCGCGGCGCGGATTTTTTCCATCGCTGGCGGCGTCATTCCTATTCTGCAACCGCGGAAATCGACCAGTTCCGGTTCCATGCCTGACGGCACCATTCCATTAACCGCTGCGGCGTGTTTTTCGGCGGTGACCCAGCCCTTTCCGAATTTAATTGCGGCACTATCGTCCGCGTGACCGAAGTAAAAGATCGTCTTGATCGGACGGTTGAGCGCCTTCAATTTTTTGCCTAGGTCTTCGGCAGTCGCCGGCTGAAGCTCGACGGCATCTGAAGCGATGGTTTTCACGACTGGGGTAAGTGCAGCGTCGAGGAGAACCACGACATCGGTTTCATTTTTTCGCGGCACGCGCGCGGGTGATTGCTGTTCGGCTTTTGGCGCAGCCTGTGGGCTTGCAGCGGCGGTGTCGCGAATTTTGCACGAGCCTTTGAGCGCTGCATTGCGACCACCTTCGCATTTGCGGTCATAAAAGGCGCGGAGCACGTCTTCTTCAGGCCCTTGGAAATCGCTGTCCAAATCGTTCGGGTCAATGCCACCTTTGCCGAAGATCGTTTGAAGTTCCACGTCCGTGGTGTTCAGTAGCAGCGTCAGGATCGCCCGCTCGTCGTCATCTCCGGTAAAACCGGACTGCATCTCCTTAATCAGCAGAATTTTTTTACTAGCGGCGAGCTGGATTTTTCCCTTGCGCCAAAGCGCGACGATCGTGCGCGCCTTGTCGTCACTGTCGTTGTGGTCTTCAATCTTCCCAGGCCCGAAGTTTGCGAGGTAAGTTTCGAGCACGCCCATAGTGAAACTGCCCCCCTCAAAGTCGTCGACGTTAATTGTGCGCTGAATTATTCGTGGTGTGGCGCTCTGCTGGACCACGTGAGTCAATTCATGAGCAATCAACCGCCGACTTTCATTCGTCCCAAACGTATACCTTCCCGCACCGAACACTACATTATTCCCGACTGTATAAGCGTGAGCATTTACATCACGCGCTGATTGCTCGGCTGCTGCGCCGGTGTGCACACGTACCTTGGAAAAATCATGGCCGAAGCGCTGTTCCATGTCTTGCCGTAAAGCCTTATCCAACGGCTGGCCGGAACCAGAAAGTATCCGATCTACGCTGGGCGGTGCCGTAATTGCATCTGCTGTCGATCGTCCAGAAAATCGCTGTATGCTCGGTGTTGCGCTGCTGACTGTGGAATGTGCGGGCGCTGCCAATACCTGATCCGCGACCCGATCCGCCTCCTGTTCCAATGGATCATTGCTTGCACCTATGCTGAGTTTGCGCTGCAATTTATTTTTACTGCATTCCGCGCATTCACCGCTTAATGATGAAGTCGCCGACCCGCCGCAGGCGCATTTACGCTGCAAAAGCAACCTCGCGTGAGACGAATTGCTCGCGAGCGGTGACTTGACGGCACTGTTCTGCATTGGGGCAGCGGTAGTCATTACGTCATCTCCTGGTTGTCGACGTTCTTACTTGATTGCTTTTTCTCTGCATGGCTAACATAAGCTCTCTCTATTGCGCCCTGCGCTATTGCGTATTGCTCGTTATCATGGGGCGGATTACATTTTGCTAATCCGCCCCATGCGGGCTTCCCATTCATATAGCTACCGCTGTAACAGGGTTACAGGCACCGCCAATCAATTCGACCAGTTCATCAACTGTAAGAATCCCACTGCGCTTCATATATATCTCGCCATCATGGAGCAACACCCATAGTGGACTTTGCCCATCGTCCTCAATATCTGGACACCAAGCGTCGAGTTCCTCCGCATCATCGAAGGGGCGTAGTCCAAGATTGAGTTTTCCACCATAGTGTTTGGCCACATCAAGAGCCGTTTGGATGGCTAAGTTGTCTGGCGTGCTCCAGACGGCGAAGGCCATTACCAGCCAATTGTCCGTATTGAGCTCGGGCTCCCGCGCAGAAGGTGCCGCAACCAATGCATGAACATAGGGTGGCTCGTCCGTTAAAGTAATACTCGGGCAGCTATCTTGATCACGGGTGACTTTGTAGGACATGGTTACGGTCCTGGAACGACAATCGTCGTCTGTACGGTTTCTACGCTCCTGCTGTTGTTGGTAAGTACCTGATTAACGGTACCGCCCGTCGCTTTGGCGACCTTGTCGTGGCTGGCCTTTTCACTTACCGGATTGATAAGCACGATGGTGCCACCAGGGGCGATGATGCGGGCAATCTCTTCGGCGAGACCTGGCATGTCAATGGGGCCGTTTTCTGAAGTGACCAAATCCGCAACATGGTCGGCGATCGGCAGCGTGTTGGTGTTCTTGCGGGAAAACTTGCGGTAAATCAAATTGGGCACGCGTGAGTTGTTGATGCCGGTGGTGCTGGTGCGTTCGGCCATGCCAATGTTGACCGCCCCTTTGAAGTAACCCTCGCCGAAGATGTCTACGTGATACTTGGCCGTAGTGGGAACGTTTTTGGCATGGATGCTATCACCCTGATCGTTACCACTGCCTACCGCCCACTCTGTATAGGTGCCCTTAGCTGCATCAGGATACTTGTGCAGCGCGAGCAATTTATCGCTTGCTATCCACAGTTGTTCGGCAGACGCATAAATACGCCGATAATCATCCAGATTGCGCCGTGTCAGCTTGGCACCTTGCGGAGCCAGTGTTTTGCCTATGCTCGTCAGCCAAGCCTTTACTTCGCTACGCGATGCCCAGACCAGCTTCAGATTCGGTTGGGTCGGATCAGCTTGGGCTTTCCGGTACAAGTCCCAAGACTTGCTGATGCTCGAACTGGGATCCAGCCAACTTTCGCCCGAATCCAGCGGGGATATTGGTTCATCAATAAATGCTCCGAGAACATATGTCAGTTCTTTAGGCCCAATATCGGCAAAGCCCGTGTTCTCGATCTGTAGCCAGAAGCCGTCATGTAGTTTCTTGACGATGTTAACCTCTCTACCCGGTTCCAGGACAGTTGGACAGTCTTCTTTAGTTAATTGTTTACCGATCTTTCCGGTCGTTCGGCAGACTTTGGCTTCGACCTGTCCTGATTTTTCACGACGCTTCTCGCGCATGGAGTCAGACTTGATCTCGTCTAGCGAGAGTATTTTCCATTTCTTGGGCGGTGCCGGCTGCCGCTGCACGACATGAGAATTAGTGGGCAGGCTACTGTTTTCATTGCGTTGACCAACACGAATCCTATCTGAACCTGATTGCTGTACCACATGTGTCAACTCATGGGCAAGTAGCCGCTGCCCTTCGTGCGACCCCGGCACAAACTGGTCTGCACCGAACACAATGTTTTGTCCCACAGTGTATGCATGGGCGTTTACGTCCCGCGCTGATTGTTCGGCAGCTAGGCCGGTATGCACGCGCACCTGCGAAAAGTCATGTCCGAAGCGCTGTTCCATGTTCTGCTGTAATGCAGAATCCAGCGGCTTGCCGGAACCAGAAAGCACTTGATCCACGCTAGGTGGTGCAGCATCTAAATTCCCTGTCGCTTGACCCATAAAGCGCTGGATGCTCGGTGTTGCGCTGCTAAATGAGGAATGTGACGGCGGCGCTTCCAACACCTGATCAGCGACCCGATCCGCTTCTTGTTCCAGCGGGTCATTACTTGCGCCTATATTGAGTTTCTTTTGCAAACGTTTTTTATTGCATTCCCCGCATACACTACTTAATGACGATGACGCCGAGTTGCCGCACGCGCACTTGCGCTGCAATAGTAATTCCGCGTGAGACGGTTTACCCACAAGCGGAGACTTGGCAGCCGTGTTCTGTAGTGGTGCAGCGGTACTCATTACTTTATCTCCTGAGTATCGATGTATTTACTTGATAGCTTTTCTTCTGAATGGATAACATAAGCTCTCTCTCGTTCCAATTATGATTGTTTACTATCAATCGAATCTGCCCCCATTGATTTGCCATTGATTCTGGATTCTGTAATCTCTCTATTGATCTATTTCAGGCCTTGGGAAGCTCGGGGAGCTCATCAGGCACCCCACCTGCCATAGTTTTCGAGTAAGTAAGCGAGCGCCGAGCCAGCGGGGTACTGCTTCCAATTCGTGACGTCGGACGGAATGCTGCCTTCAGTGCGGATCGTCGGCTCGGGTGCCGGATGATCGGGATTGCCGAGCCACGCAACGACGGTCCGCGCGTGGTGTTGGCTTTCGCCGTTCCGCACCCGATCTAGCGTCAAATAGAGTTCGAACTTGTACTTCTCATTCGAATCGGGGTCGTCCGTCTCCTGTTTCAGATCGGCGAAATCTCCTGTTCTTTCACACGCCCACACCCCGCCTCCAGTCCGCCTGCACGTTGCGGTTACGTCGACGGGGGTATCGGACAAAAGGATCGTCGCGCTTACTTCGTCGGTGTTGAGTTGCGCCGCCTTCGGGATCTTGTTTGACGCAACGCACCGCAATCGGATGATATCAAGCTGGGCGCTGAGCACTCCCTTCAGACGACCGGTATCATACGTCGTGGCGTAGCCGTCGAATTCTTTCCAGCCCGAAATCGCTCCGACGCCGGAGTTGATCTTCGAGCAGTCGGCGCGATTTGCATCGAAGTCTAAGGCGGTCTTGCCAGGCGACGTCAACGACCAGAACCGCACCGGGTAGTAGAAGGCATCGAGCGTCGAAGACGAAACCTCGACCTCTTGTACGCGGATCTTCATCGCACGGTCGATGCTGTAGAGGCGGATCTTGACCTTCTTTTCGACCGGTTTGGGCGGCTCCGGATCGGGCTGTCTCTTCAGCGGAGGTGGCGGCGCCGTGACGACGTCCGGAGACGGAGCATTCTTAGCCGCTGCCTTCCGTTGGGCTTCGTGCTCCTCCCACTCTTTCCAGAACTGATCCTGGTATGCCCGCATCGCTTCGATCCGGTCTTTCGCATCGCCATACGAGCCCATCAATGAATGCAGTTCCCACAGCGCAAAGGCGAAGCCGGCCGCTATCCCGATACCGCCGGCAACTCTGCCCGCGCCACCGCCGGCTTTCGGAGCTCCGGGAGGTCGGTAGGATCTCGCTGAGGTGATCGGCCTGACGCCGCCGCCTTTTGGTGTTGCGGTCACCGGTGCCTTCATAGAAGGAGCCGTAGGCACAACAGGAGGTTTGATGGTGGGCACCTTTGGCTTCAGAAGCTTCGGCGCAAGTGCGGCAGTGGTCACGAGCGCACCCCCGCCACCGAGCAGCCACCAGTTGATGTCATCAGCCTCGGCCTTCGGTCGCTTTTTGTTGTTGCCGTCCTGTTTCGAGGCGGGCACGTCACGGGACTTGGCGTCGGCTTTGCGCTTCGACTCGTCTTCCTGCTGCGAACTGCCCTTCTTCGCGCACCAGTAGACAACCGTCCCGCCCTGTACCCGCTGGCAATACAGATCCTTTTTCAGGTTTCCGCGATAGACGCCCACGAGCGTCTTCGTGGCCGGAACGACACTGTTCAGCGCCACCGCCTCGGGTAGCTCGTCCTTCTCCAGGTTGCGGTGGAGCCACATCGAGACAAACTGTTTGTCTTTCTGGTCGGGGACGGTTTCATAGCAGCCACCGCCCGTCAGCCGTTCGATCATCTGCCGGTAGCGAAGGAGATAGTGTTGAACCTCTTCGAGCCCTTTTGCCTTGCTGTTTACGGATTTGATTTCGCCGATTTGAACGGTGTGCCCGCCGGTCGACCGCCACAGGTCGAGCTTGCCGGACTTCCGGTTCTTTTCCGGACAGCCCTTGCCCTGACGCTCCTTCGAGCCACGCGGAAGCTCCGCCTCGATGTCAAGCTGCGGGAAGAACTTTTCCTGGATTTGGTTGTGCGCATTAACGCCGGCGAGTGAGCTCTCCTCCATGGCCTCTGGCCACGTGTCGCCCGGCTCGGCGCAGCCCCCGGCCAACGCTCTCTGGACTCTGCGCCCGCACCCTTCTTGCTGCAGCGTGTGCGTTAGCTCATGCGCGAGCAGGCGGCGGCCGGCCGCGCTGCGAGGCGCATAGCTGCCGACTCCAAAGACGATGTCTCGGCCGACCGTGTAAGCACTGGCATCCATGTCGCGAGCCGACTTCTCCGCGGCTCCTCCCGAATGCACCCGCACCCGCGAAAAATCGTGGCCAAAGCGCTGCTCCATGTCTTGCCGCAGCGCCGGCTCCAACGGCCTGCCGGAACCGGAAAGCACGCGGTCAACACTTGCAGGCGCTATATCTGCCTGCCCCATCGATTGAGCCGTAAATCGCTGGATACGCAGTGGCGTACCGCTGATTGGGGTATTTGCCGGTGCAGCCAAAACCTGATCGGCAATCCGATCAGCTTCCTGTTCCAGCGGATCGTTACTAGCGCCTATGCTGAGTTTTTTTTGCAAACGTTTTTTATTGCATTCCCCGCATTCACCACTTAATGATGATGACGCCGACCCACCGCAGGCGCACTTGCGCTGCAAGAGCAGTCCCGCGTAAGGCGATTTGCTTACGGGCGGTGATTTGACAGCACTATTCTGCAGTGGTGCAACGGTATTCATTACTTCAACCCTCTTGGCGATGGTTATAATTCATCTGATCTTTATAGATGCAATATTATTTCTGTAAAAATGGTAGTGGCTTCCAATCCCTAAAATTGGCATCAAATTGAAAGATGGGTATCGGCGCTACAATTGAAGTTGTTTTTAACTCTTTGTCCGTTATTTCCCACCATTTGGGATTGCTGGCTTTTAATTGCGCATCAATGGCGAGTGGAGCGGTCAGATTGGCGGCTTTGCCTGCCCATTTATCACTCACTCCAAAGCGTTTGAAGAAGTCCAAATTGTATTTCCATACACCCAGGGCTGAAGTTGGATCCCAAAGCCGAAAAACATTACGCTCGAAAAAAGGCTGCTTGAGGCTTAGAAAGTCGGGTTCGGTAAGTTGGACGGAAAGTGTTGAATCATCAGTTTTGTTTTTTTCAGGATTCGCATCAGGCTTAGCTTCCTGTTTTTGTATAGTGTGGTTACGCCCTGAGGATACTGTAAGTTTTTCACTGCTTTGGCCTGCATGGATCCCCGCCGCACCTGTTTGCTGCACCACATGCGTCAACTCATGGGCAATCAATTTACGTCCCTCGTGCGACTCTGGCGCGAACCCGCCTGCACCAAACACAATGTTGTGGCCCACCGTATAAGCATGGGCGTTAATATCTTGCGCTGATTGCTTAGCGGCAAAATCGGTATGCACCCGCACCTGCGAAAAATCATGACCAAAGCGCTGGCCCATGTCTTGCTGTATTGCCGGATCAAGCGGGCTGCCGGAACCAGATAGCACTCGGTCTACACTGGCGGGTACAGTTCCCGCATCTCCTGCCGCTTGTCCTGTGAAGCGCTGAATATGTGGCGCCGGGCCGCTGACCGATGAATGGGCGGGTGCGGCCAATACTTGATCCGTGACCCGGTCTGCTTCCTGTTCCAGCGGGTCGTTGCTTGCGCCTATGGAGAGCTTGGCTTGCAAACGTAACTTACCCTCGGATTTGCTGGCCGGTGACGATTTGGGCATGCCCAAAGCATATTTTCTCCGCAACAACAGCTCCGCGTTAGGGGAGTTGCCCAAAAGCATTGATTTATCGGACCTGTATTCTTGCGTCGCAAAAGTGCTCATATCTTCATCCCCTTGCCAATGCCCTGTGCCACTTGCGATCCGACGCGCTGCGGTTTTGAATTCTGGCCGATAGATATGCTGCCGAGCCGTAACCGCGACACATCACCATTCGCCGTCAACTGCTGGGCGGCCTGTGGATTGGCAAACAGACGGGTCAATTCCTGCCGCAGGCCCTCGGCGATGCCATGCCGGTCTTCGTGCCGAAAACCTTTTAATACCAGACTGTCAATATGCAGGACGACACGTTTCATATCCACCCCCGCGTTTCTGCGTCAGTTAAAGGGCGCTCGCGCTTTGAACCCTCGCTGTGGGCGGCGTGCAGCAGATGCACCATGCCGACAGCCTCGCCTGCATCGGCGGCCAAAAATGCGGCATTAAGGGCGATGTTGCGGATGTTTCCGCCTGCCACTTGGAGCTGCGCTAGCTTGCGGTAGTCCAGGCCATGGGTCGGCGTGGCACCAGGGAATACACTGCGCCAGATGGCCTCGCGCTGTTCGGTATCGGGGAAAGTGAATTGCACAACGAAACGCAAGCGCCGCTGAAAAGCGGTATCCAGCGACGTTTTCAGGTTGGTGGTCAAAATGGCAAGGCCGGTGTAAGCCTCCATGCGTTGCAGCAAATAACTCACTTCGATGTTGGCATGGCGGTCATGGCTGTCTTTCACTTCGCTGCGCTTGCCGAACAGGGCATCGGCCTCGTCGAACAGCAGGATTGCGCCGCTGTCCTCGGCGGCGTCGAAAACCTTGCGTAGGTTCTTTTCCGTCTCGCCGATGTATTTGCTGACCACTGAGGATAGGTCTATGCGGTAAAGATCGAGGTGCAATTCGTTGGCCAGCACTTCGGCGGCCATGGTTTTGCCGGTACCGCTTTCGCCGGCGAACAGGGTGCTGAGGCCCATGCCGCGGGCACTCTTGCGGGCAAACCCCCATTCGTCGCAGACCTTGAGCCGGTTGCGCACATGGCTGGCGACCTGGCCCAGGATCACTTTTTGATGTTCCGGCAGGATCAGATCTTCCCAGCGGGAAGCTGGCTCAACACGCTGCGCCAGGTCATCCAGCTGCCGTCGCCCCAAAGTGCGGCAGGCCCGCCATAGCAGTTCGTCCGGTTTATCGCTTGCGCTGATAGCGCCGCTGATCTCGGCACCGGTACTCAAGATCGTTTGTGCGCTCAATCGGTACTGGGACGCGATCTCGTCCAGCGAACCATTAAGCTTTTGTGCCGCTGAACCCAATGCTTGTTGCCACAAGTGCTTCTGATCCGTGGCGTCCGGTTTGTTTACGGTGAAGCGCAAGGTGCTGCGTTGTAGTTCCAGCGGATCATGGCTGGAGGCAAACAGCAAGCCACTTAAATCTTCGGCAAGCCGCGTGACTGCGGCTGTATTTGTCTGGTCACGGCATTCGATCAGCAAAGCGCTGGACAGCAGCGCGGATTCGCGTTGCCACAGCACGGCAAAGGCGTTACGTTCATGTACACCCGCTGGTATGTCTTCCGCATGCAAGATATGAAGTTGCATCCCGAGGAGTTCAGCTGCAACGCTGGCGGCGATATCCGCTTGGCCGTCACGATCATCCCCCAGCAGTTGGATGACTGGGACAGGTGCATTGCGCTCATACAAT
Organism: Candidatus Nitrotoga sp. LAW; assembly: GCA_003402315.1. Classification (GTDB taxonomy): domain Bacteria; phylum Pseudomonadota; class Gammaproteobacteria; order Burkholderiales; family Gallionellaceae; genus Nitrotoga. The sequence continues at coordinate 30,668 of QFXI01000015.1, read as the reverse complement.
GCCTCCAATATAACTTGTGCAGTTTTGCGTTGAACATCCGCCATCGTCGCTGGCACGCCGCTGTTTTGCAGCAGGGGTTCCAGACGGGTGTCGAGGTAATTCATCCCAGCCAGGAAGTGCAGCACCCGTTCGTCTATACGTAAGCGCGCATTTGCCAAGCTGTTTTCTTCGCTAACCTCAATCAGACGCCACCGGCGCAGGGGGCGTATCGGACTAAGCGCACTCCAATGCGGCTCTTCCAGCGTAGCCAGCGCCAAACTGAATGTCGCATAGGATCGCTGGGGATTGCTTTGCGCAGTGGCGCACAGCGAGGCAAATTTTGCGTCCATTTCCACGCCTGCGCAAAGCAGGAGAACGTCTCGCTCGAAAGTGCTGAGGCCAAAGCAATCCACCAGGCGATCTATGGCTGATTGTGCCGACAATACAGCGCGAATCTCAGCTGCTGTAGCCATTGCCGATTCCTGGTCCTCACCAGCCAAGCGCGCCTTGATACGGGCGAGTTCAGCCACCATAAGACGTTGATTTGCATTGGTCCAGTCGTGACGTGGGTCGGGAGCGTTCATGGCACGGTTAACACCTGTGTGTTGTCGAATTGCGGCGGCGTAGTAAGCCGGTTCACCAGCAAGCTGTCAGCGCCATCGACGCGCAAGCGCAACAGATGGTTCCCCGCAGGCAATTGCGCATATTTGAATTGAAGGCTGGCTGTCGGGACGGTAAATTTCTCTGGCGACGCCTCATATCCGCCTGCATTGAGGCTTATCCGTTGGTCGGGCCGGGCTTGCGGAGCAAAAATAAGATTGATGGTTACTCCGGAAGAGTCGCGAGTGGCAGTGGAGCCCGCTACGTCGATACGCGGTGCCAGGAACAGCGCAAGTGAATTGGTACTGCGGATTTCGGTCTCACCAGGACGTTGTAAAAGTGCAGTCACTTCCCATATACCCGCAGGCCAGTCGATGTTGTCCTGAGCGGTATTGGGCAAGGCCACTGAAAAACTCTCTTCATTCGCATTAGTACCGAAAGCGATATCAATCGGTGCAGTCAGGCTAGGATGCGCGAAACGCACGGCAAGATTTGTTCCGCTGAGGTTGTAGCCTTTCAGTTTAATGGCCTCGCCGAGGCGCGCGGCTATTTGCTTGTTAGGCAGTTCTATGCTGACGAGTATCGGATAAGGGGGAATAAGGCCAGTCACAGCACTGATGCCACTTTCGTACCACGTATCTATATTTAGCGGATCGGGCTTTACCACAGGCCCCCGCGTTAGCACCGGCAGGGCAGATCGGACTGATTTGCTCGATTCTATTAACACTACGCTGGCCATGTAGGCTGCGGTGGGACGCAAATGGCTTTGCGTGGCGGTCCAGAGCTTGGACATTTCTTCGGTGTTGAGATATTCCGGTGTGATTTTGATCAGCTCGATCTGATTTTCAAGTCCAGAATCCGCTAACGCCTTTAGCGCGGGCGGAAGTGCCGTACCCCCTACCGGAGGCGAAGGATCGAGTGCCTTCCGAATAGCTTTGCGGCTGAGTATCGGTGTTTCGTGCAGAAGTTGCATGGCATAACCGAGCAGAATTTCACCGTGCAGGTCTACGCTGCCGTGGGCTGAAAGCAGGTAATGCAGGTTGAGGGCGAGCGGTGCGTTGGATAATCGCTGGTTACCGGAGGCATCGAGCGAAGGAAACCTTTCGTTGCGCCAGCCACTGTTGGGTGTAACGTGGTACATAAACAGATTGAGTTGGGAGGACTCAGTGCCACCGTTTGCCGGTATCACCCGGTCAGGTGGCCCAGCGGTTACCGAGACCGTAGCGCCGAGAGTGCCTGTTGCGTCATTGTTGATCAACCCGTCATTGAGCAGATCGCGCAACACGGCGGTCACCCCGGCAATGGCGAGAGCGCTGCTCATGTTTTTTTACCTCGGCGGGCAAGATATTCATCGAGCGACAGCGGCTTGGCTGACGCCGGAGCCTGGCGTTTTGGTGGTGGCGGCTCATGCACGGCAGTGACTTCGATGCGGCCTATGCTCACATGCACTTCGGTGATTTCATCGGCCTGACCTTGTCGGCCAGGGCTACCGTGTTCGCTACGTTGCGTTGCCGCGCTTGCATTCAAAGCCGAGGGACGTGCGGCATTCTTCAACGGCAAAAGTGGCGTAGGGTAATTGCTCCCTGGGAGCGTTGTGGAATCATTTTCCGGGACACGCATTTCAATTCCCTCAGCCAAAACTGGAGGTTCACCCGCAACCGTTTTTCCCATACTTGATTGCCGCAACATTGTTTTTGCCGATGAGGGTAGGCCGCTGGGGCGATCTGGTTTTGTATGCAAGCCAATGTCCGGTTTGGTAACTAATATTTCAGGTAGCGACGGTGCAATTTCATTGTCGCGGGGCTGTGTGCCGATTCCCGCATAGGTATTGACATGTTGCTGCTCTTGATTGGCCACAGAAGCCCTCTCCCCACCACCGTTGCCCCTATGTTGCCGTTCGGTATCAATTGGGTTCAATGTAGCAACTTGCGTGTCCGGTTCTACCTTGTTTACCGGTGAAAGAGGGGCATAAGGTGTGCGTACTGCGGAACGCAGGGTATTTGTGCTGCCCATGGCCTGTGCGGCGAGCCGATGCAGAAATCCGCTCATACACCCACCATGTCGAGATAAACTGCACGCCGTTGCGGTGAGAGCGCGAATATTTCCGGTTCAGTCCAACCATACGCCTGGGCAAGGCTATGCACTTCGGTAAGTAAGGCCCGTGCACGGACATCGATTTCATCCCACAGCAATGTGCCGATATTGAAGTCCGCCAGCCAGCTGTGGCCACAGTCCTCGCAGCTAAGGGAAAGGTTGATGTCAGCTGCAGGATCGAGTTCTTCCATGGCTGCTTCGGCCTCAGCAAGCAGATTTCCAAAATTTGCGTCACTATTTTCTGGATGTTCAAGACAACATTGTTCCAACAGCTTCATTGCCGCCACCTTGAGATCCCGCTCCCCGCTAACTGCCGCGAGATCACGGCTGCATGGTACACGGAAGCGAAGATTAGAGACTTCAAATTCAGCTGGTGTAACTTTGAAATCGCTGGTCGTATCATCCTCATTGATACCGGCGAGTAGCTGCCTAGTATCGAGGGCGATTTCCATGCGTGTGCCGCAATGCCCGCAATCAATGCAGGCAATGATGCGCGGCCCGAAGCAGGTTTCGCGCAGGCGTAATAGCGTCTTGTTGATTGTTCCTAACGGCAGATCCGGGAAACTGGAAGGCGGTAGATCTGGTTGCGCCCAAGCGTAAAGCAACAATGCCCGGTCAATCGGATGCCGCGCGAGGCCGCGCTCCCACAACGAGAGTATCTCCGCTTCACCAGGCACTGGTATGTGCATCAGGCTGGTTCCGTGAAGCTGGGTTCGCTGGGTTCGGTTACATCGTAGTCACGTTCCCAGCCCTCGTTTTCCAGCTTGATGTGCTGGATGGCCACCGCGTTGGCATTAGCGTCAAGATCAGGTAAGGCCTGGTATTCTGACACCCAGCAACGATACACCTTGTAGGCGAGCGCAAGTTGGCCTGCCTCGTTATAAACCTCGATGATGAGATCCTTGCGGAAATCCTTCAACGAGACCTCGGCGCCCAAACCAGAGCCATAGTTCCAAACCTTGTTGGCCCATTTTTCAAATTCGGTGTCATGGGTAACGCCGCGATCCAGCGTAATTGCCTCAAATTTGGTGCGGCCGGGTGATTTACGCGACGTGGATGGATCGCCTCCTTCCCGGTGTTCAACCAATTCAGTGCTGCGCTTGATTGCGCCTACCTTGGAAATGCCCGCGACATATCGGCCATCCCATTTGACGCGGAATTTGAAATTTTTATAAGGATCGAAGCGCTGTGCGTTAACAGTGAATGTTGCCATGGATATGCCTCCTAATTATCAGGGTCAGACTTGAACTTGGCCGGCGATCTGCTGAAGTTTGATCACCACGAATTCGGCGGGTTTGAGCGGCGCGAAACCCACTACGATATTGACGATGCCCAGATCAATGTCATTCTGGGTGGTGGTTTCCCTGTCGCATTTGACAAAATACGCCTCGCGCGGGCTGCGGCCCTGAAAAGCGCCTTGGCGAAATAGGTTCTGCATAAAAGCGCCGAGATTGAGGCGTATCTGTGCCCAAAGTGGTTCATCATTCGGTTCGAATACCACCCATTGCGAGCCCCGGAATAGGCTTTCCTCGAGAAACAGCGCCGTGCGGCGCACTGGAAGGTATTTCCATTCCGAGGCAAGCTGGTCCGCGCCGCGCAAGGTGCGGGCACCCCAAACAAGCCGGCCAGTGACCGGGAAGGAACGCAGGCAGTTGACTGCCAGTGGATTGAGTTGGCCATTTTCGCCATCGGTGAGTTTTACCGTGAGTTCGACCACGCCGTTAAGGGTGGCATCGTTCCCGGCAGGGGCTTTCCACACGCCGCGTTGGCCGTCGGTGCGCGCCATGATTCCGGCCACCGCACCGCAGGGGGCGAAGTCAGCTAAGCGATTTTCCTGCAAAGGATCGGGCTGGCGAAGATAGGGGAAATATAGCGCCGCATTTGCGCTGCGGGCCAGGCCCCAGCTGACGCTGTCCAGGCCGCTGGCGCCGGTAAGGTCGGAAGGCTCGTCCCAGGCCATGAGCGGGTCGACGATGTACATGGCGCGCCGCGCAAGGCAATAGGCAGCGGCGGCGCTGCGGGTTTGGGAATTTACATCGCCGCCTGGTTCACGCGTTAGCGGAGGAACGCACAGCAGATTGAACAGGTCTGCCTTCTGTAAGGCCCATATCCCCTGTTTGGATGCTTCCAGCGAGGCTAGAGATATCTGGTTGTCGGTGATGGCTGCCCCTTCATTGCCCGTTGCCGTGAACGCGGTCGAGGAGGCGTTATCCAGCAGCGGATCGGCACCGGCAGGCGGGTTGCCATGAGCGGTGGGACGTAGCGCAGGCACCGTGCCGGGTGGTGTGACAATCCGCACCAAGTTGGACTCCTGTTCAAGTACTCGCGTAACAAAGCGCGCGTTATTGGGATCGGTGGAGAGGTTAAGGAAACGCTCGGTCGTACCGGTGGCGGTATCGCGCACCGAAAGATTGAACAGGCTGTTAGCAGGATCGGTGGGGAGATGCGGGCGGGTGTTGTAATCGATTCGCACCCGCAACTTCTCGCCCCACTTACCGGGATTGGAAGCAACCAGATTAAAGCCTACCGCCAAGGTGAGCGTTGCGGCCGCCGCACCATTGTGAACGCGTACGATAAGGGCATCCGTACCACCATTTTGAAAAAAATGCTGTAGCGCATAACTCAGGGTGCTATCGCGCCACAGCCCGCCGAAACGCCGCTCAAACTCGGCGAAACTTTGCACGCGCACCGGATCATTCACCGGGCCGCGCAGGGTGCGCCCGATGAAGGCGGTGATGGAGGTAGCCACACCGGTAATGGTACGCACGCCACTGGACACTTCTTCAATGTAGACGCCAGGGTAGGATAAGGTAACCGGCATGTTGCTCCTCCTTTAAAGTGATGGTTATATTTATGGTACGGATTTATGGCGTTGCGTCACGTCCTAGCAGTATTTCGATGGTCGCATCGGCGGTTGTGTTATTAGTGAAGGAAAGGTTCGCCGCGCCGCCAAGCAGACTTACAGCGCCTGTGCCGATCAACACGTGTGGACCGTCTAGTGCAACCACATTGGCACCGACCTTATAGCTAAGATCAACGTCGGGCACGGCAGGATTGATAATGAGTAGGGAAACTGCGCCGCTTGGCACCAGATTGACCTGCTGGGTCGCACCGGCAGTGATCGTCACTTTGATCTTGTCGTAGGCATCAAGATCCAGGTTACCTGCACCCGAGACGGAAGGACCGTCAAGTGCTTGTATTACAAAGTTCCAATTGATTTTTTCTGCCATGCGAACCTCCTTAGAAGTATGGGAGCTGCTTATAAATTGGCTAATTTTTCGGTATCGGGCTAATGCCTATCCTGTTACCAATCGAGAATCGTTGCCTACCCTTCAGAACTCAACTGCTGGTATAGATGTTTTGTTTTTATTATCCCAACACTTTAATTTTAAAGGCGTTGAAATCTATTTTTGAGTACATTCAGTAGGCCAGTAATTCGTTATTTGCGCTGCATTCAATTGGCATTCCATATTAATATATTCCTGCTTCATTTTAAACTCTGTGCGGTAGCCAACATAGGATATTGGGCTAGCGTTTGTCGTTATCTTTTGTCACAGCGCCAATTTGAAGTTTTCTAAATCTGCAGATGAGAGCGGACGGCTGAAAAGATAGCCTTGCGCGTCGCCACATTTGATATTGCGCAGAAAGAGAAGTTGTTCTGCATTTTCTACACCTTCGGCCACTACATTCAAGCCAAGTTTATGGGCGAGATCGATGGCCGAGGCACAGATTTCCGCGGCGTGGTGATCGGTCTCAATATCGCGCACGAAAGATTTGTCAATTTTCAGGGTGGTGATTGGAAATAGTTTGAGATAAGTTAAAGATGAATGGCCAGTGCCGAAGTCATCCAATGACAGGGTGATGCCCATGCTTCTAAGCGTATTGAGAGTTTCGATGCTGCGTTGGGGGTTTTTCATGGCAGCAGATTCGGTGATCTCCAGTTCCAGATGAGCCGCATCGAGTTGGGTCTCTTTGAGAACGCTTGTCACAAGCGCTGGCAAAGTAAGCTGCTCGAATTGGCGGGCCGACAAATTGATTGCTACACGATTGATGTGCGTGAGCCCCGCCGCATGCCATACCTGCATTTGCCGGCAAGCGGTACGCAATACCCATTCTCCCAAAGGCAAAATCAAACCTGAACTTTCCGCCATGGGGATAAATACGTCTGGAAAAAGCAGGCCGCGTTCCGGATGATTCCAGCGCACCAACGCTTCCACAGCAATCATGCGCCCAGACTGCACGTTAATTTGGGGTTGGTAGAACAACACTAATTCATCCCGTACCAGTGCCTGATGCAACTGATTTTCCAGTAGCAACCGGTTCATGGCATCCCGGCTTAGGTCAGATGTAAACTGGCAGTAGCTGTTACAACCCTGAACCTTGGCGTGGTACATGGCAGCACCCGCATTTTTCAGAAGTGAGCTGACATCGCTGCCATCATCTGGATAAAGACTGATGCCGATACTGGAAGTGATGTGCAGTTCCTGGCCTACAAGATGATAGGGTTGTGCGAGCGCGTTAAGTATTTTTTCTGCGCAGAGCACGGCTGAAGCAGCTTCCACTCCATTGATAACAATACAAAATTCGTCGCCGCCCAGACGCGCGACAATATCGTTGGTCCGAACGCTCGACTTCAAACGGGCGGTTACGTCCAACAACATTTGATCTCCCGTTTCGGCGCCAAGGGTATCGTTAATAGTATTAAAGCCGTCAAGATCAATCAGCAGGACGGCAAGGCTGCTTTTATTCATGTGCGCACCTTCGATGGCATGTGCGATCTGTGCGTGCAGGGCAAAACGGTTGGGCAGCAACGTAAGTTGGTCAACGTTGGTAAGGACGTGAATTTTTGCCTTCTGCTCCTTATTCAGAAGGCGCAGTGAATGCATGGTTTCCAATAGATTGATGGACAGTAACGTCAGCAGAGGCAGTAATAAAGAGCTTTCCTGCTTCAGCCAGTGGAGCAGGCTCAAATGGATTACATAAACAACAAGTGCCGCACCGATGCTGGTTGCCGCACCGGTAAGTGCATGCCTGCGGGGCTGCCATATCAACAATAGGGCAGGAACAAGCGCGATGAACAGTAATCCCGTTGACCAGTACCAGCGGGGTGGCGTGAGCACGAGATTTTTCGCGAGGGATTGATGGGTAATGGCCAGTACATAGAGACCATTTATTTCACCCACCGGGGTGTGAATTCGATCGGCAAAGATAGCGGTACTACCGATAAAAACGGTCTTACCGCGAATCATAGTTGGGGACAATTCCTGGCCGGGCGACCCCAGCATTGCCATTGCGATACGTGAGAAGGGCATGGACAGCACTGAGTTCGGATTGCTCGGGTAGAAGAGATGGACAGCGCCCTTCTTATCCGTAGGCCAGTTAAAAGAGCCGATTTGTATGCCACCTGGAATGGGACGTACCGGTGGGTGGGGTGCCCCAGAAAAATGCGCAGCGAGAGGCAAGCTTGGAATAACCTGACCGTCAATACGGTGAAATAGCGGAAATCGGCGCAGCATGCCATCCGGGTCCGCCCGCACGGACACTACGCCGATACCTGCATAGTCAGGCGCAGGTTGGGTAAATGACGCCAACGGTAATTGGATTGCTGGCCAGTAGTAAGACGGCAATCCAGGCGGGACATTCCAAGTTAAACCGCGCAGATCAGTGAGTACCTGTTCTTCGCCTTCAGTTTCACTGCGCATGGTAGCGGCAAGCACCACATTCGGATTACGTGCAATCGCTTCCCGCAGTTGCCCATCATTTTCCCTTTGATCAGCGAAAAGGATATCGAACACCACGGTACGCGCGCCCATCTCGCCCAGATAGTCAAGGAGTAGGGCAAAGGTGTCACGCTTGTAAGGCCAAGACCCGAAATACGGTTGCATCGCGTGCAAGGAAGCCTCGTCAATATCGATGACCAGTGCATCCTGAAAGAAATGCTGCTGGGCAGCCAGGTGTGTCTGTTTATCCAAAGTCAACACATCCAACTGCTGATACAACGGGGTAAAACTTAGCGCCCACGTGAGTGTCAAGGCTGTCAGCGGAATCCACAGAGTATGGACAAATTTTGCAGCCAGGGTGGGCATGGTAGGAGCCGGGTTTACAAAACAAATGGCACGAGTGGTAAAAGCAGCAGCCACCAGTAGTTGGTTTTGGTTGGTACTTCTATTTGCTGCACAGGCCCAAAGGGGCCAGCAAAACCATCGGCATCGATGGTTTTGACGCGCAAATAGTAAATGCCTGGTTGAGGGGCGTCGATCTGGCTCTGGCTAATATTCACCACGTTGTCCATGATCGGTTGGGTAAAATCAGGATTGCGCGCCACTTGGACCTGAAACTTGTCACCTGCTTCGCCACTGCGCCAGTGGAATAACAGTCGCTTGTCATCAATCTGCGGTGGCTCTAGTTGCGGGCTTTCGGGAATCTTGCGTTGGGTAAAAGATTGCACATTACTGAATGGACCCCGATTTTGCCCCGCAGTGACAGAAGCAATACGCCAGTAATATTGCCCTGGTGCAAGCGGCACGACATATTCGTTGTTCACCTGTTCCGGCAAATCGACCAGCAGTTCGGAGAAATCCGGTTTCGCGGCTAGTTGCACGTGGTAGAACTGAGTTGCGTTAGGGGCGCTCCAGCGTAATGTTGCCTGAGGGCCATAGATTTTTTGACCGTCTTGTGGTGTGCTGAGCAAAGGTGGGGGCGGAGGTGCCTTATGCTGAGTGAAGGATTGCACATTGCCGAACGGCCCCTGATTTTTTTCCGCAGCAACAGAGGCAATACGCCAGTAGTATTGCCCCGGAGTGAGCGACACCACATATTCGTTATTTACCTGTTCCGGCAAATCGACCAGTAGTTCAGAGAAATCCGGTTTCGAAGCCAATTGCACGTGATAGGAGTGAGCTGCGTTAGAGGCATTCCAGCGTAATGTTGCCTGGGGGTCATAGATTTTCTGACCGTCTTGTGGTGCGCTGATAGAAGGGGGTTCTGGACGTGCTTTAAGCATGAATTCCCGGTCTGCATTTGCACCTTCTAGACCGTTGCTATCGATTGATCTCACACGCAGTATGTAGTGACCATCTGGTAGGTCAGGCCAATTCGCGGCGTTGCCCTGGAATACACCATCCAAAAGCAGTCGCTCGAACGAGCGATCTGCAAATACCTGTGCATGGTAACGTTCAGCACCCACTGTAGCGGGCCATTCAAAGTGCAGCGGAACACCTTGCAACAGACTGGGTACCAAGCTCAAATCAGGTGCCAACGATAGCGCTTGCGGGGCACGGGGTGGCTCCCCTGGCGCGGCCAGTGTGCCGAAACCGGCCAAGACGGTAACTGTCTCACCGTGAGTACCGCTGGCCTGCATGGCACCATTGAGCACTTCGCTACGTGAGACATGACCGACGTCACTCACATGGGCGCGAAAGTGGGTTCCCCGCACAACCAGATTGAGCGCGCGCGATTTGATTTCATAGCGTGCGGATGGTTTTTGCTGTCCCGTTACGCGGGTGTCCAGGCTGCCCCGATTTAACTCGATAACCGTTTGGGCCATGCCAGTTCTTCCGAAGAGCATCATTTCCGCTAGGGTCACTTGCGTGTTCTGGGTAAGCAAAAGGCGTGAGCCGTCCACAAAATGTATGGATACACTAGCGTTAGCGTTGGTTTCGATTATGTCACCCACCTCCAGCCGTGCGCCTGCGGTAAAATTTTGAGGATGGCCATTCTTCGGGGTACGCGTGACGTTGCCGTGGACATAAATGACTTCAGCGATGACAATTTCGCGCTTCAGTAGAGCCACTGGCAAACGCAGCTTGGTTCCAGGCCTGAGCCGCTTAGGTTCTGCCACCCCATTGAGTTTTTGAAGCTGATGCCAGTTGTTGGGATTGGCTAAATAGTCTGCCGCAATGCCGATTAAAGTATCGCTGGGATTGACCGTGTACAACCACTCAGGTTCAGCCGCAGCGCCAGCGTTGGCAAGCTGTAGGCTTAAGGCGAGTGCTATAACGTAGCGCAAGGGAAAAAGTAAATGCAACATGGCCGTCTCCGAACAACGAGTGCTGTATTTTTCAATATAGAAAAGTTGAACAAAGTATGTTGAATCTGGGCAGCTGGACTTTTTTTGGTTCGATCGGCTTGGTAAATATTCCCCGCAAAGCCGTTATCGTTCATTTTTGCTGCTTGTGCATCTTGTATTTGAAACTGATATCTCCAGGCAATTTATTGTTCAGCGTTAGCCGTCATATCCGTTCGAGGAGTACATGGTACAGAGGTGCTAACAAATTAAAATAAGCAAATTTCTTATTCTCATGGAGACGCAACCCTTTTCGTGCAGCATGGCCATAACGCCCTTTGTATATATTTAATCGTAAAAGGGTAACGTCCCCTTTTTGGCACAATTCTTGATCCGGCACGCTGAAGTATTAATCCCGTTCGGGCTAGGCATGATATTCGCCCGCAGGCCGACAGATATATGGCAGTGAAGAAGTCGCCAAACGGACATCTATCCTGTGTGCTTGCTGCGGTGTCAAACGCGGCGGATATTCAAACGATTCGACAACGGCTGCTTTCATGAAAGTAGTCTCCAAAATAAAAGACCCCCACCTTGCGATGGGGGCCGTGAATCCGACGAATCACTTGCGCTGGGAATCCAGCAACTCGTTATTCTTCGCCACATCCTGCGCTTTCATGTAGCTCTCGATGAGCAGTTGATAAGCTGGGAAAATCTTGGTGTAAATGTTGGCCCATTCCATCGCGTCTTCCCGGTTCCAAGAGCCTTGTAGCTCGGACGCCACGGCGGCCGTATCCATGGGTACAACACCGGCCTGCACCACGCGGGCGAGCGTGATTTCCTGGGCCATCTTGCTGTAAGTACCTGAAGCATCTACCACGGCGAATACCTGATAGCCTTCATGCACGGCGCTGATGGAGGGAAAGGCCATGCAAACGCTGGTGATGGTGCCAGCAATAATAAGTTGCTTCTTGCCGGTGGCCTTCACAGCCGCCACGAAATCCGGATTGTCCCATGCGTTGATCTCACCCTTGCGTGCCACGTACTGGGCGTGTGGGGCGTTCTCGTGGATCTCCGGGATTAGTGGGCCGTTCGGGCCTTGTGGCACAGAGGCCGTGGTGATGACCGGAATTTTAGCCAATGTCGCCATCTTGGCCAGTGCGGCGGCGCGCAATCGTAGCTCGGGCATGGGCATATCGCCGACGGTCTGGAACAGGCCACTTTGGTGATCGATCAGCAGCATGACAGCATTGGCCGGATTGATGGTGGGCTTTTGGTTGTTGAAATTGGCAGGTGTACTCATGGAAAAATTCCTTTATGTTGATGAAAAGAAAACGTCAGGTACGCGCCAATCTTGGTTGAGATTGATTGTCACGTTCATGACAAGGGTGATCTAGGTCGAAAATCGGCGATGTGGTTAGTAAACTGCGCGGCTAACCACACCCGTTAGGATTACCGGTCTCGCGGTGGCTTATTGCTAATCCCCTTTATCATAGGAAAACTGAATACCGGCGGTGCCTCCAGTTTCAATGAATAGGTTGATGAAGGCGGGAACGGTTTCTTGGCGCGACCAGTCGCGCTGCAACTCACAAAATAGCTGCATCACGCTAATCATTTCCCCACCCGCTTGTTCAATGCGACGCAACGCCGCTTCGTGTGCCGCCACGGACGTGCCGCCAACCGCATCAACGACGACATAGACTTCGTAACCTTCCTGGAGCGCATCTAGCGCCGGGAAAGTAAGGCAAGCCTCCGTCCATAACGCCGTCATGATCAGTTTTTTGCGGCCAGTGGCTTCGACGGCTTGACGAAACTCCCGATCTTCCCATGAGTTAATAGTGGTTCGGTCGTAGGTCGGAAATTTGCCGAGGACTTTTTGCAGTTGATGGATTGGTGGTTTGTTGAGGCCAGTTTTAACGTTAACCGTGGAGTGAACAATGGGTAAGCCGTAGGCGACGGCTGCTTTGGAGGTGCCCACAATATTGTTGATCAGCAATTGGTGATCCATAGAGGCGATCGAATTCACCTGCACAGGCTGGTAATCAATAATGATAAAGGCGGCATTTTTGGATAAGTAGTTGATCCTTTACGGGATCACGTTTGGTTTCGCTGGTCATTTCTACTCTCCTTGTAAAGTGATACGGCATTAAGCCGTAGGGAAAAACCTTCAGGGCAACACAAGTGTCGCCCTGAAGAAACTCAACGGGCAATTTGTTTGAAGCGCCCACTGTTGAAATCGCTAATCGCCTGGACAATCTCCTCTTGAGTGTTCATCACGAACGGACCCTGCCCGACGATCGGTTCGTCAATCGGCTCGCCGCTAAGCAGTAGCACCACCGCTTCGTTGTTTGCTTCAATAGACACAGTGCTTCCTGTGCGATCCAGCAGCACCAGCTGCGCCTCGCGGGCGACGGTGCTGTCGTTGACCAATACCGTGCCTCGCAAAACGATGAGCGCCGAGTTCCAGCCATCCGGCACGGACAGCTCACAGACCCCCCCTTGATTCAGGCGTAAATCCCACACCTGCATGGGGGTAAAGGTACGCGCTGGACCTGCATGCCCCTTGTAGTCACCCGCAATCACCCGTACCGTGCCAGCACCGTCAGGCAGAGCGACAGCCGGGATATCGCGATTGAGGATGGCTTGGTAACCTGGCACGGTCATTTTATCCTTGGCCGGTAGATTCACCCACAGCTGCACCATTTCCAACATGCCGCCGGAGCGGGTGAATGCCTCGGAATGAAATTCTTCATGCAGAATACCGGCACCGGCCGTCATCCATTGCACATCTCCGGGACCGATTACACCGCCTTGACCTGTAGAGTCACGGTGCGCAACCTCGCCCGTGTAGACGATGGTGACGGTTTCGAAGCCACGATGTGGGTGCGAACCTACTCCACGCGGACGGTCTGCAGAGCCGAACTCGGTTGGGCCAGCGTAATCCAGCAGCAGAAAGGGACTTAACTGCTTTCCATGGCTCTGATAAGAAAACATCGAACGAACGGGAAAGCCGTCTCCGACCCAATGCGAGCCGGGCGCGTTGTAAACACCGAGGATATTTTTCATAATCATCTCCTTGTGATAGTGACAAATTAATTACTGTGATGAAGAGTAGGCTAAGGACAATGTCCTTGTGTAGGTAGTAAATTCGCCATCAATGTTCTATTTGGTGAACGATAAACTGCCATGCAAGATTTGAACGATCTTTATTACTACGTTTGATAGCATCAATAGTCGGTATATCCTTTTTCTCCCGGTGTATAAAAGGTATTGGAGTCTGGTGATACCAACGGGCTGTCGTTACGTAATTTTTCTACAAGATCAGGATTAGAGATGAATGGGCGGCCGAATGCGACGAGGTCGCCACGTTGTAAATCGAGATCGGTGTTCGCCCGAGCCAAATCATAGCCACCTGACAAAATGTATTTTCCTTTGAATGTGGCACGTATCTTTGCCTTCAACGCTGGGCTAACTTCGGGTGCGCCCATCGAACTGTGATCCACGATGTGGATATAAGCCAAGCCAATATTGTTTAATTCGGCGGCCAAGCGTTCATACAGCGTGTCCATATCCGCATCGGCAGTCATGCCGTTGAAAACACCGTAAGGTGAGATGCGCATGCCGATACGGTCTGCACTGATAGCAATAGCAGCAGCCTTGGCAACTTCCACGGCGAAGCGGATGCGATTTTCAATACTGCCGCCCCAGCGGTCAGTGCGCTGATTGGAAGCGGAGTTGAGAAATTGGTCGATTAAATAGCCATTCGCCGCATGTAACTCTACACCGTCGAATCCAGCTTCAATCGCCCGCTTGGAAGCAGCCGCATATTCGGCGATGGCGTGAGCAATATCGGCTTCGCTCATTACGGTGGGCACAGGCTGCGGCTGCAGCCCATTGCTGTCCGTCCACATTTCGCCTGGCGCGGCAATGGCGGATGGCGCGAGTACCTTGGCATCGGCTGGCATATTCGCGGGATGGCTAACCCGTCCGGTGTGCATCAGTTGTACAAATATCTTGCCACCTGCCTGATGCACGCCGTCCGTCACTCGTCGCCATCCTTGTACTTGTGCGTCACTGTATAGTCCGGGGATGCGTGCATAGCCGAGTCCGTTCGGCGATGGCGATGTGCCTTCAGTGATAATGAGCCCGGCTGCGGCGCGCAACCGGTAATATTTTTCCATCAGTTCGTTCGGTACATTGCCGATGGCGCGTGAACGCGTCAGTGGTGCCATGACGATGCGGTTTTTTAATTGTAATTTGCCAAGCGTGGCGGGAGTAAAAAGGGTCGTAGTCATGTTATTTTCCTTCGTAGGTATTTTTTACATTATTGATCCAGCAGGTGAAGTACTAACTCCGTTCGGGTTGGGCTTGCCGAAGCCCACTCACCTTTCGACAGGCTTAAGGCGAATGGATTTCAAATAAATATCGCATAATCAATCTGTTGCTGGAGAGTTGTTCAATGTTACAAAACTAAGCCTTTGTTTCCCCGTCCAGGCTCATACGGCCAGCACCGAGTAAGGTGAATGCCAATAATCCGCCTGCCATTGCAAGATTTTTCATAAACATAATTTGTTGCATCGGGTCTGCGCCAGAGTGAAACAACACACCGGAAGTAATGCAGAAAATCGACAGTGCGAATGCCGCTAAGCGTGTCTGAAAACCAAGCAACAGCGCCAGTCCACCCCCAATTTCCAGCGCGATCACGAGGGGCAGAAGCTCACCGGAAAGACCGACAGATACCATATAAGCTTGCGTTCCCGCGTAACCTGCCCCCAGCTTGCTGAATCCTGCGCCAATGAAGATTGCCGACGCTAAAATTCTGGCGGCGAGCGTAAGTGATGTGTTGATAGCGGGTATCGATACCAATTTCGCGATATTGCCATTGATCTGTTTGAAAATATTTTGGTTAGTCATGTCATGCTCCTTATTAATTTAAAGTTATTTGATTCAGGCAAGGTGCCCATTCCTAAAATCATCCATCGCCTGATGAATCTCTTCCTGCGTATTCATCACGAACGGCCCGTATTGCACGATCGGTTCGTTCAGCGGTCTGCCAGCGATCAGGATCAGACGCGCATCTTCCGCCGCGGTGAGCGCTACGCCATCGGCTTCCGTTGTATTGCTTAAGATACCCATGCGATGCGATTCCACTAACGTGTCACCAACTTTCACCGTGCCGCGATAGACGTAGATGAAAGCGTTATGCGTACTAGGCAACGCCGTCGAGAACGAAGCGCCCGCAGGCAAGTGAACATCGAGATACATGGGCTCGGTATCCTCGCGTGTAACAGCGCCTGCCACGCCGTTGCTGGTTCCGGCAATTACACGCACGGTAACATTCCCTGTTGTTACGTATTCTGGAATTTCCTGGCTTGCGATATCGCGATACCACGGCTCGGCCATCTTGCGCTTCGCTGGCAGGTTGAGCCATAACTGAAAACCTTCCATCACGCCGTCTTTTTGTTCGGGAATTTCTGAATGAATAACGCCGCGCCCAGCGGTCATCCACTGTACGCCGCCATTTTCCAGCAGCCCTTCGTGTCCCGCGCTATCGCGATGCCGCATCCGCCCAGACAGCATATAAGTTACTGTCTCGAAACCACGATGCGGGTGGTCCGGGAAACCCGCGATGTAGTCGTCCGGGTTATCGCTGCCGAATGCGTCCAGCATCAAAAATGGATCAAGGCGATGCTGCAGCTTGCCAGTAAGCACGCGGGTTAGCTTCACCCCTGCGCCGTCCGAGGTGGCAACGCCTTCGATTATGCGGTCGACACCACGCGATTGGTGTAATGCTGTTTGATTGATGGTGTTCATGTTGGGTCCCCAATTAAAGTAACGTGAACACATTCTAGGCGGCTCGAAAAGATAGATAAAGCCATCAATGTGGGATAGACTATTCCATAAATGGAACAAAAAAATATCTCCGCTGACGACTACATCCTGTTCGCTACCATTGTCGAACAAGAAAGTTTAGTGCGCGCGGCAGAACACCTTAGTATGCCCAAAGCCACCGTTTCCCGCCGCTTGACAAATCTTGAAGCGGCACTTGGGCAGCGGCTGCTGTTGCGCACTACCCGCAGACTTACACTCACCGATTTTGGGCAGGAATTCCTTGATCATTGCCGGCGCATTGCGGAAGAGGTCGCCACCACGCAAGATTTCGTGCGTAGCCAAGATGTGCGGCCGCGCGGCCGGTTGCGCGTCTCCATGCCGGGCGACTATGCCAAGCAACATTTCTCGCGTGCCATCGCTACCTTCATCGAAACCTATCCCGAAATACAACTTGATCTCGATCTATCTTCGAGGCGTGTTGATCTGATCGGCGAACATTTCGATCTTGCCATTCGTATGGGTGCGCTGGACAACGACTCCACATTAGTAGCGCGCAAGATTAACGAGCTTGGATTCGGCCTTTACGCCAGCCCCATTTATCTCGCGCTTCATTCAGCACCGAAGCATCCTGATGAGCTGGAGCGCCATTCGGCGGTTCGTTTACTCTCAGCACGAGGAAATGCAACGCCTTGGAAATTAATATGTGGCAAGGCTGTTTGGGAAGGAGTTCCGCCCGGACGGCTCACCCTGAATTCACCTGACATGATCCAACAGCTTCTGCTGGACGGTGCGGGCATCGGTGCATTACCGGATCGCTTCGTAGCAGAAGACGTGCGCGGCAAACGTTTGGTGCGGATATTACCGAAGTGGTGCCTACCCGCCATCCCCGCCTGGGCAGTGATGCCCATGCGCCGCTACCTGCCCGCCAAGACACGCGCCTTTCTTGCGCATCTTGAGCAGTTTATGGAGAGAGGGTGATTGAGGAAGATATTGAGGTTCTCACTAATGCTAATGAATCGGACTGGATCCGGCGCTTATCACTCATCAATATAATTTTGGAGCCGTTAAAAACTATCAGGTTTAATTTTTTAGGGGCAAGACCAATGAATATACGCAATACTACAGACCGTTACGGAGCACTATCTATTGGGATCCATTGGTTAATGCTGCTAATGTTCATAGCAGTGTATGCATGTATTGAATTACATGAATTTTTCCCTAAAGGAAGCGATC
The DNA here is from genome assembly GCA_003402315.1 of Candidatus Nitrotoga sp. LAW. Taxonomy (GTDB): domain Bacteria; phylum Pseudomonadota; class Gammaproteobacteria; order Burkholderiales; family Gallionellaceae; genus Nitrotoga. The sequence goes on along the minus strand of QFXI01000015.1, from coordinate 12,928 downwards.
TTCGCGCGACTTTAAAAACCTGGCATTTTATGCTGGGTTTATCTATTCTGGTACTAGCCCCGTTACGCCTAATAGTTTACATAACGGGTACTGCTCCCCGTATTGAGCCAGATCCATCTAAGTGGCAGAAGCAATCAGCTAAGCTAATCCATGTGGCGCTCTATGCACTGATGATCGCTATGCCGCTGGCGGGATGGCTGTTACTCAGTGCGGAAGGTCAGCCGATACCATTTTTCGGCCTGCATCTGCCGGCACTTATCGGTAAGAATAAATTTCTGGCGGATGTGATCGAAGAGATTCATGAAGCCGGTGGCACGATCGGTTATTTTCTCATCGGCCTACATGCTACAGCTGCGTTATATCACCATTACTTTGTGCGCGATAATACTCTTCGGCGCATGCTCCCTAACCGGGATTGAATCGGTACTGTGCTTAATAACTCCTGAATCCCAGTCGACACTGAGAACCATCTGGCAGCCGCATGGCTGCTGTCGTGTGATATGACCACCATGTTGCGGCTAGTGAAGTGCCAGCATTCGATACAATCCAGCTATCCTGAGGGTGAACTTTGATGGCCTGACGGTAAAATTTGTGGCACGATGATGAAACCTTATGCTGAAAGTGGTCATACGCGACTCAATATGCTTGAACATTATGAACATACCGCTGTAGACAGTCGCCTGCACCGATGAAGCTGCGTAAACTTTCAACCTGGTTTTCTGTGGGAGTGTTGTTGGTATTGGGCGCAAATGTGTTGTGTGTCGTGCTGATTGAGCAGGCGTACAACAAAATGATGGCCGTACAAGAGCATCAACGGTTGTCTATTCAATTGTCTAATGAACTGCAACAAGAGACCGAGCAACTAGCCAGGTTGGTGCGCGCTTACACGACTACCGGCGAGCCGCGCTATTTGTTTTATTACTACGATATTCTCGCCGTACGTCAGGGCGAAAAATCTGCGCCTGCCACGTTTAATCCCGCGACTTATTGGGATGATGTGATTGCAGGGCGGGTGCTGCATGTCCTACCCGAGCAAGTTGAGCGCCATCTATTAAAAGATAGAATGCGCGCTTTGGGTTTCAACGCACAAGAACTCCAGACACTAACGCAGGTTTTCGCGGCGACCGAGGCCATGAAACAAACCGAACAAATTGCTTTTGCCGCTACGCAAGGGCTTTATGATCCAGACAAACACGCATTTGTTTCAGAAGGGACTCCCCACCTCGACTTTGCCAGCAAGCTGGTTCACAGCCAGGCTTATAACCGGCTGAAAGCCAATTTGGCACATGCTGTAGACGGGTTAAAGGAACAAGTCAGCAAGCGCACCCAAGGCGAGGTCGAGCAAGCAACCGCACGCTTGCAACGGCTCATTATGATTTTGCTGGCAAGCATGACGGTTACCATTGGCCTGGTTGGATTAGCCTTTAATACCGTACGTCGCCAAGTATTAAAGCCGATCGAACGGCTTAAGCTGTCTGCTGACCGATTGTCGGCAGGTGATTACACCAGCCGTACCCAACTGGATTCGGTACGGGACTCAGCGGTAGATGAGCTGGCCGTGTTGAGCGAGACGTTTGACAGTATGGCGCAATCAATTGAAGCTGATATCAGCCGTCGCCAAACCGTACAATTGGCATTGGAAAAAGCACGCAATCAAGCCGAAAATGCGACCAAGGTCAAATCCATGTTTTTGGCTACGATGAGCCATGAAATTCGCACGCCCATGAACGCTATTCTTGGCATGGCCTATTTGGCGCTAAAAACAGACCTGAATGCACGTCAGCGCGATTATATTTCCAAGGTGCATAACGCCGCCAAGATGTTGATGGACATTATCAACAACGTCTTGGATTTTTCCAAGATTGAAGCGGGTAAGCTGGAGCTGGAACAAAATCGCTTCCTGGTTGAGGAGGTGGTTTCCAACGCTCTGGCCTTGTTGCAACAACGCGCTTACGAAAAAGAAGTGGAATTATTGTTCGAAGTGGACACCCCTCATTTGCTGGATGAAGGGGGCGCTTTGGTTGGGGATGCGCTGCGCCTGGGGCAAATTCTGATCAACCTGTTATCCAACGCCATTAAATTTACGCATAGCGGCCATGTCAAATTGACGCTGGGCATTGACGCACAAGATGGAGAATCAATAACACTACGCTTTACCGTAAGCGATACGGGTATCGGCATGACGGCGGAGCAGATGGAACACTTGTTCCAAGAATTTAGCCAGGCGGATGGCTCCACCACGCGAAAATACGGGGGGACAGGCCTGGGGTTGGTGATTGCTAAGCGTTTTGTTGAGCTGATGGGCGGGCATATTTGGGTAGAAAGTAAACCTGATGCAGGCTCGCGCTTTATTTTTACTGCCCGTCTCTTGCGCGCGCAACAGCGCACGGCTACCACGGTAAGCTTACCCGGCGTACAAACCTTGCGCGTTTTGGTCGTGGACGATCAACCCGAAGCGCGTATGGTGCTGGTCAAAATGCTGCGTCATCTTGGCGTGGGCCAGGCACCGGGGGCCGGCGTTGACAGCGCCGAGAACGGGCAGACTGCGTTAGAAATGATTGCTCAGGCGCAGCAACAAAACCGCCCCTATCATCTGCTGATGTTGGACTGGGTCATGCCCGGCATGGATGGCGAACAAGTCTTGCGCACGCTGCACACACAGTCTCCGGACAACCAGCTTTTGCCGGTTATCGTTTCCGCCTACGATATGGATGCCATGCACGATACTGTCTCTAAGTTGAATGCCCATCTATTCCTGTCCAAACCAATATTGCCTGAGGCACTACGGCATTTACTCAAGAGCCTGTCGGAGCAGCATGCGCCTACATCGCCGCCGCATGAAGTTAGCGCACCGCTAGAGGCCGCCACGCTACCAGGCCAATGGCCAGACTGTTTGCCCCGCCTTAGAATATTGCTGGAAGAATGCAATGTTGAGGCAGCAGATTTATGGCAAGCCCACAAGCCCGTATTTGCAAGCCTGTTGTCAGTGCAAACCGTGCATCGCATCTCGGTGGCGTTGGATAATTTTGATTTTGATATTGCCCTGGCTTTGTTGCCGGAAGCTTGAAACTTTAGAGATGTTTTTTATAACATAGCGGAGTACAACCCCATGTTTGCCGAAACCGAACGCGCAACTATTTTGCTGGTGGACGATGTGCCCGACAACCTGAGCCTGTTGAGCAGTATCTTGCGCGAGGATTACCGTATCCAGTTGGCGACCAGTGGCGCCAAAGCCTTGGAGCTGGTTGCGGCCAGCTCGCCGGATTTAATTTTGCTAGATGTGATGATGCCGGAAATGGATGGCTATGAAGTTTGTAAACGTCTCAAGGCTAATCCAGATACCTGTGATATTCCTGTGTTGTTTGTCACCGCCCGCAACCAAATAGAAGATGAAGAACTTGGACTGACGCTGGGCGCAATGGACTATATCCATAAGCCGATTAGCCCACCGATTATCAAAGCACGGGTGCGTAACCATATCGCCCTCAAGCTGCAAACCGATGCGTTAAAACGCCTTTCGTTTATGGATGAACTAACCCAGATTGCCAATCGACGCCGTTTTGACGATATGCTGAATAATGAGCTGCGGCGTGCGGCACGGCAACAACATGAGCTGTCCTTGCTAATGCTGGACGTGGATTACTTCAAGTTGTTTAACGACCACTATGGTCACGGTTTGGGAGATCAGTGTTTGACGCGGGTCGCCCAAGCCATACAAGCCGAGATAAGCCGTCCGATGGATTTGATAGCGCGTTACGGTGGCGAAGAATTTGTCGTTTTACTACCGGAAACCGGTTTGGAAGGTGCACGCAAAGTGGCTGAATCTTTGCGCGAAACCGTTGCTGCCATGCGGATTTCCCATGCCCACTCACTGGCCGCAGAACATATCACGATCAGCATCGGTGTCGCTTGCAACACCCAGAGCGAAACAAATTCAGCGGCGGAACTACTCAAACTAGCTGACCAGGCGCTCTACCTGGCCAAACAATCTGGACGCAATCAGGTAAAGTCCTGGCATCACAAAAAATTCACTCCGAGGAACGTCTAAGCATGCGCGCAATCTGGCAAAAATTACCTTGGCTCATCGTGCTGATTCTGGCACTGACCGTTTGGAAATACCCACCGTTACTGCCGTGGATACTCTTGGCGGCGGCCATTTTTATGTGCTGGTTTAGCCCGAAACGCGGTTTGATTGGCCCGGTAAGCCTGCCTGCAGACGATGCATTTTTACCCACCGAGCAAGTGCAGTGGTGGTACTGGACGGGCCATTTGGAAACGGAAGACGGCCAGCGTTTCGGTTTTGAAGTGGTATTTTTTAGCTTTGATGCTTTTTTATTCATGCGCGATCAGCTGGTACAAGCGGCCATCACCGATGTGAACGGTAATCGCTTTGAATTCAAGGAATTTGTCGAATTCCATCTCCCTAACAAAACCCCCAATGGCTTCAATCTCAGTAACGGTGCGGATAAATCCGTCACTGCGGTGGGCGGCAATGGCACAGATCACTTGCACAGCGTAATCGGCGATTACGTACTGGATATTGATTTGCAATCAACCAAGCCACCCGCGCTGCACTACGGCGGCGGTGCGCACCCCTATGTTTTTGGCGGCTACACCTACTACTACTCGCGCACCCATATGGTGACGACTGGCAGCTTGAACATTAAAGGCAAGTCTTACAAAGTCACCGGAACCAGCTGGTTTGATCGCCAATATGGCGAGCTGTTTCAAGCGATCGATAAAGGCTGGCAATGGTTTGCCATCGAATTGGCGGACAACCGCCAAATCATGCTGTTCGATTTCAACGGTGAAGATGCCATGGTAGAAAAATCCGGCTCCATTACCGATGCACAGGGGCGTACTATTGATCTTGCCGCGCATCAATTTGACGTGGCCATACTGGGTTACTGGACCAGCCCCACCACTGGCTGCACCTATCCCGCCGGCTGGACAGTGGCAATCAGCGACGAGACCTTTACCGTGCAGCCTGCCGTGCCAGACCAGGAGTTATGCGGCAACCACAGCTTCTGGGTCGGTCCGGTATATTGGGAAGGTGCGTGCAATGTCAGCGGCGCAGTAAGCGGTAAGGCCTATGTGGAGTTAAATGGCTATTGCAAATGTCCAAAACCTGCGCATTGAGCAAATCTGCCAAGGAACAGCCAAACGGTTATAATTCGCCGCGTTTTAAATAGAGCCGTTGGATTTTAAAATCCTGCGACCGCCCTGATTCGCCCCATAACCATGCTAATGGCCATGCAAAAACGGTTTAAAAATAGTGCGCGTACGTTTGCTTGCCTCCTACTTGGCGCGGTCAGCCTATCCACGCAAGCCGTTGATTTTTCCCTGTCGGGATATGGCACCGTAGGCTATGCCATATCCGACCAAAATTACACCTATCAGCGCTACATCGATAACGAAGGCAGCTTAAAACGCGACACCCTATTCGGCGCACAATTAAATGCCCAACTCAATCCCGCATGGAGTGCGACGTTACAAGTCCAAGTAGCGCCCCCCGCACTGCTAAGTGACAATCAAAACTGGCAACCAACCATTACGTGGGCATTTTTATCCTACCGTCCAACTGACGATTGGTTGTTTCGCGTAGGGAAATTACGTATTCCCTTTTACCTGCATTCCGAAAATGCCAATATAGGCACGACTTACGCGGCCGCCCGCTTGCCGGTAGAGGTTTACGCCACCGCATCTACGGTAGACTTTATTGGGGCATCATTCGCCAAGACCTGGCAGTTCAACGAGAACGAATTCATTCTTGATGGCTATTGGGGGAATGCCGCGAAGGAATCTTGGCGTTTCTATGCACGTGATCCCGGAAATATACTTACCCAAAGTGGTGCAGCGGGTGAATTTTTTGCCCCCTTGGCGATCGAGTCAAAAGGACTGCGGCTGAGCTTGAATCGGGGCGGAAATACCTTTTTGGCGGGCATGCATTTCGCCGATACCACGGCCCGTAACGGCACCACACTGGGGCCTTCGACGTATGTGCCCGCGCCGGCTGGCGGTTGCGCACCGATTGGCATCCCGCCAGCATTCATTGGCAACTATTACTGCCCTGCTGCGGACGGCCCGTCCAAGATACAAACTGTTACCACCAATTTAGGTGCCAGCATTGATTTGGGGCACGGCTTTCGCACAATCGGCGAATATGTCAGACGCAAAAACGAAGGCTCGACCCTTTCTCCAGACAGCAAAGGCTTTTACCTGAGCCTGCAAAAAGAAATCGGCAACTGGACACCCTACCTGACCTACGCCAAGCTAACCACGAAAAACCGCGGCCTGTACCAGGCGGTAAATGGCGCCCAGACGATTATCCCGGCGATTAACGCGTTGGAACGCAACCTGGCCGATACGATGGTGGTGTATGACCAAAACACATGGGCGCTCGGCACCGCCTACTCGCTTGGCAGCAACAGCAAAATCAAGGCTGAATGGTCTGTTGTGCAAACTGGCATCGCATCCAGTTTTATTGATGCGCTGCCTGGTGGACAATCCGGCGATCAACGCATCAATGTGTTTTCTCTCTCTTACAACTTTACGTTCTAAGGGAGACAGCCATGATGAAACTCAAACTCAAGCTGATCTCCGCGCTACTGGCGCTTGTGATAGGCGAAGCGCATGCGGATAACGTGGTTGTCATCGGCCATGCTGGCCTAAGTAAATTAAACGCGAGTACCATACAAAGAATATTTACTGGCAAGATCATCGAAGTCGATGGCGTGCATGTCAAAGCAGTGAATCTCAAGGCAAGCCCATTGCGTGATCGTTTTTTGCAGCGCTACCTGAATCAGAACGATGACAAATACACCGCCTATTGGACGGTGCGCCGTTTCATCGGCAAAGGTCTTCCGCCAAAAGAAGTATCGAGTGCCGCTGAAGTCATTAGCTTTGTCCAAACTACACCCGGCGCTATCGGCTATATTGATGAAAATGAATTGAAGCCGGAGTTGAACGTGGTAAGCCGTTAAGAATTTATTCAGTATTGCCCGACGAGTTTTGCCTAGCCAGTTTTGTCCGACGAGGTTGTATCTGAGACTGTACCTCCTTTACTTCCTTGATTTATCGTAGTTACTTGATTTAATAGTGAAAGCGGAACAACGGTTTCGCTACGGCAGACTTACTTACAACGCCCAAGGATTAAACACTTGCGGGTACATCGCGAAATCCTGCACGTTACGGGTGACCACGGTGAAGCCGTGGCATTGGGCAGTGGCCATGAGCAGGGCATCCATCACTGGCACAGGTTGTCCAGCTAGTTCGGAGTGTGCGGTGATTTGCGCCCAAACGTGAAGGGCAGCGGCATTGAGCGGTAGGATGCGCCCAGCGAAGCGCTGTTCCACCTTACCTAGCCAAGCAGTGAGTTTCTGGCTGCGGTGCGGGTCGCTTGCGCGCAGTTTGAGGATGTCTTTTTCGATTTCACCCAGCGTAATGACACTGATGAACAGGCTGGTTTCGTCTTGTTCATCCAGCCAGGCGATCACTTTCGGTGCGGGGACTTTTTTGGCGTATTCGGAAAGCGCGCAGGTATCCAGCAGCCAGCTCATAGATCAATGTCGCGCCCGGTGTCGCGGCTGCGGGAAATATCCAGATCTTCGGCTGCAAGGTCGGGACGCAGCAGCGCGCTGGAAAGCTTGGTTCGGTGGCGGGTAAGTCGGGCATATTCTTCGGCCGAAATAATTGCCGCCGTGGGTTTTCCGTGCACCGTAACAATTTGAGCATCGCCACCCGCAGCCTGTTTGATAAGCTGGCTGAAATTGCCTTTCGCTTTTTGCAGTTGCCATTCCCTGTCCATGATGTCCTCCGTTAATACTGACGTTAATTCTGGCCAGACTGGATAGAATTTAGCACAAAGCATGCGGGTTAGCTATAACTTCAATGGACTTTTATTTTGACTAATGGGAGAAATCTTGTAGGGTGCATAAGATTTTTTTGATTCGTGTTAAGGCATTGTGATATTGCTCTCAATTAACCCGGTGGCCATTGAACAATCCTGCGTGTAATGGTGAAGACAGCACAACTGGAGTTTGCCAAATGGGCGCGCAAAGAGTTGTTGGAAATTGCAACGCGCGCAGTGACTCGACCATGACAAAGGAATGGGGTTAACGTTTCAGCATGACATCAATTCAGGAAAAAAAGTGGCGGCTGTTCTTTGCGCTATGGCCGAGTGAAACAGAGCGCACTGCGCTGGCCTCATGGCAACCACTATTGCATGAGTTGTGTGATGGCAGGGCTATGCGACCTGCCACTTTACATGTCACGTTGGTGTTCCTCGGTGAGGTGGCTGAGAGTCGTCTGGAAGCTTTGCAGTTGGTGGCGGGAGAGGTAGATTTTCAGCGTTTTTATCTAGAATTGTTAGAGGCACACTATTGGGGGCATAACCACATTGTGTATGCTGCGCCGGAGGTAGTCCCGTCCCAACTCACGTCTCTGGTAAACGAACTTGAAAGCAAGCTGCTTAATCATCGCTTTCAATTTGAGCAGCGGCCATATAAGCCGCATGTGACACTGCTTCGAAATGCCAAATGGAGCGACACATCTCTACCTAGGCAATCCAGAGTCTGCTGGCAGGTGAGTGATTTTGTGCTAGTGCAATCGCTGAGCGATGAACAAGGCGCTTGCTATGAAGTGCTGGCTCGTTTTTCAGCGAAAGCGGATTAGTGATTATTAGTTGATAAAGAGAGGGTGTGGAGTTTTTGCCGAGATACGTTATGCAATACACTGGGTTGACGCCACATTTCAAAACCTTACAATCCCAATAGGTTCAGTTCCCCAGTGGTTCAGTTCAATGAGGTTTATCTGCTGTCGATAAGGTCGCGGGTTTAACAAATTTGGGGAGGGTGGCTGATAAACGCTATTCGTTAGACCTTCCCCAAGAATTTGCGAAAGGAGAAAAGACTATGAGGTTTATTGCACTGGACGTTGAGACCGCAAACCCTGATATGTCAAGCATTTGCCAGATTGGCATCGTCCACTTCGAGAACGGTCGACCTGTGGAAACTTGGTCGTCGCTTGTCGATCCTCAGGATTACTTCGACGACATGAACGTATCCATCCACGGGATAGAAAAAAGAAATGTGCGTGGAGCACCGACTTTCAAGCAGATTTATGCAGAGATCAATCGGCGTGTTGGTGGGCAGGTGGTCGCTATCCACACAGCCTTCGACAGAAATGCAATTACTCAAGCGGCATCTCGCCACAGCACGATACCCCCAGAGTGTTTTTGGCTCAACACGGCAAGCGTCGCGCGCCGTGCTTGGCCAGAGGTAGCTCAGCGGGGTTATGGCTTAGCACCTCTAGCCGTGAAACTTGGAATTGAGTTTGAACACCACGATGCAGCGGAGGATGCCCGGACTGCGGGTATGATTCTCGTCCGCGCCATGACCAAGATGGGACTTGATTTAAATGGCTGGATGGATCGAGTGAAACGCCCGATCCACGGCAGTAGCATAGCGCAAGACGGCAACGCGGAAGGCCCGCTTTACGGAGAGGTAGTGGCCTTTACTGGCGCACTAATTATTCCTCGGCACGAAGCTTCCGACTTGGCTGCCTGTGCCGGATGCGAAACAACCGATGGTGTCACCAAGCGCACCACGCTCCTTGTTGTCGGCGACCAAGATATACGTCTGCTGAACGGCCACGAAAAAAGTAGCAAGCATCGCAAGGCTGAGGAATTGATCGCAAAAGGGAAGCCGATCCGCATACTCACAGAGACTGATTTTCTTTCCATGGTAGCTCAATGATGATGATGACTGGCTTTGTTCAGGTCGACTGTCACACTTTCTATACTGTTTATTGGCAGCAAATTAAGAGGGATGTAAAGGTCATGGAGAGCAACTGGGCAGATGCTAAGAAAAGTGACCGCACGATTGTCATTAAATGGGGTTACAACGACGAAAAAACTGAGGAAAAAATCATTCTCGCCATTAGTCGATCTGATGGTGCTGGAGACGAACACTGGGTAGTCGAGAGCCTGATTATAAAGAGTTGAAGGATATGAGCGTGAATGGGTTTCGGGCAAGCCCGGTAGGTTAGGCTGAATGAAATGAAGCCCAACCTCTCGCTCACGCTTGGCTTGGTGGCAGATAACGAAGGTGTTTGTCTTTTCATTCGCCACGTGATTTCGGCCTTATGTACCTTCTGCTACATCGACGCATTGGTAACGCATCTGTTCATCCCCTCCTGTAATGTTGGGCTTCATTTCATTCAGCTTAACCTACTAGGCTGCAAAGTTTTACTTTGTAAGTAATCTGGTTTCTGTAACGACTGTAACTCAGGAACGCATTGTATTGTCCATCTGGTGCAGTTGTGATGGATAAAATATTGACAGGAGTAAGTTATGCACGCCACTCTGCCTTTGCTACAAGCCACTGAATTTCCTGCATTGCGTCGTCGTACGTTGGAAATTCTACAAGTCAATCTGGGCTACAAGTGCAACCAAACTTGCGTGCATTGCCATGTGAATGCCGGGCCGAATCGTACCGAGATGATGGATAGTGAAACGCTGGCGTTGATTCCACAGGTGTTGGCGGCGCGCGGCTTGCACACGCTCGATCTGACTGGTGGCGCACCGGAATTGCATGAGGGTTTTCGCGGTCTGGTGCGCGCCGCTCGCGCGCAAGGGCGCAAGGTGATTGACCGTTGCAATCTCACCATTCTGTTCGAGCCGGGACAGGAAGATCTCGCCGAATTTCTCGCCGCACAGCAGGTTGAGATCGTCGCTTCGCTGCCCTGTTACTCGCTGGAGAATGTAGACAAGCAGCGCGGCAAGGGCACGTTCGACAAGAGTATCGCCGCACTGCAAAAACTTAATGCGCTGGGTTACGGGCAGCTTGATAGCGGCCTGACGCTGAACCTGGTGTTCAATCCGCAGGGCGTTTCGCTGCCGCCAGGCCAAACTGCGCTGCAAGCAGATTATCAGCGCGAGCTGTTCGGACATTTTGGCGTCGTGTTCAACCAGCTGTTTGTCATCACCAATATGCCGATCCAGCGTTTCGGTTCAATGTTGGTCTCCAAAGGCCAGTTCAATGATTATCTGCGCCTACTGCAAGAAAACTTTGCCGCTGCCAATCTCGACACGGTGATGTGCCGCAACCTGGTCAGCGTGGATTGGCAGGGATTTCTTTACGACTGCGATTTCAACCAGCAATTGGGGTTGGCTATCCCCGGCCAAGGCCGTCCGCATCTGCGTGATCTGCTGCTACAAGATTTGCAGGGTCATCCGATCAATGTTGCCGGCCACTGCTACGGCTGCACCGCCGGGCAGGGCAGCAGTTGTGGCGGCGCATTGAAAGAAGAAAACGCCGCAGCATGAAGCGCACGCTGCTTGCTCTGCTGATTTTTGTGCTGATCGTCAGCTTCTTTGCCTTCGATCTGGGGCATTTTTTGACGCTGGAATCGCTCAAGCAGAGCCAGCATGATTTTGTTGCGCTCAAGGCGCAGTCGCCGTGGTTGGTCGCGGCAGCCGGTTTTGTGTTGTATGTAATCGTCGCCGCGCTTTCTTTGCCGGGCGCATTGGTCATGACACTGGCTATGGGGGCGTTGTTTGGGTTGGTAATGGGCACGCTGTTGGTGTCATTCGCTTCCAGCATCGGCGCGACACTGGCTTTTCTCACTTCGCGCTTTGTGCTGCGCGACACCGTGCAGCAACGCTTTGGCGACAAGTTGAAAGCGATTAACGACGGGGTGGCCAAGGACGGGGCTTTGTACCTGTTTACCCTGCGCTTGATTCCCGTGTTTCCGTTTTTTATTGTCAACCTGCTGATGGGGCTCACGCCGATACGCACCCGCACGTTCTATTGGGTCAGCCAAGTGGGGATGCTGGCGGGCACGTTGGTGTTCGTGAATGCGGGGACACAACTCGCGCAATTGCAAAGCCTGTCCGGCATCCTGTCGCCGGGGATATTTTTTTCTTTCATATTGTTGGGCGTTTTTCCGATGATCGCCAAAAAAATCACGGCCTCGTTGCAACGTCGCCGTGTTTATGCCAAATGGAATCCTCCTGCACGATTCGACCGCAATCTGATCGTGATCGGCGGCGGCGCGGGTGGGTTGGTATCCGCCTACATCGCGTCGGCGGTCAAGGCCAAGGTGACGCTGATCGAGGCGGGCAAGATGGGGGGCGATTGCCTCAACTATGGTTGCGTGCCGAGCAAGGCATTGATTAAAAGTGCCAAGCTGGCGCATCAAATACGCCACGCCGATCATTATGGGCTGGAGGCGAACGCAGCAAAGTTCAGCTTTCAAAAAGTGATGGCGCGTGTGCATGAGGTGATCCGCACCGTGGCGCCGCACGATAGCGTGGAACGTTATACCGGCCTGGGCGTGGAAGTGCTGCAAGGTTATGCGCGCATCACCGACCCGTGGACGGTGGAAGTAAAATTGAACGGTGGCACGACTCAAGTGCTCACCACGCGCAGCATCATCATTGCCACCGGTGCACAGCCTTTCGTGCCGCCGTTGCCCGGTTTGGATGAGGTGGGCTACGTTACCAGCGACACGCTGTGGGACGAGTTTGCCAAGTTGGACACGGCGCCTGCGCGCTTGGTTGTACTGGGCGGCGGGCCGATTGGTTGTGAACTGGCTCAGAGTTTCGCGCGCTTAGGCTCGCACGTCACCCAGATCGAGAAGGGGGCGCGGATCATGGTTCGCGAAGATAGCGAAATCTCCGAATTGGCACGCGTGTCGCTTACAGCAGATGGGGTGGACGTGCTGACCGACCATATTGCCGTGCGCTGCGGGCAGGAAGACGGACACAAATTCATCGTGGTTGAACAGGACGGAAAATCGCGCCGCATCGAGTTCGACGCGCTGTTGTGCGCGGTAGGCCGCGTGGCACGGCTGACAGGCTACGGTCTGGAAGAGCTGGGGATTGAAACCCAGCGCACCGTGGCCACCAATGACTATCTGGAAACCA
>QFXI01000014.1 GCA_003402315.1 Candidatus Nitrotoga sp. LAW | reverse complement strand
TGCGCGAATGCCATGCAGAGAAATTGATCGAGATGCGAAAAAGTTTTGGTCGGATATTTTGAAGGGTAACGCTGCACACAGCGGCGAAACGTATGAAGGGGTAAATGTTCCATGAGTTGCGCGAACACCAATTTGCCTGAATACATGATGGGAAACCTCGGGGAGAAAACCCCAGTTTCCCAAAAAATTCACGTTCAAGTCGGTGACACCCCTAAACGTACTATTATCTTCGAATACGTCATTCCTTGAAACGGAACATCCAGTCTGAAATGTGACGGGAGGGTCGCACACCTCAGCAGGAACGATGTCATCCCGCTGTGGGTGGCGGACATGGACCTCCCCGCACCCGAGGCGGTGCAGTGTGCCTTGGTGGCGCGTGCGGCGCATCTATGGTTACACCGGCTACCCCAATCGCTGTACGACGTGGCTGGACAAGCGTCATGGCTAGGCAGTGCAGCGCGAATGGATCGTTTTGTGCCCGGGAGTGGTGTTTTTGCTGCACGCTTTGATATATGCTTTTACCCAAACCGATGTCGCCGTGATTGTGCGGCTGCCAGTGTACGCGCCGTTTCTGTCCGTCCCGAAAATTGCCGGACGCCGATTGCTGCTCAATCCGCTCAAATTCGAGCATAGTCGTTATCGCTTCGACCTCGTCATTGCGCGCGTTGCGCGGCGGATGGTGCGCGGTTATTGCTGTTGTGCTCACCGCACAATCCGATCGGCAGGGTGTAGCAAGCGCAGGAGTTGCAGGCGCTGCTGGAAATCTGCCAACGCTATGGCATCACTGTGGTGTCGGACGAGATTCATGCCGATTTGGTCTATCCCGGCGAACAGCACACACTGCTCGTTATGCTGGCGCAGGCGCAGTCAACGTCATCGCTGCCGTCGCACCCAGCAAAACCTTCAACATCCCCTGTCTCGGCCTTTCCGCTCTGATCATTCTGGATGAACGAGATCTACGGCGATAGGCCATGCCTTTGACATGCTGTATGTCAGTGCCGCCAACCGGTTCAACATCGCGGCGTTCGAGGCCGCGTATCGCGAAGGTGCGCCGTGGCTGGACGAGCTGCTTGGCTATTTCGCTGTTACGCGTGACTTCGTGCGTACTTTTATGCAGCAGCAATTGCACCGGATCAAGCTGATCGAACCAGATGGAACCTATTTGCTGTGGCTGGATTGTCGTGAGATGAAGCTGAGCGATAAACAGGACGCGCTCAATAACCAACCGCAACACTTTGGAGAGAGCGGATTTATGCGCATGAACATCGGCGCACCGCGCAAGGTCATTGCAGAATCGTTGCAAAAAATCGCGCGCGCAGAACGGTTGCTAAAGAGAAGCGGTGTGTTACGACTTGCCGTAGTGCGACATCAGTCCGATACCACCCAAGATCAACACCGAAGCAGTCAGTAAATTTGATGTAAATGCCTCATTCAGCAACACGACTCCACCCAACGCCGCGAGTACCGGTGCGCTCAGTTGCACTGTCGAGGCCGTGATTGCGTGCATGTGTTGCAGTACCCGATACCACAACACATAACCCAAACCGGAAGTCAGCGCACCGGACAGTACGGCATACAGCAATCCGCTTGCGTCGAGCTTTAGCCAAGGCAGTGCAAGCAGCGACAGGACGATAGTCAAGGGCACAGCGCGCAGAAAATTGCCGGTGGTTGCAGCGGCGGGATCGGCTATGCCACGTCCGAACAAGGAATATATGCCCCAGGCGACACCACTCGCCAACATCAGCGCGGAACCCACCAACGTGGGCGCTTCGACGCCGGGCAATACCAGTATAACCAACCCTGCCAGTGCGGCGATGAAGCCCATGCTTTGTACTCTGCTCATGCGCTCGCCAGTCATGAAGCCTGCCAGGATCATGGTCACCTGCACTGCACCGAACAATAGCAAAGCACCGGTTCCGGCAGAAAGCGATAGGTAAGCGAAGGAAAACGCAGCGACGTAGATGAACAAGGCCACTGCGCTGTACCATGAGCCTTGCCTGCCGTGCGAGGGCGCGCGCCAGCGCATCATCAGCCAGAGCATCGCAGCACCGGAAAGAATGCGCACTGTGGTGAAGCTCGCCGCATCGATGGCCGTCTCTTTGAGAGCGAGACGGCACAGCAATGAGTTAGCCGCGAAGGCAGCCATGGCCAGTGCCGTGTAGGCGGCGAGTCGCACGGTGTTCATTCAAAATAATCCATTAGCCCGTCATACCTGCAGGTGGGAATCCAGCAAGATAAAACTGACAAAGTCGCGGTGCATCAACTCTTGCCGCGTGCATGGTCGTTCGGATCCATCCACGCTTCATCGGCAAAGGCTGCATCCAGTGGCGTGTCGGTCAGATGATTGATGTAATTGCTCAAGGTCTTCATGGAAACACCCAGTACAACTTCCAATACCTGTTGTTGCGTGTAGCCAGCCGCAAAGAAATTTTTGAGTTCATGGCTGTCTGCTACCCAGCCGCGCTCGCGCACTATGGCGCGAGTGAAGGCGGCCAAGGCGTTAAGCTTGGCATTCGGCAATGTGCCGCCGCTACGTAGCGCAGCGATAGTATCCGCAGGAATCTTGACCATATTGCGGGCGATGAACGAGTGTGCTGCTACACAATAGGTGCAGCGATTCTCCACGCTCACCGCAACCAGAATGACCTGCTGCTCTTCCGGAGTGAACGCACTCTGTTCGAGCAATGTCCCCAATTGTTTATAGGCTTGTAAGGTTGCGGGAGATTCGGCCAGATGTGCGTACAAATTAGGGATAAATCCCAAGCTCTTGTTGGCGGCATCGAGTATCGGAATCGATCCTGCCGGGGCAGACGCGACGGTATGCAATTTGAATGTACTCATGATTTTCTCCATGTGGTTGGTGCAACAAATATGTTGCTGGGAGAGATAGTCGGTCGTAGCGACATAATTCTTACAATATGCACCATGCGCACTTGGGGGGTATGTCTGATCGTCCAAATTGTAAGAATACGAATGTGTTCGGTCAAATTGCTTAGTGAGAAGAAGATGAATTGTGCCGGGCTTGGCCAGGGGTAATGCCGATGATGCGTTTGAAAGCCTTGCGAAAAGCGGCTTCTGATTCGTAGCCACATTTCAACGCGACGTCCAGCATATTGACGTTCCTGTTGGTCAGCCAGCCTAAGGCAAGTTGCATGTTCCAGGAGGCGACGAATACCATCGGATGCACTCTCAGCAGCTCGGAGATCAGGGGACATGGGATCGGGTGCGGTAACCAATCCGCTGGCGAGTGCAGTATGTGCGATTGACTGTGGCAGTGTTCGAGTGATAAGACCGATAGTATTCACGAGTACACGTTGTGCATGTTCAGCGATTTGCATCAGATTCGCAATCGCTATCTCGGCGGTGGCATGTATTGGGGTGTCAACAGTCAAAGTCGGTCACCAATGGCAGTGTCGCGTAGGCGTTCTTAAGTTTTGGTCAGCAAGCCAAAATAAATGTAAGGAATGCATGGGAGCAACGACTAATCGTGTTGCTACCTCTATATGCCGTTTGTCAGTTTGACAGCGGATTCATGTGGTAGCAATTTGTTTAATTCTTACAGGAAAATTATTATGGCAAATATGTCTCAGCTTCTCATGCGGTCAATTGTTGGTGCTGTTATTACAACTGCTGCATTGGCATCCACTGGATGCTCGATGATGTGTAACGGCAGTCGCTGTGGCACATCAAAAAGCCAGTCAAAATGTGGTACATGTGGTGCTAAGTGTGGTGCTAAATGTGGTGCTTGCAGCGCAAAACATTAAGTAATTGCTGATACTCAAAAAGGGGGGCTACCCCCCCAGAATGGCCCCGAGTTCCGGGCAGGTTTCTTTGAAATAGATTTGGTGGGTGTAATGTGAGTTACCGATCAATGTTGCGTGCTATGGGTGACGCAGAATTTGCGCACGTATATGGGTGTGCACAGCGTAGCGTGCATGCTTGGGGCGATGCAACGCAAAAGTATGGCTCGCTATTGCAAAGTTGGATTTGTGGCGAGGAAGTTCGCGAAAATGAGCGCTATCCCGATCCGGATATTTTGGATCGCCGTCATGGCTATCAGTTTTTTTATCACTCCCATCGGCATGCAGCGGTGGAGCATGGTCACCTGCATCTTTTCTACCACGCTACCGTTTCAGGGAATAGGCGCTATATCAGTGGAGAGGGTAAGCCATGGCAACGAACAGCCCCATCCCATCTTTTTGCTATTAGCCTGGATAGTCGTGGCCTGCCTGTCAGTTTATTTACGGTAAATCTTTGGGTGACCAATGGCCACTGGCTAAATGCCTCCACCATTTTGGCGGCAATTCAACGTTTTCGTATTCAAATTGAAGGCGAACATTCGATGTCGGCCGAGTGGCTCACCGGTTTCGTTGGCATGTACGTTCCTCTCATCGAATATCTACTGCATCGAAGGGATACGACACTGTCCAGGCTCTCCAAGACCCATGGCATGAGGAAATCGCTGGATGATCATCAACACGAAGTATTGAGTGTAGTAAAAATTGACTGGTTGCGTGATATCCAAGCGCTGGAAACAGAGTGGGAGCGCCGCAAAATGCCTCGTTTGGGTTGATTTATTACATTTCCTTTTCCACCAATGCCGGCGTCGCGTAGGCGATTTGCGCTTCGCGTGCCAGTTTGGCTTCAGGCATATAGGTGTCGTTATTATGCAGCTTCAATAAATTGAAGCATTACACTCGAAGCTGTAAGGAATGCTACCTCGTGCACGACAGTACGGGCGTAACCAAAATTTCATGAAAAAACACCAAGACAACATGATCCAGCTAATGTTCAACCTTGAGCACCATTTCCGTTGAGCGAGGCTACTCAATGTATTGTTTGATCATGGCGGGCGGCGGACATGCGCAACTCAGCGTGCTTAAAGCACTTGCCCAAAAGCCATTGGGTATTGATGCAGTGCTGATTACCCCCAGCCCTTACCAAATCTATTCCGGCATGTTGCCGGGATGGATGGCCGGACATTACAGCCTGTCGGAATGCCGGATTGATCTGCGCCCGCTGGCAGAATCCGCCGGGGCACGCCTGATCTTTGCCCAAGTCGTTGGAATAGATGCCAAGCGGCGCCGGGTCTCGCTCTCAGATGGCACACACCTCGATTACGATGGTTTGTCGCTCGACGTGGGTAGCGAGACCGATTTATCATTGTTGGAGGCGGCGGGAGAGCGTCTGCTGCCGATCAAGCCGCTGGGGAATTTTGTACAACGCTGGCCCACTATACTCAACGCTGCATCGCAACAGGATCATTACCGGCTCATGGTGGTCGGTGGCGGTGCGGCTGGCGTCGAGCTGGCATTTGCCGCGCAACACGCTTTTGCCACGCAGCGATGCAAGCAAGCTTCAGTTGCGTTGGTCGCTTCAGAGAGCGGCATCTTGCCGGGTCATGCGAGCGGGGTAAAGCAGTGCGCCCGTGCGCTGTTGGAGCAACGCGGCATCACGCTGGTTCAGGCGCAGGCAGTGGGCACCTCGGAAGGGGTCGCGCTTTCCAACGGGCAATCCCTGTCTGCAGATTGCATCATTGCGGCGACCGGCGCGCGTCCACCCGCTTGGCTGCGCAACTCCGATCTCGCGCTGGATGAACAGGGCTACGTCCTCGTGGATGCGCAGCACCGAAGCGTCTCCCATCCCAATGTATTTGCCGCCGGAGATGTGTGCATGCGTGGTGACATTCAGCTTGCGCATTCCGGCGTACACGCGGTATTTGCCGGGCCGGTACTGGCGCATAACCTGCTCGCCGCCATCAACGGGCACGCACTTGAAAGCTACCGGCCGCGAAAAAATCCTTGTACTTGCTGGCGACCGGCCCGAAGCACGCCATCGCATCCTGGGGCGCGTTCAGCGCGCAAGGCTACTGGGTATGGGTCTGGAAGAACTGGATCGATCGCCGTTTTATGCACAAGTATGGCGTATTAAATCGCGTACATAAGGAAACAGCATGACCCACTTATTAAATCGCGACGTCGCGGCATATCGTCATCAACGGATTCAGGATTGCGGTGGTGGTCGGCATGCCTGCTGAATTTGGTGAGTCAGGGCGCAAGCATGCTGCATGGCGGTACAATCTCATTGCTTTATCTGAATATGAATTATCTGGTGCCATATGCGTGGCACGTTACAGCGCAGCGAAGAATGAGATTGAACTGAGGGAAAGTAATGACTGCCAATCAAGACCACAAGGAAAACACCAGGCAGACCGAAAATCTGCTGGCTGATGCGGCATTTCTGGAAGATATACGCAGACAGATGATCAAGTTCGCCACACTTCAGCTCGGAGACGGTCACTTGGCAGAAGATGCGGTACAGGAAGCATTGATCGGTGCGTTGAAGAACGCATCCTCATTTGGTGGGCGCGCCGCACTCAAGACTTGGATATTTGCCATTCTGAAGAACAAGATCGCGGATACGCTACGACACAAGCAACGGGTGGTGAATGCCAGCAGTTTGTTGCGCGAGGAAGATGAGGACGAGGAGCTTTCTGAATTGTTCGACCGGAAAGGATTCTGGCAGCAGGATGAACGTCCAGTAGCATGGGGCAATCCAGAAGCGTTCTTGCGCGAGACGCATTTCTGGCGCGTGTTTGAAGCGTGTCTGGAACGCTTACCGCCCAAGCAAGCGCGGGTATTCATGATGCGGGAATTTATCGAGCTGGATGCCGACGAAATTTGTGTCGCTGTGGATTTGACCACCAGCAATCTACATGTGCTGTTGCACCGCTCGCGTCTGCGTTTGCGCGAATGTATCGAAAACAATTGGTATCTGCAAGGAGAGCGAAATGATGAATTGCCGTAACGCTACGCGTCTAATGTCCGAGGCGCAAGAACGACCCCTCTCGACCACCGAGCGGATGTCATTGAAGCTGCATGTGATTATGTGCAGCGGTTGCCACAACTTCAAAGATCAGATGGGTACGCTCAGATTGATGGCGCGTGCTTATGCAAAGAGAAAAAACGAGCCCATGAATGAAAAATAGCAATTTTCAAAACGAAAAAAAAGGGGGATGCTACTCTTTTATAGAGTCGGCCATCAAATAAATTGATCAGAACATCCGGATTCCGGCCTTCATGGGTATGACAAATCGTACTATTTAATGGCCAACTCTATAAAAGGGTAGCATCCCCTTTCTTGTATTATTTGTTGGGCGAATGGGAACGCTGTTTTATTGAAGCACCCAATGCTTTTTCAACCCAATTGCGCATGGAATTGGGTTCCTCAAATACGTCCGGCGGAGCCTCGAAATACTGCATGGACACAAACTTACCCTGTGCCACATAGGTGAAGGGCAGCAAACCTTTTTCGTCAAAGTCGCGTTGAATGACAGCATCCGTTTTGAGGTAAAGGACATCTTTGACGATGATTGCGAATATAAGGTCGTTTTGATAAACGCTATATCCGCCGAACATGGCACGCACATGCAGCCCTCGAATAAATGACATTTGTTCCACGACATAGTCCAAAAATTCGGGGTGCCGCACCATTGCCATGACACCGGTGTTGGGAATTGATGGGTTGAGTTACTCAGCTCGGGCATTTCGTCGAGAAGCTTGGTCAGCCACGACATAAAAGTAGTGGATGGCTCCAGTTGTGAATGAGAGCGGTACAGGGCGGCGGCGCGGCGCGTATCTTCAAGTTGTCGGATGGTTTGCAAGACTTCGGGGAAGCGCTTGGCCTGAGTGAGGGACTGCGCAAAAAGCAATTTATTGGGGCTTACATAACCATTCTCAACGGCTGCGTTTACCCTGAGGCGGCATTGGCAAGCGTTGGCGGGTTCGACCAAACCGCAGTGGGATTTCATGAACGACACGATACATGTATTTGCTCGTGACAGTCGCTTGCGGAATGCTGCGGGCGTAATCGCTAAGATTGCCGCCCCCTCGTGGTGATCCAGGTCAAGAATTTCGCCAAGGATGTATGCAAATCGATGATCGCGATCAAGGCACAGCAACATGGCGTGAGTACAGCCTATCTTAACTTCCTCCAGCAACAGCTTCTCAGCGATGTCATGGGTATCAGTGTGCGGAGCATCAGAAAGCCCTACCGCCAAAGCTTCGCTAAATTCTTCAAACGACAAGGCCGTTTGCTCCATGCGTTTTTTACCAAGCGTCAGCAAGGTATTACTAGCGACTCGATAGACCCAAGTACGAAAACTGCTTTCACCTTTGAAGCCAGCCAAGCCTGTTATGACGCGAATCAGAATTTCTTGTGTGGCATCCTCAGCATCTTGTGGGTGCCAGAGAAAGCGCATGGCTAGGCTGTACACATCCCTTTGCACGGCACGAACAAGTGATTCCAAGGCTTCGCGGTTGCCTTCCTTGGCGCGCACCACAAGGATGTCTAGCTCATACAAGACCTTACTGTCCATGTTCGAGAATTCCTTTGAGTTTGGCAAGCTCTTCGGTCAGCGTTTTGGATTGCATCTCCAAAGCGCCCTCAAGCTGTTCAAGGGGGACTGGCGGTGGTGTGAGGATGAAGCTATACACGCAGCTATAGTGGTTCAATTCGATGACGCGTGAATAGGCAACGGCAGTGCTGCCATCTGGGAAAATCATGTACCAATCAATCGTCCCGGTCTCCGATGACGCTCGCACATCAAGGTTAATTTCAACCTCACCGTTGGGAGTGCGCATTAGTGCCCGCTTCCCTGCCACAGAGGAAAAGGCTTGTGCCCATTCGGGCAAACGCATCGCATCGGCGATGAATGTGAATGCTTGCTGTTGAGAAACATTGAGAGAAATTGCCTGAACATCGAATTTTTTCATGATGGTTTTCCTGTCGTTACAAGTGAGCCGAGAAAATCTTGGCCCTTCAATGTATTTAGACGCTCATTCATCTTAATGTGTGACTGGACGTCCTCACCAGGGTACCCTGATTGTCGGTTAGTCCGAAGGCGCGTTTTTTGAGGATGGGGTCGCGGCCGTTCCACAGTGCGAGGGAAAAACACATATTTTGTGACTCGTCACAGATGTCACCCATGCCGTCCTCGTTCCAGCGGTAGACGCTGCTTCTGGCCTGATCATGACTGAAGAACTCCCATGCAGTGTCATCCGGGCTATAGCCCTCTCGTACCCTGCCCCACGCACGCTCGGCCAGATAGGGTCCCCACATCCGCCAGTTTTCACGCCCTTCTCGCTGCGCCTGCAAACGTTGTTGTTCGGCATTGAGATTTTTATTGTTCATGGTTGCACCCTTTTTCTGATCGTTTTAGGGCACATTCGAGCTTACTCCAGGCATACAGGGTGGAAGCTACCGACCAAGCCTGGCAGGGCGCGCCACGCGGGAGATGGGGCGGAGCCGCATCGAACAATTCGGAGATTGAGCCCAGCCCGGCATCCTGCAGATGATCGCGCAGCGGTTCCAGGCGTGCCTGGGCACGGGCGGCATCGCCTGTTACGCGGTATTCCGCCAGCGCGTAGTGACCGAGCAGCCAAGCCCATGCCGGACCCTGATGGTAGGCGGCATCGCGTTGATCCACTTTGCCGGTATAGCAGGGGTGATAATCAGGTTCGTCGGCTGCCAAGGTGCGCAGGCCATATGAGGTAAGCAGGTGGCGCGCCACCTTGGTGACCACCGCTACTTGTGCATTATGCTCTAATGGGCTGTGGTGCAGGCTCACGGCCAAGATTTGATTGGGACGCACACTGGCATCATCGCCTTGCGGACTGTCCAGTACGTCATACAGAGTTCCATCCGGTTTTGCAAAGCGTTGGAAGCCGAGCCTGGCTTGCAACGCCAGTTCGGCATAGCGAGCCGGGTCTTCCCCAAGTCGGGTGGCGAAGTCTGCCGCGACACACAACGCGTTGTACCACAGCGCGTTAATTTCTACCGGCTTGCCCGTACGCGGTGTCACCGGCACGCCTTCGACCCGCGCATCCATCCAAGTCACTTGCAGGGCGGGTTCTCCCGCCCGAATCAGTCCATCTTTGCTATCCATGGCAATGCCGTGGTGTGTGCCGCGCATATAACCGGCGATGATTGAAGCGATCTGTGGAAAAGCCTGCCGTACTGCTTCGTGATCATCTATGGTCTCCGCGTAACAACGCCACGCCTCCACATACCACAGCGCGGCATCCGCCGTGTTATACAGTGCCGGACTACCATCTTCGGGAAAGGTATTGGGAATCAGTCCGTCCTTGATGTGCTGCCCATAGCCCAGCAAGATACGCCGTGCAACTTGATAGCGTCCGGTGATTAGCGTCAGTCCGGGCAATGCGATGAAGGTGTCGCGTCCCCAGTCGCCAAACCAGGGATACCCGGCAATGATCGCGATACCATCAGCCAGTTCTATTTGCTCAAATTGTTTGGCAGATGATGGCGGCTTGCGTCTACGGGTACTCGTTGCATGGTTGATCGGCTCGCTCGCTTGGCTGTCTGGGCGAGCACGGGGAAGGCGGATCAAAAAGCGGTCACTGTCCAACACCAGTTGACGTATCCAATCCGGCGCATGGCTGTGACACTGCGTATGCAGTTCAGCGCGAATGATGCGTTGCACTTCGCTACTTTGGCTGCGACGCAAAGCTTCGGCGAAGTAGGGGCGGCTGTGTATTTCGTTCGTGCTCGCCACGAATCCGGATAGACTACCGTTATATAGACGCAGCCGCAGATGTCCTGCGCAAAAATGGTCGTCCCGATCCGGCAGCCCGCGTTCAAGCGCCACAGGCAACAGAAAATCCCGATACCACTGGTTGTCGGTGCGGAACTGTCCGTTATCAGTAATGAAATGCAA
The DNA here is from genome assembly GCA_003402315.1 of Candidatus Nitrotoga sp. LAW. Classification (GTDB taxonomy): domain Bacteria; phylum Pseudomonadota; class Gammaproteobacteria; order Burkholderiales; family Gallionellaceae; genus Nitrotoga. The sequence continues at coordinate 4,311 of QFXI01000014.1, read as the reverse complement.
GCGAGGTTTCCCTGCTGATATGAGACAGAGCAGCTCACAGTTGATTTTGTCCGACCGGTCGCATATTACTTCGGCAGACAGGTTGGGTAGATTGTCCTGCCGCGTCTGCCCGTGATGGTCGCGGTCGTTGCACAGTAGTGCAATATCCAGTTCAATCGGGCGATTCAGGGGTTGTAGTAAACCCCAAGCTAGGTAAAGATCGCGGCTGCCCGGTTCAAACCAGATGCGTTGCTCCAGGATGATATCGCCGACAGCATAGCGCCACACCGGCATGCTGCCATCCAGCCGGAACGATTCGATGTGCAAATGTCCGGTAGGCTCGATGGCACCGCTGCACCAGCGGTTGGTGAACAAGGGATAACGGAGATCACCATCGATCAGCGTGACCTCGGCTTTGGCGAACAGCAAGTGGCGCGCAAGAGAGTGTGGGTCGGCACTTACCAACAGGCCGTGGTAGCGGCGCGTCAGGCTCTGCGACAGCGTGCCTGACGAGTAACCCCCAAAACCATCCGCCAGCCACCATTCGCGCCGTTCTGCTTGAGCAAGGTCGCCGCACACCGCGCGCCCAAAGTGAATAAAACTTGGCAGATGGTTCGCCATTGTTTCTCCCGAATTTTTATAAAAACTTGGTTGGGCTTATGCGCATCAATCATCACACCTTATTTCGCCACTCCGTAGCAGCGTCTCTGCCGCGTTCCGGAACGGTATCTTGCAGCAAAACTTGCTTAGCTAAAATGCCTGCGAGACCATATGCATTCTAGGAATGTGATAATACATGCTTGATTTCTGCAAAACTTCTGGCCGTACTGACAATTTCCAGTTGCAAGGATGTCGCCTGTTCGATGCGTGAAGCGGAGAATATTCCGCGCACGATGCTTTCTGGGCAATTTTCCGAACGCCCTACCACAACCAGATGCCTCCTCCCGGAAGCCTTAAAGGCAGCGACAATCTGGGAAATCTGCGCATTTTCAATATCAGTATAATCGATCACTTCCCATCTACTGACGGGGGTTATGACATGTTTCACTAGCACGTCTGATCGCGAGCAGGTCATATGGTTGCAATCAATGGACTGAAGGTAGAGCATGGGTTTCTCTCCCATAATGTCGAGTGATGTGACCAAGCCTGCCAGCCCGCCATCGTTGCCCAGGACAAACAAAAGCCTTACTCCGGCGGTCTTCATGTAAAGCAGTGCATGATCGACTGGCTCGTCGAGTCCGATTGAAAATACGGCAGTTTTGGTGAAATCTGTCATGACATTCAAGGCGGGATCTGTAAGTGTCATTCGCGGCACTGCGGGCGCATTGCACTGTGGAAGCGTGATCGGGCTTGCGACTCTATTCAAAGGTAATACGGATTGGTTGTTCATCATATGCTCCTTGGTTGTTTAACAGGATAGCCAGCTTGCCTACATGCTCGAGCGAGGTAAAATCATCATAGATGCCGACATGCGTGTCACTACATGGTGACTGTGCTCATGTTCATTCTCCAATCATAGTTGTGGACGTGCCCTGTTTATTTAATGATTAGAGACTAATCGGTCTTCGAGCTTCCGATACTCATGTCCATAGTCGCACTTACCCTGTAGTTCCTTACACAATGGCGCTGAACATTGCTGCAAAATTTTACTTTGTAAGTAATATGGTTTCTGTAACGACTACCACTTATGAACGCATTGCACTGTCGGTCTGGTGCAGTTGCGATGGATAAACTATTTGACAGGAATAAGTCATGCATGCCACTCTGCCTTTGCTACAAGCCACTGAATTCCCCGCCTTGCGTCGTCGTACGCTGGAGATTCTGCAGGTTAATCTGGGTTACAAGTGCAACCAGACTTGCGTGCATTGCCATGTGAATGCCGGACCGAATCGTACCGAGATGATGGATAGTGAAACGCTGGCGCTGATTCCAGAGGTGTTGGCGGCGCGCGACTTGCATACGCTCGATCTGACTGGCGGCGCACCGGAATTGCATGAGGGCTTTCGTGATCTGGTGCGCGCCGCTCGCGCGCAAGGCCGCAAAGTGATTGATCGTTGCAATCTCACCATTCTGTTCGAGCCGGGACAGGAAGATCTCGCCGAATTCCTCGCCGCGCAGCAGGTCGAGATTGTCGCGTCGCTACCCTGTTATTCGCTGGAAAATGTGGACAAGCAACGCGGCAAGGGCACTTTCGACAAGAGTATTGCCGCACTGCAAAAGCTCAATCTGTTGGGTTATGGGCAGCCTGACAGCGGCTTGACGCTGAACTTGGTGTTCAATCCGCAGGGCGCTTCGCTGCCGCCAGATCAGGCTGCGCTGCAAGCAGATTATCAGCGCGAGCTGTTCGAGCATTTTGGCATCGTGTTCAACCAGCTGTTTGCCATCACCAATATGCCGATCCAGCGTTTCGGTTCAATGTTGGTCTCCAAAGGCCAGTTCAACGATTATCTGCGCCTGCTGCAAGAAAATTTTGCCGCTGCCAATCTCGACACGGTGATGTGCCGCAACCTGGTCAGCGTGGATTGGCAGGGATTTCTTTACGACTGCGATTTCAATCAGCAGTTGGAACTGGCCATCTCCGGCCAAGGTCGTCCGCATCTGCGTGATCTGCTGCTGCAAGATTTGCATGGTCATCCGATCCGTGTTGCCGGCCACTGCTACGGCTGTACTGCCGGACAAGGCAGCAGTTGCGGCGGCGCATTGAAAGAAGAAGAAAGCCTTGCAGCATGAAGCGCGCGCTGCTCGTTATGCTGATTCTAGTGCTGGTCGTCAGCTTCTTTGCTTTCGATCTGGGGCGTTTTCTGACGCTGGAATCACTCAAGCAGAGTCAGCATGATTTTGCTGCGCTCAAGGCGCAGTCACCCTGGATGGTCGCGGCAGTCGGTTTTGTGCTGTATGTAGTCGTCGCTGCGCTTTCCTTACCGGGCGCATTGGTCATGACCCTGGCCATGGGGGCGTTGTTTGGGTTAGTGATGGGCACGCTGTTGGTGTCATTCGCTTCCAGCATCGGCGCGACACTGGCTTTTCTCACTTCGCGCTTTGTGTTGCGCGACATCGTGCAGCAACGCTTTGGCGACAAGTTGAAAGCGATTAATGACGGGGTGGCCAAGGACGGGGCTTTGTATCTGTTTACCTTGCGCTTGATTCCCGTATTTCCGTTTTTTCTCGTCAACCTGCTGATGGGACTCACGCCGATGCGCACCCGCACTTTTTATTGGGTCAGCCAAGTGGGGATGCTGGCGGGCACGTTGGTGTTCGTGAATGCGGGAACACAACTCGCGCAATTGCAAAGCCTGTCCGGCATCCTGTCGCCGGGAATAGTGTTTTCTTTCGTATTGTTGGGCGTTTTTCCGATGATCGCCAAAAAAATTACGGCTTGGCTGCAACGCCGCCGCGTTTATGGCAAATGGAATCCTCCTGCACGATTTGACCGCAATCTGATCGTGATCGGCGGCGGCGCGGGTGGGCTGGTGTCCGCCTACATCGCGTCGGCGGTCAAGGCCAAAGTGACGCTGATCGAGGCGGGCAAGATGGGGGGCGATTGCCTCAACTACGGCTGCGTACCGAGCAAGGCCTTGATCAAAAGTGCCAAGCTGGCGCATCAGATACGCCACGCCGATCATTACGGACTGGAGGCGAGCGAAGCAAAGTTTAGCTTTCAAAAAGTGATGGCGCGTGTGCATGAGGTGATCCGCACCGTGGCGCCGCACGACAGCGTGGAACGCTATACCGGCCTGGGCGTGGAAGTGCTGCAAGGCTATGCGCGCATTACCGACCCGTGGACGGTGGAAATAAAATTGAATGATGGCGCGACTCAAGTGCTTACCACGCGCAGCATCATCATTGCCACCGGCGCGCAGCCTTTCGTGCCGCCACTGCCCGGTTTGGATGAGGTGGGCTACGTTACCAGCGACACGCTGTGGGACGAATTTGCCAAGTTGGACACGGTGCCTGCGCGCCTGGTGGTGCTGGGTGGTGGGCCGATTGGTTGTGAACTGGCGCAGAGTTTCGCGCGGTTGGGCTCGCACGTCACCCAGATCGAGAAGGGGGCGCGCATCATGGTTCGCGAAGATAGCGAAGTCTCCGAGCTGGCACGCGCGTCGCTCAGCGCAGATGGGGTGGATGTGCTGACCGACCATAAGGCCGTGCGTTGCGGGCAGGAAGACGGACACAAATTCATCGTGGTTGAACAGGATGGCAAATCGCGCCGTATCGAGTTCGACGCGCTGTTGTGCGCGGTAGGCCGCGTGGCACGGCTGACAGGCTACGGTCTGGAAGAGCTGGGGATTGAAACCCAGCGCACCGTGGCCACCAATGACTATCTGGAAACCA
>QFXI01000013.1 GCA_003402315.1 Candidatus Nitrotoga sp. LAW | reverse complement strand
GATTTCCTGACCAGCCATTAATGGAGGATGTGGAGCTAAGCAAACGGTTGTTGGCGTTCTCGCGTCCCGCTTGCATCGCACATTGTGTAATGACATCCGGTCGGCGTTGGGAGACGCGCGGGGTATGGCGCACCATCCTGCTGATGTGGCGTTTGCGCTGGGCGTATTGGCGCGGTACGGATGCGGGGGAATTGGTGAGGTTGTACCGATGATATCCACCCGCATCATCATTTTTGCCAAAGCCCCGCAGCCCGGTTTCGCCAAGACGCGCTTGATTCCCGCACTGGGGGCAGAGGGTGCGGCCAAACTGGCGCAGCAAATGTTGTTCAGCACATTGCATGAAGCGCTGGCCGCTGGCATCGGCACAGTCGAGTTATGCGGCACACCAAAAATTGATGATGTCGCTTGGCAAGGCATAGCACTTCCGCTGGGCATTGAGATTTCTGATCAAGGCGAGGGTGATCTCGGTGCACGACTGGCGCGTGCATCAGGGCGGGCCATTGAAAATGCAGAAGCAGTTTTATTGATAGGGACAGATTGCGTGGAAATGTCCGCCACCTTGCTGCGTGAAGCCGTCCAATCATTGCGCGAACACGATGCAGTCATCCATTGCACCGCCGATGGCGGCTATGCGCTGCTGGGGCTCAAGCGCTACAGTGCAGCGCTGTTCAGTGATATGCCGTGGAGTACCGATGCGGTTGCCAGCACCACTATTATGCGCATCGGACAGCTCGACTGGTCATTGCATGTCGGACAATTGTTGCATGACGTGGATGCGCCACAGGATTTAAAATACTTGCCACCCAGAGTGGAGGTTGCATGACATTACGAAATTTAGTGTGGCTGATAGGGGTGGGGGTTTCTTTGCCGATACAAGCAAGCGATGAAGTCAGGCTCGATCATTTCACCCAGGAATCTGCGGACGTCCCGTCTCCGTGGCAATTGATACAGCTCAATAAAAAAGTACCGCCCACACGTTACCGCGTCACGCGATGGGACGATGTGTTGGCTATCGAAGCCACCGCCGAGCGCAGTATGACGCTGCTGGCGCGGCCGGTCGAAGTGGATTTGAATCGCACACCGGTGCTGTGCTGGCGCTGGCGCGTAGATGCCCCGCTGGTCACGGCTGACATGGCCACCAAAAAAGGGGATGATTATGCTGCGCGCGTGTATGTTTCGTTTGCCATGCCTGCATCCGCACTGAGTTTTGCGACACGCGTCAAGCTCAAGTTGGCACGCAGCATCTATGGCGATGCGGTGCCCGATGCCGCGATCAATTATGTGTGGGACAACCGTTATCCGGTGGGTACGCGCAAGCCCAATGCCTATTCCGACCGCATCCACATGATTGTGGCCGAATCTGGCGCTGCCAATGCAGGCAAATGGGTCGTTGCACGGCATGATGTGCAGAAAGACATGGTTACTGAATTTGGATCAGAGCAGGCACGCCTGGTTCAGCTTTCCGTCGCATCCGACACCGACAATACCGGTGAACGCGCCCATGCCGGCTTCGCTGATTTTCAGTTTGTTAAGAAAGATGCGATGTGTTTTGCCAATTGAAAATGCAAAAACGCTTATTTGAGTGCGCTTAACAGCACGCTGTCATTCAATTATTCAAGGAATAACCATGCATGAAATTGTCAAAGATTATTACGGCAAACAGCTGCAAACTTCTGGCGATCTGAAAACCTCTGCCTGCTGCGATGCGTCGCAAGTGCCAAACTGGCTTAAGCCGCTGCTGGCGCGCATCCATCCTGAAGTGATGTCGCGCTACTACGGCTGTGGTTTGGTTTGCCCTCCGCTGTTGGAAGGCTGCCGCATTCTCGATCTGGGCAGCGGTTCCGGGCGCGATGTGTATGCGCTGGCGCAATTGGTTGGCGCGAATGGCCAAGTGGTCGGTGTGGATATGACCGCAGAACAGTTTGCCGTTGCGGAAAGTTATCGCGCCTACCATGCCGAGGTGTTCGGTTTCGACAATGTCATTTTTAAACAGGGCTACATTGAAAAACTCGATGAACTTGGGTTGGAAAGTGGCAGCTTTGATGTCATCGTGTCGAATTGCGTGATCAATCTTTCGCCGGACAAAGATGCAGTGCTGCGCGAAGTACATCGCTTGCTCAAACCGGGCGGCGAATTCTATTTCTCAGATGTTTATGCCGATCGCAGAGTGCCGGACGCGGTGCGCAATGACCCGGTGTTGTATGGTGAATGTCTGGGTGGCGCGCTGTACTGGAACGATTTCATTAATATTGCCAAGCGCCATGAATTTGCCGACCCTAGACTGGTTGAGGATAAGCCGCTCGAGATTACCGACGCCAAGCTGGCTGAGCGGGCCGGCAACATCCACTTTTTTTCGGCCACTTATAGGTTATTCAAGTTGGATGGGCTGGAGCCCGCCTGCGAAGATTACGGCCAAGCGGTGATTTATCGCGGCACGATACCCGATCATCCGCATCGCTTTATCCTGGATAATCATCATGGCATCGAAGCCGGGCGGGTATTCCCGGTGTGTGGCAACACCTGGCACATGCTGCATGATTCCCGATTCAGGAAACATTTCGAATTCATCGGCGACTTTAGCCGGCATTATGGAATTTTTGCCGGATGCGGTAGTGACCTTCCCTTTACGCAACATGAAATCGCACAACATGAAAGCGTAGCGGTTTCCGGCTGCTGCTAGGTGAGGTTGAAAATGGTGAGGCGGATTCAACTCTGAAGTGCAATTTTTGTAAGTGGCGGATTCAAGTTCGAGTGCAACAGCTGAAGTTGGCTTGGTGTAGCGCATCGCCACACTGAATAGTACTTCATGCGGTGATCTGACCCAGCACTTTGCGTGGCCGGTGGTTGAGTTGTTCTACCGCTCGCTGCACTTGCTCCTCAGTAACACCAATCATTTATGCCTTTTCTATTAACGGTAGCAACCGTACTATGGTGTGTGGCCAAGAGTCGCACTGCGTAACCGCAGAGCATTGCCTATTACTGATACCGAACTTAAGGCCATCGCAGCACTCGCGATCATTGGGTTTAATAGCAGACCAAACCAGGGGTACAGTGCCCCCGCAGCAATGGGTACACCAATCAGGTTATATGCAAATGCAAAAAATAAATTCTGTTTAATATTTCGCATAGTTGCCTGGCTGAGCAAACGTACACGTGCTATGCCCAATAGATCGCCTTTCACTAAGACAATGCGCGCACTATTCATCGCAATGTCGGTTCCGGTACCCATAGCGATGCCAACATTCGCTTGAGCAAGTGCTGGCGCGTCATTGACCCCGTCGCCCGCCATTGCCACGATATGGCCCGCTGCCTGTAGCGTTTGCACATGTCGATATTTATCACTTGGCATGACGTTGGCTTTGATATCATCAATGCCAAGTTGCCGCGCAACCGATGCAGCGGTCGCAACGTTATCGCCTGTGAGTAATACTATCCGAATTCCAGCTGCCTTCAGTTCTGCTATAGCACGTGCTGCCGTAGGTTTGATTGGATCAGCAACGCTCACCAATCCCGCTGCTTTCTCATTAATGGCTAGAAACATCACTGACTTTGCTAACGTCTGTAATTCTTGCGTTTTACTTTGAAGTGACGAAATGTTGACACCAACATCTGACATAAGCATGGCGTTGCCAATAGCAACTGACTGGTCATCAATAACCCCTCGTATTCCCTTGCCGGTAATCGAATCAAAATCTTTAGCTTCTACAATATTAATATTCTTTTCTTTTGTGTACCCAACAATAGCTTGCGCAAGAGGGTGCTCACTGTGTTGTTCAAGAGAAGCCGCCAATGACAAAACCTCATTTTCAGTAAATCCATTGATAGCGACTACGTCCTGAACTTTGGGGCGTCCTTCGGTAAGCGTGCCAGTCTTATCAACCACTAAGGTATCTACTTTTTCCATCAGTTCCAGCGCTTCTGCGTCTTTAATTAAAATGCCTTCTTGCGCGCCCCGGCCAATGCCTACCATGATCGAAATCGGCGTGGCCAAACCAAGAGCACAAGGGCAGGCAATGATAAGTACCGAGACGGCTGTTACAAGTGCATGCGCAAGCGCAGGCGGTGAGCCAAAAAAAGCCCAGATAACGAAGGCCATGAGGGCAACTCCCATTACCACCGGCACAAACCAGCCGGCAACCGCATCGGCAATTTTTTGGATGGGTGCACGCGAGCGGCTGGCGTCGTTGACCATTTTTACGATGTGCGCAAGCAAGGTTTCCGCGCCCACTTTCTGCGCCGTGAATACGAATGAACCGGTTTGATTAATAGTGCCAGCAGACACTTTGCTTCCAACGGTTTTCTCAGATGGTATGGGTTCGCCGGTGATCATCGATTCGTCGATATTTGATCTGCCTTCGACCACTTCACCGTCGACCGGTATTTTGTCACCCGGCTTCACACGCAGTCGATCACCTACATGGATCTCGTCCAGATGTATTTCTTCTTCACTACCGTCGAGCCTGAGACGAACGGCCGTATTTGGCACGAGGCCCAGAAGCGATTTGATCGCGCTGTTGGTACGTGACCGCGCCCGCAGTTCCAGCACCTGCCCTACCAACACGAGCGTGATAATGGCGGCAGCGGCCTCAAAGTAAAGCGGCGCCATGCCGTCCATTTTGAAAGCAGCCGGAAGTAATTCAGGAAACAAGAGCGACCCTACACTGAACACAAAGGCAGCCCCAGTGCCCAGTCCAATCAGACTGAACATATTAAGATTCCAAGTACGAAATGATGCCCCGGCGCGCTCGAAAAACGGCCAGCCCGCCCATAGAACGACTGGTGCCGCAAGCGCAGCCTGCAACCAGTTAAACACAGTCGTTCCCAGCCAGCTATGAAAGTCGATTCCTGAAACCACCTTACCCATTGTCAAAATCAATAACGGTATGGTCAATGCTGCACTTACCCACAGGCGACGGGTCATATCGTCAAGTTCGGTGGTATCTTCTTCCGCAGTCGCCTCCATCGGCTCCAGTGCCATCCCGCACTGCGGGCAACTGCCGGGACCAACTTGTTGTACCTCAGGGTGCATCGGGCAGGTAAAGATTGTGTTCTTTGCGACTGCTTGCAGAGGCGTCTTGGGGGCGATATCGCTGGCTGTCGGCATGATCAGGTATTGCTTGGCATTGGTCCGAAATTTGGCAACACAGTTTTCACTACAAAAATAGTATGTGGTGCCGCCATGCTCAACCGACTTCTTGCTATCGGCCGACACTTTCATTCCACAGACGGGATCGATGTACGTTTTTTCGTAAGTCGGGCTGCTGATGGGTGCTACAACAACTTTTTTTTCAGAACTGGTATGGCCGCAACAGGTGCTTTGATTTTTCTGATTCATAGCTCAACCCCTTGACGTAATTTAAAGACAGGATCATCCTACACTCTGTGCATGACCACAGAGTCAATCTTTTTTTACTTACCAGACAAATTCATGAAAAAAGAAGTTGAACAATTAACAATTGGCCGTTTGGCACGCGCTGCTAAAGTGGGTATTGAGACGATTCGCTATTATCAAAAATTGAATTTATTACCTACACCTGCGCCAAATGGCACGACATTCCGGCAATATCCGGTTGCCCTCGTTGAGCGCATCCGATTTATCAAGCGATCACAAGATCTGGGTTTTACGCTGGGTGAGATTGCATCCTTGCTTGCATTGGAGGACGGCTCTGACAGAGCGGCGATCCGCAAGATCGCAAATGCCCGTCTTGGCGATATCAATAAGCGGATCGTCGACCTTGAACGCATGCAAAGTATCCTCACACATTTAATCCACGAATGCGAAATGACGGGTCGAACCAAGCCGTGCCCTATCATCTCAGCGTTTACAGGTGGATCTACAGCACATTGATATCGATTATTTTATTTCGCTTTTCTACATCGAGGCTGAAGCATTGGACTGAGAACACATCAATCGAACTGGCAAAATTATGTTCAGCAACAACGAGTAAAAACAGAAATATGATGAAATTTGATGTACGAATGTTTCTAATGTTCACCATGACCCACGGGTTTACGCACTTTAAATTCCACCCCATCTTCGGATGGGGTTTCAGTTTGCCTTTGCACAGGCGGTAACTCACTATTAATTTCATAAGCTACGGTGCCTACAGGATGCTGATAAGCGCCAGGGTCTTTGTAATCGTTACGCGCAAGACCTTCGCGGATTTTAACGGTCGTAAACATCCCTCCCATTCCGATGCCACCGAACTGCCCCTGACCGGACATCATCGGTAAGGTGTTATCTGGCAAAGGCATTGCCATCTTCTCCATATCCGCCATGCCGCTTTCACCCATGCTCATGTAATCAGGAACCAGCGATATTATTCTGTCGACAAGCTTGCTTTGATCCACACCAATCATCGTAGGCACGTCATGACCCATTGCATTCATAGTGTGATGGCTCTTGTGACAATGAAATGCCCAATCACCAGGCTCATCAGCAATAAATTCAAACGCGCGCATTTGGCCCACTGCTATATCGGCGGTAACTTCCGGCCAACGGGAATTTGGTGGCGTCCATCCTCCGTCTGTCCCGGCGACAACAAATTCGTGACCGTGTAAATGCATCGGATGGTTGGTCATTGTTAGGTTACCCACACGGATACGTACTCGATCTCCCTGGCGTGCCACCATGGGCGAAATTCCAGGAAACACCCT
>QFXI01000012.1 GCA_003402315.1 Candidatus Nitrotoga sp. LAW | reverse complement strand
ACAATGCGGGTGCAGGGCTTGGACTAGCCATAACAAAATCCATTATTGAGGCCCATGGTGGAGGCATTTCTGTTAGCACCGAGAATGGTCGCATACGTTTTGAATTCTGGATGGTGCAAGCATAAGCCGCATTATTGAATAATGGATTGAGGTATGGAAAATAGGGATCGTGTATGCCCATCCGGCTGCAACACCTGTCAAGCTAGCCACCGTCCTCCCCAGCGATGCAGGCATAATCCGAACGCAATACTTGCTGTACCCATCCACACATGTGGCAACACCGTCTCATTATTCAAGCCATGGCCAAGTAGTAATGCCAGCACTGGTGTTACGAGCGTTATCAAAGCTATTTGCCCTGCTTGCATATGTTTGATCATGTAGTAATACAGCGTAAAGCCTAACAGCGATCCGAATGCTCCCAAGTACAAAGTAGCCGCTACTGCCCGCTCGGGCAACAAAGCAGGCCAGTGCCCATCAGCCAGCCACCATACCAATAAAAACAGTGGTAATGCCACAATCAAAGAGCCAAGCGTCATCGCCAGCGGCGGACTATCATCGCTTATCCGTTTGATCCATACCAAACCAAGAGATTGCATGACCACCGCAATGAACAGTGCGACCAAACCCACAGTTGCGCCATTACCTAGATCCAGCCCACCGCGGAACACTAGAACCAGACCGGCCAGGCCCAGCAACATACCTGCTATCTTGCTCGGAGTTATTGCCTCTTCCTTTAGCCACAAAGCCGCTCCCAAGCTGGTAATCAACGGCGACAAACCAAATAGTACGGAGATCATGCCGGAGCTGACATACTGGGAAGACCAATACGTCAGTGCCATCGCACCGAACATGCTTAATCCGCTGGCCAGATAGTTTAGACGCGCCTTACGATGCAATGGGAAACGAATGCGCAGTATAACTAGCAGTGCGACACACAACAGCGCGCCTATTGCCATGCGCGAGAGAACTGCAAAACTAAAGCCGACTCCTATTGCGCTCCATTTGATGGCAAGCGGTGTAGTAGACCAGATAAGAATGACTGAAACAAACGCGGCGGGAAGCGACATACTTGTACTCCAAACGATATAAAAACAAAAAGGCCACAGAAACACTCTGTGGCCTTTTGAAACTGCTAATGTTAATAGTACTTAACTACTAATTCTCCAGGCCACAATACTCATACGCCACACCACTCGAGGGTGTGCGTTTAGCAGAGCTTTGTTTTGTGAAACGGCTTTTAGGGAGGTCATGAGCAGATTATCAGGGTGAATAATGGATTGAGTCAATTTTAATTTCCTATCGCTTTTTTCTTGACGGTTAACCTGATAGTACACGTCCATGGAATTACTGCTTCTAGCGCAGTCAGAAATCGGTTGCGCGCATTTGCTTTTTTCTGCTGCGTATTCCGGTTCGGAAAAACAAGTTTGCATGGCCTGACTTCTCTGCGAACAGCCCCGGGAATATTTTCTAACATCGATGATCCAGAATCATTAGAACAGAAGGATAAATCAGCGTTTCCCTAACGTAACTGCTGCAGATTCAATTTGCGCAACTTAGGTGCCAGACGCGCCGTCGCTGCCACGATAGCCAAAGACATTACTCCGCCAAAAATTACAGAGGGAACTAATCCCATCACCCGGGCAGCCAAACCGGATTCGAAAGCGCCCAACTCGTTGGACGAGCCGATAAAAATGCCGTTGATCGCAGAAACACGACCGCGCATAGCGTCTGGCGTCATTAGCTGCATAATAGTGGTACGCAGTACCATCGAGACCCCATCGCACACGCCAGAGAGCATCAGCAAGAAGGCCGCCACCCAAAAATGACTGGTAAGGGCGAACAAAATGATGCATACACCAAACCCTGCGACAGATGCCAGCAATATCCTGCCCGCATTCTGGTTCACGGGATGGCGTGCAAGTAGGACGCCGGTGGCGATGGCGCCTATCGCAGGTGCCGCGCGCAAGATGCCCAAGCCTTCTGGACCATAATGGAAAACATCGTGGATAAATACTGGCAACATGGCGACCGCGCCACCGAATAACACGGCGAACATATCCAGCACTTGCGCGCCTAGAATGATCTGGTTGCTGAACACAAAGCGCAGCCCCTCCGCAATGCTGGAAAATACCGGTGCGCTTTCAGCTTTCGGTGGCTCTGCGATGCGTAGCAAGAATAAAGAAACGGCGGCACTGATGCTGAGGATCGAAGCCACCATGTAAGCGGTAGTAAGACTGGCCCAACCAACGAGTATCCCCCCCAACGCAGGACCAAGCACCAGCGCAGATTGAAAAACCGAACTACTGATACCGGCGGCACGGGCATAATGCTCACGCGGCAAAGTCAGAGCAAGCAGTGCGTTGTAAGAAGGCCCGATGAAGGCACGGGCAATGCCACCAGCGGCGATCGATGCATAGATCCATACTAGCGTGGCGCCCGCTATCCCGCCGTTGGCTACAAGCACGAGCACTAGAGCATTGCAACTTAGCACGATGCTTGCCAGCACACCAAACATTCGCCTGGAGTGATGGTCTACGACGTAACCCGCGAATAGCGCACAACAAAAGTAGGGAACGACTTCCGCCAATCCGACCAGACCCAGCGCAAAAGGGTCGTGCGTTAGTTCATAGATATGCCAGCCGACAACCACGGCGATCATCTGGTAGGCCAGCGAAATCTGAAAACGGAAAGTTAGCAGCTTGATAAAGCTGCTGTTGCGCAATGGAGATATCAAATGCGGCAGTCAAACTTGATTGCTAGGTCGACGAGAGTGCTCCCCACTTGTTCAATGAGAGTGATTTGATTCGGCATGACTCGGCTTCTATTTCTATTGGTTGGATTAGCTAAAGAATACGCTTCGTACTGTGGCGATGCAATTGGAAGTCTCTTCCATTATGTCAAAAAGTGAGTAAGAAATTCAGATTAGAGGTATGGAAACATTGCTGTTAAATCGGCCATTGACGAAAAATACTGCGTGTTGTTTTTCGCATGATCAATGGAGATGGTAACTAATAGTCATCAGTACAATTGAAGGACGTCAGCTCAATTCCTAGTTTAAATATGACGATTAAAAGGTAGTTGTGTTGGTGGATTTTTGATCACATAATTTATGTATCCCGCTTAATTTTTAAGAGTAAGTAAACAGAGGTGATTGCCAAGGTCATATACGTAAAGATAAGGCGGATGCATTTTCGCGAATCTTTCACCATCAGTGAAATTCAACGACGAACCAGTTTGTCGCCCAACCTGTTTGCTATATGCATAGTTATAATCCATTTCATGAAATACCCCCCAAATTTGGACGCTGATAAATCATGCTGCTAGACAATGAAAGAGAAAGTGAAAATATTGAGGATCGTCGTGGCGGCGGGTTTATTAAAGGGATTGGTATTGGAAGTGTCTTGCTTGCCTTGATTGGAAGTTATCTAACCGGCGTGAACCCGGTCACTTTGTTGGGTTTGATGGAGCAGACGGCCCCTGTTCAGCAGGTTAGCGCACACAAGCCTGCTGCAAATGACAAGACAGCCGTTTTTGTGTCGAAGATCCTCGCGGAAACGGAAGATACATGGGGCGAAGTATTTGCGGCAAAGGGCAAGGAATATCGCAAGCCGAAGCTAGTGCTTTTTACCGGTAGCACAACAACTGCATGCGGTAACGGTGCCGCTGCCATGGGGCCATTTTACTGTCCGTTGGACAGCAAAATCTATATCGATTTATCGTTCTTCTCGGAACTTCAAAATCGTTTTCATGCGCCGGGTGAATTTGCTGAGGCCTATGTGTTGGCGCATGAGGTAGGTCACCACGTCCAAAATCTTCTAGGGATTTCCGCTAAGATAAATGCCGTCAAGCAGCAGGCATCAAGCAAAGCAGAGGCGAATGCCGCGAGCGTAAAACTGGAGCTACAGGCAGACTGTTATGCCGGCGTTTGGGCGCGGCGCACGGATAGCCAGAAACATATTCTCGAACCCGGTGAAATTGAGCAAGCTATCGCGGCGGCCACCGCGATTGGAGATGATACGCTCCAAAAGAAAGCACTTGGGTATGCAGTGCCTGAGACCTTTACTCACGGATCATCGGAACAGCGTGTCGCCTGGTTTAAGCGTGGGATGGAAACCGGCGACCCGGCTCAGTGCAATATATTTGTAGCAACTAGGTGAAGCAATTGACCTTATGGTTAGAAGGATGGAATTGAAGAAGTAATGATTAATAAAACTTCATTTTAAGTGCCAAACGCCGAACCGATGAGCAATCCAGATCTAGCGCTAAACTGAACTAGTCTCAATCTGATCTGACAATGCACTTGTAAAAGTGAGCGTTACCGAGTTTGATATGGGTGTCGAATCCGTCATCAAACTAAAAGAAAGGTAACGCTCATGTTTCATACTAGCA
>QFXI01000011.1 GCA_003402315.1 Candidatus Nitrotoga sp. LAW | reverse complement strand
ACGAATGGCTCAATTATTACAATAATGAAAGAACTCATCAGGGCAAGGTTTGTAATGGCAGAACGCCGTTGGAAACGTTACTCAGTGGGAAACAGGTTTGGAGTGGAAAAAATCTAAACCAAATTTAATCTGACAGACACCCGAAAAATTCGGTAACTGTCAGATCAGGTCTGAGCTAGTACAGCTAAACCTAGCATATGCGCCCGCCTAACAGCGCACCTGCTGTAACACCAATTGCAGTGGCAACCACAGCACTTTTTACATTAATATTAATGGTTGCATTATTTGTCGTGCGCCTCTCAAGCTGAAGGCTGGCATATTGCCTGTAATCCCTTCGTCAAATCGAAATTGTTAAAGTTTCCCCCATGCCTGGTAGCGCAAGCATTCCCAGGCCCGTCTGCATCGGTGTACATGCGCTGGGGGCGAAGACTGCCACTAGCATGTTGCTTCTGATATATCACGCAATTCGATTGCGAAGGGCAGATCGAACCAATGTCTGCATTTTCGATGTATCCGGCAGTCCGACACTGATGAACTGGCTGGTAATACGGATGCTTTCCGCACCAGTCCGCAGCAGCTATTATGAATTAGAGAGGGTTGATTTGACGTGGTGGAATTGAGGTTGCCGTCCCACCAATTGCACCCGGATTATTTCCAGATTGATTCTTTCGATAGCGTAGAGGCAACGCAAGAATGGAAAAGGAGTTAAGCTTTTATGCCTAACCCCTTTATTTACTGGTGCGCCCGGAGCGATAAATCTGGGCACTGGGAGGTGGCTATTTCCTTACTCTAAAATTAGCAACGATTTATAAGTTCTCGATCCACTGCCTTTCGAAAATCACTGGGACTATCAAAATGCCGATGAGCATCTATACGATCTTCTACATATTTGTAGAAATCGTCTTTTCCAAGAAGTTCTATTGTATCAATCCCTTTGTTGTCATGACGATATGAATCTATCGCATGAGTAATTTTCAATATACTTTCCGCCTCGTTATTCTTATTCCGGCGAATATCATCGCGGGGAGAAAATCGTCTAAGTCGCGCAACCTCTGTTTGGAGATCAGAGAGCATTTCAATAACTAACTTATCTGCTGGAATTAGAGATTCTTCTAAATTTGCCACCTGAAACTTGCCAAAGTTTTTGAGGAATGTTGAATGATTTGGGTCGGTCATTGCAGCTCGATGAGTAGCAACAACCTTTTCTGCAAGTGCTGTTTTAAATGTAACGATTCTCGAAAAACGTAAGTCGCGAGGATAGGGAACGTGCTCAATAATTCCTGTATCAAAAGCATAGTCTGTTTTATCATCTTTTATGATTACTGTTGGCTTGTCAAATGCCAAGCGCATTCCGAGTTCAAACATGACATTTGGATTTTTACAGCTGACATCGCAAATAACTATGTCTGAGCTGTATATATTCTGAACAATTCGCTTCTGAATTACACCCACGTCATCAGCATCGCTTACAAGTTTAATGGAAAAGCGTAGGTTAGTTATAGAGTCCACAGCTTCCATAATAATGCTCTTTACTTCAATCCAATGATCAGATGAGCAATTATCGATGGATGATATTGGCATTATTAAGCCGCATGTTAGAGTTTTATCACTATCATTCTCAATGTTCTTTTTGTGTTTTTCTGATGTCATTGTGACTCTTTCTTATAGAGAATAGATAAGGAAATCCAAAAAAATATTAAAAGTCTCGCTCTTAGCCCGTTCAAGTAACACGGGGGGCTATAAATACATTAACCCAATCTAACACAGTTTAACTAATCTCTAACACGGAAAAATATAAGCCGATGGGCAGCCTGGGAGCGACGCGCAGCGCGCGCACGGGCTGCGCAGCGGCTTAATTTATTACTTGGTGTAATTTGTTTGACATTCGATTGTAATGCTTGTATATTTCTAGCAAGTCATTTGACTTACTGGAGATATACATGAAATCAGATCAGCTTCACGACCTATGGACAAGCCCTGACAACTCACGGCTTACAACTAAGCAATTTTCGTTCCGCCTACCTGTTCACATTGCTGCCAAGATTGCCGCGCTTTGTGAAGTCTACCCACAAAAAAACCGCACACAAATTGTGGCCGACTTGCTGACCACTGCGATTGATGAGTTAGAAAAGCGGCTCCCAGAATGTCCGGGTGAACCCGTTGATGATCGTGATAACGATTACATTGCGCACCAAATAGGCGAGAAGGGGCAGCTTTACTACATGGGCGGAATTCGCGGCAGATTCCAGCGTTCGGCGGATAGCCATTATTGTTTACTTGAAAAAGAGTTAGGGAATGAACATCCTGAGGCCTTATATGGCAACTTTGTTGGCACCAAAGATCAATTTAAAACTTCCAGCAAATGAATTTCCATCTTCTCCTATCCGGCCATGACACCATCGAGTGTGCCTATTACCTCGCGCCTTCTGAGGGGTGTAAATTTGACTATGAACGGCTGGCTGTAGAGAAAGAAATCATGCGCCTATCCAAGTCGCGCAAACCCACGCTCATCAAGCTCGGCACTGAAGAATTCATGCTGGCCGGACACGGCACAGGTAGCGGGTATCCGTTCCTGATCGAAAATGAGGCATTCAGCATCCAGTTTGGCGAATTCAATGTCCCATCCTTCTTCGTCACCTTCCGCAGCATTGCATTGTGGCATTCCAGCGCACAGGGATTGCATGACCGCTTTCTGGCATGGGCGCACTCTGTCGGACTGCACGCATATCAGCCTGAAAAACTTTCAAGAGTGGATTTCACCTTCGACTATCACTTGCCCATCATTGATTTCGACGAAGACAATTTTGTTTCCAGCTTCGCCAAGGATAATCAACACCGCAAACACCGCAAGAAGCAAACTTTCCGCCTCGGTCAAACTGACCTCCGACTGCGCCTCTATAATAAGTGCGACGAAATACAAGAAAGCAGTCAGAAAACTTGGTTCTATGAACTGTGGGGCATGGAGCAAAATGTCTGGCGTATTGAATGGCAGGCCCGCAAGCAATGGCTGCGGCTGGTCGGCATCAGAACCTTCGAGGATTTAAAAAAACGTCAGGGCGATTTGCTCCGCGTGTTGGTCAACGACCACACAACGTTGCGCATCAAAACGAATGACAGCAACCGTTCGCGCTGGCCGTTGCATCCCTTGTGGCAAGACCTGCAACAGCGTGTTGCACAAATGGAAGGCTTGGGCGTAGTGCGTGAACTGGACATGCCAGCCCTGCTGGATCAACGCATGATGCGTATTACCATCAGCCTGTATGGCTACATGAAGCGCATCGCCGCCATTTACAGCCTGCAAGGCAAAACCCCTGCCATATCGCTCAAGCAAGCACGTGCGCATTTAGCCATCCAATTGGAACACATCCACGACCCGCTTACATGGCAAACCGATGTCGAGCGGCGCATGACAGAAATGAGGATGGGCGAATGATGATCTTCGAGTTAATCATTCGGTTAATAAACCCGCGCAAGCGGCGTGTGTTGGCACTCGCTGAAATGAACATGGAAAAAGAAAAGTTTTTGTTATTCAAAAAAGAATTTCTTCGTGAATTCGGAAACTCCGAATTTGTGCGTGATATGGAGCGCGAATTAACGAAGAGCGGCAAGGTAAGGAGCGGGGCAGCACCAGCGGAATGGGATGGGCAGAAATAAATTGCAGGAAAGGAGGTGCCATAATGAGTGAACGAATCCATAAATATCAAGATTCAGTTCAAGCCTCAAGCGGCGGTCATATCAACCGACGAACTAGCGTTCCTTGAATCCATTTTGCCCGATTTAATTCATGCGATGATGCAAATCGAAGCGCTGAAAGACGACGAGTAACGTGCACCACGCTGGCCGTGTTCTACCTTCTAAATGACGGCCAGCTGCGGTGCTCTACAGTATGCCATCGTTGAATTGCCCGGAGGGCGGCGTGTTCAAAGCGGGAATCGTTCGGGGTCAGCCCCCGCCGCTGCTCGTGTTTAGAGACACTCCCTTTTCCTGCTAAACAGGTTTTAAGATTTTGGGGTTGCTGACTATGGAGAACGATGATGCACGTGGCGCTATACGTAAGGGTTTCCACCTCGCGGCAGGCAGAAAATGACCTGTCTATTCCTGACCAACTTCGCCAATTGCACGAGTGGGCAAAGGCTAACGGCCACTTGGTAGTGCAGGAATACATCGAGCCAGGTGCATCCGCCACGGATGACAAGCGGCCTGTATTTCAGCGAATGATTAACGATGCCATGGTGAAACCACCCGCATTCGAAGCCATCATCATTCATAGCCTCTCGCGCTTCTTTCGCGATGGCATTGAGTTCGGCGTATATGAGCGCAAGCTGGGCAAGGCTGGGGTTAAGGTCATATCCATTACCCAGCAAACCAGCGACGATTCGGCGGGCGAAATGATGCGCCGAATTATTACGATGTTTGACGAGCATCAATCCAAAGAGATAAGCAAACACGTTTCCCGCTGCATGAAGGAGAACGCACGGCAAGGCTTCTTCAATGGTTCATCACCGCCCTTTGGCTATCAGGCAATAGTCACGGATATAGCAGGCAGTCGAGGCCGCCACAAAAAGAAACTTGTTATCAATGAATCTGAGGCTGGCATTGTGCGCATGGCTTACGATCTCTATCTGAACGGTTATCAAGGCCGAGAGATGGGCGGCAAAGAAATCGCCAAGCATTTCACCGAAAAGGGGCTGCTTATGCGTGGTAAGCCTTGGAATATTCATAAGTCGCACACCTTGCTATCGGATACGCTCTACATGGGCGAATATTTCACCAATATCCGCGACTCCAAGACCAACACCAATAGACCGCCAGAGGAATGGATAAAAGCCACTATCCCTGCCATCGTCGATGCTGCCACCTTCGAGCGCGTCAGGGCAAAACGTGAATCCCGCGCACCTTCGAGAAGAGCGCCGCGTTTGGTTTCATGCCCGACATTACTGACGGGTTTGCTCAAGTGCGGAATATGCGGACACGCTATGACCTTAGTCACGGGCAAGGGAGGCCGTTACAAGTATTACAAATGCACAAGCCGCCAAAGCCAAGGCAATCACGCTTGCATTAGTAAAAATCTACCTATGGAGCATCTGGACGATTTAGTGCTGCATAGCATGGCCGATAAAATCTTTGCACCGGAACGTCTGCAAATGATGGTGGCGGAACTGCGAAAGCGCATCAAATCTTCCAAGGATGGCCAGCAGGAGCGCATCAATGAAATTAATCGCCAGATAAAACTGGTCGAAAAGAAACAACACAATTTGTTAAATGCTATTGAAATGGGCGCGATTGAACTGGATGACACAACTCAGCGCCGCGCTCAACAACACAAGGCAGCACGGGAGGCGCTATTCATTGAACTGGCTGGTGTTCGTCGCGATCACACCCTGCCAGCGGTTGAGCATATCAAGGCAAGTCAGGTGGATGTATTAGGCAAGGTGCTGCGTGAAAAACTGCTTGCCAAAAATTCACCGCTGGCAAAAAGTTATTTAAATATTCTAGTGGACGAAATCGTGGTGGAAGACAGAAACGCTACAGTCAAAGGCAGCTATGCCGCCCTTGCTGAAACGATGCAACAAATAAAAATGGGCAACTTGAAACAAGTGCCCAGTTTTATACCTGACTGGTGCGCCCGGAGCGATTCGAACGCCCCACCCCTTGGTTCGTAGAAGCCGCAGATTGAAATTAATTTTTAATTATCAGTTACCTGTAACACTCGCCAATTCAATTTCCAGCTACACAAAGCCTCAAGCAGCTGGCAAGCATCGCCATCAAGTTACGATCTGGCTACGCTGTTTCTCGCTACGGATGACCCTTTACTAAGGTGACAGCTCAGCATGAGGCAGGCTGAGCTGTCATTAAAATTTTACCACTCTTCAGTTAACTGGAATCTGCTGGGCAATAAATCTATTATTTCTCTTTGTACCAAAATATTATATTCTTCATAAAGTGCATCGCTACAGTGTGCCAATTCTTCGCCAAATTGCTCCATAAACTTCTCACCTTTCCATACCCATTCAACCGGAATGCAAACTCCCAGCTCATTTTCGGTAGGTAAGCTGGACAAAACAATTCCAACAGCTTTCACTTTCAGTCCAGCTTGAGTATAGTTTTTAATAAAAATTATATCCTCAGTCCTGATACTCTGGAATGTTTTAAATACAACGGCTTCTTTTTCTACCGAGTTATCTATGCACACCACTCCATGCTCGATAAATTTTTCCGAATTATGTTCACCTATTCCGAAAAATGTAGTCATCGTTTCCACCATTCCCAATGTAATTTTTTATGTCAATACCGATCACAAGAACTCTGTCTCGTGAAATTTCACTCACATCTTTGTGGCAATACTTCTCTCGAAATCGACTTCTGCGCGCAAGCAGTCAAGATCCCGGTGAATAGTAGCGGCCGCGGGAGCATTTGTGACTGCGTTTACGACGTCGTTTAAGCCCCATCCTCCATAAGCTGGAGCGATGCATACTAGAAGCGCGGCAACTGATATTTTAGCTTGACGTGGTAGCAACATTTTGTCTCACTTTAGAATTAATAGTTATTAAACGGAAATATCAGCCAACTTGAGAACAGATAATAAAAGACCGACTAAGAATAACAATAAGCAAAATCTTTATTTTTAACCCAAAATTATCTATTAGCATATTCACCGTGCCATACTGAGGATAACAACGGTTTTTATGTGCATTATTCAAACTATACTTGTTAATCATTAGCAAACAGGAATAGTTACCCGACCAGGGATATGGCGGCAATTCGCGAGGAGCGTGATAAAGCACGTGACTTGGTTAAGGCTGGCATTGATCCACGCGCCAACAAGGTCGCGACCAGAATTGAAGCGCAGGCCGATGTTGACGCAATCTCCGTGCCGACGAACAAAAGCGCACTGAAGCCCTCACCTTCAATGATCTCTACAAGGTATGGATTAAGGATGGGGTGAACCGCAGCGACGGCAACAAATACATTACCCAGTCCATGGGGAGGCACGCCATTCCAGTGCTGGGCAATATCGAGGTACGGCATTTATCCGAGAATCATCTGCGGGATGTGTATCGGGCAATCATCGCAGCAGGCAAGACAGCCACGGCGGTCGAGCTATCCAAGGACATCGGGCAGATGTTGCGCTGGGCGGAAAAGCGCAAGCCTTGGCGCGCCTTGCTGATCGACGGCAATCCCGCCGAGTTGGTGGACATCAAACAAATCGTCCCGAACGATTACACCAAAGAGCGCAAGCGGCAACTGAGCATTGAGGAAATCAACAAGCTGCAAACGATTTTCGAGACCACGGCGCAAGATTACGCGGACGCGTCTCAAAAATATGGCACGGAACGTCCCCTAAAAAAAGAAGCGCAGATCGCCTTGTGGTTGTGTCTGGGGACGATTTGCCGCATTGGTGAATTGCTGATGACTGAATGGAAGCATGTCAACTTTGAGCAGCGGACGTGGTTTATTCCGGCAGCCAACACCAAAGGCGAGCGCGGCAGAAAACACGACCAACTCGTTTATCTCTCCGATTTCACGCTGGATCAGTTCAAGCAGCTGCACACCCTGACGAATGATAGCGAATGGGCTTTCCCGGCGCGCTACAAAGTGGGGCACGTATGCGAAAAGACTGTCAGTAAGCTGGTGGGCGACCGACAGGTGAAATTCAAGAGCAGAACCCGCAAACTGAAAAACAGAGTTGAAAATAACAATCTGGTGGTGGGTGATGAGGAGTGGACGCCGCGCGATTTGCGCAGAACAGGGGCAACACTAATGCAGAAATTAAAAGTCAGCCGGGATGTGATCAACCTATGCCAGAACCATGTGATCGGCAGCAAAATTGACCGGGTATATTTGCTCGATGACTATGCTGACGAAAAGCGCGAGGCTTGGAACAAATTGGGCGATAGGCTGGAAGCGATTCTCAGCGCATCCAATGTAATTAGTTTGAAAAGTGCATGAACTAACAAGCAAGGAACTCAGCAACTCACAACCCTGCGTATCGAAACATCATGCCTCCTTGCTGAACAGCTATTGCACATGGTGCTATAACAAACTAGAATTCGAATATGAAAAGAGTGTTCAAAACCAAAACCTTTGATCGCTGGGCGCGCAAAGTGGTGAGTGATGCTCTGCTGTGTGAGGCCGCACACCAGATTGAGCAAGGATTGTTTGAAGCCGACTTGGGTGGCGGCGTGTGCAAAAAGCGCATACCGATACCCGGCCAAGGCAAAAGTGGGTCAACCCGTACACTGGTCGCTAAAAAGCATCAAGATGCCATCTTCTTTTTAGCGGGACGTGAGAAAAATGCCCCCGGAACAGACTTTTCAGACAAAGAAGTTGAAGCCGCAAAAATCATTGCCCATGCGCTTGAAAACGTGAACCGCAATAAACTCGACGAGCTGCTTACATCCAAAATCCTAAAGGAGATTTGTCATGACAAATAAAAAATCACTTGAAGAAAACCGCATTCTTAGCGAAATGCTGGAGATGGCGAAAGCCCTTCAAGGCCATGCCTTGATCACCAAACAAGACATGACCAAGATGAACCTGCTGTGCCAGAAAGCGCCTGAGTACACGCCCGAAAAAGTGACTGCCATCCGCGTGGAAAAAGCCAAGGTTAGTCAATCGGTGTTTGCTTCAATCTTGAATGTCAGTGTTTCTGCCGTCCAAAAATGGGAGTCGCCTAATTCTGGTAAACACCCCAGTGGTGCAGTAGCGAAGCTTTTACAGCTCATTGAAAAAAAGGGGTTGGAAGCGATTGTGATTTAGCGCAAATGTGCCGCTGGTGGTCAACCTTTGCCAATCCAATGTAATCAGTTTGAAAAGTGCTTAAATGACGGCCGAATCCAGGTATCGTGATATTTATCTATAGTGACGGTGCTTGGGTATCTCTAATTGATCAGTATCAAAACAATAAAATCAGCATATTATCGCGTCGAGGCTAAAATATTATCTTGAAACACGCCCAAGGTCATGTTGACTGGCCTTGATTGGTGAAGTCGAAAAAATGGGCGGGTCAAGCTGCTTGACTGGTGGGGAAAACAGCTTGCCGCTGCCCAGCGCGGATCAACGATTATCCCGCTAAAAACCAAAGCGGCTTGATGGATTCGTGTTGTTGGCGAATTGAGTATCGGCTGCCTTGTTTTCTGCTGGCATGGAGGCTGGCGCACTTGAGAATAAATCCGGAATGGGTTCAACGCGAGATTTTTTAGATGCCGGCTTTAAGGCTGGTGGCTTGTCATATTTTGTGTGCGCTGTAAGGCCAAGCAGGGCTTCCACTTGCCCGGATGCCCGCATCACTTGGTAAAGATCAAGGTGTTCAACGGTGGTATTCTTCTCGACGTAATTCGCAAGATAGGTTTCTGATTTTGATGTGATGCCATTACGGGCGCACACCAAATAGGACACCGACTCAGCTTCAATTTCGCGCTGCGCATGGTTCATGGAAGGCCGATGCGGAACATTGAGCGCCCTGTGCCTAGATGCCCTAGAAACAGGTGCCCCAATTCATGCGCAAGAGTGGCGAACTGCACAGCTGATATATGGTTTTTGTTCATGTGCATACGATATTGCGTAGCTTCCTTATCCTTGGTTGCCCGCTTAATCACGCAGATTGAGCCAGCCTTCTGGTCACCCGCATCGATCCAATACCACTCGATACCCTTCTTGCCAATCAACTTTGCGAAGGCATTAAGTTGCCCATCGTCGATAGCACCCTTGGCAAAAAAGGAAGCAACATCTTCCGGAAGTGGTTCGCCTTCGGTGTCCACAAACTTATAGACAAGCGCCACCAGCGTGAACCGCGTCCCATCACTTGGGCAGAACAACGGTGCATCTTGCCGTTACTGCCGGATCATCTTTCAACGATGGTCTTGTTCGATTTGAATACGGGCGCACGGGATGGGGTGGTGTGTGGTCTGTGGTGTGTGGTCTGAAGTGGGAATGGGAAATTTCTATTCCTGAACTTGGCGTATTAGTGTTTGATATTCCAAGGGAAAACGTCAAGGGACGGAAGCGGGGTCGCGTTCTGGTCTGCAATACGGTGGCTCAAAGTATCATCGAAGCACAGCGCGGAAAACATGCCGAGTACGTGTTTCCCTACCAAGGGCATCGAATTGAGACCATGAACAACAATTCATGGCAACGAGTGCGGAAGCTTGCAGGGATTCCTGACCTGCATATTCACGATTTGCGCCATACGGTTGGAATGCGATTGCGAGAGGCTGGCGCACGGGAAGAGACGATTGCTGACATTTTGTGGCATACCCGACAAGGTATGACGGCTCATTACTCGGTAGTACAGATTGATGAGCTATTGGCGGCATTAAACCGCATCACAAATGAAGGCAGTCGGATCAATCGTAGCCTCGCAATGATTCGGCGGGAACAGCTTGGGAATGAAAGTCCCCAAAAAGTCCCCATCCAAAAGATAATGGGTTAGATCATTTCTGACCTAACCCATTGATTTACTGGTGCGCCCGGAGCGATTCGAACGCCCGACCCCTTGGTTCGTAGCCAAGTACTCTATCCATCTGAGCTACGGGCGCAAAACTGTTTTTAATATTATTTCTCTGGCGGAGAGAGAGGGATTCGAACCCTCGGTAAGGCTATAAACCCTACGCTCCCTTAGCAGGGGAGTACCTTCGACCACTCGGCCATCTCTCCTAAAGGCCGCGCAGGTTACCGTAATCCATACAAAAGGTCAAATATTGTAACCCCGTAAAGGGTAAAGTGCGATAGCGGTAGCGGGGTATTTCGCAGGGCAAGGACAGAATTTTACTGGTGAAGTATCTTAGGCTCGTGGATATTTTGTCTAAGTCGTTGGGGTAGAGCGTACATCGGAACCAAGAGGAAAAGTGTTACGATTAGACAAATTAGAGTTGTAGTTGTCTTGGAGAGGATTAGCGGCTTATGGACTACTGTTCAATAAGTCTCCGGCTTTGCCGGAGATCATTTAACTATCCGCTGCCTTTAAATTACATCTGCAAAATAAGACTCCGCCCGCTTGAAGAATGCGTAACTTAGAGGGAGTAGGATCGTAACTAAAATCATGCCAGGTATCATGGCCATTAGATCCGGCGGCTGATTTTTCAGCACGACACTTTGGAATGCGTCAATGATGCCTGCTAGGGGATTAAGGGTATACAGGGTATAGAGTAGGTTGGACCACTCGCCAGCAGCTTGCTGCTCTAAAAGTTTATCCTTTACGAGTTGCAATGGGTAAATCACCGGAGATGCATACATAAGTAGGGAAAGCAGAACAGGCAGGGCTGTTCCCATGTCCCGGTAATAAACATTAATTGCTGCGCCAACAAATGCGATGCTCAGAGCTGCCAGGATTGTGTAAAGAATGATGAGCGGTACCCATAGTATGTGTATGCTGGGCATATATTGAAACCAAATCATAAGCCCGGCTAGAATGACAAAGTTGATGCCAAGCTCTACAAGTTTGGTGACGACTGCTGTTATGGGGAAAATTTCGCGCGGGAAATAGATTTTTTTGATCAGGTTGGCATTACCCACCACACTGCTTACTCCCTCGGATGCAGATTCTTGAAAGAAAATCCAGGGCATGAGCGCTGCGAAGGTTAGGAGGGGATAAGGGATGTTGCCACTATCAATACCAACGAAGCTCTTGACCAATGTAAAAATCAGCATAAGGATGAGTGGCTTGACTACAGCCCAGGCAATGCCCAGATATGCTTGCTTGTAGCGTAGTGTGACGTTCTTCCAGGCAAGTACTGTCATCAATTCGTGGTATTCGACAAGATTTTTTACTACTGTAATCATGCGTGTTGTTGCTCCCTTTGCGCTCGCTGCTGATAGATTAATAATTTGAGTTTCCCCATTGGGGGTAGCGATCTAACTGGCATTGAGTACGATATAATCTGTACCACTTGCCATAAAAATTGCTTGTTTACTATTTAGTTAAGTTATCAGTTCGTATATTTCAATTCCAAAATAGAATTGCTTAATTCTGCTTTAGAGTTTGTGTCTCCATATCTATTGTTGTCCGGAACCCTAATGTTTAGTGAAATTGCCCGTAGCATTAAGTTAATAAAAAGTTCTTTTGTTTAGCGTGCATCCTAGCATTTTTAATAAACCATGTACTAATTCTGGTTTCGTAGATTATTGGGATCTAGGGGTTATTAAAATTCGCATTTAGTATACTTTTCGTACATGAAACTGGCTTGGAGCAAGCAATTAAATTTAAGGTTGGTTATCTATTATGAAAATACATATTTTTCTAGAGATTTTCATATTTACAATGTGTAGGATCATGAATATGAAAGTGCTTTAGGTTTAATTTTTGCTTTAGCGTAAATTTAAATTTTATAGATAGGCTAAAACTTTGGGACACTGGTTCGATATACCATATCGCTTGGGAGGTGTTTTTATGCTGAGACAATTTATTTTTGCCTGTTTGATCAGTTTTATAAGTACGCTGCCTGCACACGCTATGAGTGTGTTACCACTTTACCTGGATGAAATCATTAATGACGCCGCTATCGCATTTCAAGGTAAATCCCTTGAGAACCATAGTGAACGTGATCCCCAAACAAATTTGATTGTGACTTATAGCACCTTTGAAGTGCAGGAGGTTCTCAAGGGTAAAGTTGGGGCCACGCATACCATAAAGCAAATCGGCGGAAAGGTACAAGGGGAAACAAATCAAATAACGGGAGTGCCTACTTTTATAGTGGGGGAGAGTTATATACTGTTTCTTTATGGAGTTTCGGTATCAGGGTTCTCCAGCCCAGTTGGTCTTGAGCAGGGAAAATTTAATGTTATCCCGGGGTTAACGGGTGCTCATGTAACCAATGGTAGAGATTTCAAAGAAATGACCTTGGGTGCCTCCACCCATTTGGTGCCCACACCAGCCCTAATTAAATTGCGGCAGGCACCGGGATCTACTAAGCAATTTAATCTCGACGAATTTAAAGAGCTTGTGCGTCAACAAGCAGGAGCGGCTAAATGACATGCCTGAGAGTTCTGCACGGGTTTATAGCTGGGGTGCTGATTCTGTTTACGGTTTCTGCATTTGCAGGTGGACCTTTGGTGGTTTGTTATCAGCTACCTACAAAATATGCTGGCGCAGGTTCAGTGTCGCTTAATTATGACCAAGGCATTCTTGGTTCCCGTACAAAAGCGCAGGCAGACGCACTAGTTACCGAAGCGGTATCCCTGTGGACTAATGTGGCGACTTCAACGGTGGTTCTTGCGCGCGGGGCAGATCTGCCGGTGGATATTGCTGCCAGTAATTATGCGACGCTCTTGTATGATTTTTCGGATGGATTAAACCCAATAATTTACGATTCCGATGGTTCCATTATTGATTCCATATTCGGTGTGGGTGCAAAAAATAGTGTACTGGGTTTCGCAGGTTCGGCTTGGAATAATAACGGTTCACAGTGTCAATATGTGGAAGGCCGTGCTGTTATCAATGGTTATATTTCCGTAAACGATACAACCATGAAAGTCGTCCTTGCCCATGAAGTTGGTCATTTGATTGGTTTGGATCACACGCAATTGGATAATTCACAAGGGCTGGTGACGTCGTACCCCTCAAATTATCCATTAATGTACCCCATCGCTTACCGGAGTTACGCTTCCTTACACGAAGATGATATTGCTGCAGTGAGCGCTCTTTATCCAGATGCAACATTGAACAGCGGTTATGGCCAACTTACTGGAAGCTTCGTCCAAGTCAATGGTACGCCTATTCGTGGCGCCAACATTTGGGCTAAGGAAATAAATTCCAATAAAGTGTTTAGTGTTGTCTCTGATTACCTTATTCAGGATACCGGTTATTTTAAATTGTTACTGCCCCCTGGCAGCTATACACTGCACGCAGAAGTAATTCAGACTGAGTTTACTGCGGGTTCTAGTATTGGACCTTATTCGGAAACCTCTTCCGGACTTTCTTTTCAGCCACCACTTTACAATAACGGGGTGCCGATCGCTCCAATTGTGCTTGGGGGGAGTTCGCCATCTCAGTTTGTTATTACGGCTGGATGTGTAGCATCAGCTACTTTTAAACTGGATGGAACTGGATCGGTGGGTGGAAGCTGTGGCGCAGACAATGTATCACCTACTGTACCTGTAGGCCTTTCTGCTGCGCCTGTTAGTACTACCCAGATAAACCTAAGCTGGACGGCCTCGACGGACAATGTGGGCGTAACGGGCTACAAAGTTTATCGTGGGGGCACCCTGGTTGGAAGTCCGGCTACAACGAGCTATACCGATACGGGTTTGACAGCCTCGACCAGTTATAGCTACACCTTAGCGGCATGTGATGCCGCAAACAACTGCTCAGCGCAATCAAACCCTGTTTCGGCAACGACAATGTCTGCGGTGACGAGTAGCAACATTGCGCTCGCCAGCGTTGGGGCAGTGGCTTCTGCGTCATCAAGCACTAGCAGCGATTATCCGGTTTCGGCGGTCAACAACAATCAGCGCACCGGTACCCCCTGGGGTAGTGGGGGAGGCTGGCGTGATGCAACATTTAATACCTATCCAGACTGGGTGCAAATCAACTTTGGTGGTACGAAGACTGTTGATCGCGTAGTGGTTTACACACTTCAGGACAACTACACTAACCCGATCGAACCCACCGATACGCTAACTTTTAGCACTTGGGGTGTAACTGGTTTTACAGTCCAGGGCTGGAATGGGTCGGCTTGGATCACGCTTGCTACGGTAAGCGGAAATAATCTTGTTAAGAGGACAGTAAGCTTCGCCGCGTTCACCACCGACCGGATTCGGGTAAACGTTACCAGTGCACTCTCCAGCCATTCCCGCATTACCGAAATCGAGGCATGGGGAAACTAAAAAACTAAACGCCACAGCTCTTATGGAATGGGTGTCAACCAAAATTACACTTAATCTGTTATTGGCCGGTTTATAACAGGCAACTGAGAATAAAAATGAAAGATGTGAATCTCAGGGTTTAAAGCGTGATGCCGCAAACGAGGCGGAAATATTAATTTAGAAATGATGAGATAGCGTGCCCCAGATTTGGGGGGGGGGGGGCACGCTTAACTGTGCTGGTTATTTCTTTTTAGCTTTTACGCCAGCAACCGCGTCTTTCAATTTGCTGCCGACTTTAAATTTCGCAACTTTCTTGGCTGGTATTTTTAGTTCTTTTCCGGTAGCTGGATTCCGTCCAATCCGAGCAGCGCGCTGTTCGACAGCAAAGGTGCCAAAACCAATCAGCTGCACGTTATCACCTTTTACCAATGTTGCTTGTACAGCAGCCATCAGCGCATTTAGTATCTCCTCGACATTTGTCTTTGGATTTTTTGTGGATTTAGCTACTACATCAATCAACTCTGCTTTATTCATAATTAATGACTCCCTTTAGTTGAAAAAACACCGCACTGTATCAAGCCATTGCGCCAATGGCAATCACAGCTTCACAAATTAATAAAATATTCACCAAGAAATTTTTTAATGGCTTGTCAACAAATTGGGCAAATACAATCGATATTGTTATGGAGTTGTTCCATTTAATGTTCGGTGATGAAATTGAATATGTTCTTCGACGAATGTCGAAATAAAATAATACCCATGGTCGTAGTCAGCATGCTTGCGCAGTTCCAAGGGTTGCTGCGCTTTTTGGCAGGCTGCTTCGAACGCTTGGGGAAACAGTTGATTGGGCAGAAATTTATCGCTTAACCCCTGATCAATCAGTATTCCGTTTGGAAATGGCGCGTGCCTTTGTTCCATGAGCACACTGGCATCGTATTGTTGCCAATTCTCTTGCTCGCTGCCCAGATACGTAGCAAATGCCTTAACACCCCAAGGACATTTACTTGGTGCACAGATCGGCGCAAATGCCGATACTGTTTTAAAAAGGTCCGGATTGCGCAACGCCAGGACAAGCGCCCCATGTCCGCCCATCGAGTGCCCGGTAATGCCAATACTGGAAGAGTGTACTGGAAATTCTCGCACAATTAGTTCATATAGCTCCAGCACGTAGCTGTACATACGGTAATGCTTGTCCCATGGTGCTTCTGTCGCATCGAGATAGAAACCTGCACCGACCCCTAAATCCCAGCTATCTGCTTCGCCTGGAATATTGGCGCCACGCGGGCTGGTATCGGGCGCAATCAGCATCAGTCCCTGCCGCGCAGCACTACGTTGTGCCCCTGCCTTGACCATGAAAGTTTCTTCTGAACAGGTCAGGCCGGCCAAACAGAATAGGGCAGGAACCTTGCCTTCCCGAGCCTGCGGTGGCAGAAATACTGAAAAACGCATTGGCAAGCCGATTTCTTTGGAATGATGGCTATAGAACTGTTGGATCCCTCCAAAACATGCGTGTTCGCTGATCAGTTCAATCATGGCTCAGTCCGTTCAATACAGCACGACAGAACGAATTGATTCGCCGCTCTTCATCAAATCAAAGCCTTCATTGATGCGCTCCAGCGGCAAGGTATGGGTAATTAAATCATCGATATTCAATTTACCTTCCATGTACCAGTCAACAATTTTCGGTACATCGGTACGGCCGCGTGCCCCGCCAAAAGCGGAACCTTTCCATTCGCGACCGGTTACCAGTTGAAATGGGCGCGTGCTGATTTCTTGCCCGGCGGCGGCAACGCCAATGATAAATGATTGCCCCCAACCTTTATGGCAACACTCAAGCGCCTGCCGCATGGTGGTGACATTACCAATACATTCGAAGGAGTAGTCAGCTCCACCGTCGGTCAACTGGATTATGTGATTGACGATATCTCCAGCTTCTTTTGGATTCACGAAATCGGTCATGCCGAACTTGCGAGCTATCTCGATTCGTCCGGGATTGATGTCAACGCCGATAATCTTGTTGGCACCTACCATCTTTGCGCCTTGAATTACGTTCAGACCAATGCCACCCAATCCAAACACCACCACATTCGCGCCGGCTTCAACTTTAGCTGAAAAAACCACGGCGCCAACACCGGTCGTCACACCACAGCCGATGTAACAAGCCTTGTCGAATGGCGCATCTTCACGGATTTTAGCCAATGCAATTTCAGGAACGACGATGTAGTTGGAGAAAGTTGAGGTTCCCATATAGTGATAGATGGGCTTGCCGTCAATCGAGAAACGTGATGTAGCATCAGGCATCAAGCCGCGACCTTGGGTTGCGCGGATGGCTTGACAAAGATTGGTCTTGCGCGACAAGCAGTACTTGCATTGGCGGCATTCAGGGGTGTATAGAGGAATAACATGATCGTATTTTTTAAGAGAGGAAACACCCGGGCCGACATCTACCACGATGCCTGCGCCTTCGTGCCCAAGGATCGATGGAAAAATACCTTCCGGGTCAGAACCCGATAGCGTGTAATAATCAGTATGGCAGATTCCAGTCGCTTTGATTTCGACCAGTACTTCACCCTCCCTTGGCCCTGCAAGGTCAACTTCTTCAACTGTCAGTGGCGCACCGGCCTTCCATGCGATTGCAGCTTTTGTTTTCATTCCTTGGCTCCATAACAATAAATGGGGGATTCAGCACTGAAGTGTCATTTTATAAGAGAGTTTCGGCGGCAAGCCGCGTTAATATTCGGAGCCACTTAAACAATCCAGTAAAAGGGGTGTAAGTAAGAAATGTACCCATGCCCACCAACTGGTAACGATACCAGATTTACGGGTTGAAACAAGCTGGTTTTGGTCAAATTCGGCTTGCCCAAAAGACGGGCGCCATGAGGCGATCTACTGGCATGTCTATGCGGACATCCGTGATGGGGGAGGTTGTGCCAGATTATGCTGCAAGCACTATGCAAATGGGCAGAAGTGGCGAAGTTATGATTCAGGGTCATGTGTTAGCGTTAAAGAACGCCTGGAAATCGTTGACTGAAAGCTGTTCGTTGTTTAGTGGTAAGTGCAGTGGGCGATAGGGTGACTCAACCACGGCCATGCAAAGTGTTGGATTTCGAATTATTGCATGCAGTATATTTGGAATGCGCTATGCCGAGCCATCGTTAGCTGTTGCACTTCGAAGTTGAATCTGCCATTTTAAATCCGCCCGTCAAATATAAAAAATACATTCAGATGGCGCAAAAAGAGTGCGTCAGGGGGAGCTGACGCACCAGAAGGGGAGCTTTTATGAAAAAAACAGAAGTCAACTCAGATTACTGTAAATTGCCGCTTTATTTAGTAAATTCATCTTTGTTTAATTTACCGTCATGGCTGGCGTCCAGTTCTTTGAATACACGAGCGGGCATTTGCTTGGTTGTGGCTTCCTCCAAACTAACAAAGCTATCGCTGTTTGTGTCGTAAGCGGCCCAAGATGGTGCATTTTCCTTGGTAATGGAATCAGCCTGAACAATGCCAGTTGCGCCAATTAACAGCATAGAAACTAGAGCGATTGATTGGGCCGGAGTATTTTGTATTCTTGAAGAATAGTTCATCTTAACTTCCTTTATCAGCTCAGCAATATTGCTGTATTGATAAAATAAGCATATATCATGCCATTATTTATTGTTAATAAAAACAAATGATTGCTATTTAATTTCAATTTTTTTTAAAAAAATTGAAATTTTTGTGTCGTTACATGGCAACATAAAACCTGTGGCAATTCTAATTATTTGAAATAGTGCAAATACTATTGTCGTTGAAAGCCGACGAATTGAAAGTGTATATTGAAAATTGAGTTTGAATGCATCGCATATCAATGGTCACGACGAAGGTAATTTAGACTATTACGGTTGAATTGCTGATATGGGTATTATGATCAATAATTTCATGCGCTTTACGACTAAATGCATTTTATTTTTTGCGAAGTATCAATTATTTGGATAGATAGCGCATGGAATTTTCTACCACTTGCCATTTATGCCCACGCTTGGCGAACTTTCTGGGTGATGTGCGTCAAACATATCCAGATTATTATGCTCGCCCGGTGCCGTCCTTCGGCGATGCGCAGGCGCGTCTGCTAATAGTGGGATTGGCACCTGGTATGCATGGAGCGAATCGCACAGGTCGGCCATTTACCGGCGATTTTGCCGGGAAATTGCTGTATTCCACACTTTATCAATTTGGTTTTGCTAGTCAATCCGAACCTTTGAATGCCGCAGGTCATGTTAATGCCGAACTGATTTTAAGCGATTGCCGTGTTACCAATGCGGTGCGCTGTTTGCCGCCGCAGAACAAGCCGGAACCTGCCGAAGTGCGGCAATGCAATCAATATTTGGTGGCTGAACTGGCTTCTTTACCGTTAGGCGCAGTAGTCCTGGCTTTAGGGGCGATTGCCCATCTTGCGGTGTTGCTTGCGCTGGACTTGAAAATAAAAGACTATAAATTTTCGCATGGCATGCGGCATGCACTGCCGAACGGCATAATGCTGTATGACAGCTACCATTGCAGCCGCTACAATACCCAGACCAAGCGCCTGACCGAGGCGATGTTTCATGCCGTTTTCAGCGCAATTGTTCTATATTTGCATAGCCGTGACCTAAATAATAACCTTGACCCAAACAACCGAGTTTGACCTTAAATCATTTGTTGCCAGTCTGCCCCTACTGCCTGGTGTGTATCGTATGTTGGATAGCCAAGGGCAAGTGCTTTATGTAGGCAAAGCTGGGCAGCTTAAAAAACGCGTTGCATCCTACTTCCAGAAAACAAACATCTCACCGCGCATCAGCCTGATGGTGTCGCATATTGCCCGTATTGAGGTGACGGTCACACGTTCTGAGGCTGAGGCTCTGCTGCTGGAAAATAACTTAATAAAAACATTAAAACCGCGATACAACATACTTTTTAGAGATGATAAATCTTACCCATATATCGTCCTGACCGGGCATGGTTTTCCTCGCCTCGCTTATTATCGTGGTGCGACTGGTAAATACCATCAATACTTCGGGCCTTACCCAAACTCACAAGCCGCCAAGGAAAGCATACAGTTGCTGCAAAAAATTTTTCGCATCCGTACTTGCGAGGACAGCACATTTTCCAATCGCGCTCGTCCCTGTTTGCTGCATCAAATTCATCGTTGTACTGCCCCTTGTGTTGGATTGATTAGCCAGCAGAACTATGCAATTGATGTGCACAATGCGAATTTGCTATTACAAGGCAAGCAGGGCGAGGTGGAAGGATCGCTAAGGCTAGCTATGGAGCAAGCGGCAAAGACCCAACATTATGAACAGGCTGCTGCGCTACGCGACCAGTTGCATGCGCTGCATACGGTGCAGCAAAAGCAGTTCATGGAAAGTGGTCGTGCAACAGATGCGGACATTGTTGCTGTCGCTGAGTTGAACGGTGTACTGTGTGTGAATTTGGCCATGGTGCGCGGTGGTAGACATCTCGGTGATAAGAGCTTTTTTCCGCAAAATGCCGAAGCGCAGGCGGCTGACGAAGTGCTACATGCTTTTTTGGCACAGCATTATTTAAACCATAGCGTGCCACCTCTTATTCTTACCAGCACACCTCTCGCGGCAAATACTTTGGAAGAATTACTTGGCGAACAGGTCGGGCATAAGGTACAGATACGCCATAGTGTAAGTGGTGAACGGCGCCAATGGTTGGATATGGCGCTGAAAAATGCTCTGCTGGCATTACACCAGCAAGCAGGCCAGCAGGCCGGACAGCTGGCTCGACTGGAGAAATTGCGCGAAGTGCTTGAGCTACCCCAATTGTCACGCATTGAATGTTTTGATATCAGCCACACTATGGGCGAAGCGACTGTGGCTTCCTGTGTTGTGTACGATAATTTGGCTATGCGTACTGTGGAGTACCGACGCTACAACATTAGCGGTATCATTGGGGGAGACGACTACGCAGCCATGCGCCAAGCCTTGTTTCGTCGCTATCAAAAATTACAGGCGGGGGAAGGCAAGCGTCCCGATTTAATTTTGATAGATGGCGGCGCGGGTCAGTTAAGTGTGGCTTGTCAGGTGTTAGAACAACTAGGCCTGATGGAAATCCCGTTAATGGGCGTAGCCAAAGGCGTGGAGCGCAAGCCCGGGTTAGAGCAATTGTTACTTCCGCAGCATGAAAAACCGCTACAATTGTTGCCGGACAATCCAGCATTACACTTGATTCAGCAGGTGCGCGATGAGGCGCATCGTTTCGCTATTAGTGGACACCGCGCCAAGCGCGGTAAAACGCGCACAACCTCCATGCTGGAAGAGATTAGCGGGGTAGGAGAGAAGCGCAGGCGTAATCTGCTCGCTCGGTTCGGAGGTCTGCAGGGCGTGTATCAAGCCAGTTTAGAAGAGTTGGCACAGGTAGAGGGTGTTAGTCTGTCGCTGGCGGAAAAAATTTATCAACAATTGCACTGATCATGCCACTCAATATTCCAAATTTGCTGACCTGGTTTCGCATTATCCTCATACCTGTATTTCTTGGGGTGTTCTACTTACCGGATACAGCACTTTCCCTGCACCACAAGCATTTAGTTAGCACGGTGATATTCGCATTGGCCGCTCTTACAGATTGGCTAGATGGTTATTTGGCGCGCGCGCTCAATCAAACTTCTGCCTTTGGTGCATTTCTCGATCCAGTCGCTGATAAGCTGATGGTGGCTGCTGCATTAATTGTGCTGGTAAAGCTTGGTTATGTGGATATGGTCATTGCTTTTATTATTATAGGCCGTGAAATTGCCATTTCTGCCTTACGTGAATGGATGGCGCAGCTTGGCGAAAGCAAGAGCACAGCAGTTTCCATGCTTGGCAAGGTGAAAACTGTATTTCAGATGATCGCCATAATGCTGCTGCTCTGTCATGACTCGTTGGTTGGTTTGCCTGCTAATGCATTGGGTACTTTATTGATTTATCTTGCTGCTGTTTTGACATTGTGGTCAATGATCTATTACTTGAAACTTGCGCTGCCACAAATTGCCCGCAAATAAATGGGGGTATGTATGTTACATAAAATGGCTACTTTATGTTGGTAAGAGGCCTCGAAATAATGTTCCGTCATTTAGGTTGTGTGGAGATAACATTTCATGGGCACACTGCAAAATAACCCGAACATGATTGATTTTTTATCTCATGCAGGGTATAGTCCTCCGCTTTCGGGGTGTAGCGTAGCCTGGTAGCGCGCCTGCTTTGGGAGCAGGATGTCGGGAGTTCGAATCTCTCCACCCCGACCATATATCTTAGTAGTACAGAGTCAAATGACTTGCAGGAAATTGTGCCCGTAGCTCAACCGGATAGAGCACCAGCCTTCTAAGCTGGGGGTTACAGGTTCGATTCCTGTCGGGCACGCCACAGACATATTTTGTCGAGTTTTACCCAGTGGTGGCTGTAGCTCAGTTGGTAGAGCCCCGGATTGTGATTCCGGTTGTCGTGGGTTCGAGCCCCATCAGTCACCCCAAATATTCAAGCACTTGCAACAAGCCTCAAAGCAATATCGTTTTTGTGTACCTCTAATTGTGCTCCGCCTCTTGCAGAGTTTTCTGTGTAACTGGCGATAAAATCCGGTGCAAGGTGAGCGTAACGCTGCACCATATCAAGTGACTTCCACCCACCAAGCGTTTGCAGAACAGATAATGGCGTTCCAGCCATTACAAGCCAGCTTGCCCAGGTATGCCGCAAGCACTCAAAGATCCAAGGCTTGGTTGGCTAAGCACCCACGCTCGTGCCACCTTGAATAAGGACACTTCTGATTGACGAACTACAGTACTAAAGTAGTTCCATGTTAAAGTTCACAACTCCGCCGGGCTTGACCAAGAAACGGCTTAA
Source organism: Candidatus Nitrotoga sp. LAW (assembly GCA_003402315.1). Taxonomy (GTDB): domain Bacteria; phylum Pseudomonadota; class Gammaproteobacteria; order Burkholderiales; family Gallionellaceae; genus Nitrotoga. The sequence continues at coordinate 22,068 of QFXI01000011.1, read as the reverse complement.
ATTGCGGCTTGCTGCGCTACCACAGTCTAAGCTTACTCGTCAGATATTTATTTGCCCACCATATTTTTTCATAATATACTCAAAAAGAAGGCACTGTCTGAAGTTTAAAGTAATACAGGCTTCGATGTGTGTTAATCAGCAATGATATTTTCTATAACTTAACTGGAGGAAACATCAATGTGGAAGCTTTATCGGGCAGATTTGCTCGGGAAAGAACTTGAAACCAACCTGCGGCAAATAATCATTGACGCGCGTGCTAAGCGGCACAAAATTCTTTCAGTGGAGCATTTGCTGCTAGCAATGCTGGATAATCCTTCAGCGATAGAGATATTACAATCTCGTGGAGTGGATATTGAAGAGTTGCGAATTTTATTGATTGATTTTGTTGATAAAAATACACCAATCGTACCCGATAGCGACGAAATTAATACACAGCCTACGCTTGCTTTTCACCGCGTAATACAAAGTGCAATCTTGCACGTGAAGTCGACTAACCAGAAAGAAGTGTCCGGCAGAAATATACTTGTTTTCTTACTTAATGAGTATGATTCCCATGCTACATCCCTGCTCAACCAGCGCACTATATATACGCTGGACGAAGGTACGGAAAAAAAGGATGGCAGCGCAGCTTCTAATATTTATAGTAATACAGGCATCACTGATCCCCACGACGTGCATCGTGCCGCCAAGAATGAATCGCTTTTAGTGGCTGGACTGATGCCGAAGGTGAGTGTAGATGAGACAGGCGCAAATCTGGGTTACTACAGTGCTGATTTGGGAGCCGACACGTTAGCTGCGTTGGCCAATGCAGCACGCTAATGGTGATATGGCATGAGTAAGGGTATATTTGTCAAGGCTATATCGTTGTGTAGATGCACGGACGTTTTCGCATAGTCTGTCTCGATAGCTTTCGGGAAACTTTTAAGTCCGCCGCACAGTAACAGGATGTCTCGACGGTTCACGTTGTTAGCTCTGTGGTCACGTGCATAAGGGCATACAGCCCTGATGTTTTACTTGTGCCTATATTTTCGATTGCCAAACTGTTTTGATTCGAGCTGTGTGACTGCATGTCCTTTGCGTACATGCAGTCCAAATATAAGGATTGGATACGATGAATCTGATGGGCGAATCTGTTAGACGCACATTCTATTTCTCTTTTTATTCTTGACAAGTTTATTGCGATTTATGTTTATGTTATTGAATTTAAGTAATATTTTTCGTTGTGCCTATAACGATTTAATGACGACCCAATATGGTCGGATAGGAAAGTCCGCTTAGCTCGACATATAGGGATCACGTCAATTCCCTGTTGTGATGCAAATCCTTTCACCGCGTGTGCAGCTGCTTCATGTTTAAAATCTTGTATCTTTTTTAGTTTATATGTTGTCGATTGCGGCACATGGAAAAAATTCAATTTTTTTGTGCCGAGCCTATAATCTTGAGGCTTTCGGTTCGCTTGCTTCAAGCTCATTTTTTTGGAAATACAGCTCTTAATTCAAGTCCATGCCATATTGGATATGGCTGGATTTTGTCAGCCAGTTCATTTGATAGTATGATGACAACATAAAATAAGCGGCTTAATAGTCGCAATAAATTTTTTGCTAAGGCGAAACGCATAAAGACGAAATTGAGATGCTTATTGTGTAATTAAGACATGGGATTTTCGTGGTGTTAGTAGCGCTGCTTTGGTATTACGCAACAAGTTGTTGGGTTGCTTGAAAGAATTGGCGGGCCTCCCCGCATTACAAGGTGGTGAACCTGGTCAGATCCGGAAGGAAGCAGCCATAACCATTTATTGCAAGTGCCGGGGGTAAGGCTCGCCTCCCTATTTAGAAGATGGAGTGACAATGAAAAAGATCTGTGTACTGATCGGTGCGTTATTGTTAACTGGGAATGTGTGGGCCATAGATGGTGTTTCCGCTGAGATTGGAAGTGGCGATAAAACCAATATGGCGCGTATCGGCGCCCAATGGGATTGGGAAAAGAAGTGGTTTACCGACGGCAACTGGTTGGTGACTGGCTATTGGGAAGCTTCAGCTGGACGTTGGAACGGCCAAAACAGTGCGGGCAGTAATCACAATATTACTGATATCGGTTTTACTCCGATATTTCGCCTGCAACAGAAAAATCTTTCCGGCTTGGCGCCATACCTGGAAGCAGGGATCGGAGTTCATCTGATTTCCGATATTCATATCAATGCTGACCGTAGATTTAGTACCGCTTTTCAATTTGGTGATCATCTTGGTGCAGGCTTGCGTTTTGGGGATCGGAAGCAGTTTGATCTGGGCTATCGTTTTCAGCATTTGTCTAATGGTTCAATTAAGCACCCAAATCCAGGCATCAATTTTAGCCAAATTCGCCTTGCCTACCATTTTTGAGATAACGTAAATTTTGTCAGTAACTTCTGTTCTAGCGCGCAAATGGCGACCTAAGATCTTCGCGCAATTGGCGGGGCAGAAGCATGTCGTGCAGGCCTTAAGCAATGCGCTGACACAAAATCGGTTACATCACGCCTATTTATTTACTGGCACGCGCGGTGTGGGCAAAACTACCATCGCGCGCATTTTTGCAAAATCCTTGAATTGCATTACCGGCATTACCGCCACACCGTGTGGAATTTGTAGCGCTTGCACGGAAATTGACAGTGGACGTTTTGTTGATCTTATTGAACTGGATGCGGCGTCTAATACCGGCATTGATAATATGCGCGAAGTACTGGATAACGCGCAATATTTGCCCACATTGGGGCGCTACAAAGTTTATCTGATTGATGAAGTACACATGCTTTCCAAGGCAGCTTTTAACTCAATGTTGAAGACATTGGAAGAGCCGCCAGCACACGTCAAATTTATTCTCGCCACAACTGACCCGCAAAAAATCCCCGTCACCGTGTTGTCGCGCTGTTTGCAGTTCAATCTGAAACAGTTGCCACCCGCGTTAATTGTCACACACTTGGAATATGTGCTGGGGCAGGAAGACATCACGTTTGAAATCGCAGCGCTGGCATTGCTGGCCCGTGCGGCGCAGGGCAGTATGCGCGATGCGCTAAGCTTGCTCGATCAAGCCATTGCCTATTCTGACTCCAGAATCGATGAGGCGACGGTCCGTAATATGTTAGGTGCGATTGACCAGAGTTATCTGTATGACGTGTTGCAAACTTTGTTGGTGCGGGACGGAGTCGGTTTGTTGCGTATTGCTGACGATATGCAAAGCCGCAGCTTGGCGTTTGATGTTGCCTTGCAAGACTTGGCGACTCTATTGCACCGTGTTGCTTTGGCGCAGACGGTGCCGCAAGCCATCGCGGAAGATGAGCCGGAGCGAATGCGCTTACTGGAACTGGCGCGGAGTTTTAGCGCAGAAGAAATTCAATTGTATTATCAGATTGCCATACACGGGCGTAATGAAATTGACCTTGCGCCTGATGAATATGCTGGTTTCACCATGACCTTGTTGCGTATGTTGGCATTTAGGCCAGCTGGCGCCAAGGCGATGTCGGAACAGCGTACAGCTGAAGTGACGGCGTCGCCGATGGCTCAGGCTATTGTGATACCGGCACCAGAGCCGAAGCAGCAACCTCAACCGCAACCTATTCAAACTATTTCACCACCAGTCAATCCAGTAGGAACTACTTCTGTGGCTCTTGATTGGAGCACATTATTGGCACAACTTAATGTGCAAGGTATGGCGCGCGAATTGGCGAAACATTGCACGCTGGAAAGCTTTGTTGATGGGCGGTTAACTTTAGTTTTAGCGCCGCAGCACAAACATTTGTTGACCAATAAAATGGCCCAGGAAAAACTGCAGGCCGCTCTTACCGATTATTTCGTTCAGTCCGTACGATTGTCGGTTACGTTAGGTGTGAACAACGTGGCTACTCCAGCTGCGGTCGAACAGCAAGTGAAACAGACACGTCAGCAATACGCAGTTGAGGCCATTATGCAAGACCCCTTCGTGCGTGAGGCACAGGCACAACTAGGCGCGCAGGTACTTGAAGAAACGATTAAATCAATACAATAAGTTAAGGAGGGTATAGGCATGATGAAGGGCGGATTGGCCGGGATGATGAAACAAGCCCAGCAGATGCAACAGAACATGAAAAAGGCGCAGGATGAGCTCGCTACAATCGAGGTAGAAGGCCAAGCCGGTTCCGGTATGGTAAAAGTAGTGATGACCTGTGCCCACGATGTGCGCCGCGTGATGTTGGATAACAGCTTGTTATCAGACGATAAGGAAATGCTGGAAGATTTGATCGTGGCGGCAATGAATGATGCGATGAAACAGGTTGCTGCAGTGACCCAACAAAAAATGGGTGGCTTCACGGCAGGCATGAATCTGCCGCCCGGCATGAGCTTGCCGTTCTGAAAATACCACAATATTTTTAGTAGTTGAATGAATACGCTTTCTAGTCTGGAAGAAATGATAGCCGCTTTGCGCTGTTTGCCCGGTGTTGGGCCGAAATCTGCGCAGCGTATGGCATATCACTTGTTGCAACGCGACAAGTCGGGCGCATTGCGGCTGGCACGGGCGCTTGGACATGCTGTGGAAAAAATCCATCATTGTGCCAAGTGTAATAATTTTTCCGAAGAAGAAATTTGTGCCTTATGCCGTTCGCCCAAGCGTGATGCTAGCCTGCTGTGCGTGGTGGAGATGCCGGCAGACTTGCTCATGATGGAACAGGCGCAGTGCTATCGCGGTATGTATTTTGTGCTGATGGGACGGCTTTCTCCACTGGATGGCATCGGCCCGCGTGAATTGCACCTTGAACGCCTTGTTAGACGGGCACAGGAAAATACATGTGAAGTGATACTCGCCACTAATTTTACTGTAGAAGGTGATGCCACTGCCCACTACATTACTATCTTGCTATGTGCGCAGGGCATCAAAGTGTCGCGCATCGCGCGTGGGCTGCCGGTGGGTGGCGAACTGGAACATGTGGATAGCGGTACCCTGGCGCAAGCCGTGCTGGAAAGGCGAGAGGTTATGGGATGAACGAACAGGCAAAGCAACCAGAACAACAAGGCGAGCGCTTGCAGAAGGTACTGGCGCAAGTCGGCTTGGGTTCCCGTCGTACTATGGAAGAATGGATTTCCGCTGGACGTATAACGGTGAACGGAGAAGTGGCGACGTTGGGTATGCGTGTGACTGAGGACGATGTGGTACGTGCCGATAAGCGCATTGTGCACATTAAAACAAGTAATAATAATTTGCCGCGTGTATTGCTGTATCACAAGCAGGAAGGTGAGATTGTTAGTCGCGATGATCCGGAAAAGCGTGCGAGCGTGTTCGACAAGTTACCTAAGTTGAGAGGCATGAAATGGATTGCCATCGGGCGGCTCGATTTTAATACCAGTGGGTTGTTGATTTTTACGACCTCTGGGGATCTGGCTAACCGCCTTATGCACCCACGTTTTGAAGTGGAACGCGAATACGCTGTGCGCGTGCAGGGCAGCATGACTGACGAGCAGATGGAGCAGATGGTGAAGGAAGGAATCACCTTGGAGGATGGCCCAGTGAAGTTCGAGAGGCTTACCGACGAAGGAGGGGAGGGCTACAATCATTGGTACCGACTGATGTTAAAGGAAGGGCGCAATCGCATTGTGCGTCGTACCTTTGAGGCGTTAGGTTTGCCCATTAGCCGTTTAATACGTGTGCGCTTCGGCATCGTTAATCTGCCGCCTCACTTGAAGCGAGGTACGCTGGCAGAACTCGGCACAGGAGAGGTTAGTCAGATTCTTGACTGGGTGGGCATGGAATCGAAACCTGTCACGGAAAAAGTCGCTGAATGGACTGGAAGCAAGGCTGGAAAGTTTGATAATGGAATGATGAATGCAGGCCATAAAAACAAAAAAATAGGCACTAACATGAGCGCCTCTCCCCATCGCAAGACAGACGCACGTCGCAGCACAACGCCGTTTAAAAATAAAGTGCGCCCCTGAAATAGGCGCCAAGCTCTGATTTTTTCTTGAAGATATTTCGAATTGCCAGAAAGTTACCATGCAACGGCAATTTAATCTTCAACCTTCCATTTATTTTACAATCGTATTAGTTGTTTCGCATGGCGCTATGCTCGCGGTTCTGGTTCTATTGGCTTTGCCATTATGGGCGAAGATACTCTTGGCTTCGCTCGTGTTAACCAGCATGCTGTATCACGTATGGCACGATGCCTGGCTGTTAGCGCTATCCTCTAACAAAACGCTACTACTGGACGGAGACATGATCTTGTTGGTTGCGCGCAATGGGGATCAAGTAACTGCGCGGGTTTTAGCCGATAGTCTGGTTACTCCTTTTCTTACCGTACTAAATGTGTTGCCGCAAGGGAGGCACTTAGCGCGTAGTGTCATTATTTTGCCGGATAGCCTGGATGCTGAATCTTTCCGACAGTTACGAGTGTGGCTTAGGTGGGGGAGTTAGTGTTTAACTCAAATGATTTATTAGCCGATTTACACCATTTATATTTTCAAGTTCACCGAATTCTCTGAATTGCCGCAGCACTTCTTGATACGTAGATCCTGCTTGATCCTTTTGATAAACAGTACCATTTGCCGGCGACGCTTGCAGAGCGCGTAGATGGTGGCTGCCAGAAAGGTCAAGTTGTTGGTGGGAATTGTCAGTGTTTAGCGCGTCTCGAGATTTTTTAATTGGATATACGACGCAGATATACCGAGTCAATCGAGGATGCAATTCAACTTTCGTAAGCGCCCTGAGTAGCGACCTGACTACTTCCCGGCTACTTATAATTTAATTTATTGAACAATAATCATTATTATTTATATAATTATTATTGGATGATAGCGACTCTCTTTTGCATACCTATTACTGGAGTTTCATTTATGAAATCACGAAGCATTGCTTTATCAATAATAATGATGTTGATCAGCATTACCTCCCAAGCTAAAGAACCGTTGAGCGATATACAGCAACTTGGCAAATTTTTATTTCAGGATAAAAATTTGTCTCTGAACAGAAACCAATCCTGTGCGAGTTGTCACAGCCTACAGCCGGCAGGAGGTAATGGCTTGGCTAGTAAAGTGGTTCCGGGGTTTGTTGACCCGGATAACGTCAAAAATGGCACTGCTATTTCGAAAGGCTCGATTACCAGTCTTATAGGTACGTTAAATACTCCAAGCATAGGTTATGCGGCACATAGTCCTTCATTTCATTGGAGCCGAAATGCAGGCTTGTTTGTAGGAGGCCAATTCTGGAATGGGCGTGCCAAAGATTTGAGCGAACAGGCGCAAAAACCTTTACTAAATCCGCTCGAAATGGCAATGCCCAGCGAACAGGCGGTGGTTGACCGTATAAAGGAAGATAAAAGATACAAGGAATTGTTCCGGGAAGCCTATGGTATTAATCTGAATGTTGCTAAAGTTGACAAAGTTTTTAATCTCGCGGCAAAAGCCATCGGCGAATTTGAAAAAACCTCTGTTTTTAATAAATTCACGTCCAAATTCGACTACGTGTTGGCTGGGAAAACCACTTTAACCGGTATTGAAGAACAAGGCTTAAAGCTATTCAATGGCAAAGGCAACTGCGCTGCCTGCCATACCAGCGAGACGACCCGTAACAAAAACGGCGAACTAATGCTGCCGCTGTTTACCGATTTTACTTATGACAACATCGGCTTGCCACGTAATGTAAAAATACCGAATAACCCAGAGCCTAATCTTGGCCTTGGTGGCCGTAGCGATATTGCAGCCATAGACCCTGAAGGCAATGAGATCGGTAAGCATAAAGTCATGACGCTGAGAAATATTGCACTGACGCCGCCTTATGGTCATAACGGCGTCTTGGAATCGCTGGAACAGGTTGTGCATTTTTATAATAGCCGCGACACCTTGGGTGCGGTATGGGATAACACAGATTCAAGGTTTGGCGAGTCCGGTTGGCCCCAGCCCGAAGTTCCCCAGAATGTAAATAGCAGCGAACTGGGTAATCTGGGCTTGAGTCCCGAAGAGGAAAAGGCAATTGTCGCCTTTCTTAAAACCTTAACCGACGACTATCAATTATGGGGATTAGATAGCCGTGTACCGCCTGATTCCCCCCCTCCTTTCTTAATCTCTCCGTAATATCAACCGTAACGGGTGGGCAAAATTCACTTTGCCTACCCAAATAAACTAAGTTGTTGCGATAGTTCCACGAAAGTGGTGGCTGCCATCTGACCTTTCGAGCCACATAGCCATGAGCCGCTAGTTGCTCGTGAAACCGGTCAAACAACACTTCGACCAGCTTCAGGTCTTTGAGTCGTTTCTGGAGTAACCAGGCCGTCTTGGCGTCAGGTACCGGTCTTCCAGTTGCAGCTGCATAAAATGCATAAATGGGAACCGGGCTCGAACCTGGTTTTCAATTTTTTCGTCAGTAAAGTTGTAGAGATGCTGGAGAATTAGCATCTTGACCACGAGTATCACATCAATGGGCTTAACCCCGGTGTCGCTCTTTCCTTTCCTTCTGGGCATGCACCCGTACCGCATCAGGACGAAATGCATTCCGCTCTACTCGGCGTTCAGTTTTACCAAAGGACTACTTATTTCCGTAAGTTTGTTCGTGCAGGTCTACATGTCGAAATTCAGGTTGGGTGGCGCGCTGACATTGTGTTCGATATTCATAGGGAGGATGTTGCCATTCTTCTTGAGAATAACTCACCATGCTGCAAAACTGGGGAGAAAAGTGGGAAATTTTTAAAGTGTTCATATCAAAAATAAGGAAATTGCTTATTCCATTTTCGTTTCAGGCAAGTAGTATTAATTCTTCTGATGTTCACCAAACGGGGAAATGTCCTATGAGCACTTGATATTTACTACTTGATAAAACCGTGGGCTGCCCCTGTTTTTCCGTAATCATCCTAAGGAGACCAAAATGTATCAACTGAATAAAATCGTAAGTGGCATGATGGGGATCGCAGTATTGTCTGTATTGACAATGAATGCCTATGCCGCAGGCGCGAAGGTGTCGGCCAGCGATAAAAAAATGATCGCAAGCGCGATGTCCGCGGCGCCAGCCAAGGTTGCGAAGGGAGCAACCATCGTGGCTATGGAGGCAGACGGCAAAATGCGCACCGTGCGCCAAGGAACAAATGGTTTTACCTGCATGCCGGACAATCCAGCGACTCCCGGGCCCGACCCTATGTGCATGGATAAGAACGCTATGGAATGGGTCTATGCGTGGATCGCGCATACGAACCCCACTCCAGGGAAAGTTGGTTTTATGTACATGCTCTCTGGTGGAACAGATGCCAGTAATACCGATCCCTTTGCGACCAAGCCCGATGCCAAAAATCATTGGATCAAGACCGGGCCTCACGTGATGATCGTCGGCGCTGATGCCAGCTTCTACGATACATATCCAAAGAATGCCGACCCCGACACTTCGCTTCCCTACGTAATGTTTCCAGACACGCCTTACCAGCACTTGATGGCGCCGGTTAAGTAAGTATCTATTTACGTTAGTAAAAATAATTCAAGCTACAGAGGAAAAATAGGAGGCAGGCCATGGTTTTTTGTTACTTCCGATTTCTGGAAGTGCTACACCAAGGTGAAGCTTTTTTATATGCCTCTAAACTATTTTCAGTGTAACTTGAGCCAGCGTCAGGCAAGCGTTGAGCAAACGTAATGGCAATTTTGCTTCCCACGTATGCTGGTTGAATCGATAATAGAACTTATTGAGATACTCTTGCAAATACTTGGACGATACCCCGTGATAGGTTCCTAGCAGAAATGCTTTGAGGTTGCCGATGGCGATATGCACCCAGGGCAGCCATTTTCCGGCTTTGTCGGATGGGGTCACCCGTGCGGCATGGTGCTGGGTTTTGCCGATCTCCACTAACGAAGCCAGCGCATCACTGCGCACCAGTTGGCCAGGCGGGAGATGGTATTGCACAAACTTCGCCACCGACTTCTTAGTCACAGCGGAGGCCTGTTGCATGGCGATATAACCGGCACGCTGACCAAGGTAAACATTTTCATGTATTTGCCGCAATAAAACGAAGCTTATGCACTCATTCTAATTCCTAAGAGATGTCTCTCTGTTTTTTGGTAGAGTCCATCTCTATGCGGCGCAGACAGTACAATACACTACGCTAGTGAAAGTATTTCAAGCTAGGCTGCTGAGAGATTTACGGAATCGACGCAGAGACAGAACAAACAGGACACTTCCGATCACGACTAATGTAAGCATTTGCGGCCATACTATTTCGAATCCGGCTCCACGGAAGAGAATGGCTTGAGCGAGAGAAACAAAGTGCGTGGTTGGCGTAACCAGCATTATATTTTGCGCGAGTTCAGGCATGCTTTCGCGTGGGGTTGATCCTCCAGACAGCACTTCCATCGGTAGCAGTACTAGTACCACCAAAAGACCAAACTGAGGCATGGTGCGCGCGAGTGTTGCCATGAAGATGCCCATTGATGTGGTGGCAAATAGATGTAATGTGGCACAAAAGAGGAACAGTGCTATCGAGCCTTCAATCGGCACCTGCAATAGGCCCTGTATGATAAAGGACAGCGAAAAAGCCGTTGCCAGCAAGACTACCACCCCCATAGACCAGACTTTGGACAGCATGATCTCGCTGGCTGTCACCGGCATTACCAGCAGGTGCTCGATCGTACCGTGCTCGCGTTCACGGATCAGGGCGGTGCCGGTCAGAATGACTGATAACATGGTAATGTGACCGACGAGCTCCATTAGCGAACCGAACCAGGCTGGTGCCAGAGAGGGATTGAAACGTACTCGCATTGCCAACTCAACTGGCGGTGTAGTACTACCACGATAACGCTGAACAAATTCATTGACTTCACCCAATACAATCTGCTGGATGTAGCTGCTGCCGGTGAAAGATTGGCTCATGCGCGTGGCATCCACGTTCAGCTGGATAGTCGGGGACTTTCCGGCTATCACATCGCGCTGAAATTCCGGAGGAATGTCGAGCGCGAACGTAAATTTGCCAGCGTCCAATCCCGGATCGACCTCCTTCAGCGACACCATGATCGGTGACATGAAGTGTGGAGGATAAAAAGCCGAGGTTATGCGCGCAGAAAGGGGTGACCCGTCTTCATCCACGATTGCGATCACAGCCTTGTGCAGGGAATCCGGCATTGCGGTAGCGGCGATATAAATCGCCACGGTAAAAGTATAGGCAATCAGTATCAGCATGATCGAATCACGCCGCAAACTCCACAGCTCCTTGACACCGAGTTGATAGATATTGGAAGTATGGCTCATCGTCAGCTGTCTTGCTTTTTCAGCAGGGAGATTGATAGACCTACAATTCCCAGAGCGGCCAGCAACATAGGCCAGAAGTATGCGACCAGATCCGACAAATCCAGAGCCTTGCTGAAAATTCCACGGCTAATTATGAGGAAATGCGATGCCGGATAGATCTGCCCGATGATTTTCCCGGCACCTTCCAGCGAGGAAACCGGGTTGAGCAGGCCTGAAAATTGAATTGCCGGAAGCATAGTGCCGAGCATGGTCGCGAATATCGCCGCAATCTGGCTGCGGGTAAAAATGGAAGCGAACAGGCCAAAGCCTGTCGAAAAAATACTGAAAATTAGGGCTGCCAGCGCAAGGGTGGCAAAACTGCCGGTGATAGGCACACCGAATATTGTGATGGCAAGTACAGACATCAGCAGGAAATTCAGCATTGACAACACAATGTAAGGAAGCTGCTTGCCAAGCAGGAACTCGGTACGGGTAACTGGGGTGACATAGAAATTGATGATCGAACCCAGCTCTTTCTCGCGTACTACTGACAGCGCTGTCAGCATGCACGGAATCATCAGCATAAGGATAGGAATAACCGCTGGAACCATCGCCGGCAGACTCATCATGTCCGGGTTATAACGAAATCGCGTTTCAATGATAGCCGAACCGGTAGCCGCGTCCTGGCCGAGCCGGGTCTTCGCCATGTCGATCAGCCAGCTTTGATGCATGCCTTGCACGTAGCCCTGCACGATTTCAGCCCGCATTGTCATCGCACCATCGATCCAGGCACCAATCTGGACCGGGTTGCTGCGCTGGACGTCGCGAGCAAAGCCGGGCGGAATTTCAATGGCAAGTGACAGTTCGCCGTTGCGCATGCGCCGGTCCAAGTCGGCGTAGCTTGTTATTGGCGGATGCTCGACAAAATAGCCCGATCCAGAGAGGTTCAAAGCGTAGTTGTGACTGAGCGTGGTCTGGTCACGATCGAGCACGGCGTAGCTGAGATCATTCACGTCCATATTGATGCCATAGCCGATGAAAAACATCAGGGTCAGGCAGCCGATCAGCGCCATCGCCCCGCGCACCGGGTCGCGGCGTAGTTCCAGCGCTTCGCGCAGTGTGTAGCTGAATGCGCGGGACGCACTGAAACAGCGGCGCAATCTGGACTGCCACCCCATGCTGGGAGCGGCGGCGGGAAGAATAGGAGTGGACGGAGGAGCGCCAGCGGGCAGGATAACCGCCGCACCGGCTTCTTCCAGATAGTCGATGAATACCTGTTCCAGTGTGGCTGCTCCGCCTTTATTTAACAGTTCGGACGGCGCATCGCTGACCATAACTTTCCCAGCATGCATCAGCGAAATACGGTCACAGCGCTCAGCCTCATTCATAAAGTGGGTCGAAATGAAGATCGTGATCTTGTCCTTGCGAGCAAGGTCGATCATCAACTGCCAGAAATTGTCCCGCGCAATCGGGTCAACACCTGAGGTCGGTTCGTCGAGGATCAACAATTCTGGCTTGTGCACCATTGCTACCGCCAGCGACAAGCGCTGGCGGATCCCCAGCGGTAAACTGTTCGGCAATGCGTCGGGCACTTCGCCGAGGCCAAATCGAAACAGCATCTCTTCGACCCGTGGCGGAATCTCCACCTCAGGCATATTGAACAAGCGCGCATGGAGCACCAGGTTCTGGCGTACAGTGAGTTCCGAGTACAGCGAAAAGGATTGGGACATATAGCCAACCCGCCGTCGCGTAGCGATATCATGAGAATCCACTTCGTGACCGAAAAGCCAGGCTTGGCCATCGCTGGCCGGTAGCAGACCGGTAAGCATCTTCATGGTGGTAGATTTGCCGCAACCGTTGGAGCCGATGAAGCCAAAAATCTCGCCGCGGCGGATGCGGAAGTTGACATGATCAACCGCCATAAAATCGCCAAATATCATGGTCAAATCGCGTGCCTCAATGGCGATCTTGTGGTCTTCACCGGCAGCGAAGGGCGGAACAACGACAGCGCGGTGGCCACGCTTCTGCTCTTCCGGCAGCAGCGCAATGAAAGCCGCTTCCAGAGATGCAGTCCCGGTCTGCTCGTGCAATTCGCGCGGCGTGCCGGTGGCCAGGATCCTGCCTGCATCCATCGCCACCAGCCAGTCAAACCGATCGGCCTCGTCCATGTATGCTGTGGATACGATCACGCTCATATCTGGACGGTGGTTGCGAACGCGTGTGATCAGATCCCAGAATTGTTTGCGCGCCAGCGGATCGACGCCAGTGGTCGGCTCGTCTAGAATTAGTAGTTCTGGATCGTGGATCAGCGCACAGCACATGCCCAGTTTTTGTTTCATGCCGCCGGAAAGTTTTCCTACCGGGCGACTGAGAAATGGAGACAAGCCCGTGCTGGTGGTGAGCTCATCGATACGGCGCCTCCGTTCGGCAGCACCGTGGCCGAAAAGGCGGCCGAAAAACTGCAGGTTTTCCTCTATGGACAGGGTCGGATACAGATTTTTGCCAAGCCCCTGCGGCATGTAGGCAATATTCGGGCAAACTTCGTTGCGGTGGCGCACACTGGCCATATCCCCCCCGAGTGCCTCCACTAGGCCCTGTTGTACCGCGCGCGCGCCCGCTACCAGCGACATCAGGCTGGACTTTCCGACGCCGTCTGGGCCGATCAGGCCGACCAAGCAGCCGGCGGGGATATCCAAGTCAATCGCGTCCAGCGCCAGCGTCTTGCCGTAGCTTAGGCTGACGCCGACAAGGCGGGCGACAAGCACGCTGCCGGCGGCGGAGTTCATTCCAGGACCCGGGTTGTCAGTTCCTTGGGCCATTTAGCTTGCTGATCCAGTTTAATCCAAGCCACACCAGGCAGGCCAGTCTTGACCTGGTTTATGTGTTTTTTCAACAAGCTGGGGGCGATCTTGGCTTTCACCCGGAACATCAGCTTTTGTCGCTCGCTTGCGGTTTCCACTGTTTTCGGAGTGAACTGTGCAGCGCTGGCAACAAACGAAACCTTGGCTGGAATGACATAGCCGGGCGCGGCGTCAAGCACGATGCGCACCTCGCTACCAAACGCCACCTTGCCGGCGAGTGTCTCCGGCAAGAAAAAATTCATGTACACATCCCCAAGGTCTAACAGGTTGAGCACCTTGCCTCCGGCGCCAACCACCTCGCCGGGCTGAGCTACGCGAAACTGGATCCTTCCATCGCGCGGAGCCTTAAGATCATTGTCGGCGATATCGACGCGGATGCGTTCGATGGTCGCATCGGCTGCCTCAGCTGCAGATTGCGCGCCAAGCACCTGTGCACGTCCCGTGTCGATCGCCGCATCGGCGGCGGCCACCTGAGCCTTGGCTGCCGTAATGGCAGCTTCGGCACTGCGCAATTGGGTACGGTCATCATCAGCCTCCTGGCGCGAGGTACCGCCTTCTTTAGCAAGCGTCGATGATCGCGCGGCACGGCTGCGCGCTGCCGCGCGTTCTGCCTCACGCTGCACTACCACAGCCAGCATCGCCGCGCGTTCAGCCTGGCGTTGCGCAAGCTGGCTGCGCGCAGTCAAAATGGCGTTATGTGCCTGTTGTGCCTGCGCCTCGGCCTGACGTAGTTGCGCGTTGAGCGAGTCCGAGTCAATATGTGCCAGAACTTGCCCGGCTTTCACAAAATCACCTTCGTCCACCAGGATATCCTTGATGCGGCCGGAGGAACGCGCTGCTACGTCGATCTCGGTGGCCTCGATACGCCCGTTCCCGCTGGCGATAGCATCGAGGTTCTTGTCCTTGCCTAGGAATTGTCGCGCCAGTAGCCCAGCCAGGATCACAATGATGATCACAGCCAAGATCCGCAGGAGCCACTTCTTGTTCAGATTCCTCATCATTTCAACTTCACCGGTTTTACTTCCCCGTCAGTCGTACCGCCTCCACCACCCAATGCCGCGAACAGCATGACCCCACTGGCGAGGTAGGAACGTCGGGCAATCACCAGCACCTGTTCAACGGCAAATAGCGAGCGCTCGGCATCCAGCACCTCCAGATAATTGGTGGAGCCATGCTGATAGCGCAAAGCAGCGAGACGGCTTCTTTCACGCTGAGCCTTAAGAGTGACCTGTTGCGCCTGGATCTGTTCGGTCAGCCAATGTCGCTCGGCCAGCACATCGGCTACTTCGCGAAAGGCATTCTGCACGCTACGCTCGTACTCGGCCACCGCAGAGTTGCGCCGCGCGTACGACAAATCGAGGTTGGCCCGGTTGCGGCCGCCGTCAAACAAAGGAAGATTGATGCTGGGCATGAAACTCCAGGCACCGCCGGCTCCTGAAAACAGGCCGTCCAGTTCGCGGCTGGTAATGCCCAGCGAGCCGGTGAGTGTGATACGAGGGAAAAACGCTGCTCGGGCGGCACCGATGTTGGCATTGGCCGCCATAAGGCGCCGTTCGGCTGCCCGCAAATCAGGACGCTGAACCAGCAGGTCGGAAGGCAGACCTGCATCGAGACTGCGCACAAACCCGGCCTCGATACTGCTAAGCGAACGGTGAACTGTCGACACCGAACCGCCAACCAGCAACTCCAGTCCATTATGATTTTGTTCACGCAAGCGGTGCAATACTGCCAATTCAGCCTGAGCCTGACTCAGAAGAATCTCGGCCTGGACAGCATCCAACTTAGCAGCAGTGCCAACCTCGAAACGCCTCTGTGCAATTCGCAATGATTTCTGCCGCGTCTTAAAGGCTCGCATGGCGAGGTCGATGCGTTCGTCCAATTCGCATTCGATGAGGTAACTGTTCGAGACTTGCGCTATCACCGTAGCCTGGACGGCATGACGCGCTTCGTCAGTGGCCAGGTAAGTTTCCAAGGCCGCAGTGTCCAAACTGCGCAAGCGGCCCCAGAAATCAAGTTCCCACGTGCTTAAAGCAAACGATAGCTGGTACTGATTCAACAGGAACGAGTTCGCCGTGCCGGGCTGGATAGGCAATACATCAGCCGGAAGCTGGAACCGACTGGCGGAAGCGTTTCCGCTGATGTTGGGCAGCAGATTCGAGTGTTGAATGCCATAGAGGGATCGTACTTCTTCTACACGACTCACGGCCAGCAAAAGTTCACGGTTGTTACCGAGCGCCCTTGCAATCAACCCCCGGAGTTGTTTATCGCCAAAGTAAGACTCCCAACTGGTGTTGGCCACCGTAACGCCTGCCACCCCTCCCGGGGCAGAACGCGGGAAAGTTGAAGCGATGGGTGGCAGGGGTTTTTCATATGCAGGCATCATGGTACAGCCCGCCAGAAGCAACGATGCCAGGAACGAAACGGGGAAACCTCTTGTATCCATCCTTATCGTCTAGTTGAACCAGAACTAATTTTATACAGCAACGCAACGCCAAGCATGCGCTGAGCTGTTGAAAGTAAAAATGATACTTATGACTTAGTTCAGTGTAATCATCGGCAAGCTATATCAGCCATCATGGGGCTGCCACAATTATATGACTACTCGTTCATGGCTCTTCGTGCAACAGGAAGTACCCATCAAAATGTACCGATAAGCGTTTGGTTATTTTGTTATTTTTCGGGCCGCATTTGCGGAAATAAAATTACATCACGAATGCTTGGGCTATTGGTGAGCAGCATCACCAGCCGGTCTATACCGATGCCTTCCCCGGCGGTGGGCGGCAGGCCATATTCCAGCGCGCGAATGTAATCGCTGTCCTTGAACATGGCTTCTTCGTCACCTGCCTCCCTGGCCGTTACCTGTGAATCAAAGCGCGCTTCCTGGTCTTCCGGGTCATTCAACTCGGAGAAGCCATTGGCGATTTCGCGTCCAACCATAAATAGTTCAAAGCGCTCGGTAATTTCCGGGCGCGTATCGCTGCGGCGCGCCAGTGGCGAAGCTTCTGCAGGGTAGTCAATGATGAAAGTTGGTTCGAATAACTGATGCTCAGTCAGCTCTTCAAACAGTGAAAGTTGTAGTCCGCCCACACCATCTTCCGCCCTGTATTTAGCCTTCAGGTCTTGTAATTCGTTGATGAGAAAATTGCGGTCGTTCAACTGCTCGTTAGAAAACTGCGGATGATATTTCTGGATTGCCTGTGCAATGGTTA
Organism: Candidatus Nitrotoga sp. LAW; assembly: GCA_003402315.1. Classification (GTDB taxonomy): domain Bacteria; phylum Pseudomonadota; class Gammaproteobacteria; order Burkholderiales; family Gallionellaceae; genus Nitrotoga. The sequence goes on along the minus strand of QFXI01000011.1, from coordinate 4,808 downwards.
GGCGATGGAACGGTTGCCCCAAGTCAAGCTCACGTCCCTGATAAGAGAATACAGTGGTGCCCAGCACCTTGCGCGCCACTTCGCTAAACAGCTTCTCGGTAAAGTCCATCAGATAACGGTAATCCCGATAGGCTTCATAAAATTCGATCATGGTGAATTCGGGGTTATGTCGCGTAGAAAGCCCCTCATTGCGAAAGTTGCGGTTGATTTCGAATACCTTCTCAAAGCCGCCCACTACCAGCCGCTTAAGGTACAGCTCCGGGGCAATGCGCAGATACAGCTGCATGTCCAAGGCATTGTGATGCGTGGTAAAGGGCTTGGCTGATGCACCTCCCGGGATGGGATGCATCATAGGCGTCTCGACTTCGAGGTAATCGTGGCGTATGAAAAATTCCCGTATAGCCTGGATTACCTTGGAGCGGATGATAAATGTATTGCGGGTGTCCTCATTGGTGATGAGATCCACATGCCGTTGGCGGTATTTTTGTTCTTGGTCGATCAGACCGTGAAATTTTTCCGGTAGCGGACGTAGTGCTTTAGTCAACAGGCGCAGCCCAGTTACACGCACAGAAAGTTCGCCGGTCTTGGTTTTAAACAGTACACCTGTTGCACCAAGAATATCGCCCAGATCGTAGTGCTTAAATGCATCATGCGCTACTTCGCCGGTATCGCTATTGTTAATGAATAGCTGGATGCGTCCGCTCATGTCATGCAAGGTGGCAAAGCTGGCTTTGCCCATCACGCGCTTCAACATCATGCGCCCGGCTACAGTCACACTGACTTGCGCTGTTTCCAGTTCGTCGTGGCTCATTGCACCGTAAGCAGCATGTAAATCACCGGCCAGATTTTTTCGTTCAAAATCATTCGGGAAAGCTACGCTTTCTTTGCGAAGTGTGGCGAGCTTGGCGCGGCGTTCGGTAATAATTTGATTTTCATCTTGCTGAGGTGTGGTTGGTTCGGTAGTCATGATGTTTGGATAGATTATGATCAAGAATTCAGGAGTGTTGTCACAGGCGCAGGATTGTGGCACGAATGCCACACTACGTGCAATTTAAGCAATGGGCATGCGAAAACGTAGGAGCACGTAAAATGCGTTGCTTATTGCCGTCATGCAAATGTTAATAGTGTAAGTTTCTGAGATCGGTGGGTAATACCAGGAGCTCAATGCGCTGACGGAAAATTTTTTGGGGGTGTGCAAAAATGGGTTGATCTACATCGATGCGACTGCGCCCGATCACATGCAATGTAGGAAATCACCGAATATATCGGGATATTCTACAGTCGGCAGAGAATGTAGGTTCGCTTAGATTAATTACTATGTTTATTGGGCAATAAAGGCAAATTACTCTGTTAGCTCGCTGGGTACCATTACCGCTACCAGGCCTTAAATTAGGCAAGTGTTAAGTTATGCGCTACAAGTCCAGGAGACATATTTACACGTTTCACAAATAAAATGCTTGACCATCGATATTTGCTCTGTATAATGCGCCCCTCTCGCTGCTGTGGCAGCCCGTTCTTTAAAAGTTTACAGACAACCGACGAGTGTGGGTACATGCGTTAAGGCATTGATGATCAAGCGAATTAGTTTGCGTGATTGTCATGCTCAAGACATAAAAGCAGTGCCTCACATGAAGTTGAAAAAATGAAATATTGATTCGCTTTGAGTGAGATCGATTTGCCTGCGAGGGCAGATCAAATAAGCATAGAGATTGAACTGAAGAGTTTGATCCTGGCTCAGATTGAACGCTGGCGGCATGCTTTACACATGCAAGTCGAACGGCAGCACGGGGGCAACCCTGGTGGCGAGTGGCGAACGGGTGAGTAATATATCGGAACGTACCCGGAAATGGGGGATAACGTAGCGAAAGTTGCGCTAATACCGCATATGCCCTAAGGGGGAAAGCGGGGGATTCGCAAGAACCTCGCGTTTTCGGAGCGGCCGATATCGGATTAGCTAGTAGGTGAGGTAAAGGCTCACCTAGGCGACGATCCGTAGCTGGTCTGAGAGGACGACCAGCCACACTGGAACTGAGACACGGTCCAGACTCCTACGGGAGGCAGCAGTGGGGAATTTTGGACAATGGGCGCAAGCCTGATCCAGCCATGCCGCGTGAGTGAAGAAGGCCTTCGGGTTGTAAAGCTCTTTCAGCCGGAAAGAAAACGCACGGGTTAATACCCTGTGTGGATGACGGTACCGGAAGAAGAAGCACCGGCTAACTACGTGCCAGCAGCCGCGGTAATACGTAGGGTGCGAGCGTTAATCGGAATTACTGGGCGTAAAGCGTGCGCAGGCGGTTTTGTAAGACAGATGTGAAATCCCCGGGCTTAACCTGGGAACTGCATTTGTAACTGCAAGGCTAGAGTACGGCAGAGGGGGGTAGAATTCCACGTGTAGCAGTGAAATGCGTAGATATGTGGAGGAATACCGATGGCGAAGGCAGCCCCCTGGGTCGATACTGACGCTCATGCACGAAAGCGTGGGGAGCAAACAGGATTAGATACCCTGGTAGTCCACGCCCTAAACGATGTCAACTAGGTGTTGGGGGAGGAGACTTCCTTAGTACCGCAGCTAACGCGTGAAGTTGACCGCCTGGGGAGTACGGTCGCAAGATTAAAACTCAAAGGAATTGACGGGGACCCGCACAAGCGGTGGATTATGTGGATTAATTCGATGCAACGCGAAAAACCTTACCTACCCTTGACATGCCAGGAACTTGCCAGAGATGGCTTGGTGCCCGAAAGGGAACCTGGACACAGGTGCTGCATGGCTGTCGTCAGCTCGTGTCGTGAGATGTTGGGTTAAGTCCCGCAACGAGCGCAACCCTTGTCATTAATTGCCATCATTTAGTTGGGCACTTTAATGAGACTGCCGGTGACAAACCGGAGGAAGGTGGGGATGACGTCAAGTCCTCATGGCCCTTATGGGTAGGGCTTCACACGTAATACAATGGTCGGTACAGAGGGTTGCCAACCCGCGAGGGGGAGCTAATCTCAGAAAGCCGATCGTAGTCCGGATTGGAGTCTGCAACTCGACTCCATGAAGTCGGAATCGCTAGTAATCGCGGATCAGCATGTCGCGGTGAATACGTTCCCGGGTCTTGTACACACCGCCCGTCACACCATGGGAGCGGGTTCTACCAGAAGCAGCTAGCTTAACCGCAAGGAGAGCGGTTGCCACGGTAGGGTTCGTGACTGGGGTGAAGTCGTAACAAGGTAGCCGTATCGGAAGGTGCGGCTGGATCACCTCCTTTCTAGAGAAGCCTTGGCGTACGTATCCACACTCATCGGTTGTCTAAACTAAAGTAGTGAGGTGGCTGGAGTAGGACTGGGGTTATTCTCATGCCGGACCTCTCGCTTCTCACGCTTAATAGGGTCTGTAGCTCAGTTGGTTAGAGCACACGCTTGATAAGCGTGGGGTCGGTGGTTCAAGTCCACCCAGACCCACCAAGCATGGGGGATTAGCTCAGCTGGGAGAGCACCTGCTTTGCAAGCAGGGGGTCGTCGGTTCGATCCCGTCATCCTCCACCATTTACCATTACTTTTATTATGTTCAAGGTAAGAACCTATATCCAAGCTATTTGTTTTGATATTGGCTTTTGCTAATAGTGGTTCTTTAAAAATCTGGAAGAAGTAAGAAAGTGATTCACGCACAAGTGTTAATGGGAGAACCTAATTAATACGCGTGCATGAAAAACATGGGTTTTGATTGTATCAAGCCGTAACCATTCAAGTCGGATGGAAGCGGTCACAAACGCAAAAAAAATCTTGTAACAAAAATCTTCGTCTTTAAAAAGCTGAGGGTTTAATGTTATAGGGTCAAGTGAATAAGTGCATGTGGTGGATGCCTTGGCGATTACAGGCGACGAAAGACGTGTAAGCCTGCGAAAAGCTACGGGGAGCTGGCAATAAAGCTTTGATCCGTAGATATCTGAATGGGGAAACCCGGCCCGCAAGGGTCACTCCTGACTGAATACATAGGTCAGGTAGAGCGAACCCGGTGAACTGAAACATCTAAGTAGCCGGAGGAAAAGAAATCAACCGAGATTCCGAGAGTAGTGGCGAGCGAAATCGGAGGAGCCTGCAACCTTTAGCTTCTGAATTAGTGGAACAGTCTGGAAAGTCTGGCCATAGTGGGTGATAGCCCCGTACGCGAAAATTCAGGAGTGGAAATAGGGTTGGAACAAGTAGGGCGGGACACGAGAAATCCTGTCTGAATATGGGGGGACCATCCTCCAAGGCTAAATACTCGTAATCGACCGATAGTGAACCAGTACCGTGAGGGAAAGGCGAAAAGAACCCCGGGAGGGGAGTGAAATAGATCCTGAAACCGCATGCATACAAACAGTGGGAGCGGACTTGTTCCGTGACTGCGTACCTTTTGTATAATGGGTCAGCGACTTACATTCAGTAGCGAGCTTAACCGAATAGGGGAGGCGCAGCGAAAGCGAGTCTGATAAGGGCGATAGTTGCTGGGTGTAGACCCGAAACCAAGTGATCTATCCATGGCCAGGATGAAGGTGAGGTAACACTCACTGGAGGTCCGAACCCACTAATGTTGAAAAATTAGGGGATGAGCTGTGGATAGGGGTGAAAGGCTAAACAAACTTGGAAATAGCTGGTTCTCTCCGAAAACTATTTAGGTAGTGCCTCATGTATCACTCTCGGGGGTAGAGCACTGTCATGGCTAGGGGTCTATTGCTGATTACCAAACCATTGCAAACTCCGAATACCGAGAAGTGCGAGCATGGGAGACAGACATCGGGTGCTAACGTCCGGTGTCGAAAGGGAAACAACCCAGACCGCCGATT
>QFXI01000010.1 GCA_003402315.1 Candidatus Nitrotoga sp. LAW | reverse complement strand
CGTATGTGAAAGTAGGTCATCGTCAGACTCCTTATAAAACAAAAACCCTCTCCACCGTGAGAGGGTTTTTGTTTTATGGCTAAAATAACTCCCGTTTTGAGAGCAATAAGGTTTTGCGGTATCATCGCACCCTATGATTAAATATATTTTTATTACTGGTGGTGTGGTGTCTTCTTTAGGTAAAGGAATTGCCGCGGCTTCGCTTGCGGCAATTCTGGAATCGCGCGGCCTTAAGGTAACGTTACTTAAGCTGGATCCTTATATAAATGTTGATCCAGGTACTATGAGTCCATTCCAGCACGGTGAAGTGTTCGTTACAGAGGATGGTGCGGAAACTGACTTGGACCTCGGACATTACGAACGTTTCGTTTCAGCCAAGATGCGCAAAGCTAACAATTTTACAACTGGGCAGATATATGACAGCGTGATTCGCAAGGAACGTCGCGGCGAATATCTCGGTAAGACAGTACAGGTCATCCCACACATAACGAATGAAATTAACGCATTCATTGAACGTGGTGCGGCGGCTTCGTATGATGGCAATGCTGATGTGGCTATCGTCGAAATTGGCGGAACAGTAGGGGACATTGAATCTTTGCCATTTTTGGAAGCTGCCCGGCAAATGGGGTTACGCTACGGCCGTAGTGATACGGCTTATGTACATTTAACGTTGGTGCCATACATTGCCAGTGCGGGTGAATTGAAAACCAAGCCGACCCAGCATGGTGTACAGAAACTACGTGAGATTGGTATTTTCCCAACAGCTTTACTATGTCGTGCAGATCGCCCGATTCCTAACGAAGAGCGGGCCAAAATTTCATTGTTTTCTAATGTGCGTGAAGAGGCTGTGATTTCAATGTGGGATGTGGACAGCATCTATAAAGTTCCGCAGATGTTGCATGAGCAGGGGCTGGATCGTATCGTCTGCGAACAATTGGGGTGGTCTGATCTTCCTCCTGCTGATTTGTCAGTCTGGGCCAAGCTTGTTCATGCATTAGAACATCCACAGCATGAAGTTACTATAGGCATGGTTGGTAAATATGTTGAATTGACTGAGTCATATAAATCTCTCATCGAAGCTTTGCGCCATGCTGGCATACACACTTCGACGCGCGTTAATATCGAGTATATTGATTCAGAAGTGCTCGAAAACGGTGGTGCGGATGGTCTGAAGAGTCTCGATGCGATTTTAGTTCCGGGTGGTTTCGGCAAGCGTGGCACCGAGGGAAAAATTGCCGCTATACGCTATGCCCGTGAAAATAAATTGCCCTACCTTGGTATTTGTCTGGGTATGCAACTTGCAGTGATTGAATATGCGCGTCATGTGGCAGGCATGCTGGATGCAAATAGCACTGAATTCAATCCAGAAACAGAACATCCGGTGGTGGCACTTATTACCGAATGGCGCGACAGCGATGGCAAGATCGAGATTCGTAGTACTGATTCCGATCTTGGTGGTACGATGCGCTTGGGTGCGCAGCGCTGCCCGATCAAACTTGACACCTTGGCTGCGACTATCTACGGCATTGAAGTCAATGAACGCCACCGTCATCGTTATGAGGTTAATAATTACTATGTGCCTGCGCTTGAGAAAACTGGTCTGGTGATTTCTGCTCGCACGCCGAGCGAGGCTTTACCTGAGATCATGGAATTGCCGCAAACTATGCACCCTTGGTTTATTGGCGTACAGTTCCATCCTGAATTTACTTCTACTCCGCGTGAAGGCCACCCCCTGTTTAAAGCGTTTGTTGAAGCGGCCATTGAATGCCATAAGTCAGCGCTTCCTGTAGAAAAAATAGCGGCCATATGAAACTGTGTAACTTTGAAGTTGGGCTGAATAAGCCATTGTTCCTGATTGCAGGACCTTGTGTAATTGAGTCTGAGCAATTGGCGCTGGACACAGCGGGGCAAATCAAGGAGATTTGTCTGAGGCTGGGTATTCCATTTATTTACAAGTCATCTTACGACAAGGCAAATCGCAGTTCTGGCAAATCCTTTCGTGGTTTTGGAATGGATGCGGGCCTGAAAATTCTGGACAAGGTGAAGATTCAAATTGGTGTGCCGGTATTAACCGATGTGCACAGTATTGAGGAAATCGTGTCGGTTGCCGCAGTGGTTGATGTTCTGCAGACGCCTGCTTTCCTGTGCCGTCAGACTGACTTTATTCATGCCGTTGCAAGTGCTGGACGGCCGGTGAATATAAAGAAAGGGCAATTTCTATCGCCATGGGATATGCAAAACGTGGTTGTAAAGGCGCGTGAGGCTAGCGGTTTGGACAACGTCATGGTGTGTGAGCGTGGCGCCTCATTTGGTTATAATAATTTGGTATCGGACATGCGTTCCTTAGCAGTGATGCGTAATACCGGTTGTCCGGTTGTATTCGATGCCACGCACTCGGTGCAGTTGCCGGGCGGTCAGGGCACAGTAAGCGGCGGGCAGCGCGAATTCGTGCCAGTGTTGGCGCGAGCGGCAGTAGCTGCTGGCATTTCCGGGCTGTTTATGGAAACGCATCCTAATCCGGCGCAGGCATTGTCGGATGGGCCGAATGCTTTTCCGCTTGGACACCTGGAGGAACTGCTGCATACCTTGAAAATGTTGGACGAGACAGTCAAGAAACAAGGTTTTATCGAAGAAAATATGGATTTGAGTAATGTTTAGTGAATTAAGGAATGAGTTATGAGTGCAATCGTAGATGTTATAGCGCGTGAGATTTTGGATTCCCGTGGCAATCCCACGGTCGAGGCAGATGTGTTGCTGGAATCAGGCATTATGGGGCGTGCTGCGGTGCCGTCTGGAGCATCCACCGGGGACAGAGAAGCTGTCGAACTGCGTGATGATGATAAACAACGATACTATGGCAAGGGCGTGTTGAAAGCGGTGGAGAACGTTAATACCGAAATCGCCGAAGCTATCATTGGCTTGGATGCCGCCGAGCAGGCGTTTATTGATCAGACTATGATTGATCTGGATGGTACCGAAAATAAATCTCGTCTCGGTGCAAATGCCATTTTGGCGGTATCCATGGCGGTGGCCAAGGCCGCTGCGGAGGAATCCGGTTTGCCGTTGTACCGTTATCTGGGTGGCGCAGCGCGAATGGGAATGCCCGTGCCCATGATGAACATCATCAACGGCGGTGCACACGCTAACAATAATATTGATATGCAGGAATTCATGATTATTCCGGTTGGTGCGGCCAGCTTCCGCGAAGCGTTGCGTTGCGGTGCGGAAATATTTCACGCGCTAAAGGGGTTGATCGACAATAAGGGGATGCCGACTACCGTTGGTGACGAAGGTGGTTTCGCCCCCAACCTACCGAATAATGAAGCTGCATTACAGTTGATTACCGAAGGGATAGAGGCAGCAGGTTATGTGCCCGGTATGGATGTGGCTATCGGTGTGGATTGCGCTAGTTCTGAGTTTTACAAGGACGGTTTGTATCATTTGGAATCAGAAGGTATTAAATTGACATCCGCACAGTTTGTTGATTATCTTGCCAATTGGGTCGACAAATATCCGTTAATTAGCATAGAAGATGGTATGAGTGAGCATGATTGGACTGGCTGGAAGCTGCTGACCCAACGTTTAGGTAAAAATGTGCAACTGGTAGGTGATGACGTCTTCGTAACTAATACCAAGATACTGCGCGAAGGAATTCGTCAGGGCTTGGCTAATTCTATCCTGATTAAAATTAACCAGATCGGCACGCTGACTGAAACTTTCGCTGCCATTGAGATGGCTAAGTGCGCTGGCTATACCGCAGTAATCTCGCACCGCTCCGGTGAGACTGAAGACACTATGATTGCCGATATTGCCGTGGGTACCAACGCCCTGCAAATAAAAACCGGCTCACTCTCACGCTCCGATCGCATGGCGAAGTATAACCAGCTGCTACGCATTGAAGAAGACATGGGCGATAGCGCATATTATCCTGGACGAGATGCATACCACCAATTGGCATAGTCTTGCGCTTGATTTTAATTTATATAGATGCGCTGGCTCTCTCTGGTATTGATATCGTTGCTACTGCTAGTGCAGTATCCGCTGTGGTTTGGGAAGGGTGGTTGGTTGAAGGTTTGGGATCTTGATCGCCAAGTTGAGGAACAGAAACATATCAATCAAAAAACTCAAACACGCAATGCGGTGCTGGATGCTGAGGTGCGCGATTTAAAGCAGGGTACTGAAGCCGTAGAGGAGCGTGCTCGTAGTGAGTTGGGCATGGTTAAGCGCGACGAAGTATTCTTTCAGATAGTGGGCGATCATTTGTTATTGTCTGCGTCAGCGGTGCGTGATGTCGAAGCAGCTAGCGGTGTGCTTTTGAAATAACGGCCATAAAAGTTCTGATTTCTTTGAGCTGTGTAAAACCGGTGTGACGGTACATTGACCGTGCAAAAGATATAGCCTTGGGAATTTCAGGGGATACCCGACAGGTTGCTAGTCTGTGTAATAATTATGTAATAAAAAATGGCTATAGTTAGGGAAGTTGCTCTGTAGTGAATTAATTTTTGGAGAAAATATGACCAGACTAAATCGTTTTTTATGTATATTTGGGCTTGCCGCCTCTTTGTCGTTAGCAGTTAATGCTTCGGCCATTAACCTTACTGGTGCAGGCGCCACCTTCCCCTATCCAATTTACGCCAAGTGGGCAGATACGTATAAAACCCAAACCGGTATCAACCTGAACTACCAATCTATCGGCTCTGGCGGGGGCATCAAACAAATTATCGCTAAAACTGTAGATTTTGGTGCTTCAGATATGCCGTTGAAACCCGAAGAGCTGGAAAAGAACGGACTGATGCAATTTCCGGCAGTGATGGGTGGTGTGGTGCCTGTCATCAATGTAACCGGAATTGCAGCCGGGCAGCTCAAACTGGATGGCAAGGTGCTGGCCGATATTTTCCTCGGCAAGATCACCAAGTGGAACGACCCCGCACTAATGGCGCTGAATGTGGGCACTAAATTGCCCAATGAAACCATCACCGTAGTACATCGCTCCGATGGTTCCGGTACCACCTTCATTTTCACCAACTATCTGTCCAAGGTTAGCCCAGAATGGAAATCGGCGGTCGGCGAAGGTACTGCAGTCTCCTGGAAAGCGGGCACTGGCGGCAAAGGCAATGAAGGCGTGGCATCTTATGTGCAGCGCATAAAAAATTCCATTGGGTATGTGGAATATGCTTACGCTTTGCAGAATAAAATGACTTACGCACAACTAAAGAATCATGACGGTCAGTTTGTCAAACCAGATGACACCTCGTTCAAGGCTGCCGCTGCCAACGCTGACTGGGAAAAAGCTCCAGGTTTTTATGAGTTGTTGACCAACGAACCAGGCAAAGAAAGCTGGCCTATTACCGGTGCCACTTTCATTTTGATGCACAAGACGCAAGATAAACCTGAAACAGCTAAAGAGGTACTAAAGTTCTTCGACTGGGCTTATGGCAGTGGCGGCAAAATGGCCGAGGCTCTGGATTATGTACCCATGCCGGAAAAAGTTCAGCAATTGGTGCGTGCCGCCTGGAAAGCACAGATTAAGGATAATAAGGGCAAGACATTCTGGAAATAGTAGTCCATTTAAGCGCTCTGGCAGCGCGTGTTTGCAAGATATAATTCTTGCTGGATACAATTTGAGGGAGCCGGGCTCCCTCAAATTTTGAGTACTTTTAAAAAATCATGCCGACGTTTTTACGTGAAGTACATATGAAGCGCCATAATTTGTTGGACATTCTGTTCCGCAATATTACTCGCTTGTCTGCATTTGCAGTGCTCGTGCTACTCGTTGCCATAATGGTTTCGTTGATAATCGGCAGTCTACCCTCCATTAAGGCATTCGGTTTTCGGTTTTTAGCTAGCGCGGAATGGAATCCGGTCACGGATGAGTTTGGCGCGCTCGTTCCGATAGTTGGCACGTTGGTAACCTCTGCCATCGCATTGCTGATCGCCATCCCGGTTAGTTTTGGCATCGCGCTTTTTCTCACTGAACTATCGCCGCGCTGGCTACGCCGTCCACTGGGCATCGCCATCGAACTGCTGGCTGGTATCCCTAGCATTATTTACGGCATGTGGGGTTTATTCGTATTTGCGCCGCTGTTTGCTGACCATGTCCAGCCTTGGCTCATTGAAAAATTGGGTCCGCTTCCAATGTTGGGACCTTTGTTTCAGGGCATTCCCATGGGCATAGGTGTATTCACCGCAGGCATCATTCTGGCTATTATGGTCATTCCATTTATTGCCTCGGTGATGCGCGATGTATTTGAGGTTGTTCCCACTCTGCTTAAAGAATCTGCCTATGGCTTGGGTGCTACCACTTGGGAAGTAATGTGGCATGTAGTGTTACCCTACACCAAGATCGGTGTGGCTGGCGGCATTATGCTCGGCCTGGGGCGTGCGTTGGGTGAAACCATGGCGGTTACCTTTGTTATTGGCAATGCACATGAATTGAGCGCTTCGCTACTGATGCCGGGTAATAGCATTTCTTCTGCGTTGGCTAATGAATTTAATGAGGCAGTGGGCAAGTTATACACCTCAGCGCTAGTCGAGCTCGGACTCATTTTGTTCTTAATCACTTTCATCGTATTGTCGCTGGCACGTTATATGCTGTATATGCTGACGAAACGCGAAGGATCCACGACCTAATTATGCTGACACTCTATGCACGCCGCCGTCTGATTAATGCCATAGGTCTGGGAATTTCGGCTCTGGCCATGTTGTTCGGCCTGATCTGGTTGAGTTGGATTTTATGGACGCTGCTAGCAAACGGTCTACCTCAATTGTCTATGGCTGTACTTACCCAGATGACCCCACCCCCCAACAGCGCGGGCGGTTTACTCAACGCCATTGCCGGCAGCCTGATGATGACCTTTCTCGCCGCACTGATAGGTACGCCTATCGGCATACTGGCGGGAACTTATCTGGCGGAATTTGGCCAGCGTGGCTGGTTGGCGCCGACCACGCGCTTTATTAATGACGTGTTGCTTTCTGCCCCCTCTATCGTGATTGGTCTGTTCATCTATGAAATGTATGTCATCAAGATTGGACACTTCTCCGGCTGGGCCGGTGCGCTGGCATTATCCATTTTAGTTATCCCGATCGTCATCCGCACCACCGAAAATATGTTGCGCCTGGTGCCAAATACCTTGCGCGAAGCGGCGGCAGCGCTGGGCGCACCGCAATGGAAAGTGATCAACCTGGTGACGTTGCGCGCGGCACGGGCTGGCATTATTACCGGGGTGCTGTTGGCAGTGGCGCGCATTAGCGGGGAAACAGCACCGCTCTTGTTTACCTCGCTGAATAATCAATTTTGGAGCAGCGATATGAATCAGCCTATGGCCAACCTGCCGGTCGTTATTTTCCAATTTGCCATGAGTCCCTACCAGGATTGGCAGAGTCTCGCCTGGGCGGGTGCGCTGCTCATTACTTTCAGCGTGCTCTCGCTCAATATAATGGCGCGAGTCTTGTTCCGCCAAAAATCAACAACTTATTAAGGATGCAGGCAGATGAACGTTGAAAAAACGGTTAATCCGAAGCTGGTTGTGCGCGACCTAAATTTTTATTACGGGGCGGAACGCGCCCTTAAGGACATCAACCTGACCATTCCGGAAAAAATGGTGACCGCCTTTATTGGTCCCTCAGGCTGCGGCAAATCTACCATGCTGCGCACCTTCAACCGCATGTATGAACTCTACCCAAAGCAAAAAGCTACCGGTGAAGTTTTGCTGGATGGTGAAAATATTCTCGATAAAAAACAGGATCTCAACACACTCCGTGCCAAGATTGGCATGGTATTCCAGAAACCTACTCCGTTCCCAATGTCTATTTATGACAACATTGCTTTTGGTGCGAAACTTTATGAAAACCTTAGCCGCCATGATATGGACGAACGCGTGGAATGGGCATTGAGGAAAGCAGCGCTCTGGACAGAGGCGAAAGATAAACTGAAGCAGAGCGGCACCGGACTTTCCGGCGGTCAGCAACAGCGCTTGTGCATTGCGCGTGCGATCGCTGTCAAACCGCAAATATTATTACTCGACGAACCTACTTCTGCGCTAGACCCGATTTCCACTGCACATATCGAAAAGCTGATCGATGAGCTGAAAGCAGAGTTCACCATTATCATCGTCACTCACAATATGCAGCAGGCGGCGCGCGTGTCAGACTACACCGCCTATATGTATCTGGGTGACCTGATCGAATTTGGCGATACCAGCACGGTGTTTACTAATCCTAAGCGCAAGGAAACGGAAGATTACATTACAGGCCGTTTCGGTTAGGCTCCAAACCTTATTGATCTTTACCAAGGACAGAGCGATCAAGGTTACCAAGATGTTGGGCTTCATGTCATTTAGCTCAACCGGGCTGGTGGGGATAGTCGCTTTTGGAGAAAAGCTACGCCGGCAAGTCTACCACCGATAGTAATATCGCTCCTATTCAAACGCTACGATTCTCATACGTAAGTTATTGCCAGCGTGCTTCAGCGATGTCCTTGTTGTACGTGTGTGGAGGGGGAGATATGTCTAATGACAGAGCAAGGCTAAGGCTCTGTTGTGCCAAGTGCTGTAGTGTTAAAGCCACCATCCACATAGGTGATTTCTCCGGTGATGCCACTGGCTAAATCGCTACACAAGAACGCCGCAACATTACCTACCTCTTCAGTAGTAACGTTACGTTTTAATGGAGCATTTTTTGCATTGTAGTTTAATAGCTTATTAAAGTCGGCAATGCCTGCCGAAGCGAGTGTTTTGATCGGGCCTGCGGAAATGCCATTGACACGGATACCCTTCTGGCCGAGGTTCATTGCTAAATAACGAACACTGGCTTCTAAGCTAGCTTTGGCTAGACCCATCACGTTGTAGTGTGGCATGGTGCGCACCGCGCCGAGGTAGCTTAATGTCAGTAGTGCGGCAGTGCGGCCCTCCATCATGGGTAGGGCGGCTTTAGCCATCGCCGGAAAACTGTAAGAACTAATATCATGCGCAATTCGGAAAGCTTCGCGGTTAAATCCATCAAGAAAATCACCAGCTAGTGCCTCGCGTGGGGAAAAGGCGATTGCATGCACGAAGCCGTCGAATTTATCCCAATGTTTGCCAAGATCAACAAATAACTGGTCAATTTCAGCATCGCTCGTTACATCGCACGAGAATATTAGGTCGCTGTTGAATTCTTTCGCCAGTTCGCACACCCGGTCACGTATGCGCTCACCTTGATAGGTAAATGCCATTTCTGCGCCTTCACGCCACATGGCTTGCGCGACACCATATGCGATGGAACGATTACTGATCATGCCCGTAATCAAGATGCGTTTATTTGCTAGAAATCCCATGCTATTCCTTCAAGTAGAGTGGAGGATAATAAGCTTGTGATTATAACAATACTATCGTTTTCGTGCGCTACACTGGTACAACCAAAAAACCACGATTGAAATGGCGGATTCAACGCTGAAGTGTAGTGATAATAGTAGGATCTTCGTTGAGATTAAGTAGTTTTGGCCGATAATATGCGTTTGGTACGCTCCGAACACACACTGTAGAGGTGACAAAGTGACAAGATTCTGGATGCAGTCAGACAAACTATGTGTCTTATTTAAGACTTGGATTAGACGCATGCTATGCGGGACAGTTATAGTCCTATCAGGCTTGAACATTACGGGATGCACCCTCCTAAAACCGACTTCGGTTGCGGCTCCAATGCCGCCGAACGAACCCTGCGAAGCGCAGCAACGGGAAATTGAACGTTTACAGCAGTTGTTGGCGGAAAAAGAGGTGTTGATCCGAAATTTGAACGCTCGTCAGCAGGATCAGGCCAAGGCGTTACAGGAAACTACTAGCCAAGTAACCCGCGACCAGGTTAGGTTACGGCGTTTAGCCACACAGCCCGGCGCTGCTTCATCTATCGCGGAAGCAGAAGTGGCTATGACAAGTTTAAAATCATCCCAGATCACAGCGCCCGAACAAATATTGCAGGCACAACGTCTCCTTGGGGCCGCTACGGCGTCTTACGCCAAAGGAAACTATGGTATTGCTATGGACCATGCCGCTCAGACACGGGAATTTATTGGAATGGTGAGAGATAACCGCACCCGCAAGGCGACAGATCAGCGTCTTGCGATGGTATCGTTCAGCATCCCCGTTCCGTTACGCGCCAAAAGCAATATCAATCTTCGCCGAGAGCCCCTCGGTAGTGCCATTAAGTTTGGGGCATTAAAAAAAGACTCTGCGTTAACTGCCCATGCCTACCTGGGTGACTGGCTACACGTGCAGACTAGCGATGAACGTTCCGGATGGGTGCTAAATACACTGGTGGAGGTGCGGGTGAACGATTCTGATCATTAACCTTGCTGTGTCACAAATGCAATGAATAAAAACCTTAAATTGCTGATTCGTCAGTTTCACCTGTGCGGATTCGAATAATTTGTTCCACCGAAGTAACAAAAATTTTCCCGTCGCCAATTTTTCCCGTATGCGCTGCCTTAACAATGGCGTTCACAGCGGCATCCAGCATAGAGGCAATAACGACTACTTCGATCTTGATCTTGGGCAAAAAATCCACCACGTATTCTGCGCCACGATATAGCTCGGTATGTCCCTTTTGCCGTCCAAAGCCTTTCACATCGGTCACAGTTAATCCGCTGACCCCAAGTTCTGATAGTGCTTCACGCACTTCATCGAGTTTGAACGGTTTGATGATGGCTTCGATTTTTTTCATGACTGTCCTCGAAATATATAGATATTATTAAAGTATAGCGTATCTAAAAACCGTCCTGATAACGCGCGGTGATCGGATAGCGCCAGTCCTTGCCAAAGCCGCGGTCGGTAATACGCACGCCAACGGGAGCCTGACGGCGTTTGTATTCGTTGACGCGGATCATGTTTACCACCCGATATACATCCGCCTCGGTATAACCGTGTGCCACGATCTCAGCGATGGTTAAATTTTGCTCCACATAACGTAGCATTATGCCATCAAGCACTTCGTAAGGTGGCAAGGTATCTTGGTCGGTCTGGTCTGGCTTTAATTCCGCGCTGGGCGGCCGCGTGATGATGCGCTCCGGGATCACCCGGCTCAAACTATTACGGTAGTTCGCCAGACGATATACCCAGGTTTTGCTGACATCTTTAAGCACTGCAAAACCGCCCGCCATATCGCCGTATAGGGTGCAATAACCGACGGTCATTTCCGATTTGTTGCCAGTTGTCAGCACCAAAGAGCCGAACTTGTTGGACAAAGCCATCAATAAATTGCCACGTATGCGAGCCTGTAAATTTTCTTCGGCGGTGTCCGGTGTTCGACCCTTGAACATACCATCTAATGTAGTGAGATAAGCGTCAAACGTCGGTTTGATGTTTAATTCATCGTAGCGCACCCCCAGTATGACGGCCATTTCGCGCGCATCATCCAGGCTGATTGGCGCGGTATAAGGCGAGGGCATCATTACCGCATGTACCTTATCTGCGCCCAATGCATCTACCGCTACCGCCAAGGTCAGCGCCGAATCGATACCTCCGGATAAACCCAATAACACACCAGGAAAATGATTTTTGCCGATATAGTCCTTTACTCCCAGGCACAGCGCGCGATAAATGCTGTCCTCATGCTTGTGGGCAGGAATTTTTTCGCCAATCATTAATTTGCCGTCTTGGATTTCAATCAACCCAAGCGTTTCTTCAAAAGAAACGAATTGATGCGTTAGCGCGCCGTGTGCATCCATCGCAAATGAAGCGCCATCGAACACCAACTCGTCCTGTCCGCCCACCATGTTGGCATATATCACCGCTAGGCCGGTTTCGCCGATACGGTCACGAATGATTTTATAGCGCAAAGACTGTTTATCGATGTGGTACGGCGAGGCGTTCGACACCAATAATACCTGCGCGCCGGCTTCGTATGCACGTTGCGCTGTGTGATTCTCCCAGATGTCAGCACAAATATTAAGTGCAAATTTGACGCCCTGAATTTCAAATATGCAGGGGGAGTTACCGGGCGTGAAATAGCGTCTTTCGTCGAACACACTGTAGTTTGGCAACTCATGCTTGTGATAGGTGGCGATAATCTTGCCGTCGCGTAACACCGAGGCGGCGTTATAGCGCTTGCCGTCAACTTCATGCGGATGCCCCACTATCACGGTGAGTCCCCAAATCTGTTGCGCAAGTTCATGCAATGCCTGATCGCAGGTACGGTAAAACCCGATCCTTAACAGCAGGTCTTCTGGAGGATAGCCGCATAAACTTAACTCAGGCGTAAGTAGCAACGTGGCTCCCTGTTGCTTGGCCTGTTCTGCATAAGCAAGGATCTTGGCAGAATTGCCAGCCAAGTCACCCAGCATGCAATTGATTTGTGCAATCGCAAGTTTCATATTGAGTTCAGAGTTCGGGTAAATAATGGATGGGTATCATACCAACCTTTGTTAAGGCAATAGTGTGGGCAAATATTCATTATCTTGAATAAAACTGCACTTCCTGTTTCAATCCGCCTGTAAATTTAAAATGATTACGGACAACCATGACCCATGTACCAGAAAGAATCGGCATAATCGGTGGCAGCGGGATTTATGACATTGCCGGGTTGACCAACAAGCGCTGGGAAAAGGTTATTTCACCGTTTGGAGAGCCATCCAGTGAGTTATTGTTCGGTGAGCTGGATGGCCACAGTGTTGTGTTTTTGCCCCGTCATGGTCGCGGACACAGAATTCCTCCGACCGAAATCAATTTTCACGCCAATATCGACGCGCTGAAGCGGGTAGGGGTGACTGATGTCATTTCAGTTAGCGCCGTTGGTTCTTTGCGCGAGGACTTGCCGCCGGGTACGTTCGTGATTGTTGATCAATTTATCGATCGTACTTTTGCGCGCAATAAGTCTTTTTTTGGTACGGGATTGGTGGCGCATGTCTCCATGGCTTACCCTGTTTGCAAAAGACTGGGTGATTATATTGAGATGGCCGCGAAAGAGGCAAATATCCCTATCGTTCGTGGCGGGACCTATCTGGTTATGGAAGGGCCACAGTTTTCCAGTCTGGCTGAATCGAATCTCTATCGTACCTGGGGGTGCGATGTCATTGGCATGACCAATATGCCAGAGGCCAAGCTTGCCCGTGAGGCAGAGCTGTGTTATGCCACAGTGGCGATGGTCACTGACTATGATTGTTGGCATCCCGACCATGAGCATGTAACGGTAGGGCAGATCATCAAGATGCTTGGTGAAAATGCCGACAAGGCGAAAACGCTGGTAAAACATATCGTTTCGAAAGTGCGCACTGATGCTCTCGCCGATGTTTGTAGCTGTCGCTCGGCGTTGGAATTCGCGCTTATTACTGCGCCGGAAGTGCGCGATGCAGCCATGCTTCAAAAGCTGGATGTCATTGCGGGGCGGGTGCTGAAAGACAAATCATGATGCCATCCGATGAAAATAGCCTGCGCTTACAATTATTGGATGTGTCCCAACGTTTGCTCGATCAAGGCCTGAATCGCGGCACGTCCGGCAATGCTTCTGTGCGTTACGGTAGTGGCATGTTGATTACACCGTCTGCGATGGCGGTGGCGGATATGGCACCCGCAGACATAGTGCGCATGGATTTAAATGGCAATGTTCTGTGCGGTGGTAAGCCCACCAGTGAGTGGCGTTTCCATTGTGACATTCTAGCCAACCGCCCCGACGTGGGCGCTGTCATCCACACTCATTCAGCGTTTGCCACCACGTTGGCTTGTTTGCGCAAGGATATTCCCGCCGTGCATTACATGATTGCGGTGGCGGGAGGCAAGAGCATCCGTTGCACACCTTATGCGTTGTTTGGCGAACAGACGCTTTCAGACTATGCATTGTCCGCGTTGGAGGGCCGAAAAGCATGCCTGCTCGCCAACCACGGCATGATTGCGCTGGGTTCGGATTTAGCCGATGCGTTGACGGTAGCCATTGAGGTCGAGTTTTTGTGCGAGTTGTACTGGCGTACTTTGCAGGCAGGTGAACCGCACATTCTTACGCCGCAACAAATGCACGACGTGCAAGAAAAATTCGTCGATTACAAAAAATGTACCTAACAAACCTGAAGATATATGCCTATTAAATCTCTTATTCGCACCATTCCGCACTACCCCAAGCCGAATATCATGTTTCGCGATGTTACTTCCCTCCTTAAGGATCCGATTGGTTTCAAGGTCACTATAAACGAGTTGGTGCGCCGCTATGCCGATATGGAAATCGACAAGGTGATAGGTATCGAAGCGCGTGGTTTTATAGTAGGCGCGGCGCTGGCTTATGCCTTGGGTAAAGGTTTTGTGCCGATCCGTAAAAAAGGTAAGTTGCCTGCAGAAACTATAGGGCACGACTACGAACTGGAATATGGTACTGACCGTATCGAGATTCATACCGATGCGATTACTCCGGGCGAAAGGGTATTGCTTGTGGATGATCTAATTGCTACCGGCGGTACGGCTGAGGCGGCCACCATACTGATCGAGAAGATTGGCGGCAAAATTGTGGAATGCTGTTTTGTCATTGACCTACCGGATATCGGCGGACGTAAGCGCTTGGAGAAAAAAGGCTACAGTGTGTTTGCGCTGTGCGAATTTGAGGGTGACTGAATGTCTGATCAATCGTTTTTGAGGCGTCATGATGAAAGTTGAAACGTTGCGTTGGTCGGATGGTGTGCTGGAGATGATAGACCAGCGCATTTTGCCTGCAACGTTTAGGTACCTGCAATACGATTCTGCCGCTGCTGTGGCCGAAGGCATCCGCAGCATGGTGGTGCGTGGCGCGCCAGCTATTGGCGTGGCGGCAGCCTATGGTGTGGTGCTGGAAGCGCTGCGTTTGCTCAATGTTACTGACGAATCCTTCCAGCGTGGCATGAGTGTAGGCTTTAATACGCTAGCTCAAAGCAGGCCGACTGCGGTTAACTTGTTTTGGGCGTTAGCCCGCATGAAGCAGGTATGGCAAAGCGTAGCGAGTGAAACCAATATGCAGGTAGCGATGCGCCTGCTGGCCGAAGCGCATGAGATTTT
This sequence comes from Candidatus Nitrotoga sp. LAW, assembly GCA_003402315.1. Classification (GTDB taxonomy): domain Bacteria; phylum Pseudomonadota; class Gammaproteobacteria; order Burkholderiales; family Gallionellaceae; genus Nitrotoga. Next base: position 89,492 of record QFXI01000010.1, on the reverse strand, counting down.
TGCCGAAGATGTTCGCATCAATCGCGCTCTGGGAGCGCACGGTGCCGGGTTGTTGCAGAATGGCGCGCACGTATTGACCCACTGCAATGCCGGAGCGCTGGCTACCGCTGGCCATGGCACTGCACTGGGCGTCATTCGGTCTGCCGTGGAAGCAGGAAAAAAAATTTCGGTTATTGCGGACGAAACCCGTCCCTTCCTGCAAGGCGCGCGCTTAACCGCATGGGAGATGGTGCAGGAAAAAATTCCGGTAACCCTTATCACCGATAATATGGTCGGCTTCATGATGAGTCACGGCGAAGTGGATGCCGTCGTGGTCGGCACGGATCGCGTAGCCGCGAATGGCGATGTCGCTAACAAGATTGGCACTTATATGGTCGCCGTGCTGGCACAACGCCACAGCATCCCATTCTATGTGGCCTGTCCGCTTTCCACGATAGATATGTCTATCGCAAGCGGTGTGGATATTCCTATCGAAGAACGTCATGCGGACGAGGTAAAAGGCTTTCGGGACTTCCACTGGGCTGCGGAGGGTGTGCAGATACGCAATCCTTCGTTTGATATTACACCTGCTGAATTGGTTACGGCGCTGATTACTGAAAAGGGAGTGATTTACCAACCTGATGTTGGGAAGCTGCGCGCGCTATTCAGTTGATGGAAATGCACAAATTTTTTAATGCACGTGTGCTATGCCCTTGTTATTAATAATTTGGTAGTTGTCAGCGTGAATTTATATTACCCATCCTAAAATAAATCTTTCAATATTGAATATTTTATTTGCTTGTTACAGGCATTTAAATTAGCTCTTGACAATTATTACCCGCGAACTATATTGAAGCAACTTACTCAGAGCAAGTTGGGAAGGTGATGTATGCGGCATGCATTTTCTATGCCGTAATAACGATGGGGCCAAAATGAAAATAATTGTACAGTTTGTGATTTTGCTTTTAACATTAAATGGCTATGTTTTAGCAGCAGAGGTATCGACCGCAACAAATAGTTTGGATCAAGTGGAAAAGCAAGCAGAGGCTGGTGATGCCAGCGCCCAAACACGCCTTGGATGGATATATGCCAATGGTATTGGTGTACCTTTAGATGCCGACAAGGCCGTGGAGTGGTATCAAAAAGCGGCAGCTCAAGGGTATCCGAAGGCCCAGTTTGAACTTGGGGCGATGTATGGCAGCGGTGAAGCTGTGACGAGTGTGGCTAAAGATCCTATCAAGGCTGCAGAGTGGTATAAGAAAGCAGCGGATCAAGGGTATCCCAAGGCCCAGTTTGAGTTCGGGACGATACACCTCACAGGTGAAGGCGTAACGAAAGATACTGCCAAAGCCGTTGAATGGTATCAAAAAGCGGCAGCGCAAGGTCTTGCCCAAGCGCAGACCAGCCTCGGATGGATGTATCAAAATGGCAAGGGTGTGGCAAAGGACGGAGTGTTAGCTTATGCATGGCACAATCTGGCTGCTGCGCAAGGCAATGAAAATGCGAAAAAATTACGCGATTTAACCAACTTGAATTCCGTCCAACGCGCTGAAGCGGAACGGCTATCCGCAAACTGGAAACCAGGACAAGTGTTGAGTCGGTAATGCAATTGATTCGTAAAATAGCCTTGGTACTGGGTTAATTTTTTAAGTTTATCTCATCTGAACTTCACGAAACTACTCTGCCGGTTGCTTCGTGCTTTATGCGAACGTCAACCAGGGCTAAAAATATATCTATATGGTTTGGAATGCCGAAATACTTGTTTGGTACGATAAACTGTTTTTTCATTAATACTTCGCCAGTCGGCGGATATGACGAATTTGAATGAGGTCTAAAAATGTCATTGGTACATAGCTATATGCGCATTACAGGAAAATTGCTCTTTACGTTGTTGCTTACTGTTGCAGTGAGTGCGTATGGTCAATCAATGTCACAATCACCAGCGGATCAAGAGGCAGAAGAGAATCTTGCGCAATTGAAAACGGTTGCGGAATCTGGTGATGCAAACGCACAGTATGATCTAGCGTGGATGTACGATACCGGTGACAATAATAAAATTTTGGCCAAAGATACCCGTAAGGCTGCAGAGTGGTATGAAAAAGCTGCGGTACAGGGCCATGCCAAGGCACAAGCTGGTCTTGGCATGTTGTATGTCAATGGCGACGGTGTACCTAAGGATTATGTCAAAGCTGTAGATTGGTTGCAGAAGGCATCGGCGCAGGGGAATGCCGACGCGCAGTTAAATCTCGGTTGGTTGTATCGCGATGGCAAGGGCATACCGAAGGATCCTGCCAAGGCCTTGGAATGGTGGCAGAATGCGGCAGAGCGTGGCTTCGCCCACGCACAGTTTACCCTCGGGGCAATATACAACAGAGGCGAAGGTGTGCCCAGGGATGTCGCTAAGGTACTTGAGTTGTGGGAGAAGGCGGTGATGCAGGGGTATCCCGATGCACAGTTAAATCTTGGGTCAATGTACTACTTTGGCGAAGGTGTTCCAAAGGATGCCGTCAAAGCCACGGGGTTATGGCAAAAAGCGGCTGCAAATGCAAATACTGATGCGCAGTACAACCTCGCTCTGGCTTACTACCTAGGTAGCGGGGTGCGGAAGGACGAATTATTGTCCTATGTGTGGTCTAATTTGGCGGTCGAATATGGCGGTAACGTAAACGCTAAAAAGTTACGTGATTCAATCACTTTGACGCCAGAGCAACGCGAGATGGCAGAGAAAATGTTTTCGAATTGGCAGATAGGCAAGGTTTATAAATAGTGGCGTGAATCTAGGCCTGTTTTCGCGCGGGGTTGATCTTCCAGGCAGTATTTTCATTGGCAGCAGTATCGATACCACTAAAAGACCAAGCTGAAGCAAGTGCGCGCGAGTGTTGCCATGAAGATAACCATGACGTGGTGACAAACAGATGCAACGTGGCACACCAAGAGGAACGGCGCTATCGAACCTTCAATTAGCAGCTGCCTGTACGATAACAGGCAGCGAAGCTAATGCCAGCTAAGACATCCCTCCCCGTAGATTAGACCTATCATGCATTACAAATGCGCAACAATTAACCTGAAAACCGTAGTTGAAGCCATTTAAATCTCTCCGGGTTCAATTCCCCCACCCTTGGGGCGGGCTGGCTGAAAGTCCCGGCAGCTTGAAGGGCGGTATTAATACCCTGTAGCTTGCTGCGGGGTGCTTTAATGGGTACATGTTTATGACCGAACGAACAAATCTTCCAGCCAAAGTAACTACACAGGAAGTCGTGGTGCATACAGGGCAACACGGTAGTCTTGTCGCGCGAGGAATGGCGGCAATTATGAGTAGCCAAGATCCGACACTGGCAGAAGACCTCGACGCGCTTTATCGCCAAGCGCGGGATGCCTATAACCATATTACAGAGCTTGGCGATAAATCAGGCTTTGGTATCGTCTGGACACGTAGTGATTTAGATGATCTGAAAGATGCCTTGGATGCCTTCAAGCAGTTGGCGGATAAGCAATATGGCAAAGCCTATTTCCCCTTATCGCTTCTTCATAATGGTGGGCGGAGCTTTCCCGTTCACAAGGAACACGCCCAGCATTACGCAAAGCTGGCTTTTGATTGGTGTATAGCCAATCAAAATGAAAATGACCCTGAAATATGGAATGACTTGGGTAGGCTGTATTGGCTTGGCGAAGTGGCCGGGACAGACTATGGGCAGGCGCTCTATTGGTATCAGAAGGCGGCAGAAGCTGGGCTTGAGCAGGCCCAATATAATCTGGGAGCCATGTATTACAACGGGCAGGGCGTGATACAGGATTACCGGCAGGCAATGTCTTGGTATCTCAAGGCCGCAGAACAAGGCCATACGCGGGCACAATATGCGCTAGGTGTTATGCACTACAACGGGCAAGGGGTTATGCAGGACTATGGGCAGGCTATGTTTTGGTATCGCATGGGTGCAGAACAAGGAAATGCATGGGCGCAACAAGCTCTCGGATATATGTACGAAAATGGCCAAGGCATCACACAGGATTACGAGCTGGCTTCGTCCTGGTATCGCAAAGCCGCAGGGCAGGGATTCGCCCGGGCGCAATTTAATTTGGCAGCCATGTACCACAGCGGCCAATTGGTTGGGCAAGATCACGATCAGGCCAAATTTTGGTATATGAAGGCTGCAGAGCAGGGGCATGCGCGGGCGCAATACGAACTTGGCATTATGTACAGCAAAGGCCAAGGCGTTACACAGGATTATCAGCAGGCCGCGTTTTGGCATCTGAAAGCCGCAAAGCAGGGACATGTGCGGGCGCAATATGCAATAGGAACCTCGTTCAACAAAGGTCTGGGTGTGCTTCAGGACTATCAACAGGCTGCCTTCTGGTATGGTAAAGCTGCAGAACAGGGGCACGCGGAGGCGCAATTTAATCTGGGATTTTTGTATGAAAAAGGCCAAGGCGTTACCCAGGATTACCAGCAGGCTGTGTCCTGGTATAACAAAGCCGCAGAACAGAAGCATGCTTCGGCCCAATTAAATTTAGGGTTTTTATACAATAACGGGTTGGGGGTTACCCAAGACGACCCACAGGCTGTATTTTGGTTTCTAAAGGCTGCAGAGCAGGGAGATATGCGGGCGCAATACACGCTAGGCATTATGTACGGCAACGGCCAGGGCGTTATACAGGACGATCAGCAGGCGGCATCTTGGTACCACAAAGCTGCAGAGCAGGGACATGCGGAAGCGCAATTCAGTTTGGGATTGATGTACCACAATGGCCAGGGTGTGACGCAGGATGACCAGCAGGCGGCGTCTTGGTATCGCAAGGCCGGACAGCAAGGTGATACGAGGGCGCTGGAGCAATTGAAGGGACTCGGGATCAGCAATAAAAAGCAAATTGATCCCGCTGCGTGGGAGCGGCTTAATGAATTCACGCTCAGCTGGAAAGAACCAGAATGAAGCCCACTTTAGATCAGGAGCTTACCCGTTTGGTGGGTGATCAGGTTAAGCTTGCAGAGCAGGTTATTTCGGCTGAATTAGAACTGGAAACAGCCAAAGCAGAAACAGCACAGTTCCAGCGCCGTTATTATGAAATGGTTGGGCGATTTTACGCTCAACTAGATGAGCTGGACGCGCAAATTGCTAACGCACAGGCGGGACTCTCTCCCGATGATGCGGATGCCCAAGTCCATGCACAAGCAGCGCAGGAGCAAGCCAGAAAGTCAGCCGAAGAAGCGGGTTTGATAGAGGCTCAGCCACCTCCACCGTTGGTTATTACGCCGCAACTTAAACAGGCATTCCGGCGCGCCGCCATGATGATGCACCCCGACCGTGCCACCACAGAACCCGAGCGCTTGCGCCGCCACGGATTAATGATAAAAGTAAACCTTGCCTATGAGCGCGGTGACCAGCAGGCTATTGAAAAACTGGTGCTGGAGTTCATTCAGGATCCCCGGATGCAGGAGATTGAAGATCCGGAAGAAATTGCTGATCAGGGTGTGGAATTAAGGGTCTTGAAAACTATCCGCCGTACTGGGCAATTACGTCGCCGCATGGATGAAATTCAGCAAGAATTGTATGAAAAAAAACAATCGGATATTTATAAACTTAAAACCACAATTGAAAGAGCTGAGTTGAGAGGGGGTAATCCCTTGGGCGATTTGGCGGAACAGCTGCTACAAGAATTGTCTGAGCGAAAAATTCGGCTAGAGGAAATAATCTGCTAAACATCCGTTCATCCTGGACGTGCTGAAGAATGTCTGACCCTATTTGATTATTGATTGGTGGAGGCAAAAATGAAATATCGCTATGCCCATCATCGAAGTCATCCACGTCACCAAAGAATACCAGCTCGGCCAATTGCTAAGCTTCAAATTCACTGCGCTAAACCAGTGGCGGCGGCTTACAGGCCAGCCCATTGAAGCGCGTGCCCCGTTCAAGGCGCTGTGCGCAGGTATCCGCGAGGGAAGCCGGTAACGAAGAAGCCATGTTCAAGGACAGCGACTACATTCGTGCGCTGCAATATGGCCTGCCGCCCACTGCCAGAGAAGGCATCGGAATAGACCGGCTGGTGATGCTGCTCATTAACAGTTCCAGCATCCGCGATGTAATTTTATTTCCGCAAATGCGTCCCGAAAGATAACGAAATAACCAAGAACCTGCTATTGAAATAAGCCAACTAGATTAATTTACTTAATTACCCCATGCCTCGATTTCGACAATTCGGGAGTAGCCAGCGAGCACGCTGGTGACGTTTACGCGAATCCGATCAGTGGTGAACGCAGCGAAGTTTACTGTCCGTTTGACCAGATTATTTCCACTTACCGTAGCAAGAGTAATCCAGGTCGATCCATTCCATCCTTGGACGGTAAAGCCAGTTACGCCATAAGTGTTAAAGGTTAACGAATTAGTAGGTTCGATCGGACTAGTGTAATTGTCCTGAATCGTATAGACCACCACACGATCAATCGTTTTCGTGCCATTGAAATTGATTTGCACCCAGTCGGGTTGCGTATTGATTGTTGCATCATTCCAGCCCCCTCCATTGGCCCAATTGACACCACTACGCTGGTTATTATTGACCGCCTCCACCGGATAAGCGCTGCTATAGATACTTGACGCTGAAGCAATCGCCCCGACGCTAGCGAGCGCAATGTTGCTACTCGTGGTTGTGGGCATCGTCATCGCCGAAACGGGATTTGACTGCGCTGAGCAGTTGTTTGCAGCATCACACGCCGCTACTGTGTAGCTATAACTGGTCGAGGCAGTTAAACCCGTATCGTTAAAGCTCGTTGTAGCGGGGCTTCCAACTAAAGTGCCCCCACGAAAAACTTTGTAGCTAGTTACGCCCACATTGTCCGTTGAGGCCACCCAGCTTAGGTTTATCTGAGCAGAACTAATGGGTGTTGCAGAAAGCCCAGTAGGTAAAGTAGGTGACAAATTGTCTGCACCACAATTCCCCCCGACCGATCCAGTTCCATCCATCTTAAAAATAGCCGAAGAAGCACAACCAGCCGCGATAACAAGCTGCGTCGGCGCTCCTCCTCCGAAAACCACCGGAGCTATCGCCACGCCGTTATTATAAAGTGGTGGCTGAAAAGAAAGATCTGTGGATGTTTCCGAATAGGGGCCGACACTGGAACCAGAAGTAAATCCTGTATGAATTACTTCGGCGTGCAGTGTGTAGATGCCGGGGAGTAGGATAAATTTAAAGTAGCCGGTATTTTGGCCAAGATAGTCTGATACAGAACTAAATACTTTATTGGTGTTTATATCTTTAGCCCAAATATTAGCGCCACGGATAGGCGTGCCGTTGGCTTGGGTAAATACTCCGGTAAGCTGGCCATATACACTAGCTACTGTTGCGGTGGGGTAAAGGGCACTGACTGCGGCAGTGTCGTCTTCGTGGAGAGAAGTCAAGCCCCGGTAGGCAATGGGATACATTAATGGATAATTTGAATTCACCAGTCCTTGTGAATTATCTAATTGGGTGTGATCCAACCCGATCAAGTGGCCAGTTTCATGGGCAAGTACGACTTTCATAGTCGTATCACTTACCGATACGTAGCCATTGATCACAGCTCGGCCTTCCACGTATGCGCACTGCGTACCGTTATTATTCCAAGCTGAACCAGCAAACCCCAGGACGCTATTTTTTGCCCCCACACCGAACATGGAATCAATAATGGAGCCATCGGTATCATAAATGACGGGATTCAACCCATCCGAGAAGTTATACAAGTAGGCCGAATAATTACTGGAGGTAACGTCCACAGAAAGATCTGGCCCGCGTGAAAGCATTACTGTTGATGTCGCTACATTAGTCCATAGGGAGACAGCCTCTGTGACCAATGCATCTGCTTGCTCTTTAGTCCGGGAACCAAGAGTTCCTTGATCATAGTTAAGCGATACGTTGCCTGCACCTGGGTATTTAGTAGCGAGTTGATAACAAACCACTAAAGGGCCACCAGCAAACGTAGAAGCCGCAAACGTGATTAACGCCCCAGCTATAAACCCGTGCATGATTCTCAGGCATATCATTTAGCGGTTCCCCTTTGCTGACGCACAAGCTGTTTAAATTCATCAAGATCAAGCCGTTTAATAGGCCCCGGTGCCTTCCGCATTTTGGTTAGAGCTGAGGGAGGCACCAAGTGATCAGGAATTCCCAATGTCATTTCTTTGAAATCTCGGCCGTTGGTTACATGAAAACCCTTTGATACCGGGATAATATTAAATTTCCCCTGCTCAAGACCCACAGGACTTGAGAATCCAGATGCCGAAACTCCGTACAGAAAAAGGATATAACTCTCCCCGACTGTAAAAGTAGGCACGCCTGTTATTTGATTTATTCCCTCCTGTATCTTCCCGCCGATTTGCTTAATGGTATGTGTGGCCCCAACTTCACCCTTGAGAACTTCCTGCACTTCAAAGGTGGAATAAGTCACAATTGAACCTGTTTGGGGATCACGTTCGCTGTGGCCCTCAAGAGCTTTTCCTTGAAATGCGATAGCGGCGTCGTTAACGATTTCATCCATGTAAAGTGGTAACACACTCATGGCCCGTGCTGGCAGTGCAATTATCAGGCTGAGCAAATAGGCAAAAAGAAATTTATTTAGCATTCAAAGTAACTCCAAAGGGGTAATGCATACGGACCAGTATTCGACAATATCATTGTTACGGCCATGTGAGGTTGAGCAGAAGGTACTGTCGCTATTAAACTTGGCTGGTAGATAAGTTCAATCATATCTTGGTCTGATCAATATTCTATATGGGGAAGAAATAAACCCCAAGCGCTATCAAATTCATTTGATACCCTTCAGCACTTACCCTTAAAGGTCAATCAAGCATTCTTTTAGGCTGTTAATCCAAGCTTCATAAAAGTACGCTACTGTAAAAATTTAAAAGAACCATTCCCATATCTGGGCACCCACAAACCCTAAGTAGCCCGGGTTTTATTAAGATGTTAAAATCAAAAACTTTTTTTCATTTTTCGTTTGATTAATTAATCACAAAAATTAAATGAGCTTACTCATAAATTAATGAGCTTACTCATAAATTAATGATTACGAGTATTTTCAATAGAAATCTTGTAGCCCACCATAAATAAGAAGAAGGGCAATTCTGAAGCCTGATTGAACAATGTATTTATGATTTGCTATGTGTTGCCGAATATATGGGCAATCGACTCAGTGCTAGTCAGACCGACATCCAAAATAGGAACAATTCAAATTAGAATTCTATCAACCGAGCAATAGGAGCAATAAAGCATATGGTTTTCGTAGTAAAAAATCTTGTCGAATACCGCGAGCTGCTGACTGTACTTGCATGGAAGAACGTCACGTTGCGATATAAACAGGCTTATCTGGGTATTGCCTGGGCTGTAGTAAAGCCCCTCACCCTTATGCTGATCTTTACCTTAGTCAAGAGCTTCGTCGGAATTGACAGTGGCAACATCCCTTATCCTCTATTAACCTTCGCTGCACTCATCCCCTGGATTTTTTTTCAAGAATCTGCTTCGGAGGGCGTAAGCAGTGTGGTGGGCAATGCCAACTTGATCAAAAAAATTTATTTCCCTCGCGAGATATTCCCCATAACGGCAGTCGTCACTAAGCTTGTGGAGCTTGGCATCAACTTTATCATCTTGGCCGGGCTCATGATTTGGTTTCAATTTATACCCAGCATGTACATGCTATGGGTACCTTTCATCATTTTTTACACTATTCTGGCAGCCTTAAGCATCGCATTTGCCGGCGCAGCATTCAATGTTTACTACCGGGATATGGGAACAGCCCTACCAGTGCTGCTTTCCTTGTTAATGTACGCATACCCAGTAATTTATCCATTGCAGCTGGTGAAGGATAAACTTTTGGAGCAACAAGCTGCCGGTGAGTGGTCGAACCTGCTTTATACCCTATATACTCTGAACCCTATGGCCGGCATCATTGAAGCGTTTCAGAGTGTTGTACTGAGAAACCAGTCGCCCGATCTGACAGCCATGGTACCCGGCATAATTTTGGTTGCGATCCTACTTCCATTAAGCTACGCCGTTTTTCAAACGGGCGGAATCCTATTTCGCGGATGTTATCTGAACATGCCTATCATTGAAGTCAACCACGTCACCAAAGAATACCAGCTTGGCCAATTGCAAAGCATGAAAACCACTGCATTTAATCAGTGGAGGCGGCTTACCGGCCAGCCGATTGAAGAGCGCGCCCCGTTCAAGGCGCTGGACGATGTCAACTTCAGCATCGAGACAGGCGAAGTTGTCGGCATAATTGGCCACAACGGTGCCGGCAAGAGCACGCTGCTCAAACTGCTGGCCAACATTTCAAACCCCTCGAGCGGCAGCATCCAGGTTAAAGGCAAGGTGGCGCCGTTGATTGAAGTGGGTGCGGGCTTGGTGGGCGATCTTACCGGACGCGAAAATATCTACCTCAACGGCGCCATCCTTGGCATCGCTAAAGCAGAAATTAAGCGCAAATTCTATGACATCGTCGCCTTCGCCGAACTTGAAGAGTTTATTGATACTCCGATCAAGTGTTATTCTTCTGGCATGCAGGCGCGGCTTTAACCGCGAAAACCTAGAATTGGTATTATATTAACCCCATTGACCTACATCACTAACCCCCAGGAGTCCTGAAAATGAGCCTCACAATTGAACAAATCGCTGAGGAAGCGCTTTCCCTTCCTAGTGAAGCACGGGCTTTACTTGCTGATCGCCTTGTTGAAAGCCTTGATCCCTTGGAGGACGGCTATATACGGCAGCTTTGGGTTGCTGAAGCGCGCGCCCGCCGTGATAATGTTAGGACTGGCCTGGTTAAAACCATTCCGGGTCTTGAGGCGCTGGATCACGTTCGGAAATCGGTCTCGCGATGAGATTTGAGTTCCACCCAGAGGCACTGGCCGAATACGAAGATGCCGCTCGCTATTACGCAGGGTGTCAGTTTGGCTTGGAACTTCGGTTCATTGCGGCGGTGGAAAAAGTCATCCAGCAGATTATCGAAGCTCCTGACCGTTGGCCGGTGCTTGAAGAGGATATTCGCCGATGTCTTACCCGTGTCTTTCCTTATGCAGTGCTTTACTCGGCTGAAATCGATTACATACTGATCATCTCGCTTATGCATACTCACCGCGAGCCAGGATATTGGCGTAAACGTATCACAAATTAAGTAAATTGAATAATCGCTATCCGCCATTTAATAATCACTGACCGCTATGCCCATCATCGAAGTCAACCACGTCACCAAAGAATACCAGCTCGGCCAGATACAGGGCTTAAAAACCGCCGCGCTCAACCAGTGGCGGCGGCTCACTGGGCAACCGACAGAAGAGCGCGCCCCGTTCAAGGCTCTTGATGATGTCAATTTCAGCATTGAACCAGGCGAAGTCGTCGGCATCATTGGCCACAACGGCGCAGGCAAGAGCACGATACTTAAGCTGCTGGCCAACATTTCAAAACCCTCAAGCGGCAATATCCAGGTCAAGGGCAAGGTGGCGCCGTTGATTGAAGTTGGTGCCGGATTGGTGGCCGACCTCACCGGGCGCGAAAACGTCTTCCTCAACGGCACCATCCTCGGCATCTCCAAAGCAGAAATCAAGCGTAAGTTCGACGACATCGTCGCCTTCGCCGAACTGGAAGAGTTCATCGATACCCCGATCAAGCGTTACTCTTCTGGCATGCAGGTGCGGCTGGGATTTTCCATCGCCACCAGCGTGGAGTCGGACATCTTAATCGTGGATGAAGTGCTGGCAGTAGGGGATCTGGCGTTTCAGCGAAAATGCTTTGACCGGATGGAGGATTTAATCAGGAGGCAGGGTAAAACTGTGTTGCTGGTCAGCCACAATATCCGACAAGTAGAACGTCTTTGCTCTCGCACTATACTTATGGATCACGGCATGATCGCACTCGATGGGGTATCAAAAGATGTGTGTAACGCTTTTTTTGATGCTAGCGACAAACAAATCCAGAGTACGAAAATCGCCACTCCAAAAGGCCGCACTGAATCCAGTGGCGATATTAAAATCGAATCGGTATCTGTTTTCAACATGGCTGGCCAACCAGTTTCAACAATCGAGCACCTTGAGGACATCGAATTTCAAGTGACCTATCAAGTAAAAAAAATACTCCCGGAACCGATATTCGGACTGGGCATTCACACAACCGATTTTCTCTATCTAGCTACCAGCCAAAGTCTAGGCAAACTCGCGCCTGGCAATCTCTCTCCAGGGATCTACACCTTGAGCTACAAGGTGCGTAACTTCCCGTTTTTACCTGGTGTTTATTCGCTGCGATTAGGGGTTGCACTTGCGGGTTCATTTCAACCGGTTTTTTATAGTGAGAACGTCATACCGATTCAAGTTATTGCCCCTCATATCAACCGTGCTGTTGCATCCGGAAAGAATGAGGGGTTTATTGCATTAGATGGTGACTGGGAACTGACAGCAAACAGTTACGACACGGAAACAGGCATTGCCGCTTCAGCCTAAATTATTGGCATCTATTAAATATTATAATAAAAAAGTTCACGCAAATGAGACAAAACAATACTATTAGTACTAGACATGCCTATACGAGCGCAAGGCCGGATATCATAGCCAAAGTACCCCAAAGTGCCCTGCATATACTCGACGTGGGTTGTAGCAATGGTACGCTTGGCGCAGCATTACGCGCGATGGTGCCGAATCGTGTTGTGGAGGGAGTTGAGTTTGACGAAACCTTCTGTAAAGAAGCATTAGACAGATTGGATCAGGTCATCCAAGGTGATTTGAACCAGTTTGACTGGCAATCACATTTTTCCGGCTCAGTTTTCGATTGCATGATCTTCGCCGATATTCTAGAACATCTCGTAGACCCGTGGAAAGTTTTGCGTCAGGCGGTGGGACATTTGAAGCCCGGAGGAACGGCTATTATAAGCGTCCCCAACATCCGACATATTTCTTCGCTGAATTCGATATTCCTGCATGGCACCTTCCCCCGGATCGGGCGGGGCGTATTTGATCGCACTCATCTACGCTGGTTTACCAGCACGGATGCACGTGGTTTGCTTGCGGATAGCGGACTACACTTAGTTTCATTGTCGGCTCATTTACGTATCAATGATATCCCCGACACCCCCCTTAACCGTTTCGCTCAGCGTCACCTTGTACGTTTTGAAAATTGGTCTTGGATCAGAGAATTTCTCGGTTATCAGTTCGTGCTTGTAGGGACTAAAAACTAGCATGACTGAAGTCCATAATCCCCTTGTTTATGTTTTGATACTAAATTATTGCTCACTCAATGACACTATCGGCTGTATTGAGTCAGTGCGTTGTCTTGATTACCCGAATTTTCGTTTGCTTGTCATTGATAATGCATCTACCGATGGAAGTGGTATCGAATTGGCAAAAAAACTTCCGGATTCAGAGTTTCTTCAACTCCCGATAAATATCGGGTACGCCGGGGGTAACAACGAAGGCATAAGAATTGCCCTCGATAAATTAGCAGATTACGTTTTCATCATCAATCCAGATGTTCGTCTACCCCCGGATTGTCTGCGAAATTATTTGTCGGTTTTCGATTCCGATAACAGCATAGGCGCACTCAACTCTATCCAGCTTACGCCTGATGGCAGGTCGATCGACCCCAGTTTTCTTAGCGGCGTACTCGGGCCCGCCGGCTACCCCACCCTCTGCGTAGGGCAAAATGATTACCCCAATCTATTTGAAACGAAAACGCTATTCGGCGCAGCATTGATCATTTCCAGCCGAGCTCTGAGAAAGGTGGGCGGATTTGACCCTTTATATTTTGCCTATGGAGAAGAAATCGATCTATGCCGTCGTATCATGTTTCATGGCCTACGGCTGATGGTGACTACGCGCTCACCGGTGATTCACCTGCGTACCAATTACTCCAAGCCCTTGAGCAGCTTTATTCTTTTCCTCAAACTCAAGGGGTATTACCTTTCCCAGCTGAAAAGTCCTTTCCAGCCCCTGTCCATATCGGCCCCGAATCTAGTTCGTACATTCTGGGCTGCGTTCTTTGGCCGGGCCAATGGCGAGTATCCATTTAATTCCTACCCGATTAGTAGGGCAGTAATAATACGTGCCGCATGGTGGTTTATCCTTCACGCCTATCGCGTCTGGCTGCACCGTCGAATCGAAATGGCTGGGCGCGCTCATGTTTAAGATCACTGAACGTTTGCGGCTGAAATATTGGCGCGCCAGATCGCGTATACGCAATATTCGCTGTCCATACGCGTTGCGCGCTGCCAAACGATATGTTGAATTACATCTTTCATTGTTAATAGGTAGCTCGGCTGAGAAAACCAACACCGGTGAGCCACGCTTGGCATTGTTCGCTTGGCTTTTCCCGCCGCTAATTTCCGGTGGTGTCTACCGCCCAACCGCCCTAGTACGCTATGCAGCAATGGCTGACTGGAAAGTCAACGTAATCGCAGGCCCCACCCCTTATAAGTCATCGGCAGCCGGCATTTATCTGCTGGGCCAGATTCCTTCCTCTGTAACCATTACCCGGGTACTCGAATATCCTTCGCGGCCCTTTTGGCTTCCCCGTCTAGATGGAGGCTTCATTCATGGAGTTGAAGGGTATCTCCAGGCAATTGCACTTTTAGACAGCGCGCCACCGACCGTGGTGATGGCCTCTGGCCCACCGTTTCATAACTTTGTCGCAGCGTATCTCACCGCGCGCCGCTATGGCGCTCGCTTGGTACTCGAATACCGGGATGAATGGACACAAACACCGTTCGATTTCGTCAAATGGGGTAATAACGATCAACGTTGGGAGGAACGCTGCCTTCGCCAAGCGGATCTGGTTATCTTCACTACAGAGTCGCAACGCCAGCATCTGATACGATATTATTCCTTCTTGGATGACGGGAAGTGCGCCGTCGTGCCCAACGGCTGGGAGCCTGCCGATGTACCTCTTCGTCTCTCCAATAGCCACCCAAAAGACGAGAGCCGGATCGTCCTCACTTTCGCCGGCAACCTAGGCGACCATACCCTACCCGGCCCTTTTCTGGACACTTTGCAGGACGCTCTCGTGGCCTCGCCCGAGCTGCGCCAACGACTGCGCCTTCAATTTTTTGGCCAAAAAAGCGAGTGTGCGCTAGAACAGGTCAAGCGCTTCCGCTTTCAGGAAATCCTCGAACTCATCGACGTAGTGCCGAAACCCGAAGCCTTCCAAGCCATGCGCGACGCCAATGCATTGCTGATCCTGAACACGCCTTCGTTCGAACGTTATATGCCCGGCAAGCTTTACGAATATCTGGCCTCAGGCACACCAGTATTGGTATATGGCATAGGCGGTGAGATTGACCATACGGTGACCGAGCTAGACGCCGGTCCCATCATCCCCGAAAATAATGCCGAGCTGCTACGCCATACGATTGTGAACATTTCCTCTTGGGACATGCAAGCCAAGCGCGATAAACGGGACGCTTGGCTTGCACGGCACACGCGCAAGCATCTATCCAGAGAACTCTTGGGGCATTTAAACAATCTTATCAGGGCGTAACCTGTCTGCGACCCTCGTCAAACATGAAAAGATTCTGATAGAAACGCCATCCAGAAAATGGGAAACCAACTGGAAATTTACAATCATTCGCATATACATTTGCATATATCAAACACATGTTAGTCAAGATGCATTCTAATGCAAAGCCTTAAAACCGCTTCTATGGATTGTATTGTCAAGCAGTGAACACAAATAAAGCGATGCTACACAGCTTAATTGGAAACTTTAAAGAATATTTATTTTACCAAAAATAACCTCATAAACAGAGCCACCGCGAACACGCTTATGCCCAGATTACTTGTTATCGCATATTCTTTTCCCCAACCCGACGAAGCCTCCGGTGAACTTCGTTTTTTCACGTTGCTCTCGCTTCTTGCAAGCAAGCATAAGGTTCTTTTCTGCGCCCTGAGTGAGAATGGCACCACGCAGCCACGCAATCAAGCTAGCGCGCAGCTTGAGCAAGCGGGTATCACGCTGGGCGAGGTGGGTTTGCCGCACGTGCTCAGGCACTTCAAACCAGATATTGTCTGGTTTGAGTTTTACCATCAGGCCCGTTCAGATTATCTAGGACTGCTTGAGCGCTACTGCCCACAAGCCCGGCTTATGGTGGATTCAGTCGATGTGCATTTCAACCGCCTCGAGACACGAGCCAGGTTGACCGGAAAAACCGAGGATGCGGCTGCGGCACGACAGATGAAAGCACAGGAGCTGACAGCATATGCAAGCGCTGATATGGTCATTGCAGTGAGCAATGATGACCGACAACTGATCCTGCAGGAACTGCCTCAAATGCGGGTGGAAGTTGTGCCAAATATTCATACCGTCCCATCTTTTCCAGACCGGGGGAAACGCCATCATGGGGAATTGCTGTTTGTGGGCGGCTTCAAACACGACCCCAACATAGATGCCATGTTGTATTTCTGCCAGGAGATTTTGCCACGCATTATCACTACCCATCCGCAAACGCGACTAAAGATCATTGGCAGTAACGTTCCACAGGCCATCCAAGCTCTAGCTAGCGAACACGTGGATGTGCTGGGCTATGTACCAGTTACCGCCCCGCATCTTCAAAGTGCATATATCTCAGTCGCCCCGCTGCGCTACGGTGGCGGCATGAAAGGCAAGGTTGGCGAAGCTATGTCTTATGGGTTGCCAGTAGTTACAACTTCGTTCGGTGCCGAGGGTTTCGGGCTCCAGCCCGATGAAGATCTGCTCATCGGTAACGATGCCGAGACTTTTGCCGCACAAGTTATCGCTTTGCTGGACGATACCGAATTACACGACCGCGTTGCTCGCCGTGGCTATGATTTTATCAAGCAGCATTATTCGGTGCCTGCAGTAGAACAGCTTCTAGATTCAGCCATGCAGGGTCTTCTCCATGTGCCGCCACGCAAGATTCCATTACATCGGAAACTGAAGTTGGGCATAAAGGGCTGGTATATGCGGAATATCGCTTGGCGCTTTACACAAGCATGAACCCTCTTATCACCATCATCATCCTCAACTGGAACGGATGGCAGGACACACTCGAATGCTTGCAATCGGTTCAGAAAATCAACTATCCCAACTTTCGCATACTGGTTGTCGATAATGGTTCCAGCGATGGATCCGTGGCGCAGATCCGGCAGGTGTTTCCTGATGTGGAACTGTTGGAAACTGGAAAAAATCTCGGTTACGCTGGTGGAAATAATGCCGGGATAGCGCATGCATTGAGCGAACAACCCGCGTTCATTTTGTTGCTTAATAATGACACGGTTGTGGATCCGGACATTTTAAACGCATTTATTGATGCGGCTTCCGCTTATCCGGCGGCAGGTATTTTCGGTGCTAAAAGTTATTACTATTCCCAACCGGACATTATTTGGACGTTGGGTGGTAAATGGGATAGAAGCGCCTCGGAGATCATGTTCATTGGTCAGGGGGAACGCGATACTGGGGCGTTGTGTGCTCAGCCCTTTGAGGTAGATTATGTCATTGGGTGTGCTTTGTTCTGTCGTGTTGAGATGGTTCAAAAAATAGGAATGATGGAAGAGGCATTTTTTCTGAACTTTGAGGAGATGGACTGGTGCTATCGGGCAAGGCGGGCTGGTTATCCCTCTTACTCCGTACCAGGTGCCAAATTGTGGCATAAAGTTTCAGCATCGTTCGGTGGCGCAGAATCGCCATTGTGGAAGTATTTCATGATCCGGAATGAGTTGCTTTGGGCGCGCAGGCATCTTTCTTTGCGCGGGCGCATGCGGGTTGCGCAAAAAATTTTGCGGCAACTACTTCCCGGCTTTTCGCTAGGTGAGCCTGGTAAATATGGATTCGTTCAGCGCCTCTATTGGGAAACCACGCGCTATGTCCGTGAGATAAACCGGCGGCGGCATCAGCCTTATTATCAGGCACAGCTTTACGGCGTTATGGATTACCTTTGCCGCCGTTTTGGTGATTGCCCTTCCTCTGTCAGAAAGAAGCTCATAGCGAAGCCGGATGAAGCCGCAAGCTGAAACACCTGATTCGCCGCAATGGGCAGGCGATTCTAACCCCCGTGTAAGCGTGTTGATGGCCGCCTATAACTGTGCGGCTTATGTTAGTGAAGCCATCGAAAGCGTGTTGGCGCAAACCATGCCTGACCTGGAACTCATCTTGGTGGATGATGGCAGTACCGACCAGTCACCAGAGATCATGAAACATTACGCCGACCAAGACGCTCGTGTGGTTGTTTACCGGCAGGAAAATCAGGGGATCGGCGGTGCTACCAACCAGTCTTTGAAACTTGCCCGCGCACCCTATGTTGCGATCCTCGACAGTGATGACACCATGGTGCCTGAGCGGCTGGCCATCCAGGCAGATTATCTGGATCAGCATGCAGATATCGCAGCGGTAGGTAGCCAATGGTTCACCATGAATACCCAAGGTGACATTCTGGGAATAGACCGACAGCCCACTGACCCGAATAATCTGTTTACCCTCATGTTCGCTTATTTCGCCATGCATCATCCTACTATCATGGCACGCAAAGAAATCATCCTGGCTTGTGGCGCTTATGACAACAAGATCAGGCGAGGATGTATGGACTACGGCCTGTTTTTTAATCTTCTGCTCGCAGGGCATCGCATGACTAACCTGCCGTACCTGCTGACCCGCTGGCGATTGAATCCGAGCGGTGCCACACATGGCAACGCGGGCCCGCAGACGGAAGATTGCATGAGCATCCGGGCTAAGGGCTTTATGAAGATGACGGCACAGGATAGTAATCGTGCAAACCAGCTTGCGTTGGCTTTGGTTCGGACTTTTCCCGCTGGGAGCTGGTTTGACGAGAGAGTCTCGCACCTGCTGTCTGATCCTGCACCTAGTCCAGCTTTACTCCGATGGCGTGAGCTTGCGGCGCGTGGGCTTGTTTCTGATCTGGAAGCCGCTTGCGTAAACTGGTTATGCAATGAACAAGATTATGCAGAACAGTTGGCTGATTTATTAAGGCGGGATGGCTTTTTCTGGCTTGGGCAATTAGTTCTTGGCAAGGCGGGCCGCATGGTGGTGGCTCCCGATAAAATTGTAAATCCTGTTCCGACAATTGCCCCTTCCCCTGGACTGGCTTTACTCATCCCTACCCAAGCAGGGGATCACGAACTGATAGACCGCGTCCGAGTCAGCCTTGATGGCTTGCCGGAGAATGCCGAGATTATTGTTTTTTCCACGGATGGCACAGCAGCGAACGTACCTGCTTCATTGCTGCACCCCAGGCTGCGCGTTTTGCCGACAGCCGCTGTAATCACCCAGGCTTGGCATCAAGCATTGTCGGAGACACGTTGCGAGTTCATTGCCTGTGCTGCAGCGGGATGCCGGCATCATCCCCAATTTCTTGCGCAAAGCCTGGCCGCATTGCAGTCAGACGCGAAGCTATCGCTGGTCTACGCACCTTCGGATGTGTATTATCCGGACGCGCTTGATTGCAATGGTAACGCCGTCAAAGACCCCAGCCCTGAGCCGTTCTGGGCACGGCAGACCTTGTTGGGCAGAGACAGGGGTAACTTGAGTTGTATGGTGTTCCGGCGCAAATTGACCTGTGCCCTCCCGCTTGCCATTGGGGAAATTGTGCCGGTAACAAGTTGGGCGATTGCCCGCAGCCTTTTAAGCTGTACTGAACCGTTGGTATTACCCCTACGTAATGTTGAGTTTGTCCCTAAGGTTGGGCTCGCCAACAATATTATGGATGCCCTGATACGGCGTTTGGTTACGTGGTATCTGGACACGGGCTTGGGCAGTATTCCCGCCTCTTGGGTTTGGCCGCAATTATCGGCCACTCAAGGGTTGCAACGAGTGCGCGAACTTGATGCCCGTTTTCTGGAAAATAAATTGTGCATCCACCCGGGAAATGCCTCTTTGATAGCGGAGTTTGTTGTTTGCTTTTCACGCATGGCGTTATTTCGCCCCGTGTTTAAATATCTTCTTGTACACTATCCAGCCACTGCAATCGGTGTGCTTCGCAAACGCAATGCTTTAGTTACTTCACTGTGTGGCCCTTGGCGTTTATTGTTGCGTGGTTATACTAAATTCCGTAAGGCCATAAGGCTGTACACATGAAAATCCTGCATGTTTTTCATTATTCAAATTTGGTCAACGGAGTGGACCGCACCACCCTGACCCTGCTGTGTGCTTTGCGCCAACTCGGGGCAGATGTCAGCGCTTTGGTACCCGACCGGGGCGATGTTACCCAAGCGCTGGATGAACTGGGCGTGCCTTACCGGGTTGCCCTTTTGGGATGTTGTACCGGGCCAAGCAAGCCTGCCGAGCTGGCTTATCTAGCGTATGCGGCTACCCGCGCGGAGATGATCGAAAGCTGGTTGCGCGAGGGTGATTTTGACCTTATTCACCTGAATACAGGTCACCTTATCGATGGAGCCATCGCTGCCTGCAAGGCGAATGTGCCTGTGGTCTGGCATATCCATGCCCCCTTTGAAGTCGATTTGGAGCGCTATATTCGTTTTATGGGGTCTGCCGCTTACGCGTGGTTGTTGGGCGAGCTGGGCCATCATGTCATCGCGGTCTCAGAGGATGTGCGGGCCAGCTTGTTGGAATGGCTTCCTTCGGAGAAAGTCAGCACGCTATATAACGGTATCGATGTTGACGACCTGGGTATCCGCGCGCGGCAGCCGTGTAAATCCCTTCGTGGAGAGTTGGGATTGCCCGCAAATGTCCCGCTTGTATTGGGTGTGGGGCGCATCTCGGCACAAAAAGACTTCGCCACATTTGTTCGGGTGGCTAGACGTGTGGTGGATACGCATGCAAGCGTTTGTTTTGTTATTGTTGGGCCGGTCGAAGCCCGTGAATTGGCGGAGGCACTACCCAAGCAGATCAAAGAGCTGGGGCTGGATGGTCGGGTATTTGTATTAGGGGCAAGAAGCGATGTGCCCGCCTTGCTGGCGCAAAGTAATGTATTTCTCTCCACGGCGATATTTGAGGGACAGGGCTTGGCGGCGCTTGAAGCTATGTCATTAAACAAGCCCGTGGTTGCAATGGATTGCGTTGGCTTGCGTGAATGCATCGAGCACGAAATAGATGGTCTGCTGGTACCATTGGGAGACGAAGGCGCCTGTGCACAGGCCGTGTTGCGTGTGCTACATGATGGAGCACTAGCTGAAATGCTGGGGCAACGGGGTAGGCAAAGCGTGCTTGATAAGTATTCCGCACAGGCATATGCCAAAGGGTTTCTCGCTATAACCGAAAGCGTGCTGCATAAAACCCGTACAGGTGAAAAAGCCTCCGCAGCCGATTTTGTATTGGGTTTATTGAAGAAAATTCGTGAAGCTCATGATAGGGCAGCGCAATTGGATCAGCGCGCCCACTTGCAGACCCGGCTCAAAAATAGGTTTTTGCAATGGACCAACTATTTAAAATGAGTAGAATCAGGCAATGATCGACCCCATTCCTTATAACCTGCATCACAGCGCCGATCAGTCATGAATCCTACCGTTTCCATCATCATGCCCTGTTACAACGGCATGCGGCATATTCAGGCCGCCATCGACAGTGTGCTGACGCAAACTTTTGGCGATTTTGAGCTTATCGTGGTGGACAACGGCTCCACCGATCGTACACCTGAAATCCTCGGTGCAGTCTACGACCCCCGTCTTAGGGTGCTTAACCTGTCGGAACGTGGTGTAAGCCGCGCGCGTAACTTAGGGCTGAGGGAAGCGCGTGGCGCCTTCATCGCTTTTCTCGACAGCGACGATACTTGGAGCGCTACGTTCCTGGAGAAAATGCATACGGCGTTAGCTTCTGATTCCAAGGCCGTTCTCGCTTATTGTGGGTGGCAAAACCTGGGTTTGCCCGGGCCGCGCGGAGAGCCATTCGTCCCACCTGATTATGAAAACCCGGACAAGGTCGCCACCTTGCTGGAGGGTTGCCGCTGGCCTATCCATGCCTGCCTCACTAAGCGTAACGCTATTATCGGAGCAGGTGGATTCAACACCAGTCTCACCATTGCCGAGGATTATCTGCTCTGGATGGAAGTATCTGTCACCGGCACGATTATCCGCGTGCCCGAGGTGCTCGCCCGGTATCACCACCACGATGGTGTGCAGGCTACCCGGAACCAGGCGTTAGCTGCGCTCGATACCTTTAGGGCGAAACAACTATTTTTTCGCCGACATCCCGAAATTGCAAAGCAGCTTGGGCCAGATAGAATTGACTCTCTTACTTGGGATAAATTGATCCAGCAAGGTAATGCCCTACACTGGCAGGGTGACATCGAAAATGCGCGGCCTATCTTCCGTAAGGCGCTACTTGCGGGCCACGGCTCGTTTTCTGCCAAATTACGCATGCTGCCGAGCCTGCTACCGTTAAGCATCCATCGCGCTATCCTCGCGGCTAAAAAAAGTTGAATTTCTAATGGACACAGCTCAACGAATTCCTGTACTCATGTATCACCGCGTGGGCGATGCCCATAATATGTGGGAACGCAAATATTGCATTAGCCCACAACGCTTTGCGGAACACATGAGTGCGCTGGCGCAATCTAATTGGCAGGCTGTTTCTGTTGATGATTTTATGGCTTGGCGGCAGGGTAAAAAAACTTTACCGGAGAAGGCATTTCTGATTAGTTTTGATGATGGTTTTAAAGGTGTGTATGAACATGCTTGGCCGGTTTTGCGTCAATACCACTGGCCAGCGGTCATGTTTCTGGTGAGTAATTTGATCGGTCAAAAGGATGTATGGTCTAAAAATGAAAATCCCGAAGGGAATATCTACCCTCTTTTGAACCGAACTGAAATTGCGGAGATGGCGCAAGAGGGATTCAGTTTTCATGGTCATTCCCGCAACCACAAGGATCTCACTGCACTGAATGACACAGAGTTGATCGATGAAACTGAGGGTTGCAAGGCCGAATTAAACCTTCTGGATATTCCATGCCGTTATTTCGCTTATCCCTATGGCCGTTTCAGTGAGCGGGAAGCGACCGCTGTAAATGCGGCAGGTTTTGAAGCAGCCTTTTCAGTACAGCCCGGTTTTAACCGCCCTGATGTGGACATTTTCCGTATCCGCCGCTTGGATATTTTCGGCACTGACACGTCAGCTATGCTACTGAGAAAAATCACGCTAGGCAGCAATGATGGCCGTCTCATAGCTTGGGCTGGATATTACCTCAAACAATTACAAATCCGGCTGGGACTAGGATGAAGTTGACGTTATCCATTTGCACCCACAATCATTTGGCGGCGCTCAAACAAACGCTCACCGGGTTGCACGATTTGCATCCTCCCCAAGGCGCTTGGGAACTTCTAATTGTGGACAATGCCAGCCCAGATGGCACTGGAGCGTGGCTTGCCCAAGGTGGCTGGCAGCGGATAGGTATCGATTGCCGGGTCGTGCAGGAAAACCGGTTGGGCGTGGCCCATGCCCGCAATCGGGCGCTCGCGGAAGCAAAAGGTGAATACGTGGTGTTTTTGGATGATGACGAGACCCCTGAGATTGACTGGTTGGTTAATCTTGAGCAGATTATTGATTCTTATCATCCTGCTGCCATTGGTGGCCGCATACGCGCACTTTTGCCCAATAGCCGTCCTGATTGGCTTACAGATGAGTTATTGGGATTTTTGGGTGAGCTGGATTATGGGCCCGTAGAACGGGCGCTTACCGAAATTTCTACCCCTATTTTCACTGGCAATGCAGTTTTTCACCGGCAAACCGTTTTGGACGCGGGGGGATTTGATGGCAATTTGGGGCGTCGCGGTAATATCCAGTCTGGAGGTGAGGACACAGAGCTCTACCAGCGCTTGATTAACTTGAAAAAAACTGTGCGCTGGGCGCCTAAAGCAATCATTCATCACCGTATCGAGCCTTGGAAATTGCGCCGTACGTATTTTTTGCAACTACACTTTCGTCAAGGACGCATGGAAGGCGCACGGAAGCGGGGCGCTGCTTCGCGCATTCCGCCGCTTTATCTCATTCCGCAATTAACGCGAGCGTACGGGCGTGCGTTCATGCAGCGCTTTAAACAAGGTGCACACCATTCGTTGCGGCAAGAAATGAACGCAGCGTATTTCGTTGGGTATGTTTGGGGTTGGTTGCGCGATCCAGCATGAGTGATGCGCTTACTATCCTAATTTGCACCCACAACCGCGCAGATTTGCTGGAACTGGCGCTGACTTCACTCAATGCTGCACAACGCCCCGCCATGCCGGTGCAAATTTTGGTGGCGGCCAATGCCTGCACGGATGATACGGCGGCTCGCATGCGGGCGTACCAATCGCAACAGGTCAGCAAAAGCTGGCTGCCACTCCGTTTGATTGAAGTTCCCACACCGGGTAAGTCGCATGCGCTCAATCGGACCATTCCAGAAATCGATACTGAACTGACTGCCTTTGTCGATGATGACCATCGGGTCGACGAAAATTATCTGGTTGCAATTGCACATGCCGCACAAAGCTGGCCCGATGCGGGGCTGTATTGTGGCCGCATCTTGCCTGATTGGAATGGAACTGAACCAAGCTGGGTGCATGACGAAGGACCGTATCGAATTTATCCGCTACCGGTGCCGCGCTATAACCAGGGCGATCAACCCAAAACAATCACGGCGGAAGAAGGCCCTATCCCTGGGGGCGGCAATCTTGTGGTACGGCGCCATGTGTTTGCACTTGCCGGGCAGTTTTCAACCGAGCTTGGGCCGCACGGCCACGATTTGGGGGGCGGCGAGGACAGCGAATATGTATTGCGTGCCATGATTCGCGGCGTACGTTGCCAATACGCGCCGAACATCATTCAGCATCATTATGTAGATATTGATCGCTTGAAACTCAGCTACTTGTTGAAAAAAAGTTTTCAACGCACCCGTTCTACCTCGCGCATTCAGGGCAATGGCCGGATACCCCTGTATATGTGGCGCAAACTGGCGGAATATGGGTTTCACAGCGTGTTCAGCCGATCATGGGCCAAACGGCGTTTCTTCTGGATGCGGACCGCTGCCGCTTTGGGGGAGCTGCAAGGTCGTCGGGAATCGGG
This sequence comes from Candidatus Nitrotoga sp. LAW, assembly GCA_003402315.1. Lineage (GTDB taxonomy): Bacteria > Pseudomonadota > Gammaproteobacteria > Burkholderiales > Gallionellaceae > Nitrotoga. Next base: position 64,550 of record QFXI01000010.1, on the reverse strand, counting down.
GTATCGGGGTAAAAATCTTCCGTTCCCCCCTGACCGTAACAGCTTGCTTATTGTAGCGTTGGCGGTTGCCACTATTACCTGTGGATTGATTGCCTGGTTTACCAGCGACAATGCCCGATGGGCTGGCGGGTTGCCCGCGTTATCTGTCGCGGGCGTGGGGACGTTGGCACTGCTGGCAAAATCGCTAATGGATTTTTCTCAAACTGGGCCACGCATCCAGAAAGAAGTGCTCACCCATTACCGGCACTACACCCTGTTTGCAATGGCCCGGCTATCTGCCTGGGCATTTTCTATCATGCTATTTACTGGCAGTGCAGGCGTTTTGCTGTATTACATGTTGAATGTAAGCTTGGGCGGCGAATGGTCAGGTGGTCTTGCAACATTCGCGGCAGTACTGGGCATTTTGGGTGCGGTTATGTTGCAATTTATCCGCAAGCTGCGCTTCAATCCGGGGCTGCTTGCCGCCTCCATGCATTACCGTATAAGCCGTTTTTATGGGCTGTGGCGTTGGGTGGCGCCAGAACGCATTTATCTGATGCAGTTTGTGTGTGTTTTTGCCACTCTATTGTTGCTGGTCGCCGCATCGTGGCAATTGGCCAAGCAAAATCAAATAACCGATCTCATTGCGTTGTGGGCTGCTGTATTATTTTTTACTGGTACAGTTACTTGGGCGGCTTGGTTGCCTGAGGCACGGCCAATCCGCCGAATACCCCAGCGTGTAGACAATGCGCCACCTAATATTTTAATGATCGGATCAGACACCTTGCGTGCGGATCGCTTGGGTATGTTGGGATATAGACGCGCTCTCACGCCCAATATTGATCAGTTGGCCGGGCAGGGGGTGTTGTTTGCCAATTGTTATGTGCCCTGCGCCCGCACCGCTCCCAGCTTGATTTCGCTGATGACAGGCACTTGGCCGCACACCCACGGCATTCGCGATAATTTTAACGCGGACGATGTTACCCGACTGAAAGTTGATGCACTGCCCCATCTGCTCAAGGCACAGGGCTACCGTACCGCTGCGATCTCGGATTGGTGCGGCGGTGATATGGGCAAATTCTCCTTCGGTTTTGATTACACCGACCTGCCAGAAGACCAGTGGAATCTAAAATATTTGATTCGGCAAGGGCCTAAGGATTTACGCCTTTTTGTGTCACTGTTCACGCACAATTTGTTGGGACGGCTGCTGCTGCCAGAAATATATTATCTTGGAGGCGTGCCGTTGACCGAACCGATGGGTAAATATGCCCGACGTCTGGTTTCACGTTTAGCGGATAGTGCCCAGCCGTTTTTTCTCAATGTTTTTTATTCCACTACGCACCCGCCATTTGCCTCTGAGTGGCCGTGGTATGCACGATTTTCTGATCCAGCCTACGATGGTGAATCCAAGTTCGCCATGGCACGATTGACTGACCCATTTGAGATTATCCGCCGGCAGGGTGCACCCAAAGAGGAATTTGACCTTGATCAAATCATTGATTTATATGATGGCTGCGTGGCCGAATTTGATGATGAAGTAGGAAAAATGCTGCGCCACCTCGATGAGTGTGGTTTGGCAAGCAATACCATTGTTGTTGTCTATTCTGATCACGGCATGGAATTTTTCGAGCACGACACTTGGGGCCAAGGAAACAGCGCGGTAGGCGATTTTTCCGCCCGCATTCCGCTCATCATCCGTGCCCCACTTATTCCCAGTAGCGGTATACAACAACAAATTGTGCGCAGTGTGGACATCGTGCCGACCTTGCTGGAACTGGCCGGGCTCGCCATTCCAGGGACGATGGAAGGCGTCTCCCTGGCGGCTATCGTACATGGTGAAAAAATTGATTTAGGGCTGCCCGCCTTCAACGAAACGGGTATTTGGATTACCGACCTGCCAGGTATGCACGAAGACCATTTGCGTTACGCCAATCTATTAGAGCTATTGGAAGTTCCCGATAAGGCCAGCGGCGCGTTGGTAATCAAGCCGCAATACCGTGATATTGTGCTTGAGGCCAAGGACAGAATGATCCGTATTGGGCGCTGGAAGCTGGTGTACCAACCTGTGGTAGGCGGCGCGCTATATAAATTGTTCGACTTAGAAACGGATCCAGCCTGCCAGCACAACCGCATTGCGGATAAAGCTGAACTGGCAGAAGCCATGAAACAACAGTTACTGGCTTGGGTGGGAAGAAATGCTAAGGTTAGAGAGAGCTTGGATTAAATGATCCTTTAGATTCAACTGCACAGATGGGACATTGTTATTCTTCTGGCGGACAAAAGCGGCAGTATGGGTTGGAAGGCGTGCCAATTTTTTCGGGCACGACAACGGGTGATGAAGCGGGAACTGGAGATGAAGCGGGAACAGGTTGCGTAGTAGTCGAATTAACCCCGCTTACCGCAGCGGCTTGCTCAACAGGTATTGGCGTAGGAGGGGTTGGTGCAGTCTGCTCGACCGTGGGTGGGGACGGCGGCGTAAAGACTTTACCTGTCAGCTGATTGTATCGCCTTTGCAAGGATTTATTATTTGGCGCAAGCTGCAATGCTTGTTCCAATGCCGTAATGGATTTTGATGGTTGACCCGTATTTTTATAAAGATCACTGAGTGCAACATGCGCTTCCAGATATTTTGGATTATCTTTTAGCGCCATCTCAAATTCGTTTACCGCTTCGACAGTGCGTTTAGCGCTAGCAAGTAATTTGCCTTTCTGGACATGCATTTCAGGCCGCATCCAGAAAGTGGGTGACGAGTGGGCAAACATATATTCAAATTCACCCATCGCGCTTTGAAAATAGAATTGCTGGTCCGCTTTGTTACCAAAAGACCGTTTATACCGATTGATAAAATTGAGTCCAACGCAGTAATGGTGGATGTGCAGCCAATCCGGCCCAATCTTTCCGGAATATAGTTGGTGGTCTGCTGGATTGGAACCTAATTTAGCTTGGCAAAAAGGCGGAAGTAGGGATAACTCTGCCGTGGTCGCGGAATATCCCGCAACAGCTGATGCCTGGTTTACTCCAAGCAATCCAAACGCTGCCAGTATTGTTAATGGCAATGTAATCCATAATTTGGTTAGTCCCATATTATCTATCCTTTATATTCAATATGATTGAAGTGCCCTAAAGTGAAGTAATGGCCAGGTATTATTTCGTTTGCAATTGCCGGGTTTTTTCGGCCACGATAGACCAGTCAAATTGACTGATCGCTCTTGCTAATGCATGGTTCCCAATTTGCTGGGCATACTGTTTATCTTCCAGGACGCGTTGCAATGCAGTAGCGATTGCAGCGGCATCTGTGCCATCCACTCGGAAACCCGTCACCCCATCCACCACCGCTGCGCCAGTGCCGCCAGTTTGGCCGGCAATAGCAGGCTTCCCACATGCCGCTGCTTCGATAAATACCATGCCGAAACCTTCAGTGTCACCATTAATTTCACGGTTAGGCATGATGAATACGTCACAGGCATTGTACCAACGCGGTAGGTCATCAGTACTAACGTGGCCTAATAAATGGACATGTTCAGATACACCGTGTTTAAGTGCGAGATTTAACAAGTAATCATAATCTTCGCCAATTCCAATCAGTACGTATTGTATATCCAGCCCAGCGTGAATTAGTGCAGGTAGTGCTTGAATCACTTGGTCAAACCCTTTACGCCGTGACAACCGTCCTACCGACAAGATCAGTTTGCCGGTATCTGTTACGCCCGTTAATTGACGCAAGTCTGTACATTCCAAACCTGGGCGAAAACGGGTCACGTCTACGCCAGGATAAATGAGTGTGATGTTGGCAGGCTTTACGTCCATTTTGATGAGGGTATCGCGGGTAAATTCACTATTCGCAATAACTTGGTCAGCGTGCCGTAAAGCAAATCGCATTGCCTTATATTTGCCACCGCGTCCCCAAGTGGTGAGTTCTTCGCCGTGGGCGTAGATCACGACCGGATGTAACGTCAACCGAGCCACCAGCCAGGCAGTAATGCCTTCCGGCAGGGCGCGGCCGGCATGGATAGCGGTGAAGCGGTGAGTAAGCGCCAACCATAAGGATTTGATAAGCAGGTTAGCGTACATGCCCAACGATTCCGGCCGGAGCCAAGTCACCCGACGCATGCGGATACGATGTATTGTATTGGAATGTATCGCATCCACCGCCGCCGCATCGGGTACGTCGGCGGTGACAATGTGGGTTTCCTTGCCGGACAGGCGTTGGTACACCTCAGCAAACCAGACGGCAGTGCCGCCTTTGGTAGGTAAAAATAACTCGGTAAGTACCAGATAACGCGACATGTCAGCCTTTAATGATGGACAATAAATTACGCACGCTGGTCAGGCTTGGCGCTTCGATTAACGAAGGTAATACGGCGCGTACGGCAGAAAAATGACGCCCTGATTTTATTAGCGCGTAACCCAAGTTCAGCCGCGCTTGGCGCAGCCGGGTAAAATAACCCTGGCGCACCACTGGCGGCAGACTGCCTGCAAGTTTACCAAGCGCAAGTAGGGTGCGCACATTTTCGAACTGCGCCCGCACCGGGTCAGCACGGGTCGCACTGGCGGCATGGATGAGATAGACCGCCAATGGTTCGCAAACTACGCCTACCCGGTGGCTGCGCGCTACCAGGCGGGTCAGCAGGTGTACGTCTTCACAAACCTTGAATCCCAGTGGATAGCCCCCCAACTCCAGAAAAGTGGCACGTGGCAAACTCAAGGTATGGGTATCGCCAAAATGGTCGGCAATGAAAGGTTCAAATTCTGCATTTTCCATCACTATCTCACGGCAACCCGCAGCTTTGGTCAGCATGACGCGACCAGATGCCTTGCCTTGCATGGAGCAGCCTAGCAGCGTGCCACTAGTATCATGATATTCATAATCGCCAGTGAGAAAATCCAATGTTGGATCGCGCGTAATCCATTCGCCGTGCCATCTCAACCGGTCGGGGTAATACCAGTCGTCGGCATCAAGAAAAGCCAGCCAGTCGCCACTCGCTATGCGTGCGCCATGGTTACGTGCAGCAGACACCCCGGCGTTGTTTTGGCGCAGGTAACGAATTTTTTCCCCATAACTTGCGGCTACTGCTGCAGTATTATCGATGGAGCCATCATCAATCACGATAACTTCAAATGCTGCCCAAGTTTGGGTGAGTACTGAATCAAGTGCACGCGCCAGAGTGCCTGCTGCATTGTAAGCAGGAATAATGACAGAGAAACGCGGCACGCTCAGGCTGCCCATTTTTTTAACAACCATAGTGGTACCACTAATCCAGTGAGCCGCGCAAGTTTCCAAAAACGTGATATTTGACTGATGCGCGCAAGCCAAGCGTGTATCCGGGCGCGCGGTGTGGTTGCGATCAGCGACGTACTCTGATCTGCAATCGCATCGGTAATGTCTTGCGTGGACAAGAATCGCAGTTCGCTATAACGTGTCCGCGCTTCCGTCAGCAGCCGGTTCAGTTCTGCCAGTGCGGCCTTGGACTGGGCCGGATTACCCAGAAAATTAAAACGATGTGTTTCCAGCAAAGTTGGGCGTCCACATTGTGTTTGCAATGATAGGGCGGCCAGTCCTTTTTCGGCAAGATGACCGAGTTTAGGTTCGAAATAATTGTTGCGTACCAGGTACATCACATTACCTTGCCCGTGCTCGCCGTTCAGGATTACCCTACCGTCTCCGCTTGGGCGGCCTTGCCTGTCGCGGCTTTCGTAACGGGTGCCGGGAGTAATAACGCAGCGTACGCCATGGGCGGCCCAGGCACGCTCTACTTCGTCGCTCCAAATAAAAGTAGTGGGTACCGCAATTACAGGTTTTGTACCAAAAATTTGCATATAAACTTTAACCTCTTCCGCTACAGCAGCATAAATTTCTGTTTCAGAAAGTGGCTGAGAGGGAAGTGATGTGGCGTCAATCCAGCGGCTTTGTAAGCGGGAAGGCAAGTCTTCGGTATACGCTAAGCCATTTGTTTTGAGCCATGCAGCTACTGGCGCGTCCGTCATTGCCGCCGCTATGACTGCGGGTGGCCAATAGTGCTCTAAGCCATGTAATTGAGGGGTAAAGACGCCCTCATCTATCCCCGCGTGCAGTGCAATCAAAACGGGTCCGAAGCGGGCATGGTCGAGAGTGATCCGAATGTAATCGGTGTTTTTTGCCGTAGATATGGCCTGAGTATCCGCGATGCTCAAGATAAGCCCCAAAGTCATTACCGGATAATGGCCAGATTGATCCCGGTGGCTTTTTAGTATCTGTCGCAGCGCATCGAGTGCTTGTGCCTGTTCGAGCGGCCCCGCACCCCAATCGTCACTTTCAAAAACTAGTACCGGATATCGTAACACCGGCTCCCGCCAATAAGCGGCCAGCGTATGGCGATAGACGAAAAGCAACCCTACTTGGGCTAACAGCCAAATGATACCTATTCCATACAGCCAAATTTGCATCGTAATCTTAGAAATCAAAATAGATGAATTTCTGGGTGTCGCCGCCAAACACTACTAATGCCAGTACCAGCGCCGCATATGCAAAACCACGCACAGGACTGGCTACCCGCCACCAATTGAGGGGGCCTTGCCGTTGAAACCACGCCACGATATGTGGTTCCAGCAATGCCACCAATAAGGCTGCAGCGATGATCATTTGTTCCGAGAGGCGAATAACATGAATTGTCCCATTGGGCTGGGCCAGGCCCAGCATAGTTGCACTAATGTGCCAAGCATCGGGGAAGGTGTTGGCGCGGAAAAATACCCAGGTAAAGCACACTAAAATGAAGGTAAGGGGCCAGCCCAGCCAAGACAGGGTGCGATCAGTAATTGAACCTGTCGTAACGCCTGCCCAAGTGTAAACATGAAGTAACAAACGATGTCCTATCAGGTAACTTCCATGCAAGAAACCCCAGAACACAAAATTCCAGCCCGCACCGTGCCATAAGCCACCCAATAACATGGTAATCATGAGATTGCCCATGTTGCGCGGAAAGGAGCAATGCGAACCGCCTAATGAAATATAGAGGTAATCCCTGAGCCAACGCGACAGGGTAATGTGCCAGCGTTGCCAGAATTCCTTGACGCTGCGGCTAATGTAAGGGTAGAGAAAGTTGCGTGGAAGGGTAACACCAAACATACGGGCGAGACCAACGGCCATCTCGCTGTACCCGGAAAAATCGAAATAAATCTGTAAGGCGAAGGCCAGTGTGGCGAGCCAGGAAGTGAAAAAATTTAACTGCTCCGGGTGGGCATATAGTGGCTCCACAAGCCCCGCCAGATTGTCAGCCAAAAGTGTTTTTTTGATAAGTCCGCCGATAAAAATTAGCGCACCCAGCCGCACCGCATCCAGTTTTAGTGGTTCGAGTTTTTCCAGTTGTTCCACTAATTCGCTGGCACGCAGTATGGGGCCGGCAATCATATGTGGGAAAAAGGTGACATACATGCTCCAGGCGCGGAAGCTGATGGGGCGTACCCAATCGCCCCGGTACACGTCGATCATCACCGAGAGCATATGGAAAGTATAAAAACTAACTCCCAGTGGTAGTGCCCATTGTGCCCAACTAGGTGATTCGACAGGTACGGGGAATTGGAAATAGCCACCCATGGTGATGAGGGTCTCGAAAAACAGCCCCAGATATTTGAAAAAAACCAGTATGCCAAGATTAATCACTAAAGCCAGGCTGAGCCAGGCGCGGGAGGGGCTATGCTGGAGGATGCGGTAAAAGCCATAGTTGAGGGTAAGCGAGGCTATCAGCAAAAGCAGGTAGGAGGGTTTCCACGACCCATAAAACACCAAGCTCGCTACCAGAATGATAGCGGCACGCTGGCGGTAGTTATCGGTGGCGGCATAGAGGAATAACACCGCTAACAGAAACATTATGAAGCTCATGCTGCTGAAAATCATGCGCCCCCCCCTTTGACAAACAGGCTTGGCCAGATGGCCCGCAATTGCCGTGCCAGTAAGCGGCTGTGATATTGCGCGCCGTGATCGTTCAAGTGGCCGGAATTGATAAACATTTCTGGGTTGCGCTGTGTACCCGTCTCTAGTGTCAACTGCGGAACACCCTGGGCATTCAAACGTTCAGCCACGGCGATATAGGGGCGCGCCGCCGGTAGCTGTGGCGTGAGGTACAAAAGCTCACGATTTAGCAGCGGAGGATATACCACTGCCACCTGTACGCCATACTGTCGCAGCAGGGCAATTGTGGCGAATAGCGCGTCGATCTGAACCCCGTCGGGGGGCGCATCAAAACTTTCCTGCTGCCGGCGTATCTGTCCTGCATCCTGCAAGCCACCAAAACCAGCGCGATAGCCTAAGTACATTGCTGCACCACCACCGATAGGTTCGGTATTGGTAAAACTTGCCTGAAAAAATCCCAGTGCTTTGCCCGGTTCCCGCAATTGCTTCAGATTAGCGGAGAATCCCCATAGGCGTAAGCTGTGCGCCAGCATTCCACGCCAATCGCGATTGTGCCATAACCATGCGGGGTCACTGTAAAACACACCATACCCTAGACTATCCTCAGCTTGTAACAGATGTTCGTCTAGGCCGATAAGTACGGTGCGTATTCCTTTTGCGCCCAGGTTGCCATCATCCGCCAAACGTTTGACTACGCCGTAAAGAATGCCCGCGTTAGCGCCCGGCATACCCATATTGAAACCGGAGACATTTGCCGCACCATCTTCCAACAAGATTCGTGGGATAAATCCATTATCTATCCGGCTATTTCCTAATACCAGCAGTGTTGGATTATGTGATTTTACGTAATGTAGCTTACCCATGGCGCGCCCCGTGGCGAACACTGAACGGTAGCGATACATGAAGTCGTCTGTGTGTAGCCAGGCTTCTGCCAGCCCCAGCAATAATAAGCCGATTACACTGCCCCAGCCGAATAAATGGAATACCCGGGTGAAACGACTCAAAGTTTATATCCCATGGCACAAGCGGTCGCTTCAACTTTAGCCAGCACTCGCTCAATTTTTTCGCGATTGCGGCCATCCTTCCATTTATCCACGCGGATTTCGGAGAAGGCGTTGTAAGGTGTGTCTAGTACATTCTCGCAATGCGCCTGTAGTTGCGCATCAAAAGGTAAGCCGTTAGCCTCGAATAGCTTGCGGAAACTGTCTGTCGGGTGACGAACTATATCTTCGTAAAAAATTTCGCTCCACTGTGCCGTTGGAATAACGCGCCGGGCATCGAGAATAGCCTGGTTGATCGCGTTGTATTGGAATGCACAGACCTCCTCGACAGATGCATTGATATAGTCACGCCAGCCATTGGCAAGGAAGAAACACCATTGCGTATGCCGTCCATTTTCGACAGTGATTTGTTCCGGTAATAAATTTGACCAGGTGGCGAATTCCCTTGGTTTGTTCCAACCCTCGATAAGGGAATTAATGTTGTCACCGGGGTTGCGTTTTACGTAAACGAAATGGGCATCAGGAAATAAGGAATATAAATAGGATACACATAAGCCATTCTGGTTATTTTTGTCGATAAATCTTGTTTTACCAGTATGGGCATAAAAATAGCGGGCTACAGTATCCCTGTCGTTTTGGGTGGCGTCTTGTGCGCTTAACGCATGGGTATCCCAGTGTTTGCTGGCCAGTGGATGCATATCCGTCCAGAAATCATGCGTTTCCCGCTGAAGCGTGCCTAAATTCTTTGATTCAGAAAATGTTTTGTACACCAAGGTGGTACCCGCCCGGCTACAGCCGATGACGAAAATAGGGCGTTCCACAGGTAAATGGCGCATGCCCCACCATGCATCGCGTGCTGAACGTAAAACCTGCCGCCCATGATAACGAAGCGTTTTATCGACTTTTATCCAGAATTCACTCAATTGAAATCTTTCAAAAATGTTTATGATTTACCATCAAATTGAACCTTAAACTGGCAAGGATACGCAAAGCGTACGCCCTTATTGTTAAGTTTCTTTATCGAAAGATAGGTGTGAATTCTCATTCTGATAGATGATGGAAAAGATTGCTGTATTTAAATAATACTCTGTAGCTTTTTAACATCATTAAATCGACGTTTCCCACAATTAAACATTATAAAGTAACATGCTGGCATGCAGAAATAAGTAATAAAAGAAATACATGGGAGAAATACATGGTGATTGCATTGATATGCTAGATTTTATCGTGAGCCTTAACAAGGAGGTTACATGAAGGGAATGTGTGGTTGGCTCGGTGGTGAGAGGGATCCCATTCTTGCCAAGGAAATAACCGATGCCATAGTTGTTGCGATGACTGACAAAAAAGCTGATTCCATATGGTCGCTTTACGGTTGTTGTGAGGGAGTAGCGGCTTGGTCAAAATTTGACCAGGCAAGTTGCCATGAAGAAGGCTCGCTTAAGGTAGCGGTTATCGGCAATGTATATTGGGGAAACGATGAGTTAAATGCGTTAGCACAAGAGCAAACTTCAGCCGCTGCGGTGGCTAAAGCCTATTCAAAATCAGGGAAGGCATTTCTTGAGGATATGCATGGAGCTTTCTGTGTTGCTGTTATGAACGCACAGGAAGGTACGGCCTTTGTCGCCATTGATCGATTGGGTATTTACTCGATTTGCTATGCCGCACCATGTGACCATTTTATTTTCGCGACCAGCACAAATGGGGTCGTCGCTCATCCCAATATGGAGCGGGTGATCGATCCTCAATCGATCTTTAATTATTTGTTTTTTCACTCCGTCCCCGCTCCAGGGAGTATCTATAAAAATGTACGCAAGCTACTGCCCGGACAGTATGCGCTATTCCAAAATGGGAAAATTGAAACCAATTTTTATTGGCACCTGAAATATGCTGATTCGGGTCAAAGCCACTTTATACAACGCCAGGAAAGCCTTAAGAAATTGCTGCAAACCGCCCTAGAAAGGTCGGTCACTGATGAGCAAGTAGGTGCTTTTCTAAGTGGTGGTACGGACAGCTCGACTATTGCAGGGGTACTCGCCCAATCCTCCACTAAGCCGGCAAATACCTTTTCTATTGGATTTGCAGCCGAAGGCTACGATGAAATGGAATTTGCACGGATTACGAGCAAACATTTTGGTACCCATGCCCATGAATACTATGTTACGCCACAAGATGTCGTTGATACGATCCCGTTGATTGCCCAAGCCTATGATGAGCCCTTTGGAAATGCATCAGCAGTCCCTACTTATTGTTGTGCCAAATTAGCCAAAGAGCAAGGCATTCGGCTGATGCTGGCGGGGGACGGCGGGGACGAAATTTTTGGCGGAAACGCGCGCTATGCCAAACAAAAAATATTCGAAGCATATTCTCTTGTACCTGCAATGCTACGACATAGCCTATTGGAGCCTGTTATGTCTGGCATGCCGGGTATAGAACATATCCCATTATTGAGAAAATTAAAAAGCTACATCGCGCAAGCCCGAATTCCATTACCAGATCGGTTGGAAACTTATAATTTTTTACATCGCACTTCACCGAATGAGATATTCACTGCTGACTTTCTGGCTCAAGTGAATCACCAAGAACCGAACGCAATGCTGCGAGCAGAATATGGCCGTACCGATTCCACTTCCTCTATCAATCGCCTCCTTAATCTGGATCTAAAGTTCACCTTGGCCGACAATGACTTGCGCAAGGTTAACCGAATGTGCGAATTGGCAGGTGTAGCAGTTCATTATCCTCTGTTGGATGAGGATATTGTCACGTTTGCAGCGCAACTTCCCCCTTCCCTTAAAGTAAAAGGGTTGAAGCTTAGATTCTTTTTCAAAGAAGCGCTCAAAGATTTTTTGCCCCAAGAAACGCTCACCAAGAGCAAGCAAGGATTTGGTTTGCCTTTTGGCGTTTGGATGCAAACTTATCGTCCACTGCAAGAGTTGACCTATGGCAGTTTGAAGTCATTGCGAGGGCGAGGTTATATCAGGCCAGAATACCTGGACGCGTTGATTGAACAACACCGCTCGGGACATGCAGCTTATTACGGCGTTATGATTTGGGTGCTGATGATGCTGGAGCAATGGTTGCAGCATCATGAAAACTAGGGGATTTGCTCTACCTTTCGCAATTATGGCAGCCAGACCTAAAAGACGGTTCTGTCGCATTAAGGGCGACGAATTAGAATCGATCATACTGGTTCTCTAAATGGCCGGTACGAAACGAGGTGGCAGATGCTAAAAAGATATGACTCCCGATAGATGGGATTTAGGTATACGAAGATAAATAGCATTTCCCGATATTAAAGATGCTATTCAATTCCTATTCATTCCTGCTGCTATTTTTGCCTGTGACGGCGATTGGTTTTTTCCGTTTAGGTGCCTATAGCCAACAGCTTGCCGCTGCTTGGTTGGGTGCCGCTTCCCTGTTTTTTTATGGATATTGGAACCCCGCCTATGTAGGATTGCTACTGGCTTCAATCTTCTTCAATTATGGGATAGGTTACGCTCTCGCCCGGGAATACGATACGGATCGGAATCGACGTAAGAATTTTATTCTAACGGCCGGTATTGTTGCTGACTTGCTGCTATTGGGCTATTACAAGTACGCCAATTTCTTTCTTGATACGACCAACCGTATTTTAGATACGGGCTGGACTCTGCAGGACATACTCTTGCCATTGGGTATTTCATTTTTCACTTTTACACAAATTGCTTTTTTGGTGGATGCTTGGTCGGGCAAAGCGCGGGAATACAATTTCATCCACTACCTATTGTTTGTCACTTATTTCCCACATCTGATCGCCGGTCCGGTACTGCATCATAAAGAAATGATGCCCCAATTCGCTCGCCTCGAGACATATCGTTTTTCTTGGGACAATATGACCATCGGCCTGACTATCTTCACCATAGGCTTGTTCAAAAAATCTGTATTGGCCGATGGCGTCTCACCCTATGCCAATGTTGCCTTTCATGCTGCCGATATGGGAGAAAAGCTGGATTTGCTGGCTTCATGGGGTGGTGCATTGGCTTATACCGTACAGCTGTACTTCGATTTTTCCGGCTATTCAGACATGGCCATTGGGCTGTCAAGGATGTTTGGCATCGTGTTACCGCTGAATTTCAATTCGCCCTACAAAGCAACTAATATTATTGATTTTTGGCGCCGTTGGCATATGACCCTGTCACGTTTTTTGCGGGATTATCTATATATCCCCTTAGGAGGTAATCGCAAAGGCCCCATGCGGCGGCAGATTAATCTGATGGTTACCATGCTTCTGGGCGGTTTGTGGCATGGAGCGTCCTGGAATTTTGTATTATGGGGCGGGCTGCACGGTTTGTATCTGGCGATCAATCATGGCTGGCGTTCCCTATGCAAAAAATATTTTCCAGATCTTGGCGATACGGGGATTTGGGGCAAACTGACGGCATGGACCTTCACTTTTATTGCCGTTGTAGTGGCATGGGTGTTCTTTCGTGCAACCACGCTTGAAGGTGCGTTAAACATGCTTTCTGGCATGGTCGGATTGCACGGCATCAGCCTGCCGACAATATTTCAGTCAAAGTTGGGTGGTGCAGCTGGCATACTGGAAAATCTGGGCATACAGTTTTCTCTCGGGGGCGGCAGCCGTTTCATACTTACTTGGGGATGGGTTATCTGCCTGTTAGCGATCGCGCTATTTCTGCCAAATACCCAGGAGCTAATGCGCTGCCATTCCCCCGGGCTCGATTTCGATCCAGTAGCAGTTACGGCACGATTGGAATGGAGAACAACCCTTGCTTGGGGGTTGGCGATGGTAATACTTGCAGTAGCTGGCGTACTTTCGCTGTCCCAGGCTACGCAATTCCTCTATTACCAGTTTTGATTATGGCAACCTACTTGCGTATTTGGTTTCTTGCCTTACTGATTTTGTTGGTAGGGGCTGTGACATTAAATTACTGGGTCGATCCCTATGGACTTTATCGGCCATATAGTGAAGGTGGTTGGAAGCCTAATGGTGCTGCACAAGGCGAATTGGTTAAGCCTTATCTGGTATTGAAACGTTCACCGCGCACACTTATTTTAGGTAACTCACGGGCTGAAGTGGGCTTCGACCCCGAAGATGCGGCTTGGCCCGAATCAGCGCAGCCCATATATAACTTAGCACTGCCGGGCACAGGTACCCGTGTTGCCCGCCGGCTCTTTGAGCATGTCTTGGCAGCTCGTCCCCCCAAAACAATCGTGCTGGGGGTGGACTTCATGGATTTTCTGGTATCACCCGATGTAAGTAATAAATGGGAACCAGACATTATTCATCGGCTTTTGATTACGCCAGATGGACAGATCAATAATAAACGCTGGTTACAGATGATGCTCGATGGTGCCATCACTCTGGCTTCCCTGAATGCTGTGTTGCATAGTGTAGACACCATGCGAATGCACAGCAAGACAGAGGTTGCACATCTAACTGCGGCTGGATTTAATCCCATGCATGATTACTCGCGGATTGCACGCAATGAGGGATATTTTAATTTATTCCGGCAGCGGGATATCGAGAATATGCGCGTCTATCAGAAGCGTCCAAAAAATTTGTTTTCCCGTGGCACTCATACCTCTCCTGCTTTTGAGGACGTGGCCGCCATTCTGGATGCGGCTCATGCCCATGGAATCCAAGTTAAGGTGGTTATTTATCCATATCATGCCCACTTACTGGAGATTTTTCGTATCACTAATTGTTGGGATATGTTTGAAGATTGGAAACGGGAGCTGACATTGCGAATCGCTACTCATAGCCGCGATCAGGTAACCCTTTGGGACTTTAGTGGCTATCACCGTTACGCACGCGAGACTGTCCCATCTGTTGGCGATAAACAGGCTGTTGTACCTGATTATTGGGAAGCTGGGCACTTCAAGAAAGAATTGGGGCATCAAATATTGGCTCGCTTATCTGGAGCGGGTGAGGCTGATTTTGGCGTGGCGTTGACGCCAGAAAATATCAATACCCATTTGTTGGCTATCCGTCAAGATGGCGTGAAATATAGGTTAGAGCGATCCGCAGAAATTTCTCGGCTCGAAGAATTGGTGCAATAAGTGTCAAATTCTGTTTAGGTATAAGCAAGGTTGATGAATAAATCTGGTTTCACCATGAGCCATTTTTGCAATGGTTGGATGGGCGTTTGGTGATTCAAGATACGCTGCGGAATATGATGGTTATCTGCTTAAATAGCCGGAATTTTTGGTACTGTTTGATTGATATGATAATAACAGACCGCTAGTATTGTTCTGAACGATGTCCCACCCGGAATTTTGCAAGCTTAAAATATCCGCTTCAGGAAGTGGTAGATTATTAACATTTATCCCAGAGCGGCCAGGAAAGAAACCGGCCCGTATTGATCTTCCCGCCAACTTATCTGATAAGCTCAATATCCCATTAACTAATGTATGACACTCTTCAGCCTTATTTTTAGCTAAAGGTGCCTGTCCATCACACCGGAGATTAACAGGCTCCATATTCTGGGCACGTGCGGCGCATTGGATACTAAACACATACTCCCAATTCGACATAAGCAAGGTATTTTCTTCAGAAACACACAAATGGTTTTTTCCATTCTGGTACGCATTCATGGCATCTAAACTTCTGCGCACGCTTTGTTGATATTCTGCCCCTAATTTATGTGCATAGAGTGTGTGAAAGATGCCAAGAAAAAATACTAAGGTTAGTCCGGTTTTTCGCGCAAAAGATAAAGCAGCGTCACTATTCGCACTAGGAATGGCAGCAAGTAACGCCGCTAAAAAGAACGGCGTGTATTGCAAGGTATGCCGTATATTGATCATTTCCCCCCACTCATAACGTGAACGTGCGGCAATTACAACGCATGTACCAATTATTGAGTATGTGGCACACAAAAATATTGTCTTCTTCTTTTCTTCCGCTAATTGTCCTCTCCATACAATCATCAGCATCCCGCTTACGCCAATCACCAACGCTAAGAGAAAAACTAATCCTTGAGTAGACCATCCAACGAAAATCCCAAGGCTACGTAAGGCCGTTAAATCATATACAAATTCTTGAATATAAACACGTATATTGTGTACGGCACTCACGGTGGATAGTGGCATTTTATAAGGATTCAGCGCACCAAAGATCATTAAATTGCGTAGTAATAATGGCAATATGATGAGCGATGCACCTACTGCAAAAACTGTAGCCTGTTTTATTGTTTGAGTGCGCTGTGCTGGATTGCTAACCCACAGGTATAAAAAATACACAGCGAGTGCTGTGAGTAAGGCTATATGCGCATTTCTCACTGCGTAAGCCAATCCTGCAACTACACCACCCACAAAGAAAAAAGTGGTTGAACGGGAGTTCAACACTAATCCAATGGCACCAACAGCAAGTATCAGGGAAAATATATCGGTTAAACCCATTGGAGCATATGTGAGTACTCCCGGTGAGAGCGCACTCAGGCCTACTAACATTGCTGCATATAACGGACCTATTTGTTTTTGGAAACAAATGTACAACAGCGCAGGAAATAAAATTGCAGACAGCCACCCCACCGCAATAGATGCTTCTTGTGCATCAAAGCCGAAAATACTGAAGAATGCCAATATTATAGGGAATCCTATTGGAAACAAAGGGCTCGGCATTTTATCCATTCCATTTGCGCCAGAGGGATTGCTAAACGTTAAACCGTTTTGAATTAGGCTTCGAGCCTGTTCAATATAGTTAGCGCTATCTGGAGAGAATGGAAAAATGGGTGCGCGAAAAAATAGATGTGCAACCATTAAGACGCTGATGGCTACAACAGCGAGAATCGGTAACAGAGCTGTTCGCAATATCAACTCCGGCTGACCAAGAAAACGCCCGCACAAATGAGCGCTACTCCAACAGCGCGTGGCATTGTGATTTGTTCACCTAACAGAAACCCTACAATGACAGTCAATCCAAATCCTATCCCGACTAGTGGATATGCCTTGCTCACATCCCAACGCGAGAGAACTCCAAGCCACACGACAGCTCCTAGTCCATACAACAAAAAACCACCAATCACGAATTTGTTTGTCAAAATTACAAAAATGGTGCGCAGGGCAGTGGGTTGGGATAGCGCTTCTTTAACTTCAATGCTCGACATACCGTTTTTTAGTGCGAATTGAGCTGCAACGGAGAGAATAATGCTCGTCATGGCAATAATTAGTGTATTCATAACCTACCCAATATGTATGAAATGAGCGACGAGAGTCGCGAGGAGCATCGCCAGAATCGTCATACGGCTACCTAAATCCTTGAGCGCAAAAACCAGTGGGTCGTCATGCATTTCACCCCGGGCAGTCTTGATCCATAGACGCGCAAGCCAATAAATTAAGCCGATGGCAACGAACCATAAAAGTTGGGCACTAACATATCTTGCCTGGGTTTCTGTGGCACTAATAAACAAGCCAAACACAACCACGGCGCAAAGGGCAGCGCCAATCCCCAATGGCCAAAGCACGATCAGGTCAGTTACACGATAATCCCGCCCACGCGCTGCTTCCCCCCCTATCTGCCGGAGGGAAACAAGCTCGGAACAACGCTTTACTAACGCAAGGCTGAAAAAAATGAATACTGAAAATGCGAGCAACCAAGAACTGGTTGGTATGCTAATAGCAACCGCTCCTGCAAGGATGCGTAGTGTGTAAAGTAACGAGAGCATCAGTACATCAATCAGTACATACTCTTTGAGTACCCAGCTGTACGCGCTGGTAAGCGTAATATAGAGAACAAGCATTAGGAAAAAGCTCTTCGAAATGAATGCCGCCAACAAGAGCGCTACCATCAGAGCGCCAGCGGCAATTGTGATGCCGGTCGGAATCGTTATGCTGGCATTGGCAAATGGGCGATTACGCTTTCGTGGATGCGATCTGTCATTTTCAAGATCCCATAGGTCATTCACCATGTAGGTTGCAGATGCAGCAAGTGAGAAGGCGAAAAATGCGACAATCATTGTCGTCAGTTTACTGGCATCGAAAAAGGAAAAAGCGGTTAATAGTGGGACGAATAATAGAAGGTTTTTTAGCCATTGATGGATCCGTAATGCACGAAGCCAAACAATCCCACCTGGATTTATTCGCGGAAATTCCCGCTCAATTGGAGTAATGCGCCGAGCGGCTTTTGAAACTCGGGGGGGCGTCCCCACCAATATCGCAGCCTCGGCCGCCTTCCAGATAGGTAAATCGGCTGCGCTATCACCCGCGTAGACAAACCTTTCACCGACCGTTTCGCGGATGGCCGCGAGTTTAACCCTTCCTTTCAGATTTCGTTCCCCATCGCTTGCAAGCACGCTATCGAATAACCCAAGGTGCTCTGCTACAGATTCAGCAATACTCCGATGAGCGGCCGTGGCAAGGATAATCCGTCGACCTTTGTCCTTCTCGCTGCGTAAGTAATCCACAAGTGGCTGCCGATAGGGTAGGTTTCCAACTGAAAAATTAACTTGTGTAGCGATATTCGACTTAAAAACAGCACGACCGCTTAGCATCCAAAATGGAAGACTAAGCATTGCTAAGGGATTGTGCTTGACTAATTGAATAATTGACTCAATTAGCGTATCCGTTGGCGTTAAAGTTCCGTCCAAGTCAACAACTAAAGGGATATATTCACTCCCAGTATTTGCAAGTAGCGTGGGGGGTTGATTCACAGGGCGAACTCGAGATTTACACAATAGATCTGCACTACCATTAATGGTCGCATCAGGCTATTCGCCTAAAGCCACGCGATTAACACGGTGCCGCATAACCAATAATCTTGAAAAGAAAATGAACCGCCGTGAAGTTTAGCAGAGTGTCAAACTTGTGGTTATGATTATTCGTTTGCAGTCATTCAAACTTGATCTGGCAGTTAGCTATTCTGAGCGATGCACTGCCAAATTAGACTGGGGTTAGTCCAGTTAAGTTACCAAGAAATTTCACAACTGGTTGATCACGTAAAATTTAATACTTTAAAAAGACTCCCTTATCAAGATGGAGTAAGCACGGTCGGTACGGCCAGCGGCAGCATATCAGGGTAGTCTTTGCTGTAGTGTAATCCACGGCTTTCATGCCGAGACAATGCACTTTGCACGATGAGATCGGCCGTTAATACGAGATTGCGTAATTCCAGCAAATCGGCTGTAACATGAAAATTGGTGTAATACTCATTGATTTCCTCGTGTAATAATCGAATGCGGTGTTGTGCGCGTTGCAGTCTTTTGGTGGTGCGTACAATTCCGACATAGTCCCACATGAATTGGCGTAATTCTGCCCAGTTGTGCGAGATAATAATTTCTTCGTCGGCATCGGTCACCCGGCTCTCATCCCATTGCGGTAGGGGAATGAACGGCCTTTGCGGCGTAGCCAGTATGTCGCGCGCGGCAGCCTCGGCAAATACCATGCACTCCAGCAGCGAATTGCTTGCTAGGCGGTTGGCTCCATGCAAACCGGTATGTGCCGTTTCACCAATGGCGTAGAGATTAGCGAGATCGGTGCGTCCATGTAGGTCAGTAACGATGCCACCGCAAGTATAGTGCGCTGCGGGTACCACGGGTATAGGCTGGTGCGCGATATTGATACCTAGCGATAGGCAGCGCGCGTAGATGGTAGGAAAATGCGCTTGCAGAAATTCTATCGACCGATGTGAAATATCGAGATACACGCAATCTAAACCACGCTTTTTCATTTCGAAATCAATAGCGCGCGCGACGATGTCGCGCGGCGCGAGTTCGGCGCGTTCATCATGGGTAGGCATGAATCGTGTGCCGTCAGGTAGTTTCAAGATGCCGCCCTCACCACGAACCGCTTCAGAGATGAGGAAAGACTTGGCGTGTGGGTGATATAGGCAGGTCGGGTGGAATTGAATGAATTCCATGTTGGCCACCCGACAACCGGCACGCCAACCCATGGCAATGCCGTCGCCAGTGGCGGTGTCTGGATTGGTGGTGTAAAGATATACCTTGCCAGCACCGCCAGTGGCCAGAATTGTGTCATGGGCAGCGATGGTGTTGACTTCGTCGCTCAGGCTGTTGAGCGCGTAAGCGCCATAGCAATGATTGTGCGTGTGGCCGAGCTTATTGCCGGTAATCAGATCGATGGCAATGTAATGTTCCAATAGCGTAATGTTGGGATGCGCCAGAGCTTTGGAGGCAAGCGTTTCCTGTACGGCATGGCCAGTGGCATCGGCGGCGTGGATGATACGTCGATGGCTGTGGCCGCCTTCGCGTGTTAGGTGATAGCCAGTATCGGTATTGGCATCACGTGTGAACGGTACACCTTGCTCAATAAGCCAGTTAATTGCCGGTTTGGCGTGCTCGATAACATAGCGCGCGGTGGCTGGGTCACAGAGGCCAGCACCGGCGGTCAATGTATCTTGTATATGCGCAGCCAGAGAGTCTTCTTGCGACAACACGGCAGCGATTCCGCCCTGTGCCCAAACACTTGCACCTTCCAATAACGATTTCTTGGTGATGATGGCGACTTTTCGCTGATCGGCAAGCTTTAACGCCAATGAAAGCCCTGCCAGTCCGCTGCCTATAATTAAAACATCAAATTGCAGCATGTTTAGTGTAGCGCTTTATTTTTAAAGGTTTTTGCATCTATTTTTCCCTATGTACTATAGCTTGCAAAAGTAAATGGAAGAGCATCTTATCGGTTATTCAGCAACAATTACCATTGTGCCAGTTATTTCTTGTGGAAATTAATTTACGGGTTAAAATTGTGCCGCTGGATATACTTAACTTAGGAGACAAAATAATGAGATCAAAGCTAGTGTTGCCGATGTTTATGTTGTTGTCATCAATCGGGTACGCCCACAATGTATTGGCGAGCGACTACTATTCAATAAAATCGCCTGGACAGCGAGTTTATTTTGTTGAGCCCAAAGATGGCGCAATAGTTGGTAACGAAGTTAAAGTTGTGATGGGTGTAGAAGGCATGGAGATCAAGCCCGCTGGCGCCGTAGTAGATAACACTGGGCACCATCATTTACTGATAGACGTGCAACAGCAGCTGAATGCCGGGGAAGCTGTTCCGACTGGAAGTAACAAGCATCTCCATTTCGGTAAAGGTCAAACAGAGACTTCGGTCAAGTTAGCTCCAGGTACGCATACGTTGACGTTGCAATTTGCTAATGGCGCGCATGTCTCTTATGGCGAAAAAATGCGTAGCACAATTAGCGTGGTCGTGAAATAACGCTGGCCTGCTTGCCCCCCTATATCACTGGCCTGTTGAGTAAATATTGAACAATAGGTTGGGTATTCGTTGCAGTCTTACCAAAGACTGCAACAGTTTTATTCCAAACGTCCGGCTAGGCGGTCGGTGTTCATTCCCCATACACTTTGGCAATTATGGTTCAGTCAACATGTTCCATCTGTTTAGTCACCTACATCGGATATCTCTGACCGAGAGCTTGATGGAGACATACATGTGCCTTGTTTGGCATAGCCTGCGGTAACGTCGTACCCCTGCCTTCCTTATTGTGTGTGTATGCCTGGCTTCGTTGTAGGCATTTCTGGCTTAGATGCCCGCTGTATCTGCCTCCCGTTTACAATATGTTTCCCTGCTATTAGTTTGGGCTTGGTTTATGGAATTACGACTAAATCTACTTGGCAATACCAGGTGGCTGGCAAAACTAACGGGTAGCCCGACAGGCTGCTAGAGCCAATAACGCTGCTTCACATTTCAGCCGCCAATGGCTGTATTTTCATCCAGACGTATCGCCATCAGTAGCGTAATATGTACCACACTGGGGTTAGATAGTTGGAAATTGTTTTTCTATAATTTTTTGATGAGGAGAACTTC
The DNA here is from genome assembly GCA_003402315.1 of Candidatus Nitrotoga sp. LAW. Classification (GTDB taxonomy): domain Bacteria; phylum Pseudomonadota; class Gammaproteobacteria; order Burkholderiales; family Gallionellaceae; genus Nitrotoga. Next base: position 42,908 of record QFXI01000010.1, on the reverse strand, counting down.
ATGCGTATTGGGCTATTATTTTTGACTTTTCTTTCCACACTGGCTTTAAGCGGCTGTGGCTACAACACGCTGCAATCCACCGACGAGCAAATCAAGGCAAGTTGGGCTGAAGTATTAAACCAATACCAGCGCCGCACCGACTTGGTGCCCAATCTGGTTAATACCGTCAAAGGTTTTGCCGCACAGGAGCAAGCAGTGTTATTGGGCGTAACCAATGCGCGGGCCAAGGTCGGCAGCGTCCAGGCTACACCGGAACTCATCAATGACGAACAAGCTTTCGCCAAATTTCAAGCTGCCCAGAGTGAATTGACTTCGGCATTAAGCCGATTGCTGGTAATAAGCGAAAATTATCCACAGTTGAAATCTGACGCCAATTTTCGCGATTTGCAAGCGCAGCTTGAAGGCACGGAAAATCGTATTACAGTGGCGCGTAACCGGTATATTAAAACGGTGCAGGATTACAATATTGTTGTGCGCTCTTTCCCCAGTAACTTAACCGCGATGATGTTCGGATTCAAAGTGAAGCCTTCGTTTACGGTCGAAAACGAGAAAGAAATTTCCAAGCCGCCGACAGTTGATTTCAGCGCGCCTGGCCAGTTATCGCCTGCTAAGTGACATGATGCGTGTCTGGGCGCCAGCCCTGCTGCTCGCACTGATATGGTTAAGCGGTTTAGCGCATGCCGAAGTGGCGGTGCCGCCACTAAGCGCACGTGTAACCGATTTGACCAGTACTCTCGATGCTGCCCAAAAACAACAGCTTGAAACACGCCTCGCCCAATTTGAAGCGAAAAAAGGTGCGCAAATTGCTGTACTGCTGGTTCCAACTACCCAACCGGAAGCGATTGAACAATACGGTATTCGGGTTGTTGAAGCGTGGAAGCTTGGGCGTAAAGGAATTAATGATGGTGTATTGCTGCTCATTGCCAAAGATGATCGCACATTGCGCATTGAAGTTGGCTACGGTCTGGAAGGTGCACTACCCGATGCTGTTGCGAAGCGTATTATTGCCGAGACAATAACGCCGCACTTTAAGCGCGGAAATTACTATGCGGGTATTTCAACCGGGATCGAACAACTGCTGGCGGTCATTGAAGGTGAATCGTTACCGTCATCACGTGAGCGCAGCGCAATATCAGGAAGTTTTCAAAATTTGGAGCCATTGTTATTTATCGGTTTTATGTTGGTGATTGTGGTGGGTGGTGTACTGCGCAAATTGTTAGGGCGGCTACCCGCGGCGATTGTTATTGGCTTTACTACAGCTGTGCTCGCTTGGCTCATAATCGCCCCCATTTTAATAGCGGGGATTGTGGGTATCATCGCGTTTATCTTTACTTTGGTTGGTGGTGGGCACGGCACTTTGGGAGGCGGTAGCTTTGGCCAAGGAGGGTTTGGCGGGGGGGGATTTGGTGGTGGCGGCGGTGGTTTTGGCGGCGGTGGTGCATCGGGGCGATGGTGAATGGCTATTAAACGTATCATTAAGCATTTAATTACGGGCAGCGCAGCGGTGAGGGCTGCGTTTCCTGCGCATGCGCTGCATGCCATCGAGCAGGCAATTCATGAAGCCGAAGCCAAACATGCCGGGCAGGTCCGCTTTGCGGTTGAAGCATCGCTCGATTTTGCCGCCCTGTGGCTTAACCAGACTGCATGTGAGCGGGCTATTGATATGTTTTCGCAATTGAGAGTATGGGATACCGAGCACAACAATGGAGTGCTGATTTATTTACTACTCGCTGATCGTGACGTGGAAATTGTCGCTGACCGTGGCATAAATGTTAAGCTTGGCAAGGCTGGCTGGGAGGAAATTTGTCTTGAAATGGAATCGGCATTTCGGCTGGGCAAGTTTGAAGCTGGGGTAATTAAGGGGATTCATGCAGTGAGCAGCCATTTGCAGCAGTATTTCCCAAAGAAATCTACTTCGGTGAATGAATTGCCAAATAAGCCAATAATATTATAAGCGGCAGGTTATTCCACAGGTGGATCCCAAATCTTGCTTCCAGAGCGTCTCTGAAGCCTGCTAGAGGATAAGCAGGTCGAGAGGCACGCTTTATCGCGATCAAGAATTCGTTAGAACCTAAAATTTAGGGAAGCGCCGATTAAAAATTCATTCGTACAGAACAGGCTTTTATCGTTATCAGCTACACAGCAGATTTTCCTGCATATGGTCAATAATCCCCGTACCAGTAATAAATGACGTAAGCGCGGTGTGTTTGTTTCAGACAGTGATGCCCGCTCTCAATTCTGCAAAAAATTTTATGCAGATATCTGACAGGCACTAGAAATTCGGTAACTGTCAGATCAGGTCTGGGCTAATACAAATTTACGGCAGTGTCCTGGCAACGCGAAACCCAAGGTTGTTAACGCGTTCTGTAGCTTCAATCCCCTCGCGGTAGCTTACATTTAGATACTCTGAATCGTATTCAAAAGACCCACCTCGAAGAACCAGTCTCGCACAATCGCCTTCCCTGCAACCATCCGTCCATTGCCAGACGTTGCCCAGCATGTCATACAGACCATAGGGATTAGGTTTGAAACTTCCCACTGGCATTGGGGCCGATTTTTTTTTCTCATATCTGTTACCACAACCATGGCAATTGGCATTCTGAAACCCGAGTTCATCCCCCCAATAATACTGAGTGGTAGTACCGGCTCGCGTGGCGATTTCCCATTCATGTTCGCTTGGTAGACGGTAGGTTTTACCAGTCTTGCGGGATAGCCATTCAATGTAGCTTTGAACATCATTCCAGTTCACATTAACCACGGGTTGTTTGCCACGTCCCCATTCTTCATCTAATGGTTTATAACCATTACAACCACCGTCTTCCACGCATGCATCCCATTCATCGAATGTGACAGTATATTTTCCAATCTCAAAATCTGAGCCTGGAATCGGCACCATTTCAGGGCAGACAGTGCATGTTGCAAGCTTTTCTTCTATGTTCTTCTCTTCAGTCTTGGCAGCTTTCGATCGCTCAGGTTTAGCCCGTTTGCCTTCGGCGCTAAGTTTTGGCGCGCCCAACAGCACTTCGACCCTTTTTACTACGCCATCGCCCACGCGGATTTCTTGTTCAAAGATACGATCACTGGAGGCATCGACTTTTTTTTGTACCTTCAGTTTAAGTGTGCCAATAGGCACTTTTATATCTAGCGGACATTCGCCTTTAAATTTCCCATTAACCAAAACTTCGGCACCCACGTCATCACCTTTACACACAACACGCAGTACTGAGCCAGCCGCGTAAACGTTAGCGGATGATGCGGCCAGAACTAACAAGAACAAAAAATAAATTGATTTCATGAAATCTCCGTTAAAAAATAAAAAATGGGCAGATGCTTAATGCATTTTATTAAGCTATTTTAATAAGGTTTTCCTTATTAAGTGCATAAGGTTTTAACTATGGGTTTAGACTCAAATTATCCTGGTTGCCGAAATTGTTTATTCAACGATTGTCTTCCATATACCCATTTATGGGGAGATAAAAATTAAATGCTAACCCGGAGTTTTCTATTTTTTCAACGTCATGGCAAGTCTGAATCCGCTGATATGGTAGCGTTCAGTCACATCATCCTTGAAACGGGTAGCGATGCGAATGTTTGTTGTGGTGTCATTCCAAGAGCCGCCACGAAGCACTCGCTTCTTGCAGTCCCCCTCCCAGCAACTGTCCGTCCATTGCCAAACATTACCAGACATGTCGTATAGGCCGAAACCGTTGGGCTTGAAACTGCCAACTGGTGCGGTTGTCCTGTTGTCCCACTTGCTTCCACAAGCATTACAGTTAGCATTAGCGCTAGAGGCTGAATCTCCAAAAGGGAAAATGCCCCAATAATATTCGGTAGTAGTGCCAGCTCGCGCGGCGATTTCCCATTCCTGTTCAGTCGGCAGACGGTAAGGGTTACCGGTCTTGTTCGATAGCCATTGAATATAAGCCTGGGCATCATTCCAACTCACATTAATCACGGGGCGTGTGTCACGCCCCCATTCCTTATCCGAGGGACGATAACCGTTACAGCCACCGTCAACCACGCATGCATCCCAGTCTTGGAACGTGACAGTGTATTTTGCCATGGCGAAATTGGTGCCTGGAATCGGTACCATCTCGGGACATTCGACACATTTCTTCTTTTCTTCCTGTAATGTTTTTGCTTTATCTTCTAAGGCTAGCTTCTTAGGTTTTTGCCGTTTGCCTTTTGCGTTAAGTTGCGCCGCACCCAAGATTACCTCGATCTTTTTTACTACGTCATCGCCCATACGAATTTCTTGTTCAAATATTCGATCACTAAAGGCATCAACTTTCTTTTGTACCTTCAACTTCAATTTGCCTACCGGCACTTTTATGTCTAACGGACATTCGCCTTTAAATTTGCCGTTAACCAATACTTCTGCCCCTTCATCATCACCTTTGCAATTGACGCTCAACACGGATCCGGCTGCATACGCATTAACAGATACCGTGAGAGGCATCATTAGCAGGAATAAAACATAAACTGATTTCATGGAATCTCCATTTTAAAAAATTGGAACGCATTGTTATATTCGCCTAACAAAACTGCAAGGAGTATATCCATTTTGGCGCTAATATTTTTCTTTGCTACAACATATTTACTGGCACATGAGTATTTTTATACTCAGCCCCCGTTACCATTACTTTTGTTTCGTTTTTGTTGTGAAAGATAATTCTGACTGTTGGACTCCATTTTGACAAAAAGTTCGTTTGAGACTTCAGGCGCAAATAATAGCGCAATAACAATTTTCTAAAAAAGCGGCATCGCGACCAAAAATTGGTGAGCCGGTTATTTTTGACTTATAGCGGCTAATTACCGTTACGCCAGACTGAAGCTCTTGTTAGTACTACGCCAGAAATTTGCAAAAAAATGAGAAAGCGGGAGTTCTACCGAAATGAGGTTCTTGAAAAGCTGAAATAATGAAAATTAGTTGAAATTATTGGTGCGTGGGTTAGGGGAAACGAGCTGATAGTTGGTTAGCAGTTGATTACAGAATCCATTACAGCATTCCTCGCTCTGCAAATGATAAGCCCCCGGTTCCTGCCACAATGAAGTGATCTAGCACGCACACATCCACCAGCGCGAGTGCCTGTTTGAGCGTGTCGGTAAGCAAGCGGTCGGACTGGCTGGGCTCAGCTACACCTGAAGGGTGGTTATGTGCCAAGATGACTCCCGCCGCGTTGTGATATAGCGCGCGTTTAACCACTTCGCGCGGGTACACGCTAGTTTGGGTGAGTGTGCCGTGGAACATTTCCTCTGATGCAATTACACGGTTTTGTGCGGTGAGGAAGACAACCAGGAACACTTCCTGTTCGCGGCCACGCAACAGTAATCGGAGATAATCGCGTACCGCGCCCGGTGAGTTTAGCGCATCGCCCATGCGCATTACCTCTTGCAACGCACGCCGCGACATTTCCAGTACGGCCTGCAACTGAACATATTTTGCCTGTCCCATGCCATATATGGCGCAAAACTCTTCTTGGTTCGCTGCGAATAAACGGGTAAGTGTGCCAAACTGGATAAGCAAGTCACGCGCCAAATCCACCGCACTTTTGCCTACTACACCAGTGCGCAGAAATATTGCCAGCAGTTCGGCATCCGAGAGTGAGCTTGCACCACGCTGAATTAACTTTTCCCGCGGTCGTTCTCCCTCAGGCCAATTATTAATTCCCATTGCTGTCCTTTGCCTAAGCATGGTGGTTTTTTGATATGGAACAACAGTTTTTGCTAAGATGCATAGCATTATGGAACAAATTCAAACAAAGTGTATTGTGCTTGGTCTTACCGGAGGTATTGCCGCCTATAAAGGCGCCGAATTAACTCGCCTATTGGTCAATCAGGGCATACAGGTACAGGTTGCGATGACTGAAGCTGCGTGCCACTTCATCACCCCGACCACCATGCAGGCCTTATCCGGCAAACCGGTGTTCACCAATCAGTGGGGCGAACATGCAGCTAATCATATGGTACACATTAACCTAAGCCGTGCTACCGATGCCATCATAATCGTACCGGCCACAGCTGATTTCATTGCTAAGCTGGCGCATGGTTTGGCCGATGACCTGCTTTCCACTTTGTGCTTGGCTCGCAATTGTCCATTGCTGGTCGCCCCTGCAATGAATCGGCAAATGTGGGAAAGTCCAGCCACGCAACGCAATATTCAGCAGCTTATTGCTGACGGTGTAATTATTTTAGGTCCTGTCAGCGGTGTGCAAGCATGTGGTGAGGAAGGAATGGGACGCATGCTGGAACCCATAGAGTTGGCACGCGCTGTGCTCACCTTTTTTCAGCCAAAACTACTATCTGGCGTGAAAATTCTGCTGACTGCCGGGCCAACCTACGAAGCAATAGATGCAGTGCGCGGCATTACCAATCGTAGCTCCGGCAAGATGGGCTATGCCATTGCTCAGGCTGCGCTGGAACTGGGTGCAGAGGTGACATTGGTTTCTGGTCCTACAGCTTTATCTAGTCCTCATGGTGCTATTTTGGTGAATGTCACTAGCGCGGCGGAAATGTTCGATGCAGTCCAAAAACATGTCGCAGATGCCGATATTTTCATTGGCGTGGCAGCTGTAGCCGATTATCGCGTAGCACAACCAACCGTACAGAAAATCAAGAAGAGTACTGGCGGACTAACACTGGAATTATTACCCAATCCAGATATTCTGGGATATGTTGCAGGGCTTCCAAAACCACCATTCTGTGTGGGTTTCGCGGCCGAAAGCCACAATCTGCACGAATACGCTGCAACGAAGCGCAAAACAAAAAAAATTCCACTACTCGCAGCTAATGTAGCGCAGCAAGCAATTGGGGCAGATGATAACGAGTTGATTTTATTTGACGATGCGGGCGAGCATGTATTGCCGCGCACGGATAAACTCACACTTGCGCGCGCTTTGTTGCAGCACGTAGTCAAACTTTACCGGCAAGGAAATGAATTATGAAAAAAATTGTGGATGTGAAAATTCTCGACTCACGTTTGCATGAGCACCCGCCCGCTTACGCCACGCCTGGATCAGCAGGGATAGATCTGCGCGCTTGTATTGACCAGAGCATGATTATTCAGCCCGGTCAATGTGAACTCATCCCGAGCGGTATTGCAGTCCATTTAGCCGATCCACAGTGCGCTGCAATGATCTTGCCGCGTTCCGGGCTTGGACATAAGCATGGGATTGTACTGGGCAATTTGGTCGGATTAATCGATTCCGACTATCAAGGACAAATATTTGTTTCTATTTGGAACCGTGGACAGCACCCGTTCACGCTAATGCCCCTGGAGCGCATGGCACAACTGGTTGTCGTGCCAGTACTGCAAATGCAACTCAATATCGTCAAGGACTTCCCTCTTAGTCAGCGCGGAAGTGACGGCTTCGGCAGTACCGGCAAACATTAATAGTGGCTTGACGGATACGGCCTATGAATCACAAGCTGGTAGGCCAACATATCACAACGTAAATAATCCGCTTTAGCGGAGGGACTTTTTATTGTGATGGCTATTTATTTTGTTGCTTGATACGCCTGTAGCGTAATGAAGACCATAGCGAGGCGGCAATAAAAATTACCCCTACGAAACCAGTGAAAATCTCAGGGATATGAAATTTCATACTGGCAAGCATAATGACAGCCAGAATTCCAATCGCATAATGCGCACCATGCTCAAGGTACACATACGCATCAAGTGTTTCTTTACGTACCAGAAATACAGTCATTGAGCGTACGAACATCGCGCCAATACCCAGGCCAATCATAATGATGACGATATCTTTGGTAATGGCAAATGCCCCGATCACTCCATCAAAAGAGAAAGAAGCATCTAGTACCTCAAGATAAAGAAAGCCACCTATCCCGCCGCGCTTAATAACATCACCGATTTTTGCGTCATCTTCTTCTTTTTCAAGAAGACTGCTGAGTACGTCTACACCCACGTAGGACAACACTCCCCAAAGGCCGGCGACTAGTACCACTAGTTGCTTGCTCTCCTCAACCATGGATAAACTGGCCAATAGCGTGCCTAGCGCAATCATGACCGAAATGGATGCCACTTTACCAAAAGTGGCGATTTTTTCCTCAATATGACCAAGCCAATGCAATTCTTTTTTTGCATCCAGTAGAAAATTGAGGAATACCAGCAATAGAAAAACTCCTCCAAACGCGGCGACTTCAGCATGATGATTGACCAAGTGAAGCGCATATTCATCGGGATTGTTTAGCCCCATATTCCACACCTCAATTAATCCGAGGTCAGCCGCGAGCGCAACAATCACAAGCGGAAAAAACAATCGCATGCCAAACACGGCGATCAACATTCCAATTGTCAGAAAGATGTCCTGCCAGAATTTGTTCCAGCTTTTTAGTACAGAAGCATTGACGACGGCATTGTCGAAGGAAAGTGATACTTCCATAACGCAGAGAATAGAGGCAATTCCAAGGGCTTCAAGCGCGATTACCCAACCACCACGGCTATAACCCCACCATGCTGCAACCCCAAGGCCTACAAAAGCAATAAGAAATGAAATTCTAAAATGGCGCATACCGTCCTTTCAAATTATAAATCGTGGTGTAATTGCCAATGAATGGGTAAATACAGTTACACCAAAGGCTATTTGCACTTAATTGCTTATTGGGACAACACAAATGTCACCAGCTTCTCGATATTTTCATCTGATACCCGAGGAGAATAAGGCGGCATAGCGATTCCACCCGTTACATCTGTCCAATTGCCTTTGCCACCAGCCTTTACCTTTGCAATCAGATGCTCCTTAGCGTCAGGATCTCCTTTATAGCGTTTACTTACGTCGCGCCATGCAGGGCCAACTAACTTGGTTTCGATCTTGTGGCAGGCTAGGCAGCCGCTTTTATTAGCTAAAGCCAGTCCTTCTTCATGACTCTGTGCTCCGCTATTCTTGCTGTTATTGGCCGTAACGGGTATTTCGGCCTTCGCCGGAGAGGCGGGTTTGGAGACAGCTGGCTCTAGCACTGCTTTTTCTGGCACCGTTTCTTTTGTAGGTGCGGGTATTGGTTGCCCGGTTATTATTGGGAGGGGGTGTTTTACGCCCGGGGCTTTTTGATGACTAAGCAACTCGTCCTTTACGCCATCATTTGCCTTCGGTGGTTTGCCCGTTTTTTCAGGAGCAATTGGCGTAACGGTCGTTGGCGCTGGTAATGCCATTTCCGGTATTTTGTCCTTCGTGGGGGTGGTCATTGGCGAGTCGGGGATAACGGTAGTTTTGTGCTCACTTAACGGTGGCGATGCTGGGTTCGCTGCTGGCTCCTGTTCGCTTTTATTTCCGCACGCCGACAACGCCAGTACGGCAATGACAATAACGAATCTTGACTGTTTCATATCTACCTCTATTTGTATTGAATAGTAAATTTATTTAAGTGAGGTTAATTGCACGAATTTAACAATATCTTGCAACGGGATTTGTTGCGCTTCTTCATCACGCCGTCCTTTGTATTCAACCATAGGCACTTCTTGGCTAAGACCGCGATCTCCAATTACGATACGATGTGGGATGCCGATGAGTTCTATATCAGCAAACATTACGCCTGGGCGTTCGTTACGGTCGTCAAGCAATACCTCAATCCCTGCCGCGCCAAGATCAGCATAAAGCTGCTCTGTCACTAGGCGCACGGCTTCGCTTTTATTGATGCCAATTGGGGCAAGTGCCACTTGGAACGGAGCCATGGCAGCAGGCAGAGTAATTCCACGATCATCATAATTCTGCTCTATTGCTGCAGCGACGATGCGCGAAACTCCAATACCATAACAACCCATTTCAATAGGTTGAGATTTGCCGTTTTCATCAAGGTAATTAGCATTGAGCGCTTCGGAATATGTGGTGCGCAACTGGAAAATATGGCCAACTTCGATACCGCGACAAAGTTCCAGCGTGCCTTTTCCATCGGGACTGGGGTCACCGGTGACCACGTTGCGGAGGTCATGCACATTGGTTTCATCCAAGCTAATGTCACGTCCGAAGTTTGCGTGAATGTAGTGAAAGCCGTCGTCATTGGCTCCGCATACAAAATTACTCATGGCAGCAGCAGCATGATCAGCCAAGATTCGTACGGCCGTATTGACCGGGCCGATGTAACCGGTGCGGCAACCCATGTTCTGATGGATTTCATCGTCACTGGCGAAACGGAATTCGCCTAGGATCTTGGTTGCCTTGATTTCGTTCAGCATATGATCTCCGCGCAGCAGAAGCAGAGTAAAGTTGCCACCGGCATCCATTACGGCGATTGTTTTTAGTATTTGTTGCGGTGTTACATTTAAGAAAGTGGCGACGCTTTCGATGGATTTTTGTCCGGGCGTAATGACTTTTTGTAATGCTTCGCTGGCAGTCGCGCGTAAAGTGCTTGGTGCGATGGCCTCAGCCAGTTCCACATTGGCGGCATAATCAGAAGTGGGACAGAACGCTAAGCCGTCTTCGCCGGAATCGGCTAGCACATGGAATTCATGCGAGCCACTGCCGCCAATGGCGCCTGTATCCGCCGCAACAGCCCGGAATTGGAGGCCAAGACGGGTGAAAATGCGGCTGTAGGTGTCATACATCATTTGGTAGGTTTGTTCTAGGCTGCTGAAGTTGGCATGGAATGAATAAGCGTCTTTCATTACAAATTCGCGTGCACGCATCACACCAAAACGGGGACGTACCTCATCCCGGAACTTGGTTTGGATTTGGTAGAAATTTACGGGTAACTGACGGTAACTTTTTATTTCACGGCGTGCGATATCAGTAATAACTTCTTCGTGGGTGGGGCCAAAACAAAATAGATTGTCATGGCGATCTTTGATTTTGAGCATTTGCGGCCCAAATACTTCCCAGCGCCCGGTTTCTTGCCAAAGTTCGGCTGGCTGTACGGCGGGCATTAGCAGCTCAATGCCACCCCCATTATTCATTTCTTCGCGTACCACGGCTTCTACTTTTCGTAACACGCGTAGTCCCAACGGCATCCAGGTGTACAGGCCGCTGGCTAGTTTCTTGATGTAGCCGGCACGTAACATCAAACGATGGCTGATTAGCTCGGCTTCGGAGGGGGCTTCTTTTTGGGTGGAGATGAAAAATTGTGAAACGCGCATGATGGTATGTTTGCCAAATCGAATTATCAGAGTGTTGATTTTACAGCGAACGAAGTAAGCATGCTGTACCGATTGTGATGAGACGGCTTTCAATATGGTGTGAAATGTGAAAAAATCTACACTATGTAAATTAATTAAACAGGTGGCGAAGATGATTGATCGGGATGGTTATCGCCCCAATGTCGGCATCATTCTGTCCAACGCTAAGAATCAGGTATTCTGGGGCAAGCGCATCAGGCAACATGCGTGGCAATTTCCGCAAGGTGGCATTCAGTGCGGCGAAACACCGGAACAAGCGATGTATCGCGAATTGCAGGAAGAGGTAGGTTTGCAGTCTTGTCATGTTCAAATACTTGGCCGTACGCGTGAATGGATACGTTATGAGGTACCGCAACATTGGGTTAAACGTGAGTGGCGTGGTAGTTATAAGGGGCAGAAGCAAATATGGTTTTTGCTGCGGCTGGTGGGGCGAGATTGTGATGTCTGTTTGCGCGCTTCCGTTCACCCCGAGTTTGATGCTTGGCGTTGGAATGATTACTGGGTTGAGATGGAAAGTGTGATCGAGTTTAAAAGGGATGTTTATCGTTTGGCATTGAATGAGTTAGTACGTTATTTGCCGCCAGCCAATAATTTTTCTGGTTGGGGTGCGGCTAAAAAAATCGCTAGTACTTTTTAAGTTACCAGCCTACTTTTGAAGTGTTGCGCGCCAAGTGACAGGTTGAGAATCAGTTCCATTGAACGTTCATCCCCAATAATGGATTGTCGATGGCAATATACAAAGGTGAACCCAAGCTAAATATAGCGTGGTATGCCCATGTTTCAGCACTTCAAAACGTTTCTAAAGCTGTGCAAGACAAGACCGTAAGCGTGTGAGGAAGCACGCTTTATTTTTATCAAGAACTTGTTGCAACAGAAGGTGTAGTAAAGACTTTCATTGCGAGCGCCGTGTACCCAGCTCTGATTAAGGACCCTAACAAGAAGTATGTTTTTATCGCGTTTGATAATTATTATCATTTATGGTTAACTAGTCTTTTCTCGGTTTTCTTTGTAATTTGTCTAAATTGACACTTCGGAGTTTATAAAAATGGACAAACGCCTGTCATTTTCACATCGCTTTTTCGGCATTCTTGTTGCTACTAGTATGTTAACAGCGCCAATGACTACCTACGCTGCTAATGAAATTGTGGTTTATACGGCTCGTAACGAACAATTGATCAAACCGCTATTCGACGCCTACACCAAGGAAACCGGCACCAGCATTAAGTTCCTCACTGACAAGGAAGGGGCGTTGCTACAAAAGCTCAAAGCGGAGGGAGCCAATACTCCTGCCGATATGTTGATTACGGTAGACGCCGGTAACCTGTGGCAAGCAACCAATTTGGGGCTGTTGCAGCCAGTGCAATCCAAGACGCTGTTAGATAATGTTCCCGCCCATCTACGGGATCCGGCTAATCAGTGGTTTGGTTTGTCGGTGCGAGCCCGCACTATCATTTACAACAAGGATAAAGTGAAACCAGTTGCTCTTTCTACCTACGAAGATTTGGGTAATCCAAAGTGGAAAGGGCGCTTATGTTTGCGCACTTCGAAGACGGTGTATAACCAATCGTTGGTGGCGATGATGATTCAGGAATATGGTGAGCCTAAAACTGAGCAGATCATAAAATCTTGGGTGGCTAACCTCGCTACCCCTCCTATATCCGACGACGCCAGAGCGATGGCCGCAGTGGCCGCTGGCCAGTGCGATATAACGGTGGTTAACACTTATTATTTTGGCGGTCTGATGAAGAAAAAACCTAATCTTCCGCTTGCGATTTTCTGGCCAAATCAGGATACGAAAGGCAGTGGGGTGCATGTGAATATTTCCGGCGCGGGCATCACTCGCCATGCTAAACATCAAGCGGAGGCGGTTAAGTTCCTTGAGTGGCTGTCCTCAGAAAAAGCGCAGAATCTGTTTGCTGATATAAACATGGAATATCCGGTCAACCCCAAGGTGAAACCTGATGCTACGGTTGCGGCCTGGGGCGAATTTAAGCAAAATCCCCTTAACGTGGTTAAAGCAGGCGAGTTGCAAGCCGCTGCAGTTAAATTAATGGATCGTGCCAATTATAAATAAGTAGCTAAATGCAGCGATTGCCTATGTCTTTTGAAAAAGCGCCCACAGCGGGCGCTTTTATTTTTAAGTTCCGCTTGTCCAGTGGTTGGGTTCTAGCGGCACTGCTTATTGCTATGCTCACCTTGGTTCCAATCGCTGTAGTGCTTAGCTCATTGCTAACGCCGGAACGGGAAATCTGGACGCATTTGGTGGAATACCAACTGCCTCAATTGCTGACTAATACTTTCTGGCTGGTATTGGGTGTTGGATTGGGTGTGGCGATAATTGGGGTTTCCCTAGCGTGGCTCACGGCTGTATGTGAGTTTCCAGGACGCAGGCAGTTTTCTTGGGCACTATTATTGCCGCTGGCGATTCCCGCCTATGTGACGGCATTTGTCGCTATCGGTTTGCTTGATTTTACCGGGCCGATACAAACCCTGGCGCGAGAATGGTGGGGGCCGATTGAGTTTCCATCGATCCGATCGAGCGGTGGCGTCATCGCGGTGATGACATTGGCGCTCTACCCCTATGTTTATCTGATTGCTAGAAATGCCTTTCTCACCCAAGGTAAACACGCGCTGGAGGTGGCGCAGTCCCTTGGACTGTCGCCTGAAGTCGGGTTTTTTCGGGTGGCCCTGCCAATGGCGCGGCCTTGGATCGTTGGCGGCGTGATGTTGGCCCTGATGGAAACCTTGGCAGATTTTGGCACCGTGGCGGTATTCAACTATGACACGTTCACCACCGCTATCTATAAGGCGTGGTTCTCGCTGTTTTCGCTCCAAGCCGCTTCGCAACTAGCTTCACTGCTGATTGTGTTCGTGTTGGTGGTGTTGTTGGCAGAGCAGCAGACCCGCACACGCATGCACTATACTCAGACTGGAAAACACAGCGTTCAGGCTCGCATCCTGCTTAAGGGTGCTCGGGCTTGGCTGGCTGCCGGTTTTTGCCTCGCAGTGCTGGCACTCGGATTTATCATACCGGTCACTCAGTTATTATTGTGGGCGTCAGAAGTGGTGGAGCAAGATTTAGATGCACGCTACTTGGATTTTTTCTGGCATTCGTTGGCGTTGGCTGGTTTTGCTGCGCTATTGGCAGGAGCAGTTGCCTTATTATTGAGCTATAGCGCGCGCCAGCATCCTGGTTTGTTGTTGCGTGTGACGGCACGTATCGCCACTATTGGTTACGCGCTACCGGGTGCGGTGCTGGCGGTGGGGGTATTCATTCCGGTGGCGTGGCTGGATAATCAATTAATGGCTGCGGGCTGGGTGCAGTCGCCGCTGTTACAAGGTTCTTTGATGGTAATGCTGCTGGCGTATCTAGTCCGCTTTCTGGCGGTGGCCCACAGTCCGGTAGAAAGTCAAATGCATCGTATTACCCGTAGCGTGGATGAGGCAGCGCGCAGCTTGGGCGTGTCTGGTGTTAGATTAATTGCCCGGGTGCACTTACCGATGTTGCGTGGCGGCCTTTTAACGGCGGCGGCGCTGGTATTTGTGGACGTGATGAAGGAAATGCCGATTACTCTGATGACTCGACCGTTTGGATGGGATACGCTGGCGGTGCGGGTGTTTGAGATGACCTCGGGAGGCGAGTGGAACCGAGCTGCACTACCCGCCGTGGCCTTGGTACTGGCTGGACTGGCACCAGTCGTTGTGCTGACTAAATATCGTTCCAAATAGTTCCGGTGTGTTGGGTTCAGGTTTAAACAAAGGCAGGACAGGGTATCTTGATTCCATAAAAAAGGTTAGCGGAAATTCCTAGTATTCTCGATCCTTTTGGAAATTTCTGAGTTTATAGCTATCTGGTTGAATAAATACAAAAGAAAATTGAAGACTACTTATCATGCTGCTTGAACTTAAACATGTCAGTCAGTCCTACGCTGCACGCAGAGTATTGCGCGACCTCTCCTTTGCGCTTAATACTGGCGATATAGGCTGTTTGCTTGGCCCGTCAGGGTGTGGCAAGACCACTGTGCTCCGCGCTATTGCCGGATTCGAGCCTATTACGGGTGGTGAAATTGTGCTTAATGGTGAGCGAGTGAGTGCACCCGGTTTTATTATTCCTGCCGAGAAGCGTCGTATCGGAATGGTATTTCAGGACTATGCCCTGTTCCCACATTTGAATGTGGCCGCCAACGTGGGTTTTGGCTTGCATGGGCAATCCCGCACGGAACGCAATAAGCGTGTGGAAGAATTGTTGCAAACAGTAGGTCTGGAAGGGAGTGGTCAAGCTTATCCGCATGAACTTTCCGGTGGTCAGCAGCAACGCGTGGCATTGGCTCGCGCACTAGCGCCTTGCCCGAACCTATTGTTGATGGACGAGCCGTTTTCCAATCTGGATGTTGAGTTGCGCGAACGACTTTCGTTAGAGGTGCGCGATATACTTAAGCAGCAGGGCGCTACCGCTATTATTGTCACTCACGATCAGCATGAAGCATTCGCCATGGGCGACATGATAGGCGTAATGCATGATGGCGAGATTCAGCAGTGGGACAAAGCCTACAATTTGTACCATTTGCCCAAGAACCGTTTCGTTGCGGATTTCGTTGGTAAAGGCGTTTTTCTGCCGGGGAAGTTACTTAACGCTAACCAGGTTGAAATTGAGCTAGGTACACTGTATAGCAAAACTCCTGGTGCTTACTCTACGGCAGATTGTAATGATGGTAGCAATAGAAAAGGGTGTGAGGTGGAGGTGTTGCTACGCCCGGACGATATTATCCATGACGACGCAAGTTCCCTATTAGCCCAAGTTGAACATAAAGCGTTTCGCGGTGCGGATATTCTTTATACCTTGCGCCTGCCTGGCGGTAACCGTGTACTTTCCCTAGTACCGAGCCACCATAACCATGCCATCGGTGAGCGGATCGGGATCCGTTTGGAAGTGGATCATGTGGTGGCTTTTCCAAAAATTAAAAATGCCGCGTCATGAAGCAGGCTTATTTTTGTATTTAGGTGGGCACCGGATTTGAGCCACGCTTAATTCGATGCTGATTTTATCAGCAAAAATATATCCTGTTCCCTTGAGTTGCGCTTATGCCTTGTTTGGGCAATTGACTTTAGTACAGTCGGCATAGAGGTAAAGCGCATGGTCACGGATCGTGAAACCAAGTTCATCGGCAATTTTTATTTGGCGTTTTTCGATTGCGGAGTCGTGGAACTCTTCAACCCGACCACATTGCAGACATATTAAATGGTCATGGTGCTCACCTTTATTAAGTTCGAATACCGCTTTGCCAGTTTCAAAGTGGTGACGGACAAGTAGTCCCGCTTGCTCGAATTGTGTAAGTACACGATATACCGTTGCCAGACCAACATCGAGCCCCTCTCCGATAAGCATTTTATAAACATCTTCGGCGCTTAAGTGCCGCACCTCGGCATTTTCGAACAGGTTGAGGATTTTCAGGCGCGGTAGCGTAGTTTTGAGGCCGACAGTCTTGAGGTGGTTTGGCGTAGTCATAAGGTTGTCCTTTAAAATTATTTAGTCTAGCTTCGTTCTTTGAGAAGTGCGTTGCGTGAATATTTTGCCATTGATATTTGTATCATGCCAGAAATGGTTGCCTGTCCGGTCTTTCTTGATGCCATTTCGAATGGTCTTTGTATCGATATAGCCGACCTATGCCCATCGTGTTAGGTATCTGTAATTATACGGTTGTAATCATGCCACGTTGATTACATAGTAAAGTCAGCTCGTTAGCTGGTAGTGGCCGACTATAAAAATAGCCCTGAATTAACTCACAATTATGTTTGTGCAAGAAATCAAGCTGCGCCTGTGTTTCAACACCTTCGGCAACCACTTTTTTATTAAGGGCATGAGCCATAGCGGTAATTGTGGCGGCAATCGTACCGCCTTCGCCATTGGGTTGAATTTTACGCACAAATGACATATCAATTTTTAGGGTATCAAAAGGAAGTTGCTCCAGATAAGACATAGAAGAGTAACCGGTGCCAAAATCATCTATTGAGAGTTGCACACCGAGTTGCTTTAACTGGTAAAGCACATTTACTACAACTTCAGTGTCATTCATCATTACGCTTTCTGTAATTTCTATCTCAAGACAGTGTGCTTGCATATTATTATCGCGTAATAAATCTTTGATGGTTTGCAGGAAGTTCGGATGACAAAATTGTTTGACTGAGACGTTAACTGCGACATACTCTAACGGAATTCCTTGATTAAGCCACGCACAATATTGCGCACAGGCTTCGGTTAATACGATATGCCCGATTTCTGCTATTAATCCGGTATCTTCAGCAATACCAATAAAGTATTCAGGTGAGACAAGGCCTTTTTCAGGATGATTCCAGCGTACAAGCGCTTCAACTCCGCGAATTAAGTTTATTTTTGGGTCAACTTGTGGCTGATAATGCAAAATGAATTGTTGTTCTGAAATGGCACGCCTCAACTCTCTTTCAATGGTTGCGCGCTTGATTACTTCGGCATTCATGCTTTCTTCGAAGAAAACATACTGATTCCCGCTTTCTGCTTTTGCTCGATACATCGCAATATCTGAATTACGCATTAAATCTTCGATATTTTTCCCATCGTATGGATAAACGGCGATACCGATACTGGCAGTTACAATATTTTCTTCTTGATCGAGAAGAAATGGCTGGGCTAATGCATGGTTAACATGATTTGCCACTGTAGTGACTTGATGCTCTGAATTAAATTGGCTGATAATAATGGCAAATTCATCGCCGCCAAGACGGGCGACTGTATCACTTACCCGCACGCATTGTTGTAATCGTATGCCAGCCTCGCATAATAATTTGTCGCCAACAGAATGCCCGAAACTGTCATTAATTTTTTTGAAATGATCAAGATCAATATAGAGGACAGCTAATTTTTCTGCTGTACGCTGAGTTTGTGCAAGTTCTTTTTGTAATTGCTCAACAAAGAGAAATCGATTTGGCAGGCCTGTTAGGGCGTCGATTCGTGCTTGTCGAAGCAACAGCTCTTCTCGGTTTTTGGTAAAAAAAGCAACTGCTATTCGGTCTGCATAATCTTGGATACGTTTGATTTTATCGGTTTCCCATTGCATCGTTACTGGGAATTCTAAAGAGATAAAGCCAACCATTTGAGCTTTCCAATTCAGCGGGAGTAAGAAAAGATGCGGGCTAGCAATTATTTCGCTGGCTTGCGCTTGCGCTTGCGGATAGGTCAGTTCGTCATTTATCCATAATCCATTGGGATTCTGGATGAGTAATTGCCGAGTGTTATCCAATAATGAAAGAGTTCGGGTGAGTAGATTTTTTTCATTTTTGCCAATTGTGTAGGTATGCATCGCTTGTGATGAATGATCATTTATTACTGAAATACATACAGAATGTGCAGATGTAATTTGTTGCAAGTGAATCAAAACATCTTCGGCGATTTTTTCAATATTCAGCGTTGCAAGGATTTCTTGATCAATTTTTGAAAGTGCCGCAAGTGTTTCGAACTGGTCACCCAATTTTTCACTCATGATATTGAACGACGATGCCAATTCTCCGAATTCATCGGAACTGGTTACTTGCACCTGAGTGGTAAAATCATGACTGCCAAGACGTCGTGTGCCATCGATAAGTTGTTCCAGTGGGACTAGAACACGCCGAATTTGCATCATGCTAAACAATAAAATCAAAAGCATTGAAAGAATAACGCTGCCCCAGAAAATAGCATTGAATTTCTTCAATGAATTGAGGGCGCCGGTCTCTGGTTGTGTCGCAACGACAAGCCAACGAGATGTCAGGAATTTTGGTTGTAGAAAAATTTCATCATAGTTGGCAATGTATTTCTCATTATTTTCATCTTGCCAAGTAAAATTTCCTTTAGTGGCATGCGTGTGTTCTTTAATATTTTGAGGATGGGTATTCGGATTTGTGCAAAATATTTTTATATAATCAGCTGTATATATACAGAGAGTTGAGTCATGTCTAAAAGTCCCCGAGTCTCCCCATAGATAATCAGAAATAATTTCTGCTATGAGTATTCCATTTTTGTGAACTAAAGAATTTTGTGCATGCAAAATATAAATTTTTATGTTTTGGTCACTTTGCTTTGTTAAGAGTAAAGACTTGCCGTTGAATAAATGCGCTAAAGCATCAGCATTAAGCGGTATGTTTTCGGTTGTTTTGCCATGTAGCGTGATCGTGCGCTTTTCTGGAAACTGCAGAGTTAAGCTGCGAAATTTTTCACTAAACATTGCCTCAATGTTTGTGGGTAGGGTGTTTTCTGTAAGATGTTGTGAGACATCGTTAACTAATTGATCCAATATTAATAATTTGTCATAGATCGATGTTTTGTAAATGGTGCTGGCAGAATTTAAGCGGGTATGGGCTTGTTCGACCAGTAACCTGTTAGATTCCCAGTAGGATAAAAATGCGAGAAATAATACGGGAATGAAGGCTGATAATATAAAAAAAGCCAACATTCTGCGGGCAACTTTACTTCGAAGAAATTTTTTCTCAAGTCCCATGTCTATGATTTAATATTTGGACGCCGAATCAATGAACCGTCCGTTGTTGGCCCTGACAATATCATCGCGACTTGCTTGTGCTGTTAATGGTGCGACGCTTTGTCCATCTTTACCCATACTATACAAATCGAAATCTGAATTAATGGGGACTAAATTGAGGTCTTTACGGGCCCTTCCGCTAGCCCCTCTGATACTTGGATCTGATAAGTTAAGGTATTGATAGGGGTTTCCTCAAGGATCGAGAATGTTATCTGCACCAATTTCAATTAATGAGGCAGGGTAGTTATTATTGTCAATATGATAGTCGTGGAGGCGTCGTCCAATATTTTCAATGTCTGAGATTGCCCGTATCGTCCTAGCTTTATCCAGATAATCTTGGTATGCGGGTATAGCAATGGCGGCAAGTACGCCAATTATTGCTACTGTCACTATTAATTCAACTAACGTGAATGCAAGTTGGGTAAAGAAGATTTCTTTATGCTGTTGTTGTAATGAATGGTAACGAGCAACTTTAATTAGATTAAGAAAATATTTAGGGATAATGGGTTTCATATTCCTTATGTTTACGTCTGAAGGCAGGATATCATGAAAAAAGGATAGGGCAACAGTGGTAAGTAATTGTATTGTAAGTGTAAATTCATGAAGTCAGGAGATTGGGGTAATCGATGATACTAGTAAGGCATGGGTGATGTTGATTCGCAATTTAAAAGCGGCACTAAACCAGTTTGTAATCTAGTTTGGTGACCGGATGGCACGACGGTAAAACTCTTGGTTATTTAAGGTTTGAGGTGTTTTCCGGAGCCTGTCAGATGGAGTTGAGTTGAGTATTAATAATGGGACTAAAATTTAATTGGAACCGTTGTTAATTTTAGGGACTGGCTGTGTGGTGTGACAGATTTCAGCGTTTGTGCCATGCGGCATTGACTAGGTTGGGGTATTCCGGTTTGCCTAAACTACCATTATAGCGCCCCAGAGCGCGGTAAAGGTTGCCTTTCTCCATGTCGAGGTAGTGGCGCAAAATGATACAACCATACCGCAGGTTTGTGCGCAGGTGAAACAAATTACCCTCACGTTGACCGATGAGATTCAGCCAAAACGGCATGACTTGCATGTATCCTCTTGCTCCCACGCTGGAGACGGCATATTTCTTGAAACCACTTTCTACTTGAATTAATCCTAATACCAATTGTGGATCTAATCCGGCACGCGTGGCTTCGTAATAGACAGTTTTGAGGAAATCTACACGGTCACCCGCGTCTGGAATGTGTTTCTCCAAGCGGCGCGATGTATTATTCAACCAAGTGTCATACTCACGTTGCGCTGCGAATGTCAGTTTGGGTGGCGCTTGATCTGAAATGAAATGGTTGAACGCAATTTGCACGCTGGCGGATAGAGGTTGGTAAGTTTGCGCGCTGCCGTGTGTTGCGTGGGCGAATAGTAATCCCGCCGCCAGCAAGTGTAGCTTAATGTAAGCTGAATAACATTTTTGAATTGGTCGCATAAGTTTAGGTTAAGCCGCAACCGCAGCATGGCCTATGTTTTAATGAGGAAATTAAACAGTCCACCTTTCGCACCGCATGCTTTTTAAGATAGTTGTCTTACGGCAGGTTATTGAGATACTTTAAGGCGATGGGTATGTTCAAGCGATTTTTATATAGTTATCACAAAAATCTTTATAAGGTAGTCAAGTTTGTTACTAGGCTATCTCTAAAAAATATGTTGTTCCACGGAACATAATTTGAAAGTGCATCACAGCAAACCAGTAAGGTGTGGTTGGAAAGAAACAGCATGCTTTAATTGATTTAGTTACAGTTCAGAACTGAACCCGAAAGTACGATTTAATGCTGGTGTGAAGCGGGCCATTTATGCAAAGATTTTTGTCCGCGCTTAGGTAAGCCTGAAGATTGTAATAACAGAGCATATGCAGAAGCGGGTTAAAAATTACTTTCAGGATTTTCGTGTGAAATATGCAATATGAAAACTTTGAAGTTCAATGGACTGGGTTAATAATTCAAATTATTCTTTGATTGATAATTCATTACCCATCATGTGTAAAATTACAAACGTTGGTTTATTACTCCACTTTGTGTGCGCCAATGAATAAAAAGCGTCCTATCCATCTTGACTTGCGTTTGATCAAACTGCCCTTGCCGGGCTTTGTATCTATTCTGCATCGTGTAAGCGGATTATTGTTGTTTTTAGCGTTGCCGTTGTTTTTGAGGATGCTGCAGTCCAGCCTGTTTTCTATCGAGACATATACCCAGTTGGCCGCTACGCTACGGCATCCCTTAAGTAAATTAATTTTAATCAGCCTGCTGTGGGCATTTTTACACCACCTTTGCGCCGGAATACGCTATCTCGCGATAGATATGCATATTGGAGTAAGGCTAGCGCAGGCGCGTGCCAGCAGCAAGTGGGTGTTGTTCGTGAGTATGGGTTTAACCTTGCTAATAGGAGCATGGCTATGGTAGATCGCATCGTAACTGGCGCGCATTATGGACTGCGGGATTGGCTGGTGCAGCGTGTTACCGCTGTTCTGATGGTGGCTTATACGCTGTTTATTGCTGGCTATGTGGTGCTGCATTCCCATTTTGAAAGCAATGCCTGGATCGGTCTCGATTACAACACTTGGACGGGGTTATTTTCGAACTTGGTGATGCGCTCGTTTTCGTTGTTGTTTCTGTTTGCCGTTTTCTACCACGCATGGATTGGCGTGCGTGACATTGTCATGGATTATGTCAAATCGGCAAGAACACGCCTTGTTATATATGTACTGGTGATAATGGCGCTGCTGCTGTATTCGATTTGGGCAGTACAAATTTTGTGGGGAATGTGATGGCAGTGGCGAAACGCACATTTGACGTTGTAATTGTAGGGGCGGGTGGTGCAGGGATGCGCGCGGCTTTGGCATTGTCTGAGGCGGGCTTGAAGGTGGCGGTATTGTCCAAGGTTTTTCCCACACGTTCGCATACGGTAGCGGCGCAAGGTGGTATTGCGGCATCGTTGGGTAATATCAACGAGGACAATTGGCATTGGCATATGTACGATACGGTGAAAGGTTCGGATTATCTGGGCGATCAGGATGCCATTGAATTCATGTGTCGCGCCGCGCCGGAAGTGGTGTACGAACTGGAACACTTCGGCATGCCATTCGATCGTTTGGAAAATGGCAAAATTTATCAGCGCTCATTCGGCGGCCACATGCAAGACTATGGCAAGACCCCGGTGCAGCGCGCTTGTGCCGCGGCTGATCGCACTGGCCATGCCTTGTTGCATACGTTGTATCAAAAAAATATGCAGAGTAATACCATTTTTTTCGTGGAGTGGATGGCTCTGGATTTAATCCGTGATGAAGATGGGGATGTTCTCGGCGTGGTGGCAATGGAAATTGAAACCAGTGAAGTGATGATTTTGCAGGCGCGCGCCACGTTGTTTGCTACCGGAGGCGCGGCGCGCATTTTTCAGGCTAGCACCAATGCTTATATTAATACCGGCGATGGCCTGGGCATGTCGGCCCGTGCCGGCATTCCGCTGGAGGACATGGAATTTTTTCAGTTTCATCCCACTGGCGTGTATGGCGCGGGTGTGCTGATTTCAGAAGGTGTACGCGGTGAGGGCGGTTATCTTATCAACAAAGATGGCGAGCGCTTTATGCTGCGCTATGCGCCAAATGCGCAAGACCTCGCCAGCCGTGACGTGGTGTCACGTGCCATTGCCACTGAGATCAAGGAAGGGCGCGGTTGCGGTAAACATGGTGATCATGTTTTATTGAAAGTGGACCACATTGGTGATGCTGTCATCCGTCAGCGTTTGCCTGGTATCCGTGAGATTTCCCTAAAATTTGCGCATGTTGATCCGGCCCTGAACCCCATTCCGGTGGTGCCCACTGCGCATTATATGATGGGGGGTATTCCCACCAATTATCATGGCCAAGTGGTTGCCCCATACAAAACAGGGCCAGAAGAAGTGGTGCAGGGGTTTTATGCGGTGGGTGAATGCGCTTGCGTGTCGGTGCATGGCGCTAACCGGCTGGGCTGTAATTCATTGCTGGATTTGCTGGTGTTTGGGCGTGAGGTGGCGAGGCAGATTATCGAGGACTTGCAGCGTAACCCGCATCCAAAACCATTGCCACACGATGCCGCTGAACGTCCGCTGGCGCGCCTTGCAAGGCTGAGATCACAAAAAAATGGTGAGAGTGTGGCCGAAGTAGGGGCGGAGATGCGGCGCGTGATGCAAAATCATTGCGGTGTATTTCGGTTTCCTGATTTGCTGACTCAAGGCGTGGAAAAAATCCGTACAGTGGCCGAGCGCGTAAAAAACACCATGATTAATGATCAGAGTAAGGTGTTTAATACTGCATGCGTGGAGGCATTGGAGCTCGATAATCTAATCGAAGTAGCGCAAGCCACCATGGCCTCGGCTGCAGCGAGGCAAGAAAGCCGTGGCGGGCACGCGCGCGATGACTTCCCTCAACGCGATGATGACCATTGGCTGAAGCATTCACTATATTTCAGTGAAGGGAAAAAACTGGATTACAAGCCAGTTCGGCTGAAACCGTTGACTGTGGAATCATTTCCGCTTAAGGCGCGAGTGTACTAATCAGGAGATAGAAGCGTGTCTGCAACCAATTTTAAAACGGAAAATAATACTTATCGCAAGTTGATCAGTAATGGCTTGAGTTATCGTATACCTCATTTTCAGCCGGACTATAGCTGGACGGAAAATGAATGGGGAGATTTGTGGGCAGATATTATGGCGGTTATTCAGGCCGACGGCGAACCAGCGCACTATATGGGCTACCTTGTATTGCAATCGAAAGATAACAGGACATTCGATGTGATTGAAGGGCAGCAGCGTTTGACAACCCTCATGCTGATTACTTTAGCGGCACTCAAGAATTTAGCGCGATTGATTGCAGAAAAAAGCAATCCGGAAGTTAATCAGCAACGGATGGATCAAATTCGTCAAACCTATATTACTTATCTTGATCCTGTAACGTTGGTGTCGCAAACCAAGCTTACGCTCAATCGCAATAACGATGTTTATTTTCAAAATTATTTGATCCCACTGGATTATTTATTGCAAAGTGGCTGTAAGGAATCTGAGCGCAGGCTGTGCAAAGCATTAGAATGGTTTGCGATCAAAATGAATGAATATACAAAAATTGTTGGCGGGGACGAAGGAGTAACGCTGGCAAGTCTTGTGGAGTCAATTAGTGACAGGCTATTTTTTACGGTTATCAGCGTTACTGATGAACTCAATGCCTATAAAGTATTTGAAATGCTTAATGCACGCGGCATACGGCTATCCTCAGTGGATTTGCTGAAAAACCATCTCTTGTCTGTGCTATATGACGATAAGGATTATTTGCATGAAATGAAAATTTTGGAAGACCGCTGGGAAGCAATGGTTATTTGCTTGGGTAGCGAGAGTTTCCCCGATTTTTTGCTAGTGTACTGGATTAGCCGCCATACTTTTGTTAGGCAATCTGAGCTTTTTAAAACCATACGTTCCGAAATAACAAGCCGTGAAGAAGTTTTCAAGCTGTTGCAGGGTATGGAAGAGGATATAAAAACCTATCTGGCGCTTACCGAGGTGGAGTCATCACAATGGCCTGTTGATCTCAAGGAATCTATTCGGGACTTGCATATGCTTAGAGTGCGCCAGCCTTTTCCATTGCTTTTGGCAGCTCATCGAATGCTGTCTGCCAGTGACTTTGAGCGTGTGTTATGTAATTGTATAGCGATTGCGTTTCGCTACATTGTAATTGGCAGTCAGCCGACGAACAAACAAGAGAGTATTTATTATTTGGTGGCACAAAAAATTTCACGTGGTGATATTAGTACTGCGATAGCTGTATTGGAAGCCATGCAATTTATTTATCCTAGCGATGACGAATTTCGTAGCGCTTTTTCTGCTAAAAAAATCAGTACGACTACTTCTCGCTGTATAGGTTGGAAAAATAGGTATCAGGGAATGATTACGATTTTGAAAGTGCTGGCTTTAACGTAAAACATGCCCTGTCATTAATCAAGCTACTGATAGGTGGGTACCTTGTTGGAGTGCCGATAGAATGGGAGCTTGGTTCACCTCGTTGAAATACGTAAGCCGCCATAGTTTCTGGCATTGTGTGAAGTGAGCTTTGGTGGTCATATGTACGATAGCCATATGTAGTGCAGCCAGTGACTGAAGCATTCAATATAATTCAGCAAAAAATAAAGTGTGTTGGTGTGGTCACGAGTTTAAAAATAGGCTGTGGACCCGTAATTATTTTGAGGCGGACGATTGGGCGAGATGCGGGGATAGTGGAGGTAAATGGCTCGACGCGATTAGCAGAGGAATGAAACCATGCAATTCAAAATTTACCGGTATAACCCTGAAACTGACGAGCAGCCCTATATGCACAATTATGAGTTGGACATAGAAGCGGGCGATATGATGTTGCTAGATGCGTTATTACTTATCAGGGAGCAGGACGACAGCCTAAGTTTGCGCAAATCTTGTCGCGAAGGAGTGTGTGGCTCGGATGCCATGAATATTAATGGGCGCAATGGCTTGGCTTGCATTACGCAGCTGTCCAGCTTGAAGCAACCAATTGAATTGCGTCCGTTGCCTGGTTTGCCTGTGATACGTGACCTAATCGTGGACATGACGCAGTTTTTCAAGCAGTACCATTCGATTAAGCCTTATTTGGTGAATAACGATCCGCCTCCAGAAACCGAGCGCTTACAGTCGCCAGCGCAGCGCGCTGAGCTGGACGGTTTGTATGAATGCATCTTGTGTGCCTGTTGCACAACTGCTTGCCCATCATTTTGGTGGAATCCTGATAAATTTGTAGGTCCCGCTGGTTTACTGCAAGCCTATCGTTTTATCGTTGACAGTCGTGATCAGGCAACGAGCGAGCGGCTAGATAATCTGGAAGACCCGTATCGGCTGTTTCGGTGCCACACTATTATGAATTGTGTGGATGTATGCCCCAAAGGTTTGAATCCTACGGCAGCCATAGGAAAAATTAAAGCGTTAATGGTGAAGCGTGCAGTATGAAAGAACTGGAACGCGTGCGCTGGCGCTGTCGACGCGGTCTGTTGGAACTTGACATCGTGCTGGGCCGATTTATCGGGCAGCATTATGCAAGTTTGAATGAGGCGCAGCAGGCTGCATTTGATAGGTTGCTGGACATGCCCGACCCGATACTCTGGGATATGATTGCCGATACACAGTCTTCGTCGCTACAAAATGAACAGCGTGCGGTGCTTGAATTGCTTCAGGCAGTTTGAGCTTTAACAGCGTGATTTGCTGTGACAGAAAGATGTAAAAACAGGAGGCATAATGAAAGAAAAACGCGTTGCAACACTGATGCTGGATGATGGCCGTAGTATCGAGTTGCCGATATTGTCTGGCACTCTGGGTCCTGATGTGATCGACATCCGCGAATTGGGTAAACTCGGCATGTTTACTTACGATCCGGCTTTCGTCTCCACCGCCAGTTGTTCTTCCAGTATCACTTTTATTGATGGTGGTGCCGGATTACTGTATTACCGCGGTTATCCCATCGAACAACTGGCGGAGAAGTCGAATTTTCTCGAAGTGTGCTACTTGCTACTGCACGGGGAATTACCGAATGCAGTACAGAAAAGGGAGTTCAAGGGAAAGGTTATGCAGCACACCATGGTGCATGATCAACTTGCCCGTTTTTTTAACGGCTTCCGCCGCGACGCTCATCCGATGGCGGTAATGGTTGGGGTGGTGGGCGCGCTGTCGGCTTTTTATCATGATTCGCTTGATATCAATAACCAGGAGCATCGCGAAATTTCGGCGCTACGCCTGCTGGCCAAGGTACCTACCATCGCCGCGATGACCTATAAATACTACACCGGTTTTCCATTTATGTTTCCGAAGAATGAATTCAGTTACGTGGAAAATTTCATGTACATGATGTTCGCTACCCCGGCAGAAGACTATGTGCCGAACCAGAAACTGGTGCGTGCACTGGAGCGTATTTTTATACTGCACGCTGATCACGAACAGAACGCCTCGACTTCGACTGTTCGGCTGGCCGGTTCCAGTGGGGCGAACCCATTCGCGTGCGTGTCATCCGGTATTGCGGCACTGTGGGGGCCAGCGCACGGCGGTGCGAATGAGGCAGTGCTAAAGATGCTGGAAGAGATAGGTGATGTGTCGCGCGTGGCGGATTTTATACAGGGTGTAAAGGAAAAAAAATACCGTCTGATGGGCTTTGGCCACCGGGTATACAAAAACATGGACCCGCGCGCAAAAGTGATGCGCGCTACGTGTTATGAGGTGCTTGAAGAGCTGAAACTGGAGAATGATCCTCTATTTTTAATGGCGCTAGAACTTGAGCAGATTGCGCTGCGGGACGAATATTTCATAGAGCGCAAGCTGTATCCCAACGTGGATTTTTATTCCGGAATCGTGCTGCGTGCGTTGGGTATCCCGAGCAATATGTTCACAGTAATCTTTGCTGTGGCACGCACCATAGGTTGGGTGTCGCAGTGGAATGAAATGATTGCTGACAGCGAGCGTAAGATCGGTCGTCCACGTCAGTTATATCAGGGTGCGACGCAGCGGGATTTTATACCGCTTGCCCAGCGTTAAAGTCGGATCGCAAACTCACACATGGAAAAATAGAGGCTGGAGGGTGTTTATGCGTTCTGATGTCATACCACATTGAATTCATTTGATGTTCAGGCGCGGAAGTTTGATGAAGTAATGAAACGCAAAGACATCGCGATATAAACAGATGGGTAATAATACATGACGTCGGTAATGCAAACCATGCTAAGCAACTCTATGTTGTTTGGTGTCAATGCGCCGTACATTGAAGGTCTGTATGAGGCGTATTTGAGCGCCCCCGATTTGGTTTCGGATGAGTGGCGTGCCTATTTCGATGCCCTGCAAAACATGCCGAGCACGGTGCTACAAGATTTGCCGCATAGCCCGGTGGTTCGTGCTTTTGCTGCCTTGCCGTTAACAGGTGTGCAAGGTGCAATCCAAGATGCTGATATGGCGCGCAAGCAGGTGGTAGTACTGCAACTTATCAATGCCCATCGTTTCCTCGGGGTGCGCCGCGCCAGCCTCGATCCGCTTAACCGACATCTTAAGCCTGAAGTGCCTGAATTGGATCCAGCCTTTCACGGTCTCACTGAGGCGGACATGGATATCACCTTCGAGACAGGCTCTCTGGTAGGTTCACCACGTATGATGCTGCGGGAAATTCTGCAGTTGGTGCGCCAGACCTATTGCGGCAGCATAGGCGCAGAGTATATGTATATCAATGATGTTGTGCAGAAGCGCTGGATCCAAAATCGTCTGGAGAGCGTGCGCGGCCAACCAAATTACAGCGCTGACATGCAGCATCGTATCCTGGAGCGGCTGACTGCTGCCGAAACGTTGGAGCGCTATTTGCATACCAAGTATGTCGGCCAGAAGCGTTTTTCGCTGGAGGGCGGTGAATCGCTTATTCCGATGCTCGAACATTTATTGCAACGTGCAGGCACGCAGGGAGTGCGCGAGACAGTTATCGGTATGGCGCATCGTGGGCGCTTGAATGTGGTAGTGAATACGCTAGGCAAGCTGCCGCGTGATTTGTTCGCTGAATTTGAAGGTAAGCACAGTGAACAGCTGACTTCCGGTGATGTGAAATATCACCAAGGTTTTTCCTCGGACATTCCTACTCCGGGCGGAGCGATGCACTTGGCTTTGGCGTTTAATCCCTCGCACTTGGAAATCGTTAATCCGGTGGTAGAAGGCTCGGTGCGCGCGCGCCAGCATCGTCGCGGTGACAAGGAAGGGCGTGAGGTACTACCGGTATTGCTGCATGGCGATGCGGCTTTCGCCGGACAAGGCGTGATCATGGAAACGTTCAGCTTGTCCCAAACGCGCGGCTATCAGACGGGCGGCACAGTGCATATCATTATTAACAACCAGATCGGTTTTACTACTTCGGACAAACGTGATGCCCGATCTTCTTTGCACTGTACCGATGTAGCGAAGATGATAGAAGCCCCGATTTTTCATGTGAATGGGGATGATCCTGAAGCGGTATTGTTAATTGCAGAAATTGCACTGGATTACCGCATGACCTTCAAAAGGGATGTCGTAATTGATATGGTGTGTTTCCGCAAGCTGGGGCATAACGAGCAAGATGAACCGTTGGTTACGCAGCCGTTCATGTACCGTTATATTAACCAGCATCCGGGCACACGTGCGTTGTATGCTAAACGTCTGCTAGAGCAAAACGTAGTGGCGGAAGGGGAGCCGGAGGCGATGATTGCGGCCTATCGTCGCGCGATGGATGAGGGTATCAATCCGATTCAACCAGTACTGAATGATTTTAATAAGGAATACGCAGTAAATTGGTCTAAATTCAGGAGTGGTGTGTCTTGGGATGTGGCGGTGAATACTGCCATTCCGCACGAACAATTGCAAAAATTGGCTCAGCGACTGACGGAAGTACCGATGGATTTCAAGCTCCATTCGCGCGTGGAAAAGATTATCACCGACCGCCGCGCCATGGGTAATGGCGAACTGGCTTTGGATTGGGGCATGGCAGAAAACCTGGCCTATGCCAGCTTGGTAGCTGAAGGTATTCCGGTCCGTTTGTCTGGGGAAGACAGCGCGCGCGGCACCTTTTTCCATCGCCATGCGGTGCTGCATGACCAAAACCGCGTGCAGTGGGATAAGGGTTATCACATTCCCTTGCAAAATATTGCACCGAATCAGGCCGATTTCATTGTGATTGATTCCATTCTTTCGGAAGAGGCGGTGCTGGCATTTGAGTATGGTTATGCTAGCGCTGAACCTAATTCGCTGGTTATATGGGAGGGGCAGTTCGGCGATTTCGCTAATGGTGCGCAGGTGGTAATCGATCAATTCATCTCGTCGGGGGAGGCCAAGTGGGGACGCATGTGCGGGCTGGTGATGTTGTTGCCACATGGTTATGAAGGGCAGGGGCCGGAACATTCGTCTGGGCGGATTGAGCGCTATCTACAGCTATGTGCAGATTACAATATTCAAGTGTGTATCCCTTCCACGCCAGCTCAGATGTTCCATTTGCTGCGCCGCCAGATGTTGCGCCCGATACGCAAGCCGCTCATCGTGTTTACGCCCAAAAGTATGTTGCGCAGCAAGGATGCATCTTCGCCGCTGAATGACTTGACTCAGGGTTCATTTCAGCCAGTGATTGGAGAAGTGGATACGCTGGAAGCTGCCAAGGTGCGGCGTATTATCGTGTGTAGCGGAAAAATTTATTATGAGCTTAAGGCCGCGCGACGTGAACGCGGCATTCAAAATACCTCGCCGAAGTCCTTGCCTCCAGAAGAGGTGGCGATTATCCGGCTGGAACAACTTTATCCTTTTCCGCATGATGCTTTCGAGGCACAGATTGCCAATTATCCAAATGCGATGGAATTGCTGTGGTGTCAAGAAGAGCCGGGCAATCAGGGCGCGTGGCATCGCATTCAGCATTATTTGCTGCGCCATCTGCGTGACGGTATGAGACTTGCTTATGCGTTGCGATATTCTTCGGCATCGCCCGCAGCAGGATATTTGGCAGTGCATAATGAACAACAGAAGGCGGTGATAGACGCTGCATTCCGCTGCGATCTCGACATTAAATCAGGAGCAAGACACCATGCAAATTGAAGTGAAAGTTCCGCAGCTTTCAGAATCGGTTTCCGAAGCCACCCTGGTATCTTGGCACAAGCAGCCGGGTGAAGCTGTGGCTGAAGGTGAGAATTTGATCGACATTGAGACCGACAAGGTGGTTTTAGAGTTGCCCGCAATCAAATCTGGAGTGTTGACCAAAATTCTCAAGCAGAATGGCGATAAGGTAACCAGCAATGAGGTGATTGCCTTACTGGATACCGATGCCAAACCTGATGTGAGCCGCGCTGCGCAACCAGATGTGACGGCTAAGGAGCAAGCTGCCGTGATGCCTGCGGCGCAGAAGATTGCGGCAGAAAATAAAATTGATACTACTACGATTAGTGGTAGCGGACGTAATGGGCGTGTTATCAAAGAAGATGTGTTGATTGCGATGCAGGAAAAAGCGGTTGTGCCAGCTACTACTGCGGTTCCGCAACCTACAGCGGGCGGGCGTGTGGAACAGCGCGTGCCAATGACTCGCATCCGTCAGCGCATCGCCGAACGCTTGCTGCAATCGCAACAGAATGCCGCAATTCTTACTACCTTTAATGAAGTGAATATGCTGCCAGTGATTGAGTTGCGCAATCATTATAAGGATGCTTTTGAAAAGAAGCATGGCGTCAAGCTCGGTTTCATGTCATTTTTCATCAAGGCCACGCTGCTTGCGTTGCATAAATTCCCTGTGGTAAACGCGTCGGTGGATGGCACGGATATCATTTACCATGGCTATTACGACATCGGCGTGGCAATCGGCAGCGAGCGTGGCTTGGTGGTGCCTATCATTCGTGATGCTGACAAACTTTCGCTAGCCGATATCGAAAGACAAATCATTGACTTCGGTGCGCGTGCCAAGGACGGCAAGATTACGCTGGAAGAATTGACTGGTGGTACCTTCTCCATTTCCAACGGCGGCGTGTTCGGCTCCATGCTTTCTACTCCCATTATTAATCCGCCGCAGAGCGCTATCCTCGGTATTCACGCCACCAAAGACAGGCCAGTGGCCGAAAATGGTCAAGTCGTCATTCGTCCGATGAACTACCTCGCGCTGTCTTATGATCACCGTATCGTTGATGGGCGTGATGCCGTATTATTTCTCGCCACTATCAAAGAGGCGTTGGAATATCCTGGACGAGTGTTGTTGGATTTGTAACTACGCTTTTGTCGATCCTGGCAGGATGAAATGTTTTTACGGGATCAGAGCTTAATAAAAGGATTTCATTATGTCGAAATCATTTGATGTTGTAGTTATCGGTGCCGGTCCCGGAGGTTATGTGGCGGCGATACGTTGTGCTCAATTAGGTCTGACTACAGTCTGTATTGACGATTGGAAAAGCGCGCAAGGCAAGCCCAGTTTAGGCGGGACTTGTCTTAATGTGGGCTGTATTCCATCCAAAGCTTTGCTGGAATCTTCGGAAAACTTCGAGCGTCTGACGCATGATTTTGCGGTGCACGGCATATGTGCCGATAATGCGAGTGTGGACGTGGAGAAGATGGTGGCGCGCAAGAATAAGATTGTGTCCGATTTCACACTGGGCATTAGTCAGCTATTCAAGAAAAACAAAGTGGCCTCGCTGCATGGCAGGGCACAAATTCTCGGCCGGGATGGTGATGTTTGGCGTGTCGGAATTGTGGATGGAGAGGAAGTGAGGGCGAAGCACGTTATTGTTGCCACTGGTTCGACGTCGCGCATTTTGCAGCAAGCTCCGCTGGATGGGGTACAGGTTGTGGACAATGTAGGAGCCTTGAGTTTTAGCGAGACGCCCAAGCGCCTCGCTATCATCGGTGCGGGGGTCATTGGACTAGAGCTTGGCAGTGTGTGGCGTAGATTGGGGGCTGAGGTGACGTTACTGGAAGCTTCGCCCGTATTCCTTCCCGCCGCTGATGAGCAAGTGGCGAAAGAAGCGTTACGTGCTTTTACCAAGCAGAATCTGACTATCCACTTGGGCGCACAGATTGATGGTGTTACTCAGTCTGCTGAGGCTGTAAAAATTAATTGGCGCGATATACAGGGAGCCGCGCAGGAATTGGTTGCGGACAAATTGATCGTTGCAGTTGGGCGTGTGCCAAATACACAAGGTCTGAGCGTAGAAACAGTTGGGCTCAAACTGGACACCGCAGGGCGTATTGAAGTGGATGAACAGTGCCGTACCAGCCTGCCGCATGTGTATGCGGTGGGCGATGTGGTGCGGGGCCCGATGCTGGCGCACAAGGCGTCGGAAGAAGGCGTGATGGTAGCGGAATTGATCGCCGGGCAGATGGGGGGCAGCGACTTGAATTTGGTACCGAATGTAATGTATACCGTCCCGGAAATTGCTTGGGTGGGTAAGACTGAGCAGCAGCTTA
Organism: Candidatus Nitrotoga sp. LAW; assembly: GCA_003402315.1. Taxonomy (GTDB): domain Bacteria; phylum Pseudomonadota; class Gammaproteobacteria; order Burkholderiales; family Gallionellaceae; genus Nitrotoga. The sequence continues at coordinate 9,266 of QFXI01000010.1, read as the reverse complement.
AGGCAGCGGGTGTCGCTTACAAGGCTGGGAAATTTCCTTTTCTTGTTAATGGGCGTGCCCGCGCCTTGGGTAATACGACGGGGTTTATTAAAATCATTGCCGATGCCAATACAGATCGTATCCTCGGCGTGCATATCATAGGTCCGATGGCATCTGAGCTCATTCAGCAGGGAGTATTGGCGATGGCATTTTCGGCTAGTAGTGAAGATTTGGCGCGCACCATTCATGCACATCCGTCATTGGCCGAAGTGATGCATGAAGCGGCTCTGGCAGTTGATAAACGCACGATTCATATATGACCAAAATGTTTTGCGCTGATCGAATTTCGACTAGGGTGATAGTACGGTTAGTTGTCTAGGCGGAGTGGATACTTCCGCTATTTCAATGCTCGCACAGCTTGATTATCATGTGGCGGTAGTGAGAGCAGAGATAGTGAGTATGAGTATTTGAAATTGTCAGATGGCGACCGAATTATAGATGGCGTGTCTTGATTTGATTGTACAACGCATGCGTCTTCGTAACTTCCCGAAGTATTTTAGAAGATGCTGCATGACCCATCATATGGGCGCACCATCTTAAAATAGGCTGACATTTCCCATTTACGCTTACCGCCTACTTACTTATCATATGTTACAATTGTCCTGTTGTTGGAACGGGCGAAAGTGGCGGAATTGGTAGACGCACTGGATTTAGGTTCCAGCGCCGCAAGGCGTGAGAGTTCGAGTCTCTCCTTTCGCACCAACTGAAGAATTCACTTATTAACCTAAGGAAAGTTAGCATGTCGAGTATAGAAATCATGAGCGGGTTGGAGCGCCGCCTTAATGCATCCATCCCTCTGCAACTGGTTGGCAGTGAAATGGAAGCGCGCCTGAAAACTCTGGCACGTACCGCTGAGGTGCCTGGTTTCAGGCCGGGCAAGGCGCCGTTCAAGATTTTGGAACAAAAACACGGTGCGAAAATACAGCAAGAAGTGTTGCAAGATGCTTTACGGCAGTCCTTTGCCAAAGAAGCGCAGGAGAACCAGTTGAAAGTGGTTGGTTATCCAACTTTCGAGGTCAAGACCACAGACCCGGATGCCGTGTGGATTGAATATAGTGCGACTTTTGAGGTTTATCCTGAAGTCATATTGGGTGATATTAGCGCTGAAAGCATGGAGCAAGCGGTTTACACCTTGAGTGATGCCGATGTTGACACTACGATTGCTACTTTGCGTAAGCAACACGCGACATTTGAAGTAATTGATCGTGCGGCGCAAAATGGAGATAGGGTGCATATTGATTTTAGTGGCTTGTTGGAAGGAAAAATATTTGAAGGTGGTGAGGCTAGGAATTTAGCCGTGTTGCTGGGTGTGGGACGCTTATTGCCGGATTTTGAAAATGCAATCATTGGCATGAAGGCGGGAGAAACGAAATCTTTCGACATGACTTTCCCGGCAGACTATCAGGCAGAAAAAGTTGCTGGTAAATCAGCGACTTTTACCATTACCTTGCACAAGGTAGAAGAGCAGCATTTGCCAGGGATTGATGCTAACTTTGCCAAGTTACTCGGTATAGAAGATGGCGATGTGAATAAGCTAAAGGCTGAAGTCCGCGATAATCTAGAGCGAGAAATCAAGCGTCGTTTAATGTTGCGTAACAAAGACAGCGCAATGGCTACCTTGCTGAAGGTTGCTCAACTAGAGGTGCCCAAGGCATTACTGGATGCTGAAGCGCAGAGCTTGATGCAGCAAACTATGCGCGATATGAAAAAGCGCAGAATGGAAATGCCGAAGGGGGAAGAGTCGTTGCCACTCGAACTGTTTACTGAGCGTGCACAAAAGCGTGTCAAGTTGAGTCTGATCTTGACAGAGTTGGTAGATAAATATGATTTGCACGCTAAACCTGAGCAGATTAAGGCGTTGGTTGAGGATTATGCGCAAAGCTATGACAACCCGGAAGAAGTGGTGCAGTGGCACTATAATGATCCGGCGCGTTTGCAAGACGCGGAAAATCTGGTGCTGGAGGATAATGTAGTAGTTTGGGTGACGGATGCTGTTAAGGTAACAGAGAGGGTGATGGAATTTAACGAGTTGATGGAGAGTGCCGCGTGATACATAGCGAAGTACCTCAAAATAATGAGGATCCGCAAAATATCGGTATGATTCCGATGGTGATAGAAACTAGCGGGCGTGGAGAGCGTGCATACGACATTTATTCGCGTCTGCTCAAGGAACGCGTAATATTTTTGGTTGGCAACATCAATGATACGACCGCTAACTTGGTGGTGGCGCAATTGTTGTTTCTGGAGTCTGAAAATCCAGATAAGGAGATTCACCTCTATATCAATTCGCCTGGCGGCTCTATTTCGGCAGGCATGGCGATTTATGACACTATGCAATTCATAAAACCGGAGGTTTCTACGTTGTGCATCGGTATGGCGGCATCGATGGGCGCTTTTTTATTGCAAGCCGGTGCAAAAGGAAAGCGCTTTGTTTTGCCTAATTCTTCGGTGATGATCCATCAGCCGTTAGGAGGATTCCAGGGGCAGGCGACGGATATTGAAATTCATGCTAGATATATTTTGAGCTTGCGTGAGCGCCTATATGCCCTGATGGCGCAGCACACAGGTCGCAATGTTGAGGAAATTGCCCGTGATAGCGAGCGCGATAAATTCTTAAATGCGACTGAAGCGGTCGATTATGGCTTGGTAGATAAAATTCTGGATAAGCGCGCTTAAACAACCGTATAGACTTAATCGATAAATAATAAATGTAGGCGATAAACAAAACAGGGGATATAAATGGTGCTGGATAAAAGCAAGGGCGACAAATTATTGTACTGCTCGTTTTGCGGCAAGAGCCAGCATGAAGTTCGCAAACTGATTGCGGGGCCTTCTGTATTCGTATGCGATGAATGTATCGAGCTTTGCAATGACATAATTCGTGAGGAAGTTAATAGTGTTGCATCCAGCAAAACGGATAAGGCTGATTTGTTGGTGCCGCATGAAATTCGTGCGCGTCTTGATGAATATGTAATTGGTCAGGAACACGCCAAGAAAATTTTGTCTGTGGCGGTGTATAACCATTATAAACGTTTGAGAAGTACTAATAAGGATGGTGTGGAGTTGGCCAAGAGTAATATTTTGCTTCTTGGTCCGACTGGTTCTGGAAAAACCTTGCTGGCGCAAACCTTGGCGCGTCTGCTGGACGTGCCGTTTGTGATGGCCGATGCTACTACGCTGACCGAAGCGGGGTATGTAGGGGAAGATGTCGAGAATATTATTCTGAAGCTATTGCAAGCGTGTGATTATGACGTAGAACGCGCGCAGCGCGGTATTATTTATATTGACGAAATTGATAAGATTTCTCGCAAATCAGACAATCCTTCTATCACTCGTGACGTTTCTGGTGAGGGGGTGCAACAGGCGCTACTCAAGTTGATCGAGGGCACCAAGGCGTCTGTTCCGCCCCAGGGTGGCCGCAAACATCCCAATACCGAGTTTTTGCAGGTGGACACTACTAATATTCTTTTTATATGCGGTGGAGCGTTTGATGGCATGGAGAAGGTCATACTTAATCGCTCAGAGAAAACCGGTATTGGTTTTGGCGCAAGCCTCGCCAAACATAGCGACAAGAAAAGTGTGGGTACAGTGCTACGTAATTTGGAGCCCGAAGACTTGATCAAGTTTGGTTTGATCCCAGAATTTGTTGGACGCCTGCCAGTGGTTGCTACACTGGAAGAGTTGGATGAAACGGCATTAATTCAAATTTTGACCGAACCTAAAAATGCCTTGACCAAACAATATCATAAATTGTTCGCGATGGAAGGCGTGGATATGGAATTTCATGAGGGCGTATTACAGGCTATCGCCAAAAAAGCGCTGGAACGTAAGACGGGTGCACGTGGTTTGCGTTCTATTCTGGAACATTCTTTGCTCGATATTATGTACGACTTGCCTTCGATGGATAATGTGAGCAAGGTGGTGCTGGATGTAAGCAGCACAAATGACGAAATTAAACCAATTGTGATATACGCGGATACTTCCAGGGCAGCTTAATTATATTTAAGCGGTATCCTAAATTAAGTTGGTGTGCGGTGATTTGTATTGCCACTTGAATTATTTCGCCGCGCCCCCATCTAACTGTCAAGTTAATCCACAGAGGAGTTTCCTGCCATGACTGAGCATGATACTAGTGCACTTGTTTCCAGTTTTTTTCCATTACTTCCGTTACGTGATGTAGTGGTGTTTCCACATATGGTAATTCCATTGTTTGTTGGACGCGCGAAATCAATTAAGGCCTTGGAGTCCGCTATGGAAGCGGGTAAGAGCATTGTGTTGGTGGCGCAAAAAACTGCCGCTAAAGATGAACCTGCCGCAGAGGATTTGTATCGCGTTGGTAGCATTGCTAATATTTTGCAGATGCTCAAGTTGCCTGATGGTACCGTTAAGGTTCTTGTGGAGGGTACGCAACGTGCAACAATACTGCACGTGTTAGATGAAAAAAGTCATTTTGATGCTGACATTGATCCAGTTTTAGTTGGTGACAGCTTGGGTAGTGAAGCAGAAGCTATGCGTCGTGCCTTAATTAATCAATTTGATCAATATGTTAAGTTAAACAAGAGGATTCCGCCGGAAACACTGACGTCTTTGGCTGGTATGGATGATTCCGGGCGATTAGCAGATACCATAGCAGCGCACTTACCACTCAAATTAGAGCAAAAGCAGGAAATACTGGAAATCTTTGATGTTCGAAAGCGTTTTGATCATTTGTTGGGTCTATTGGAAGCTGAGCTTGACATCTTGCAAGTAGAAAAACGGATTCGCGGACGAGTCAAGCGGCAGATGGAAAAAAGCCAACGCGAGTATTACTTGAATGAGCAAGTAAAAGCGATACAGAAGGAGTTGGGAGAAGGTGAAGATGGTGCAGATTTTGAGGAGTTGGCAAAAAAAATAAAGGCTGCGCATTTGCCTAAGGAAGCGCGTGCCAAGGCCGAAGCCGAAATGAAAAAATTGCGTTTGATGTCCCCAATGTCTGCTGAGGCGACTGTGGTGCGTAACTATATCGATGTATTGGTGGCTTTGCCATGGAAAAAGAAAACAAAGATTAACAATAAGTTGAAATCAGCTGAAGAAATTTTGGAAGCAGATCATTATGGATTGGAGAAGGTGAAAGAACGTATTGTAGAATATTTAGCGGTACAGCAGCGCGTCGACAAGATGAAAGCGCCTATCCTATGCTTGGTTGGGCCGCCAGGTGTCGGTAAGACTTCATTGGGTCAGTCTATTGCGCGGGCTACGGGTCGTAAATTTATTCGTATGTCATTAGGTGGGGTGCGTGATGAGTCAGAAATTCGAGGTCATCGCCGTACTTATATTGGTTCTATGCCTGGTAAAATTTTGCAGAACATGACTAAGGTTGGCGTGAAAAATCCGTTGTTCTTGCTTGACGAAGTAGACAAGATGGGTATGGATTTTCGTGGTGACCCTTCGTCGGCGCTACTCGAGGTGCTCGATCCAGAGCAGAATCACACTTTTGTTGATCATTATGTCGAGGTTGAGTATGACTTGTCTGATGTAATGTTTGTTGCGACTGCGAATACCATGAATATTCCTGGTCCGCTTTTGGATCGTATGGAAATTATTCACGTGTCAAGTTATACGGAAGATGAAAAAGTAAATATTGCGATGCATTATTTAATACCCAAAGCACTTAAAAATAATGGGTTAAAGCTTGAAGAGATTGGTATTTCAGAGAGTGCGATTCGTGACATACTGCGCTATTACACCCGCGAAGCGGGTGTGCGGAGCTTGGATCGCGAGCTTTCTAAGATTTGTCGTAAAGTGGTGAAAGCATTATTGCTCAAAGGGCGCGATAGCAAGGTAATGGTGAACGCTCGTAACCTGGACAAATATCTTGGAGTGCGGCGTTATAGCTATGGAATCGCAGAGAAGCATAATCAGGTTGGGCAAGTAACTGGATTAGCGTGGACAGAAGTTGGCGGTGAATTATTAACCATTGAAACTGCGGTATTACCAGGCAAAGGTAATATCACCCCCACTGGCAAATTAGGCGATGTTATGAAAGAGTCGATTCAAGCTGCACTTAGCGTAGTGCGTAGCCGCGCCCGTAGCTTGGGTATTTCTGACGAATTTTATCAAAAAACTGATTTACATATCCACTTGCCTGAGGGTGCTACACCAAAAGATGGACCGAGTGCTGGTGTTGGTATTTGTACGTCGATAGTATCGGCGTTAACTGGTATCCCGGTGCGTGCTGATGTGGCGATGACCGGGGAAATTACGCTACGTGGCGAGGTGTTGCCGATTGGTGGATTAAAAGAGAAGTTACTGGCAGCTCAACGTGGTGGCATTAAAGTTGTTTTGATTCCGGAAGAAAATACTAAGGATCTTGTTGAAATTCCTGATAACGTAAAAAATAAACTTGAAATTCATCCGGTTAAATGGATTGAACAGGTATTGGAAATGGCACTGGAACGTAAGCCAGAACCCCTACCTGAGGCTGCGCCAGTAGTTAATCCGATTTTGGTGGCGGATGAAAGTCGCGCTACTGTGATGAAACATTGATGAAATATGCACAAATTTTAAAAAACCATTATAAGTGTATAATAATGCGCTAATTTATTTGACCGTGCTACAGCCCCTTGATATAAAGCTATTGTAGATTTTTTGGTTGCGGCGCATGTATTGTTGCAATTTTAGTGCTGGTGAGTTGACCTTGATCAAAGTAGTGAAAGTATCGAAATACTGCGCTGGTAAAGGTCTGAAGAATGTTGTAGAATGATATTTTAATTGGGTGCTTAGCTCAGCTGGTAGAGCGTCGCCCTTACAAGGCGAATGTCGGGGGTTCGAGCCCCTCAGCACCCACCAGCTGCTTAGATTTGGAGTGGTAGTTCAGTTGGTTAGAATACCGGCCTGTCACGCCGGGGGTCGCGGGTTCGAGTCCCGTCCACTCCGCCACATTAAGGCGAACGAAAGTTCGCCTTTTTTTATTTATTGTAAATAAATTTTATTGGGCGGTTATTATGTTTGATTTTGTGCATGGGAATCGGCGATTTGTACAAATCGTGTTGTTACTCATCATCCTTACGTTTACATTTTGGGGTGTGGATTCTTACAATAAGTCCTCCCATAGCGAAGCTTTAGCTACAGTGAATGGTGAAAAAATCAACCAAGCAGAGTTCGATCAAGCTGTGCGTCAGCAGCAAGAGAGAATGCGTAAAATGATGGGTAGTAACTATGATCAAACTATGTTTGATAAGCCTGAAACAAAACGTGCGATTCTGGAAAGTCTTGTTAGCCAACGTTTGTTGATTTCGCAGGCGCGTTCCATCGGGTTAACTGTAAATGAGAAATATTTGGCTCAGAGTATAGCCGGTATTGAAGCGTTTCAAAAAGATGGAAAATTCGATAAGCAGCTTTATGAGTCGGTCTTGCGCCGTGAGAAAATGACGCCGATGACATTTGAGTCAAACGTAGCACGAGAACTATATATGCATCAGTTGATTGATGCATATATGCGGAATGGTTATGCATCAAGTATTATTGCGGATAATTTAATACGCTTAAATGAACAGCAACGTGTTGTTGCTGTGGCAAAAATTTCTTTTGAAACATATCTAAAACAGGCGAAAGTAGATGAAGCTGCGGTGCAAAGTTATTATGATATGAATTTGAAGGAATTTCAGACGGATGAGCAGGTGCGGGTGGAGTATGTGTCATTCTCGGCCGATGCATTGCAGTCACAAGTGACAGTGGATAAGACTGATATTAAAAAATATTACGATGAACACCAGAATGAATTTGGTTCACCAGAACAGCGTCAGGCTGCACATATTCTGATTGCGGTGGCCGTGCAGGCAGCAGATGCAGATAAGCTGGCTGCCAAGACTAAAGCAGAGCAGGTATTGCAGCAGGTTAGGCAGTCACCGGATAAATTCGCCGAATTAGCTAAACAATATTCGCAGGATCCTGGCTCCGCTGCTAGTGGGGGCGATCTTGGTCAGTTTGGCCCCGGGATGATGGTCAAGCCATTCGAAGAGGCTGTATTCAAGCTTAAGATAGGCGAAATTAGCGGTTTGGTACAAACTGATTTTGGCTATCATATTATCAAGCTGCTGGCAGTGAATCCTGCTAAAGTGCTTCCGCTGGATGAGGCACAGAGTACTGTTACGCAGAGGTTGAAACTGCAGAAAGCAAATGATAAGTTTGCCGAATTGGCAGAGAAATTTAGCAATATTGTGTATGAACAGAGTGATTCTCTCAAACCAGCTGCAGAATTGGTGAAAATGCCGCTACAGCAAAGCGGTTGGTTGCACAAAAAACAAGTTGGACAATTACCTTGGACGGATAAAGCATTGCAGGCTGTGTTTGCGGAAGATGTAACGAAAAAGAAGCGCAATAGCGCTGCCATCGAGATCGCGCCTAATACCTTGTTCGCGGCACGGTTGTTAGAATATAAGCCAGCCAGCACACTTCCGTTGAAAGAGGTAAATGCAAGTATTCGTCAGAAACTACTGCGCAAGCAAGCGCTAGAGCTTGCAGTCAAACAGGGTCAATTGGTGTTGGCGAAGTTGCAACGTGGTGAGAAGATTAACGTGGAATGGACAGTACCGACTGTAGTAACGCGTGAACAGCATGCTGAGCTTGATAATAGTCTGGCTCGTCAAGTATTTCAGGCAAACGCGGCTGCCCTTCCGATATATATGGGAGTCGAAAATGAACAGAATGGCTATGTACTGGTTCGTATAGATGCAATTAAAGACGCTACTGTCACCGACGATACCAAGCGTGCCCGTTATATGCAGCAACTTCGCCATATAACTGGTGATGAAGCGTTTCAAGCATATCTTGTGGATACCAAAAAACACGCCGGTATTACCATGAAATCTTTTTCTGCTGAGGAAAATAAATAATCCGCTTCCTCTAAGTTAAGTAAGCTGCGGATACGTGGAAGGTGAGAGCAGAAAACAGCAAGTAATGGGGGATTCTAGCTATCATTGGAATGCCAAGCCAGTAAAGACTGAGGTATGAGTGCTTTGTGCTCGCCTCTGAGCATTCTGGATAACGTTGGCGACATTGATGAACCATATTAGGCCTCCCGCTTGAGGAATGAGTACAACATCTGTTGTGCTGTGTTGAAATTATTTGAACTAGTCTCAATCTGATCTGACAATGCACTTGTAAAAGTGAGCGTTACCGAGTTTGATATGGGTGTCGAATCCGTCATCAAACTAAAAGAAAGGTAACGCTCATGTTTCATACTAGCA
>QFXI01000009.1 GCA_003402315.1 Candidatus Nitrotoga sp. LAW | reverse complement strand
AATGAGCCAGTTGTTTGGAGAGATGCGGTCAAGTATGAATTTATCATCGAACTGCTTGGGAATATTACTTGGGGGAAGCTCGATTTCCTGATAATAGATTTGCCGCCCGGCACGGGAAATGAACATATCACGATCATGGACTTTATTCCTAATCTGGATGGGGTGGTGGTTGTAAGTACCCCGCAGGATGTTGCGCTTCTTGATGCAAGGAAAATGATCTCTTTTGTGAAAGAAAGGAATACGCCCATTATTGGAATTGTTGAAAATATGAGTGGCCTGATCTGTCCACATTGTAGTGGTGAGATTGATGTATTCAAGAAGGGGGGAGGCGAGAGGGTAGCGAATGAATTGGGTGTGCCTTTTATTGGTGCTATTCCGCTGGATAGCGAAATAACAATTTGTGCGGATAAAGGAAATCCAGTTGTACTGGCTTATCCTGAATCTCCTTCAACCAAAGCATTTATGGCGGTGGCCGAAAGATGCGCGAGATTTTTAGGCGCATCCCTTACGGAGCAGGAAATGCCGGATACTTCACCGGAGTTTAGGGCGGCTGGGAATGTAACCGCTGATAATACAACTCCACCAATGGTGAGTTAAGATGGTTAATATTCATGCCGTTCGCCGGTGGCATGGCATCGTCGGTGCTGTCATTACAGGTAAATAATAAAACCCGTGCAGGAAAGTAAATTATGAGTGAATCAAATGATTTTAAAGAGGGGTTGAATTTTTTCTTAAGTAAAGATTATGCTAACGCGGAAAAATTTTTTAGGAAAGCCGCAGAGCAGGGAGATCCGGAGGCACAGTTTTGTCTTGGTGACATGTACAACAACGGCTATGGCGTTGTAAAGGACGAGCGGAAAGCGGTTGAATTATTTCGTAAATCTGCGGAACAGCGATTTGCTCCGTCGCAAATTAATTTAGGAATTATGTATTCTCAGGGATGTGGCGTTGACCAGGATCTCGTAGAGGCGTTTATGTGGTTAAAGATTGCTGGACGAGCTGTTGATGAAGAAGGAGGGGATCTTGCTCTCGATGAGGATGGAAGGGATCTTCTTGGGGTTGTGGAAGAACAAATGACTGCCGGTCAAATTACGGAAGCAATGCGACGATCAAGTGTTTGGATGAAAATGCATCAACTAATTTAAGTTTTAGATAGGGCTACTAGGGAGCGGCGGTTGCCGTTCCCTCTCCCGAAGCTTAGTATGCGGTTTTTTTACGATGAGTTTTCTATGCAGTTATGCTCACATCGGAATTAATGCGCTAATCAATGGGTTTCGGACATCGTGACAACCTGAGGTCGGCGAAGAAAGCATTAGGCCATTGAAGCATTTTTCTTGCCCCGATCTGTGCTTTTACCTGCGCAGTATGGCTCGCAATCAATGGCGAACAAATTCGCTGATTGATGAGGAAGTGAACTGGTGAGCAGTTGGACGTAGCCGTACCAGCCAAGAGACAGCCTGAAAGCCGTACACGTATCTGTACTAGCCCAGACCTGATCCGACAGTTACCGAATTTTTTGGGTATCTATCAGATTAAATTTAGTTTAGATTTTTTCCATACCAAACTTGTTCCCCGCTGAATAACGTTTCCAACGGCGTTCTGCCATTACAAACCTTACCCTGTGAGTTCTTTCATTATTGTAATAATTGAGCTATTTGCCGCTCAAAATGGCAGCATGAACTCAAGCATTCAGGCGACAACTAGATTGACACAATCACCGCCCATCAATGATGCCAGCTCAGAGACCTTAGATACTCTGTCTAAAGCGCATTTATGCATAGAAGCATAACTATTTATATTCCTGCTGCATACCAATATTTGAAAATGGATGCTATTTTTACGGTGAGTGACCATAATAGAAAGATGCTAGTCTCGCCAGCCGCATTCATTGGTGATGCGCGCGAATTCTGCCACTCCCAGGTTTTCAGCACGTAATTGCGCATCTATTCCTAACTGGACGAAATCATTTTCTGTCAAATAGGCCTTGAGCGTGTTACGCAGGGTCTTGCGCCGTTGCCCGAAAGCTGTGGCGACAATTTGTGCAAATAACTTTTCATTTTGCACCAGCACTTCGCTCGCTGGCAACGGGATCATACGCACAATGGCGGAATCCACTTTGGGTGAGGGACGAAAAGATTCCGGCGGGACGTCGAGCAATTTTTCCATGTGGAAACGGTATTGCAGCATTACCGACAAGCGGCCATAGGCTGGAGTTGATGGTTCAGCCACCATGCGCTCCACGACTTCGTTCTGCAACATAAAGTGCATGTCGTATATGCGTTCGAAGTAGTCTGAGAAGTGGAACAACAGCGGCGAAGAAATGTTATAAGGTAGATTGCCAACAATGCGCAAGGGCACGGGCAATTGCGCCAGGTCAAATTTGAGTGCGTCTCCTGCATGGATGATCAGCTTATCCTGCGGGTAGTCTTTTTCCAGGCGCGCGATAATGTCGCGATCGATTTCCACTACATGCAGTTGATTAAGCCGTTGCAGTAACGGACGAGTCAGCGCACCTAGGCCAGGGCCGATTTCCACCATGATATCCGCAGCTTCTGGACGGATCACACGGATGATGTCGGCGATGATTTGCTCATCCACCAGGAAGTTTTGACCAAACCTTTTACGTGCTTTATGCATGGAAGTACCAAGAAAATTTTATTTCTGCTTTCGCGAGGATAACGATCTCCCGATCAAGGGAGGACTGGATCATGCAATCTTCCGTGTTGTGCCATATCTGCCGCCATCTGAATCGCTTCAAGCATGCTGCCTGCTTCGGCGCGCCCACTACCGGCCAATTCCAGCGCGGTACCGTGATCTACGGAAGTACGAATAATGGGTAGGCCCAGCGTCACATTTACTCCCCGCCCGAAGCTGGCGTGTTTTAATACCGGTAGCCCTTGGTCATGGTACATGGCCAGCACGCAGTCGCATTGTGCAAGCCGTTGCGGGGTAAAAAGCGTGTCGGCGGGCAGAGGGACGCTGACATTCATGCTTTGCGCGCGCAACCGATCCAGCATCGGAATCATGATGTCGATTTCTTCGCGCCCAAGATAGCCGCCCTCACCTGCATGAGGATTGAGTCCGGCAACCAGAATGCGGGGCTTGGCAATGCCAAAACGCGTCATAAGATCATGGTGAATGACGTGCAGCACTTTTTCCAATAATGCAGGCGTAATTGCGTCGGCTACCTGCCGTAAAGGCAGGTGAGTGGTGGCTAGTGCCACACGTAGGCCGCCGCCCACAAGCATCATAACCACTTGTTCGGCATGCAATTTTTCCGCTAGAAATTCAGTGTGTCCAGTGAAAGGAATGCCAGCATCATTGATGACACCTTTGTGTACAGGCAAAGTGACCATGCCAGCGAATTCGCCCGACTGGCAACCTTGCATCGCGCGGATTAGCAGATTGAGAACATAAGGGCTGTTGGCTGGATTTAGCTGGCCAGCCTGAACGGGTTGTGCCGTTGGCACATGCAGAACGCGCAAATGCCCGAATGGCAGAGGCGATATATGCTGCGGATCATAATCGTGCCATTGAACATTTAGGCCAAGCAGCGCTGCGCGCTGTTGCAACATGTTTTTGTCGGCCAGCACCACCAGTGCCTGCCCTTGTTGGGCCAATTGCAAACATAAATCGGGACCAATGCCAGCGGGCTCACCGGCAGCGATAGCCAATAATGCGGTTTGCGCCATTAGGGCGCTTGTTCGAGGCGATACTCAATGGTAGCCCCGTCGCGTAATTGACGCAGCCAATCTTGGTATGCAGCGTCGGATTTATCAGCACGTATCGCCATTTGTGCTTGTTTCTTTTTCTCTTTCACACTGACATCGGTGTTGCGGCGGTCTAATACCTGGATCAAGTGCCAGCCGAAGGCAGATTGCACGATGCTGCTCATCTGTCCGATTTCTAATTGATTCATTGCGGCCTCAAATTCAGGCACCGTTTCGCCAGGTGAAATCCAGCCCAGATCACCGCCTTTTGCAGCACTGCCGTCTTCAGAATAAAGTTTGGCCTGCTTGGAAAAATCAGCCCCCTTTTCTATTCGTTGTTTGATAATCAACAGACGATTCTTGGCTTCATTTTCTGGCACCAGTTCGCTGGTTTTTATCAGGATGTGGCGTACTTGGGTTTGTATGATGACTATTGGATTCTCTTTGCTGCGTTTTTCAAGCAACTTGAGGATGTGGAAACCATTCGGGCTGCGAAATACTGGGCTGGTCTCACCGGGAGTCATTTTTTTCATTACTTCCAGAAAAATGGCAGGGGTACGATCAGCTGATCTCCATCCTAAATTGCCGCCTTCCAAAGCGTCTTTGGCATCAGAAAATCCTGCCGCCACCTGGGCGAATTCTGCACCACCGCGCAATTGTGTTAAGGCTTGCTCGGCGCGTTGTCGGGTAGCCTGGATTTTATCGGCACTGGCTTGTTCCGGCACCAGTACCAAAATGTGCGCTAAATGGTACTCCTCTCCCTTACCTAATTGCTTAGCTTGGTTATTAAGATAGTTCTCGATCTCTCCCTCGCTAATCACCAGCTTACTGTCCACTTCGCGCTCGCGCAGACGAGCGTAAGTAATTTCGCCGCGAATTTCTTCCCGAAATTTTTTGAAACTTACTCCATCTTGCTCCAGCTGGGCGCGAAATTCGGTCAACGAGGGGAATTTATTTTCCTTGGCGATGCGCTGCAAGGTTTTGTCGAGCTGGATATCATCAATGCGTATGCCAGTTTCCTTGGCAAATTGGATTTGCAACATTTCCGTGATCATCCGTTCCAGTATTTGCTTCTTCAACAGATCTGGGGCAGGCAACGTTGTACCCTGTTTCTTCAATTGGCGTTCTACGTTACTAAGCCTGTCTTCAAGTTCGTAAAGGGTAATCGCATCGTTGTTTACAACTGCAACAATCTGGTCAATCAATCTAAGCTGCGTTTGCGACGCGATATTTTTCGTTGTATCGGTGGCTTGCACATCAACGGCGGGTGATATAACTGGACTCTGAGGCGAGATTTTTTTTGTTACGTCGGGGACTGGTACATCAGCAGCAGGAGATGCACTTTTATTTTGTAACTTAATTTTTTTGGTTGTGGCGGAGGCTTTCTGCAGGCCAGCGGCGGAGACATTTGCCGCGCTGACTAGTGATACAAAAAGAAGTACCAGCATCGACTTGACATACAGCATAGTATCTTTAAATTTCCTAAATGAGAATTTGTTAGCGTAATCCCTGCTCTGAGCTAACAACTGCGGGTTGGTTCAATTTTGTAAAGCCGGCAATGCTCTGACGCAATGCGTTCAAAGGATCGGAGCCTATCCTGACCATGCCATTCAATTCTAATTGCACAAAGATACCAGTTGAAAGCTCATTGGTGGCTGTAGCAAAACGTTGTGCCACTAACCGCAGTGCCCAACAGCTTTCATTATACTCGAGCCCGCTTAGCAGCTCCAAAATACGGTTGTCCTGCAGGGAATAATTCCAGCGTGCCATCATGCTCCAATGCCTCGACAATGGCCACTGAGTGGATATATCCACTTGCCTCAGGCTGTCACGCGTAAAACGGTAGCCCAGGTTGAGCACTTTGCCGCTTTCGGGCTGGTAACGCGCGCCCACATTTAATTTCTCTTCGCGTCCTTGATTGGGGTTGTACTGGAAGGCGCTATTCAAGGACAACTTGGGGGTAATCTGACCCAAGACAGCAAACAAAATATCTGATTTATTGTTGGTGACTTGCTCAGGAGTTACCAGACTTACCAACGGTGTCTTGAAGCTGAAACGCTGACCTACGGCGACGCGCAATCGCTCCGCACCACTATTGGCCTCAAGCAGACGCGAGGTAAGTGACAGTGTTACATGTTTGGCATCACCAATGCGATCGCTACCGAAAAAACGATTTTCAGTAAACATCTGGGCAAAGTTGAAATCGGCCTGGGCTGTGTCGAAATTCGGCAACAGGTTTTGATTGCGGTACGGAATGTATAAGAAATAAGCGCGTGGTTCCAACGTCTGTACGTAATTCCGTTTCCCCACATTCCAATCGCGTTCCAGCACCATACCGCTGTCCAGGCTAACAATCGGCAAAGTCCGTGTTGCATCGGGCAGTGCCGCCAAATTGTTATCACCCAATGCATAGTAAGTGTGGTGTACGCCAAATTTTGGGGTCACATAAAATGAAGGCGTGGTAATTAGCGGGTAACTTATACTGGGGTACATAACTAGACGCCGCCCATTAACGGCTGTGGGATGGCTGAAATTTACAAATTCTCCGGTAAATGCCACATTTGCCCCTGCCAGTGGACGTAGCGCGCCCACGGTTATTTGCGGCAAGCGACGATATGGCTCCAGAACTGGCGCAGCAGGATCTTGCAAAGTTTGATAGCTTTGCATGCGTGCCGCTGCATTCCACCAACTACCACCGTAAGAAACTACGCCTTCGCGCACCAGATTGGTTAATGACGTACTGCTCACCGCATTCGATAGGTCACGGAAATAGGTATGGTCTGATACATAGTTGAAATTTGTTGATGCGCTTAACCCATAACCCAAGTTCTGCGTATGCTTGAGAGATGTCCGCAAACGGGTGCTGTCAGTAAGGGCATCATTGGGTAATATGTCCAAATGAGCTTCACCGGCATAATTTTTGTCTATATAGCGAAATTCGTTGTTAATCATTAGCCCCCGCTTGGCCATTGCGCGCGGTGCAATGGTCGCATCACGGTTGGGTGCGATATTCCAGTAATAGGGCAGCGTCACTTCGCTACCACTCCTCGCGGTACTACCGAACACCGGACCAAGAAAACCCGATTGACGCTTATCACTGAGCGAAAAATCCATCCACGGCATATACAAAATAGGCACACCCAAAAACTCTACGCGGGCGTTGCGTGCCACCCCTATTTGGCGGTCGTTGTCAATTTCCAGTTGGCTTGCCTTTAGCATCCAATCGTCGTTGCCTATAGGGCAGATGGTATATGCCACATTCTGTACGGTGTATTTCTGCCGGCCTTCCATATGCAGGATATCGGCGCTCCCGCGCGAATTGTTGGCGGCCAGATGAAACACCGGCTTCGTCATATCGCCGATATTTGTATCCAGGTTAAGCTTTACATATGGACCCTGCATTTTGATGCCGTTCTGCTCCACGCGCACCGCACCATCGGCAACCAACTCTTTGCTGATTTGCTGATATACCACGCGATCAGCGAATATAGCCTGCCCTCGCTTGCGCACTTCAACCTTGCCGCTAGCAACGACCTGATTCTCAGTTTGACCTTCCACGCGCTGTGCAGAAATAAAAGCAGGCGTCTCTTCGTCGCCTTTTGGCAAATTCATGAAGGTACGGTCGAGTTTCAGCCGCAAAACTTCGCCCTCAGCGTAAACCAAAGGTGTAAAAATGCAGAGCAGGGAAAGCGCAACGAGATTAAGGCGCAAATGCATGGAGCAGGGTCGATAAATTAAGGTGCTAAAATCGCACAAATCCACGATTTAGGCAATTCAAAATCTATAATGAAACGTCAACAACAAATAAAAACATGGCTGCATAGCAAATTTCCCGGTAGTTTATTCAATATTTCGCCAGCTTCTGCCGATGCCAGCTTCCGCCGCTACTTTCGCGCTACTTTTGCCGACCGCACACTGATAGTGATGGACGCGCCACCCCAAAATGAGGATTGTCGCCCGTTCATCCATATCGCCCAACTGTTTGGCACAGCAGGGGTACACGTACCACAGGTGCTGGCACAAGATCTGGAACAAGGCTTTCTTTTATTGACGGATTTGGGCAACACCACCTACCTGCAAGCACTGAATCCCAACAATGCACGCGAACTATACGGCGCCGCTACCGATGCGTTGATCACTATTCAGCTAACGAGCCGCGAATTTGAACTCCCTCCCTACGATCAAGCACTGCTTATGCGCGAAATGTACCTGTTTCCTGAATGGTATGTCGCTAAACATTTGCAGGTCATGCTGGACGAGAAACAAAATTCAGCATTAGAAACCGTGTTTCAGCGCATCGTACAAAATAATTTGGCACAGCCACGCGTGTTTGTTCATCGTGATTACCATTCTCGTAACTTAATGGTCAGCGCACCTAACCCGGGCATTCTGGATTTTCAGGATGCGGTCTATGGGCCGATCACTTACGACTTGGTTTCGCTGTTCAAAGATGCTTATATTCATTGGGAAGAAGCTGAAGTGCTGGACTGGCTGATCCGCTATTGGGAAAAAGCGCGCAAGTCTGGGCTACCGGTACACAGTGACTTTTCCGATTTTTTCCGGGATTATGAATGGATGGGCGTACAGCGGCATTTGAAAGTATTGGGTATCTTTGCGCGTCTGTACCACCGGGACAGCAAGGACGGTTATCTGAAAGATTTACCGCTGGTGATGGATTATTTACGCCGCGCTTGTGAACGCTACGTGGATTTAAAGCCGCTACTGCATATATTGGATACGCTGGAGAAAAAGCAACCGGTCGTGGGGTATACCTTTTGAAAGCCATGCTGTTGGCCGCCGGACGTGGTGAACGCATGCGTCCGCTCACCGACCACACACCTAAGCCCTTATTGCAAGTCGGCGGCAAATCGCTCATTGTGTGGCATATTGAAAATGTGGCAAGAGCGGGCATCTATGACCTAGTAATAAATCATGCACATCTCGGCAGTCAAATCGAAGCGGCGTTAGGGGATGGCGGCCAGTTCGGCATACGCATCCGCTACTCAGCGGAGAATCCCGTTCTTGAAACAGCGGGGGGCATTGCGAATGCATTGCTGTTATTGGGTGATGCGCCGTTTGCCGTTATCAACAGCGATATTTACTGCGACTATGATTTTGCCCAGCTTCCCGAACGTGCGGCTTTACTGAAAGCAAGCGGCGATACTGCGCATCTGGTGTTAGTCAACAATCCTGCGCATCATCCCAATGGGGATTTTGGTTTAATCAGTAGCAGAGTAGTCAATAGCACACCCGCATTTACTTTCAGTGGGATAGGAATTTACCAGCCCAGCTTATTCGAAAATATCCCACGCGGCACCGTTGCACCTCTCGCGCCGCTATTACGCGCCCAAATTGCGCTGGGTAAAGTGAGCGGCGAACATTACGGGGGCCGCTGGTTGGATGTGGGTACGCCGCAACGCCTTGAAAAACTCGACAACGAATTACGTTCACAGCACAATGCCACTCATGTTTAATACCTCTCTTTATGCCAGCCGCCGTAACCGCCTTATTAGCCAGATGCAACGTGGCATTGCCGTCATTCCCACCGCACCGGAAGTATTGCGTAATGGTGACGCGCATTATCCTTATCGTTTTGATAGCCACTTCCACTACCTTACCGGCTTTGATGAACCGGAGGCCGTACTTGTGTTAATCGCCGGTGCCGTCCCGCAGTCCATTCTGTTCTGTCGCGCGAAAGATATGGAGCGAGAAATTTGGGATGGTTTTCGCCACGGACCAGACGGCGCGAAAGAAAAATTTGGATTCGATGCTGCATTTCCCATCGCACAACTGGATGAAAAGCTCACCGGACTGATGGGCAACCAGCCCGCACTGTTTCATCCGCTTGGCGCCCATGCCCCGTGGGATGACCGCATTCTTGCGCTGCGCGCATGTGTACAGGCACAGGTGCGCAGCGGCGTAACCGCGCCAAATGAAATTCATGACATACGCATGCTGCTGGATGAAATGCGTTTAATTAAAGATAGTGACGAACTTGCTATCATGCGCCGTTCCGCCACCATTTCTGCTGCCGCGCATATCCGCGCGATGCGCGCCACCCGCCCCGGCAAAATGGAATATGAAATTGAGGCAGAGCTGTTGCACGAATTTCGCAAAAACGGTGCGCAAGCGCCCGCCTATACCTCAATAGTTGCTGGTGGTGCCAATGCCTGCGTATTGCACTACATCAGCAACAATGCACAATTACAAGACGGCGAGCTATTGCTGATAGATGCAGCCTGCGAGGTCGATGGCTATGCTGCGGACATCACCCGTACCTTTCCGGTTAATGGCCGTTTCAATGGCGCACAAAAAGACATCTATGAGTTGGTATTGACTGCACAAGCTGCCGCTATTACAACCGCGCGTCCTGGCTTACACTGGAACGAACCGCATGACGCTGCCGTGCGCGTACTGGCACAAGGCTTTACCGACCTCAAGTTATGCCATGGCAGCGTCGACGCTGTGCTGGAAAGCGGCAGCTACAAACGCTTCTACATGCATCGTACCGGTCACTGGCTCGGCATGGATGTGCACGATGTCGGCCCATACAAACTGGACAATAATTGGCGTGCGCTGCAACCCGGCATGGTACTTACGATCGAACCGGGCTGTTATATCCGTCCGGCAGATGATGTGCCGCAAGCATTCTGGAATATCGGGATCCGCATTGAAGATGATGTGGCCATCACTGCACAGGGCTGCGAAGTGCTGACCGAAGCCGTACCCAAAACTGTAACGGCTATTGAAGATTTGATGAGACAGCCATGAATGCACATTGCGACATCGCGATAATCGGGGGGGGGCCGGTTGGCACCGCGTTGATGCTTGCACTGCGCGACAGCGGATTACAGATTGTCATGCTGGAAGCGCGCAAAATAGAACACGTGAACACTGACCCGCGTGCCTTGGCGTTGTCCAGTGGCAGCCGTCAGTTACTCGAGAGACTCGGGGTGTGGCATGGCATCACGCAAGTTTCGTTGATCAAGACCATCCACATTTCACAGAAAAATTCTTTTGGCCGCACCCTGTTACGCGCCGAAGAACTCAAGGTGCCTGAACTGGGCTACGTGCTGCCCTACACTGCGCTACAAGACGCATTACACAGTGCTTTAACGGGGAGCCAAGTAACTTATCTCACTGGCGCTGCTGTTACGCACCTACAAAGCACATCGAATGGCGCATTCATCAACTATCAGCATGCAGGATACGGCCACCAACTTGAAGCGCGCTTAGCGGTGGTGGCTGATGGGGGAAAGTTGCTGGAAGCCGCCCATCCGCCGGAGATTCGCGATTACGGTCAAAGTGCCGTCATTGCACATATCACTTGCACCCATCCGCAACCGGACATAGCGTTCGAGCGCTTTACTATGCAGGGACCGTTGGCACTGCTGCCGTTCAGGGACGGATACGAACTGGTGTGGACCGCGGCACATAAAATGGCGCAGGAAATACTGCACTGGAATGACGCCACTTTTTTAGCGCAATTGCATCAGCACTTCGGTGATCGGGTTGGGGAATTCTTAACTATCGGGAAACGTGCCTGTTTCCCACTGCGGCTCAAGCGTGCCCCCGAAATCACGCTGCCGCACACAGCATTGATCGGCAATGCTGCACAGACGTTGCATCCTGTGGCCGGGCAAGGTTTCAATATGGGTCTGCGCGATGCGTGGGAGCTGGCGCGAGAGATTCTTAACTGCGATCCTGAAGCGCTCGGTTCAGGCGCCATGCTTACCAGCTATCGCAAACAACGTCAGTTTGACCGCAATGCCGGCATACATTTCACCGATGGCTTGGTGCGTCTTTTCTCCAATGATCTGCTGCTGCTTAAATCAGGACGCGCGGCTGCACTTACGGTACTGGATTGCCTGCCGGGCGCGAAAAAATTCGTAGCAAGACGCATGATGTTCGGAACTAACGGGTAGAGAACATAGCGGACAAAAAGTCCAAGAAGAGCAATCCGAAAGGGCAAAACAAAACGGGTTGAACTTAATTTTTTGCACAGTCACACATATTTCGTAATTGAAATCCTGGAAATACAGTGCTTATTCAGTGTAGTCTTAAGTTTCCATGGCTTAACGTTTGCCGGGCAACATGCCCTTCATACCGCGCATCAATTTACCTATGCCACCTTTGCTGAACATCTTCATCATTTTTTGCGTTTGTTCGAACTGGCTCAACAATTGATTAACATGCATCACCTGAACCCCCGCTCCGGCGGCTATGCGGCGCTTACGTGAAGCTTTAATAAGTTCCGGATGGGAGCGTTCTTGCATTGTCATTGAATTAATGATGCCTTCAGTGCGATTGATAGTACGGTCGTCCATCTTGGCGCTTGCCGCAGCCTGACCGAGTTGTGCAGGTAGCTTGTCCATCAGAGCAGACATGCCGCCCATTTTGCGCATTTGCACGATTTGCATCTTGAAATCGTTGAGATCAAATCCGTGACCGCTTTTGATTTTCTTGGCCAGTTTTTCAGCCTCGGCCTGATTAATCTCACGGTGGACATCTTCAATCAGTGACAATACATCACCCATGCCCAACACGCGCGAAGCCATGCGCTCTGGGTGGAAAGCTTCCAAGCCATTGGGCTTTTCGCTCACGCCAACAAATTTGATTGGTTTACCGGTGACATGCCGTACCGACAAGGCCGCACCACCCCGCGCATCACCATCCAGTTTGGTGAGGATAATACCGCTTAGCGGCAACGCCTCGCCAAATGCCTTTGCGGTATTCACGGCGTCCTGGCCAGTCATGGCATCCACAACGAACAGGGTTTCAATCGGATTAAGGGCAGCGTGTAATTGCTGAATTTCTTCCATCATTGCGGCATTAACTGCAAGGCGACCAGCAGTATCCACAATCAGCACATCGTGGTGACGCTTGCGCGCGTAATCAAGCGCTGCCAATGCTATA
Source organism: Candidatus Nitrotoga sp. LAW (assembly GCA_003402315.1). Lineage (GTDB taxonomy): Bacteria > Pseudomonadota > Gammaproteobacteria > Burkholderiales > Gallionellaceae > Nitrotoga. Next base: position 348,778 of record QFXI01000009.1, on the reverse strand, counting down.
TCGCACGGCTTTTGGCTAATGTCAGAAGCGAAAAAATCAATTTCCAATTGCTGCGCCAGGATACGCAATTGCTCAATCGCAGCAGGACGGTACACGTCACAACTAACCAGCAGAATTTTTTTCTTCATCTGCTCACGCAGCAACTTGGCAAGTTTTCCACTCGTGGTAGTCTTGCCTGCGCCCTGCAAACCAGCCATCAAAATCACGGCCGGCGGCACGGTGGTGAGATTCAACGCATCGTTGTGCTCACCCATTAGTTTAGTCAGCTCACGATGTACAATGCCAATCAATGCTTGTCCCGGCGTCAAGCTGCCCAACACCTCTTGTCCCAGCGCAGCCTGCTTTACCTGGGTAGTAAATTCTTTAACCACGGGCAGCGCCACATCAGCTTCCAACAAGGCCAAGCGTACTTCACGCAAGGCATCCTGAATGTTGCTTTCAGACAAGCGCGCTTGTCCCCGCAGGTTTTTTATAACGCCTGAAAGGCGTTGTGTAAGGTTGTCCAGCATGATATCGCTCCTGTTTTCCGCAGCATTGGCTATAGTGTAGAATCCGTGAAGTCTAAAACATCCTGACTAAAAATGTCGAATCTTGCGCTCTATGTAATCACCTTTCTTGCGTACAGCGTGTTAGCGGTTTATTTTTGGCGTGCACAATCTGCCGGAAGTATAGACGTCTTAAACCGTGGAATGATTGGCCATGCTGTATTGCTGCCGCTCGCACTCCATGCATACCTGCTGTATAACAATTTATTCAGTGGTGGTGATCTGAACTTTGGATTAATTAATGCGCTATCGTTGATTTTGTGGTTGACCATGCTAGTGTATTGGGTAGCACGTTTTTTTTACCCGATTGCCAGCCTGCAAACTCTAGTGTTGCCTCTGGCAGCAGGAGGTGCGTTACTACCGACACTCTTTCCTACAGTCCATCCTCTAACGAACAATCTTTCATTTATCCTTGAGGCACATATTCTGGCAGCAATGCTCGCCTACAGTTTATTCACCATTGCGGTGCTGCATGCGGGCCTGATGTCACTGGTGGAAAAACGCCTGCACCATGCTACGCTACCGCGTGTGCTGCAAGGCTTGCCGCCATTGCTCACCATGGAAACCTTATTATTCCGCATCATCGGTGCTGGCTTTGTTCTGCTCACTCTGACATTGGCGTCGGGCGTTATCTTTTCCGATCAGCTATTCGGCAAGCCGTGGCAATTCAATCATAAAATGCTGTTCGGTTTCATTTCCTGGTGCGTGTTCGCAGTGTTGTTACTCGGCCATCATTATAAAGGCTGGCGCGGGCGCACTGCGGTGCGGTGGACAATGAGCGGCTTTATTTTTTTGCTGCTCGCCTATCTGGGTACCAAATTCGTATTGGAAGTATTACTGCATCGTTGATGTCACTTGCCACAACTCTGTAAAGTGTCGTAAAATCTGCGCCCTTTAGCATTTGCTCACGATAAAGTAGAAACTATGGTTATTATTCGATTTGCACGTGGCGGCTCCAAGAATCGCCCATTTTTTAATGTAGTTGTGGCCGATTCGCGTAATCGCCGTGATGGCCGGTTCATCGAGCGCGTTGGTTTTTATAACCCAGTTGCACCGGAAGGCCCTGAAGCCATGCGTATCCAACTGGATCGCGTAGCTTTCTGGCAAGAGAAAGGTGCTCAATTGAGCGACGCCGTTGCCAAGCTGGTCAAGCGCGCTGGTGCTGCAGCAAAAGCATAACCAATCAGACTCCATGATAGTTATGGGGCGCGTGGCAGGGGCACAGGGAATTCTTGGCTGGGTGAAGATTAAAACTTACACCGAGTCCGTGGATAGTCTTGCCGACTATCCCATTTGGTGGCTAGGCGACGAGAATCATCCTTGGTGCGAGATAACTATGGAAGCCTTTGCTGTGCACAGTAAAGGTTTGATCGCCAAGTTTTCTGGCAGCAACGACAGAACCACCGCCGAAAAATATAAAGGCTTGCTGGTGGCAGTGCCACGCAGCAGCCTGCCTCAACAGCCTGAGGATGAATATTATTGGTCGGATCTAATCGGGCTGACGGTGGTTAATCTCGCTGGCGAATGTCTGGGAGTGGTGGACAACCTAATGGATACCGGTGCTAATCAGGTGCTGTGTGTGCAGGAAGATCTGTCCAAAAAAAATCGGGGGGAATTATTAATCCCGTTCATTGCCAGCGCAATCAAGCACGTGGACTTGACGGAAAAAGTGATACGTGTCGATTGGTCGACCGATTGGGCTGCAAAACACTGAGCAGCAGCAATGCGCTTTGATGTAATTACGCTATTCCCGGAAATGTTCGACGCGATTACCCAATATGGAGTAACGCGGCGTGCGGCGGAGCAAGGCAAGTTTTTGCTCCATACATGGAATCCGCGTGAATTCACCAGCGACAAGCATCGTTCCGTGGATGACCGACCTTATGGCGGCGGTCCGGGAATGTTGATGCTGGCAGAGCCACTCGCGCAGGCGATCGCAACAGCGAAACAAAGCCAAGCGCAAACTGGCGTGGTCAAAAGTTGTGTAATTCATTTGTCGCCACAAGGACGACAACTAACCCACGAAGTGGTGAAGGAACTTTTGGAGCGGAATGATGGTTTGATTCTGCTGGCAAGCCGTTACGAGGGTGTAGATGAACGCCTGATACGACAGCAGGTGGATGAAGAACTTTCCATCGGCGACTACGTGTTATCCGGTGGCGAGCTGGCAGCAATGGTGCTGATAGACAGTCTGGTGCGGCACTTGCCCGGTGTGCTGGGGGATGCCGAATCAGCACAGCAGGACTCATTTGTAGCGGGCTTGCTGGATTGTCCGCATTACACGCGGCCAGAAATTTTTGAAGGCGAAGGAATACCAGAGGTTTTACTTTCTGGGCATCACGCCGAGATAGAAAAGTGGCGGTTGAAGCAGGCGTTGGGACGAACTTGGCAACGCCGCCCAGATTTGCTGGCACAACGCCAGTTAACAAAACAGGAAGCTCGGCTACTGGCAGAGTACCAGCAGGAACAAGCATCCGTACAACAAGAGGAAATAAAATGAATCTTATCGCAATACTTGAACAAGAAGAAATTGCCCGTCTGGGAAAAGTAATCCCGAGCTTTGCCCCAGGCGACACTGTTATTGTTAATGTGAATGTGGTCGAAGGTGAACGCAAACGTGTGCAGGCTTATGAAGGCGTAGTGATTGCAAAGCGCAATCGTGGTCTGAATTCGTCTTTTATCGTGCGGAAAATTTCCGCTAGTGAAGGTGTGGAACGTACTTTTCAAACCTATTCAACAGCCATCGCCAGTATCGAAGTCAAGCGTCGTGGTGATGTGCGTCGTGCTAAGCTGTACTACTTGCGTGACCGTTCCGGAAAATCCGCACGTATCAAGGAAAAACTTCCTAACCGCAAAGCGGTTTAAGTCTGCAGTTAGTTCATTCTCATTTCGATTAAAACGAGAAATGGCAATTAATTACCTCCGGTAGAGCCGGAGGTTTACTGCTGAAAGCGCCTCAAAGGCTCTGGTTGCAAATAATCCACCTAAAAGCGTCTATAGCCAAAATTCATTTGGTTGTAACGTTCGTCTCTCCGCTCCTGATTAAACACACATGAGCATGTGTCAACCATCGAGTACCATTTTGCACTTTCTTCATAACGCCAATCCCGAAATATCTCTCCTAAATGAATGCTTGCGCAATGCACCAAATATTGCTTGCTTCTGTCGCTTGAAAATATAAACCACCTGATATTTACTGGTTACATCCCATATGGCTCAGACCCTGATATTCTCCTATCTTGAAACTCCTATCTTTTGATAGACACAGAAGTTTCAATACGGCCGACGTACAAGTTAAACCTTGGTAACCCCCGGTAAAGCCATGGGGTTACCTCATGAAACTAGCCAAATATTCGTGTAAGGAAGGTAAATGAATTATCAGGCAAAGTTATCTACACCATTTGGTATGCTTGGTATCCGCTGTGGGGCGGATGCGCTGACCGGCATCGACTTTCTGGAGCTGGGTGCCACGCCACAACCGCCGAGCCAAGCGTTCGCTCGAGAGGTGTGCGAACAATTACAGGCCTATTTTATTGATCCAAATTTTCATTTTAATCTTTCACTCAAGCTTAACGGCACTGTCCATCAAACAAAAGTGTGGCAAGCAATATCTGCTATTCCACCCGGACAAACACGAAGTTATGGCGATCTTGCCACGTTGCTAACTTCCAGCCCGCGTGCGGTTGGTCAGGCGTGCGGCGCAAATCCCATTCCTATTGTCATCCCTTGCCATCGCGTGGTAAGTAAGTCTGGTATCGGCGGCTTCATACATCAGCGCGGAGGGAATGCGCTAGATATCAAATGCTGGTTGCTAGCATATGAAAAACAATCAAACCAGGGAGTCTGTTGAACTTCGCTCGTAACCAATTGATTATACTGATACGCCTATTGTTAACTGCACTAATTAATATACAAATTAATGCGCTATGTACAAACGGGAGCAACTACAGCTAATATTTTGGATACGGTGCAGAATCATAGAAATTTCTCACTACATTCAAATGACTAAAGATATATGAACAACACTGATATTCTGGATGAATTCTGCGATTGCTTGTGGCTGGAAGACGGTTTGTCGCGCAACACATTGGAAAGCTACAGACGCGATCTGTGCAAATTTATTTTCTGGATAGAAAAACAACGCCACTCTTCCTTACTAGAGGCCACACACGCTGACCTCCAAGGCTTTCTCGCTTATTTGCTCGTCAAACAAAAAGCTAAAGCCACCAGTACCAGTCGTGCCATATCAAGCCTCAAACGTCTGTTCCGTTACCTGTTACGGCAGAGCAAAATAGACACTGATCCCACCCTGCAAATCGCTACCCCCAAGCTGCCACGTAACCTGCCAAAAACGCTCACCGAACAGGATGTGGATATGCTGCTGCAAGCACCTGATATAAATACACCTCTGGGCATGCGTGACCGCACTATGCTGGAAGTGCTATATGCCAGTGGTCTGCGCGTTTCCGAGTTAATCAGTTTGAGCGTCGCACAGGTCAGCCTCGACATGGGCATAGTGCGCGTGATGGGCAAGGGTAATAAAGAACGTCTGGTACCGCTGGGAGAGGAAGCGCTGGACTGGCTGCACCGCTATCTGGTTGATGCACGCCCAACCTTGCTGGGCAATAAATTAAATGCAGCGATGTTCGTTACTCAGCGTGGCACAGCGATGACGCGGCAGATGTTCTGGTATCTCATCAAACGTCACGCCAAGCACTGCGGCCTATACAAATCACTATCACCGCATACCTTGCGCCACGCCTTCGCCACACATTTGCTTAATCATGGAGCAGATCTGCGCGTAGTCCAACTGCTGCTTGGCCATACCGACATTTCTACCACGCAGATTTACACGCATGTAGCACGCGAACGGTTGAAGCAACTGCATGCACAGCATCACCCGAGGGGGTGAGGTAAGCTGAAAACCAAAAAGTCCAACATTTCACTATTGACTCGGCCATTAAATAGTTTTAAGTGGAATATTTTACGCGTGGGTCTTGAAAGTAAGAGACGACGCGCCTTGGATTACTCTCCAGCATCGTCATGTGATCGTTGGCAGCGGCACGCAAGGAGGAATATTTAAAGCTCAAAATGGCAGCATGAATGCAAGCATTCAGGCGACAGCTAGATTGACAATTACCATATCAACACGATTATCTGCAAAATGTTTGACGTTAGGGACGGTATCTACCGAGCAGCTTGGCGGCAAACGAAATATCGTTCACTTGCCAAGATGCTTGTAGGTCAAGCGCCATGCTGAATAAAGTAGTAGCGCTCATGATTGCATTGCCCATTACAAATCACTTAGAGCCGAAATCGAAATTTTCGCTATACTCGACAACGGTAGTGTGCGTTGACCGATTGAATAACCATAACGGAGATCAGCATGGTAAAACCTACTTTGATGTTGACAGCGGGTGCATTACAGCGGCGCGCCTTTCTCAAGTTTCTCCGGCAGGCTGGCACTTTGGGCGCTGCAAGCGCATTCGGCAGCACAGTATTGACAGCATTTGCTGGAGAATCCGGTCACGTCACACTGCCGTTCGAAAATGGTGAGCGTGATCTCGTCGCATATCCGCAAAAGCGTCCACTGATTATGCTCACTGCCCGCCCGCCCCAGCTGGAAACCCCATTCAGCGTATTCAATGAAGGAGTGGTTACGCCCAACGATGCGTTCTTCGTACGCTATCACTGGAGCGGCATCCCCACTTCGATCGATGTGTTGAACTATCGGTTGCGCATCAGCGGAAACGTCAATACACCGCTCGACTTGTCGCTCGCTGACCTCAAGCAAATGGCCGATGTGGTCGACTTGGTTGCCGTCAACCAGTGTTCTGGTAACAGTCGGGGTCACTTTACGCCGCGCATCAACGGCGGTCAACTCTCGAACGGTGCTATGGGTAACGCGCGTTGGACTGGCATCCCGCTGCGCAAGGTGCTGGAAAAATCGGGCGTGAAAGCAGGCTCGGTGCAAGTCGCATTCAATGGCCTCGACACGCCGCCCATAGGTAATGCGCCTGATTTCATCAAGGCACTTAATATCGATCACGCGCTCGACGGTGAAGTCATGCTGGCGTGGCAAATGAACGGCGCCGATCTTCCTCTGCTGAATGGCTATCCAGTGCGGCTGGTCGTCCCTGGCTACTACGGTACCTATTGGGTGAAACATTTGTCTGACATTACGGTAACCGGCAAGGTATTCGATGGATTCTGGATGAACAAGGCTTATCGCATTCCAGGCAATCCATGTGCCTGCATCGAGCCGGGAAAAGAGTCCGTCAAGACTATACCGGTCAACCGCATGAACGTACGCTCGTTCGTGACCAGCCTGGCCGATGGTATGTATGTCAAGAGCGGACGTCAGACCATTGTGCGCGGGATCGCTTTTGATGGCGGTCACGGTGTGACCGAGGTTGCATTTTCGCTTGACGGCGGCAAAAATTGGCAGGCTGCCCAGCTGGGCAAGGATCTGGGTAGATACTCTTTTCGTGAATGGAGCGTGGCGTTCACGCCAAAACACAAAGGGAGCCACGAATTGCTGGTGCGTGCGGTTAACCGGATCGGTCAGGGCCAGCCGCTCAATCCGCTGGTAAACCCTGGCGGCTATATGCGCAATGCGGTTGAGTCAATCCGCGTTGTTGCTGTTTAAGGAGAAACGCATGAGGTACATCCTGATTCGCATCTTGCTGGCGGCGAGTGCCCTCGCACCGTATTGTGCAATCGCTCTTGATATCCGGTTGCCGCCTGAAACCGCCGTGTTCAAGCCGAGTAAGCTGCCTGGTTATATGCTGGCTCAACGCAATTGCATGATTTGCCATTCGGTTCATTACATCCAGTCACAGCCGTCTACTTCAACGCGCGACTATTGGGAGGCCATTGTCAAGAAAATGCGGGCGCCATTTGGCGCGAAATTTGCGGACGAAGATATCCCGGTTATCGTCGACTATCTGGTTAAAACCTATGGTGCAGAACGCAACAGCGGGACGGCGGCACTAAATACAGCGGGCAAACCGGAGATCGTCGTGCCCACCGCGACGCCTGAACCTGCCGACGCAAAAGCACTGCTCGCGGCCAATAACTGCATGGCATGCCATGCGATCGACAAGCAGATCGTAGGGCCAGCCTTCCGGGATGTGGTGGCGAAGTATGCTTCCAAGGCCAACGCGGCTGCGCTGGTAGCGCGCAACATCCGCGATGGCGGTTCCAACAAATGGGGGCCGGTGTCAATGCCGGCGTTCGGGCATCTTAGCGATGCTGAGGCCGACGTTCTCGCACATTATGTCCTGTCTCAATAACTGTTTCCCAGTGCGCTATTCGGGCTAATGTTTCGTAATGGTCCACAAATCAGATCGGTAGATACCGTTTTTAACGTCGAGTGTTTTTCAGGTAATCATGTTTATGGCTGTTGAGTACTACAGCAAAGCATAAATGCACCTGTTTGCGCATTGCGGGAGGACTTGAGGTGCACTGTAAAAACTCGAGTAGGCGTGGATCGTACTAAGCGCATCTACAATAAAGCCAGGGTGGGGTGTTTCAAGCAGATCGGATCGAGGTCGCTATATTGCGCTCCCGGTTACCGGGAGGTGATGGAACAATCGGCATGATGGTATCTATGGCGCCGCGTGGAACAATGCTACCGATGGGAAAGCTTCTGGGGTACGCCCAAAATGGGCTTATTCACCATCGGCGCTACCGTACCCGAGCACAAGCAACGCAGGAAGTTACCGAGTACATCGAAGCATTCTACAACCGACAAAGATGGCAGGTTCGCCTTGGCTATCTGCTATCTGTTGGATTCACGCAGTGATATGACGAAAAACAATTTGTTGCTCAACTCGTTGGACTCCACGGTTGCCAACGAGTCTCACTTTACACTTTCATATTCCATTTGTAGCCGAATTCGTCATTGCCCGTTTCAACCGGCACAATCTTGTTAGGTGTATGCGGTGAAGCAGGTGCAGGCTCATCAAGAGAAGGTCCTTCCTTGGTCAAGGTGAACACGACCGGCTCAGGTTTATCATCCTGAAGTGGCGAGTAAAGCAAAGGTGCGTTCGCCCGAGTATCGGGGTTTAAGAACCGAGCTTCGTCCGCGTCTTTCAACATTCCGAGATATTTTTGCTTGGCTTCCCAACTAGGCAACAAGTCATCATTGTGTTTGATCTCTTTGCTGCTGGATACAACGAAACCATCACTTATAACCTGACCAAGTGCGTTAAGCGCATTTTCGGAATATTCATACTTGCCATCCTTATTTTTTCGCGCTATGGCATCAATGGCGCAATGATGTGGCGCAAGCAAGATATGCCAACTGAGCTTATCGGTATTGTTTTGATAGTTTTGCCAGATACGATCCCAAACCTCAACTGTCGCATCCCCACCTAGCATAATCCGATTCATGCCGCCAAAGACTTTAACTGTCCAACGTATAACTAGGCTAGCATCGTTAACGTCTGCTTGAGCAGCATTCGATGTTTCGCCTTCTTTTTTGACAGGAGAAAGAACATGCGCCTCAATATTTCGAGAAAATGTTTTAACCAATCCGTCCGATGATGATGTTGCCTCTAGTATGCTGATTCTATTGCCATTCAATTCTGAACCTTGCTTGCCTTGAAGATCCAATCTACGCTTGATCTCTTGAAATACGGGTTTAGATTCGTCAGTCTCGAATTTTGGGTCTGTAAAGCACGAATTGATCCACATTTCCTCGATCAAAATCAATTTGTCATCTTCTCTTGGCCGATCCTCGAATTCAGCAGGATCTCCCACATAAAAGAGCTTTCCAAAGCCGGTCAGGTTGTTTTTATCTGGGTGAGTCAAAACCAGGAGTGATAACCGATATTCGCGATTGCTCCGATAACTGGATTGATAACAAGCGTACTGGAGATCGAGAGCAAAATCGTAATAAATCCACTCGAACGGTTTTGATGCCTCCTCCTGCCCAAGGGTGGCGGCGTTTCCTATCTGACCGTTAACATCAATGCATGGTCTAAAGCGATCGGTATATCGTTCGCAACGATAATTTACATCTGTAAGTATCGTTTTATCGTTCGCTTCGATTAAGGTGGTATCTCCATTGCCGACCGGGAAGAAAGTAACACGATTAATAGACATTATTTGCCTTCCTTTTTGTGGATTTCTTACTAAAATAATCTGCCATTATACTTGATTAGTTTTAAAAAATGGAAATATAAAGTGAATCAACCAACTCGGCCGCTCAGCTCAATTCATTGTATTTTTGGATATTATTATGTAGGCTTAAACAAAGTAAGCAAACCTTAGTTTGGCGAAATAGGTGCTTTGTACTTTACATAATGCATAGGGCAATGCCGACTATTGTTGTAATTCGGGTAGATTAAAATCTTGTCTTGTCTGCGGTTGAATAAGCGAAATTGATAATGCCATTAAACTACTACGTCCTAATTTAAAAATGAAACCAGAAATGCGGGAATTCACAATTGTACCTGTGCTGATAATGGTTAACTCGTTATTATTGCGGTTACCCGTGCCCATTAAAAAATTTTTATGGGAATAATTCTGCCTTGATAAAAAACGAACCCTCTTGATCTTTTTTGGACAAAATAGGTGCGTTCTGGCCAAGATGCCAATCAATAGCCAAGTCGGGATCGTTCCATAAGATAGAACGCTCATATTCAGGTGCCCAATAATTTGTTGTTTTATAGAGAAATTCTGCATGCTCGCTAAGCACGACGAAGCCATGGGCGAACCCTTCCGGTACCCAGAACATCCGTTTGTTTTCGGCAGAAAGAACAACACCCGCCCATAAGCCAAAGGTGGGTGATGATTTACGAATATCCACTGCCACATCGAATACCTCTCCTGCCACCACACGAACTAACTTGCCCTGTGGTTGTTTGATTTGATAATGCAGTCCACGGAGTACATGTTGAGCCGATCGGGAGTGGTTATCCTGGACGAAGTTGACGGATCGTCCTATGATACTTTCGAAGGCTTTTTGATTAAAACTCTCGAAGAAAACCCCACGGGCATCACCGAATACTTTGGGTTCTATAATTAAAAGGTCGGCTATTGCAGTTGGGATAACGTGCATGTTTAATAAACTTTCTCTTTTAGAATATCAAGCAGGTACCGGCCATAACCATTTTTTGCCAGTGGCTCGGCCAACCGTTCCATTTGCTCCATCGTGATGTAGCCTCGGCGATATGCAACTTCTTCCGGGCAGGCAATCTTCAAACCTTGACGTTTCTCTAGTGTCTGAATAAACATTGAAGCTTCCAGCAATGAATCATGCGTACCTGTATCCAGCCATGCATAGCCACGTCCCATAACCTGCACATCCAGTTTTCCGTTATCGAGGTAAATCTGATTGACAGTGGTAATTTCCAATTCGCCACGTGCAGAAGGCTTAACGGATTTGGCAATCTCAACAACGTTGGCATCGTAAAAATAAAGACCCGTCACGGCATAATTGGACTTGGGTTTTACGGGTTTTTCTTCCAGACTGATTGCATGCCCTGTAGCATCGAATTCCACTACGCCGTACCGTTCTGGGTCGTTGACATGGTAGGCAAACACCGTGCCGCCCTCTAGTTTGCTTCTGGCGGCTGAAAGATTTTTTTCAAAGTTGTGACCGTAAAAAATGTTATCCCCCAGCACCAACGAACAGGAGTCATGACCGATAAAAGACTCGCCAATAATAAATGCTTGCGCGAGCCCATCCGGTGAAGGCTGTATAGCAAAGGAAAAATTCATTCCCCACTGTGAGCCATCGCCTAGCAACTGTTCGAAACGCGGTATGTCCTGCGGAGTGGAGATGATCAGGATATCCTGGATGCCGGCCAGCATAAGCGTGGTCAGTGGATAGTAAATCATTGGTTTATCATAAACGGGCAATAATTGCTTGGAGATAGATCGGGTAGCTGGGTAAAGCCGGGTGCCGGAGCCACCTGCGAGTATGATGCCTTTCATGATGTTTCCCTGTCGCCGTAATTTTGTTGGATCCAATTTTGGTATTCGCCACTAATGACAGCATTAACCCAGTCTGGGTTTGCCAAATACCATTCCACTGTTTTGCGCAATCCGGTTTTAAATGTTTCTAAAGGTTTCCAGCCCAGTTCACGGGCGATTTTACCGGCATCGATTGCGTAGCGATGGTCATGCCCGGGCCTATCCTGTACGTAGGTGATCAGGGATGCATGCGGTGCACCTTGAGGGCGGAGTTCATCAAGAATAGCGCAAATCTCATAAACCACTTCCAGATTGGTTTTTTCATTCCAGCCGCCGATATTGTAAGTTTCCCCCACCTGGCCCCGCTCTAGTACCAAGCGCAACGCCCGCGCATGGTCGTCCACGTACAGCCAGTCGCGGATGTTGTCACCCTTGCCATAAATGGGTAGCGGTTTACCATTGCACGCATTCAGGATGATCAACGGAATGAGCTTCTCCGGGAAATGATAAGGGCCGTAATTATTGGAGCAGTTGGTGGTGACCACGGGCAAGCCGTAGGTATGATGCCAAGCGCGCACTAGATGATCTGAAGATGCTTTGCTTGCCGAGTAAGGAGAGTTTGGCTGGTAAGCGGTAGTTTCGGTAAAAAAACCGGTTTCACCGAGACTGCCATATACCTCATCTGTGGATATATGGTGGAAGCGAAAAGTGTTTTTACGTTCCGCAGAAAGTTCGCTCCAGTATTCCCGAGCTGCGTTCAGGAGCGTGTATGTGCCAATAATGTTGGTTTCAATAAAGGCTGCCGGGCCAGTGATGGAGCGATCGACATGGGATTCCGCAGCTAAATGCATCACCGCATCCGGCTGATGTTCATGAAATAGTCTCGCGATTGTAGCCGCATCACAAATATCTACATGTTCGAAGTAGTAGCGGGGATTGTCTGCTACCGATATTAAGGATTGTAAATTGCCGGCATAGGTCAGCTTATCGACGTTAATGACAGTAGTGTCGGTTTCCGTGATCAGTTGGCGAACAACTGCGGAGCCAATAAATCCGGCACCGCCGGTAATAAGGATTTTATTCATGGTTTGAAGGGTTGATATATTATTTTATCTTGCGACATTTTACTGAAAGTGGTGAGCAAGAAAATAGGTTATATGCCGCAGTGCTTGCTCTGTTGCGCCACGATGGGTGTGGACAAAATGCAGACTGGCTTGGCTCATTTTGATTAGCTGATCGGAATGGGTAAGTAAGTTTTGTAAATTGTGCGCTAGGTCGGCTGAATTCTGTATCCGCACGGCTGCTCCGCATTCGACAGCAAGCTGGCTGGCTTGCGCGAAATTGTATGTGTGTGGGCCGATAAACACAGGCTTGCCTACGGCGCAAGCCTCAATGAGATTTTGTCCTCCAAATGGCAGTAAACTGCCGCCAATGAAGGCAAGGTCGCAGGCGGCATAATAGGCAAACATCTCTCCCATGCTGTCACCCAATACCACTTGGGTGTCTGGTGTAATCGGACAGTTTTCACTTCTGCGCTGAAAGCGAATTTTCTGCTGGGTGAGCAGGTCAGCTACATCGTCGAAGCGTTGTGGGTGGCGTGGCACAATGACGGTTAGCAGATGGGGAATATCTACTTGCTTAAGCATGGACAACAATAGTATTTCTTCTCCGGCGCGTGTACTGGCCGCCAGAAAAATTTTCCTGCCGTTGCCAAACTGGGTACGTAATTGTGCACCCAGTTTCAGCATCGCGGATGGGGGTTGAATGTCAAATTTCAGATTGCCCATGATGGATACATTGTTTGCACCTAATCTAGTCATGCGTGCGGCATCAACTTCGCTTTGCGCAGAAATAGCGCTCAGCTCGTTTAAGCCCAGTCGCGTCAAATTCGGGTAGCGTGCATAACGTGCAGCAGATTTCTCGGATAACCGTGCATTAAGCAGCAGCAAGGGAATCTGCATAGTGTGGCAACTATGGATCAGATTAAACCAGATTTCAGTTTCCATCAAGATTCCAATGCGCGGGCGAAAGTGTTGCAAGAAGCGCTTGACAGCAAATGGGTAATCGTAAGGTAAATAAACCCGTAGGACACCACCGCCGTAAAGTTGTTCACTAGCTGTGCGGCCGGTTGGGGTGGTATGTGTAAGCAGTAGTTGATGATTTGGGTAATTTTCCCGCAAACGTTGCACCAAGCTGACCGCCGCGTGTGTTTCTCCAACTGATACGGTATGTAGCCAGATTATCGGTTTATTACTGTGGGCAGAGTAACGTCCAAAACGCTCGTCAATATGCTGCAGGTATTCACGCTGTTTTTTTGCGCGCCAGAGCAGATGGAAAAATACATATGGCAAAAAAAGCCACAGCAAAAGAGTATAAATCCGACGAGGGGTCAGCATGGATAAGCGAATATCATACAACCCGGGTTGATGTGGTAGGCCAGCAAAAAATTTGGGTAAATCATCAAGAATTAGGGGTTAGTGCAAACGGCATTCATTATTTCCGCACGCCGAATTTAGTTCGAATTTTTCGTGCCGTGCGATGGCCGTGCGCAATATTTTTTGCTATGCAATATTTAAAGGCAAGCGAGAACGTATATCAAAAATGAAATATTCTGGTTATTAATTTCATTACTACTTCGAGTTAGCCAATAAAACTGGAAGGGGATTAGCTACGTTTATAATCATCGTCAAACCGCACAATATCATCTTCGCCGAGATAAGAGCCAGACTGGACTTCAATCAGATAAAGCGATCCTGTGCCGATGTTTTCCAGGCGATGTTTCATGCCAATAGGAATATAAGTGGATTGGTCTTCTTGTAGCAGTAGAATATCCTCGCCACGGGTTACTTTGGCATAACCTGAAACCACAACCCAATGTTCGGCGCGATGATGGTGCTTTTGTAAAGACAATTTTGCACCGGGTTTCACCATAATGCGCTTGGCCTGGAATCGTTCGCCTATATCGATACCTTCATAATAGCCCCAAGGACGATAGACACGACGGTGAATCAGATGTTCGGTGCGTTCGGCCTGCTTAAGATATTCCACGGTATGTTTTACATCTTGTGCAAAGTCCTTATGCATTACCAATACTGCATCAGCAGTTTCTACAATGATTAAATCCTGTACCCCGATAGCTGCCACCATGCGGCTTTCTGCGCGAACATAAGTTTGTGTAGTTTCTGCGGTATAAACATCGCCACGCAATGCATTGCCTTGCTTATCTTGTGCGCTGACGCCGTAGAGAGATGACCATGAACCGATGTCGTTCCAGCCGATATCCACGGTTACCATAGCTGCTGCCTGAGTGTGTTCCATTACGGCATAATCGATAGAATCCGATGGGCAAGAGGCAAAAGATTTTTCATCCAGACGGCAAAAATCCAGATCATGTGTGCTATGTTGCCATGCTTGATGTGCAGCTTGAGAAATGTCCGGGCGGTAGCGTTGCAACTCATTCAGGTAGACGGATGCCTTAAATACGAACATGCCGCTGTTCCAAAAAAATCTTCCTGAAGCCACGAACTGTTTAGCCGTATCCAAATCTGGTTTTTCCACAAAACGCGCCACCTCAAAACTGTGCTCACCGGATTCTAATATTGCACCGCGTTCAATGTAGCCGAATCCTGTAGCAGGTTCATTGGGTGTGATACCGAAGGTCACCAGCTTATCTTGTTGCGCTAATGCGAATGCTGTTTGAATCGCCGCATGAAAGCCCGCGATATCCTGAATTAAGTGATCTGCAGGCAATACCAACAAAACTGCCTGGGCGTCTCTAGCTAATGCGGCGAGTGCGGCAATTGCTACCGCAGGTGCAGTATTGCGACCTAATGGCTCAAGCACTTGCAATAAAGGATCAATGTTAACGGCACGTAACTGTTCGGCAACGAGAAAGCGATGTTCATTGTTACAGATCACTAATGGCGCAGCTATGCTGGGAAAGTTCTTAAGGCGCAACAATGTTTCTTGAAATAATGTGTGTTCGGAAATCAGCGGCAAAAACTGCTTAGGCAGAGCTGCTCGGGATAATGGCCACAAACGGGTGCCAGAACCCCCAGACAAAATAACGGGATAGAGCATAGCGACTTTCAACAGGTTGATGACAAACATTTCTTGAGATACGCAGCTTGAATTATAATCCGTAATCCAATATGCAAGGAATGGGATATCTTGCGCACTGCAATCTTTATGCAAGTTGCTTAATGAGCGAAGTAGCGTTGATTACTGGCATCATTGGATAAACGGTGCCCGGTTAGCAGATTTTCTCCTGAGCTAAGGGTTATTAAGGTCACAACAAAACTCTACACAGGCTGTATATCGGAGATAACGTTTGAGAGTCACAATAGTAGGAACTGGGTATGTGGGTCTAGTTAGCGGTGCATGCCTTGCAGAGGTTGGTAACCATGTTCTGTGCCTCGATCTTGACCCAGAAAAGATACGCATTTTGGAAAATGGCGACATCCCTATCCATGAGCCTGGTTTGACCGATATTGTGCGGCGCAACGTTGCAGCTGGCCGCCTCGGTTTCACCACAGACATAAACCGTGCTGTTGCTCATGCCCGTATCCAGTTCATTGCCGTCGGCACACCTCCCGATGAAGACGGCTCCGCCGACCTGCAATATGTTTTGGCAGCAGCCAGAAATATCGGTAGCCGTATGACCGAAGATAAAATATTTGTTGATAAAAGTACGGTTCCGATCGGTACAGCCAATAAGGTAAGCGCAGTTATCGCGGAAGAATTGCAAAAGCGTGACATTAAGCTTAATTATAGCGTCATATCTAACCCTGAGTTCCTTAAAGAAGGCGCGGCGATTGAAGATTTCATGCGCCCGGATCGTATTGTCATTGGCGGCGATGATATACATGCCATCCAACAGTTGCGGGAATTATATGCCCCATTTAATCGTAACCATGACCGTATTATCGTCATGGATGTCAAAAGTGCCGAACTTACTAAATATGCCGCCAATGCCATGCTTGCCACCCGCATTAGTTTCATGAACGAACTGGCCAATGTTGCGGAAAAACTTGGTGCCGACATTGAAATGGTAAGGCTAGGTATTGGTTCTGATACCCGCATCGGTTACCATTTTCTTTATTCGGGTTGCGGTTATGGGGGATCCTGCTTCCCCAAAGATGTAAAAGCACTCATCAAAACTGCCAATGACGATGCCGGCATCACCCTCAAAGTACTTAATGCCGTAGAAGCCGCCAACGATGCACAAAAAGAAGTCCTCACGAACAAAATAAAGGCCCGATTTGGTACTGATCTCCTTGGAAAAAACTTTGCCGTTTGGGGTCTTGCTTTTAAGCCCAATACTGATGACATGCGTGACGCCCCGAGTCGCAAGCTGATTTTAGATTTATTAGAGGCAGGCGCCACCGTCACTGCCTATGACCCGGTAGCTATGTCCGAAGCGCAACGAATATTTGGTAATGACCCCAGGATTTCTTACGCAGACAATCCGTTCACAGCCTGTAAGGATGCGGATGCATTAGTTATTGTCACTGAGTGGAAAGAATTCCGCAATCCGGACTTCGCAATAATCAAAGCCAAGCTTAAAACCCCATTGATATTCGATGGCCGTAGCTTGTATGAATTGGCTATGGTAAGTGCACACGGACTGGAATATTTTCCCATTGGTCGTTAAATGGGAATTGATTTTAAATATGAAATACATAAATAAAAAATAAATATAAAAAACTGCGCTCATAAATCTCGTCATGTGCCTCTAGCCTTGAACCTTGAATTTTTTGCCCTTTGCCTCTTGAATTCAAGACTTGAATTGTGGATCGTCGCAGCTGGGTTGGCAGTACGATTCAATGGGCATCCTAACGACACGACTCTCATGAATTCCCCCGCATAATGAGGCTGAGTGGAAACCTACTTGCAGGATTAGCAAATTCGATCTGGTCGGCACTGATCGGCTTGGCAGTCGTTCCCTTTTATCTTAAATACCTCGGAATAGAAGCCTATGGTTTGATCGGCTTCTTTGTGACGACGCAGGCATTGCTTTCCCTTCTTGATATGGGATTAGCTCCGACTATTAACCGCGAGGTCGCACGACATTCTGCATCGGGAAGTTTAGAGGAAGCAGGCAAGTTGCTACATACTCTTGCCATCGTTTATTGGGGAATGGCTGGAGTAATTTCTTTGCTGATTGTGTCATTGGCTCCATTGATTACCGAGCACTGGCTACAATCCAAATATCTTTCACAGCAAACCATTGAGCATGCCGTAATATTGATGGGGCTAGTTGTTGCATGCCGCTGGCCAATTGGACTATATCAAGGTGCCTTGATAGGGGCGCAACGCTTGACAATATCGAGCGGGATCAATATTGCGATGGTGACGCTAGGAAGTTTGGGCGCCGTAGTGGTGCTTGCCTTTGTAGCACCGACAATTGAGGTTTTTTTTATTTGGCAGGCTGGGGTCGGACTCGTTTATGCGGCAACCATGCGGTGGGCAGCATGGCGGGTAATAGGGCGATTAAAGGATAGACGATTCAATATTGATAAGCTGAAACAGATATGGCGTTTTTCTGCGGGTATGAGCGGGGTTGCAGTTTCGGGAGTTATCCTGATGCAATTGGACAAGGTGCTGTTAAGTAGAATACTTAGTTTGGAAGATTTTGGACGTTATGCACTAGCAGGGGTAGTTGCAAATGGTTTGTATGTATTACTTACGCCTACTTTTAATGTGATTTACCCGCGTCTGTCCGCGCTTGTCGTTACTGGAGATACCGACAAGTTGATTGAGTTGTATCGGTCAGGAACTCGTTTGCTTTCAGCAGTCCTCTTTCCAATAGCAACGGCTATCGCTGTTTTTGCTGAAGAAATACTTTCTTTGTGGACGGGAAACTTGTCATTTGCGTCGAGCATGGCTCCGATAGTCGCGTTACTCTTGATCGGTACTGCGTTAAATGGAGCTATGCATTTTCCTTATGCTTTGCAATTAGCTTTTGGCATGACGCGCTTACCACTTATGATTAATGTCATATTGGTAATCATTATGATACCGATGACCATTGTGCTTGCTACGCAGTTCGGGGTTCTTGGTGGAGCTACAGCGTGGGCACTATCAAGCGGTATATACCTATTAATGGGTACATGGCTCACGCACAAGACATTATTAAAAGGGCTTGGGTTGAAGTGGTTATTATGGGATGTTGGAATGCCACTTTGTTTGTCACTGTTGGTGGTAGGAATTGTGGGGGGCGAAGTCCGCGAGTGGGGGTATCCTAACAACATGGAATTATTTATTGGAAGTGGATTGGCATTTTTTGCTTTTTTGTTAGTTATTTTATTTTCACCGCGTTTAAGGTTTGCTGTGCAAAACAACTTTTTTTCTGCTGAGCCCCCCATGATCGAGATAAAAGAGCCCCCCATGATTGAGATAAAAGTTAATAAAGTACTTAGAAGGAGATTGTGATGATTATGGAGGTTTTGCAAAATAAATTGCAAATAAACAAAGCACGTCAAGTATTGGTAAACAAAGGGGTGTCTCTTGTCGAATCACCCTTGCGGTCTCTAATGAGAAAGCTTGGGCTGGTGCGCGGGGTGGCGATGGGAGATATGGTGAAGAGTTGGGATGTACTCGCCACTCTAAATTTTCTTGAGAGTAATGTAAAAAAAAATGAGCCGATACTTGATATTGGGTGTTACGCATCAGAGGTTATCGTTGCGCTACACAAATTAGGTTATTCAAATTTAACAGGCGCCGATCTAAATCCTAATTTGCAGAAAATGCCGTATCAAAATGATATCCATTATGAAATTACCGATTTTATGCACACAAAATTTGAAGATGCTTCATTCCGGGCAATTACATCGATCTCGGTAATGGAACATGGTTTTGATGGTCAATCGTTATTGAAAGAGATGTCACGTCTTTTAAACCCGGGTGGTTATTTTATTGCGTCGTTTGATTATTGGTCAAAGAAAATTGATACGACCGGCCAAAATTTTTTTGGCATGGATTGGAAGATTTTTTCAAAGGATGAAATCAGAAATTTCGTCACTGAAGCAGCTGGCTATGGATTATATCCGGTCGGCGAGATGATGTATGAGGGTAAAGATAAACCTATTGATTGCGCAGGGAAGCAGTACACTTTTGGATGGTTGGTGCTTACAAAATCGGCCTGAATATGCGTGTGTTGCTAGTTACAGGTTCCTTCCCGCCAATGAAATGTGGTGTTGGCGACTACACTTATAATTTGGCGCAAGCACTCGCTGTTGATCCAGAAATCCATGTTGGCGTACTTACAAGTATTTCTGGCGGGGCGACGGGTAAGACCGCTGGGATTGAAGTTTTTCCTGTTACCAGGAATTGGAGTCTTTTTGAAGCAGTTAAGGTCATAAAAATCATCTTGTATTGGTCGCCAGATATTGTGCACGTTCAATATCCAACTCAAGGTTATAACAATGGTTTATTGCCTTGGGTGTTGCCGATGATTTCCTTCTTGATGGGAAAAAAGGTTGTGCAGACTTGGCATGAAGGGTATAGCAGGCGAAATGCGCCAAAACTATTTTTAAAGTCAATTGTGCCTGGCGGGTTGGTGTTTGTACGCTCACAGTATGAGAAAAATTTGCATCCGCATCTTCGTTGGGCCTTATGGAAAAAAAAGACCGTGCTTATACCTAATGCATCGGCTATTCCTCGCGTTGATCTTGACGAGCGGGAAAAGGATGCTTTAAAGAAAAAATATTTGAAAAACCAGAAACGGCTGATTGTTTTTTTTGGTTTCGTATATCCCCACAAGGGCGTTGAGTTGTTATTTGAAATTGCTGATCCTGCTTCAGACCAAATCGTGATAGCAGGAGAAATTGCCGAGAAAGAGGTTTGTCGGCATGAAATTATGAGGCGAGCTTCGGCTGAAGCATGGTCAGGAAAGGTGATCATCACCGGTTTTCTTCCTGCCGCTGATGTGGCGGCGTTGCTGGCAGTTGCGGATGCGGTAATTCTACCTTTCCGAACTGGTGGCGGCGAATGGAATACCTCGATTCATGGAGCGGTATTGAATGGAGCATTTGTAATAACAACATCGCTAACCCAACATGGTTATGTTAAAAAACGTAATGTGTACTTCGCAAAAGTGGATGATATTCAAGAGATGAGGCGGGCTCTCGCTGTTTATGCGGGAATACGGCGGGAATATCATGCCGATATTGACAGAGATGAATGGCGGCAAATTGCGGATAAGCACCGCGCGTTATATGAGGGTCTTCTGCCTGAATAATTAAAAGAACAATGAACAATAACTTTAACCATCTTAACGACAACATGAAATTTCCGAAATTATCCATCTGCATTGCAACCTACAACAGAGGGCAATTTATTGGTGAGACTCTGGATTCCATTCTTGGTCAGATAGTGTCTGATGTTGAGCTTGTCATTGTGGATGGTGCATCACCGGATAACACGCCTGAAGTGATGGCACAGTATTTGTTGCGTTATCCTGAAATTCGTTATTTCCGTGAGCAAGAAAATTCGGGTGTAGACGGTGACTATGATAAGGCTGTTGGCTATGCAAGGGGAGAGTATTGTTGGCTGATGACCGATGATGATCTATTGTGTCCCAGGGCTATCCCTCGTGTTCTTGAGTCTATCAATGGGGCATTTGACCTCGTTGTTGTAAATTCGGAAATAAGAAATATCGATTTTTCAAGGGTACTTAAAACTCGTTTTCTTCAGTTTACTAGTGACCGAGAATATGCAATGAAGGATGGAGAAACTTTTTTTTCCGATGTGGCGAATTATCTTTCGTTTATCGGTGGTGTCGTCATTAAACGTAATTTATGGATGGAGAGAGACCGTTCGACTTATTACGGAACATTGTTCATTCATGTCGGTGTCATCTTTCAGCATCCGCCGATAAACAAAGTCAAAGTTATTGCTGATCCATTAATAATCATACGTTATGGCAATGCCATGTGGACATCCCGTCGTTTTGAAATTTGGATGTTCAAATGGCCGCAGTTGATTTGGTCGTTTCCTGATTTCTCGGATCAATCGAAGTCTGTTGCATGCTGTAAAGAGCCGTGGAGGGAAATTAAAAAGCTTATTTTATATAGAGCTATTGGGGGATATTCCCTATCCGAGTACAACCATTTTATGGCAGGTAGGGCACAAGGCTTGTCTCGTGTGGTGTATATGGCAATTGCAATGTTCCCCGCAACCATTGCAAATTTCTTTGCCAGTCTTTATTGTGTTTGCATGAATAGAAATGCCCGTTCAGGATTTTATGATCTTTCACGTAGTCGGCATGCTACATGGGCCAGTCGCTTCTTGGCCCGATTTCTCTGACATATACTATGAAAATAGCCTTAATAATCGGTATAACAGGCCAAGACGGCTCATATTTGGCGGAGTTATTACTTACTAAAGGCTATTGTGTCGTCGGTGCAGTTAGAAATATACAAAATGCCAAAGAGTCGCTCCCCACAGTACTGATGCAGAGTGTTAAGTTAGTCGCATGGAATATGCTGGATCAATGTCAAATGACAGAAATATTGACTGAATACCGTCCAGCGGAGATTTATAACCTGGCCGCCTATTCATCAGGGACAGGAATGTTCAATGATGCTGTTGATATCGGAGAAGTGAATGGGCTTGCGGTTGCTCGTATTCTAGATGCCATTCGTGCAGTGGATACCAATATCCGTTTCTGTCAGGCATCGACCAGTGAAATGTTTGGTAATGCACTTGAAAGCCCTCAATCAGAAGTAACACCGTTTCGACCCCGTACCCCATATGGTGCCGCAAAACTTTATGCACATTCGATGATCCAGATTTACCGCCAGCACTATGGATTATATGGATGCTCGGCAATCTTGTTTAATCACGAGAGTCCACGCCGTGGATTGGGTTTTGTAACAAGGAAAATAACACATGCAGTGGCGATGATTAAACTGGGACTAGTGAATGAGCTTTACTTGGGAAATCTTGATGCACGCCGTGATTGGGGCTTTGCGGGGGATTATGTGCGAGCAATGTGGCTGATGTTGCAGCACCCGGATGCTGATGATTATGTGGTTGCCACTGGTGAAACACACTCGGTGCGAGAGCTGTGTGAAATCGCCTTTAAACATTTCAATTTGGATTATCGCGATTATATCCGAGAGGATTCTGCTTCATATCGTCCCATTGAATCAGTACAGTTAGTGGGAAACTCCAAGAAGGTGAGAAATCAACTTGGTTGGATACCTGAGGTAGGGTTTCACGAGATGGTAAGCATGATGGTGGATGCCGATTTGCGTAAGCTCATTGAGCAGAATCGCGCAAAAGGATAGGGGTAAGATAGTGTTCACAAAAATTGAAAAATGCAGAATTTGTGGCAATAAGCATCTGGAGCCTGTGCTCGATTTGGGAGAGCAGATGCTGACTGGAATATTTCCGCGTGAGAGAAGTTCAGCAATCACGACTGGCCCATTGCGCTTGGTGAAATGCATGGGGGGAAATGATGTCTGTGGGCTATTGCAGCTTGAGCATTCCTATAATTCTGATGAGATGTATGGCGAGAACTATGGTTATCGTTCCGGTCTCAATGCCAGCATGGTAGCCCACCTTAATGACAAGGTAAAAAAAATTCTTAAGCAGGTTGAGTTGCACAAAGGCGATCTTGTTATTGATATTGGCAGTAACGATAGTACTACGTTGCGGGCATATCCAGCTTCTGGGCCGGATCTGGTAGGCATTGATCCGACGGGAATTAAATTTCACAGTTACTACCCACCGCACATTCAATTAATTCCTAAGTTCTTTTCTTCAGCGTTAGTTAAAGAATATTTCCCAAAGCGAAAAGCAAAAGTAGTCACTTCGTTTTCAATGTTCTACGATCTAGAAGATCCAACGGCCTTTATGCAACAAGTGTATGACATACTTGCAGATGATGGAGTTTGGGTATTTGAACAAAGCTATATGCCAACTATGCTCGAGATGAATTCATATGACACAGTTTGTCATGAGCATGTTGAGTTTTATGCTCTGCGCCAGATTAAATGGATGACTGATAGAGTGGGCTTCAAAATTGTGGATGTGGAGTTCAACGAAGTTAATGGAGGCAGTTTCTCAATTACGGTGTCGAAATCGCATGACGATTTAACGCTAGCTCCTTTGGTGAAGAAGATTCTTGATCGTGAACAGGCAAATGGGCTAGATACGCTTGTGCCTTATCAAAAATTTGCAGAACGTGCAGCTAAAACGAAGTACGATTTACTGGCTTTCATCAAAACAGCTCATGCGGAAAATAAAACTGTCGCGGCACTTGGCGCATCTACAAAGGGAAACGTACTGTTGCAATACTGCGGAGTGACAGAAAAAGATATTTCGTTTGTTGGCGAGGTTAACCCAGAAAAGTATGGCTGTTATACCCCAGGCACATGGATCCCTATCATTCCAGAAGCAGAGTTGTTATCGCAAAAGCCGGATTACCTGATCGTTTTGCCATGGCATTTTAGAAAGTTTTTCCAAGAAAATGATAAATATAAGGGCGTAAATTTGGTGTTTCCACTCCCAACCATCGAGATGTTTAAACGATGAGTGTATTGAGACATTTTGAGGTTAAACGTGACAATGTAATAATTAAACTATGGAGCACAAAAAGCCTTTATTACATCATTCAGATGTAAATAATATCCAAAATTTAACGGCAATTTAGGTTAAGTATGACGGATTTCAGAGGTTCCATGCAGGAAATAAAAGGTGTAGAAGATACCCCGGGGCACATCTATATGGAAGAGTCCATGAATGAAGCAGGTAGATTTGTCAAGGGTGGAGTTAAACAATGACACCCGAGGTACCCAAGCCAAATAAGGTTACAGTACTACTGTCCACATATAATGGAAGTAAGTTTCTTCAGCAACAGTTAAATTCTTTGTATGAGCAAACCTATCCAAATATCAGAATTTTGGTAAGGGACGATGGATCGTCAGATTCAACAAGAAGCATTTTAGAAAATGAGCAATCAAGTGGGCGTATAGATATTTTAAGAGGGCATAAGAACTTGGGCCCAGCCCTGAGTTTTTTTGAATTGCTCCATAATGCTGCGCTCACTGAAACAGAATACGTTGCTTTTTGTGATCAAGATGATGTTTGGCATCCGCATAAAATTGAGCATGCGGTTTCAGCCTTGCGGGTAGTCGCCGATAACTGCCCGGCATTATTTTGCTCCAGGCTAGAAATTGTTGATGAACAGTTAAATCATATTGGATTTACCAATACACCCAAAAAAATTGGTTTTGGCAATGCGTTAGTTGAAAATGTTGCTACCGGCTGTACGATGGTACTTAATCGAAAAGCAATGGAACTTATTTGTAAGCATCTTCCAAGCAAAGTGTTGATGCATGATTGGTGGTGTTATTTAGTTCTATCTTGTTTTGGCGAAATAATTTTTGATAGTAACGCCAATATAAAATATCGGCAGCACGGCAATAACACGATTGGCGCAACCGTGAATATATTTGATGAATTAAAAAGAAAAATGCATCGATTTATTTACAGCGGAAGAGGATTGCTTTGGTTGCAAGCTTGGTTGCAAGCTTCTATTTTTTTAAATATATTTGAAAATGGCATTCCGTTATCTCAAAGACGAGTTCTCAATAAATTCATCGCAGCAAAATCATCATTGTGGTGTCGTGTTCAGTTAGTGCTATCCAAAGAAATATGGCGGCAAAAATCGTTTGATAATTTGGTCTTGCGCTTGATTATATTTATTAATCGAATCTGAGCTGGGCGAGAACTGGCATTTTAATCCGCCATCGCTACCAACCGGCGAAATAGAATTTATGGATAGAAGTCTGATAGCGAGGGAAGTTACTCAAGTACCTCAGGTTCATTATTTTTGATGGACAAAATAGCCGTAGAACAATCGCCCGAAATTTCCATTTCTGTTGTCAGTCATGCACAAATTCAGTTGATTGAATGTTTGCTGCATGATATCAACCAACATTGCCGGGCTTCATTGATCGAACTGATTATCACGCTTAACCTGGATGAGATATTGCCGTTCGCGGTAGACAGCTTTGTATTTCCAATAAAGGTTATTCGTAATCTCATTCCTATGGGATTCGCGGCCAACCACAATCAAGCATTTACATATGCAGCAGGGCGATTCTTTTGTGTAATGAATCCAGATGTCCGGTTGAGTGATAATCCATTTAAGGCGTTGCTGGTATATCTGCGGGATTCTTCAGTAGGCGTGGCAGCGCCACTCGTATTAAATGAGAGCGGTACGGTGGAAGATAGCGCCCGTCGTTTTCCAACGCCACTCAAGATATTTTGCAAAGCGTTCGGCAGATGTAACGGTAGCGACTATCTTGTAAAAGACAACCCGATCTTTCCTGATTGGGTGGGCGGGATGTTCATGTTATTTCCGCGTGACGTATTCAAAAAACTAGGTGGATTTGATCAGCGATACTTTCTTTATTATGAAGATGTAGATTTATGCGCCAGGCTTAGATTAAAGGGTTATGAAGTGGTTTTATGCCCTGATGCTAAGGTGGTTCACCTTGCGCGTAGAAGCAGTCATCATAGTTTTCAGTATTTGAAGTGGCATCTTATGAGCATGATGCGATTTTTTTGTTCCTCTTTGTTTTTAAAAATACTCTGGTTCCGTTTGAAAAAGGCCCCATGAACAAATATGCGATAAAGCAATGGAAGTTTACTTAACTTAAGCATGCTTACTCATTGGTTATCATCATGAAATTTATGATTTCTGGGGCTGATGGCTTCGTTGGTAAAGCGCTTTGTGCTGAATTGTTCCGGCGAGGACACTCTGTAAGTGCGGCGGTGCGTTCAGAAAGTTCATTGATTGAAAATATTGAAACCATAGCTGTTGGCGCAATTAATAGTGAGACGAATTGGGCTGACGCATTACGTGATGTGGATGTGGTGATTCATCTCGCTGCACGAGTGCATGTAATGCGCGAGAATGCTACCGATCCATTAGCGGAGTTTCTTCAGGTCAATCTGTATGGCACTTCAAATCTCGCTCGGCAGGCTGCTTGTTTTGGGGTGAAGCGGCTCGTTTTCGTTAGTTCGATCAAGGTGAATGGCGAGCAGACCAGTACAACTCAGTCATTTACAGAGTTGGATGAACCCAGTCCACAAGATTTTTACAGTATTTCGAAATGGCAAGCCGAACAAGCGTTGTGGCGCATTGCCCAAGAAACCGGTTTGGAAGTTGTTGTTGTGCGCCCTCCATTGGTTTATGGTCCGGGCGTGAAAGGCAACTTTGCACAAATGCTGGCGGTGGCTGCCAAACGCATTCCTTTGCCATTTGCTTCTGTGCATAACCGTCGCAGCCTGATTTATCTGGGTAATTTGGTGGATGCCTTAATAGCTTGTTCAACCCATTCTGTTGCCGCAGGCCAGATTTATTTGGTATGCGATGGTGAGGATATTTCCACCCCGGATTTGTTGCGCCAATTAGGCGATGCGATGGGATGTCCGGCGCACTTATTGCCGTTTTCGCCTGACTGGTTACGTATACTGGGAAAATTATCCGGTAAATCTGATCAAGTCGAACGGTTACTCGGTTCGTTGCAGGTCGATAATGGTAAAATCCGCCGTGATTTAAATTGGGTACCTCCTTATACTTTGCAACAGGGGCTGCAAGCGACTGCAGAATCGTACCGTCGTTCAGGTAAGAAAAGTTAATAAGTATGTTCTTATGCTGTTTTATTATTTTGTAATAAACCATACCAATCGAGCCGAGGATTGGGTAAGCAATTTTTCATACGGTAACGACCTCGCATGAAAGTGGATTGCGCGGAAATGATTAATGTTGTTATAGAGTAAAAACCCCCATGTCGCATTACGCCCCCCTAATTGCAGCGCTGATCACCATGTTGGTGATCACTATTATCGTATTCAGTAAAGCCGGCAAAAAAATTCAAGATATCCCTAATGAGCGCTCATTGCATGAGGAGCCAATTCCGCGCATTGGCGGGGTGGGATTAATGGCGGGTCTTTTGTCTGCCTGGGCATTGATGGTGATGTCATTAGCTTGGTGGGTGGTATTGCCCATGATTGCACTGTTCGTCGTTTCTTTGTTAGATGACATGCACGGTCTGCCGGTACGTCAACGCTTGTTGGCGCACATCGCTGCTGCTGCAATTCTGGTGTTCGGTTCCGGCTTGTTGGCGCATGGTATAGCGCAAGCTTTGCTCGTGTTGCTGTGTGTAGTTTGGATGACCAATCTATTCAATTTTATGGATGGATCGGATGGCTTGGCTGGCGGTATGACATTTTTTGGTTTCACCATGTATGGCGCAGCGGCATTGATGCATGGCGCTGATACTCAGGCCATGCTAAATTTTTCAATAGGTGCCGCTGGCTTGGGATTGCTTTATTATAATTTTTACCCAGCCCAAGTATTCATGGGTGATGCAGGATCCATTCCCCTTGGCTTTTTATCTGCAGCGATGGGGTTGTGGGGCTGGCAACAAGGACTATGGCCTGGATGGTTTCCATTGTTGGTATTCTCTCCTTTTATTATGGACGCCAGTGTCACCTTGCTCAAACGTATGTTGCGCCGTGAAAAAATCTCTCAGGCGCATCGTGAACATTATTACCAACGCTTGGTGCAGATTGGTTGGGGGCATCGTAATGTCGCATTATTTGAATATGTTTTGATGTTTGCGGTGGGCGCATCTGCTACTTGGTGTTTACGTCAATCCACTGAATGGCCTTGGCTGCTGTTCCTGATGTGGGGAGGGGTATATGCTGGGTTGATGCTGATTTTGGATAATCGCTGGAAAGCATTTCAGCGAAGCCAGCGTGGCTAAATTAGATCTACGTACTTTGCTGGCCATGCTGCATGACTTTGCGGCGGCGGCATTTGCTTGGAGCTTGGCTTATTTGTTGCGCTTCAATTTCGAACCTCCACCGCATTTCATTGATGAAATGTTGCACACTCTGATTTGGGTTGTACCCTTGCAAAGTATTATTTTCTGGCGCTTTGGTTTATATCGCGGCCTATGGCGTTATGCCAGCGTGACTGACTTGCGTCAAATTTTTTTGGCGGTACTGACGGCTGCCGCGCTGATTCCCTTCGTGTTGTGGATGTTTCGTATCAGCGCTGTAATACCGCGCTCGGTACTGGTGATTGACCCTGCGCTATTGCTACTTGTAATGGGGGGGAGCCGATTCATTTATCGTCTCTGGAAAGAGCATGGCTTTTATCGTAATCTCAACTTAAATGTAGAGCCAGTACTGGTGTTAGGAGCGAGCGATGCAGCCGTAGGTTTGTCCAAAGAATTGGCGCGAAGCCGTGATTGGCGGCTGGTGGGTTTTCTGGACGACAATGCGGATAAACATGGGCGTATCCTTAATGGGATCAAGGTGTTGGGCGCGCTGGATAGCCTGCCGCAATGGGCGGAGCGCATGAAGGTAAAACAAGCTATTGTCGCTATGCCATCGGCCTCGCATCAAGTGCGCAAGCGTGCGATTGAGATTTGTAATCAAGCCAGTGTCAAGGTGTTGACGGTACCGTCATTCGATGACTTGTTAAGTGGACGCGTCGCCATTTCGCAATTGCGTGCCGTGGAGCTGGACGATCTGTTGGGACGTGATCCGGTTCAATTGGATGCGGCCGGGCTGCATGAATTATTCACTAATAAAACTGTGTTGGTAACCGGTGCCGGTGGATCGATTGGCTCTGAGTTATGTCGCCAGATCATACACTTCAAACCACGTACTTTAGTGATGTTCGAGTTGAATGAATTTGCTCTGTATAACATGGAACAGGAGATGGCCGCGAAATTCGCCGGTCTCGATATTGTCTGCCTGATTGGTGATGCGCGCGATGCAGCCCGTCTTGATCAAGTTTTTTCTGAGTATAAGCCTACGGTGGTATTTCACGCAGCCGCATACAAGCATGTTCCCCTCATGGAGCAGCACAATGCTTGGCAGGCGATACGCAATAACGTGCTGGGTACATGGTCGGTTGCCACTGCTGCACAGCGTCATGGTGTAGATAAATTTGTATTGATTTCTACCGACAAAGCGGTCAACCCAACCAATGTGATGGGAGCGAGCAAACGTCTGGCAGAAATGGTATGTCAGGGATTGCAGCAGCCCGACGGAACACGCTTCATCATGGTGCGTTTCGGCAACGTCTTGGGTAGCACCGGCAGCGTCATTCCAAAATTCCGCGAACAGATTGCTAAAGGTGGGCCAATTACTGTCACACATCCAGACATTACACGCTATTTCATGTCAATTCCGGAGGCTGCGCAATTGGTATTGCAGGCCAGTTTAATGGGGAAAGGCGGAGAAATATTTGTATTGGACATGGGCGATCCAGTAAAAATTGTTGATTTGGCGAATGACCTTATTCGTCTTTCCGGCCTAAGCAAGGATGATATTCGGATTGAATTCACTGGCCTGCGCTTAGGTGAAAAGCTGTACGAGGAGCTACTGGCTGACAATGAGCACACTTTGTCTACCCCTCATATAAAACTGCGTATTGCACAAGCGCGTGAAGTGGATGCCGCATGGTTGGCAAATTTATTAATTTGGTTTAGCACGCACACTGCACAGGACGATATAGAAGTTAAACGTGCATTGACACAATGGATACCGGAATACTGTCCAGATTCTAATGGCGTTGCAAAGTTAAAATGACACTAAATACACCTCATTATGAATTTACTGAATATAATTCCCTGCGCTAATTTTTTAATGCGCATGGAATTAAAACTGACTGATTGCGAATAATGGCAACTTATGCGGTAGGCGACATACAGGGGTGCTACACCGAGCTTTTGCGGTTGCTGGAAAAAATGTGTTTTGACCCTGCAACAGATAGGTTGTGGCTGGTAGGTGACTTGGTTAATCGTGGGCCGGATTCAGTGAACGTACTGCGTTTGATAAAATCGCTAGGAGATTCCGCCATCACTGTGCTGGGTAACCATGATCTACACTTGCTTGCAGTGGCTGAGGGCGCTGCCAAATTACATCGTTGCGACACGCTGCACGATGTTCTTGGCGCACCTGATCGAGGTGAATTGCTGACTTGGCTACGTGCGCAGCGTTTGCTATATGTGGAAGGTAATTTCGTGCTGGTACATGCCGGGCTGCTACCGAGCTGGACAGTGGCCCAAGCACAGCAGTTGGCGCATGAAGCGGAAGCTGCATTAACAGGTAAGCGCTACCACGATTTTCTTGTGCATATGTATGGCAACCATCCCGACCATTGGGAAAATGACCTTAGCGGTTACCAACGTTTGCGCGCCATCACCAATGCTTGCACGCGCATGCGTATTTGCACCCCGGGCGGTGAAATGGAATTCAAATTTAAGGGTGAGGTGCACAATGTGCCTGAGGGATACATGCCGTGGTTTGATGTGCCAGGACGCGCTAGCGCCCATGCTACAGTGGTATGCGGACATTGGTCGGCGCTGGGGTTGAACGTTACCCCTCAAATCATTACGCTTGACACAGGTTGTTTGTGGGGCGGCGCGCTTTCCGCCATTCGCCTCGAAGACCGCAAGCTGTTTCAGGTGCCATGTGAGTCCAAACCGGTAGCGCAGCCGTGGCAGTAATCCACATAACTTTAAAGTTGGATCTGAGAGGGTTTTAGGGATGGCTTCAAAATTATCGGGCCATTGATAACCGCTTAATTTGCAGTATTTGATCTTTAGATCGTGGTTTGCCGATTTATCTGAAGAGCTGAAAGCAATGTTCGTAATGTTTTTTGAAAAAATAGTCGTTAATGCAATTAATTTACATAGAAATCAAATTGATAGAAAGTTTTAATGGTGTCTGTTATGATGGCTACCATTAAAATAACAGACAGGGGGAGCGGGGTTATACTTCGCCCTATGAATAGCAGTAGTGATTGTCCATTTACATACAGACCCTCTACTGAAATTAGTGGAACCATAATAAACGGGGAGGAGTTTTTATCAGAGAACGTGTTTTGTTATCTGCTTTTCTGTCTTTTCTCCGTAGGAATCACAATTGCCATTTGGCTGTACGGGAAAGAACGTTGCGGGGGCATTTGCGTGTTGTCGCCGTTAATTATCGAGACAGTAGCAAAGCCAATAACTTGGGCATTGTATGTCCGTCCCCCTCTTGTTGGTCAATACTCCGGCCAAGGCAGTTGTTCCGTTATTTGCATGTCTTCCCCTTACCGTCATTCTTTCGAATAATCTCATGGATATACTGCTTCTGATAACCCTGATTTTGTTAAACGGGATCTTCGCCATGTCGGAGATTGCTCTCGTCACTGCACGGCACGCGCGTTTAGCGCGTCTAGCGGCAGACGGCGATACCTCGGCAGAAGTGGCACTACGTTTGGGCGAAGACCCAACACGTTTTCTTTCCACCGTCCAAATCGGAATTACCTCAATCGGTATCATGAACGGTATCGTCGGCGAAGCGGTATTTGCGTCCCCCTTCGCAGCATGGTTGCAAACGCTCGGTGTCAATCAGCGCCCAAGTGAGCTTGGAGCGACTGCCTTGGTAGTCGTGGTGATTACTTACTTATCCATTGTGGTCGGCGAATTGGTGCCCAAACGAATCGCCCAATTTAACCCGGAAGGGATTGCACGCTTAGTGGCAAGGCCTATACATATCTTGGCATTAATTACGCATCCGTTTGTACGGTTGCTGTCGACATCTACTGATGCTCTTCTGAGAATGATGGGAAAGAGCCAACAAGTGGAGCCTAGCGTCACGGAAGAGGAAATTCACGCAATGTTGGAAGAGGGTTCCGAAGCCGGAATCATTGAGCAGCACGAACATGATATGGTTCGCAACGTTTTCCGCCTGGATGAACGACAAGTTGGTTCCCTCATGATCCCCCGGGCGGATATAGAATATTTGGATATCAACCAGCCATTGGAGGCCAATCTCTTACGCATAGCGCAATCTGATCACTCACGTTTCCCGGTTTGCCGGGGCAGTTTGAGCGATCTGTTGGGAGTGACCTCCTTTAAGCAACTATTCAATCAGGCCATTAATGGCGGATGCCCAGATCTGACTGCACAGCTGCATCCATGTATTTTTGTGACTGAATCGCTCACTGGATTGGAGCTTTTGGCACAATTCCAAAGATCAGGCACCCATATGGTTTTCGTTATAGATGAGTATGGCGAAGTCCAGGGCCTGGTCACCCTTCAGGATGTATTGGAAGCGGTTACCGGCGAGTTTATTCCGCCCGATAATGCGGATCGTTGGGCGGTACAGCGGGAAGATGGCTCGTGGCTATTGGACGGAATGATTCCAGTGCCGGAGTTGAAGGATCAATTAGAGTTGAAGTCTGTCCCTGAAGAAGATAAGGGTCGATACCATACGCTTAGCGGCATGGTGATGTGGTTGCTTGGGCGGTTACCTGAAGTGACTGATGTTGTGGTTTGGGAACAATGGCGGCTGGAGGTTGTTGATCTGGATGGCAAACGGATTGATAAGGTACTCGCAAGCCGTTTGTCAGAACCAGTCCAGATTTCGGGCGCTAGCGAAGCGCCCCCTCAGACAGAAGAGTGATTGGATTAAAAAGTTTGCTTTAATGATTAGGCCCTACAACCTTGATACTTGCTGGCCAATAAATAATTTTATGAAGATTATATAGTTATGCTGCTAATGATAGACAACTACGACTCATTCACCTACAACTTGGTGCAATATTTTGCCGAGCTAGGCGCAGATGTGGTTGTGCATCGCAATGACGAGATTACGTTGGAGCAGATTGAGACACTACAACCGCAATACATCGTGGTTTCACCGGGGCCATGCACGCCTAATGAAGCTGGAATTTCGGTTGCCACCATTCAGCGCTTCGCCGGACGTATCCCCCTTCTGGGGGTGTGCCTTGGCCATCAGAGCATTGGTCAGTCATTCGGTGGAAGAATTGTTCACGCCAAGCAGCTAATGCACGGCAAAACTTCGGCCATTTTTCATAATAACAGTAGCGTCTTTTACGGCCTGCCTAACCCATTCACCGCTACACGCTACCACTCGCTGGTGATCGAGCGCGCCACGCTGCCTGATTGCCTGGAAATTACCGCGTGGACTGAAGACGGCGAAATCATGGGGGTGCGTCACAAAACGATGGCGGTAGAAGGGGTGCAATTTCATCCGGAATCCATTCTCACTGAACATGGCCACGAGATGCTTGCTAATTTTTTACGTGGTGAACGCTAATGAACTATGCCAACCTGCTTAGTCGCTTACTTAATCGTGAAGATCTGCCACACGACGACATGCACGAGTTGATGCGGAACATTATGAGTGGGCAGCTTACTCCTATTCAAATCGCAGCGGTTTTGGTCGCGTTACACATGAAAGGAGAGACTGTTACTGAAATTGCGGCGGCAGCGCAGGTAATGCGCGATCTGTCGAGCAAAGTGACGGTACAGGATGGCAGACATTTGATTGATACCTGCGGCACGGGCGGTGATGGTGCGCAGACTTTTAACATTTCCACCGCCAGCGCGCTAGTCGCGGCGGCAGCGGGGGCACGCGTAGCCAAACATGGTGGACGTTCAGTTTCCAGCACCTGTGGTAGCGCCGATATCCTGGAAAAGCTTGGTGTCCAAGTCAATCTTACACCGCAGCAAGTGGCGCACTGTGTGCAGGAAATTGGTGTGGGCTTTATGTTTGCGCCCAATCATCACAGTGCGATGAAATACGCCGCGCCAGTACGGCGTGAACTTGGCGTGCGCACGCTGTTCAACCTGCTGGGTCCGTTAACTAACCCGGCGGGCGCACAGAACCAAGTAATGGGCGTATTTCAGAGGGATCTGACGGTGAAATTGGCGCGTGTGCTGCAGCAGTTAGGAAGTCAGCACGTGTTGGTGGTGCATGGTGCAGATGGCATGGATGAAATTTCTATTAGCGGATCAACCTACATTGCGGAACTAAGGAACGGTACGGTATTTGAGTATTCGGTGCAACCGCAAGATTTCGATTTACACGCAGCGCCGCTGGATAGCATACGCGTTGCCAATGCCGATGAGGCGCGCACGGTGTTATTATCGGTGCTGGATAATCAGCGCGGCCCCGCGCGTGACATCGTGCAACTTAACGCGGGTGCGGCCATTTATGTGGCGGGGTTGACTGCAACGCTACAAGAGGGCGTAAAAAAGGCCAAGGAAGTTATCGCCAGCGGTGCAGCGAAAAATAAGTTGGAAGAGCTTGTGCATATTCATCTTTGAGGCTGCGGAAAACCGATTTTTCGGGGAGGTAAAAATAATTTTTGCCGAACGTCCTTATTCCGATTAACCCCATAGTTCCCACGTTTTCGGGATATTTTTTAATATAAATATCTAGATGGTTTTTGACAAATATTTGCGCACGATGCGGAAGACTGCCTACGATTACCAAACTAATGTAGCGTCTTGAATTGAAGGATGGCAATGAAGTGTGTTAATGATTTTCGTTTAAAATTTGGCAAGCAAGAGCTGGTGCCTATCATGATTGGCGGGATGGGAGTTGATATTTCCACTGCCGAACTGGCGTTGGAAGCTGCGCGCCTCGGTGGTATAGGGCATCTTTCCGATGCTATGTTGCCGACTGTAACGGATCGGCTTTTAAATACGAATTTCGTTAAATCAAAGCTCAAGCAATATAAATACAATGTTGCCAATACCGATAAATCTAAGGTGCAATTTGATCTTGGGCAGATTGCAGAGTCGACGCGCCTGCACCTGAGCAAAGCCATGGAAGCCAAGCGCGGTTCCGGTATGATTTTCGTCAACTGCATGGAAAAGCTTACGATGAATGCACCGCGCGAAACGTTGCGGGTACGGTTGCATGGGGCGCTCTCTGCCGGTATAGATGGAATTACCTTGAGCGCCGGATTGCATCTGGGCTCATTCGCGTTGATGGAAGATCATCCACGTTTTCGTGACGCTAAGCTCGGCATCATCGTTTCCTCGCTACGTGCGCTGCAAATTTTCTTGCGCAAAAACGCCAAGCTTAACCGCCTGCCGGATTATATCGTGATAGAAGGGCCGCTGGCTGGTGGCCATTTGGGTTTCGGTTTGGACTGGATGAAATATGACCTGCGGGAAATTTGCAGAGAAATTTATCAGTACTTGCAGGCCGAAAAGTTGGAGATTCCGATCATACCGGCTGGTGGAATTTTTACCGGTAGCGATGCAGTGTCGTACCTGGAAGCGGGTGCGGCGGCGGTACAAGTGGCAACGCGCTTTACGGCAACGTATGAGTGCGGTCTGCCGGAAAAAATTGTGCAAGAGTACTTTAAGGCCAACGAGGCAGACATAGAGGTAAATATGATTTCGCCTACAGGCTACCCCATGCGCATGTTGAAGAAGAGCCCGGCCATCGGCGCGGGTATACGCCCCAATTGCGAAGCCTACGGCTATTTGCTCGACGGAAACGGTCATTGCGCATACATTACGGCTTACAACGCCGAAGTGGCGGCTCACCCAAACGCTAAGAAAATCTCCGTTATGGACAAGACTTGTTTGTGTACCGCTATGCGCAACTTTGACTGCTGGACTTGCGGACACTACACCTATCGCCTCAAGGACACCACGCGCCGCCTACCGGACGGGACTTATCAGATACTAACGGCTGAGCATGTGTTCAAGGATTATCAGTTCAGCACCGACAACCAGATTGCAATGCCGAATTTGCCGACCATCTAGCCTGGATGCTGCATAACTTTTTTTGCTATTTTAGTTTGATCATCGTGTTGCAGTTTTTTGATTTTAGGCGATAGCTGGGGCGGTTCGTGCGCTTTATCAACTTACCAGAGCTTATGTAAAATCAAAACCATGGGCTTAGGCGGTGGGGTGTAACGATGGGTCAAAGTCAAAATGGTAAAAATAATGCTGTAGACAAAGTCTGCACCACGCGGGTAATGCCGCGCTGTAATTTTTCCGACAATGTAATTGCAAATAAATCCAGGCTACCGATAATTTTCCCGAATTCACGCTCAAAGCTGAGATTGCGCTCGTGGTCATTTAATTCATTAGTTAATAAATCAAGCTGTCCTTTGTTATCGCGTGCATTGGAGAGCTGCCACACGACGATTTCGACGTTACGTGCTGCATTAAAGATGTTTTGCGGCTCAATGGTGTCGGTAAAATAGAACTCGGTTTTCCCACCATGTGCTTTGATTAACATCGTTTGCAGGCCTACGATTAACGACATTACCCGGTCACCTTCATAGTCAGGCCGGAACGCCTGTTGAATAGCGAAGGAGCCTTGCGCTTCGCCGATTTCCTTGAATCGCCAGCCATGCTGATTTTCGAATACTGATTTCACCATCTCTTCTGCGCTGGCTGTGGTGTTTTTTCTAAGTTCGCGCGGATTACGCTTGTATAGTTTTGTCATTAACATACGCAAAATTTGGGTGTTTTCACGCATCTCTACATCTGCTAAGCGATCAATATCTGATTTGCCAAGTTGACTGAGTAAATTACGATCACTCTGTTGTGGGATGTGCTTACTGTTTTTGGCAGGTTCTGTGGTGGTGCAAGCTGCCAGCAATAAGGCAGCGGTGATGAGGACAAGCAAACGGCAACTATTTTGCAATTTTAAAATCATGCGTTTCCATTATTATCATTTTTTGTAAGATTGTTCGAGAGTCGAACTGCGTTAGCATGGCCGTCTCTTAACCCGGCCAAGCGAAAGAAGTATAAATGAATAAACACATACACACCTGTGAGTAGCGATATAAGATTTCTGTTTTGAAGAAAGTAGGTTTGAATTAAATACAAATTGTAAAGAGACAGAGATAGGTCAGTCATCGTGCGGGCGACAAAGTGGCAACAAGAGCTATATGAATGACGACCAAAATTGGTAAGGAATGACGGAAATCCTTTTGGGTTGCATACAATTACTGCTAGTCTTGCGCCATAATCTGTCCGTAAATTATTTTTAGGCAATCATGCAAAGTTACTTAAATCGTATTCTCACCGCCCGTGTTTATGACGTGGCTATTGAAAGTCCGCTAGATGATGCACCCAATTTGTCTATGCGCATCGGCAACAATGTTTTGCTAAAACGAGAAGACATGCAGCCGGTATTTTCTTTTAAGCTGCGCGGCGCCTATAACAAGATGGCGAAGTTGACGACGGCGCAGCTTAAGCGTGGTGTCATCGCTGCCTCGGCTGGTAATCACGCGCAGGGTGTGGCGTTGTCGGCGCAGAAACTGGGCTGCAAGGCTATCATCGTTATGCCAGTGACCACGCCGCAGATTAAGGTGGAGGCGGTTGCCAGCCGTGGCGCAAAAACAGTATTGTATGGCGATTCTTATTCTGATGCCTATCTGCATGCGTTGGAGCTGGAGCAAAAACTCAAGCTTACCTTCGTCCATCCTTATGACGATGTTGACGTAATTGCTGGACAGGGAACTATTGGTATGGAGATACTGCGGCAGTATAGCCAGCCTATCCATGCAATTTTCGCGCCCATCGGTGGCGGCGGCCTAATTTCAGGTGTTGCCGCTTACGTTAAAGCGGTGCGCCCGGAAATCAAGGTTATTGGCGTGCAACCCGTAGAGTCCGATGCCATGAGCCGCTCGATTAAGGCCGGTCGGCGTGTCAAGCTTGAGCATGTCGGTTTGTTTGCCGATGGTGTGGCTGTAAAACAAGTCGGGCAGGAAACTCTCCGTTTGTGCCGCGAATTGGTGGACGAAATTATATTAGTGGATACTGACGCTATCTGTGCAGCGATCAAGGATGTATTTGAAGATACCCGCACCAATCTTGAGCCTGCTGGAGCGCTGGCTATTGCGGGCGCTAAGTTGTATGCGGAGCGTGAAAAACTAAAGGGCAAGACGCTGGTCGCAATTGCCAGCGGTGCCAACATGAATTTTGACCGCTTGCGTTTCATTGCGGAGCGGGCAGAGCTTGGCGAAAAACGTGAGGCTATTCTGGCAGTGAGCATCCCGGAAACGCCCGGCAGTTTTCGCAAATTTTGTTCTTTGTTGGGCAAGCGTAATATCACTGAATTTAACTACCGTTA
Organism: Candidatus Nitrotoga sp. LAW; assembly: GCA_003402315.1. Taxonomy (GTDB): domain Bacteria; phylum Pseudomonadota; class Gammaproteobacteria; order Burkholderiales; family Gallionellaceae; genus Nitrotoga. The sequence goes on along the minus strand of QFXI01000009.1, from coordinate 310,358 downwards.
TGCGAACTCCAAGGAGGCACATGTGTTCGTCGGAGTTCAGGTAAAAGATCAATCTGAAACCGCCAAGCTTGTTGCCACGCTGGAAAAACACAAACTGTCCACGCTGAATTTCACCGACAACGAGATGGCCAAGCTGCATGTACGTCATCTGGTAGGGGGACATGCGCCTGGTTTGCAGGACGAAATTCTGTTTCGTTTTGAATTCCCAGAACGTCCTGGCGCATTGATGATGTTCCTTAATAGCATGAACCATAGCTGGAATATCAGCTTGTTCCACTATCGCAACCACGGTGCGGACTACGGCCGTGTGCTGATCGGCATGCAAGTACCGCATCATGACAAGAAACCGCTGCGAATTTTCCTGGATAATCTCGGTTATCGTTACTGGGATGAGAGTGATAATCCCGCATACAAATTGTTTTTGAGTTAATGGATAAATTGCATTAAGCGCGAGCAAATTTGAATTCGTCTTTATCCATCAAATTCGCAGTTATCTTTCATGATTTCATGGGAGATGTTCCGCTATTCCGGGCGGTATTCCAACCAATAGCTCGCCCGAATCCATTGACAGATTATTCAAGTCAGTATGCGGCGATATTTGTCGCGTTTATCAAGAAAATCTTGAACAACTGCTGCGAAGTTTTCGCCCAAATTTTGGCAGAAACTGCCCATTTGAATATATGAATAAGGATAATCTGCCCATGACAATACAGGTTATGAAACAGTCTATCAGACAACGTATAATTGCAGGCCGCGAACGATTGACTGCGGCTGAGAGGGCAGGCTTGAGCCATGCCATCTCAGAGCGTATCGCCAACCTGAATACTTACCGCACGGCCAATACAGTGCTAGCTTATATGAGCTTCGGCGCGGAGCTCTCCACCGAAAAATGGGTGGAACAGGCCTTGAGCGATGGTAAGTGCGTGCTGTTGCCGAAGGTAAACCGCGCGACAAAAGAATTGGATGTGTACCGTGTGACCAACTTGCAGCATGATTTGGCACCTGGCCAGTGGAATATCCGCGAACCGCTGGTTGAACGTTGTACAAAAATAAATTCTTTGAAAGAGGTGGATTTTATCTTGTTGCCGGGAATAGCATTTGGGCGTGATGGCGCGCGGCTAGGTTACGGCGGCGGGTTTTATGACAAGTTGCTGGCGCGAATGAAGGATGCAAACCAAGGTTACCACCCTGCGCTGGTTGCCGGGGCATTTGCTATCCAGCTAGTCGAAGGGTTACCGCAGGAAGCCACCGACCACAAAGTGGAATGGGTGGTAACGGAGAACGAGACGATACAGTGCGCTTCTGATATGCATATAGGCAGATAGCGCGTGCTTGTGCATCATCAAAAATAACAGCCTGGTGCGTAAATGCACAGACCAACAACGAATGATTAGAGAGTAGATATATGGCAGATTTACCTGATAGCGATTCACAGGAAACACAAGAGTGGCTGGATGCGCTGGATTCGGTGTTGGAGCATGAAAGCGCGGAACGCGCCCATTACCTGATTGGCCAACTGGTCCGCAAGGCGCACTTGGCTGGTGTCGCTCTGCCGATTAGTACAATCACACCTTACTTGAATACCATCCCGCTCGACAAGGAACAACGCTCGGTCGGCAATTATGAACTCGAGCATCGCATTCGTGCCCTGACCCGATGGAACGCGATGGTTATTGTGTTAAACGCCAATCGTGAGTCGTCTGAATTGGGCGGCCACATCGCTACCTTTGCTTCGGCGGCCACGCTGTATGACGTGGGTTTCAACCACTTTTTCCATGGTAAGACCGAGAACCACGGCGGTGACCTGGTTTATTTCCAGGGACATGCATCGCCTGGCATGTACGCGCGCGCTTTCCTTGAGGGGCGCCTCAGCGAAGAACAATTGTACAATTTCCGCCAAGAAGTAAATGGCGGTGGCTTATCTTCTTACCCACATCCGTGGCTGATGCCTGATTTCTGGCAATTCCCCACTGTTTCTATGGGGTTGGGTCCGCTGATGGCTATCTACCAAGCGCGTTTCATGCGCTATCTGGAGTATCGGGGCATTGTTAGTACCGAAAGACGCAAGGTATGGGCATTTCTCGGTGATGGTGAAACGGATGAACCGGAATCGTTGGGGGCGATTTCGATGGCTGCGCGCGAGAAATTGGATAACTTGATTTTCGTCATTAATTGTAATTTGCAACGATTGGATGGCCCTGTCCGCGGCAATGGCAAGATCATCCAGGAGCTGGAAGGTGTATTCCGTGGCGCGGGCTGGAACGTGATCAAGGTGGTGTGGGGAGGGAAATGGGATCGTTTGTTCGCGAAGGACAAGACAGGGCTTTTGCTAAAGCGGATGGAAGAAGTGGTGGATGGTGAATATCAGACGTATAAATCCAAAAATGGCGCCTATGTGCGCCAACATTTTTTTGGCAAATACCCTGAGTTACTGGAACTGGTCGCCGATATGTCGGACGAGGAAATCTGGCATCTTGATCGTGGCGGCCACGATCCGCATAAAGTTTTTGCCGCTTACGCGGCCGCAGCAAACCATAAGGGACAGCCCACCGTCATTCTAGCCAAAACCATAAAGGGCTATGGCATGGGTGAAGCCGGTGAAGCCCAAAATATCACCCACCAGCAAAAGAAAGTGGGCGGTGAAGCATTGCGCAAATTCCGTGATCGCTTCAATATTCCAGTGACCGATGATCAGCTCAACAAATTGCCATTCTGTCGTCCACCCGATGATAGTTTGGAAATGAGTTATCTGCGCGAGCGCAGCAAGGTCATGGGCACATTACCCAGTCGTAAAATAGCGGCAGAGTCGTTGCAAATACCAGGCCTGGATGCCTTCGAAGTATTGCTTAAAGGTACCGAAGATCGCGAAATTTCCACCACGATGGCTTTCGTGCGTATGCTGGGCGTTCTGGTGAAAGACAAGAATATTGGCAAGCTGGTGGTACCTATCGTGCCGGACGAATCGCGCACTTTCGGGATGGAAGGATTGTTCCGCCAGCTTAGCATTTTTTCTCAAGTTGGCCAGTTGTATACGCCGCAGGATGCCGATCAGCTGATGTTCTACAAGGAAGACAAGGCCGGGCAGATTTTGCAGGAAGGCATTAATGAAGCGGGCGCGATGTCATCGTGGATTGCCGCATCTACGGCCTACGCCAACCATGGTGCCGCGATGGTGCCGTTTTATATTTACTATTCCATGTTTGGCTTTCAGCGTGTCGGTGATTTGATGTGGGCGGCGGGCGACCAGCGTGCTCGTGGCTTTCTGCTGGGGGGCACGGCCGGGCGCACTACATTGAATGGCGAAGGCCTGCAGCATCAAGACGGCCACAGCCATTTGATGGCGGCGACCATTCCTAACTGTGTGTCCTATGATCCAACTTTTGCTTACGAGTTGGCGGTGATTATTCAGGATGGTATGCGCCGCATGTATCAGGAACAAGAGGACGTGTTCTATTACCTCACTGTGATGAATGAAAATTACGCGCATCCGGCCATGCCGGAGGGTGCGGAGACCGGCATTATCAGGGGCATGTATTTGTTTAATGAAGGTAAAGCTCAATCCGCCACGGCATCCACGGTGCAACTTTTGGGCAGCGGGACTATTCTGCGCGAAGTCATCGCAGCAGCTGAATTATTGGCGAAGGATTTTGGCGTATCTTCCGACATCTGGAGCGTAACCAGTTTCAATGAATTACGTCGGGATGGACTGGATTGTGAGCGCTGGAACATGCTGCACCCTGAAGCTACACCACGCGTAAGTTACGCCGAGCAATGCCTGGGCAAGCGCAAGGGGCCTGTCATTGCGGCAACCGATTACATTAAAAGCTACGCTGACCAGATTCGTGCCTTTTTGCCCGGCAATTACAAAGTGTTGGGCACGGATGGTTTTGGCCGCTCTGATACGCGTAAAAAGCTGCGCCATTTCTTCGAGGTTGATCGTTACTACATCGCAGTCGCCGCGCTGAAAGCGCTGGCCGACGAAGGCACGGTAGCCATGAGCGAAGTCAGCAAGGCACTCAAACTGTACAATATCAATCCCGATAAACCGAATCCAACTACGGTCTGAGCGGGCAGGAGACACGCGTGGCAGAAATCAAACAAGTACTGATGCCGGACATCGGTGATTCCAAAGATGTGCCGGTAATAGAAGTAATGGTAAAAGCGGGTGATACGGTCAAGGCTGAGCAGTCCCTGCTTACCCTGGAAACTGACAAGGCTACGATGGATGTACCCGCTCCATTTGATGGGGTGGTGAAGAATGTTAGCGTTAAAGTGGGCGACAAAATATCGGAAGGCGCACTGATTTTATCGATGGAAACCAGTGCAACGGAAACGTCGGCTGTAGTTACCCCCCCTACAACACCGGCTCCGGTAAAAGAAGCTGCCGCAACGCCTGTTACAGCGCCTGTTGCCACGCCTATTGTGGCGCCACCAACCGGTTTTCAAAGCAGCCCTACAGGCAAGGCGCATGCCAGTCCGTCCATTCGGCATTTTGCGCGTGAACTGGGGGTTGACCTTACGCGCGTAAAAGGCAGTGGAGAAAAGGGACGCATTACCAAAAATGATGTGCAGGGCTTCGTTAAGGCTGCGCTTGTACAACCACAAAGTGGCACGGGTGGCGGTTTGCAAGTATCAGCCATGCCGGTAGTGGATTTTTCCAGGTACGGTGTCATCGAAACCAAGCCGCTCTCGCGCATCAAGAAGCTTTCAGGCGCCAATCTTCATCGCAACTGGGTCTCCATTCCGCACATTACCCAGCACGATGAGGCTGACATCACCGAGATGGAAGTTTTTCGCAAGGAGCTGGGCGAGGAATACTCAAAGCAGGGAATAAAAATTACTCCGCTGGCTTTCTTGCTCAAGGCTGTGGTGACAGCTATGCAACAATATCCGGACTTCAATTCCTCATTGGATGCTAGTGGTGAAAATTTGGTGCTGAAAAAATATTTTCACATTGGCGTGGCCGTGGATACGCCGGATGGCCTGATGGTGCCCGTGTTACGTGACGTAGACCAAAAGGGCATCGTTCAGCTGGCCAAGGAGTTGGGCGAGATTAGCGCCAAGGCACGGGAGAAAAAGCTCCCCGCAACCGCCATGCAAGGTGGCTGTTTCACTATCTCCAGTCTGGGTGGCATCGGCGGGACAGCATTTACACCGATTATTAATGCGCCAGAAGTGGCTATTCTAGGTGTGTCCAAGGCGAGCATAAAGCCAATATTCAAAGAGGGTGAGTTCGTGCCACGGCTAATGTTGCCCCTGTCGCTGTCATATGACCATCGCGTAATTGATGGTGCGGAGGCGGTACGGTTCACGAGTTATCTTGGCAAAGTGTTGTCGGATGTCCGCCGGTTGGTGCTATAAGCTGTGAATCAAGCCCCCATTGGTATCTTGGGCGGCACGTTCGATCCTGTCCATAATGGCCATCTGCGCTTGGCACAGGAAGCGTTGGAGCAATGCAATCTGGCTGCGGTACACTTCATTCCCAGCGGTACGCCGCCGCACCGCAATGCGCCGCATGCAAGCGCAGTGCAGCGTCTGGATATGGCCCGTCTGGCATTACAAGGCAACGCGGCATTTGTGCTGGATGAACGCGAAGTTTATCGCATCGATCCGTGTTATACGGTGGATACACTTGCTGCGCTACGTGCCGAGTTGGGTATGCAACAGCCGCTGTGCTTGTTGATGGGCGGCGATGCCTTCCTGCTGTTACACTCTTGGCATGAATGGAAGAGTTTGTTCGAGCTGTCGCATATAGTGGTCATGCAGCGTGCTGGGCATCCACTTGGCAACACCATAAATAGGGCGAATGAAGCTTTGCGCGATGAATACAGGGCGCGCCTCGTTCCGGCACCCTGTATTCTGCGTGATTCGCCTGCCGGGGCGATCCTGGTGGCGGATATGCCTGCCCTGGAAATTTCCGCCACTGATATCCGTAAACGTTGTGCCGAAAATAAAAATATACATTACCTGCTACCAGACGTAGTAGCCGATTACATTCAATTACATCACCTATATACCTAACATGCTAACCATTGAAGAAAAAATCCTGGCTGTAGTAACCGCATTGGAGGATATTAAGGCCAATGATGTGACCGTACTCGATACCAGCAAAAAAAGTCCGCTATTCGAGCGCATGGTGATCGCCAGCGCCAATTCGCCGCGTCAAACCAGGGCGTTGGCCGATCATGTATCCAAGCAACTCAAGCTGCGTGGCGAACCCGCACTCAGCGTAGAAGGCGAAGAAAGCGGGGAGTGGGTGTTGGTTGATCTTGGCGAGGTGGTCGTGCATATCATGCAACCCGCAGTGCGCGCCTACTACCAATTGGAAGAACTATGGAGCATAAGGCATTTGCCGCCTAAGGCGGCTAACGAGCCATAATGAAACTGTGGCTGGTAGCGGTTGGGCACAAGATGCCAGCTTGGATTACCGCCGGTTTCACCGGGTATGCCAAGCGCATGGCACGCGAGGCCCAAATCGAACTGATAGAGATAAAACCGGAGCCGCGAACCACCGGTAAGAGCGTAGCGCAGATGATGGAGGCAGAAGCGCAGCGTATATTGACTGCGCTGCCGAAGAATGCCCTGCGAATTGCGTTGGACGAGCGCGGCGCGCATTTTTCTACCAAACAGTTGGCGCAACAAATGCAAGATTGGATGGGCAGCGGACAAGATGTGGCCTTCATTATCGGGGGCGCGGATGGCTTGCACGAGTCCGTAAAAAACAGTGCACAGCTGCTGCTGGCGTTGTCGGTGATGACACTGCCGCATGGCCTGGTGCGTGTCTTGCTCGCGGAACAGTTGTATCGCGCCTACAGCTTGTTGCACAATCACCCTTATCATCGTGAATGATGCGGCCCGCTAATATAGGATTTTAAAGAGCCATGATTTCCCACCCACGCATTTATCTCTCCTCGCAAAGCCCGCGCCGCCGAGAGTTGCTGAAGCAGATCGGGATTAATTTTGAAACGTTGCTGTTGCGTTCCAACACGTCCCGCATGATGGATGTGGATGAAACGCCGCACAAAGATGAATCACCGGAAGCCCATGTGCAAAGGGTTTGCCAGGAAAAAGTGAATGCTGGATGGAGGTTTTTGCAATTCCGTAATTTACCTCCGCTTCCGGTTTTGGCTGCCGATACCAGCGTTATTCTGGACGGCAAAATTATTGGCAAGCCGCAAGGCCGTGAACAGGCTGCGGCTACGCTGCGTGTTCTGTCTGGACGTCAACATCAAGTGCTGAGTGCCGTCGCAGTTACCTTCGAAGAACGTACGGAAATACGTTTATCGGTCAGTAAAGTGACAATGGCTACGCTTAATGAAGAGCGCATCCGGCGCTACATTCTCACCAGCGAACCGTTAGACAAAGCAGGTGCGTATGCCATCCAAGGCTACGCTGCGGCATTCATACAACACATAGACGGCAGCTACTCAGGTGTAATGGGCTTACCCCTGTTCGAAACGGCTGAGCTGCTGCAAATATTCGGTTATCCCATTCTGTGAATGACGAAATTCTTATAAATGTTACTCCGCAGGAAACCCGTGTTGCAGTAATGCAACAGGGAATAGTGCAACAACTTCACATTGAGCGCGGCAGCCATCTCGGGATAGTCAGCAATGTGTATGTCGGGCGCGTGAAACGCGTGCTGCCGGGCATGCAGTCCGCCTTCATCGACATTGGGCTGGAACGCTCTGCTTTTCTGCATGTTGCGGACATCTGGGAAAGCCGCAGTAACAGCGATATTGCCAAACCTATCGAGAAAATGCTGTATGAGGGGCAAAGCCTGCTGGTACAGGTCATCAAGGATTCTATTGGCAGCAAGGGTGCCAGGCTTTCTACCCAGATCAGTATTGCTGGACGTTTGCTGGTGTTTCTGCCGCAGGAGTCGCACATCGGCGTATCGCAACGTATTGAAAATGAGGCTGAGCGCGAACTGCTGCGCGCTAAGCTGCAACAGTTGCTGCCTGAAAATAGCAGCGGCGGCTATATCATCCGCACCATGGCGGAGACGGCGACAGACAAAGAATTGCTCGCCGACATGGAATATCTCAACAAACTGTGGATCAAGCTCCAGGAGCAGGCGAAAACATCCACCGCCCCTTTTTTGTTATACCAAGAGCTCAATATCAGCCTCTGTGTATTGCGCGATTTCGTCAACGAAAGCACGACACGCATCTTGGTGGATTCACGCGAAACTTATCAGCGAATGGCTGCTTTCGCACAGGATTTTATTTCCAGCGCGGTGTCGCGGCTGGAGCACTACGTCGGCGAGCGTCCACTATTTGAGCTGTATGGAGTAGAGGAGGAGATTGAGCGTGCGCTGTCACGCCGCGTGAATCTCAAATCAGGCGGATATATCATCATTGACCAAACCGAAGCGCTCACCACGGTCGACGTTAACACCGGTGGCTTCGTCGGCTCGCGTAATTTTGACGACACCATCTTCAAGACAAATCTGGATGCCGCACAAGTCATCGCGCGCCAGCTACGCCTGCGTAATTTGGGCGGCATCATCATTTGCGACTTTATTGACATGAATAACCAGGAACACCGCGATGCCGTGCTGGAAGAATTCAAGAAGTCGCTGGCAAACGATCACACCCGTATCACGGTAAACGGTTTCTCCGCTTTAGGGCTGGTGGAAATGACGCGCAAACGCACGCGCGAAAGTCTGGCCCACATACTATGCGAGTCTTGCCCCACCTGCGGTGGGCGTGGTGAAGTAAAGACCGCGCAGACCATATGCTACGAAATTGTGCGCGAAATTACGCGCGAAGCGCGCCAGTTTAACGCTCGTGAATATCGCATCCTGGCTTCGCAACTGGTTATCGACCTATTTCTCGACGAAGAATCGCAAAGCTTGGCCCAGCTTTCTGATCTTATCGGCAAACCGGTGTCACTACAGGTGGAAAGCTTGTATAGCCAAGAGCAATACGACATCATTTTAATGTGATTTTGCTGCAATATTTAGAGATGTTCTTTATTGTGATGCTGCGGTGATGCCGGGTTATTCAATTTATACAAGTCTTGCAAGCATGCATTTTGAGCAAAGTTTTATGGAGCGCTCTGCTGACAGTGGATAATGCACCCTGAAAGCATCGGTAATTTGCTGCATCGTATAACCACCGGTCTCATATGCCTTCGTCATACTGTATTGCAAGACCCCAATTTTTCGCACGGCAAAAGAATCAAGATGGCGAACGTTTGAATTCACCGGCCTGCGCAGCTTTTTGCGCAGGTCCGGTGGAACGATTGGCTAGCCCTGGCGATCTCATATGGCAGCGAGCGCCAGGACAAACTTTCGCGCAGCCTCAAGTTCTGGGTCCGTTGCAAGTTCACGAGTGAGAACCGCGTTTACCCACCTCGGTCCGTGCCCACCCTCGGTCCGAACGTAACCTTCAAGCTCGCCGACCTCCACGACGTGGAGGCCACCAGCCCGTAGGTTCGACAGAAGCCGTTCGCATGCCTTTGAAGGATCGCCAGATGGGACAAACGCTTTGCCAACAAGCTTCGCATGCGCCCAAGGCGATGTGCGTTTAAGGACTGTTTGAATTTCGGCTTTGGTCTTCGGAGGAAATATGGTCGTAGTAACAGCCGAGAGCAGCTCTCCAATTTCTTTTCTTACTTCCTCTGTATTTAGATCGGGCTTCTTGCTGTCCACTGCGTTTTTGACTAGCCGCCAATCGGGCTGTATTTTCGCCCAGTCAATCCCGAGAGACTCGGAGATTGTCTTTAGGGGTTCTTCTTCAGATAAAACGTCAAAGTCAGCGACCGCTCGTACCGGGACATCGACTTCGCGTAGGGCCCGAATCACGACTGAAAGCCGTGCTTTTCCTCCACAATGTGTGAACATCAGATCTGGACGTTTTACGTCGTCCGTGTTTCCGGCCATAGTTGCGTCGAGAATCGCTGAGTAAAAACGGCAGTCGGCATCAGCCTCACACACCACGACACTCTCATGAAAAAGGCCATCAAGAATGTTGGAGTAGCGAAGTAGCGGATCACCCCAAAGCTCTTTGATCCTTTCGTTGCTCAACAAGCGGACGGTGTTTGTTAATCCGCTTCGGCGAATCCGTATTACGCGTACATCAGGACTCTCGGTGTCGAGAACGCCCCGCAGAAAGTCTGTGCTGTGCGTGGCAATAAACAGTTGCCGTTCCTTGTTCCGGTCTTGAACGAGGGTAGTGCCTAACAGACGTGCCTGTGGCGGGTGTAAAAATGCTTCAGGTTCATCTATCAACACGATGCTCTCGCGTCCGACTGAAGTTGCCAATAGGACGCCAGCGAAGCTGCGCATACCATCACCTTGGGTATGCAGCGTTGGAAGCTTCTCCAATCTTTCAATGTAACTGATGCTGACCCGATCTTCGTCGGCAATTGGCGTTGGTCGCTCGCCAATATGTAAAGAAACTTGGCTCCCGGCATTACGATGAACAACAAGATCAACGCCAAAAGCTTTTCGGAACTTCGAACTCAATCGGGATTCGAGTTTGTCGTCTCGTAACAAGAAATGGATCGGGTGACTTGGGTTATCGCGCGCGAGCGCGATATTTCCAGGCGGATTACAGATTTGAAGCCGCTCATCGGCAGACAGTAAATGGCAAAACCAACGTGTCAATCCACCTAGCACGTTGTCTGCGCGCTGCCACTCGTTGCGGGCTTGGTCTCGATGAAGCGCATGCCCAAGCGCTTGGTAGATTGGGTTTTCAGGAGGCGACCCCATTTGCCGGACAGTCCAACCCAAGAGCCAATTGCTGAATTCATCTACACTGCCGGTTCGTTGAATCTGTAGGCACTGTAGGACGGGGCTTTTGTGAGCTGCATTTTGTAACTTTTCCTTTATTGCGCGAAGGCCAGCGCTTTTTCCAGCATTATTTGGCCCGACAACAAGTACGACATCATTAGGTGAGATTGGAACATCGGTGCCGTCACTGAACGTGAGATTACTGATTGCTACCCGAGGTGTCGGTGATTCGGCCATGTTTGATTGATCCATAAGGAGCTAACGAATAGCGTTTATCTGCCGCTCTTCCCAAGCTTGTTAAACCCGCGACTTTATTGGGGGCGGATAAACTTTGTTGAACTGAACCATCGAAGAACGGAACCTATGGGGATTGTAAGGTTTTGAAGTGTGGCGTCAATCCAATGTCATAAGTGTATAAATTATGTAGTTGATAACAGCCATAAACCGCTGGCGGCGATGATGGCGCCCAGCATTTGCGGCAGACGCACAAAACGGGTACGAGTGGCGATGCCGACCACGATACCTGCGAGATGGAGAGCGACGGTTGCGGCAAGAAAACCCAGTGCATAGGCTTCCGCTTCGATAGCTCCGGATATTTCTAATCCATGGGCGTAGCCATGAAAAAAACCAAACAAGGCAGTGATCGCAACGCCGAGCCGTGCAGAAAAATTCAGCGAGAGTGCGGTGATCATTCCCAGCACCAACACCGAAGCAGCGATGCCTGATTCAATTAGCGGTAGAAACGGATAAATTAGCGCACACTTTGCGCCGACTACCATCATCAACATGAAAGTGGCGGGCAACAGCTCTATTTTCCGGCCACCATTTTGTGCTGCCCACAGGCCCACGGCAACCATGGCGAGCAGGTGATCCAACCCTTTGAACGGATGCATCAGACCAGCGCTCAATCCGGAAACATCATGACCAGGATGGGCGAAGGCAGCGCTGCTAATGCCAAGCAGAATGAACGAAACCAGAAACTGTGCGGTTGGTTTTTTTATCACGATTCTCATTTCTTGCGGGTTTGAGTGTTAATGGCAACAATACTTCATTTTATGTTTTGATATCTTATCCAGATGGATGAAGTTTAATGCTGCCTTCATATCAGGTTTGCCTGCGTTTTAACGGATAACACAAAGCCCAAGGATTGCGATTAAGAGCATAATAATCGATAGAAATTAGGTATATATTTTTACTTTTCGCTTTACCAAAGAAAAGAGGTCATGAAATGGAATCGATACCCTCAAATTTTGCTTGGTTTAATTTACCTAATCTGCCGATGCCCGTCAAAGTGCTTTTTTCCGGCTACTTGCTCGCAATTGGGCTGGGTTTATGTATGGCTGGCCTCCAGATCATGCAGACACATGGCATGGCAGATGGCAAGCCGGGGCTTTCCTTGGATGACATTGTATACAGCTATTATGGAAGCCGTAGCGGGAGCAAGCTGGAAAGTAAGCTCAATGGATCTATGAAAGGGATGAGCACGCCAGAAGTGCGTCTAGGCATCATTAAATGGGTACGCAACGGCGCGCCTGAGACGGAATGGGAGCCCCAATTTAAGGGCATTTTTAACCAATATTGCGTGCAGTGCCATGGGCCTGGTTCTGGTGTCGCTGATTTTAGCCAGTATGAAGAGGTCAAAAAGGTCGCCAAAATCGATGAAGGCGCAAGTATTCAAGCCTTGATCAGATCGTCGCACATCCACTTATTCGGGATCAGTTTCATTTTCTTTTTTGTGGGGTTTATTTTTAGCTTTGCGGTAGGTGTACCGAAATGGTTGAAGATTTCAGCCATTGCGATTCCCTTTGCATTTTTGATCGTGGATGTTTTTTCGTGGTGGCTTACAAGATGGAACCCCAGTTTTGCATGGCTTACGCTTATTGGCGGTTTTGGTTACAGCATTGCGGCAACAATCATGTGGTTTATGAGTATGTACCAAATGTGGGTCTTGTCACGCAACGGAAAAATCTATGGCAATGCTTGGGAAGCGGATTTGAAATAATGGAAGCCCTCTACAAGGGCGGGTACTCTTGTTATTATTCACGCCGCAAATAACTGTCACGGACATTCACGAAAAAACAGATGGAAAATCCAATATATCTCACTACAAAACCCCCCAGCTTGTTGGGCAAGGTTGCCAAGAGCGCCGTAACCGTCGTTTTAATTGGGCTGGCGTTGATGTTTTCTGCGTTGTTATTTTTGGCCGTCTTGATTGTCGGTGCACTGGCATGGGGCTATGTGTGGTGGAGAACCCGCGACCTGAGAAAACAAATGCGTCAGTATCGTCCACGCGATGATGTTGTGGCCGAAGGAGAGGTGATCGAGGGCGAGGTGATTAGGAGTGAGGTGGATGGAATGCCTGAAGAGTCCAGAGCGGCTGAAACCAGGAAATTTATTCAGGCTGTCCGTTAGTGCGGCAACAAATCCCCCCTTTTTTGCGCGGGCAGGCAAGTTATTGCCTAATAATTGGATGCCCATATGAATGCTTGTGTGCTTGAAGTTGCCGTTGGCGTGTTGTTGCGCGAGGTTGATGGCGAAGCCGATGCGTTCGCCGTCAATCGTGCCTTGGGGCGGTATCCCTATGGCAGTTTCTTGTTGGCGCAAAGGCCGGAAGGTAAATCTTACGCAGGTTTTTGGGAATTTCCGGGCGGCAAAGTTGAAGGGGGCGAAACATTGCTGCATGCGTTGGAACGGGAGTTGCACGAAGAGTTAGGCATTAAAATTGCCACTGCGTATCCTTGGTTAACGTGCGTGCACGTTTATTCACACGCTACAGTGAGGCTGAATTTTTTTCGTATCACTGCATGGCAGGGCGAGCTTCATGGCAAAGAAAATCAACAGCTGAGCTGGCAAACGCCTGCCAATTTGACAGTATCCCCGATGTTGCCGGCCAATACATTTGTCCTGCGCGCGTTACAGTTGCCGCCTGTGTATGCCATTAGTAACGTTGCCGAGTTGGGTAATGAAAAATTTATGGAGCGTTTACAGGTTGCGTTGGAAAATGGCTTGAAGTTGGTGCAAGTGCGCGAACCGGGTTTGTCGCGTGAAGCGATGCGTGAATTGTCTTTGCGTGTGGTGAAATTGGCACATACATACGGCGCACAAGTATTAATTAACAGTGATATTGAGCTGGCCAGTGAAGTTGGCGCAGATGGCGTGCATTTGAATAGTACCCAGCTTGCCGCGTGTAAGTTACGTCCCAGCTTGACTTGGTGTGCGGCATCTTGCCACAACGCCGACGAAGTACAACGGGCCAATAGTCTGGGCTTTGATTTTGCGGTGCTGAGCCCGGTGTTGCCCACCCGCAGTCATCCCGGTGCCGCACATTTAGGCTGGCAGGCATTTGCGGCGGTGGCAGCAAATTCGGCCATTCCGGTGTATGCGCTGGGTGGGTTATGTTGTGACGATATGGAAATGGCCTGGCAGCATGGTGCGCATGGTATCGCGCTGTTGCGTCAGGCTTGGTGAGGGTGCCTCTAAAAATTCATATTTGCGAGCATCCCCTTCGGGGATTGCCTGCTTAACCCGTCTCGTCACAATACGTTGTTGCTCACAAAAAATGTTTCCTTACATATTAATTATATGCTGCGTTAACATTTTTTATTCGCGCCTAGTCTTGTTTGGAACTCTTAATTTTTAGAGGTGCCCGTGAGTAGATTCTTCGTCCGGGTTGCTATCGGATTGCGGGATGCGATAACTTTCGGTGGCCCATTGTCCCAAATCAATTAATTTGCAGCGTTCGCTGCAAAAAGGACGATAAAGGCTGTCCTTATTCCAGGGCACTTCTTTTTTACATTGCGGACAACTGACGATAGTTGTTTTCTTCAACATGATGTATTCCTGTTTTCAACTAAACGGACCAAACATGATTTCATCGCTAACTTCTTGCCTACTGGAATGCCGTTAAAAAGAGCAGAAAGTAAGGTTGAACGCCACATCTTGATCGTACAAGGCGCTTTTGGCTACATAATCGGCGGCAATGAAGCGAATGTTGAGCATGTATTTGTTGGCGCTGATTTCGGGAACGCACGGTAGCGTTTTATCCAAGCTAACACGCAGCATTTGCGCCACGCGGCCATATTGCATTTGCTGAAAACTACCTTGGTGGGCAGTGTAATGGTAGGTCTTTCCACTTTCGCGTAATAGCTTGAGGATGATTGCCAGGCCGTTGCGTATGGGGAGCATGGGCGTGAGGCAATTGATTAGGTAATCGCGCCGCAGCGTGGCATCTTGATGCAGCCAGTGATGGTAGGACGGCAAGTCAAATTCACAGGTTCCGCCGGGAATACAGGCACGCTGCTTGATGCCCATTAACCATTCGTTTTCCCGCAAGTACTGGCCGATCTTGCCATTCATGTTTAACATCCCGCTGCTGGCGCACTCAATTTCATCGAGTATCGCATCCAGTGCTGACTCTGAAATTTCTGGGTTGTTGTGTAAAGCTGAAAGCTGCCGTTTTTGGCGTTCTAATTCTTGCAGCAGCTCAGATTTTAGGTCGGAACGGCTGGCGACTTCGAGGATTTCAAACAGCACGCCTAAAGCGGCGTGATGGTCAATGGCGCTAGATCGTTCAATCAAACAGAGCAACTTGGCATAAAGATCCTCTAGGCGCAGTAAAGTGCGCATGCGTTCATTGAGAGGGAAGTCATAGCTAATCACAATGCAAGTAGGATGGAGGCGAGTGTGGGTTACGAAAATGACCAATATATTCCGGCCATTATATACCGTCAATCAATTTATGAGGAAATGGCTTGATAGTACTGGTGTAGATTGGTAACCCGCTGACGCAAAATATCCAGGTTGCCATCATTTTGAATAATGTCATCGGCAAGCCGTAGTCTTTCGGTACGTGTGATTTGAGATGCCATGATGGTACGCACTGTTTGTTCATCCAGCCCACTACGCTGCATGGTGCGTGTAATTTGGGTGGTTTCCGCGCAATCCACCACTAATGTGCGCTGCACCAGTTCGTGGTAGTTGAGCGTTTCAAATAGTAGTGGAATGACCAACAATACATAGGGGGATACAGGGGGGCTGTGAATATTGGCAGTGTCGATCTGTACCAGAATTTGTGCGCGGATTAGTGGGTGCAGAATAGCCTCCAATTTCAGCTTGGCGGCATGATCAGAAAATATCAATTGACGCATGGACGCTCTGTCCAATGCGCCACTGGCATCGATATAGCTATCTCCGAATGCCGTGCGGATTGCAGCGATGGCCATGCCACCGGATTGGGTCACTTGATGTGAAATGATATCGCTATCGATGACTAATGCACCGCATTCTTTGAATAGCGACGCAACTGTGCTCTTGCCGCTGCCAATACCCCCGGTTAGTCCGACGCGATATATCATTGAATGCTGAACAGTTGCAGATAGCCCTGTGTAAGGGATTGTCCCCAGAATAACGCAATCACGCCGCCGCCCGCCAAATACGGGCCGAATGGAATAGGGACGTTGCGGCCAAGGCGTGCCGCGATAATCAATGTAACGCCGACCACTGCGCCTACTATTGAAGAGAGCATAATAACCAGTGGTAGCATTTGCCAGCCCAGCCATGCGCCGATTGCCGCCAGCAGCTTGAAATCACCATAGCCCATGCCTTCCTTGCCGGTGGCGAGCTTGAATAGCCAATATATGCTCCATAGCGCTAGATACCCTGTGATTGCGCCGATGACGGCACTGTTAATGTCAGTAAATGTTGTAGACAAATTAAACAGTAGACCCAGCCACAGAAGTGGCAATGTGATGTCATCTGGCAGCAGTTGGGTATCGAGGTCAATGCAGGTTAGTGCCAGCAGCATCCAGATAAACACCAACGCGGCCGCGGCAGTTAAACCGAAGCCGAAATGCCATGCGACATAGGCGCTCAGGAGTCCAGACACCATTTCCACGATGGGGTACCGTGCTGAGATATGTGCGCTGCAACCCTTGCATTTGCCGCATAGCAGCAAATAGCTGATGACCGGTATGTTTTCCAGTGCGCTTATTTTGTGGCCACAGTGCGGACAGGCGGAATGCGGCATGAACAAGTTGTAAGGCGGTACATTTGCTGGTTCATTGCCGGTGAGTTCAGCGCATTGGGCATGCCACTCACGCTCCATCATCTTGGGCAGGCGATGAATGACAACATTTAGAAAACTACCCACCAGTAGACCGATAATGCCACATAGAATAATGAAAAAAAACGGGAGGTTTTGCAGTAACTCAATGAATGCTGTCATGGTTGAACCTGCTTCCTACCTAAAGTGATTTAACCAACAGCTTGCCCCATCTTGAAAATAGGCAGATACATCGCGACCACCATACCGCCGATTAGTGTGCCTAATACCACCATAATGATAGGCTCCATCAAGCTGGCTAGCGCTGCTACTGCGTCGTCGACTTCCGCCTCAAAAAAATCCGCCACTTTGTTTAACATGCCATCCAGAGAGCCTGCTTCTTCGCCAATTGCGACCATTTGCAATACCATGCTGGGGAATACGCCTACGTCTTGCATGGCTGCCGTCAGGGTGCCACCTTGACTGACTTCCCGCTGGATTATTTTGGTTGCATCAAAATACACCACGTTGCCAGAAGCGCCTGCCACTGAGTTAAGCGCCTCGACTAGGGGCACACCGGCGGCAAACATGGTTGCCAGTGTACGTGTCCATCGCGCTATGGAGGCCTTACGTATTACATTTCCGAAAATTGGTAGTTTGAGCATTATTCTGTCGATAGCGTCCTGCATTTTTTTGTTGCGTTTCCAAAAATAAAAGAAGGCGTAAAGACCGCCTCCTAAAGTACTGAAAATCGCCCACCAATAAGCAACGAAAAAATCAGAGATGCTCATCATAATTAGCGTAGGTGCGGGCAGATCCGCGCCAAAGCTGGAGAATAACTGTTTAAACGCGGGGATTACAAATATCATGATCACTGCGGTGATAATAAAGGCGATTACAATAATTGAAACGGGATACATTAACGCCCCTTTGATTTTATTCTTGATCGCCAGTGTTTTTTCCTGGTAGGTCGCCAAGCGGTCCAGCAAGCTGTCCAAAATACCGGCGTGTTCGCCCGCTCCGATCAGATTACAAAACAGATCGTCAAAATATAGTGGGAATTTCCGGAATGCTTGTTCTAAACTGCTACCCGTTTCTACATCGGTTTTAATATCGTTTAGCAGGCGGGAAACGGAAGGGTTATGGTGTCCCTTACCGACAATGTCGAATGATTGTAGTAACGGTACGCCGGATTTCATCATGACAGCAAGCTGGCGTGTGAACAGCGTGAGATCTTTTTGGGTGATTTTTTTACCCCCGCCACTGCGGGTTTTTTTTATGCTGGTAATATTAATGCCCTGCCGTCTCAGTTGTGTGGCAGCAACAGCATCGCCGACAGCCCGTACCTCACCTTTTACCAGTTTGCCGGATTTATCCTTACCCTCCCATCGATATTGGAATTCTTTTTTTTTCAAATTTTCCGCTGCCATGGTGTTTCCTTTGTGACTATATTCGCGACAAAATTAAGCAATCCGTTATGGGATATACAGCTGTTTAGCGCAGAATGATCAGTAAGTAATCGTCTCGACTTATTGAGCTTGGCTGCGTTTGGTTTATATCGGTCACATCACGCTGAGCTTTAATTGCTTGGCAAGTCTGTGGCTAATTGGCCATGTTTTTGTAGTGTTAAGTTTTGCTTGTTTATAGACACACTTTAGAGGTGCCCTTAACTAATAAATCTGGTTTTTTTTGCCACTTTTGCAATGACTGGATGGGTATTCGGTGATTCAAAGCACGCGGTGGGTGGTGGTTGTTATGGGTATTTAAATAAAGTGCCAAAGCCGTTTTCGGCTCCCCGGTTATAAAGTGGGGGTAATAATGAGCTGTATCGTTTCAATTCCTATAAAAGCAATGAATGCTCAATTCTCCCAAGCATCTCAGGAAACGTTACCTTAAAAATACTTATGCCAATAGTCGTTTCTTCAGGATTTGTTGCCATCGGACTGGAATGATGCGGTATAGCCAGCGACCCAGCAATGTATAGCGCAAACGCAAGCCAAGATGTGCAAGCCGCAGCAGCCAGTGTTCACCTATTGACAGGGTACGGTGTTTGTTGGCTGCAGCCACTCCCAGCGCAGTTTGCAGCGCGGTGTAAAGGGTGGTTTGCGGCAATGGCGCGGCAAACTTGACGGCTTGCCGCGACAAAACTTCGTGGTAAACCATTTCGGTGGCATTAGCCATGTCGCGTACTGAGGTGACCGGCACTGCCCGCGCTTGCGCTTGCTTGTGCACAAAATCGGTACTGTTTTCTGGCCGTAATATCGAAATGATGTCGTCTAAAATAGCATCAGTATCACACCAGTCTTGCATGATCCAACCGGCACCGTTCGTTTGCACACGCTCATACAGCGCGCCAATTGGCGGCACCAATGCAGGCCGTCCAGCCATCCAGGCTTCGGTTAGGGTGTAGCAATAGGTTTCCGGGCCGGCGGAGGGGAACACTACCAGGTTAATTCGATAATGGTCGAGCAAGTCTTCCATATGATCTGGCGTATATTGGCCATGCACTGTCAATAAAGTATCGGCGGACTGATATGGCTGAAACTGGCGATCCATATAGCCGACCACAACCCAGCGAAAAGGCAGCTTGCGTTCGCGGCTGCGTGCTACTAAACGCTCCAGTTGGCGGGCACCTTTGACCGGGCCAATCGCACCCAATACACCGATACTTTGATACGCATCCTTTGGCAACAGTAGTGCCGATGTCAGGGCATTACTGCGGTTGGCGGTGAGATCGACACCGTGCTGGATAACGCGAACATCGTTGCGCGGAAAATAACGACGGAACATCTCGGCGGCCAAGTCGCTGGGGGCAATCACGAATACTGCCCGTTCAATGAAATCCGCATGCACTGCGCGCCAAGCAACAATGTCAATGCCGCGGAAATCTGGTTGGGCGTTAAGGCAGTTTTGACAGCGCGATGCATCAGTTTCGCTGCCACAATAAATTCCTGTGGTGTCGAGCAGGTTGATCGTCGGACAAGCCAGAAAAAAATCGTGCACACTGAAGCCAAATGGAATGCCCAGGTTGCGCATCGCTTCTAGCAAGCCCGGCCGGCAGCCAGCCAGATGATGCACATGGCACAAATGGATACGAAAACTGGCGCACAAGCTGGCCAGAAAATCTGTCCACAGCTGGTCGGGTTGTCGGTTGAATTGATAAGTTAACAGCTCTCCGCTGTTGGCATCCTTAAGTTGCCAGACATCATCCATGGTGACTAGCAAATAATGGCGGCAGCCCCCGCCGTCACTGTGTATCAAGCTACGGGTGTGCTGTTCAGTGCCGCCGCTACGGCCATGCATGATATGCAGGATGCCAGGCTTGTCGCCAGCCGTTCCGGTGAGCGCCAGGAACGATTGTGCCAACTGGCGGATCGGTTTGATCGGGTCGGCTGCGATGAAAGCCATTACACGCTGCATATAGTCTGGATGTTTAGCTAGTAAGCGCTGCATATTTTCTTCAGCTAGTGTCTTTTTTTTCGTACTAAATGAGCAGTTGCCGACATGCTGGACGAAAGTGTCGTCGCACAGTACATTGCGCCAGCCAGCCGCCAACGCCCGCATACAAAAATCATTTTCCTCGCCGTAGCCGAGACGGAAAGTAACCGCGTCGAACAGGCCGATTTTATTAAGCAGACGGCGCCGAATAAACATGCAAAAACCGACTCCGGTAGGTATGTCAGGATAAATGCGAAGGGCGGCTGCCTCAATGGCGCAATTGACGTCCTCCGCGTTCATTCCTTGCGGCAATGCGTTATCTTGGCAAAAGTTCGGGAACGAGCAAATTTCGGCATTGTTAGAAAACGGCGTGATTGTGCCGATATGCGGGTCTGAATCGGCGCAATGGCAAAGTTTTTCCAACCAGCCCGAGGTAACAATGGTATCGGAATTGAGCAATACGACATCATTGTGGCTGAGCGACATGCCACGGTTAACGGTGCTGACAAAGCCGAGATTTGTATCGTTCTGGAGCAGCCACAGACGTGGATCTGCTGCGCTACGCTGCGTCTCAAAATAGTCGGCGATGCGACTATCCGTCGAGCAATCGTCGATCATGATGATGCGGTGATGGGGCTTGGTGGTGCGAAGCACGCTGTCGAGACAGCGCTGCAAGTCATCGTATGCATTATAGACCGGGATGATGATGTCGATTGCTGGGGATAACATGCTAATTCAAGAGTTCCCTTTGAGAGCACGTGTAATGAAACGTAACGGCGATTTTAGCCACCAAACCAGACTGGCGCGATAGTCAATTTGCTGTTTGAGAGCAATATGTAGGCGCTCTTGTTCAGTAATGTGTTCGTTGCGTAGTGCCAGAAGTGCATTGAGTTTGATTATTTCTTCAGTACGCTCATTTAACTGCTCGGCACAAACATTTAATTGTTCAGTACGAACATTTAAATGTTCGGTACGTTCACTTAACTGCCCAGTACGTTCATTTAATTGTTCGGTGCGCATGTCCAGAAGTGCATCACGTTCAGCAATCAGGCGTTCGCGTTCTTCCATTTGTTGGGTGCGGAGTGAGAGAAAACGATCACGCTCAGCAATGAGGCATTCGCGATCTTTGAGAAGTTGATCCAGCTCCATCACGCGCCGGGTTTGTTTGGCATAGTCCTGATAAATCATTTCGGCGCTGTCACTAAACAAAGAAAGTTTATTGAGCGCGGTGGGTAGCATGGCTGGATTACGGCTACAGACTACGATGTAATACATTGGCTCGACAGAGGGACGGCTGACTACAGTAACTTGCCTACCATCGTTAACCAAATATTCTGTTGTAGCGCAGGCTTGGTTTTCCGGCCAGATGGCGGAATGGAACAATAGTTTCTGGCCAAGCCAAAACATATGCGGAAAAGCTTCATGCAGCAATTCGTCCAGCTCATTCCGATACAATTCGCGTACATGAAATTCATTATGGTAATCATGTGCATCGGAATACAGCCGCTTGTTTGGAGAGGACAGGATCAATATCCCATCCGGGCGTAGAACACGCTTGAGTTCAGAAATAAATTCTTTTTGTTTTTCAATGTGCTCTATTGTTTCAAAGGAGATTGCGAAGTCAAAGCTTGCATCTGGAAATGGCAAACATTCACATGAAGCCGTAACGAATTGCAGGTTAGCGTGATGCCTATAATTATTTGTGGCATGCTGAATTACATCAACGGATAAATCGACACCCACCACTTTATATGCGGTTTCAGCCACCATGGCGGCACCATAGCCTTCACCGCAGGCTACATCTAAAACTGTGCAATGTTGGCTTAACTGGCGCGCCAAGGCATAACGATGCCAATGTTCATACCAGATTTCACCGCTGCACTCGGGCAAAAAGCGCTCACCAGTGAAGGAAGGAGATTGGCTCACAAATTCAAGAAATATTAAAATTGAAGATTATACACGCTGCATGGACTAATTCAGCACTGAATTAATGTGCTTTGAATGCATATATTCATAAGTTAAGTCCCCAAATAGATTGAACTTTAAGTTGTTTATGTTGTCCGTTTGCCAAGACAGAAACGATGCCAAAAATTTGGCTGCAGATGGAATAATAAGCTTTAAGCGTTCGTGTAATGCATGCTTCTGGTAAGCACCACGCAACTCATTTGTGATTAGACTCCGGGTACATCTTTTGTTGCCACATTTTTTGCAGTGCATCCTCCAGATGCAGGGCAAAACGTGGGGCATTAAAAAGCGGCGAAGCAAGTACTTTTTGCCGTAATCCTGACCGTAGTTGCGCCAAACGATTAATGTCAGTAGCGTGAAATAGAGCCCGGGTTACGTAGTCCCCCTCATCGCTGGCAATCCAATCTTCCAGACCGGCACAGGTTAGTATGCTGGCACCTTGGCGGGCGAGCAATGTGCCGCCGGCGAGGGTTAGTGTAGGCACTCCCATCCATAAAGCTTCGCAGGTGGTAGTGCCCCCGGGATAAGGGAATGTATCCAGAATGATATCCACATTAGCATATGCGGTGAGATAATCCTCTCTGGGAACATGCCCTTCCATTATTACCCGCTCCGGCATTATCCCGGCTTGGGCTAACCGATGTTGCAAAGATTCGCGCGCGGTTAAGCAATTCATCTGACTACTTTGCAGCCGCAGCCGTGCTTCTGGCAAGGCAAGGAAAATTCGTCCCCATGCAGCCAGCACAGTGTCATTTACCTTGGTAATATTTTGGAAACAACCAAAAGTGATATAGCCATTCTGTATTGCTGGCAAGGGAGTTAATTCCAGCCCTGATTTACTCGTAGGTGGGGTGAAGCAGAGCCGGGTTTCTGGCAGATACCACACTGTTTCAGTAAAGTGCTTCCGGTGGGATTCCGGCACTGATACTGGGTCTGCCAGCAGATAATCTATCGTCGGTAACCCGGTAGTGGCGAAATAGCCTAACCAACTTACTTGCACCGGGGCAGGCTTCAGTGCAAACATTGGCAAACGATTGCTGGCAGTATGCCCCGTCAGATCAATGAGAATATGAATTCCATCGTCGTGAATCTTCCGGGCTGCGGCTTCGTCGCTAAGGCCCACAATTATATTCCAGGCAACAAAACAAGGCCGAATGCGCGCGGTGAGTTCGTCCTCTTGTGGAGACATCGAATATGCAACCAGCTCTACCCGGGCAGGGTTCAAATTCGCGAGAATGCTTTCCAGGAAAAAGCCAACTGGATGCGTTCTAAAATCTCCGGAGACCAGACCAACCCGAAGCGGCTGCATGCCTCGCTCCGTTGCGTTTTCTGGATAAACAGGCCAACTTGTATATGGTTGGATCTTTGCCATCACGTTATTGCCATAGTGACGTGCTTCTGCGAGATAGGCATCAGGCAAGCACTTGGAATAAAAGCTCAGCGTAAAAAGCAGGTTACTGCGGGCCTTAGGATAATCCGGCCTGAGCGCGAGCGCTTTGTGGTAGTTATCGACTGCCTCATCTAATTTACCTTGTTCCTGTAGCGCAAGCCCCAAGTTGTTGTACGCTTCGGCATAGTCCGGTTTGATTGAAAGCGCTTTGTTGTAGCGGGTAATCGCCTCGTCCAATTTACCTTGCTTCTGTAGCGCAAGCCCGAGGTTGCTGTGCGCCTCGGCAAAATCTGGCTGGAACGTGAGCGCCTTCTGGAAGCTCTCAATCGCCGCATCCAATTTGCCTTGATCTTTAAGCGCGTTCCCCAAATTGTTGTGCGCCTCGGCAAAATCCGGTTTGAGCAAGAGCGACTGGTGGAAGCTCACAACTGCCGCTTCCAGTTTGCCTTGTGCCATGAGCGCATTCCCCAAGTTGTTATGCGCATCCACAAAATCCGGCTTGAGCGAAACCGCTTTCCGGTAACTTCCGACTGCTGCATCTAGCTTGTTTTGCGCCTTAAGGGCACTTCCCAAGTTGTTGTATGCCTCAGCATAATCCGGCCTGAGCAGAAGTGCTTGGCCGTAGCAGGCTATCGCTTCTTCCAGCTGGCCTTGATCCTTGAGCGCATTGCCCAAATTGCTGTGCGTCTCGGCAAAATCCGGCTTCAATGCAAGTGACCGGCGGAAGCTCTCAATCGCCGCTTCCAAATTACCTCGTTCCTTGAGGGCATTCCCCAAATTGTTGTGCACTTCTGCAAAATCCGGCTTGATTGAAAGCGCTTGACGGTAATTGAGGATAGCTTCTTCCAGTTGGCCTTGATCCTTGAGCGCATTCCCCAAATTAATGTAATAAATTGGATTAGATGGATTTATACGGATAGCCTTGCTCATAAGTCCAACAGCAATCCCGTTCTTTCCCCCTTGACGGGCTATCAGCCCTAATAAATGCAGCGCATCCGGATGGTTTGGCTCTACCTGGAGTATTTGCTGATAAATAGCTTCTGCCTGGGGTAAGCGTCCCGCTTGATGGTGCTCCCGTGCGATCTGGATGGCTTGGAGAATTGATAAATCTGAAGAGCGCGTTTTTGCCATAGAAACATCGCCGTTTGGCTGGCAGCAATGCTTATGTTTTTTACCGCTGCCACAAGGACAAGGATCATTACGGCCGATTTTTTTCATTTGAAATGTTGTTTGAGTATTTGGCGTGGGGTTAACTGAAATACCCCGTCTAACTTGAATTTGAGTTTTTACAGATGGCCGTTATATTATCATGCAGACCATTTATACCTGATCGATCAATGACTACCCCACGCTTCTATTGCCCCCCGCCACTGCATGTAAGCACCAAATTTGAGCTGCCACAAGCTGCCGCACACCACGCCAGTCGAGTTTTGCGCTTGCGCGTTAATGATGAAGTTCGGGTATTTGATGGTATAGGTAATGAACTGCATGGCCACATCTGCGAAATCGAAGGTAAAAGAGTGGTGCTGGAGAAACTACAAGTCTGTACAGTTAACCGCGAGTCGCCATTAAACATCGTACTCGCGCAGGCGTTGTGTAGTAGCGAAAAAATGGACTGGGTAATACAAAAAGCCACTGAACTTGGTGCTTCCGAAATACAGCCGGTACAGACCCAACGTAGTATGGTAAAGCTAACTGGGGAACGTGCTGAAAAGCGCACCCAACATTGGCATGGCATCACCATTGCGGCATGTGAACAATGTGGCAGAAACATGTTGCCTAAGGTTCGTGCTCCGCTGGAATTCAGCTCTTGGATTGCCACTATATGCGATGCGCCGGGCAGCAAATTTATCCTGTTGCCGGAAGCCGCGACAACATTGCATGAGCAGCCGAAACCGCAAGGAACAGTGACCCTGCTGATTGGGCCGGAAGGGGGTTTCAGTGCGGATGAAGTCCAGATTGCCCAGCAAGCTGGTTTTATTTCCATCCGTTTAGGCGCACGCTTGTTGCGTACTGAGACGGCTGCTATGGCGGGTATCGCCACTTTGCAAACTTTGTGGGGAGATTTTGTTTAGACGAATTATTAGCGGGTGTAATGAACTTTGTCTGTGGATTTGCTTATTAAATAGCTTCAAGCGGCGTAGTTTTACGTGTAGGTCTTGAAAGATGGAACGATTGTGGAGAAGGGTGATGGAGTGTGTTATTTCAAGTGGGTCGTAATGGTGTCTCGGGCGGCGATGGGTGGTGAGTTTTTTAGCGATGCCCTTTAGTCGACGCCAATAATAATGTGAGATGCCTTGATTAAGGCGCACGCACGGCTGCCAATAGTAAGACCAAGTATTTTGTGCGACTCATTGGTGATAATCGCAGCAAGGGTCATGCTGTTACCTAAGTCAAGCAACACCTCAGTATTTATTGGGCTTGCCTCAATGTGGCTTACCACCCCACACAATCGGTTACGCGCTGATGTTTTTATTTTCTCGTCTGCCGGAGTCAGAAGTACCCAGGATGCTTTAATTAAAGCATACACGACCTTGCCCGGCACAATATCAAGCGAGCGTACACTATTCTGGGTAATAATGGCGTATAGGGCTTCACCGCTGGCAAGTCTTAGTGTCACCTCTGCATCTACCACGCTGTTTCGTACGCTTTCAACAATTCCCGTGAAAGCATTCCGCGCACTCGTTCTTACTTCAATCCTTTTCAGAAGTTGGAAGCTATCATCCAGAATCATATCTTCATTAAGTGCCGCAAAAAATTGGGTTTGTAAGGCAGTAATGCGCCGCATCTCCCCTACCAAACGCTGTCCTACCTCAGTTAGCTCGGCTCTGCCTCCACCACGGCCTCCTTGCCAAGCCGTTACCAAAGGTACACCAGCGAGATTGTTCATGGCTTCAACTGCTTCCCAAGCACCCTTGTAGGTCATTCCGACAGCTTTTGCGGCACCATTGATCGAGTTTTCTTGGCCGATCGCAGCCAATAATTCAAGTCTACGTGCGGAAACCCCGCCGCCATCAAAATTGAGCGACAAGGGGGCACTAAAACTACCAATTTTTGGGGATGGCACAGTCATTAAAAATAGTTACACTAAATTACAGGTTGTATATCATTATTATGATTTTAAAGATAACGCAATACATTCATTTATGCCATCATGAACTTAGGCATTTAGAATAAAAATTCATATTACTTGGAATGATCGTAAATATTCAACCTGAAATTTAAATTGTGGACATCCATTAATCGATTAACTAATTTATAGTTATTTATCCAATTTCTCGTGACATTGCGACTAAAGCATGGCGAGCCTGTTGTGCATCAAGCACCATTTCGGGGAAATCAAAACGCAATATTTTTTCATCGGCGCGCACATCGAAACCATCGCAGTCGATACCTAACATTTCTACATGCAGCACTTCGATTTTATGGAAGTGTTGACAGTAGCGGCACATTGTTTTGCGATGATCCGTATTCATGTGTGAAATAACATCATCTTCTTGTGGGATTAACGGATAGGGAGGCACTAAATAGCTATCCGCCTCTATCCAATGGATTTTGCCAAAGCCACCGATATAACGTAATGACTGCGGCATGATGCGATAAAACGAAAAATCATGCATGTCAAAGTAGCTTTGCGCTTCTGGAAAGTAGCGCAAATAGCGTGTGCCAGCGTTATTTTTATCCGTAATGATTTGCGCTGCGCCTACCACGGTGATGCGTCCTTGTGTCTGAATTTGTGGATTTTCTTGATTATGCGTTATCAGGCTCACCCGTGGGTCATGCTGAATGTTTTTGGTATGTTCCGCCAATGTGCTAATCAGGATGAGTAGGCTGCCATCATGGTCAACCAGATAGGGTGTAATAGAGCCAAACGGATGGCCATCAAATTTTTTAGACAGTGTGCATAGCGCGCCGTAGCGATGAGCGCGTAACATTTGGCGGGCTTCGCGCGCATTGTTCATGAATGCTCCTGAAAATTATTTATGGTGTTATTTCCGGGAAAGCGGAAATAACAAACTTGAGGCATTGATACGCCCAATTTTATGCGGCCAATTTCAATGCGGTTTGCGCGAGCCGCTTGCCGAGCGCGATGCACAGCCTTTTTTCGTCTTCGCTGATAGGGCGGTCGTTAGCCATTCCTGCAAAATGACTGGCGCCATAAGGCGTTCCGCCCTGTTGTGTGGTGGCGAGTTCCGGCTCGGAATAAGGCAGGCCAACAATAACCATGCCGTGATGCATCAGCGGTAACATCATAGTCAGTAGCGTACTCTCCTGTCCACCATGCATGGAGCCAGTCGAGGTGAAAAAGGCAGCGGGCTTACCGACCAGGGAATGCTGCATCCACAGCGAGCCAGTGCCATCCCAGAAATACTTCATCGGTGCGGCCATGTTGCCAAAGCGTGTGGGGCTACCAACAGCAATGCCTATGCATTCTTTAAGGTCGGATAATTCGGCATACGGGGCGCCCTCATCCGGTATGCCGGGTGCGGTCGCCTCACAGACTGTTGAAATCTTAGGTACGGTACGCAGCCGCGCCCGCACATCAGCTACCTGTTCTACGCCGCGCGCCATTAATTGAGCCATTTGACGCACGGCACCGTTCTGGCTGTAATAAAGTATAAGAATTTCTTTGTCGGTTATCATGGATATATTGTATTCAAGTTGTCACATCATGCAAAAAAGTTGTTTACTTTAGCATGGCGCTTGGCCTGCTATGGCAAACAGCATATTCGGGCAAGTTATGCCGATACTTTCCGCTTAGTGAATTTCGATGAACGTAATTGAAAGGAACAGACCATGAGCATAACTACAGATCCTGTATGCGGTATGAAAGTTGACAGCGAGTCGGGGCGCAGCTTGGAATATACGGGTAAGCGCTATTATTTTTGTTCACAACACTGCGTGGAAAAGTTTTCGGCAGATCCTGATAAATACCTTAACCCGGTCATGCCGGTTCCCACAATTGCAACGCCATCCGCCGGAGGTTATACCTGTCCAATGCATCCTGAGGTGCATCAGGCTACACCCGGTTCGTGTCCGAAATGTGGCATGGCGCTGGAGCCGGTGGACACCTTGTCAGGTAAGCTTGATGTCACCGAATACGTTTGCCCAATGCATCCGCAGATTGTGCGTAGCGAACCCGGCGATTGTCCGATTTGCGGTATGGCGCTGGAGTTAAGGACTGTGGCTGCCAAAGAAGAGAATCCGGAGCTGGATGATATGACGCGCCGTTTCTGGATCAGCACGGTATTGGCCGTGCCAGTATTTGTGATGGCGATGGCTGCTGATATGTGGATGGGTTTTTCGCCGCAAATGATCTCGTTTACGCATTTGCAACTAGTCGAGTTCTTGTTGGCGACCCCAGTCGTATTGTGGGGCGGCTGGCCGTTCTTTCAGCGCGGCTGGGCATCATTGGTCAATCGGCATTTGAACATGTTTACGTTGATTTCTCTGGGGGTCGGTGTGGCCTGGTCCTACAGCGTAATCGGTACTTTCTTGCCGGATATTTTTCCGGCGATGTTGCGCCGCGAAGATGGCACGCTGCCGATTTATTTCGAAGCCGCTGCGACAATCACCGTTCTGGTGTTATTGGGGCAAGTACTGGAGCTGAAAGCGCGCAGCCGCACCAACACCGCGATCAAACTGTTGCTGGGCCTGGCACCCAAGACCGCGCGCATCGTGCGTAGCGATGGCAAAGAAGAAGATATTCTGCTGGAACAGGTACAGGCCGGTGATCTGTTGCGCGTGCGTCCCGGCGAGAAAATTCCAGTTGATGGGCAGGTCGTGGAGGGCAGCAGTTCGATAGATGAATCCATGGTAACCGGCGAACCAATTCCGGTTGAAAAGCAGCAAGGAGAGCGCTTAATCGGCGCCACGCTGAATGGCACCGGCGGGCTGTTGATGCGTGCGGAAAAGGTTGGCGCTGATACCTTGCTCGCGCAAATTATCCATATGGTCAGCGAAGCGCAACGCAGCCGCGCACCGATACAGCGGTTGGCCGATACGGTGTCAGGTTATTTCGTACCAGCTGTGATGCTCGTCGCGTTACTGGCATTTGGCATATGGATGTTTTGGGGACCCGAACCGAGGTTCGCCCATGCCATTGTGGCAGCGGTATCGGTGTTGATCATTGCCTGTCCCTGTGCGCTGGGTTTGGCGACGCCAATCTCGATTATGGTGGGAACCGGGCGCGGCGCAACCGCAGGCGTGTTGATCAAGAATGCTGAAACGCTGGAGATCATGGAAAAAGTGAATACGCTGGTGACCGACAAGACCGGCACGTTGACCGAAGGCAAACCGAAACTGACTTCGATAGTGGCGCTGCAAGGATTTCTGGACAATGACATTCTGCAACTGGGCGCCAGTCTGGAACGCGCCAGTGAACATCCGCTAGCGGCAGCTATCATCAGGGGAGCAGAGCAACGTAGCTTGGCACTGGCCGAGGTTAAGGATTTTCAATCCATCAGTGGCAAAGGCATCACTGGTCTGGTGGCTGGCCGCAAAGTCGCGATCGGCAATCAGAAATTATTTGTCGAGTCGGGTATAGAAATGGCTGCGCTGCTCGAACGTGCCGATGCGCTGCGCGCAGAGGGGCAGACTGTGATGTTCGTGGCCGTGGATGACAAGCCTGCAGGTTTGATCGGCGTGGCCGATCCGATCAAGGAATCCACATTGGAAGCGGTGCAGGCCTTACAAGCTGCCGGATTGGAGCTGGTCATGCTTACTGGCGATAGCCGTGCCACCGCAGATGTGGTCGCACGCAAGCTGGGGATCAAACGCGTGGTGGCCGAAGTGCTCCCGGAACAAAAAGCCGAGATCGTGAAACAATTGCAAGCCGCAGGACGAATCGTGGCGATGGCGGGAGACGGCATTAACGATGCGCCGGCACTGGCGCAAGCGCAGGTGGGCATCGCGATGGGAACGGGAACCGATGTGGCGATGCAAAGCGCCGGAGTGACGTTGATTAAAGGCGATCTAAACGGCATTGTCCGCGCGCGTCGTTTGAGTCAGGCGACGATGCGTAACATCCGGCAAAACTTGTTTTTCGCCTTTGCCTATAACATGTTAGGTGTGCCGGTCGCGGCTGGGCTGCTGTATCCATTTTTTGGCATACTGCTCTCGCCGATGATTGCCGCAGCTGCAATGAGCTTCAGTTCGGTGTCGGTGATCAGTAATGCACTGAGGCTGAGCCGGGTGAAGCTGTGAATCGGAATTAATGCAGACTTATACAGAGGGTGGTATTTTGGCCTTGAATTTCGTATCGCTTCAATCGCTGTCGGTTGCTTCAGGATCTACCATTGCGTCTACTTAATGCCTGTGCAGTAGATATCCATAAGGTATGTGGCGCCTTTGCTGCGGGGTGTATCGTGTTAGCATTTGCTTACAAGTCAACAGTACAATTGAGTTTCTGGTAGAAATTTGCTAATACGACTATGGCAGAATTTTGTGGTGGAACAGAAGGATTTACTTAGGGGTAGAGGTAGTAACAGGATAGCAGCCGATTCGCTGTATGTAATGTAGGCACTGCCCCTTTCGCTAAATAAATTACCGTCTTGGGCCAGGGGAGTTACTTTAGGAGGAATGTCAATGTATAGAATAATATTGGCTTTAGTCAGCATAATTGCTGCATCAACTTCAGTTCCAGCCTCGGCACGGAATACTCCGCAGACTGTTACTCCTAGTGCCACATCGAGATTACTGTCCACTCCGAATATCACAACAAAATTGCTGTCTACTCAAAATATCACAACAAAATTGCTGTCTACTCAAAATATCACACCAAGCTTGCTGTCCACTCCAAATATTACACCGGGCCTGCTTTCATCCCCCCAAGTCGCTACTCCGCCTATTATTCCTCACACTTTCTCTAATCCAGCAAATTCAAATCAAGGTGATTCGATTCCAGAGATTTATACCCCATTCATTTCAACGCCATAAATTTTATGCAGGCTGCGTGGTATTAACGATTCCACTAGAGTTGACTTGATTTTTGCGTTGATTGCGGAATATAAAGTGAACCAGTCCGATGTCTATGGCTGAATAGCCTTTAAGTTTATCAAAACGGTTGTATCTGTTTTTTTTTAACTTATTTTATTAAATCAACTTATTGACTTCGTTGGCATTACGTAACTCGCGTTTTCAATAGACAACTTTAGTTCATGCAACTGTTCCAAACAGTGCCCCAACGACAGCGGTCAATCCCATGGCGAGAGCCCCCCAAAATGTGACGCGTATCGCACCTACAGCCACTCGCGCTCCACCGGTGTGCGCGGCCACGCCTCCCAGAAGTGCAAGGAACACAAGTGAAGTAATTGAGATAACGGCAATCAGGTTTTCTTCTGGGGCAAATGCTGTAACTATAAGAGGCATGGCTGCTCCAACAGCGAAGCTGGTTGCTGAAGCAAAGGTAGCCTGAAGCGGACGCGCATTAAACGTTTCAGATATCCCAAGTTCGTCGCGAGTGTGTGCACCAAGCGCATCATGCGCCATGAGTTGATCGGCTACCTGCTTTGCAAGCGCAGGATCAAGGCCGCGGCCGACATAGATCGCTACCAGCTCTTTGCGCTCGCCAGGATCATCCGTCTCAAGTTCTTTTCGTTCACGTTCAATGTCTGCCTGTTCGGAATTTGCCTGTGATTGGACGGACACGTACTCGCCCGCAGCCATTGACATGGCTCCTGCGACAAGACCGGCAACGCCCGCAAGTAATATGTTGCCGTGGGTTGCATGTGCAGCTGCAACACCTAGTATCAAGCTTGCTGTGGAAACGATACCGTCGTTCGCGCCCAATACTGCGGGGCGGAGCCAGCCGATTTGTCCAGTAAGGTGTCGTTCTATGTGGCGTGAGCGCATTTTTAATGTTTCCGTGAAATGATGTGTGCTAAATCAAGAAATTTGTGAGAAGCGGCAATTTCCTTGCCGTCATAATTCTTCTTTTCAGCAAAATTGACGAGTCTTGATATGATTAAAAGATTTACCATCACGGTGCTATGCCAAAGTGACGAAGGTTGGGACGAAACGATTTGTTATTATTTTGGAACGAGCGTGGTTGCCAATTTCGCTGGGCAAAAGCAATGTTCCCCAATATCGGTGTAATCACATGCTCAGCGTGTAGAGCATATTACAGTGGTTGCCTAAATATGTTGTCTGTCAGTTTTGTTACGTAATATGCCCAAAAAAATGCAAATGATAGCCTGTTTCACTTGATTGATAGGTTAAGTAAAAAATCAATGACGTTGAGGATTTATACCCGGGGCAATTCAAGCGATAATTATAGTCTTTATTACTTTCGGTTCTAATTCTTTGGCTTGCGGTTGCTGGCAAAATAAAAAACGGATATCGAAGCGCATTGACGGTTCAAGCCCCTACAGAACAAAAGGATAGTAGCAATATGATGCTTATGCTTAGCAATGATGATGGTTATTTTTCGCCTGGCCTGGCTTGCCTTGCGGAAACACTGTCTACTATTGCCGAAATAATAGTGGTGGCGCCAGAGCGCGACCGTAGCGGTGCAAGTAATTCACTGACGCTGGATCGCCCGCTCAATTTACGCCGTGCAGCTAATGGTTTTTATTATGTAAACGGCACGCCGACTGATTGCGTGCATTTGGCGGTTACCGGCATGTTGGATACCCAGCCGGATATGGTCATTTCCGGCATTAATGCGGGCGCCAACATGGGTGACGATACAATTTATTCAGGCACGGTGGCAGCTGCCACCGAAGGTTTTTTGTTAGGCATTCCGGCTATTGCCGTATCGCTCGCGAGCAGGGAGTTGGCGCACTACGATACTGCGGCACGTGTGGTGGCTGACCTGGTGCAGCAATTTGAAAAATGCACTCATTCTCTCCCATGGCTGCTCAACGTGAACGTGCCAGATATTCCCTACGATCAATTGCAAGGCCGCGAAGTGACCCGACTGGGGAAGCGCCATAAGGCCGAGCCAGTGGTAAAGGGGACTAATCCGCACGGTGAGACTGTGTACTGGGTTGGCGCGGCCGGCAAGGCGCAGGATGCGGGTGTGGGTACGGATTTTTATGCCATTGCCCAGCGCCGTGTATCAATTACGCCATTACAGATGGATCTGACGCAATATAGCCAGCTCGATGCGGTGGGAACGTGGCTGGCGGGTGACGCCGCATGAGTGGACGCCATAGTGGCATTGGCATGACCTCGCAGCGTACACGCGGGAGGTTGATAGAACGGTTGCGTGCGCGGGGGATTGAGGATGAGGTTGTGCTGGCTGCAATGAATGCAGTGCCGCGCCATATATTTGTAGACGAAGCGCTGTCCAGCCGTGCCTATGACGATGTATCGTTGCCATTGGGTTTTGGTCAGACCATTTCGCAACCTTACATTGTGGCGCGCATGGTCGAAATCCTACGCAATGGCATGGCACTTAACCGCGTGTTGGAAGTGGGTACTGGTTGCGGTTATCAGGCGGCGGTGCTGGCGCAGGTGGCACATGAGGTATATTCGGTGGAACGTGTGCAGCCTTTGTATGAGCGCGCGGCAGGCTACATGAAAGAATTGCAGGTAAAAAATGTTATCTTGCGTTATGCGGACGGCAACATTGGCTTGCCGGCAGTCGCACCGTTTGATGGCATCATTATGGCGGCAGCCGCTACGCACGTACCACAGGCATTGCTGGAACAGCTGGCCGTGGGTGGTAGAATGGTGCTGCCATTGGGCGCACAGGAACAGTTTTTATGCCTGATTGAGCGTGGGACGCAGGGTTACCGTGAAACTCGCTTGGAGGCGGTGAAATTCGTGCCACTATTGATGGGGAAAGTATGATGCCGAAAAAAATTACTTTTCGATTACAGTCCATTGTTATTGCGGTTATGGCCGCAGCACTAGTGGCAGGCTGTTCTGCCAGTGGGTCTCACGCGCCCGTGGTGGAGCGTGGGGCAGAACGCGAAATAGAACGCGGAATCAAGTTGAAAAAACCGGTTGTACCGGTAGCCGCGCCAGCCATGAAAGCTGTGCCACGCGATAAAGACGGACGCCCGCAGGTTCACGTAGTACAAAAAGGTGATACTTTACATAGCATAGCTTTTAACTATGGCCTGGATTATCGTGAAATTGCAGAACTAAATAACATTCAGAATCATGATATTATCCAATTAGGGAGAGAGTTGCGCTTGCCTCCTGCCAGCACTTTGGCCGTGGTTAAAACTATGGTTGAAAGTAAGCCTTTGGAAATTCCTGTCAAGAGCCAACCTAAGGTGGCCAAGCTGCCGTATACCGAGCAGGCTGTGGCACAGATTGAAAAAATGCAGGAAGACTTGCAAAAATCTGAACCTGTGATGGTGGCCAAAGTTCAGGCTAAGCCCGAAATCAAATCTGAGGCCAAGGTCGATGTTAATGCTGATGATGATGGCAGTACGTTGGAATGGATCATGCCAACGTCTGGCGCGTTGATAAGTGAATTTTCTGAAAGTGCCAGCCGCAAGGGAATTGACATTGCCGGTAAACTGGGCCAAGCGATAGTTGCCAGTTCGGCGGGCAAGGTCGTATATAGCGGCAGTGGATTGCGCGGATATGGCAAGCTGGTCATCATCAAACACAACAAGACTTATCTCAGTGCTTACGCCCATAACGACCAGCTGCTGGTAAAGGAAGGGCAGAACGTAAACAAAGGGCAGAAGATCGCGGAGATGGGCAACACTGACACCGATCAGGTCAGCCTGCACTTTGAGATACGCCGCTTTGGCAAGCCGGTTGATCCTGCCAAATATCTACCACTCGTAAAATCTTGAGCAACATTGGTCTTGACGTAACCGACCACAGTCGCGACAGCGCAGGGTTGCGCTATGTCTATCCCGTGGTGTCGCGGCGGGCGGGCGGGGTGTCAGTTGGCATCAATCTCAATACCAATAATGCCTGCAATTGGCGCTGCATATATTGCCAGGTGCCAGAACTCAAACGCGGTACAGCTCCGCCGGTTGATTTTGCATTACTGGAGCAGGAATTGCGTGGTTTTCTTCAGGAATTATTGCATGGTGATTTTATGCAACGCCGCGTGCCAGAAGGCGCGCGCCGCATTAACGATATTGCCTTGTCCGGCAATGGTGAACCGACCAGCGCCAAAGAATTTGAGCAGGTTATAACACTCATTGGCACGCTGCGACAAGAACTGGTGTTACCTTCCCATATCAAATTGGTTCTCATCACTAATGGCAGTCTTATGCACCGTAAAAACGTGCAGCAAGGCCTGCGCAAGATGGCGCAACTTAATGGTGAAGTGTGGTTCAAGTTTGACCGTGCCAGCAAGGCTGGCATGCAGCGGGTCAACAACACCCGCACAAGTCTGGTTAAGGTACGCGAGAACCTTGCCACTTCCGTCGCGTTGTGCCCGACTTGGCTGCAAACCTGTTGGTTTATGCTGGATGGCGAGCCGCCGGGTAAGCAGGACGAGGACGATTATCTGAATTTTCTGGCCACATTGCTGCATGACAATATCAAACCTGAAGGTGTGTTGCTTTACAGTTTGGCTCGCCCCACGTTACAACCAGAAGCGCCGCAACTGGCCGCGCTGTCAGAGCAGCAATTGGAAGCGTTCGCTACGCGCATTCGGGCGTTAGGAGTAGAAACGAAAGTAGCAGTATGAGTAAGGGGGAAAAAGTCTCCGACCGTGCAAGTTTTTTTCGATCCTGAAACCTGCACCGTTACATATGTCGTATATGAAACCCGGATATTGAGGTCATTCTGCTTTTTAGATTCTTTGAAAGAAATAAATCTGCTGCAATTAACCACGCACTTGGAGAATGGCTTGCCTGCCTTTAGGTATAATCCGCGCCTCATTTATTTCTTGAACTCACCATGAGCATTTTGGTCTGGATTATTTCAACCTGTATTGTAGGTGGCACGTTGAGCGTAGCATGTGCAGCATTGTTCGCGTTCAACAGCCGTAAACAGAATTTCCTTGGTGGCATGGTGAGTTATGCAATAGGTGCGTTGCTTGGAGCAGTATTTCTCAATATTTTGCCCGAGGCAATCAACCTAACACCCAATGTAGCTATTTTGAGTGGTACGGTGTTGTTTGGCATCCTGCTATTTTTCATCCTGGAAAAACTAGTTCTGTGGAGGCACTGCCACCATGAGCATTGCGAAGCGCATTTAACAATCGATGCAGATCATGGGTACGACCATGGCCGCAGTGGCATGATGATTATTATAGGTGACACTTTTCATAATTTTGTGGATGGCATCATCATAGCAGCGGCTTTTCTTACTGATATACATCTTGGCCTTGTCACGGCACTTGCCATCATCGCACACGAGATTCCGCAGGAAGTGGGTGATTTCGCTATTCTGCTGCATTCCGGTTATAGCAAACTGCGTGCCTTTCAATTGAATTTAATATCCAGCTTTGCCTCTGTAGCGGGCGGCATACTTGGATACTTCACCTTGCAGACCATGCAGTCATGGATACCATCGTTGCTGGCGCTGGCAGCTGCGAGCATGATTTATGTTGCGGTGGCGGATTTGATACCCGGATTGCACAAGCGCGTGCAGTTACGCGATACCGTGCAGCAAGTGGTGTTGATTGTATCGGGTGTAGGAACAGTGTGGTTGATGAGTGTGTTAATGGTAGAGTAAAAGCGTTCTCTTCTGCACTATCACATACCACTCTTTGTGCAATTATTGTGGGCGCAGCGAAGATAAAGCTGGCGGCAAGAAAAATATGTTTAATCCAATACATAAAGTTAAAACATGAGCAAACAGAACACAGCGCCACGCGTCGGTTTCGTATCTCTCGGTTGTCCAAAGGCGACGGTGGATTCCGAGCATATCCTTACTCGTTTGCGTGCGGAGGGTTACATTATTTCTCCCAAGTATGCGGATTCTGACCTGGTGGTCGTTAATACTTGCGGTTTTATCGACAGTGCGGTGGCAGAGTCGCTTGAAGCGATCGGTGAAGCGCTGGCTGAGAATGGGAAAGTTATTGTGACTGGCTGTTTGGGTGCCAAAGGCAATGTGGTGAAAGAAACGCATCCAAAAGTATTGGCAGTCACCGGTCCGCATGCGACAAATGAGGTAATGGAAGCTATTCATGCCCATTTGCCGAAGCTGCATGATCCCTATAGTGATTTGGTCCCGCCGCAGGGCATACGGTTGACACCCAAGCATTATGCTTATGTGAAAATTTCCGAGGGCTGTAACCATCGTTGTACCTTTTGTATTATTCCCAGCATGCGTGGCGATCTGGTGAGCCGGCCAGTGGGTGACGTTATGCAAGAAGCGCAGAATCTGGTGAATGCAGGCGTGAAAGAATTGCTGGTGATCTCGCAAGACACCAGTGCCTATGGCGTGGATGTAAAATACCGCACGGGTTTCTGGGGTGGTCGGCCGATCAAAACGCGTATGACTGAGTTAGTGCAAGCGATGGGTGAACTGGGCGTATGGGTGCGATTGCATTACGTTTATCCTTATCCACATGTCGATGAAGTCATCCCGCTAATGGCGCAGGGGAAAATTCTGCCCTATCTGGATATCCCTTTTCAGCACGCCAATGCGCGCATTCTTAAATTAATGAAACGTCCCGCCAGCAGTGAAAATGTGCTTACGCGCATTCAGCAATGGCGCAAAATTTGTCCAGACATTACCTTACGCAGTACTTTCATCGTCGGATTCCCCGGCGAAACAGAAGAAGAATTCGAAGAGTTACTCGATTTTCTCAAAATGGCTCAATTGGATCGCGTCGGCGCATTTATGTATTCGCCTGTGGAAGGGGCAGTGGCCAATAATTTACCGGATCACATTCCACTTGAAATTCAGCAAGAACGGTTGGGCCGTTTGATGCGCTTGCAGGAGGAGATTAGTGGTGAACGCCTTGCATGTAAAGTAGGCAAGACTATGCAAGTATTGGTGGATGAAGTGGACGAGGAAGGTGCAATTGCGCGTAGTTCAGCTGATGCACCAGAGATTGATGGTTTGGTTTACATTAGTAACGGCCAGATATTAAAGTCAGGTGATTTTGTGAATGTTCGAATTACTGATTCGGATGTCCACGATTTGTGGGCGGAAGCGCTTTAATTTGTTAATTACACGTGTAGCGAGTAAAGAAATATTTGGATTTGTATCGTTAAGGCGTGTTTTTTTATTTATCGATTGATCAATGTACCTTTTTTTGTTTGAGTTTGTTGGTCACTGATCAAACTTAAATCGAGGATTTCTTTAGCCGCTTTCGGCGGGAAACCTTTTCGAGGCTCGGCACGTGTGTGTAACATCAGATCGATGAAATATTGTTTAAGATCTGGCAAACCCCATAGCTCCATGATTTTGGTAACAATATGTGGAAACTGCTGTTCCAGGGTGTGCGGATATTTATCGCTGGCGCCATTCAATAACTCTAAAAGTTGTTTATTCATTAAGTGATTCCTAAAATAATAGCCATCAGCATATTCTAATCTAATACGCCAGCGAGGAGAACATCAGTGGGGCGGCCCAAAAAACGCGGCACAGGCCATTGAAGAGATGACAGCAACGAGTAGTCTACGAGACTTAACATGTTTATGTGCTAGGCGAGACTCTGCTGCTTACGGATTAGATGAGGGTAAACCAATTTATTGTTTGAAACGCTACCTAAGTTTATTATCTATCACAACTTTAATTGATGAATAACATGGACAAAAAAAATGACAACGCCAAATTTCGCATAGATAAATGGTTGTGGGCTGCCCGTTTTTTCAAAACACGATCTTTATCAGTGGATGCTTTAGAGTGTGGTAAGGTTTTATGCAATGGCGTGCGTGTTAAGCCTGCAAAATCTGTAGCGGTGGGCGATATGCTGGCTATCCGTATTGGTCCATATCAATTCATAGTAGAGGTATTAGCCCTGTCCAGCCAGCGCGGGCCAGCGCCCCAAGCACAGCTGCTTTACAGAGAGACGGAAGAAAGTGTTCTGCGGCGAAAAGCATTGTCTGATGAGTTAAAAGCACAACCGATGCCCACTTTTTTAAGGGGGAGGCCGACCAAACGCGATCGCAGAGAAATTGAAAAGCTGAAGGGTAGTGTTTGGTAACAGTCATGTTTTAATTTGGAGCGAGACAGATTAGACGTGTCATTGGGTAGGTGCGCTTTTGATCCTGGTAATACGTATTACTTCGGGTATTCCGCGCAGACCGCGCATTACGTTGGCCAAATGTATGCGGTTGCTAACCTGCAAGGTGAAGTACAGTGTGGTGTAATTACCTTCGTTGGTAAAATGGACGTTCTCGATGTTGGATTCGGCATCGGCAATTGCTGCTGCTGCTTTAGCCAGGACGCCACGTTGATTAGCTACGATTAATTTAATGCTCACCTCAAAGGGCCTGTTGATGTGTCTGTCCCACGCCACGTCCAGCCATTTGTCCATACCGCCGCGTCCTTTGCATAAAACCGGACAATCATGGATGTGAACTACTAATCCTTGGCCTTTTTTGATAATGCCGATAATAGGGTCTCCTGGAATTGGGCGGCAACATTTAGCGAATTGGACCGCCATACCTTCCGTACCAAGGATCGTGATTAAGCCATTGGGTGCGGGATGCTCCTGTGTCCCAGCTTCTCCGATACGTGCAAGCTGGCGTGCAATAACCATGTTGAGGCGGCGTCCCAGGGCAATATCAGAAAATATTTCTTCACGTGATTTTACACCGGTATCTTTGAGCAGTTTCTCCCATCGGCT
Source organism: Candidatus Nitrotoga sp. LAW (assembly GCA_003402315.1). Lineage (GTDB taxonomy): Bacteria > Pseudomonadota > Gammaproteobacteria > Burkholderiales > Gallionellaceae > Nitrotoga. The sequence goes on along the minus strand of QFXI01000009.1, from coordinate 270,109 downwards.
ATTGTCAATATCCTGTTTTTTAAGCCCAAGTGAAGATAGAGCTTGGTTCAGTAAACGTTCCCCCAGCGCGGCGGATTCGTCAAAGTGCATCGTTTTTAGTGCATGGCGAATCTGGCTGCGCGCCTTGCTGGTAACTACATAGCTGAGCCATGCGGGATTGGGGTGGGCATGTGTTGCGGTGATTATTTCCACGCGGTCACCATTTTTCATTTCAACACGTAATGGCGCCAGTTCAAAATTTACTTTGACAGCTACGCAGCTATTGCCGATGTCAGTATGCACGCTATAAGCAAAATCCACAGCCGTTGCACCACGTGGCAGCGCGAGAATTTTGCCTTTAGGTGTAAATACATACACTTCATCTGGGAACAGATCTACCTTCAGGTGTTCAAGGAATTCCACTGAATCGCCGCTCTGGCTTAAGCTTTCCAATAAGCTTTGCAACCACTGATGGGTTTTCTTGTGCAGATCGTTGAATGGTGTCTGTGCGGCCTTGTATAACCAATGCGAGGCGACACCAGCCTCTGCGATTTTGTGCATTTCCTGAGTGCGAATCTGCACTTCGATGGGGGTACCGAATGGCCCAAACAGGGTGGTATGCAGCGACTGATAAGCGTTTGCTTTGGGAATGGCGATGTAGTCTTTAAATTTGCCTGGAATCGGTTTATATAGCGCATGCAGCGCTCCCAGCGCCAGGTAACAGGAAGGTACATCATCCACCATCACGCGGAAGCCATAAATATCCTGTACTTGGGCGAAGGCCAGTGATTTTGCCTGCATTTTTTGGTAGATGCCATATAGATGCTTTTCCCGCCCTTGTATTTGGGCGGTGATATGATGCTCTTCCAGGCGTTGGCGAATGGCTTCCTGAATTTTTCCTACAACCTCGCGGCGATTACCGCGTGCGACTTTGATAGCCTTCGACAAAACTTCATAGCGCTTGGGGTACAGATACTTGAAACCCAAGTCTTCCAATTCTTGATAGATAACATTAAGGCCTAAGCGGTTGGCAATAGGCGCATAAATTTCCATGGTCTCGCGCGCGATACGCTCACATTTTTCGCGGGACATTGATGTTAATGTACGCATGTTGTGCAGACGGTCAGCCAGCTTAATTAGGATGACGCGCACGTCACGCGCCATCGCTAATAGCATTTTGCGGAAATTTTCGGCTTGTGCATCCTCCTTGGTCTGAAATTCAATCTTGTCAAGCTTACTCAGACCATCAACCAGTTCGGCTACCGCTTTGCCGAATATCTTGGCTACGTCCTCATTGCTGATATGGGTGTCTTCCACCACGTCATGCAGCAATGCCGCCATGATGGCTTGCGCATCAAGATGCAGTGGGGTCAGTATTCGGGCAACGGCGATAGGATGCGAAATATAGGGTTCGCCGGATTTGCGAAGTTGGCCTTCGTGCGCTTCACCACTAAATTTAAGTGCCTGCCGGATATGTTCGACATCCTTAGGCTTCAGGTAGGCGGAGACCTCCTGTAAGAGCATTTCGGCATCGGACATACATACACCTCCAAAATTTAAATTTGCGGGCATCAGCTGCGTGGATTGTCTGCTAAAGTATTCATCTAAATGATGTGGTTATTGAGATCATTAATTTGAATGTTATAAAACAAATGGCAAGGCTAATTATAGCCATTCGGGATAAAGACTAATCCGCATAATTTAATTTTCAAGGGTGGGCAGATGAATGAAGAACAGGCGGTGCTGAATTTTTTCGCACAAAAAGAAAACTTGCCCTTAGCACTTAGCGTGGCAAATCAGGTGGATGGGACACGCCAGAAATTGAACAATGACTTTTGGCTGGCATTAAGCGAACGTATTGTGGCGAGTGCGCCAGACTGGCGTGTATCAACTACTGAAGATCGCAACGCGACTGAGTGCTTGGTTGGACTGCACCTACAACCTAAGGTAGAACAAAAGCTTTACCTGCGCCCCATGCTGGAACAGCAATATCTGGGCGATACCCTGCGTGTTTACTATGGGCTGATGTGGAGCGCTGTGCCTACGCTCGAACAAAAACAGTTAGGTGCCATTAATACGTTACATACTACTTTCCAGGAGGCAGGCTTTAAGAGTAATGAGAACTTCTTGGCTTGGCAATGGACGCCATATTATCCCCGTAGCATGGATTTTCTGTTGCGTTTTTCTAGCGATGCGGACGCGCTATTAAATGAAGCCGTCGACCTTATACAAAATCTGTTGGTGACTCAACACGACGCTTTGCATTCCGCTAACACAGCTTTGCGTGAGTCTTCAAAAAGCGCTGTTTCAGTGGTATCACTCGATAGATTGCGCGTAAACCTCGAGCGTTAAAGCATATACCCTTAAACTGGATTTTCCAGCTCGAAAAAGTGATGTTCTATACCGCAATGTTCAGCGAGGTGCGCACCTAAAGCCTGCACACCATAGCGTTCAGTGGCGTGGTGGCCAGCGGCAATGAATGCCACTCCAGTTTCTTGCGCCACATGCACGTTCTGTTCGGAAATTTCGCCGGTGAGAAAGGCATCCACACCCAATGCTATCGCCGCTTCGAAATAACTCTGCGCCGCGCCGGTACACCAAGCAATCCGGCGGATAGTGGGGTCACCTTCACCGATCACTAGCGGCGTACGTTGCAGGCTGTGGGCAATTTCCTGGGTCAATTGCGCCAATGTTTGTGCTTGTGCCAACTCCCCATAACAAGCAATATCTTGTTCACCGAAGCGTCCATGCTCGATGAAATCCAAACGTTTACCGAGTTGCGCATTGTTGCCAAGTTCAGCATGCGCATCCAGCGGCAGGTGATAAGCCAGCAGGCTAACGTCGTGCTTGAGCAAGTATGCAAGCCGTTGTTTTTTAATTCCAGTTACAGCAGCATCTTCATTACGCCAGAAATAGCCGTGGTGAACCAGAATGGCGTCTGCGTTCCATGCCGTGGCTGCTTTTAATAAACGTTGCGAGGCCGTTACACCACTGGCGATACGGCGGATTTCTGCCTTACCTTCCACCTGCACGCCATTTGGGCAATAGTCACGGAAACGGCCGGGTTCCAGCAGGCTTGCGATATAATCGCGCAAATCATTCAACAGCATGACGTCAGCTTTAAAATTAATTAGTTTAATAATACTTTAAATTAGCTACGCTAAACTTAATCTCCTTCTGATTTTTTAATCGATACCGCTGGATGTGATGCATTTTTTAGATTTATAAACTTCAGCAAAACATTGCACGAATTTATAAAGCATTCGGATTAAATAAGCAGATATTTGAACAACGTAAAATAGCTATAAATTATGCGTAAATTCTGGCTCTTATTTGCACAAGCCACCACTATTGGGCTGGCGGTATTGTTTATCATTAACACCCTGAAGCCCGGCCTTCTTCCCTCTGCGACACATAGCGGTATTGTCACACTACATGAAAGCGCTAGCACTAGTACCAGTCAAATGCCTACCGCAGGCTTCAGCGCTACGACACGCAAAGTGATGCCCACCGTGGTTAATATTTTTACCAGCACTGAAATAAAGAAACCTACGCACCCATTCATGGATGATCCGCGCTTCCGTTTCTTTTTTGGCGAAGAGTTCGATAATTCCCCGCAACGCGGCTCTAACTTAGGTTCTGGCGTCATCATTAGCCGCGATGGCTACATCCTTACTAACCATCATGTGGTTGAAGCGGCCGATCAGATCGAAGTGGCTTTGGCTGATGGGCGCAAGGCGAAAGGACGTACTATTGGTTCCGATCCAGAATCTGATCTTGCCGTCATCAAGATCGATCTGCCTGGCGCTATTCCAGCCATCACTTTTGGCCACCCAGACCAAGCGCAAGTAGGTGATATTGTGCTGGCCATCGGCAACCCGTTCGGCGTCGGGCAAACGGTGACAATGGGTATCGTCAGTGCAGTGAAACGCAATCACCTTGGATTAAACACTTTTGAGAATTTCATCCAGACCGACGCAGCCATTAACCCAGGCAATTCAGGTGGCGCACTGGTAGATATAAATGGCAACTTGATCGGTATTAACAGCGCGATTTACTCGCCTAATGGAGGCTCACTTGGTATAGGTTTCGCTATCCCTGTCAGCACGGCAAAAAAGATCATGGAACAGATTATTCAAACCGGCTCGGTGACACGCGGTTGGATCGGCGTCGCAGTGCAGGAGCTCACGCCAGAACTGGCGGAATCGTTTAAGCTCGGCAATATACAGGGTGTGTTAATTTCGGAAGTGATGCGTGGCAGTCCGGCGGACAAAGCCGGGATACATGCTGGTGACATTCTCACCATGGTAGATAACAAGCAGCTACTAACAGATTCCAGTTCTATGCTGGAAACCATTTCCAATTTGCCGCCCGGTAAAGCTGTTTTGTTCAAGCTGCTGCGTAATCAGCGTGAAGTTGTGGTACAAGTTACGGTTGGTAAACGGCCCCGGCCGAAGCAGCTGGAGGAAAACTCCTAGAAGTACAAATGATGTGCGCAGCGGGGCGAATTATTAAAAAATGGACGATTAGCCAAGTGGTGGAAATAAGCCGCGTATTCCACCCGCAATGAACTCTACGGAAATGGCCGCGAGTACCAAGCCCATTAGCCGAGTAAATACGTCAATGCCTATCTTGCCTAAACGTTGCGCCACCCACGGTGCAATAAGGAAGGTTAACCAGACCGTTACGCTTAGCAACATAATTTCCAAGCTCATGATTAAATAATGCTCAATACCGTGTGCCTTGTGTGCTTCCAGTATCACCGCGCTGATGGAGCCGGGACCAGCCAGCAGTGGAATGGATAAAGGCACGATGGCATGTATCGAGCTTGTTTCGCCCCCGGCACCGTCATTATCGGCTTCGACGGATGTGTAGAGGTTGCCGTTCAACATTTTGAAGGCCATTAACATCAGCAGAATGCCACCCGCCACGCGAAATGAGCTGATGCTGATGCCAAAAAAAGCCAGTAGTGGTTGGCCTATCAATAACGCAACCAGCAAAATGGCGCATACCGCCAGCGATGCGACGCGACCAACCTTGGCTCGTTTTGGCGCCGTCATGCTGGAGGTGAACAGAATGATGACAGGGATTATCCCGATCGGATCAAGGATGGCGAACAGACTGATAAAAATCTTGGTGTATTCGGTGAAATCCAGCATGGCACTCAGTCAAAAAATGCAACAAAATGGGCGAAGCAAGCTATACCGTAAAATTGATCAAATAAATTTCCGGTTACCCTCTTCCGAACTTAGGCAGAATCGACGTTGTTCGGGGCAACCGCTTTGACCCGTTCCAGTACCGCTGCGAAAAAGGCATCGGTGTTGTGCAGTTGCGGCAGCAGTTGTAGGCACTCTTCCGTTTCCAGCGGGACTTTTTGTTGTGCGAGAATTTCTCCTGCATGGCGTAACGTGAATTCTGGATGGTCGGCAAGAAATGCATCGACTATGGCGCGGTTTTCCTGTGGCAAAAAACTACAGGTGGTATACACCAGACGGCCGCCGGGTTTGAGCAACTTGCTGGCTGAGGCCAGGATAGAGGCTTGCAAATGGGTGAATTCGGTCACGCTTTGAGACGATTGGCGGAATTTGATGTCCGGATTGCGGCGTAGTGTGCCCAATCCGCTGCACGGTGCGTCCACAAGAACGCGGTCGATCTTGCCAGCCAGACGCTTTATTTTGCTGTCGTTTTCATGCGCTATGAGTTGCGGGTGCAGGTTGCTAAGTCCCGAACGCTTCAAACGTGGCTTGAGGTTGGCCAGTCGTTTTTCGGATACGTCCAGGGCATACAGCCTGCCCTGAGACTGCATCATGGCGCCCAGCATGAGTGCTTTGCCACCTGCGCCGGCGCAAAAATCCACAACCATGTCATTGCGCTTGGGGGCGAGAAGAAATCCAAGCAGCTGGCTGCCTTCGTCTTGTACTTCTATTTTTCCAGCGAGGAACAGCGGATGCTTGGTGAGCGATGGCTTGTCCTTGAGGCGGATGCCGATGGGGGAGTAAGGCGTGGCTTGCGCGTCCATGCCTTCTGCCCGCAAGGCTTGCAGCACCTCGTCGCGCGTGGCGAGCAGGGTGTTAACGCGCAAATCCAGTGCGGCGGGTTGCTGCATGGAGCGACCCAGCATGAGGATGGCTTCATCCGTCATTGTGATTTGCAGCTGTTCGACCAGCCATTCTGGCAGTTCGGCCTGCACCGACAAAGATAATTCGGCAAGATTGATGGCTTTAACTTGCCCCAGCCAATCGGCCTCATCGCGTTTCAGAAGAGGGGTGAGTTCACGCAGGTTATAGCCGCTGAACTTGATCCAATAAGCCAGCGCCATGCGGCGCGGCGTGGCCTGATTGGCGCAGGCGTGCTCCAGAAACAGGCGGTGACGCAACACACCGAACACAGTTTCTGCCACCAGAGCACGTTCGTTGGAGCCAATGCGCTCGCGCTGGAAAAAGTGGCGCAGCATAGCGTCGGCGGGATGTTCCAGCGGCAGGATGCTGCGCAGGGCTTGGATAACGAGGTCTAGGCGATATTCGGTCAGTAGCATGGTTCTAAATTAGGGTAAAAGTATTCGATGCGGTGATAGAAGCGATCACAGGAATGGAGGCGAAGTTTACAGGACAGGGCTTCATGACTTCTGAATTTCTTATTCATCTGCGACGCGGATGTCAGAAATGACAACTTCCAAGACCATGTTGCCGGAACGTTTAATCTGGCGAAACTTGATTGGCAGCAGGCGATATTCCAGCCCGAGCCAGACTTCCATGCCGTCTCCACCTTGGCTATGCAGCCTGCGCAAAGGCAATGCGCGCAACTTGCCCATTGGGGTAATGATTTCCTCTTCTGCACCGATTTCAAGTTCATATTTTTCAAGTTTTTTGCCACTGGTGATAGCAATCGATATGACTTTACTGTGCAAAGGAAGTCGCGAGAGTTGATATAAAAAGCTCAGAATGTCTTGGGCGTCGGGGGGGAGTTCAGTTTCACCGCCGTGAGAAAAATGCAATTTATTTCCCGTCCAGTTAAAGGCGACATCCATTTTTTGTTTACCGCTGGATACGTTTTGCTCTTCTTCATAGCTTTCTGGCTGTAGTCCGAAGTCACCAGTCTTGCCGTGGCTGATTTGAACGAGTTGGTAGCTTTTGAACAATCGGGCTAATCCGGTTGTTTGTGTCTCCGCTTTCAGGACATATTGATCTCCACTAATTTCAAGCCGGTGGGTAATTTCGCCAATCTGGAAATTGTCCTGGCCATAGTAGACGGCAAATTTTAATTGTGCGTGCTTGGGTAATGGATGCGCTACTGGTTCTTCTATCTTGGCTACAGCAGATGCTGCTTCAATAGCAGGTATTGATGCCGGTTCGGGGGCGCTCACTACAGCAGATGCCGCTTCAATAGCAGGTATTAATGCCAGTTCGGGGGCGCTTGCTACAGCAGATGCTGCTTCAATAGCAGGTATTGATGCCGGTTGGGAGGTGCTTGCTACGGCAGATACTGTTTCTGTAACAGGGATTAGCTCTGGCTCCGGGATGGCTGCTACAGCAGACGCGGTTGCAACAGGTATTAACGCTAATTCTGGTTCGATTGTCACAGCGCTGTCAGGTTCAGTTGGAGGGCCTGTAGGTTCAGCTTCTGGCATGGGCGCGTCGGCTCGCAGAGGTAATGCTTCTAGTCTCGCACTAAGTGGTGGCAGTAATGTTTCATTATTCGGCAGCTCTACTTGAAAAAACCACAGTGCCGCACTATGTAGCAGCACAGAGAGCGCGATGGCAAGGGTAATGCGGCTGGTGAACGTGCCGGAATTCATTTGATAAATAGCACGGAATGATTGCTACTCAAAATTTATTTGGGTCAATACCTGTGTGAGTTTGTCACCGTCGGGATCGGTGATGGTCATTTTGTAAGGAAAATTGCCGTGTTCTGTTGCTAACCAGACTTCAGTCCGATTCTCACCTTCTTGCGGCGGATTGGCTACGTACAATACCTTAAATGTACCGAGCGGGATTGTCATGCTTTGGTCAGGGGTAATGCGATAATTGTATTCGTCCACTTTACTGCCATTAGTCATATTGAAGTTGAGTTCAGTGGCATTTTGTAGGGGCGCGAACATGAATTGGTACATTGCGCTTAACCGGTCTTGGGTTCCAGTTGGCAGTGGCAATGTGCGCTTCCCGGCACGGTCAGTCAGGGTGATGTGTTTAGTCTTCCAGTCAAAGTCGGCACGCGTATTTCGCTCGGTATCGAGTTTACGCTCTTGAACATAAGTAAGTGGGCGTAAACCCTTCGCTGTCAGGGTACCTTCGCTGGTGAGGCGGATGATTTCTGCTTTGAACATGGCGAGCAAGCCGATTGCTTTGGTTATGCTCTCAATGCGGTAACCGCCCTGCGTGCGGGTAAAGGTTTCTGTAATGGTCGCGACTTTAACATTGCCTTTGAGTACATCGTAATGGGCATTAATGTTAGTTCCCTGTACGGGTAAAAGGGGGGCTGCGAATAGTGCTTGCGGTGCAGCGCTAACAAGTAATAGCAAGCTGGCTAGATAAATGATGCTACGCATTGGCGTATTCCATTTCTGGAGAAATTAGTGCGTAACCGGGCTGTTCCAGACGCTTCATTCGCACTTTTCCCTCTGCACTCAGGCGGATGTCGTCGTTGCAAAACCAACGGATGGCCTGCGGTAAAATGCGATGTTCTTGATGTAACACGCGTGCCGCCAAGGCTGCTGGGGTGTCGTCCATGAGTACCGGTACTGCGGCCTGAATGATGATGGGACCGTGATCGACGTCGCTAGTGACAAAATGCACAGTGCAGCCATGGATTTTCACACCGTCCTTGAGCGCGCGCGCATGAGTGTGCAGGCCACTGTATGCGGGCAACAGCGAGGGGTGGATGTTAATCAGTTTGTTTTGATAGCGTGCCACAAACTGAGGGGTAAGAATACGCATAAAGCCGGCAAGCACGACAAGGTCGGGTCGGTAGCTGTCTATGCAGCTGGCTAGTTCGGTGTCGAAAGATTCGCGGTCAGGATAATGGCAATGCGCCACGACATTCGTTGTAATCCCATACTGGCTGGCAATTTTTAATCCTGGGGCATCAGCCCGGTTGCTGATAACCGCCGCTACCCGGCAGGGCAGATTAGCTTCCAACAGCGCGCGCATATTACTGCCGTGGCCTGAAATCAGAATAACAATAGTTTTTGTCGTTACGTTAGGAGACTCTGGTTTGTGCTTCATCGCCTGTCCGCGTTTGAATTGTTCCTATGTTCCATACGGTTTCTCCCGTAGAAGCAAGCTGGGTGATTGCGTCTGCAGCATCATTCTGGTCCACGATGACCACCATGCCGATGCCGCAGTTGAAGGTGCGGTACATTTCCTGTTGAGCTACGTTGCCCTGTTCGCGGAGCCACTCGAACAGCTTAGGTGTGCGCCAGGCTACTCCGTCAATCACGGCGGTGACATTGGAAGGCAATACACGCGGTATATTTTCCAGCAGGCCGCCGCCAGTGATGTGTGCTATGCCTTTTATACGGAGGGTTTGCATCAGCGCCAGCAATGGCTTCACATAGATGCGCGTGGGCGCCATAATGCAATCTGCCAACGTGCGCCCATTATCAAATTTAGCATTGAGGTCGGGTTGGCTGCGCTCGATGATTTTACGCACCAGTGAGTAACCGTTGGAGTGCGCGCCGTTAGAGGCGAGTCCCAGCACGACGTCGCCAGGCCGAATGTCAGTGCCAGTGATGATGTTGGCTTTCTCCACTACACCCACAGCGAAACCAGCAAGGTCATATTCGCCTACCGGATACATGCCCGGCATTTCGGCGGTCTCGCCGCCGATGAGCGCGCAACCGGCCAGTTCGCAGCCTGCCGCTATACCCTTGATAACTTCGGTAGCGGCATCCACATCCAACTTGCCACAAGCGAAATAATCGAGGAAAAACAGCGGCTCTGCGCCTTGCACCAGAATGTCGTTGACGCTCATCCCAACCAAGTCGATGCCAACTGTATTGTGACGATTCAATTCGAACGCCAATTTCAATTTGGTACCCACGCCATCGGTGCCAGAGACCAGCACCGGCTCACGGTATTTTTTAGAAATTTCGACTAATCCGCCAAAGCCGCCTATGCCACTCAGAACTTCCGGGCGCATAGTACGTTTGGCGAATGGTTTGATGTTTTCCACCAGACGGTCACCTGCGGCTATGTCTACGCCGGCGTCGCGGTAGGAAAGGGTATTGGGTAAGCTCAAGTTGAGTTCTCGCTTTCTTCGGGATACAGTACAGGCCGTTTTGTTAGTGGTATTTTACCCCAAATGACCATTCAACGCTTCGCCGCACTGCAAGGGGGTGCGTTTGCTTGCTGTTTACCCCTTCCCGTGTTGGCAGCACTGTTGGTCGGATTGGGCCATATTCAAGGCATGGTAGCTACCCCTATCCGTGTATCGTGATTCATTTTTATGACGCAATTATTATTAAACATCACCCCGGATTGGTTGCCTACGTTAAATAATTTCGTACCGGGCCGCAATGTTGAGTTGCTCTCGGCATTGCAACATGCATTGACGGGAACCTCGAATGAGCGGTGTTTCTACCTATGGGGCGAGATGGGCTGTGGCAAGAGCCATCTGATGCAGGCAGCAGTGGGTCAGGCACGTTCATTGGGACAGTCCGCAGTCTTTGCTCATGGCGCTGTGCCGGATCTGGTTCCAGTGATTGCAGTGGATGACGTTGAGATGCTGGATGATGCTGCCCAGATTGCGCTGTTCGCCCTTTATAATAGGATGCGTGAAAGCGGCGGCATGTTGCTGGTTAGCGGTGTTTCTGCGCCGGCACATTTAAGTGTGCGCGACGACCTGCGCACCCGATTGGGCTGGGGGCTGGTGTATCAGGTGCATGCGCTGAACGATGCAGAAAAAACGCAAGCATTGGAGCAGCATGGACAAGCGCGCGGCTTCATCCTGCCGCGCGAGGTGACGCAATACCTGTTGCGTCACGGACGGCGCGATATGCCCGCGCTACTTGGGCTGCTGGATGCGCTGGACGCGCAGTGTTTGCGTTTACAGCGTGCGCCTTCGATACCATTGCTGAAAGAAGTGATGCAAACTTTTAACTTGGAGTCTGTGTGAACCTTGCGCTATTTGATTTAGACAATACCTTGCTGAACGGTGACAGCGATTTCGAGTGGGCCCAATTTCTCATCGAACAGGGCGTGCTCGATCGCGAACTATTTGAGGCGAAGAATTTGGCTTTTTATGAGCAATACAAAGCGGGTACGCTGGATATTTATGAGTTCCTCGACTTCCAGTTGAAACCATTGTCGCGCCATGCACGCAAGGTGTTAAATGGCTGGCGTGACAACTTCATGCAGCGCAAGGTGCGCGGCATGATGACTGTGCCTGCGCAAGAGTTAGTGGCGCGGCACCGTGCGGCAGGGGACGTGTGCGTTATCATCACTGCCACTAATAGTTTTGTGACCTCGCCGATTGCGCGGGAATTTGGCGTGGAACATCTGATTGCTACCGAGCCGGAAGAAAAGGACGGTGAATTTACTGGGTGTGTGGCTGGCGTGCCGTGTTTCCGCGAAGGCAAAATTACCCGCTTGGAAAGCTGGTTGGCGCAACGGGGATGGGGGTGGGACAGTTTTGCCGATAGCTTTTTTTACAGTGATTCTTTGAACGACCTGCCATTGCTGGCGAAAGTGAACAATCCAATCGCTGTCGATCCAGATGCAACATTACGCAAGCATGCAGAACAGCACGGCTGGCGTATTTTGACTTTGCGTTGAAGGTGTTGAGCGTAAAAGTCTTATGAGTACATGACTAAAGGGCTAAGTGATTATTTACATCAACAAAGCGCACGTCAAACCGTGCGTTTTTTGTTGGCATGTCCGGCAAGGTAGACTTACTTGTTGGGTATTGGTAAATCTTCGTTGAGCTCAAGCAAACTATTGCCGGCGCAAAGAATGAAGGCGCTGGTGCATTACGACTATGAGGCGGTTATTGCAGGGTTTTGCAAACGCACAAATTTAACCGGCCTGATGGTGTCTGTTGGTGGAAAGTTAATGGCGTGCGTCGAATGGTCTGACTTCAATGTAGGCATGACAAAAAAACAGCGCATTTGTGCGCTGGTTTTTGAATGATTTGTGCCATTACATATTTATTTCCTCGGTTATTTCACGCTGTATTTAATACGGATCACTTCACATTATCTGCATTTCGTCGCATCGTCCTCCATTATTTAATGTCGTTTCCCTATAGTGCTCCCTGTCATCAATACAGGGGGTAACACGAAATTCGTAGTAGTGGTGCTTACCTTCGGCGATGCTGGTGAGTACCTTGAACGGACAAGCCAATGCGCTGGATGTTACGGTTGGACACAGCTTTAACACAGGCAACGCAGGTAGTAACGATAAATTTGCTTTTGTTCCGTTATCTTTGGCGCGTTCATTGTTGGATGCGGATGGACGTGCGGATCAACTCACGATCTTGCTGGATGACGTGAATCAGACCGAGGCAATGCGCACGCATTTGCTGGAAAAGTTCAGCCAAGCCCACTTTAATGTCGAGATGCAAACTTGGCAAGAGCTGTCGGATTTTTATATCCAAGTACATGGCATGTTCGACATGATCTTTGGCTTTATTTTCAGTATTGTTCTGACTGTCGTGATTATGAGTGTGGCCAATTCAATGGGTATGACGGTTATCGAACGTACTCGTAGAATCGGCACATTGCGCGCTATGGGTTTGAAACGCAGTAGCGTAGTTAAATTATTCACACTTGAGTCGATGTTGCTCACTGTATTGGGGTGCGTAATTGGACTGTTCATCATGCTGGCAGTTTTGTGGGGCGTCAATTTGGCGGGAATTTCCTATGTACCACCCAACAGCGCTAGGGAGGTTCAACTCGAAGTGGATTGGGATGCCAGTCGCGTACTGTTTACCTTTGTGCTGATGTCTGTAGTTGGGACATTGGCGGCCTATATGCCAGCCAGGCGTGCCGCTAAAAAAGCGATTATCGATGCGCTGGGTCATGTTTAAGATGCAAAGGACCAAAGGCTAACCATGAAATATATTTTTGCTTGCTTGCTATCTGTCTTACTGGTTAACGCGTCTTTTGCTGTCCCTGACGTTAACAATATCTTAAAAAATTCTGATCAAGCGCGCGGTGGTGGATTGCCAGGCATTGTGTGGGACATCAAGCTTACCTCGCGTGATGGTACTAAGGTGGACGAGCCGCAGGCATTGGTAGTCAAAGTGGTGGATGAGCCAAGTGTGGCGGAGGCGCTTGAGCCGGTGCGTTTTAAAGGCCCGAAGATATTGCAGGTGAGCCGTAATATGTGGCTGACCAAGCCCGGTTTATCAAAGCCTATTCCCATCTCACCCCGCCAGCGCATGAATGGACAGGCATCTAACGGCGATATTGCGGCAACCAACTATGCGGCGGATTATGAAGCGCAGTTGAATGTGGATGAAACGTCGGAGGGCGAAGAATGCTACGTGTTGGATTTAAGTTCGAAACATAAACGGACCATTTACGACAAGATTCGCTATTAGGTTTCAATCAAGCGTGGGGTAGGTGTCAAAGCCGAGTTTAAATCTGTGAGCGGCAAGCTCATCAAAACGGCGAATTTTACGTATAACAACATCATCGAGTACGAAGGCAAGCGCATACCTTTTGTCAGTAAAATGATTATCCATTACGCGTTGATTGATGCTGAGACGACGATGGAATTTAGTACGGTTAAAGTTAAAAAAGTACCTACGTCGGAGTTTGGTTTGGGACAGTTGCAGTGAATTCAGTTCGCTGCCATTCCCGCAAAAGCGGGAGTCTCGCAAGAAAATATTTTTCGCATAACGGGCAAAATATTTGTGTTGCCTGGCTTCTTTCAGACAAATTACCTGAGGGCAAGCGAAGGGTTAAATTAGCAACGTTATTCCTGTGACAATGGGAATGACGTGTTCTATTTTTTAATAAAGGTCATCTCTCTCGCATGGCTTTTCATTGCAACGACAGCCTCTGCCACCGAACCAAGTTGGCGCACTTCATGGGACGGCACACTGTATGGGTATGCTAATAGCATGAACTTACGCCACAACAGCATACTCAACCCCAGTAATCAAGTAGCCCATTTAGCGCAACGCAGTGATGTCGCAGAGCTGCGACTCAACCTCAAAGCTGAAAATGAGACGATACGTTTTACCGCGCGGCTCATCTCTTTAGTGCGTGAAATGCGCAATGGTCTCGGTACACAACAGCAGAATGAGAATTTTGTGAGCCAATGGCAAGTGCGGGTGCGGGCCGCCGAAAACTGGAACATTGCAGCGGGGCGAGAGGTGTTGAATTGGGGTGCAGCGCAATTTCGTTCGCCTGCCAGCCCATTCTATTTTGATAGCGGACGCAGTGATCCGATGCGCGCCTTGATTGGTATGGATACGTTAAAAATCACATGGACTCCCAACATGCAAAACAGTGTGAATCTGGCGCGCATCGTCCGTTCAGGCTACGGTACTGTACAAACGGACCAATGGCGCGATAGCTGGTTGGCGAAATTCGATCAGCGCGGTGATGGCTGGTTCGCAGGTGTGGTCGCGGTTAAAGCACCGTATTTGCCGGTTTTTTATGGCGCGCACGCGCAACGAACAGTAAACGATGCGCTGATGTTATACGGCGAGTTGGGTTCATCTGTACAAGTTTCCACATTGCAATCATCGGCGGATATTGCCCAACCGTTCACAGTACAGACGCCCGCTCCGCGCCGCAACACCTTTTTGATCGGTACTGCCTACACCTTTGAAAATGGCAACACCTTGAATGCCGAATACCTGCACGATGGCAATGGCTACCATGCAGCGGAACAACGTACTTATTTTCAACGTGCGACTACGCAGCCTGCAATGGCGTTGGGCTTAGCTCCGCGTCTGTTAGGGCGCAACTATTTGCATCTGGTGTGGCTCAGTAATCAGATGGAAAACAGTGGCTTTTGGCGTTTGATGTTGACGCATAGCATGACTGATAGCAGTAACACGCTTGCTGGTTATGGTGAAAAAACATTGACGACACGACTGAGCGCGTTTGCACTCAGTGTGAAGAACATTGGCAATACACGGCAAGAATCGTCTTCATTGTTTACAAATAGCATCACGTTGGGTTTGAAGGTTGCACTACCCTGAGGCACGACAAGATAATCTACCCATGAAAAAAATTTGGTTCGGTTTTCTCGCCACTTTTGCTTATTGCACCGCTATTGCTGGGCTATTAACCTTGTTATCGCCTAAGGAAGGGTTCTGGCATGAGTTCATTTTCGCGCAGTGTATCGGGTTCTCAATCTCCCTCATTAACTCATTGGCATTATCACGGATGCCTCCCGGCAAGCTGCGTTACGTGGCACTGAGTGTGACGTTGCCGATCAGTATTGTGGTGGGTGTGGCGGTGGCTATTAGGCTAACAGGATCAGGTGATGAAGTTTACCCTAGTGCTTTGCAGCCATTGTTAATTGGGCTGTTTTTCGGCATTATTGCCAGCATTACTTTCATTTTATTTGAGCGCATCGGGCAGCTCAACCTTGAAGTGAAGCAACGCCAGTTAAGCCAAATTGAAAGCGCGAAGCGCGAAATGGAAGCGCAATTGAAAATGCTGCAAGCTCAAATTGAGCCGCACTTTTTGTTCAACACCTTGGCCAATGTGAGTAGCCTCATTGACAACGATCCACTGTTGTCGAAAAAATTATTGGAGCGGCTCAATGATTGGTTGCGTGTTGCCTTGACGCGTGCCCGTAGTGACCGCACCACCTTGGGCGATGAGCTGGATATGTTGGACAATTATTTGCAGATTTTGAAAATCCGTTTTGGCGAACGTTTGCGCTGGACGATGGACGTACCTGAAGATGTCCGTGGATTGGTCTTCCCGCCGATGCTGTTGCAACCGCTTGTTGGGAATGCGGTGCGTCACGGTATCGGGCTGAAGATAGGCGGCGGTAAAATTGTGATTCGAGCTGTTATCAAAAAAACCGGTTTGTGTATTGAAGTTAACGACAGTGGTGTCGGGTTGTCTGGTGATGTCGATGTTGGCGGGACTGGTTTGGCAAATGTGCGTGCGCGCTTGGCAACATTATTTGGTGAGGCGGGCAAGTTAACGTTTGAAAATAATACTAAAGTTGGCGTGACTGCTACGCTGGAGTTACCGCGATGAGCCGATATTTAGTCATTAGACCCCCAGCCTTCCTTTGTCAAAAAAGGGGCGAACTTGATTTCGCCCCGAGATAAAGGAGTTTGAAGGTGGATTTTCTAATGGGAAACTCTTTATGAAAGCCATCATCGCTGATGACGAAATGCATCTGGCGGAAGATTTACGTCGCCGTTTGAATAAGCTATGGCCTGAATTACAAATTATTTCAGTCGTGCATGACGGCGTAGCTGTTACAGCTGCGCTGATAGAAATGAAACCTGACATCGCGTTCCTTGATATTTGTATGCCGGGCCAAAGCGGCTTAAACGTAGCGTGTTCCGCAACGGGTGATTGTCGAGTGGTGTTTGTCACGGCGTATGACGATCATGCGGTGCAGGCATTTGAACAAGCGGCAGTGGATTATTTGTTAAAGCCGGTTTCAGATGAGCGTTTGGCGCGCTGTGTGGAACGCTTGCAACAGCGCAGTAAAGCTGAACCAGATGCTTTGCTGGCGCGTTTGCACAAATTGTTGGCGGCGGCGGTTCCCCCCGAAAAAAGTGAATAGCTGCGTTGGTTGCGTGTACAGGTTGGACAGTCGGTGCGCATGGTGGCGGTTGAAGAAGTGTGTTATTTTCAGTCTGCTGACAAATACACCACCGTGCTAACACGTGATGCCGAGTTGTTATTGCGTACCCCACTCAAGGAATTGATCGAGCAACTTGATGCAGAACAATTTTGGCAAGTGCATCGCGGCACAGTCGTGAACGCACGGCAAATCGTTTCAGCGCATTACGATCTACTGGGTAAAGTCTCTCTGACCTTGCACGACAGGTTTGAAAAAATTGCAGTTAGCAGGAAATTCTCACATCTATTCAGGCAGATGTAAGGCAAGCTAAAGCACTGGTCAGATACTTGTTGAATTAGGTAGCGGAATAATCCGAACATTAGGGTTTTTCCAAAGGTTGTTACATGCCAAAGAAAGTTCACCTTGTTGTTGCCGTCATCGCGATACCTATGATTACCATGTTTTTATCCCCACGGGTATTGTTGAGCTGTTCGGCCTTCATGAAGTGATGGCGATTCCCGTGGTGTGGGAAAATGGCGGGGGTAGCCTCGCCTCCCGATATCGTTTGTCAAATAAATAATGTCCCCACGAGCCCTTTTTTCCCTGCTGCTATGCACAGTTCCGTTGAGTTTTGGCTTTGGCCTGATGAACGGTTCGTTGCCGCTCGCGCCGATTGAGGTGTGGTACGCTTTGTTGGGCAATAACGAGGACACTGCAACAGAGGTGTTGTGGCAGTTGCGTTTGCCCCGTGTGCTGGCGGCGTTTGTCTGTGGTGGGCTGCTGGCTTTGTCCGGTGTGCTGTTACAGGCGCTGTTGCGCAATCCGCTGGCAGATCCTTATATTCTTGGTATTTCCGGTGGCGCGGCGGTGGGTGCGCTGGCCGCTATGTTGCTCGGCGCGGGGTTGGCTACCACGCAGCTATCTTCATTTACGGGCGCATTGCTGGCTATAGTCGCGGTATTTGGTTTGGGTTTTCGACACGGCGAACGAAACATCTACCGCCTGCTGCTTACCGGCGTGGTGCTTTCTGCCGGTTGTGGCGCGCTGATCAGCCTGCTGCTGACATTGGCGCAGGGTGAGCAAGTGAAGGGCATGTTGTTCTGGCTGATGGGGGACTTATCGCATTCGCAAGGCTTGCCATTTGCCTGGTTTGTGCTGCTGGCAGTGGGGCTGTGTGCCACGGTGCTATCCGGCGGGCTGGATGTGTTGGCGGGCGGACTGGACAAGGCGGCGGCACTGGGGGTGGCGGTTGGTCAGTGGCAGGTAGGATTGTATTTTGCCGCTGCCGTGCTTACTGTGATGGCGCTGCAACTCGGCGGCAGCATAGGTTTTGTCGGTTTGATGATGCCGCATGCTATTCGCCTCCTCGGTGTTAGCGCACACCGCTGGCTCATTCCATCGTCGATATTATTGGGCGGCAGCTTTTTGGTGTTGGCCGATACGTTGGCACGTATGGTGTGGTCGCCGCTGCAATTGCCTGTGGGTATATTCACAGCGCTGCTGGGCGTGCCGGTATTGCTGTGGTTATTGAGTCGGCGGAGCTGATGCAACAAGCATTTAATAATCCGGTTTTGGAAACGCATAAACTCACGGTAGCAATAGGCGGCAAGGTGATATGCCGTGAACTTGATTTGACGATTCGTCCAGGTGAATGTTGGGGCGTGTTAGGGCAGAATGGGGTGGGTAAGACTACCTTGCTGCGCACGATGGCCGGTTTGCATATGCTACAGTCTGGCATGGTGAATTGGAATGGTGTGGCACTGGCCGCCCATACTCGACGCAACCTCGCGCAACATCTTGGGGTGTTGCTGCAAAATGAAGGCGGTGAGTTCTGGGGGAGTGTGCAGGAATATGTATTGCTGGGCCGCTTTCCCTATCGCACCTCGTTGTTCGGTTACAACGCACAGGATGAAGCACTGGCACAGCAGGCTTTGGCGCAGATGGAGTTGGAAGGGCTGGCACAACGACCATACAATACATTGTCAGGGGGTGAGCAGCAGCGTGCTGCAATTGCCCAGGCGCTGGCGCAGCAGGCACAGTGTTATTTGCTGGATGAGCCATTGCAGCATCTTGACTTGCGCCATCAGGCACAGACGATGCAGGTGTTCAGCCAGTTGAAGGAGCAAGGCTGCGCGCTTATGATGGTGCTGCATGACACCCTTTGGGCGCAACGCTGCTGCGATCATGTGTTGCTGTTGTTTGCTGATGGCCATGCGCTGCATGGTACAGCGCAAGAGTTGCTGACGCGCGCACACTTGGAGGCGCTGTATCAGTGCCCGTTACGCGAGCTATCCCTGGAGGGCGAACGCTGGTTTGTAGCGGGTGTATAATCCGTGCTCCTAATTTTGTCGCGGTTTGTTGCGGCATTTCTGTCACAGTAGAGAGTAATGATAAAAAAACTGCTCAAGCGCATGTTCGGAAAATCTGTCCGCACTCGGATAGTAGGAAATTGTCACATCATCCCCTTCGATGTACATGGCGTTAGCCGCGATGGCATTAGCCCCGCTGCACGCAGGGTGACTGATGGTTTGCAGGCGGCGGGCTACACGGCTTTCGTCGTGGGCGGCGCGGTACGCGATTTATTGCTCAATCGCCACCCTAAAGATTTCGATATTGCAACTGACGCCACGCCGGAAGAAGTGCGCCGCGTGTTCCGTCGTTCGCGCATCATCGGGCGGCGCTTCCGGTTGGTGCATGTATTGTTCGGCGAGGAAACTGTTGAGACTTCCACCTTTCGCCGCAAGATAGAGAGCGAAGATGCAGAAACTGATGAACATGGACGGTTGTTGCGTGACAATGAATTTGGCGACCAAGAACAGGACGCGGCGCGACGCGATTTTACTGCTAACGCGTTATTTTATGATCCGTCCAGTCAGGAAATTTACGACTACCACAATGGCTATGCTGACATCTGCGCCAATACCTTGCGCATGATCGGTGATCCAGCCGTGCGTTACCGCGAAGACCCAGTGCGCATGCTACGCGCGGTGCGATTGTCGGCCAAGCTGGGCATGAAGCTGGAGGCTGCTACTGCCGCGCCCATCGCAAAAATGAAAGACTTGCTGGGTAATGTGCCGCAGGCCCGCTTGTTGGATGAAATGCTTAAGCTGCTGCTATCGGGCCATGCGTTGGAGTGCATCAAGAAACTGCGGTCTATGGATTTACACCATGGAATGTTGCCGATGTTGGACGTGATATTGAAACAGCCTTTGGGCGAAAAATTCGTCATGCTGGCTTTGCAGAATACCGATCAGCGTATTCGTGATGAAAAATCTGTATCGCCTGCTTTTATGTTTGCTGCGCTATTGTGGCACCATGTACTGTCAGCTTGGAAAGTGCATCAAGAAGCAGGCGAACGTCCAGTCGCAGCGCTACATGCAGCGATGGACGAGGTGCTTAGTAGGCAGCACGCGCAGCTCGCCATCCCGCGCCGTTATGATGCGGTCATGAAGGATCTGTGGTTATTACAACCTCGTTTTGGGCAGCGCGGTGGGCAGCGGCCATTTCGCTTGTTATCTCAGCCACATTTTCGCGCCGCTTATGATTTTTTGCTACTGCGCTGTGAAAGTGGCGAGGTGGATTCGCAACTGGGTTTGTGGTGGGATGAGTTTCAGGATGCCAAGGACGAACGCCGTGCTGAAATGCTATTGCCTGACGAAGTGGTCAAGAAGCGCCGTCGCCGCAAGAAATCGGGCACGACGGTACAGGCGGAACTGCCTATTAAATGATGGGTACCAAGGAAACCTGTATTTACGGATGGGAAAATAAGCGATACACGAAATTTTGCCTGCTAACTTCCGTTAAAATGCGATAAATATCGCTTACTGCACATATCCTGCTGAAATCGTATAAGGCATATTTAAAAATGAATTCCAAGCATACGGCTTTCATTGGCTTGGGCAGTAACTTGGACGACCCGTGCGAACAGGTATCATATGCTTTGCGGGCGTTAGCCAGTTTGCCACATACCCGAGTATTGGCGAGCTCTTCGTTCTACCGTAGTGCGCCAATAGGTTATATCGAACAGCCAGATTTCATAAATGCGGTAGCGCAATTGGAAACGACATTGAGTCCGCGCGCCCTGCTGGACGCGCTTCTTGGACTGGAACGCGAGTGTGGCCGCACGCGGGAATTTCGTAACGCACCGCGAACACTGGATTTGGATGTGCTGTTATATGATGACTTGCGTCACCATGAGCATAGCCTGACTATTCCTCATCCGCAGATGCACTTGCGTGCATTCGTATTGCGTCCCTTGCTGGAAATCGCACCGGATTGTGTTATTCCTGGCGTGGGTGCGGTGGCAGAAGCATTATTAGGTTGTCAACAACAGCAATTGGAACGGATTGTAGATGTTGTTTGATAAGTACCGTTACGTAGTGGTCGAGGGACCGATCGGGGTGGGCAAGACCAGTCTAGCCTGTCGCCTTGCCAAACATTTTGAAGCGACTACGCTGCTGGAAAAACCCGAGGAAAATCCTTTTTTGGCACGATTTTATGAAAATCCTGCACGTCACGCGTTGTCTACTCAATTGTTTTTTTTGTTTCAACGTATTAATGAGGTACGTGATTTAGCGCAGATGGATTTATTCCGCGCCAGTACCGTGGCGGATTATTTATTCGACAAGGATGTGCTATTTGCCCGCTTGAATCTTAGTGATGATGAATTTGCGCTATACCAGAACATCTACCGCAACTTGGCACCGCAAGCGCCTACACCGGACTTGGTCATTTACCTGCAAGCTTCGCCGGAAGTTCTTGTCGAACGTGTGCACAGGCGTGCCAACCCTTATGAGCGGCAGATTGCTGATTCCTACTTGGAGAGCCTGGCGCAGGCTTATAGCGATTTCTTTTATCATTACGACACGGCGCCAGTATTTATCGTGAACAGTGAGAATTTGAATTTTGTGGATAGCGATGAGGATTTCGCTTTGTTGTTACAGCGTATCAAGGGGATGCGCGGGCCGCGTGAATTCTTTAGTAGAGGAGCATGATGCGAACGACATTAACGTCATTGCAGGCATTACGCGACAAAGGCGAAAAAATCGCTGTGTTGACTTGTTATGACGCCAGCTTTGCGGCGTTGCTTGAAGCAGGAGGTGTGGACGTGCTGCTGGTGGGCGATTCGCTCGGCATGGTATTGCAAGGACATGAAACTACCCTGCCGGTGACCTTGGATGAGATGGTTTACCACACAGCTTGCGTAGCGCGTGGGTCGAAGCAGGCATTCATAATCACGGATATGCCGTTCGGCACCTTTCAGGTCAGTCCGGAAAAAACATTTGAAAATGCCGCGCGCCTGATGGCAGCGGGCGCACAAATGATCAAACTCGAAGGCGGGTCGGCGATGGCCGAGACTATTTCTTTTCTCACCGGGCGTGGCATTCCAGTGTGTGCCCATATCGGGCTTACGCCGCAGTCGGTGCACCAAATCGGCGGTTACCGTGTGCAAGGTAAGAATGACGCCGACGCGCAGCGTCTGTTGCAAGATGCAGTAATAATCGAGCAGGCCGGGACTGGACTGGTGGTGTTGGAAGCTATGCCAGCGCTGCTGGCCGCAGAAATTACCGCCAATGTTTCTATTCCTACCATAGGCATAGGCGCAGGCGCGGCTTGTTCCGGCCAAGTGCTGGTGTTGCACGATATGTTGGATATTTACCCAGGCAAAAAAGCACGCTTTGTGAAGAGCTATATGCAGGGTGCGGAAGGCATTGCCGATGGGGTGAAGCGTTTTGTGATTGAGGTGAAATCAGGCGCCTTTCCTGGCGCGGAACACAGCTTCTGAAGAGGAAACAATTTGTAAGGGGTATTGATGCTAGTGACTCACACCATTGCCGAACTACGCGCACATTTGCGAGGTGTAACTGGCATCGCCTTTGTGCCGACCATGGGCAATCTGCACCAAGGGCACCTTGATCTGGTGCAGATTGCGCGCCAGCATGGCCAGTTTGTGGTGGTAAGCATATTTGTCAATCCGCTACAGTTTGGCGTAAACGAGGATTATTCCAAATACCCGCGAACACTCGAGCAAGATTGCAAAATGTTGGAACAGTGCGGGGTGGATATGGTATTTGCGCCGAGCGAGCGTGATTTATATCCGCAGCCGCAGCGAGTAACAGTGGAATTACCGCCCGTCGCCAATGAGTTATGCGGTGCTTTCCGCCCCGGTCATTTTCGTGGTGCGGCGACGGTAGTGTTGAAGCTGTTCAATATTGTGCAGCCGCGTATCGCGGTGTTTGGCAAGAAGGATTATCAACAGTTGTATTTAATGCGCCAAATGGCAGCACAATTAAATCTGCCAGTAGAGATTATCGGCGGTGAAACTGTGCGTGCATCGGATGGTCTGGCGTTGAGTTCGCGCAACCAGTATTTGAATCTTGCGGAGCGAGCGGAAGCAGTTTTTCTCTACCAAAATCTTGTTGGGATTCGTCTGGCTATTATGGATGGTGCAACGAATTTCTTTAAGTTGGAACGGCAAGCTATGGAAGTGCTTAGCGCGCGCGGTTGGCAGGTCGACTATGTGACGATACGCAGCCAAGCCAACTTGGCTGAGCCTACCGCATATGAGTGTAATCTGGTCATATTGGCTGCGGCTTGGTTGGGAAAGACTCGACTTATAGATAATCTGGAGGTCTTGAGAGATGGGTAATTTAGATGTCGTTTATATAAATACAAGGCGAGCTGAAGGCAAATAAAGTATTTTTTAAATGAAGGTACGTAAGAAACTTAAGCGCAACGCATGATGTGGTACATAAATTAAAAACTTGCTTGGTGATATAGTACTGGGGCGAAATTTGGATTTATAGATGCGTCCTTAGTATAATGCCTGCCCTTGTTCTCCCGTAGGGGGTAACGCAATGCAAAGAACTATGCTCAAAGCCAAATTGCATCGAGTGCATGTGACGCATTCGGAATTGCATTATGAAGGCTCGTGTGCGATCGATGAGGATTTATTGGATGCCGCTGATATCCGTGAATACCAGCAGATCGATATATATAACGTCACTAATGGTGAGCGTTTCACCACTTATGCCATCCGCGCACAACGCGGCTCCGGCGTCATCTCCGTGAATGGCGCCGCGGCGCATAAGGCCAATCCAGGCGACATTCTAATCATCGCAACTTACGCAATGTATACCGAACTGGAGTTGCAGAAATTTCATCCCCAACTGGTGTATGTGGATGGGCGCAACCGTATTATTGCTCAGCGCGATGAAATTTCAGTGCAGGCAGCTTAGCTAATACTCTAGTTGGTTTTGTGTGTCTCAGCCCCGTAATTGTCGCTCTGTAAGCGACAGTAAGCTAGCCATGCAGGGCAACTCAAAAAATCTGAACGGGTTGATGCCTTCTCATAGGATTTGGCCATAGATGATTGCGTATATTCAGTATTTAAACCTCTCTATATTTTTATTGTTAGTTGCTTGAAGTGGAGCGCCAGCTTTTCAATATGACACAGAATATTGGAAAAATCGACACAAGCTAACCAAAGATTGTTGCTTGAAGCACCCAAGTCAATCTGTGCTGCTGATTTAACGATAACTTTTGATGCCGTGAATTGAACCGGACATTGTCATCTTATGTCCAACCAAAGTCTATGTGTGTTTCGCCACCAGTAGAGGGTTAACAGGTATCTTAAAGGGGGTTTGTTTTGAACCAAAAAATTCGTGTCGGCCTTATCGGCTATGGTAAGGCAGGCAAAGCAGTGGCCACTGTAATAACTGAAGACCCACGTTTTGAGTTGTGTTGGATTGTTCGTCGTTCTATTAGTGTTGATTCTCAATTTCAACTGAATGCTGCGGTTCCAATTATTGGAACTGAACAAATCTCGTTTGAATCATTGTTTGATCAGCATCCTGTTGATGCATTAGTCGATTTCTCGTCCAGTGAGACTGTGCATCTTTATGGTGAGGTTATTCGGAACCGGCGCATTATGCTGGTCACTGCGATATCGGCTTATTCGGAAAGTGAATTGAATTATGTGCATAGTTTGGGACGCGATATTCGCGTAATGTGCTCCCCTAACATCACCCTGGGCATTAATTTTCTTCTTGTCGCGGCCAATCTCTTGCGTAAGATTGCGCCTTTCGCTGACGTAGAGGTTCTTGAACAGCATTTCAAAGAGAAACCCGAAATTTCAGGTACGGCCCGCAAGATCGCGGAAACATTATGTATTGACGATGAACATATCACTTCGCTAAGGCTAGGTGGGATTGTCGGCCATCATGAAGTGATTTTTGGTTTTCCCCACCAGACTGTTCGCCTTGTTCATTCATCAATTAGACGTGAGGCATTTGGCACAGGTGTGGTCTTTGCACTATCCCAATTGATAACTTGCGATATCGGCTTTTACACTTTTGACGATCTACTACTTCGTTTGATTCGCGCAGAGTTAGTGGGCGAGTGATATCTGATAAATTAATTTTAAGTACAGCCATCAATAAAAAGCGCGGTTCGACAATATATTTAACTATTTTTTAGTACACCAATTACAGGAGCGTCTTTAGATGAGTTATCTGGCATGGCGAAGATACGATTTAAAGCAAAATAATTGCAGTAAAAATAAAGATAAAGAGCATGAATGTTTTTGACCTTGCCTACGTGCGCGACGTTCCGCCTATCGCAGCCGCGCTGATCCACGTAGCCGTAATTCTTCTGTTTGCTTGGCTATTACTTAGAATAAGTCGTAAGTTGATTCAAACATTTCGTGTCCATATCGGGGTGCGGGCCACTACGGCTGAAAACATTCGTCGCATTGATACGTTGGCACATGTATCTCGTTATGTGATCAGCTCATTGATTACCCTGATCGCCGGTATGATGATCTTAAGCGAATTGGGCGTGTCTATCGCTCCTATTCTCGGTGCCGCTGGCGTAGCCGGTATTGCTGTTGGTTTTGGCGCGCAAAGTCTGATCAAGGATTACTTTAACGGTTTTTTCATTCTACTGGAAAATCAGATCCACGAAGGTGATGTTGTCGAAGTAAGCAGTAAGACTGGTGTAGTGGAAAAGGTTACGCTCCGCTATATTCTTCTGCGCGACTTTGAAGGCAGTGTCCATTTTATTCCCAATGGACTGATTACTACTGTTACCAACAAATCACGAGGCTACGCATATGCGGTAATTGATGTGAATATTGCTTACCGGGAAAGCATTGATGAAGCCTTCGATGTCATGCGGAAAGTAGGTTCGGAAATGCGAGCCTCGGCGGAGTATGCAGCCAAGATGGTCGAGGACATTGATATTGCCGGTGTTCAGGATTGGGGGGATTCAGCGGTAGTGCTACGTTGCCGTTTTAAAGTAATCCCGCTTGAACAGTGGGGGGTGCGCCGCGAATTTTTGCGTCGATTAAAGGCGGCGTTTGATGCTCGAGGCATAGAGATTCCTTATCCGCATGTCACACTTTATGTCGGTCAGGACAAGAGTGGCATCCCCGCAGCATTACGGGTGCTCACATCTAAAAATGACTCCTAGGAAGCCTGTCAGACTTTACTTGTAATAAATGGGCGGATGTAAACTAATATACATATTATTTAAAAAATGAATTTATCTATAAAGGACACCTTTAAAAATCACAATTATGTTCGCTACCGAACCGACTGTATTTATTATTAGTAATAGATTAAATATATATTTCTAAATACTTGGCAATTTTTTAGCTGTACACTATTTAAGTATATTATTTTTAATAAGAAATGGAGCGTATTATGACTCAATATATTAACCAGGCTTTAAAAAATGATTTAATCAAAGATTTCAATGCCGTTGTAAATGAAGGTGAGCAATTGTTGAAATCTGTAATCGATGAAGGTGGCGATAAAGCTAATGCTTTACGCGCAAAGATGGAATCAAATTTGAAGGTAGCCAAAGATAGGCTGCGCCATATTGAAGAAACTGCAATTGAAACTACCAAGGTGGCAGTTCGGGCCACTGATAATTATGTTCATGAAAATCCTTGGCGTGCCATAGGTGTAGCTGTTGGAATTGGGGCAGTGATCGGGCTGCTTCTGAATCGTCGTTAATTCTTTTGGGTTTTTGTATAGGACGATTCGGCAGCTCGTCATGATGCAAAATATTGTGATAGACAGGCAAGAATCGTAAAGGAAAGCATGTTTAATAATAGGATTTATTCGGCAGTATTGATCGGTTTGTCAGTGACTGCATTCGGCGGATGCAAAACCACTACTTCTGGCGGTGCAGTCGGCGTAAAGGGTTCTCAGCTCATGCTTGTTTCTTCACAGCAGTTGGAGCAAGTTGCCGAACAAAGCTATAGCAAGCTAAAGGAAGAAGCAGAAAAAAAAGGGACGCTTAACCAAGATCGTGCGATGCTGGAACGGTTATTTGCAATTACCAATCGCATCAAACCACATACTGCAATATTTCGTTCTGATGCGCTAAATTGGAAGTGGGAAACCAACATAATTAGTGACAAACAGCTTAACGCATTCTGTATGCCTGGCGGTAAAATAATTTTTTATTCTGGATTGATCAATGAGTTAAAGCTAACCGATGATGAAATTGCAATTGTATTGGGGCATGAGATTGCCCACGCCTTGCGCGAGCATTCCCGTGAACAGGTGTCCCAGGCAATGGTTGCCAATACTACAATTAATGTTGGCGCGGC
Organism: Candidatus Nitrotoga sp. LAW; assembly: GCA_003402315.1. GTDB lineage: Bacteria > Pseudomonadota > Gammaproteobacteria > Burkholderiales > Gallionellaceae > Nitrotoga. Next base: position 242,794 of record QFXI01000009.1, on the reverse strand, counting down.
ATTGTTAGGTTTAGGTGGGGGGGCGGCAGATTTGGTTGGTTCTGCTTATCAGGCATTGGTCGCAACCAAATTTAGCCGTACTGACGAGACCGAGGCTGATCAAATTGGTTTGGAATTAAGTGCGCGGGCAGGTTACGACCCACGCGCAGGGGTTTCATTGTGGCAGAAAATGATGAATGGCAAAAACGGTCAGCGCTCACCTGAATTGTTGAGCAGCCATCCAGCTGATGCAACCCGTATTCGACAGATTGAAAAGTTGCTGCCGACCGTCATGCCACTGTATGAAACTGCGCGTAAATAATTAAAAAATAATTTAAATGCCAGAGCGTATTGAACAGAGTTTGGAAGTATGTAAAGAATTGCGACGGGAAGCCAGTGGGAGATTGATGATGTAGGTTAAAAATAGCTAATGGGATGTTAATAGTAAATGTTTGGCTGTGGCTAAAATTCATTACGGAAAATCGGTTGGCTTAGTGTTCGTGGCTATGATTAATTTATATAACTAAAAAGGAACTAACATGAAAACAATACATAAAGTTGCAGTAAATACATTAATCACAGTTATGTTTTTGGGCTTAGGTGGATGCTCCGGTATGTCAACGCAGGGTAAAAATACAGCTATCGGTGCTGGGGCAGGCGCAATTGGCGGTGCGGTACTTACAGGAGGCAGCGCAGCAGGGACGATTGGTGGTGCCGCAGTTGGGGGAGTTATTGGTCATGAGATTAGTAAGTAGCAAATATATTATCGGTTCGATGTTTTTATAACTAAATGAAAATGGATGTGAAAACACATCATTTATCCGACATGTAATGTATTCAGGGAGTTTAACCAAATGATGAAATTGAAAAAATATACTGTTGCGGCATTAACAGTAAGTGCCCTAATGTTGGCGTTATGGGGTTGCCAGAAACATGAGGGTCCTGCTGAAAGTGCCGGTAAGGAAATTGACAAAGCTACTCAAAAAGTAGGAGAGCAAATTGAAAAGGCGGGAGATAAAATTCAAGATGCGGCTAATGGCGATAAAAAGTAATAGCGTGAATTCTTCGTGTGTATGTTAGGACACGCACGCTTTTTTGTTGTGATTTAGCGAATGATTTGGTCTCTACTGAGGTTTTATAATCCAACCTTTAAAATGCGGCTATGCTGGCTTATTTAGGGGCGCTAAATGAAATCGATACAAATTATTTTAATAAGTGCTATGGCAGTTGTGACGTTATTGGGAGGTTGTGCCAACAGTAGCAATCCTGCCGCGCCGATCAGTACATCTTCAGGGTTACCCACTTCATCATCTTCCAGTTTTATTGGTTATGGCGTAGTTGAAGATATAGAGACCATTAAAATTTCCGATGATGGTAAAAATATTACCGGACTCTTAGTTGGGGGTGCGGTGGGCGGTCTGTTGGGGCATCAAGTTGGCAGCGGAAAAGGTCAGGCAGCAGCCACAGTTGCTGGTGCGGTCGGAGGCGCTATTGCCGGTCGCGAAATTGAAAAACGGATACAAACTACAAATCGAGAGGGGCATCGTGTTCGCGTTCGGTTGAGTAACGGCACTATTTACACAGTTACTCAAAGTAGTGTTAGTGATATAAAAATTGGGGATCGGGTTCGTGTTGATAATGATCACGTGTCTCATGCTGACCAATGATGCCGTATGCACAATTCCTGTCTTTAAATTAAGGCAAGTGGGAAAATATGTATCACTCGCCACAGCCCCGTCCTTAATCTTTCTCTGATACTACGTATTCTCCCGGATAACATTTAAGTAATCTGCCGTAACAGTTCTTCGCGTAGTGCTGTAGTTGCTTGTGGTTGAATTAACGCTGCGCTGGCTATATGGAAGGTGTCCTCGGCGCGCGCGCCCAGAGTGTTGATCTTGGCGCTACGTATGGCTATGCCATGCCGCGCCAGTACATGTGCGATCCGCGCCAACAGGCCGGGACGGTCACCGGCGATGATGGAAAGCAGATAGTTGCCTTTATCATCTGAGGTTATATTAACTTCGGACGTGATGGGAAAATGTTTGAGCTGGCGGGATATTCTGGCGGATTTTGGTGCGGAGGGTTCATTGGCGGTGGCTATCTCGCGTGACAGTTCATATTCTATGTAATTCATTACATCGCGATATGCTGGTTTGCTGTTGCCTGCATCCATTGCCAGAAAGCTGTCCAGCGCATAACCGTGCTGGGTGGTGTGGATCTTTGCCTCCATGATGTTGTAGTTCAGCCGCTCAAAAAAACCGCAGATGCGCGCAAAAATATAAGGCTGGTCGGGGCTATATACCATCAATTGAATGCCTTCCCCGATGGGGCTTAAACGTGTCTTGACGATGGCTTTGTCGCTATTGACTTGATTTGCCAAGAGGCGAGTGTGCCAAGCAATTTCCTGCGGTTCGTGGCGTAGGAAGTACTCTGCGTCTAGTTGCGCCCACAGTGTTTCATGTACTTCAGGATCAATCGCATATAAGCTTAGTATTTCCAGTGTGCGTGTACGGATTTCACCGACCTGATCGGCAATCTTGCCGTCAACCATATAGCGGCGCGTTGCCCAGAATAAATCTTCAAGTAACTTGCCCTTCCAGGCATTCCACACTTTGGGGCTGGTGCCACGAATATCGGCTACGGTTAGCAGGTACAACGCTACTAGGTAGCGGTCATTTTTTATTTTTGCAGCAAAGGCCGCGATCACGTCCTGATCGGACAAATCTTGTTTTTGTGCGGTGGCGGACATTGTTAGATGATGTTCTACCAGCCATACCACCAAGTCGGTATCTTCTAGCGTTAGCCCGTGTTGTTTGCAGAAGCGTGCAGCGTCCGCACACCCCAGTATTGAATGGTCGCCGCCGCGCCCCTTGGCGATGTCGTGGAACAACCCAGCGATATACAGCATCTCGACGCGCGCGAAATCTTTGATCAACTTGTTACACAGAGGGTATTCATGCGCGTGTTCTGCCAAGGTTAAACGGCGCAGATTACGCACCACCATCAGGATGTGTTCGTCTACAGTGTAAACATGAAACAGATCATGCTGCATTTGCCCGACGATGCGGCCAAACGCAGGTAGGTAGCGGCCCAGAATGTCATTTTGATTCATGCGTCGCAGCGCATGGGTAAGGCCGTGCGGCTGGCGCAGGATAGCCATGAACAATGCACGATTGTGTGCATCGCGTCGGAATGCAGCATCGATCTTATGACGTGCCCGCCACAGAGCACGTAAAGTGGGGGCAGAAAATCCGCTCAGACGTGGATGTTGTTCCAGTAACAGAAAACTTTCCATAATGGCAGATGGTTCGCGTTCGAACAGGGCTTCGTCACGTGCCTCGAGCAAATTATCGCGTGTTATAAAGCGCGTATTTAGTGGATGGTTTGTGCCCGCTTCGGGGAACAGGTGTGTATGCAAATTTTGCAATAGCACGTCATTAAGTTGTAATACAGCTTGTTTAGTGCGATAGTAGCGCTGCATCATGTGTTCGCTGGCACGGCGCACACCTGTAGCAGTGATGTGCATTTGTTTCGCCAATTCGGTTTGGTAATCGAATAGCAGGCGATCTTCACGCCGCCTGGCTAAATAATGCAGGCGAATGCGCAGGTTTTGCAGCAGAGCTTCGTGACGCGCGATGGCGCGCGCTTCAGGCTCGGTAATCATGCCTGCCTTGGCTAGTTCACGCCAAGTGTCGCCCAAATTGCAGGCGTGGCTAATCCACAGCACGGTCTGTAAATCGCGCAGGCCACCAGGACTTTCTTTTAAGTGGGGTTCGAGGTTGTAGTCCGCATCGATGAAACGAGCGTGGCGCCGCTGTTGCTCGTTCTGTTTGGCAAGGTAGAAAGCGCGATGATCAAGATGTTGTGTCAGCGTACTGACCATTTCCTCAAATAATTGGGGTGCGCCGATAATTAAACGTGCTTCTAACAGATTGGTCTGTACCGTAATATCGACCGACTCCTCTACGCATTGAGCAACGGTACGGATGCTATGGCCGACTTCTAGGCCAATGTCCCACAGCAGGCCAACCAGTTCCTGCAAATGTTGTTGTAATACTGAATCCGGTTCCTCCGGCAACAGAATTAATAAGTCAATGTCGGACTTGGGATATAACTCGCTACGCCCATAGCCGCCTACGCCTACGAGCGTTAGATTTGGCGGCATGGCGAGGAGTTGCCATGTCATGCGTAAATGCTCATCTACCAGCTTGGCATGGGCGCGCAGCAGACGGGTTGGTTGCGCGTGACGTTCATAATCCTGTTGCAGGAATAATCGCGCAGCACGCAAGCTCTGGCGGATTTCAGCGGCGTTTTGCACGACTTATTTAGGAGGAGGTGGAGATCCAGCAGAAACTGTCAGCACTTCAAAGCCGGATTCGGTTACCAGAACGGTATGTTCCCACTGAGCCGACAAACTGTGATCCTTGGTCACGATGGTCCAGCCATCGCCGAGTTGAGTGATGCCAGCCTTGCCTGCGTTAATCATCGGCTCTATGGTGAAGATCATGCCCGCTTCCAGTTTTAAACCACTTTTAGGCTTGCCGTAGTGTAATACCTGTGGTTCTTCGTGAAATCCCCTGCCGATGCCATGGCCGCAGAATTCGCGTACCACGCTGTAGCCCAGCGCTTCGACAAAGCTTTGGATGGCGTGGCCGATATCACCTAAATATGCGCCGGGTTTGACTACGCGGATGCCTCGCCACATTGCCTCATAAGTGGTTTCGCATAGCCGTTTTGCCTGGATGGAGGTTTCGCCGACATGGAACATGCGGCTGGTATCGCCGTGATAAGCTTGTTTGATGGTGGTGACATCAATATTTAGGATATCGCCGTTTTTGAGTTTTTTTTCACCTGGTACGCCATGGCATACCTGATGATTGATTGAGGTGCAAATAGATTTCGGATAGGGTGCATGTCCTGGTGGCGCGTAATTGAGAGGCGCAGGAATACATTGCTGAATATTTACCATGTAATCATGGCAAAGGCGATCAATTTCGCCAGTAGTAACACCGGCTTGTATAAAAGGTGTGATGTAGTCCAGCACTTCACTGGCCAAGCGGCCTGCGATGCGCATTTTTTCTATTTCCTGGGGGGTCTTGATGCTGACGGGCATAATTGCTTAGATTTTAAGAATAAACGGTGGCAAGCATAGTGGATAGCGGCTGTCAGCACAACAGGATACCTTTAAAAAAGCAGCTATCCGAGCAATCTACTGCACAGGTTTGCTTCTTTTAAACCACTTTATTCCCAGCTATTGCGTTGCGGAAGTGGAGCAATCAGCAGATTGAAAATTCTTTTTGCACTTGACATTTGGGCGAACTCTGAATTTTTAGAGGCGGCTCAACAGCGTGATTACCAGCAGAAACAAAAAAGGCATGCTTAGGCATGCCTTTTTGCTTTTAGCGAAGAAACGTTTAATGCTTAACGGTTGCCGTTGTTGTAGCCGCGCCCGTTCGAGAAGTTGCTTATCGGACGACGTTCCTGGCCAGCAGGACTCGTATTGCCGGTATTGCCATTACGCCGTGGTGCATTGGCGCCGAAACGGTTGTGGGATTGACCCTCACGTCGAGCGCCATCGGTATGAGTATGGCGGCTATCAGGGGAAGTGTGGCGCCCGAATCCGCCGGGTTTGCCACGTGTGCTGGAGGGTTGTGAACGCGGTTTAAATTTGGGTTCCAGACCTGCAACGATATGGGCGGTTATACTCTGCCCGGTGTAGCGTTCGATTTTTTGCAGGTTTCCGGCATCGCGGTTGGATGCGAACGATACTGCAATACCGGAAGATCCAGCGCGACCGGTGCGGCCGATACGGTGCACGTAGTCTTCGGCGGCCTTGGGCAGGTCAAAATTGATTACATGGGAAATACCTGGAACATCGATGCCACGTGCCGCCACGTCAGTCGCTACCAAAATGCGCACTTGGCCACGGCGTAGGCTAACCAATGTGCGGTTACGTTCGCGCTGGTTCATATCGCCGTGTAGCGCGGCAGCAGAATGTCCTTGGGACAGCAGCTGGTCAGCCAAAGCATCAGCGTCGCGTTTCGTAGCGGTGAATACCAATGCTTGATTCAAGCCCGTATCACGCAGCAAGTGATCCAGCAAACGGCCTTTGTGTGCCATGTCGTCCACATACATTAGGCGTTGTTCGATATTTTCGTGGCGTGCCTGTGTAGCTGCGACACTTATGCGCTTTGGATTTGTGAGCAGCCGTTTTGCCAGGTTACCAATTACACCATCCAGTGTGGCGGAGAACAGTAGCGTTTGGCGCGTGGCCGGGGTGGCTGCGGCGATGCGCTCCACGTCATCAATGAAACCCATGTCCAGCATGCGGTCGGCTTCGTCCAGCACCAACATTTCGAGGCGTGAGAAATCGATACGGCCGCGCTCGATGTGATCAATTAAACGTCCCGGAGTGGCCACTAAAATATCGACTGGGCTGGATAGTAATTTGTTTTGTAGCGGGTAGGGCATGCCACCAAGAATGCTCACCACTTTCAGGCGCATGTTTTTGCCGTATTTAGTGGCGGCGTCTGAAACCTGTTGCGCCAGCTCGCGCGTTGGGGTTAGTACCAGCACGCGTGGGCCTTTGCTACGCACGGCAGCAGGTTCAGCGATGCGGTGTAATGCCGGTAGTATGAAAGCGGCAGTTTTGCCGGTACCAGTCTGGGCAGATGCCATCAGATCGTGACCCGCCATCACTTCAGGAATGGCTTCGGCCTGAATGGGCGAGGGCACGGTATAGCCAGACTCTTCCACGGCATTAAGGATTAAAGGGTTTAATCCCAAGGAGGCAAAAGTAATAACTTTAATAGGTGTAGCTGTGTTTTCAATAGACACGATTGTTCCTTCATTCAAATGATTAAATCAAAGCGCATGCGTGGCTAAAGCCACACACTAAAATTTAGTAGGGAGATCATAGACTCTACCAGCGCAAAACATCGTCGCTAACCGGTAAAAGCAAGACGCGTCAGAGACGCCAGAGGTCAGAAAACGATGAGCTTTCGCTGCACGAATATCGCAGCGAGTGCGCATTGTACACATGTTGGGCAACGATAGCCAGAAAATATATCTGGACGAGCTTTGCTACTTGAAAAATAGGCTGTAATCGAAACGTAGGCTGTAATAATTTTTACCATTTATTGATTCGGCCGAACGGGGTTAATACCTCACCATGCCGGATCGATAATTAGGGTTCGGAATGAATTTCAATGTTTAGAAGTAAGCTTATGCTAGAATGCGCGCCCTTTATCTAGCTTAGGTAGTAAACATGTCGCGCGCACTCCGTAATATCGCCATCATTGCCCACGTTGATCATGGCAAAACCACTATGGTGGACAAGCTGCTGTCCCAGACAGCCACTTTTGCCGCGCACCAGCATATCGCTGAGCGTGTGATGGACAGCAACGATCTTGAGAAAGAACGTGGCATCACCATCCTGGCAAAAAACTGCGCAGTGGAATATGAAGGAGTACATATCAATATCGTGGACACACCAGGGCATGCCGACTTTGGTGGTGAGGTGGAACGAGTTTTGTCGATGGTAGACGGCGTGTTATTGCTGGTAGATGCCGTGGAAGGCCCGATGCCGCAAACCCGTTTTGTTACACGTAAGGCGCTGGCACTGGGTTTGCGTCCTATAGTAGTGATTAACAAGATTGACCGCCCCGGTGCGCGGCCAGAGTGGGTGGTGGATCATACCTTTGATTTGTTTGATAAACTTGGCGCAACCGAAGCGCAAATGGATTTTCCGGTAGTCTATGCCTCAGCATTGAATGGTTTCGCGACATTAGATTTGGCGAATCCAAGCAAGGATATGCGTCCGTTGTTTGATACCGTGTTAAAGCATGTGCCGGCGCCAGTTGGCGATATGGATGGACCGCTGCAATTCCAAATTTCTGCGCTGGATTACTCCAGCTTTGTTGGGCGCATTGGTGTTGGGCGTGTTTCGCGGGGGCGAATTAAGCCTGGTCAAGAGGTTATGGTGCTGAATGGCGATAAACCGCCGAAGAAAGCGCGGGTCAATCAGGTGTTGGGCTTCCGTGGTATAGAGCGGGTACAGATGGAAGAAGCGGGTGTTGGCGACATCATTCTGGTCAACGGTATCGAAGATATCGGTATTGGTGTTACCTTGGCCGATATTAACCAGCCAGAAGCTTTACCTATGCCTAAGGTGGATGAGCCTACGTTGACCATGACCTTCCAAGTGAACAGCTCTCCCTTGGCAGGACAAGAAGGCAAGTTTGTTACTAGCCGTCAGATTAAAGATCGTTTGACTAAAGAATTGTTGGTTAATGTGGCATTGCGCGTGGAAGAAACAGATGAGACAGATTCTTTCCTGGTGTCAGGACGTGGCGAATTGCACCTGACCATTCTGTTGGAAAATATGCGTCGGGAAGGCTTTGAATTAGCGGTATCTAAACCACGTGTGGTGTTTCGTGAAATTAATGGTGAAAAATGTGAGCCGTATGAAATGCTCTCTGTGGACGTTGAAGAGGCAAACCAGGGTGCGGTAATGGAAGAGTTAGGCCGTCGGCGCGGCGATTTGCAGGACATGCAATCAGATGGAAGGGGACGCGTGCGTTTGGAGTATCGTATTCCAGCACGTAGTTTGATTGGTTTTCAAGGTGATTTCATGACCATGACCCGTGGCACCGGACTTATCTCACACGTATTCGATGATTACGGCCCGGTCAAGCCTGATATGCCAGGTCGTCATAATGGAGTGCTGATTTCTCAAGACAATGGCGAGGCCGTGGCCTATGCCTTGTGGAAATTGGAAGATCGTGGCCGCATGTTTGTCAGCCCTGGGGATAAATTGTATGAAGGCATGGTCATTGGTATACACAGTCGCGATAACGACCTTGTGGTTAACCCGATCAAGGGCAAGCAATTGACCAATGTACGTTCTTCCGGCACGGATGAAGCGGTGCGCTTGACCACGCCAATTCAGATGACGCTAGAATCTGCCGTTGAGTTTATTGATGACGACGAGCTGGTGGAAATTACCCCGCTGTCTATACGTGTGCGTAAGCGCCATCTTACTGAGCAAGATCGTAAGCGTGCTTCCCGTTAGGTAAATATTTGCCTTAAATGCAAACAAAAAGGGGCGTATACGCCCCTTTTTTACGTCGAAGAAGAGTTATCGTTAAGAATGTATAGTGATATGTATAATATATTGATTAAAAAATATTTAATTTTATTTGACCAAAATGGAAAGACTGAGCATGGCTCTCGACCAGTGGGGATACTTCATGCGACCGATGAAAGTGATGTTTAGTATCCCTAGCCGATTTTCTTATGGGGGTGGTAATGAGAGGCTTGGCTGTAAGTTATGCACTTGGTTAGCTTTTTACTATCGGCGTGAACGCGCTAACTTGGCGCATCAACGCGGATGCGCAAAATAGAAATTGTTATCTGAGGATTTGCCAGGTGAAATGATAATGGTGTTCAAAATTGGACTGCTACCCCTTATATTGGGTATCGTTTTGTTGGGTTTTTTTGCGGCCAAAGCGGCAAGGATGCGTGGCAAAAATCCATGGGTATGGGGAATCTTCACCGTTGCTGTGATTACTGCGGTGACATGGCAGCAATTACCAATATGGGCGGAGACTGTTTTTTATCGAGGGAAGATAAAACAATCGATTGCCCCGCAACGAAAGGTTGTCAACCTGGTAGAGGCTAATAAAATCAATTTTCGCGTAAGTATGGATGGCGTTAATTTTGATGTACCGCTGGTATATAACTTTAAAGGATACAGTCAGCAATTACGTGGCTGGGCGGATGTGCCGCAAAAACAGATTGAAAGTAAGAAAAGGTTGATTGTTGACTTCATCAAAATTGACGCCATATTGCCGGATATTTCACCAGTGAGGGAAGAAAATCTAGCGCAATTTGAAAAATTAGCATGGGGACAAAACTTGCACGCTTCTATTACGCATACGAGGCCGTGGGATCATTATTTTAAATATTTTTTTGAAAGATTGCAGCGACAACCAGATTCACCGGAATTACCGGGGATGTTGCATTATTACGACCCATCCGGCAAAGCAAATATATTCTTTAGCCATGATCATCCTACGGACGAATTGGTGCGTATTCGATGTGTTGATGAAAGTTTTTTTCATAGTGCATTTCCAATTTGCGTAGTTGAAACTTTTTATCGCCCTGTACCAAACGGAGTAATATCTAAGCCCATTAATAAGATGGTTTTTACTCTGAGGTATGAACTGCCCAGCCAATATATTGCGCAATGGCGCACGATAGATCAGAAGCTCAAAGCTCGGTTTGACCAGATGGCGAGTATTAGCGGCACATCTTTACCTTGATCTGTGGCGAAAATTACGACGCGAATGGATTTGTAGATACATACAGAGGTCGCAAGGCTTATGCGTCGTCCCGCTAGAAGAGGCTGAATTATGAATACAATGTCATCTCAGGGCCGGTCGTACAGCTTTGAAGCTATAGTATAATTTTAACTTTTAAAGTTTGATCAGCTGCATCCGTAATGAGTAAATGATTTGTAATCAACAAGTCATTTACTACCGCGTTCGATAATATTAAAAAAATTAAGGGGAGGTAAATTATGAAGAATGTTTCTCACGGTTTCTGCCGTACAACCACGGTAGCGGTTGTTTCTATTTTCATGGCGAGTTGTGCTTTCCTGGCGGGTTGTGCTGACATGAAGATGGGGTCTCAGGAAGCGAAAACGACCGCCACTGGTTCTGCGGGTGGCGCAACATCACAAAACGCCAACAGCAAGCTTGAAAAATGTGCTGAATCTTTGGGTACTTTGGCAGTCGTTGAGGATACCAACGCCCCATGGTATGGCATCTTAACTGGGCAAATGAAACTAGGGTCCACTACTCCCGTACTTAAAATGCTTGTTCAACAGTCTAACTGCTTTGTGGTTGTAGATCGGGGGCGTGCAATGGGCAATATGATGGGGGAGCGTGCATTGGCGGAATCGGGAGAGTTACGCAAGGGCTCTAAGTTCCAAAAAGGACAAATGGTAGCGGCTGATTTCTCTATGAGCCCTTCTATCACGTTCAGCAATACGAATGCCGGAGGCGCGGGCGCTGCTCTTGGTGGTCTCTTTGGGTCCGTTGGTGCTCTATTGGGCGGTAGTATGTCTGCCAAAGAGTCCAGTACCATGTTGACCTTGGTTGATAACCGTTCTGGCGTTCAGTTAGCTGCAGCTGAGGGTAGTGCACGCAATATGGACTTTGGATTCTTGGGTGGCTTGTTCGGAGGTGCGCTTGGCGGGGCGGGCGGAGGTTATTCCAACACAGCAGAAGGGAAGGTGATCGTTGCTGCATTTACTGATTCTTACAACAATATGGTGAAAGCCGTGCGTTCTTACAAAGCACAAGAGGTTAAAGGTGGGCTTGGAACCGGCGGTCACCTGGGTGTTCAAGGCGGAGAGTAAATTTGTAAATAAATGTGCTCCAGGAAATTTATTTGAAGATAAGTTTCTTTATGTGCACGTCGCGATCTATCCGCGTTGCGATGTGCATATTCATTTTGGTTTCGGGTTTAACGCAGTTACCACATTCATTCTCTAAGTAAATAGTGGGCGATAGCCAAGTATTTTGACTTAACTCATTAATTGCATTCCCCATGTATTTTTCTGAAACTGTTTATATGACTTATGCCTGTGGCGATTTATTCATTTAGCGCCAGCCCCTGCTATGCGTCAAACTACCGTTCCAGCCTAAGCGCAGGAAACCCCGCAAGCATTCGAGGAATAAGATGAATTACTTCGTAACAGGTACTGATACTGGAGTCGGCAAGACGCTGATCAGTTGCGCATTGCTGCATGCCTTTGCTGCGCAAAGACAGCGCGTAGTCGGTATGAAGCCGGTGGCGGTGGGTTGTGACGATGACGGACATAATCTGGATGTGAGGCAATTGCAGGCGTCCAGTAATGTACTGGTGAGCTATGGACAAATCAATCCCTATAGTTTTCTAAATGCTATTGCGCCGCATATTGCTGCGCAGAATGCAGGTGTGCGTATCGATTTTGCACGCATCCTGACGTCATATCACGAGCTGGCATCACAAGCGGATGTGGTGATAGTAGAAGGCGTAGGAGGGTTTAGAGTGCCGCTGAATAACAATCAAGACATTGCCGATTTGGCATTGCAATTGGGTTTGTCTGTTATTTTGGTGGTGGGCATGCGTTTAGGTTGTCTCAATCATGCGCTGCTGACAGCAAGCGCGATTGAGGCATGTGGATTAAAATGTGCCGGATGGGTGGCTAATGTGCTGGATGCAGAGATGCTCGCGGTACAAGCCAATATTGTGGCATTGCAGCAACGCTTGGCCGCTCCGCTACTTGGCGTGGTGCCTTGGCAGCCGCAGCCGGATGCGAAGATGGTGGCCTTGCAACTCAAACTCGAATTGCTTGAGGAAACATAGCGGTCCAGTTTGGAGTTGAGAGGCTGTAAATGGAACTGCTTGTTCTTCCAGAAGCAGAATGGCCTCTGCGCCGGATTGCGCGCGCAAGCTATAATTGTTACCGCACATGGCGCGCCAAGATAACTTGAGCCGGGAAGGTTTCACCTCTCTGTAAGGAGTGATAGTCAAGAAAATGGGGTATGAACGCACTATGGCTTTATTACTATGGCGTTATTGAGTAGCAAGCTTGAAAAACCCTCTCCGCTATCAGGACGATTGGCTGCATTGCTGCGCGAATCGCGTTTGCTGTTGCTGGTTGCGGTGGCAATTTATTTAATCCTCGTTCTGTATGGTTATGATCGAAACGATCCTGCCTGGTCGAATAGTGCCAGCGATGCCGTGCCACATAATTCGGGCGGCGTGTTCGGCGCTTGGCTGGCGGATGTATTGCTGTATGTATTCGGTTTTTCTGCCTGGTGGTGGGTTGCATTCCTGTTGCAGCAAATATGGGTGGACTATCGCGGCATATCGAAAAATAGCCTGTTCGATCGTCGTGCCCTATGGGTCGCGCTGATTGGTTTTGCCGTATTGTTGCTGGCCAGCAGTTCATTAGAAGCGTTGCGGCTGCATACCCTGAAGGTTGCGCTGCCACATGCGCCAGGCGGTATGTTGGGCATGGTGCTGGGTGATGGGTTAGCGCACTTGTTGGGGTTTACCGGTGCCACTTTATTTCTGCTGGTGCTGATAGCCATCGGATTTAGTTTGTTTAGTGGCCTGTCGTGGCTGCGGTTTACTGATCGATTAGGCGCAGTTCTTGAAGCCTTTTATTATTGGACGCAAAATACTTGGCGGACCTGGCAGGATAAGCGTGTTGGTGCACAAGCATTAAGCGAGCGTCAGGTTGTCGTGGAAGAAGAAAAAAAACGTGTAGAGAACCATCTGCCGATATATATCGAGCAGCCATTGATTGAAGTGCGACAGTCTGCGCGTGTATCGGAAGAAAAACAGGTGCCATTGTTTCCTGAAATGCCCGATTCGCCGCTACCGCCGCTGCATCTGCTGGATCAGCCGGTGCAAGAAGTTGAAATGTTGTCTGCCGACACGCTGGAATTCACTTCACGTTTGATTGAACGCAAACTCAAAGATTTCTGCGTGGAAGTGAAAGTGGTGGCGGCCTATCCGGGGCCGGTCATTACGCGCTATGAGATCGAGCCTGCAGTTGGGGTGAAGGGCAGCCAGATCACGAGTCTGGTGAGAGACTTGGCGCGTGCACTGTCCGTGGTCAGCATCCGCGTGGTGGAAACGATTCCGGGCAAATCCTACATGGCATTGGAATTGCCCAATCCGAAGCGGCAGATGGTGCGGTTGTCAGAAATTCTCAGTTCGCAGGATTACGCGGGCATGAATTCGCCGCTCACTATGGCGATGGGCAAGGATATTTCCGGTAAACCCGTGGTTGCCGATCTGGGCAAGATGCCGCATGTTTTGGTTGCAGGTACCACCGGTTCCGGCAAGTCGGTGGCGATCAATGCCATGATTTTGAGCTTGCTCTACAAGGCTACGCCGCAGCAGGTACGGTTGTTGCTGGTTGATCCCAAGATGCTCGAACTGTCCGTGTATGAAGGCATCCCGCACCTGTTAGCCCCCGTGGTGACTGACATGCGCGAAGCTGCGTCCGCGCTCAACTGGTGCGTGCAGGAAATGGACAAGCGGTATCGCCTGATGTCGTCACTGGGTGTGCGCAACATTGCCGGTTACAACCAGAAGGTACGCGATGCCATCAAGGCGGATCAACCGCTGACCAATCCATTTACGCTTACTCCAGATAACCCCGAAGCGGCGGAAGAATTACCGTTCATTGTGGTGTTTATCGACGAATTGGCCGACTTGATGATGGTAGTGGGCAAGAAGGTCGAGGTGTTGATTGCGCGTCTGGCGCAGAAGGCGCGTGCCTCTGGTATTCACTTGGTATTGGCGACTCAACGCCCTTCGGTGGACGTTATTACAGGCTTGATCAAAGCTAACGTGCCAACACGCGTGGCGTTTCAGGTGTCCAGCAAGATCGATTCGCGCACCATCCTCGATCAGATGGGTGCGGAAGCATTGCTTGGCCAGGGCGACATGCTTTACTTACCGCCTGGTACTGGCTACCCGCAACGAGTGCATGGTGCTTTCGTTTCCGACCAGGAGGTACACCGCGTCGCCGAATATCTCAAGGCGCAGGGTGTACCGCAATATGTCGAAGGCGTGTTAACTTCGTTGGATGAACTTGACGCGGGCGGTGAAGCCGAAAATGGAGGTAGCGTGGAAGCTGATGCACTCTATGATCAGGCGGTGGACATTGTGGTGAAATCGCGTCGCGCTTCTATATCGCTGGTGCAGCGCCATTTGCGTATTGGCTACAATCGTGCCGCGCGCTTGGTAGAACAGATGGAACGTGCCGGAGTGGTGACGCCCATGCAGAGTAACGGCAACCGTGAAGTGATTGCGCCTGCCAGGCAGGAATAAGCAGTAAAACCCAAATTCATCTAACCTCTCCCGACAAGGAGAGGTTAATGCAGAGAGGAATTTCATATGTATAAGTTTTTTATTTTTTTGTTTTTTGTTTTGCCTCTTTCCGCATATGCCGGAGCCACCGATAAACTGAAAAATTTCATCGCGTCCACGCATTCAGCACAGGCCAATTTCACCCAAGAGGTTCGGGACAAAAGTGGCAAGCGCATTCAATCGGCATCCGGCACTATGCAGTTTGTACGGCCCGGAAAATTCCGTTGGGTCTATCAAAAGCCTTCTGAACAATTGATCGTGGGCGATGGCGAGAAATTCTGGCTGCATGACGTGGAACTTAATCAGGTCACAGTGAAAAAAATAGATGCTGCGTTGGGTAGCAGCCCGGCGGCACTCTTGTCCGGTAGCAATGAAATTGAGCGCGGCTTTAAGTTGAAAGATAGTGGAACCAAGGATAACCTGGAATGGCTGCAAGCTACGCCCCGTGCGCAGGACACCAGCTTTGAAAAAGTTCTCATGGCGTTTAACGCGCAATCTGAGCTGGTGGTCATGGAATTGCAAGACGTCTTTGGCCACACTACCGTGCTTCGTTTTTCGAAGTTGAAACGTAATCCGCAACTATCGCCGCAATTATTCAAATTTGCGCCGCCCAAAGGGGCAGATGTTCTGGGTGAATAATGCAGTTATTGACTGATTTTGTTTTGTGAAATCAGTTTGTATTTGAGAGTGGCTCCTTGGGATTATTGATAATTAACGTGTCGTCATAAAAAATGACTACACCCGATGCGATGTCATGTTTTCCACCAACAAGTCCAATCGTACCAGCTGCAACCAGCTCTTTTAAAATTGGGCTGCGTTCCATGATGGCATGTATTGTTCTTTTTATGTTGATAGTAGATACTTTTTCTACAAACTCAGGGTTGCTTGAACTACGATTTTCTGTTTCACTTTTTTCATTAAAAACAGCTGGTTGTATTTTATTTAATAAGGCGGTCAGGTTACCCATTTCTATGTGGTCGCAAGCACCCGCTATGGCACCGCAATTGGTATGGCCTAAAACTACTATGATTTTGGCGCCAGCGACTTTGCAGCCATATTCCATACTGCCAAGAATGTCTTCATTCATGATATTGCCGGCAATCCGTACACTAAAGACATCGCCCAAACCTTGGTCAAAAATTAACTCCACTGAAGTGCGGGAATCTATACAACTTAAAATAATTGCAAATGGATGTTGACCGTCCGACGTTTCACTGGCTTGTTGCAACAGATTACGATTTGCTTTGAGGTTGCTTTGAAACCTTCGGTTGCCTTCTTTTAATAACTCTAATGCCATTGCAGGAGTAATAGTTGATTGCATTTGTTTAGTTAAGGTTTTCATGGTTTTTTAATGATGCTGGAATAGTTATATATGTAAATGTTCGTTGGTTTAATAAAATTCTTGAATTTAAGATGCTGTGCATATCTTACTTCGTTTTTATAATTACGTATTGGTCTAATTCCATTGTAGTATTGCGAGCACAAATACTTAAATATTTTTTTGGATTAACTGAACTAGATAATGGGGATTTTAAGTGTAATTCTTTTGACCCCGGCGATTGGTGCCTTGGTGTTAGCGCTGCTCCCCGGTCAGAACCCAAATTTCGCTCGCGGCATTGGCAAACTATTTACCAGCATCGTCTTATTGCTTACTTGCTACTTGCTTTTCAGTTATGACTCGCATGATGCAGGTATGCAGTTCAATGAATATTTCTCGATCAATCCCAAAGTCGGTAGTTCTTATGCGCTAGGTGTTGACGGTTTGTCTATGCCGCTGGTCGTCTTGACATCACTGCTCACTTTATTCGCGTTATTAGCTTCTGCCGATATTACTAAAAATGTCAAAGGCTACAACATTGGCATACTGTTGTCCGAATTTGGCATGCTGGGTGTTTTTCTGGCTCAGGACTGGTCTCTTTTCTACATTTTCTGGGAAATCACCTTAATCCCGATGTTTTTTCTGATAGACCGCTGGGGCGGCAAACGGCGACAAACAGCGAGTCTTAATTTTGTACTGTATACCATGAGCGGTTCGGTATTCATGTTGGTCAGCTTGATTGCAGTCTTTCAGTATGTGCCAGAACATGTCTCCCTGATGAGCGCGATGACCCATGTGTCAGAAAGTATGCCAAAAAACCAGCAAATATGGGCATTTATCGGTTTTTTAATCGGCTTCGGTGTCAAGATGCCTATTTTTCCACTGCACGGTTGGTTACCGCTGGCGCACGTCGAGGCGCCCAGTCCAGTCAGTATCTTGATGTCCGGTATTTTGATAAAAATGGGCGCTTACGGTCTGTTGCGGGTAGTTGTCATGCTGCCAACAGCCGCTCATACATTGCAATCGTTGCTGGTTTTTCTGGCACTGTTCGGCATAATTTATGGAGGTTTATTGGCTTGGCGGCAGAGTGATCTTAAGGCCATGGTTGCCTATTCTTCAATTAGCCATATGGGCATTATTTTATTAGGTATTTCCACATTAAATGAAGCGGGACTTACTGGCGCTGTTTTGCAGATGAGTGCTCACGGCTTGATTGCCGGCGGGATGTTTATGGTAGTAGGTATGCTGTATGAGCGCACCCACACCCGTAACATTCAGGATTACAGCTCACTGGTCCAAGTTATGCCTCGCTTTGCGTTTTTTACTACCGTAATACTGCTGGCAGCGATGGGAATGCCGGGATCGGTCGGCGCGGTGGCAGAACTGCACGCGATGGTCGGTGGTTTTCAGCAGTGGGGTGGTTTAATGGTGTTTTTTAGCCTGGGAATTCTCATCAGTACCGCTTATGCAATTCGTACCATTGGCCTGCTATTCACCGGCCCGGTAAAGCCGCAGATGAAGCATATCGAAGATTTAAGACCGCCGGAGTTATTGGCACTTAGCGTTCTGGTAGGCGGAATCGTGTTATTCGGTTTGTTTCCTGCATCGCTGGTTGAGCTGTCAGCGGCAACCATCTCACAAATGAACGGTTTGATCAGGTTGCGAATTTTGGAGGGTTAGTAATGCATGAAGCACATTTAAAATGCGATGATCAAGCCAATAACTTACGCGAGCAAATCATGGCGGCAATACATCATCTGGATCATGTTTTGCCCGGGCAAGCACCTCTTCATAATTTCGTACACCACAACACCCTGCATGGTTTTCAGCATCTTCCGTTTGAAAAAGCGTTGGCGGCGGGCGAAGCGTTAACCGGAATTTACGGTTACCTTCCTGAAATACGGAGCCGTAATTGTTATCAACAAGGCCGTATTGACGACAGCGACCTTTTTGCGGCGCTCGCGCATGACACGCAATTACAGGCAGAGCAAATAGTTTGCCAGGCAAAGGATAAAACCATCCGGCGCAAAGATATTTATCGCATCGCCTTGTTATTTGACCTGCAGCCATTAACCGTCAGCCAGTTAAATTGGCAGATAGAAGAATTGAACGTATTGGATACCGTGCAAGCCGATGTCCCGGACCAAGTCCGTAATCAATTGAGGGCTGATAGCATCGTTTCGGATAATGTCATCCGGCAACTGTGGGAAGCCATCTTAACAAAGCTTGAAATGGAAGATGCGGGGCTACATCCAGAGAATCTGCTGGATTTGTCACTGGAGCAAGCTGAAGAATGGCTTGAGCACGTTCGCGACGGGAACATGTCATCGATTCATGAGCGAATGCAACAGCAGGCTAGTGAGGCATTGAATAATTTGTTGGGCCAAGTGGGTGATGGCATTACTTTGCGCGGTTTTATCCTGGCAGTGAGCGGGATTGATATTCTTGACTCCGTTCGTCCGCAACTGATCCGTATTTGTGCATCCTGTATGGACGAAGGCATAGCGGCATGGCATATACCAGAGCGCAGCCGCTTGGGGTTATATGCCTCGTGGCGAGAAACCACCCGATATGATGCCAATCCGTATCTGGATGAGTTACCTAATTGGCAAGCGATAATGGCTGAGTTGCCCATGGATGCGGTGGACACAATCATTCTGCAACTAACCCGGCTTGAGATTCCGCAAGAAAAATGGGAAGGATACCTGCAGCGACTGGCACTTGAACTTCCTGGGTGGTCAGGTTTTATCAATTGGCGTCAGCATAATCCTAAATATCATGCTTCGGATGATGCTAAACCTAGTCTTGCCGATTATCTGGCAATACGGTTAACGCTCGATCAACTCTGGTTAAATCAAGTTTGCCGCGAAAACTGGTTAATCGAAGCTAAACTGAGTAGCTTGCAGGCCTATTTTCAAAGAAATCTCTTAGAATTCATAGTGCGTAGTCAGCTGTATAAAGGCAATTTGCCGGAATATCTGACCCAGCGGGCAGAGTCGCTGATCAGGCTTGCGGGTTCGGAACGACATGAGCGTGCGGATTGGCAGCAGCTTGCCGACCTGATTCAAACCTGGCAATCGAGTCCGCTAGCTGAACAGCAAGGTACCACCCATACAATTTATAGCAGCGGCTGGCGATTGTTTCGTTTATGCCAGCACTTGGGGCTAAATGCGTTACATGTCCAAGAATGTCAAAAACAGGATCTGTTGCAGATGCTGACATTATTGGATCAATTTACATTGGTGGAGCGCGGCAAAGTTTGGCTGTACGCATATGAGCGTCATTATTCTGACAGTATTTTCCAGGCGATACGTGCTAATCATAAGCAGGGACACTGGGAAAAACGCGATAAGCGCCCCGACGCACAGATCATGTTCTGTATGGATGAACGTGAAGAAAGTGTTCGTCGTCATTTGGAAGAATTAAATCCTGCTATCGAAACATTGGGTGCTGCGGGATTTTTTGGTGTCCCGATGAACTATAAAGGCTTGGATGACCATGATGTAACGCCCCTATGCCCCCTTGGAGTCATTCCGGTTAATGATGTTATCGAAATACCCAAAGAGGATAGTGCAGAACAACTAGCTGCGCATAATAAAGGACGGAGCTTATACGGACGGCTTGTCTATCTGCTGCATCAAAATATCCGCCGTAACTTGTTGCTGTCGCACGCGGCTATTGATCTGCTGGCGCCATTCACGCTCCTTGGTCTGCTTGGTAAAGCAATCATACCTAAACAACAGCAAGCATTAGTAGATCGTTTACGCCAAGCTCTTATACCAAAAGTGGCGACTAAGCTTCAGTTTACTTCCAAGGATGTCGTTGCGGCGGCAACGCCGGATCACCCTAGTCTGGGTTTTACCGATCAACAGCAGGCTGACCGAGTTGCGGGGCTTCTACGCACTACCGGCCTGACTTATGGGTTTGCTCACATCGTTTGTTTGATGGCGCATGGCTCTACCAGTCAGAATAATCCCCATGAAGCCGCCCATGATTGTGGCGCTTGCGGTGGACAAAGAGGAGGGCCCAATGCCCGTGTTTTTGCGGCAATGGCTAATCGCCCTGAAATACGCCATATATTGGCGGAACGAGGTATTCTTATTCCCGAAGATTGCCGATTTGTCGGCGCCCAGCACGATACTTGTAGTGATACCATTATTTGGTACGATTTAGAAGATATGCCGGCAAATCTGTTGGATGCTTTTGATAACTTCAAGTCCTGCGTCCTCCAGGCTCGTGAACTTTCTGCCCAGGAACGTTGCCGACGTTTCGTCTCAGCCAATAATCCTTCGTCGCCTTCGGCTGCGTTGCAGCATGTGACACAACGCGCCCAGGATTTAAGCCAGGTTCGTCCTGAATATGGCCATGCTACCAATGCTGCTGCGGTTATTGGACGGCGCGCGGTCACTCAGGGAATCTTCCTCGATCGCCGCATGTTTTTGATTTCCTACGATGCAACTCAGGATCCAGACGGAAAAATTATCGAAAACATCTTGCTGGTCGCAGGACCTGTAGGTGCAGGTATTAGCCTGGAATATTATTTCTCCACTATTGATAACGAACGTTTCGGTTGCGGAACAAAAGTACCGCACAACGTGACAGGTATGTTCGGCGTCATGGAAGGTACGTCCAGCGATTTGCGTACAGGCCTGCCTCGGCAAATGGTCGAAATCCACGAGCCGATGCGACTGCAGATTATAGTCGAAGCAAAAACCGAGATTCTTGGGCAAATATATGCCCGGCAAGAAGGATTGCGCGAATTGATTGCGGGTGGTTGGGTGCATTTGACCGCGATAGACCCGGATAGTGGCGACATATCTATCTTTGAGCGCGGGATTGGGTTTGTTCCTTGGAAGGCCGAAGTCAGGGATTTACCCGTATGCAAAAAATCAACAGACTATTTCCGGAATCAGAGCCGACCATTACCTCCTGCCTTGATAAGACAATCCCAACTGGTGGAAGCTTGAAAAGTGGATAATTTAGTCGCGTTAATTCCATTGTTTCCCTTAATTGCCGCAACCGTTATCGGCATTGGCTATTTATTGGGTCTGCTTAATGGCGAAGCCAGTGAAAAAACAACAGCGGCTGTTGCCAGCTGGGCTATTACGTTATCTTGTTTGCTGGCTTTGATCCTGCTAGGTGCAGATTTACTGGGCAAAAATTCCGGTTCATGGGTTCTCGGTCAATGGCTCGCCAGTGGCACGTTGAACATTCAGATAAATTTTATTACTACCGGTTTCAGCGTGAAATTGGCAGCCCTATTTTGCATGCTGTTATTCATCGTTATTCGGTTTTCGGTAAATTACATGCACCGGGAAGTTGGTTTTCACCGTTTCTTCTTTATCTTGAGCCTGTTTGCTGCAGCAATGATGATGTTAGTGCTATCAAATAATGCAGTGGGCACTTTTATCAGTTGGGAGATTGCCGGATTTTCCTCGTATTTGTTGATAGCTTATGCTTATGACCGTCCTGTTGCTGCCTCGAATGCGACGCGTGTATTCGTCGCTAACCGCATTGGCGATGCCGGTTTTTTGTTGGGTATTGGATTTAGTCATGCGTGGATTCACAGCCTCGATTGGTCGCAGATTAATACATTGTCAGCACAGCTATCTCTCAGACAGGCCAGTGCTATTGCATTTTGTTTTGCCATAGCTGCGTTTGCCAAATCAGCGCAGATACCTTTTTCCCCTTGGCTGGCACGGGCAGCGGAGGGGCCTACGCCATCCAGCGCAGGATTTTACGGTGCGATTATGGTGCATTCAGGCGTCTATCTTATGATTTTATTGCAGCCTATTCTTGAGCGGGCACCGCTGATCATGATTTTGGTTGCAATCGTAGGTTTGTTAACGGCTGTGTATGGTTTCTTTGTCGGACTCACCCAGACTGATGTTAAGAGTTCACTGTTCTTATCGACAACAAGCCAATTAGGGTTAATGTTCCTGGAATGTGGGCTTGGTTTTTGGCAACTCGCAAGCTGGCATCTTTGCGCCCACGCGATAGTTCGCGGTTATCTGGTACTAACTGCCCCGTCGTTAATGCACTATATACGGGACAATCCAATCAAGCCTTTTTTCTCTAAAATTGCAAATTTACGCTGGGCTTATATTGCATCCCTGCAGCGTCTTTGGATGGATCAGATTGCTGACAGGATTTTGGTAAAACCAGTACGCAGGTTAGCTCGTGACCTGGCGTATTTTGATGATCATGTTGTTGATCGTGCCATGGGGATTCCAATCCCCGCAATGCATACAGTATCTTCACTGGCACAATTGGAAAAACAGAAAATTGACGGGAAGCTGAAGAGCCAAGATGACGACTTTGCCCGAGGCAGCGGTTTGATCGGTAATTTTGCCCACCGGGTTGCTGCTGCCCTGTATTGGTTTGAGGATCGCTTGGTGATACGCGGGATTGGCAAAGATATGATCGATTACGGTCGTAGGCTTGGTCATGCTACCAACAAAATAGAGCAGTTGCTGCTTCAACCCGGCTATCTCGCATTGTTTGTGGCAATAATACTACTGGCCGCACTGTGAGATGCTGATGGTTACCAATATCACTTTTTGGTCAGAGTCGGTAGTTTTTCCACTGTTGACTACGCTGACTATCGTGCCGCTGGCAGCCATGTCAGCCATTCTGTTTTTACGCTCTACCACTGTCGCTCTGGGTCTCGGTTTTGCGGGCACACTGCTCAATTTATTTCTAAGTTTTTATTTACTGTCCGTGTTTGATCCAGATAAAGCTGGAATTCAACTGGCCGAGCAGAAACATTTCTTGAGTTTTATGAATTACAGTGTCGGCGTTGATGGCCTGAGCGTTCTGTTTATTCCGCTCACAGCGATCTTGGTGCTGCTGATTCTGGTTTATAAATTAATTACCCGTCAAGACACTGATTGGAAGTTTATAGCCTGCCTGCTTGGCTATGAAGCCATCCTGATTGGTGCCTTCTCTGCATTAAATGTGATGCAATTTTGGTTTTGGACCTTATTGGAATTACTACCGGTTATCTTATTGACACGTTATGCCGGAACTGGACAAAACAAGCGCTGGGCGATCACTTGTCTGGTGCGGTACTGGAGCTGGGGTCTGCTAATGACTTTATTTGGTTTTCTGCTACTGAGTTTTGGCTTAGTGGGCTCAGAGGCCATTCCGAGTTTCGACTGGTCGACGTTGAAACAAAATAAGGTTCTTTTACAAAATGGAACATTGATATTTATTTTGCTTTTTTGTGGTTTTGCGATTCGTATGCCCCTGTTTCCGTTGCATGGCTGGTTACCGGTTTTGGCAGAACAAGGCTCAGTCGCTAGTGCCACAGTTTTCTTGGTGGGCCTGAAGCTGGGTATTTACGCCACCATCCGTTTTATCTTGCCGTTGGTTACGGAGGTTGCTGAGCACTGGGCTGGATTTGTGGTGGTGCTGGGTCTGATAGGAATTTTTTACGGTGCATTGTTAGCATTGATGCAGATTAATATTCGCCGCTTACTAGCTTTTGCCGTCATTAGCCATACCGGGATGCTGGTAATAGGTATTTTCTGCTTTAACGCGCATGGGTTGAATGGCAGCATATTCCTGTCACTGGTATATGGTCTGGCATCAGCGGGTATGCTGTTAAGCATCGGTCTGATTTATAAGCGAACGCGCACGGCTTTCACTCCGCGCTTGGGCGGTCTTTTTGACAGCAAT
Source organism: Candidatus Nitrotoga sp. LAW (assembly GCA_003402315.1). Taxonomy (GTDB): domain Bacteria; phylum Pseudomonadota; class Gammaproteobacteria; order Burkholderiales; family Gallionellaceae; genus Nitrotoga. The sequence continues at coordinate 218,874 of QFXI01000009.1, read as the reverse complement.
ATTAGCGTCGCGCTACTTTTTTTTATGGCCGCGCTGAGTACCATGGTCATGCCAGGCACACCAGGCTTTGACGCAGCACATCTCTTAATTGAAGGCACTATCGATGAATATGGCTGGTTAACTGCGATCTTTATTCTGGTTGGCAACGTGCTGGCAGCCGCTTTCCTGCTGTTAGCCTTTCAACAGATGTTCATGACCAGAGCTAAACGCGTTATACAGCAACCTAGCAATAACCCTTATGCGGCCAAGATCGAACCCGTCATAGCCGTAATGATTTGCTCGTTGCTGATAGGCATCGGTTTTAACACGCAACCTTGGTTACATTATATTGAAAAAGCCCCGAATGCTATATATGAGCACAACCACAAACAAGAAGAAAAACACGTTAATAGTCCACCGCTTTCACTCATTGATGGCAGAGCGATAGGGAACGGTAAACATGATTAATGAAGCTTTTCCCCTATTAAGCCTCACTATTCTGCTACCTTTATTAGGCGCCATTGTAATTGGGGTCACCCGAAACGTTAATTTTGCCAAAAAGATTGCTTTATTAATTGCCGGGCTTGAGTTGATCGCAACGCTGGTTGTGGTATGGCTGTTTGATGCCGCCAATGGCAATAATTTTCAACTTGTCGAACAATATGCCTGGATTCCGAGTTTGAATATTGAATTTCTGATCGGGATAGATGGTATTTCAATTTTGTTTTTACCAATGTCAGCACTCTTGACATTGGTCGCTATTATCGCCTCGTGGAATTCGGTGCAAAATTTAACCCGTTTTCATTTTGCACTCTTGCTGGCGCTGGAAGGCGGCACTATGGGTGTGTTTATCGCGATGGATTTGATGTTGTTCTTTTTGTTCTGGGAATTAATATTGCCGCCGATTTTCTTTCTGATCGGTTTATGGGGTGCAGGCCCCCAGCGGCGCGGCGCGGCGATGAAATACATGCTGTATATGTTATTCAGCGGAGTGTTATTGTTATTTGCCTTTGTCATGCTAGCGGTGAATCATGCTACTCAGATGGGTGGTAGCATCCCACAGAGCTTATCCTTCAGTTTCCCGGTATTGTTGAACACAGCTATACCGGATAATATCCAAGCTATTGTTTTTTTATTATTAATAATTGGATTCGCGGTTAAGATACCGTTGGTGCCGTTTCATACTTGGCTGCCAACTACCGCCGTTGAGGCACCGACACAATTGACAGCATTACTCGTTGGTCTGAAATTAGGTGCGTTTGGCATACTGCGTTTTGCTTTGCCGTTAACCCCCAATGCATCGGTTAAGTATGCATGGGTGCTGAGTATCGTAGGCGCTATTACTTTGATTTACGCCGCGATGATTGCCCTGCAACAGACCAATTTACGCCGTTTGCTGGCGTATGCCAGTATTAGCCATGTGGGATTGGTGATAATCGGCATTGCGACTCTCAATATACAAGGCGTTCAAGGGGCGATCTTTCAATTGCTCAATTTTTCTTTGATTGCAAGCTGTCTGATGTTGATTGCAGGTTTTATTCAGCATCGTATAGGTAGCACTGAAGCTGTTCACCTTGGTGGGCTAGCGAGAGTGATGCCTAGACTGACCAGTTTTTTCTTTTTATTTGCCGCCGCTAGTATCGGCATGCCTGGAACCAGTGGTTTTGCAGCAGAGTTGTTATTGATTATAAGCGCAATAAATACACATCCTGGCTTGGGTGTCGCTGCATTATTGGGGGCAATTCTTGGCGCAGCTTATACGCTGTCCTTTATCCGCCGTGCTTTTTTTGGGCCAATTGTTCATGCTCACTTAAATCAAGTGCAGGATCTGCGCTCTCGCGAATTCGGGTTGTTATGTATACCGGCATTATTGGTGCTATTTTGGGGGTTCTTCCCTGATCTGGTTCTGGATATCAATAAGATGGCTGCTGAGTCTTGGTTAAATCGGCTAGTCCATTAAGAATCGGCCATTAAATAGTACGCTGTTATACCCGCGAAGGCCGAAATCTGGATGTTTTAATCAATCTATTTGATAGCTGGTTCTATAATTACTCTGGAATGAGAGTATCTTCAAGCCTATTATTTTAATAATTGCATTAACAAATGCAGCTTCTCCATATCATTGCCGGATTATGTTTACCACCCGCGATAACTTGTTCGATCCTCCTGCACCTGTCGCGCCCTTAGCTGAGCGTTTGCGCCCCCAGCACATTGATGAAGTTATAGGGCAAGCCCATCTGTTGGGACCGGGTCGGCCACTGCGCTTGGCGTTTGAATCCGGCAAGCTGCATTCCATGATTCTGTGGGGGCCACCTGGAGTGGGCAAGACCACCTTGGCCAGGCTCATGGCCTCGGCGTTTGATGCCGAGTTCGTGCCGCTATCGGCGGTACTGTCCGGGGTGAAGGACATCCGCGATGCTATCGCGCAAGCACAGCACACCTTGCAGCAGAGTGGGCGTCATACTATTTTATTTGTGGATGAGGTACATCGTTTCAATAAATCGCAGCAGGATGCGTTCTTGCCTTTCGTCGAACAGGGTTTGGTTACTTTCATCGGCGCAACCACTGAGAATCCTTCATTTGAAGTGATTAGCGCGTTGTTGTCGCGCGCCCAGGTTTATGTGCTGCAAGCCTTGTCCGAGGCGGAATTGAATCAACTGCTCAAACGCACGCAACAGCTTGCCTTGCCGGATGTGGAATTTGACGATGCGGTACGTGAACGCATCGTCGGCTATGCCGATGGTGATGCGCGCCGCTTGCTCAACGTGCTTGAGCAGTTACAAACCGCCGCTCAGACCGCACATGTTACGCGTATCGATGCCGACTTTCTGGACAACACTTTGGCGCAGAACCTGCGCCGTTTCGATAAGGGTGGCGAAGCGTTCTATGATCAGATCTCCGCTTTGCATAAATCGGTGCGGGGTTCCAATCCCGATGCTGCCCTGTATTGGCTGGTGCGTATGCTGGATGGCGGTGCCGATCCGCGTTATCTGGCGCGGCGTATTGTGCGTATGGCATGGGAAGATATTGGTCTGGCCGATCCGCGCGCGATTCAATTAACGCTGAATGCCGCCCAGACCTACGAGCAACTGGGCTCACCGGAAGGCGAGCTGGCATTAGCGCAAGCGGTTCTCTACCTGGCAGCTGCGGCCAAGTCGAATGCGGGTTATGTCGCGTATAATGCCGCCCGCGCCTTTGTCGCCCAAGATGGGTCGCGTCCGGTACCGTTGCATTTACGCAATGCGCCAACCAAATTGATGAAACAGCTTGATTACGGCAAGGATTATCGTTACGCACATAATGAAGTGGAAGGCTATGCAGCAGGTGAAAATTATTTTCCGGAGGGCATGCCGGAAGTCAGTTTTTACCAGCCTGCCGAGCGAGGCCTGGAAGCGAAAATCGCAGAAAAACTGGCTCACCTTCGTGAGCTGGATGCTGCGGCAAAGAGAAATGAAAAATGATTACAGCATGTAACCGAGTATGGGTTGCATCGCGTTGGAGAAGAGCATGTTAGACCTACAAGCATTACGCAATGATTTGGACGCTGTAGCGGCACGTCTGGCGACACGGGGTTACGCGCTGGATACGGCTCGTTTTGGGCAGCTGGAGAGTACGCGTAAAACAATTCAAACACGCACGCAAGAGCTGCAAGCCAAGCGCAATGCTACCTCCAAACAGATTGGTATGGGCAAGGCCAGGGGCGAGGATGTGTCGGCCATTATGGCGGAAGTGGCCGGCTTGGGTGATGAGCTTAAGGAACTTGAGGCGCAACTTGAGCATATACAGCAAGACTTGCAGGCTTTTCTTTCGGTCATTCCGAACACACCGCACGTGAGTGTGCCTGTAGGTAAGTCAGAGGCAGACAATGTTGAAATGCGCCGCGTAGGATCACCGCCTAAATTTGATTTTGAAGTTAAGGATCACGTCAGTGTGGGCGAGGACGTGGGTGGGCTGGATTTTGAAACTGCCACCAAGATTAGCGGCGCGCGCTTCTCGCTGTTAAAAGGTCCGCTGGCGCGCCTGCATCGCGCACTGGCGCAGTTTATGCTCGACATCCATACCGAGCAGCACGGCTATACTGAGGTGTATGTGCCGTATTTGGTAAATGCAGACTCAATGCGCGGCACCGGACAGCTGCCGAAATTCGAAGAGGATTTGTTTCGTGTGCCGCGTCAGCTGGGTGAAGAAGGTGAACAGAGTTTCTACCTCATTCCCACGGCTGAAGTTCCGGTGACCAACATGGTGCGTGACAGCATCACTCCACTAGAGAAATTGCCGCTGAAGTTTGTGGCGCATACCCCCTGCTTTCGGAGCGAGGCTGGCTCCTACGGGCGCGATACGCGGGGCATGATCCGTCAGCATCAATTCGACAAGGTGGAGTTGGTGCAGATTGTGCATCCTGAGCATTCCTATGACGCATTGGAACAATTGTTAGCGCATGCCGAAACGATTTTGCAAAAACTGGCTTTGCCATACCGGGTAATGAAACTATGTTCGGGTGATATGGGTTTTTCTGCCGCAATGACTTACGATATTGAAGTTTGGTTGCCGGCACAGAATGCCTACCGCGAGATTTCTTCCTGCTCCAATTTTGAAGCCTTTCAGGCACGGCGTATGCAGGCGCGCTTCCGAAATGAACAGGGAAAGCCGGAATTGCTGCATACAGTTAATGGTTCCGGCCTTGCGGTAGGGCGCACATTGGTTGCGATACTGGAAAATTATCAGCAAGCCGATGGAAGTGTTGTGGTACCTGAGGTGTTACGGCCTTATATGGGAAAGCTGGAATATATCAGGGCATCGTGATGATTATGGTTGTCGCAATGGGGAATGCTGAGACATATACCATTTCCAGTAGCAATGTATATTTAGGGTACTTTAAAAAATGTGTCTACCTGATAGGTAGGTGTTGATGTCTGTGTATAAGGAGATAGAAGAAATGGAAGTATCGGGAATTTCAACATTGAGCACCATTTTGAAGCGCCCCATTGAGCTCAGAAGTGATGCTCTTGTCCAGCGCAGAGAGATGGCAGCTGAGTTGCAGGAAAACTGCCAAAAGCTGGCGATATTTTTGAAAAAAACGTTACGCATTGCTAAACAAGCGAACGAAGTGGATTTTGAAGCCGCTGAAAAGAAAATCATGAATCTGATGGATGATTTAAAGCAAGTGGGTAGCACATTTCAGGAAGAGGAGAGTCCAGTTCTTTGGCATTTGGCAATCGACATGCGATTCAAGGATTTCGCAAAAAATTGCGCAGATTTTTACCAATTGATCCTTAACTTGAAACAACTTCTCAATGAGAATATACCGGATTCGTCTGCTCTTAAAGCGCTGTGCAAAGAGGAAGGTTTGTTAAAAGTGACGGAGGCTTGGCAAGGTGAGCTTGAAACGATGCTGGGCCGTGTTAATCAAGAGTACATGAAAGTTATGGCTATTAAGTTCTCTTGGTGAACCGTGAAATGTAGTGAGCACTTGGAGGTGGGGCGAATTGAATTAGCGAGTGTGTTGTGCCCCCTCCCTTGCAGGATGATAGACGCTGAGAGATTTACCGGATACAGATAGATCATTGATGGCATTTGAGGGTGGACGGAGTTGTGCTTCATCCTTACCTTTCCTTTTCCCCAGCAATTTATAATCTTGCGCCGGAGTAAGCAGTCGCGGCACGGCGCCTAAAGGCAGGCTACTTAACATGTCATGGTGCATACGCACCATCTCGACCAGATTGACCGCTTCGCCACCGCGTGCATAGCCATATTTGGTCTGTTCAAAGTACAGTGGTTGCGCCAGTAGCGGCATCACCTTCTTCACATCTGCCCATTTATCCGGATTGTTACCTTGTTGCTGTGTTAGCACACGTGCATCCTCAAGATGCCCATATCCTTGGTTATAAGCTGCCAAAGCTAGCCAAGTGCGATCTGGTTCTTTGATACGTAGTGGCAGTTGCTCCTTCAGCATCAGCAGGTATTTTGCCCCGCCAATAATGCTCTGGCGTGCATCCAGCCGGTTGGTTACACCCATACGGTCAGCGGTATCTTCAGTTAACATCATCATGCCGCGCACTTTGGTAGGCGAAGTGGCAAGCGGATCCCAATGTGATTCTTGATAGGCGAGAGCGGCGAATAGCTGCCATTCCATTCCGGTTAAAGTAGCGGCTTCTTCAAATAGTCTCCGGATGTGGGGTAACATAGTTCGCGCTTTGGTGATAAATGCAACCGCGTCGTCTGACTCCAGTTGTTTGTTGTGCCCATAATAGCGATCCAGCAGGCGGCGCAAAGTGCCATCTTGTTTAATAAGAGTGAAAAACTTTTCTGCTTCCGTCAATAACTCAGCGTCGGAGTCCGGCGCAAATGCCCACGCTAGATTGGAGGGTGTAGCAATATCGATTGTGGAATCCAGGTTGGGATGGTAATTGCGTGCCAGCGACAGTTGTTCCTCGTTGGCGACAGTGCATTCCAGTTTGCCCTCTGCCACTTCTTTCAGAAGCTTGGCGGCTGATTGATTGGTGCGTGTATGCCAGTGCAGCGCCGGAAATTTTTTCTGTGCTTCGTGCAAAGCTGTTTCTTGTGCGGAACCAGCCATGACGGCGATATTTTTTTTAAAAAGCCCTTCCATGCGCCGCAGAGGCGCGCTATTACACACCGCTTGTTCAGCTACAGTTTGATAGGATGGACCGAACCTCACGCTCTCACTCCCGTTGCTGCGTAGTCCAGATGTGGCGAAATGTGCCTGATTCGTTACAATGGACTTCATGACTTGCTCCAGTGGCAATGGCATAAGTTTTATTTTTACGTGCATTTGTTCGGCAAAAAGATTAACGAGTTGGCGCTCAAATTCAGAGTCCATATTATTTTCAGCTGGTACGATGACTGTTAATTCTTCCCGCCATGGTTTTTGGGCGGGCTTCTCAGGCGTGCAGGCTGCGAGTAAAGTGATGTTCAGCAGTACGAGCGTGAGGAGCTTTATTCTTGAAAGGAATGAATCTATAGGCTTGATCATATGAACATTCTGCCTGATTTTATGCTTTGATGGTAAAATCTACCACTGCGGAGAGGTGGCAGAGTGGTCGAATGCGGCAGACTCGAAATCTGTTGTACGGTTTTTCCGTACCGTGGGTTCGAATCCCACCCTCTCCGCCATGAATTTTATTAAGCCAGTGTATATACTGGCTTTTTTGTTTTTATTGTCTGTGAACTTTTGCTGCCGTTACCCCATACGTAACATTGCTTGGTGTAAAAATATAAATCAGAGGATATATGCCAGTTCCCGGCTTTCAAGATTTAATGCTGCCATTTCTGCAAATCTGTGGTGATGGTAAAGAACGTACTGTCCCGGAAATTGGTGAAATAATTGCACGGCAATTGCAACTCTCAGAAGTCGATTTGCAGGAAACGATGTCATCCGGGCAAAGGAAATTCTACAATCGGGTAGCGTGGGTCAAATCTTATTTTGGCAAAGCTTGCCGGTTGGATTTTCCATCAAGCGGAAAGTTCACAATCACACAACGTGGATTAGATTTATTAAAATTGAACCTGCAATCAATACGGGTTAAGACACTCAATCAATTTTCAGAATTTGAAAAATTCCATAAAATAAAGAAATTCAGTAGAAAGCAATGAACGAAATATCAATACCGTTTTAATATTGATTAATTTATGTTTCGGAGTTGATTTCCCTGTAATCACAGTCCGAAAGATCTGCCACAATTGCCTGATACAAAAGATAACCGTGGTGTCGGCTGTGAGTTATTGGCATATTCCAGGAGTGCGTTGGTCTGGTGAATGGACTTGGTGATTAAATGTGCAGGGCTTTTGTCACTACTTCGCGGGTAAGGTGAGGGGCAAATAATTCGATGAAGTGATACGTATAGCCGCGCAGAAATTCGTTGCGACGGATGGCAATACGCGTGGTGCTGGATTGAAATAGATTGCCAGTATCTATCATGCGTAAAAGTTTATCGCGTTCTGGAATAAATGCCATTTGGGCGACTATGCCAATACCCAAGCCTAACTCCACATAGGTTTTAATTACGTCCGCATCGATAGCAGTGAGTACGATGTTAGGGGTGATATTGTGTGCATTGAAGGCAGCGTTGATCTTGCCCCGCCCACTAAATGCGAAGTCGTAAGTAATGATGGGATATTGAGCAATTTTTTTTAGTGTCAATTTTTTTTCCGCCAATAGCGGGTGCTCTACAGGCACTACGATGCAGTGGTGCCATTCATAGCATGGCAAGGTTGTCAGTTCGTCGTACATAATAAGACTTTCAGTGGCGATGGCGATGTCTGCTTCTCCATTAAGTACCTGCTGCGCAATTTGGGTCGGGCTGCCTTGATGCAGGTTGAGTTTGACTTTTGGATAACGTTTAATGAACTGTTTGACAACTGGCGGCAAGGCATATCGTGCCTGGGTATGGGTGGTGGCGATGGTAAGTGAGCCACTATCTTGGCTGCGGAACTCCTGACCCACCTGTTTTAAATTATCCACATCATGCAGCATACGCTGGGCAATTTCGAGCACGGCTTTGCCTGGTTCGGTGATTGCGGTGAGGCGTTTGCCATTGCGCACAAATATCTCGATCCCTAGCTCTTCTTCCAAAGATTTTATTTGCGTGCTCAGCCCGGGCTGTGAGGTATATAAAGCTTTCGCTGCATCGGAAATATTGAGTTCACGTTTAACAATCTCATGCAGGTAGCGTAATTGTTGTAAATTCATAGCAATTTTCTTTATAACAATAAATTATAAAATACTAACATAATGTTATTTGATAACAATATAGAGGTGCGCTACCATGCGCGCCGTTTTAGGGAGTTTAGATGGACTGGCTTTATACATTTTCTGGTTTTATAGTTGGCTTTGTGGTCGGCGTGACTGGCGTTGGCGGTGGCTCCTTAATGACACCGGTACTGGTGTTGATGTTCGGTATTGCCCCGGCCACGGCAGTCGGCACTGACTTGCTGTATGCGTCGCTGACAAAGATGGGCGGCAGTTGGGTGCATGGGCGACGTGGTACGGTAGATTGGAAGGTGGTTAAGCTGCTGGCGACGGGGAGCCTGCCCGCCGCTTTGCTCAGCATGGCGCTGCTCCACTATTTGGCGCTGGACGAGAAGCATCTTAAGTCGCTGATTACCAGCGTATTGAGCGTTGCATTGTTGTTGACTGCTGCGGCTCTGCTGTTCAAGCCGTATTTGATAAAGCTTGGGAGACGCCCGGATGGTGTGATGTTTGAACTGCATGCGCATCATTTAACTGGTGCGACTATTTTGACCGGCGCGATTCTGGGTGTGCTGGTAACAATTTCATCGGTGGGTGCGGGTGCATTGGGCGTGGTGGTTTTGCTGTTTCTTTATCCGCGCGCGCCTATGGCCCAGATCGTCGGCACTGACATTGCACACGCGGTACCGCTCACCTTGATTGCCGGGCTGGGTCATGCCGCGCTGGGTACGGTAAATTACGGGCTGTTGGGCAGTTTGCTGTTGGGTTCGCTGCCTGGAATTTATTTGGGCAGCCATCTTGGTATAAAGATCCCAGACCATGTGCTGCGCCCGATTCTGGCAACCATGTTGACTACTATCGGTATCAAGTTGATGCTGTATTAAAAATTGTTACTTGATAGATAAGGTGCGTTTTTAAAATTGGCCGCGGAGGCAAGGTTAGCTTAACTTAGCTTTATAATGCGCCGTTAATGTAAGGAAATTGAAAAATGTATAAATATGATGTTTATGACCATCAAATTGTTGATGAGCGCGTCGCCCAGTATCGCGACCAGGTGCGCCGCCGTTTGTCAGATGAACTGACAGAAGATGAGTTTCGTCCGCTGCGATTGCAGAACGGACTTTATATGCAAATCCATGCATATATGTTGCGTATCGCTGTCCCTTATGGTTTAGTGTCCTCTGCGCAGATGCGCATGTTTGCGCACATCGCGCGCAAATACGATCGTGGTTATGGTCACTTCACGACCCGTCAAAATCTTCAGTTCAATTGGATCAAGCTGGAAGAAACACCGGATATTTTGGCTGATCTTGCCACCGTCGAAATGCACGGAATTCAGACTTCTGGTAACTGCATCCGCAACATTACATCCGATGAATACGCGGGCGTTGCGGCAGATGAAATTATTGACCCGCGTCCGTACGCCGAAATACTACGCCAGTGGAGTACTTTTCATCCAGAGTTCGCCTATTTGCCGCGCAAATTCAAGATTGCAATAAATGGTGCAGCCGAAGACCGTGCCGCGATCGCGGTGCATGATATTGGGTTGTCAGTGCTCAAAAATGAGCAAGGGGAAATTGGTTTCCGCGTGCTGGTAGGTGGCGGTACGGCACGCACACCTATTATCGGTAGCGAAATATGCGACTTTTTGCCGTGGCAGCATATGTTGACGTACATTGAATCCATCATGCGTGTCTACAACCAATATGGCCGTCGCGACAATATGTACAAGTCGCGTATCAAGATTCTGGTTAAAGCCATCGGGATTGAAGAGTTTAAACGCCAGGTCGAAGCGGATTGGGCTGATATTAAAAACGGCCCGGGCACGTTGACTGTTGAAGAATTGAACCGTGTCGCGGCCTACTTTACGGCGCCCGTTTATGAAACATTGCCGGCAAATGATCCCGGTGTGGCGTTATACAAGACTGAGAACAAGGCTTTTGCGAATTGGTTGCAGCGTAACGTGAAGCCGCACAAAATTCCGGGCTATGCAGTTGTGGTGCTGTCACTGAAGAAAACGGGCATAGCGCCGGGAGATGCGAGTGCAGAGCAAATGGATGTCGTGGCAGATCTGGCTGATCGTTTTAGCTTTGGCGAACTGCGAGTCACGCATAAGCAGAATTTAGTGCTGGCCGACGTTAAACAGTCTGACCTTATCAGCCTCTGGAAAGAAGCAGCAGAGCATGGCATGGCATCTCCAAACATTGGTTTGCTGACCGATATCATCTGCTGCCCCGGTGCGGATTTCTGCACCCTGGCATTTGCCAGATCGATCCCGCTTGCAAAAATGATTGCAGAGCGCTTTGATAACCTCGATTTCCAACATGATATTGGTGAGATCGAACTCAATATGTCAGGTTGCGTCAATGCTTGTGGGCATAATCATGTTGGACACATTGGCGTTATCGGTGTCGACAAGAAGGATGGTGGGGAGTGGTACCAAGTGTCGGTGGGTGGTGCACAGGGTAACGATGCCGCAATCGGTAAAATAATTGGTCCCTCTTTTAACTTTCAACAAATGCCTGAGGTGATTGATCGGCTGTTGCACGTTTATGTGCGTGAGCGCCTTGAAGAAGAGCTTTTTATTGAAACAGTCAACAGGATAGGCGTGACACCCTTTAAAGAATATGTGTATGCGACACCGATTAATGTAGAAGACACTGTCGATAAAGACGCTTATGGGTTTATCGAAAAGCCTGATAATTATACAGTTCAACGTAAATCGAGGTTTTAACGATCATGATTATTAAAAATAAAGCTGTTGTCAGCGATGATTGGACCATCCTCCGCCTGAGTGAAAATGAGACGCCAGAATCAGTCACCGTTCCTGTTGGAAAAATCATTGTTCCTCTTAAAGTTTGGCAGGCGCAACGGGCCACGCTGCAAAATCGCGCTGAACGGGGTGTTTGGCTGGCCAGTAATGAGCGGCCAGAGGAGTTGAAAGGTGAGGTTGAAAAATTTGACGTCATTGCTGTTGATTTTCCTAAATTCGCGGATGGCCGTGGTTATTCGATTGCTTATAATCTACGCGCCCGCCTCGGTTACGTTGGTGAATTGCGCGCGATTGGTGACGTGTTGCGTGACCAGATGTTTTACATGCAGCGCGTCGGCTTTGATGCTTTTGCGCCGCGTCCAGATAAGAACATCCATGATGCACTAAAGGGCTTGACTGATTTTTCAGAAACCTATCAAACTTCGCTGGATCAAAAGCTACCACTGTTCCGTCGTGTAAAACGTGATGGGATTGCAACAGCAGGTTCAACAAATGAGTGAGTTGCAATCAAAAATTGATCAAGTACGCACTGTATTGGCCAATGCTGTGCGTGACTACGCGCCCGTTATCTTCGCTAACAGTTTGGGAGCGGAAGATATGGTGTTAACCGATTTGATCAACAAATATCAGCCTGATATTGGGATGTTTAGCTTGGATACCGGGCGTCTGCCGCAGGAAACTTACGACCTGATGCAGGAGGTTCGTGCACATTACAACGTGCCGCTGCAAATTTTTTTCCCGGAGGATCGGCAGATTGAAGAATACGTCTCCAAAAATGGAGTAAACGGCTTTTATGATAGCGTGGAGCTGCGTAAGAACTGCTGCCATATCCGCAAGGTGGAGCCGCTGCGTCGTGCTTTATCCGGTAAACGTGCCTGGGTCACTGGTATGCGTCATGAGCAGGCGCCCACGCGGGGTATTTTGCAGGTATCGGCGTTCGACGCCGATAATGGCTTGCAGAAATTCAATCCACTGCTCGATTGGAGTAATGCTGAAGTATGGGAATACCTCAAGCAGTATGAAGTGCCGTATAACAAACTGCATGACCGTTTCTATCCCAGTATTGGTTGCGCACCCTGTACGCGCGCTATCACACCGGGCGAAGATATCCGCTCCGGGCGCTGGTGGTGGGAGGATGCGCAAAATAAGGAGTGCGGTTTGCATGTGAACAAGATTACTCCGATCAGGCAGGTATAGGCTGCTCTGACTTTTGGTAGATGTCTGGAAAGGCTTGCTTTATTTACCCCCGGCGCATTATTTGTTGAACCATAGATTCAGTTATCTTGAGTTTATATTTTTAGAAGTTGAGAAAAAATGAGTAATCAACCTTTTACCCACCTGGATGTGCTGGAAAGTGAATCTATCCACATCATGCGAGAGGTGGCGGCGGAATGCAAAAATCCTGCGCTGCTATTCTCCGGTGGTAAGGACTCCATCGTCATGTTGCGCTTGGCAGAAAAGGCTTTCCGCCCGGCGCGCTTTCCGTTTCCGCTGGTGCACATTGATACCGAGCATAATTTTCCGGAAGTGATCGCTTGCCGCGATAAACTGGCATCTGATTTGGGCGAACGGTTAATCGTACGTTCTCTGGATGGCTCAATCAAGAAGGGAACGATTGTGCTGAAAAATGCAGACCAGGGACGCAACGCCTTCCAGTCTGTGACTTTGCTGGAAACGATCGCCGAGTTTGGTTTCGATGCTTGTATTGGCGGTGCGCGCCGGGACGAAGAGAAAGCACGGGCTAAAGAGCGTATTTTTTCTTTCCGAGACGAGTTCGGCCAGTGGGATCCGAAAAATCAGCGCCCCGAGTTGTGGGATACCTACAACACACGGGTGCATGCCGGTGAAAATATTCGCGTGTTTCCGATCAGTAATTGGACAGAAATGGATATTTGGGAATATATCGCACGCGAGAAATTATACATCCCCGACATCTACTACGCGCATGAACGCGAAGTGATCCGCCGTGACAATGGTATTTTGCCCGTGTCGCATTTGGTGCAGCCGAGGCCAGGTGAAACGGTGGAAAAAATGATGGTGCGTTTCCGTACGGTGGGCGATATGACTTGTACCTGTCCGGTAGAGTCACATGCCCGCAATGCGCAGGAAATTATTGAAGAAACAGCCATCACACGCATTACCGAGCGCGGTGCGACACGTATGGACGATCAGACTTCAGAGGCATCAATGGAACTGCGCAAAAAAGAAGGTTACTTTTAATTATGAGCAACACCACACAGCTACTTCGTTTTATCACTGCGGGCAGCGTCGACGATGGCAAGAGTACGTTGATTGGCCGCTTGTTACATGACTCTAAGTCTATTTTTGAAGACCAACTTTCTGCCATTACCAAAACCAGTGAGCGGCGGGGCGGCATGGGTGCAGTGGATTTATCACTACTTACCGATGGCTTGCAGGCAGAGCGCGAGCAGGGAATTACCATTGACGTAGCTTATCGTTATTTTGCTACCCCCAAGCGCAAATTTATCATCGGCGACACGCCTGGGCATGAGCAGTACACGCGCAACATGGTCACTGCAGCCAGCACAGCGAACCTTGCTATCATTTTAATTGATGCCCGCAAGGGCGTACTGACACAAACACGCCGCCATACTTTTATCGCCAGCCTGGTGGGTGTGCCGCACATTGTACTGGCCGTTAACAAAATGGATATGGTGGGTTATTCGGAAGAAACGTTCGATACGATTTGCGCAGATTATCGTGCATTTGCCGCACAGCTTGGGCTGCACGAGATAACCTTCATTCCAATGTCGGCCTTGAATGGCGACATGGTGGTGGAGCGCGGCGAAAATTTAAATTGGTACCAAGGCAGCCCACTATTGGAATTGCTGGAAAATGTGGTGATTGACCATGATATCAACACTACTGATTTCCGCTACCCGGTGCAATGGGTGTGCCGTCCGCAGACGCAGGAATATCATGATTTCCGCGGTTACATGGGACGTATCGAGTCGGGAGAAATCGCGGCGGGCGATGAAATTACCATCCTGCCTTCCGGTCGCACCACCAAGGTGAAGGAGATCGTCACTTACGATGGCAACTTGCAACGTGCTTATGCGCCGCAGTCGGTCACGCTAACCCTGACGGATGAGATCGATATTTCGCGCGGCGATATGTTTGTGAAGTCTGCCGCTATGCCGCACGCTTCCAAGGAATTTGAGGCCATGTTGTGTTGGCTGTCTGAGTCGCCGCTTGACTTGAGCCGCAAGTACATTATTAAGCATACCACGCGTGTGGTGAAGTGTTTGTTTGCGCGCCTTGAATACCGTGTGGACGTTAATACACTGGAGCAACACAGCAGCGCCACGCTCAATATGAACGACATTGCCCGCGTGGCGATGAAGGTGCAACAGCCCCTGGTATTCGACAGCTACATCAAAAACCGTTTCACTGGCAGCTTTATCGTCATTGATGAGGCGACTAATAATACTGTTGCGGCGGGAATGATTATTTAGGCTCGCGCACGGGATTGTCAATCGAATACTCGTCGGGTTCGGATTTTATGAGCCTGATTTTCATTACTCAATTTTAGGCGGCGAATCTGCGTCGTTGATGCTTACTTTGAATACATCGACATGACAAGCTGAGTTGGTCTTTCGTTCACCACCTACTAAATAACGGGCAGCTACAAAAAATTTGTCGCGACGACCCCCGCGTCGAACGGGTCACCGAGGTTAGTTACGTGCAGTTCAGTCAAACTCCGCCCTGGAGTGATACGCCGTTGCCGCCGGGCTGGACACCGAATCCAGCTCCGGCAAATTTTTTTGGTGGCGGGGGTGGTTCTGAAATTAGCGCCTGGGGGCGTGTTGCTGTTAACGGAAAGGTCAGTACTGCTGTAGCGAAAACTCAGGTCTATGTTTTAGATGCAGGTGTCGGTAATCATGTCGATTTGAATGTAATGCAGCGCGTCAACCCATCGTGTTCAACCAACGGTACAAACTGCATCGGGTTACCGTCAATTGGCTGGTATCCGCACGGTACGCACGTTGCGGGAATTATTGGTGCGAAAGACTCTGGCGTAGGTGTGCGCGGTGTTAACGCGGGTGCGCCAATTTTTTCAGTATCAGTCGCGGATGCGCAGGATACCGCAAATGTTTGCGCTTATGTATTGGCGGGAGCGCTCCTTTCTTCCATCCTTTCTGGCTTAGATTGGATAAAGGCAAACGTGGTTGCGACATTTCCTTACAGAGTGGCGGTGGTGAATATGTCGATAAGTGGCAGTAGTGTGAGCCGCACCAATCCTACGTTGAGCGGCGTGCCGTTTCCCCAAAAAGGAAACGGTACGATATACAACAACTATGGACGATTGAGTGGAACGTCAATGGCAGCTCCGCATATTGCTGGCGTTGCAGCATGGTTGGCTGAGACGTACAACCCCTCAAGCGCCGACGCGCTTGAGACGCTCGTGCGTAGCTATATCGTCGCAGGATAAAATCCACAGCGTGTACAGCTTCCATGATTGCATTCAGTCGATCAATGGCGCATAAAAATTGGCTCTTAGCAGCGGCTTTTGCGTTACTCTGGTCAGTGCCATTTTTGCCTTCATGGGCTGCAAGTGTCGTTGAACCTGGCCCGTTTTCAGTCGTTCCACGCGAGGGGCTTTTTTTGGAGTTTGTTATATCCCCTCAACTGGGCTATCTCCCCGCCACTTATACGCGGCTCTTTACACAAACAGAAAATCTGCCGCCGACCGCACAGGGTGATTTTCCGGAGCGGTCTAGTGTTCGGTTTGTGGATATTTCGCAACCGTCCTCTCTTCTATCTGCTTTTGGATTCGACCTGCGCAGTAGAAGTGGGATCGAGCCGCATGTCCACTTTGAAAACTTGTTTTCAAGTTTTAATGGTGCCACTGTAATCTCTGAGTATTATCCGTCTGGCCCCTTTCTCCCCAACGCACTTTCAGAAAAAGGGACTATAAGCGTTACGGGCGTGCCGAGTTGTGGCGTATCATTTATGCCACCACTCATCGGCTTTAGTCCACCCCCACTTCTTCCTTGCTACACAACCTCTGAAGGTGTGCGGCGGGCTACTACCGTTACGGGGTTTGAGTTTGAAGAGTTGTCGTCTCTGGAGACAACGCTGGTTTAGGGGTTGGCTATGAGCTAGGAGTAACAGGCTACTTTGGTGTGATCAAGTTGCGCGACCTCCCCGCTCCAAAACGCGCTGGTACGGTGATCGAATTCCGCAACACACAAGATTTCCCCAAATCACCAGGCGGTATTTTTTCTACACAAGCGATCCGGCGGAAGCGGCATTTGTTGATTCCGGCGGCGCGGGTCACTTTGTTCGCACGGGTAAGTCGTCCAACGCAGGCGGTTTCGTGCGTACCTGTCGCTTCTATGGCAGCGTCTCGCCCGGGCCAAACTCACACTTTTTCACGGTGGGCGATGCCGATTGTGCGGCGTTAAAAAACTTGCAAAAAATGCCGCGCCCAACGACTAAGCAACAGTGGAATTTCGAAGGTTATTCGTTCCCGATGAATGTGCCACGGAAAAACGCTGACGGTTCATTTTCATGCCCGCAAGCGAGTGTTCCGGTATATCGGGCTTACAACCGCGCTTTTGCTGACAACGGGGCGAAAAATGCGTGGGATTCAAATCATCGGTACTCAGCGAACCAGCAAGACATCGCCGAAGTGGTGGCGCTCGGTTGGGCAGACGAGGGCGTTGCGATGTGCGCGCCCGCTTAAATGCGGAGTATTTGCTCTAGCAGCGTGTTTTTGGGTTAGGAGTAGAGACGGGCTAAGGCGCGGCGCAGGTTCTCGTCGCTGACGATCTTGTTTATGCCAAATTCTGCGGTGCGACTTCGTCACCGCGCAACTCGGCGACGTGCGCATAACGTCGCTGCCCATCGAGAATCGAGAGTAGTCAGGTGCCGGGGACGTCGACTTTTGGGGGTGCGTTGGGGCTGGTGTGCAACATCGGGCAGCCTTCCATCTAGTGGGCGAATAACTTAATGATTTTGAGAAATTCGGCAAAGAACGTCAACTGCCTCAGTGCGGCCGGACTTCCGTTCTCGTCCCAACGAACCTGAAATCACCCGCCTGGTGTCACCAAGCGAATGTCTTCCACTACCTGTTCCTGGGCTTGTACCTGTAACGCCGAATCAACGGCTTGTAGCCTCGCTTTTTGCTCAAATTCACTCACCCATTGGGTAACTCTCCGCATCCGCCGTTAATCCGCTCCAGTATTGGGTTCGCAGCCGTTTTTACAAGTTCAGTTGAAGGAAATAGGATGAATGGTGTGTCGCATAATTATGTGTGTGTGTGGTATCTTGCGGGCTAATTTAGCCTATGTACCTTGAGATGACATGAGCCTGTTTTCCTTAATCGTCGCCCTGTTTCTGGAACAATTTCATCCGCTTGCTTCGCGCAAATATTTGTTTGTCCGATTGACACGCTATGTAAATTTTTTTCAGCGCCACCTAAATACGGGTGAACATAAACATGGCAAGATTGCTTGGCTACTGGCGGTATTATTGCCGTTATGTGGCACAGCTGTGTTGTATTGGTTGTCGTATCTTATCCACCCGGTGTTCGCCTGGGCATTCAGTGTGTTGGTGCTTTACCTCACCATGGGCTTCCGCCAGTTTAGTCATTACTACACGGACATTCACCAAGCGCTGCGCGATAATGATTTGGATAAAGCGCGTAGTATTCTTTCTACATGGCGTGGAATGCCATGCCATGAACTGAGTTATGAGGAAGTTGCGCGCGTTACTATTGAAGAAGGGCTACTGGCCTCGCACCGTCGCGTGTTTGGTGTAATAACGTGGTTTGTGATTACAATGTTGTTAGGGCTGGGGCCAGTTGGCGCAATATTGTATCGGATGGCGCAGTTCATTTATACCCGCTGGGATAAACAAAGTGACGCTGAACTTAGCGAATTTGGCGTGTTCGCACGACAAGCTTATCATTGGATAGAATGGCTTCCGTTGCGCTGTACCGCCACGATCTTTGCGATTGTCGGCGATTTTGAAGACACAGTGTATTGCTGGCGCACACAAGCACAAAACTGGCCTGATCCAGAAGCTGGCATTGTGCTGGCAAGTGGTGCGGGAGCGATCGGAGTACGGCTTGGATCGCCAATTCCACAGGGTGGTTTGCCACTGGATCGTCCTGAACTGGGAATAGGGGACGAGGCTGACGTGGATTTCATGCAAAGCACTGTAGGTTTGGTGTGGCGCGCGCTGGTGTTTTGGATGGTGTTGTTGTTATTGTTAGGATTGGCAACGTTAGTGGGGATCTGATATACCCACAACATTGGCTTCTCGTTCGATGTCTACTATTAAAAATTCAGATTTGCGAGCATCCCCTTCGGGAATTGCCTGCTTAACCCGTCTCGTCACAATACGTTGTTGCTCACAAAAAATGTTTCCGTACATATCAATATATATGCTGCGTCAACATTTTTTATTCGCGCCTAGTCTTGTTTAGAATTCTTAATTTTTAGAGGTGCCCTTAAGTTAAATAATCCTCTGCTTTTTCAAAGCAGGCAGGTCAACATCTATTCTGGCTTATCTCCTGAAACAGCTTTAGCCTCCGCGCATCTATCTTTCCTTCTTGCTCTGTTTTTTTCAGTGCGCAGCCCGGCTCGTGCGTATGACGACAGTTGTGGAAGCGGCACTGGCCGTGGAAAGCTGCGAATTCCACAAAACCAGCTTCGATGGCACCAAAATCCAGATGGTGTAGCCCGAAGGCTTGCACACCGGGGCAGTCTATCAGATGGCTTTCCCTATTTAAGTGATAGAGACGTGCGTGGGTGGTGGTGTGTTTTCCTGAATTCAGTGCAGTGGAAATTTCGCGTGTGGGTGCTTGCGCATCCGGTAGCAATGCATTGATAAGGGTGGATTTACCCATGCCGGATTGCCCCACCAATATGCTGGTGTGGCCTTGTAGAAAGGGGCGCAAAGGAGAGGTATTCTCTTTGGCACACAGTTCCAGCACACGGTAACCAATGGCGCGGTAGGGTTCCAGTTGGGCACGTGCAATCATTGTTGCTTCCAGTAAGTCGCATTTATTCAGTACAACGAGAGTTGCAAGTTGCTGATCGTGTGCGGCGATGAGGCAGCGCGCCAATAGTTCGTCGCTGAATGAAGGTTTGCTTGCCACGACCACAATAATTTGTGTAATGTTGGCGGCAATAAGTTTCTGGCGGTAGGCATCAGAACGATATAGTAAGGTTTGGCGCGGCAGGGTACGTTCGATCACTCCTTGCGCATCACTTATGCGCTGAATTTCTACAACGTCACCACATGCAACTTCGCTTTTTTTTCCGTGTGTCAGACAGGGCAGCAGCTCTCCATCACACAGTTCAACTATATATTGGCGGCTGAAGGCAGCGACCACCTGCCCTTGGATTGGTGGATTCAAACCTTAAGCAAGGCGTCTACCTTGGCGGCGCAGATGAAGTCATTCTCCGACAGGCCATTAATGGCATGCGTGGAATATTCCACATGGCACTTGTTGTAACTCACGTTCAGATCGGGATGATGATCTTCGCGGTGCGAAAGCCATGCCACTGCATTTACGAAGGCCATGGTCTGATAATAGTTCTTGAAGTTGAAAACCTTGCCGATGGTGTGATCGCGTTGTACCCAGCCATCCAGCTGCTTTATCAGAAGGTTAACTTTATCCTGGGGTAACGGTTGTATGCCGCCTTCGCAAGGTATACATTTTTTGTTTGCTAAATCACAGGAAATTGTCATAACGCTCACTTGAATTTATAGAAATTCTTGTTGAGATAAGCTGCGAGGTCTAGTTTTTCCTGTGTGGACAAATTTGCGCGCGCATTACGGGCGCATACTAAAATTTGTGCCGTTAACTGCTGCGGATCCTGCACCCTGCGGTTGGGACGCGTGAAGATGGCATTGCCGTCACCGCCCATTTTGCCGTTATGGCAACTGTTACATTGGTATTTGTCGAATAATTTTTTACCGGCTTCAGGTTGGCCATCGGCAAAGGGCTCGGCTTGTGCTGTACCGCACAGTAATAAAAATAGAGCAAGAAATTTTTTCATGGCTAGGCTCCTTGTAAAGTTTGTAATCGGGCAATACGCATTAGTGCGGGTGGATGTGAGTCGTAAAACGTAGAATATAACGGATCTGGCGTAAGTGTTGCCGCATTGTCTTGGTACATCTTTACCAGAGCGCTGGCCAAATCATGCGCATTGGTTTGTTGCGCGGCATAGGCATCCGCTTCAAATTCATGTTTGCGTGAGTAGTAACTCATAAGTGGATGCAGTAAAAAGCTGAACACCGGCAATATCATGAAGAACAGTAATAGCGCCAGTGCGGTCGATGGAGTGGTAACGCCAAGTCCGTTATAGAACCAGTTTGCCTCCATCAATTGTGCTAGTAGCCATAAAAAACATAGGCTTAAGGCAAAGGTGAAAACGATACGCTTCAGTACATGGTGACGTTTGAAATGTCCCAGCTCATGCGCTAGTACTGCCTCAATTTCTATTGGTGCGAGGCGTTCCAGCAGGGTGTCGAAAAACACAATCCGTTTGGTTTTTCCGAAGCCCGTGAAGTAGGCATTTCCGTGTGAGGTACGCTTGGAGCCATCCATTACGAATAGCCCCTGTGCGGTGAATCCGCATTTCTGTAATAGTGCTTTAATACGCGTTTTGAGCGTCTCATCTTGCAGTGGGCTGAACTTGTTGAACAGCGGTGCAATGAAAGAGGGATAGATGAAGAGTAGCAGCAGATTGAACGTTACCCATACTCCCCACACATACAGCCACCAATTTGCGCCCATGCGTTCCATCAGCCACAATACTCCAAATAATAATGGCAGGCCGAATATGGCACCAAGCAATAAGCCCTTTGCGGTATCGGCCAGATACATGACCAGCGTCATTTTATTGAAGCCGTAGCGTGCCTCAATGACGAATGTGCGGTATAGGCTGAATGGCATTTCCAACAGGGATGAGAGTAGCAATACCGTTAGGATGACCGCCAAGCCTTGTATGAGTGAATTGGTAAAAGTGGTCAACCACAAGTCGGCGATCCACTGCACTCCACCACCGAGGGTGAATACGAGTAGTAGTAGGGCATTGAATGGTGTACTCAGCATAGTCAATCGCGTTTTGGCGCTTGTGTAGTCTGCCGCTTTTTGGTGTGCCGAGAGGTCAATCTGCTCGCGAAAATTCGATGGAACTTCGGCGCGATGCGCCTGAATGTGTGCAAGATGACGTCGTGCCAGCCACATTTGGGCGATCGTAGTTAAAATCAGTGCGCTAATAAATAACGCGGAAAATTGGAATGGATTCATTTATTCTGATTTTTATAAAAAATACTGTAAATAATTGATATTAGTTGCTTATTTTAAATTTTATAGCGTATTTTGGCTGTGTTTTGCTAATTATAAATAATTGGCTTATGGTGTTGATATGGCACAATACCTGTCCGACAATGTCAATAAACAAACTCAGTGAATTATGGCACAAAATCAAAACTACCTTATCTGGATAGACATGGAAATGACCGGTCTAGTTCCGGAAACTGATTGCATTATTGAAGTTGCGCTGGTTATTACCGATAGCGATTTGAATACTATTGTTGAAGCTCCAGTTTTAGTAGTGCATCAAGCAGATACCATATTGGATGGTATGGATAGCTGGAATAAAGCCACTCATGGCAAATCTGGCCTCATCGACAAGGTAAAAGCATCTACGCTAGACGCCGCAGCAGTGGAAGCTCAGATGCTGGAGTTTCTTAAGGAACACGTACCCGCCCGCACATCACCGATGTGCGGCAATTCCATCTGTCAAGACCGGCGCTTTCTGGCACGCTGGATGCCGCAATTGGAAAGCTATTTCCACTACCGCAATTTGGATGTAAGCACCCTTAAGGAACTTGCTAAACGCTGGAAGCCTGAAGTGGCTCAGGGCATAAAGAAACACGGTAAGCATGAAGCGCTGGCCGATATTTATGAATCTATCAATGAGATGAAGTATTACCGCGAGAATTTTATTCGGATATAAAGGTTTTTTTGTCCCGCTGTATGGGGTTAGCTCATATGGCGCAATGCACTAACGCTTAGCGCCCATTGCTAGAGCCTTTAAGCGGCTCTGTTCCAGTTGCGCAGCTTGCGGTTTATCCAGCCAGCCGTGTAGGTTATCCAACACTAAATCCGTTAAGGCGTGTATCCAACCTGGCCGTTCATTGAGGCAAGGGATGTAGTGATACTCGCCTCCGCCCGCATGCTTGAAGTCTTCCTTGCCTTCCATTGCAATCTCTTCCAGTGTTTCCAGGCAGTCTGCTACGAAGCCAGGACAAACCACATCAACGCGTTTAGTTTTTTTAGTACCCAACTCTTTAAGTATGGTAGTGGTGTAAGGTTTGATCCACTCAGAGCGGCCGAAGCGCGACTGGAAACAAACAGTGTATTGTTCTGCATTAAGTTGCAGCGCCTCGGCTATTAGGCGTCCGCTTTTGTGGCATTCACAGTGATAAGGATCTCCTTTTTCCAGCGTGTAGCGCGGTAAACCGTGAAAGCTCATCACGAGCTTATCCGGGCGACCATGCAGTGTCCAATAATCACGGATGTTTTGTACGGTAGCCGCAACGTAGCCGGGGTTGTCGTGGAAGTGCTTAATGGTGCGTAATGAGGGCATGTTGCGCTGTTTGGTGAGTTCGTTAAAAACTATATCCCATGCAGTGCCGGTTGCACTGGCGGCATATTGTGGATACATCGGTACAAGCAGGATGCGCTGACAGTTTTGCGCCTTGAGTTTGTCTAGCACGCTGGAAATTGAGGGGTTGCCGTAGCGCATGGCGTAATCCACTACCAGTGGCATGCCATGGGTACGTTCTCCTAGATAGTTTTCTAGTAGTTTCGTTTGACGTTCGGTATGTACTTTCAGGGGTGAGCCTTCCGGCATCCAAATACTGGCATATTTGGCGGCAGATTTTTTTGGTCTGGTGTTTAGGATAATGCCGTTCAGAATGAACCACCAGACTAGTTTGGGAATTTCTACTACGCGTGGGTCACCCAAAAATTCACGTAGGTAAGGTTTGACTGCTTGGGCAGTGGGAGCATCTGGCGTGCCAAGGTTAAGCAATAATACAGCGCATTTTTCAGGTGTACCGTGGGTGTAGGTGGGTTCAATTGAGTAGGACATACAAGTTTTATCCAAAAAATTTGTTACTGGGTAAAAGCCAAATAAAATGTTGATTGAAAAATTTCAGGCTGTTTTTTATCTGCGCCTGAGTATTGATATTCTGTTGTTGTTAATATTGCGACAGCGCGTTGCTGAGCAGCTTGGATGTGATATCGACAATCGGGACGACTTTTTCGTAATTCATGCGCTTAGGACCGACCACCGCCAGCGTACCAATAATCTGACCATCAGAAGTGTAAGGCGCACTAACTACGCTGCACTCGTCTAATCCTGGCAGCCCGGATTCGTTACCGACAAAAATATGTACGCCTGGCGCATGTCGGCTTACGTCAAGTAACTGCAGTAACTCAGTTTTTTGTTCGAACACGCTGAACAGCCCGCGCAGTTGTTCCATGTTGGATGAAAGATCATTGATATACAGCAGATTACGTTCCCCACTGATTACGTAATCTTCATTTTTTCGTGCGATTACCGTATCGCTTGCCGCCATCGCTGCACTCATCAGTGATGTCAGGTCGTGCTGTAGTTGATGTAACTCGGACTGCACGCGTTGATGAATATCTTGGAACGGGCAGTTGGCATAGTGTTGATTTAAAAAATTGCCGGCTTCAGTGAGCTGTGATTGGGTGTAATCCTTGTGCGTCAGCAATACGCGGTTTTCTACCTCGTTATTTGGCATTACGATAATCAGCAGAACTTTTTTTTTGGAGAGGCGTAAAAATTCGACATGGCTCACTGTGATGGCGGCACGCTTTGGCGTGGCGACCACACCGGCAAAATGGGTGAGCTCGGATAATAAATTGGACGCCTGCATCAGCAAGCGCGAAGGATTGTCCGGTTGTAATTGGTGTTCGAGCTGTTGTACACGTGCGCTGTCGAGCGGTTGCACTACCATCAATGTGTCGATAAACAAACGATAACCCCGCGCTGTCGGCACGCGTCCAGCGGAAGTGTGCGGACTGCTCACTAGCCCCATTTCTTCGAGGTCGGCCATTACATTACGAATGGTGGCAGAACTGACTTCCAAACCGGAAAACTGAAGTAGCGCGCGCGAACCCACTGGCTGGCCATTGTTAATGTAGCGATCCACTAATGTCTTTAGCAAAATTTGTGCGCGGTTGTTAAGAATGGTAGACATTTGATCTGGTCTGAAAGTAGTGGCGTGGTTTTTTAATAAAGGTTTGTGGTGTTTGTGGTTGGTCGACAAGCAATGTTGCTCAAATACTATCTAATTACAGTGTTTAGACCGTGAATGTACATGGGAATATTATATCCGTTTGGTAAGCTGGAAATTATTTTAATCGAGGTGAGTGTTCCCGTTTAGCGTCTGCGAAATTTGGAAATGCCACCAATTATATTCATTCATTCTTTACTGGATCAATATACATCTTGTTCAATATACTTTTGATAAAATTGCCGTAACTAGTTGTTTTAAAAAAAGTCCAATCCCACCCCAAAACTTTTCCGCAAGGTGCTAACCTTTTTTCAATTATGCAGTTCCTGACAATAATGAACTTGCCCGTGGTACATTACGCGCCATTTTGTATCAAGCTAGTCTCAGCGTCGATAAATTTAATGTATTACGCTACCCATAAATAATGGCGGTTCATAATTGAAGATGAATAAGTTTGCCACCCCAATCATTTTTTAAAACGGAGAAACCATGAAATCAGTTTATATTTCAACCTTATTAATCGTGGCTGCCACGGCATTTACTGACGTATATGCGGCTGACTCCACATTGAGTGTAGCCTGCAAAGGTGATGATGTAGGTGCTGATGTGTTGGTTAATGGTGAATTCAAGGGCGAATGTCCTGTGGATGTGCTGGTGCCAGAAGGCACATTAAAGTTGAAGGTGCAAAAGAAAGTTGATGCTTCCAGTGCACGTATATTCGAGCAAGAAATTCGCATGGGCGATAATGTGCTTAAATCAATTGAAGTGTTATTGGGTGCGCCGCAAAATAATGCCGAAAGCAAGCATCAGGAACCAGCGCAGTTGAGCCTGGGGCAGAAGGGATCATTGCTGAGTGTCACCTGTAAAATTGATGATATGGACGCTGAAGTATTCATTGACGATAAACTCAAGGGCGCATGTCCGCTGGACGTGCAGGTGTCTGAAGGCACTTTGAAGCTGCGGGTGCAAAAGAAAGTCGATGCTTTGAATGATCGCATATTTGAACAAGAAATCCGTGTGGGAGATGGTGTAATTAAAAAAGTTGAGGTTCAATTGGGCGCGGCGCAACTTAATGCCGCAAGTAAACGACGCGAACCTGAGCAAGCTGAGGTTAAAAAGGGAACGTTCAAAGATTGCCCAGGCTGCCCAGAAATGATAGTCATCCCTGCCGGAAGTTTTGACATGGGTTCGCCGGATAATGAGGTCGGGCACGGCGTGGATGAAGGTCCTGTTCATCGGGTCACTTTGCCGTCCTTTGCCTTGAGCACAACTGAAGTTACCCGAGGTCAGTATGCGGCATTTGTGGGCGATACGAAACATGACGCAGGAACATGTTGGGCAGTCAACGAAAGTGGTTGGGTTGAAGACCGTGCTGGCCGCAATTCGGGTGACTTTGTTTTCCGTAAAGATCTTGCCGGCGATAACCAGTTTGATGACCGTCCGGTTTCCTGTGTTAATTGGCACGATGCTCAAGCCTACGTTCAATGGTTATCAAAGAAAACCGGAAAAAATTATCGTTTGCCGACTGAAGCGGAATGGGAATATGCCGCCCGTGCCGGCACGACAACCGCCCGCTACTGGGGTAATGATGTCGGGCGTAATAATGCTAACTGCAGTGATTGCGGTCACAAATGGGATGGGTCAGCCACTCCGTGGGAGGGAGCATCATCTGCCCCAGTAGGCAGCTTCCAGCCCAATGCCTTTGGCCTGTACGACATGTTGGGCAATGTGTGGGAATGGACGGAGGATACTTATCATAATAATTATAAAGGCGCGCCAACGAATGGAAGTGCTTGGGTACAAAGAACATCTGGCAATGATAGGTCTGTAGGGCGTGTCATTCGCGGTGGCTCTTGGAAATACAGTTCGGAGTTTATGCGCGCAGCGTACCGAATGGGGAACGAAGAGGTAAAACGTTATGAATACAAAGTTGGGTTTCGTCTTGCCAGAACGCTCCCGTAAATCATATGGCAACTTTTTCGTGAGTTTCTTCGCCCGGAATGCAAGCAATGAGATTAAGTGCCAAGGGGTAATTGAAGCAAGGGGATAGTGGGAGCACTTTGTATTTTTCTCAAGCTGGCATCAGATTATTATAGAGACGCTTGAATAATATTCAGCGTGGCAATACTGTGCTATTTGTAATTTGGCTGTGATGTGTGAGTCTTGGTCTTCGGAATTAAACCATTAAGTTATGGTTTAATTCCGTCCATGGTTTTATTGTGATAGACGTATGCTCTAAATTAGGTTTACGCCCCATTAATTCCAAATCCTAAAGAGGGTGTCGAAGGGGGGCATTGCCAAAAAATTATAGAGAGCCACAATTTTTGCTATGAAATTCCCTTTTAAAACTGTCGCTCTGATTGGAAAATACAAGACGCCAGAAATTACTGAGCCGTTGTTGCGGTTGGCTGCATTTCTTTCCGGACAAGATGTTTCTGTAGTGGTAGATAGCCTCACGGCCGAGCATTTAGAGCAGCACGACTATAGCGTTATGGCCTTGGACGCGATGGGGGAGAGGGTGGATTTGGCCATCGTGCTGGGCGGTGATGGAACCATGCTGAACATCGCGCGTACCTTGGCGCCCCTCGGTATTCCGTTAGTAGGAGTGAATCAAGGGCGGTTAGGTTTTCTTACCGATATTTCGCTTGATACCATGCAGCAAACCATAGCCGCTATGCTGGACGGCAATTTTGTCACTGAGCAGCGCATGTTGTTGTCTACCTGTATTTTGCGCGATAGTGTAGAGGTGTTTAATTCGCTAGCGTTCAATGAAGTGGTGTTGCATCGCGGCAATACCAGCAGCATGATTGAATTCGAGGTGCGCATCGATGGTGAGTATCTATACCTTCAGCGTGCA
Organism: Candidatus Nitrotoga sp. LAW; assembly: GCA_003402315.1. GTDB lineage: Bacteria > Pseudomonadota > Gammaproteobacteria > Burkholderiales > Gallionellaceae > Nitrotoga. Next base: position 191,235 of record QFXI01000009.1, on the reverse strand, counting down.
GATGGTTTGATTGTAGCGACCCCTACTGGTTCTACAGCATATGCGTTGTCCGCTGGTGGCCCTATCTTGCATCCTTCACTCGACCTTATCGCCCTGGTTCCTGTTTGTCCGCATACCTTAAGCAATCGTCCCATCGTTGTTAAAAGCGAATCGCTGTTGGAAATTCTGCCACACCGCATTTCTGATGCGCGCGTACATTTTGATAGCCACGCCTATTTTGACTTGCAGGAAAATGACAAAGTAGTGGTGAGGCGTCATCTAAAGCCGGCTTGTCTATTGCATCCAGTAGGACATAGCTATTACCGTACATTGCGTGAAAAATTGCTCTGGAATAAAACGTTGTAATGTTGAAGTTTCTTAGCATCCGCGATTTTGTCATCGTTGATTCCCTTGAGCTTGATTTTTCCTCCGGATTCACTGCGCTCACCGGTGAGACGGGTGCGGGTAAATCCATTTTGATTGACGCCTTGTCGCTGGCGTTGGGCGAACGTGGCGATACGGGTATGGTGCGTAGTGGTTGCGAGCGCGCCGAGATCAGTACCGAATTCGATATAGCTGATTTACCCGATTTGCAATCCTGGTTGCGCGAGCAAGAGTTGGTAGGTGATGCGAATGTATGCTTGCTGCGCAGGGTGTTGGATGCTAACGGACGTTCGCGTGGTTTCATTAATGGGCGTAGCGCCACGTTGCAACAAATGCGCGATGCGGGTGAGTATCTGCTCGATATTCACGGTCAGCATACGCATCAATCCTTATTGCGTCCCGATGCCCAGCGCGACCTGCTGGATGGCTATGCCGGTTTGATCAGCGAGGCGGGAGAGTTGGCGGCATTATTCCGCGAGTGGCAAACGTTGCTTCGCCGTCATTCAAAGTTGGAGCAAAGTGCTGAGGCGGTGGCTAATGAGCGCGAATTGCTATTGTTCCAACGGCGTGAGCTGGAAATGTTGAACTTCAGTGTGCAGGCGTGGATGGAAATGCAGGCCGATTATGCGCGTCTGTCGCACGCCGCTGACCTGCTGGAAACCGCACAATTTGGCATGGAAATATTAAGTGAAGCCGATACTGCCTGTCTTGCGCAATTAAATGCGCTTACTGTCCGTTTACGCGCAGGCATTGAATTTGATGGATCCCTGCAGGAAACGCTTAACATGATAGAAAGCGCCCAGAACGATTTGCAGGAGGCCGTATACGCGTTACGCCATTATCCACAGAAAGTGGATGCTGACCCGCAAAAACTGCGTGAGCAGGAACGGCGCATGGCTGCGGTGGTGGATGCGTCGCGTAAATACCGGGTAATGCCGGAGCAATTGCCCGGAGCCTTGCAGAGTATTGTCGCGCGGCTGGATGATTTGGGCAGCGATGCTGACCTTGCCGCCTTGGCGCAGCAAGAGGTTGCCGCACGTGAGCAGTATCTATCCGCCGCGAAAAAATTGGGTGCGGCGCGCAAAAAAGCAGCTGAAAAATTATCGCGTGAAATCACTACTGCAATGCAGGCTCTGGCAATGCAGGGCGGCCACTTCGCCGTGGCACTGAAACCGCTTGCCGAAGGAAATGCCCATGGGCTGGAAGCGCTCGAATTTCAGGTGGCGATTAATCCCGGTTCGCCGTTGCGTAGCTTGGCAAAAATTGCCTCTGGTGGCGAATTATCGCGTATCAGCCTGGCGATACAGGTGGCAGCCAGTCAGGTAGCCACCGTGCCCACGTTGATTTTTGACGAAGTGGATAGTGGCATAGGCGGGCGTGTGGCGGAAATTGTTGGCGATTTGCTTAAATGCTTGGGGCAGCGTCATCAAGTGATGTGTGTAACGCATTTGCCGCAGGTGGCAGCGATGGCAGATGCACAATGGCAGGTGAGCAAGTCCAGCCGAAACGGTGCTACCGTGAGTACTATATCTATCCTCAATCAGGCGGAACGTGTCGAGGAAATTGCGCGCATGCTGGGTGGAGTAAAAATTACTGATACCACACGTAAACATGCGGCTGAAATGCTCCAGGTGGGGCTCGGTCTGTCGCCCTAAAGCAGCTTTGATGTATCATGCGGAGGTTCCATTATCAATGGTTTTTATTATGCGCATTAAGTTGATTGTTGTCTCTGTGTTGCTCACGTCGTGCAGTGAAATGTCTATGCCTAAGTTACCCTCTTTCACTGCTCACAAGATGGAAATTAATCAAGGTAACATGGTTACTCCGGAAATGCGTCATAAGCTCAAGCTGGGTATGACGCGGTTACAGGTGCAGGCTATCCTGGGCACGCCACTGGTCAATGATGTCTTTCATTCTAACCGTTGGGATTATGTGTTCAGACTCGAAAAAAAGGGTAAGTTGTTGGAAAAGCAGGGTATGACGCTATATTTCGAGGGTGAGAACCTAACCCGTATTGATGATGGCAACATGCCCGCACTACCAGCAGTAATCGTGCCTGTGCCGGTTGAACCAATGGACGAGATTTCGCCCTGAAAAGTACTCAAGGAATAGCGATGAATAAAATAAAAATCGTAATTGCCGGTTGTAGTGGGCGAATGGGCAAGGCTTTGCTGGAAGGCATATTACAGTCGGATGATCTGGAGTTGCATGCGGCTTTGGAACATACCTCAAGTGCGCAGTTGGGGAAAGATGCTGGTGAGTTGTTCGGTAGTGCATGTGGGGTGAAGATCACTGCTGGTGTGGAGGATGCGCTACAAGGTGCGGACGCATTAATTGATTTTACTCGCCCGGAAGGAACGGTGCGTCACCTTGAAGTATGTATAAAACTCGGCGTGCCTATGGTTATAGGTACCACCGGTTTCTCCACGCAGCAAAAAGCGCAGCTGGGTGCTGCAGCGCAACACATCGGTATCGTGTTTGCTCCCAATATGAGCGTAGGTGTAAACCTTACCTTCAAGTTGCTGGAAATGGCGTCCAAAGTCTTAAGCCATGGCTATGATATTGAAATCATTGAAGCACATCACCGTCACAAAGTGGATGCCCCCTCTGGCACCGCGCTGGGCATGGGGGAAGTTATCGCAAAAACGCTGGGGCGCGACCTTGCTAAATGCGCTGTATATGGTCGTGAAGGTGTCACGGGTGAACGTGATCCGTCCACCATTGGCTTCGCCACCGTGCGCGGTGGCGACATTGTGGGAGACCACACCGTATTATTTGCGGGCATTGGCGAACGTATTGAAATTACTCACAAGGCTAGTAGTCGCGTTACTTTTGCTCTCGGTGCGCTACGCGCCGCCCGTTTTCTGCAAGGCAATGCAGCTGGGATGTATGACATGCAGGATGTGCTTGGATTGAAGTAAGTGCTTAAGTAGAGTTTTAAAATAGAGATAACTTAATGTTTGGTATGGTTATTTTGTTAATTGTCGAGATGCTTAATATGGCAACATGATTGTTAATGTCCCCCGCTTTGAGCAAGCGTTTGTCAAATTTGATGCCGCTAATGCCGCTGACCCTAATCAGGATGTTTTCGAGGGTGTAATTTATCCCAAAGAACTGCTCTATGCTAAACGCATGACGGCCATGCTTAAGCATTTTGAACCTAATGCTTCTGAAACATTACAACTGGCAGCGCGTTGCCAGCATATCTGCCGTTGGAAAATCCCACGCAACAATTATCCGATGGATAGGGTGGGTTACAAATGCTGGCGCATTGAATTGTATAAATTCCACGGTGAAATAACAGGTGGAATTATGCGCGAGGTAGGTTACGATGAAGAAATGATCGCTAATGTACAAGCGTTGTTGCGCAAAGAAAAGCTTAAAATTAACCCGGAAAGCCAAATATTGGAAGATGTCGTTGGCTTAGTGTTTCTTCAGTATTATCTGGTAGATTTTGTTAATAAATATAGTCATTTTGAAGAAGAAAAACTGCTCAATATTCTCCGCAAAACTTGGAAGAAAATGTCCGAAAAAGGCCATATAACTGCATTAAAGTTTAACTTCCCCCCAGAATTACAGGCAGTCATACATAAAGTGTTGGCTGTGGCCTGACTATTTACCAGGGTGACAGTGGATTTAGTTAAGCAGGTAAATTAGGTTTCGCATTTGATACTCCCCCTGGCTATCAGGTATAATTCGCAGATAGTATGGCGGAATGAACAATCCGTTCGTTCCGCTTCTTTATGTCATCCGAGCTGTTAGCCCGAATGTTTCATAAATTGGCGCGTGCTCTCTGTGGTCTTTAATGGTTACCATGCAAGGTTTTGTTTTATTGAGGGTATGACCCCGTCCGTTTACAAAGCTGGTTAATCAAGTAAGTAAGATTCGCTAAGACGGGAAACATTTCCCAGTTCGCAAAATTTTGCGCGATTATCACGCGAATTTATGAAACATTCAGGCTAGTAGCTAGCCTTGGAGAGTATTTGGTGTCGCAAACGAACCCTGCCATTCTTGTGCTTGCCGATGGGACGGTGTTTCGTGGTACTGCCATTGGCGTTTCTGGCATGTGCGTGGGCGAGGTGGTGTTTAATACCTCGATGACCGGCTACCAGGAAATTCTTACCGACCCTTCTTATTTTAAACAAATTGTTACCCTGACTTATCCTCATGTCGGCAACGTGGGCGTAAATGCTGAAGATGAAGAATCGCGCCAAGTGTTCGCCAGTGGACTGGTGATCCGCGATTTATCCTTGACGGTAAGCAACTGGCGCAGTACGCAATCGCTATCCGATTATCTCAAAGCCAATAAAGTAGTGGCGATTTCCGATATTGACACCCGCAAGCTAACGCGCATTTTGCGCGAAAAGGGTGCCCAGAATGGCTGTATTGCTACCGGTATGGATGAGGGGGAGGCGCTGCAAGCGGCGCGCGACTTTGTGGGGCTAGATGGGATGGATCTGGCGCAGTATGCCTCTTGTGAAAAGCATTACGATTGGACGCAACGAGAGTGGAATCTGAAAGACGGTTACCGCAGTAATGTGCGTTCCGAGTTTCATGTGGTGGCATATGACTTTGGCACGAAGCTCAATATTCTGCGCAAATTGGCTGAACGTGGCTGCAAGATTACAGTCGTACCCGCTAAGACCAGCGCCGAGGATGTGTTGGCGCTCAAGCCGGACGGTGTGCTACTGCCAAATGGCCCAGGTGATCCCGAGCCATGCGATTATGCTATTGCTGCAACGCAGCAATTTTTACGTGTAGGTGTACCGTTGTTCGGTATCTGTTTGGGACATCAGATTCTTAGCTTGGCAGTGGGAGCCCAGACGGTGAAAATGAAGCTCGGTCATCGAGGCGCAAATCATCCGGTTCAGGATATGCAGAGTAAACATGTAATGATTACCAGTCAGAACCACGGTTTTGCAGTGGATGCGACGACATTGCCGGCGAATGCGCGTGTGACGCATGTATCATTGTTCGATGGCACGCTACAGGGCTTTGAGTTGACCGATAAGCCTGCCTTCTGTTTCCAGGGCCATCCTGAAGCCAGTCCCGGCCCACATGATGTGGATTATTTGTTTGATCGCTTCGTGGCGCTGATGCGCAAGAGTTCCTGATATGCCTAAACGTACTGACATAAAATCTATCCTGATCGTAGGAGCGGGTCCCATCATTATCGGCCAGGCGTGTGAATTTGATTATTCCGGTGTACAGGCATGTAAGGCGCTGCGTGAAGAAGGTTATCGTGTGATTCTGGTGAATTCGAATCCGGCCACCATCATGACCGATCCAAACATGGCGGATGCTACCTATATTGAGCCGATTACTTGGCGGATAGTGGAAAAAATCATTGCCAAGGAAAGGCCGGATGCGATCCTGCCTACCATGGGTGGGCAGACCGCGTTGAACTGTGCGCTAGATTTGGCTAAACATGGTGTTCTGGAAAAATATGCCGTAGAAATGATAGGCGCCTCGCGCGAGGCCATTGACATGGCGGAAGACCGCGAAAAATTTAAGCAGGCGATGACGCGCATTGGCTTGTCATCGGCGCGCTCGGCGATTGCGCATAGTATGGAGGAGGCGTTGCAGGTGCAACAGGTGATGGGTTTTCCTACCGTTATTCGTCCCTCTTTTACCATGGGTGGTTCGGGCGGCGGTATTGCTTATAATCGAGAAGAGTTTGTCGAGATTTGTGAGCGCGGTCTTGAGGCTAGCCCTACTAAGGAGTTATTGATTGAAGAGTCACTGCTTGGCTGGAAAGAGTTCGAAATGGAAGTGGTGCGTGATCGTGCCGACAATTGCATAATCATTTGTTCCATTGAAAATTTAGATCCAATGGGTGTGCACACGGGTGACTCCATTACTGTGGCACCAGCACAGACGCTGACTGATAAGGAATACCAGATCATGCGCAATGCGAGCATCGCGGTGCTACGCGAAATTGGCGTGGATACGGGTGGATCCAACGTGCAGTTTGCCATTAATCCCGACAATGGACGTATGGTGGTAATTGAGATGAATCCGCGCGTATCGCGCTCCTCGGCGCTGGCATCCAAGGCCACCGGTTTTCCAATTGCCAAAGTGGCGGCGAAACTGGCGGTAGGATACACGCTGGATGAGTTGAAGAATGAAATTACGGGTGGGGCAACTCCGGCTTCATTTGAACCGACAATAGATTATGTAGTGACCAAAATTCCTCGTTTCGCTTTTGAGAAATTCACGCAGGCCAATGACCGTTTAACCACCCAGATGAAATCAGTGGGCGAAGTGATGGCAATCGGCCGCACTTTCCAGGAATCGTTTCAGAAGGCGCTACGCGGACTGGAAGTAGGTGTGGATGGACTGGACGAAAAAACAAATGATCATGAGTTGATTGCCGCTGAATTGGGCGCACCAGGGCCAGATCGTATCTGGTATGTGGGAGATGCTTTCCGATTGGGCATGACGCTAGAAGAGGTGTTCAGCCTAAGCAAAATTGACCCTTGGTTTTTGGTGCAGATCGAAGACCTGATCAAGCGCGAAGTTGCGCTAGAGGGTCGTACGCTGGATAGTATGGGTGGGGAAGAGTTGCGTGGATTAAAGCGCAAAGGTTTTTCGGATAAACGTTTGGCCAAGTTGCTGGGAAGTGATGCAACTGCCGTGCGCGCTTATCGCCATGCACTGGGTATTCGTCCGGTGTTCAAACGGGTGGACACTTGTGCCGCCGAATTCGCCACTAATACTGCCTATATGTATTCTACCTATGAAGAGGAATGTGAGGCGCAGCCTACCACCAGAAAAAAAATTATAGTGCTGGGTGGTGGGCCGAATCGCATTGGACAAGGAATCGAGTTTGATTATTGTTGTGTGCATGCCGCATTAGCATTGCGTGAGGATGGCTATGAAACTATCATGGTCAACTGTAATCCAGAGACTGTGTCTACTGATTATGATACGTCTGACCGTCTATATTTCGAACCGCTGACGCTGGAAGATGTGCTGGAAATTGTGGCCGTAGAAAAACCGGCTGGTGTGATTGTGCAGTTTGGGGGGCAGACGCCGCTGAAGCTGGCGCGTGGTTTAGAGAAAAATGGTGTACCCATCATAGGTACCACGCCGGACATGATTGATTGTGCGGAAGACCGTGCGCGTTTCCGTGTAATGTTGCAGCAATTGGACTTAAAACAACCGCCTAATCGAACGGTTAGTACGCCGGAACAGGCAGTGTCGGCAGCGCAAGAAATTGGCTACCCACTGGTGATGCGGCCCAGTAACGTATTGGGTGGGCGTGCCATGGAGATTGTCCATTCGCAACCTGATTTGGAACGTTATATGCGCGAAGCAGTGGAGAGCGCGAATATTTTTCCAGAACGTATGCCGATTTTGCTCGATCGCTTTCTGAATGATGCGATTGAGGTAGATATCGATGCGGTAAGTGATGGTACAGATGTGTTGGTTGGCGGCATCATGGAGCACATCGAAGAGGCGGGTGTGCATTCCGGCGACTCAGCCTGTTCCTTGCCACCTTTTAGTTTGTCGCCAAAGCTTCAGGATGAGTTGCGCCGTCAAACCAAAGCGATGGCCAGGGCGCTGAATGTAGTTGGCTTGATGAATGTACAGTATGCCATTCAGGGTGAATCTGTATTTATACTGGAAGTCAATCCGCGCGCTTCACGTACCGTGCCCTTCGTGTCCAAAGCTACTGGAATTCCGCTGGCCAAGGTGGCTGCACGTTGTATGGCTGGTGAAACCTTGGCGCAGCAGGGCGTGACTAAAGAAGTTATTCCATCGTATTATTCGGTCAAGGAGGCGGTGTTTCCATTTATTAAGTTTCCTGGTGTGGATATCATTCTTGGCCCAGAAATGAAATCTACTGGGGAGGTGATGGGGGTGGGCGACACCTTTGCGGAAGCCTTTGTTAAATCGCAATTGGCGGCGGGAGTGAAATTGCCGTCTACCGGCAAGGTATTTATCAGTGTGCGTGGTGCGGATAAGTTGGGTGCTGTTGAAATTGCCAAGAGCCTGCGCGATATGGGCTTTGCCGTGTTGGCCACACGTGGCACCGCTGCGGCATTAGCGGCTGCGGATGTTATAGTGACTGTGGCGAACAAGGTGGCAGAAGGTCGTCCGCACATCGTGGATATGATTAAGAACGGCGAGATCAGTCTGATTATTAATACCGTGGACAGTAAGCGTAGCGCGATGCAAGACTCTTATTCTATCCGTCATGCTGCATTGCAGGGACGTGTGACTTATTACACCACTTTGGCAGGCGCGCGCGCCGCTTGTTTGGGCATGCAGCACATCGCTGAATTACATGTGTATGACTTGCAGACGCAACATCAGCGTCTGATCCATTAAGAACATAGAAGGAACAACCAGTATGAGCAAAATTCCATTAACTGTGGTAGGTGCTGAGCTATTGCGTAATGAACTGCATCATTTGAAAACTGTTGATCGCCCATGGGTGATAAATGCCATTTCCGAAGCGCGTGCGCAAGGTGACTTGTCGGAAAATGCTGAATATGAAGCGGCTAAGGAACGTCAAAGTTTTGTTGAGGGACGTATTATAGAGTTGGGAAGCAAGCTGGGTAATGCTCAAGTGATAGATCCAAAGACTATTAATGCAGACGGCCGTTGTGTGTTTGGCGCAACCGTGAGGCTGGAAGATCTCGCAAACGGCGATGTGGTGACTTATCAGATTGTCGGAGATGATGAAGCTGACATCAGGCAGGGCAAGATTTCCATTAGCTCTCCGATTGCACGAGCATTAATTGGTAAGTACAGTGGAGATGTTGCTGAAGTTCAAGCTCCGGGCGGTGTTCGCGAATATGAGATCGTGAATGTACAATATATTTAAGCCTTCTAAGCACCTTTGGAAGGCTTAAGGAAAATGCAGCTAAGACCTTTTGCTGCTAGTGACTTTTCAGCATCTGGGAAGATGCGGTATGGTTGCTTTGCCCACCTCTGCACAAGAGGTGGCAGGACATAATGTAAGGCTGGGGAGTTTAGCGGCTACCCAACTGTTTTTTGCTGAGCCGTTTGCCCTTGTGTTTTGCGGGTTTCTTTTCGGGTACATCTTCTTGTGGTTGATATATCACCAGGATTTTGCCAATATGTTGTACCGCTATTGCGTTCAATTGTGTGCAAATTTGTTCCAAGATAACTACGCGTGCTTCCCGATCCTCATTCATAACCCTGATTTTGATTAATTCATGACTTTTTAAGGCGCAGGAGATTTCTCGCAGTACGGTGGGGGTTAATCCTGCTGTTCCAATCATGACGGTGGGTTTAAGCGGATGAGCGCGTGCTTTGAGGTTTTGGCGTTGTAGTACAGTTAGGGTTAGCAATTTATTGGCTCCTGATAAGACTGACATTTTAAACGATGAAGCGATCCAAAAGTAGCAAACAATGGATGCATGAACATGTTAATGATTCATATGTGCAGCGCGCGCAGAAGGAAGGTTACCGTTCGCGTGCGGCATACAAACTGTTAGAAATTGATGAGCGTGACCGTCTACTCAAACGGGGTATGGTGGTGGTTGATTTGGGCGCGGCCCCTGGCGGCTGGTCGCAAGTCGCTGCCATTAAGGTGGCAGAAGGTGGCAAAGTAATTGCAGTTGACCTGTTGCCATTGCACCCGATACATGGCGTAGAGTTTATTCAAGGTGATTTCCGCGACGACAGTGTGATGGAGCAAATTGAGAGAAAACTGGGTGGCAAGAAAATTGGACTTGTAATTTCTGATATGTCCCCCAATATTAGTGGTATTAACATGAGCGATCAGGCACGTGCTATGCATTTGGCGGAACTGGCGTTGGATTTTTCATTACGCCATTTGCAACCAAGCGGCGCATTTCTAGTGAAAGTGTTTCAAGGTGTAGGTTTTGAGGACTATATTAAGTTGATGCGTAGTTACTTTGCTCGAGTGGTGACGCGTAAGCCAGATTCTTCAAGGGATCGAAGTAATGAGCTGTATCTCTTGGGAACTTCAAAAGTTGAGAGTACATTTGAAAATTCAACTTTCTAAGTTGAGACAAGAGTATGAGATAAGTTTAACAAGCGGTATATGTTTAACATGTAAGCGGTAAAATTTGCAGATCAACGCAGTATTGCAATATTGTTGGATTTATAGTGGTGCCCTTGAGTAATCGGGCCAGACGTAGTCTAATGGACGCATAGTAGCGATTGTGCGCTGGTTAAGGAGTAACTTTGAACAATTTGTTTAAGAGTATCGGAATTTGGATGGTCGTGGCGTTGGTGCTGATGACCGTATTCAATCAATTCAACACGCGCCAGCAGCAGACCTCGCAGACGCAGATGGATTACTCGCGCTTTCTGGAAGAAGTCAGGCTGGGAAGTATCACTAAGGTAACTATCGAAGGGCGTATGCTTAAGGCTGTTACTAACGATGGTAAGCGTATCAGCAGCTATGCCCCACAAGATTTGTGGTTGGTATCTGATTTGATCAAGAATGGTGTCACGATTGAGGCGAAGCCGGAAGAAGAGCAATCTTTTTTGATGAACATTTTTGTTTCGTGGTTCCCAATGTTGCTGCTTATTGGCGTATGGGTTTTTTTCATGCGTCAGATGCAAGGTGGTGGTAAAGGGGGGGGGCTTTTCTCTTTTGGCAAGAGCAAGGCTCGTATGCTGGACGAGACTAAAGAACGTGTTACTTTTGCTGACGTGGCAGGTTGCGATGAAGCTAAGGTAGAAGTATCTGAGATTGTAGATTTTCTGCGTGATCCAACCAAATTTCAGAATTTGGGTGGCCGCATTCCACGCGGGGTGCTGCTATTGGGTAGTCCTGGTACCGGCAAGACGTTGCTGGCAAAGGCCATTGCGGGTGAAGCTAATGTGCCATTTTTCTCAATTTCTGGTTCTGATTTTGTAGAAATGTTTGTCGGCGTGGGGGCGGCGCGTGTGCGTGACATGTTTGAGCAGGCTAAGAAACAGGCGCCGTGCATTGTGTTTATTGATGAAATTGATGCGGTTGGTCGCCAGCGTGGCGCTGGCTTGGGTGGCGGCAATGATGAGCGCGAACAAACTTTGAATGCATTGCTGGTGGAGATGGATGGTTTTGAAGGAGCCAGCGGTGTGATTGTGATTGCAGCGACCAATCGTCCCGATGTACTCGACGCAGCACTGCTGCGTCCGGGTCGTTTTGACCGTCAAGTAGTTGTGCCATTACCGGATATACGTGGCCGCGAACAGATTTTGATGGTGCACATGCGTAAAGTGCCTGTTTCGCCTGACGTGAAAGCTGATATTTTGGCGCGTGGTACGCCCGGTATGTCTGGTGCTGACTTAGCGAATCTGGTAAACGAGGCGGCGTTATTCGCCGCACGGCGAAGCAAGCGATTTGTAGAGATGGACGATTTTGAGGCAGCCAAGGATAAAATAATGATGGGTGCGGAACGCCGCTCAGTTGTTATGCCAGAGGAGGAGCGTCGCAACACCGCTTATCATGAGTCTGGTCACGCGGTTGTAGCCAAGCTGTTGCCAAAAACGGATCCGGTTCACAAGGTTACTATTATTCCGCGTGGACGTGCGCTGGGGTTGACCATGCAGTTGCCAGCGGAAGATCGTTACAGTATGGATAAGAACCGCATCCTTGATACGCTTGCGGTGTTGTTTGGCGGCCGTATTGCGGAAGAGATTTTCATGCATCAAATGACTACCGGAGCTTCCAATGACTTTGAGCGCGCCACTGAAATGGCACGCCGTATGGTAACGCAATGGGGTATGTCGGAAGCTTTAGGGACAATGGTATATGGCGAAAACGAAGGCGAGGTATTTCTTGGGCGCTCCGTGACGACCCACAAGAATGTTTCAGAAGCTACCATGCAGAAAGTGGATGAGGAAATTCGCCGCATCATAGACCAGCAGTACGCATTGGCTCGAGGACTGATTGAAGCTAATCGGGATAAAGTCGAAGCGATGGCGAAAGCACTGCTTGAATTTGAAACTTTGGATGCCGACCAGCTCGACGATATTATGGCCGGCAAACCGCCACGTTCGCCCAAGGTTATCCAGTCAAGCAAAGATGTCCAACCGCCTCAAGATGCAGCGCCGACAGCATCGGGAACTCCATCCGCTCCTCAGCCGGCGCCAGGAGCTTGAAAAACTGAGAAGGGTGATTTAAGGGAAGGGGACGGCATGTTTTGGCATCTCGAGATATGTCTAATTCCCTTTTCATTTTTTACCTTTACCTAATTGCATGTTTCTCCATTGTGGCTCATTCAAGCTGGACATGTCCCGCACTTTGGTTATGGGCATCGTCAATATTACCCCCGACTCATTTTATGATGGCGGGCATCATTCGCAACGCGATGCAGCGCTAGTTCATGCGCACCAAATGATTCAAGAGGGCGCTGATCTACTCGATATAGGCGGTGAATCCACGCGTCCCGGTGCGTTATCGATCAGCACGCAGGAAGAGTTGGATCGCATCATGCCGGTGATTGAAGGCTTGCACGGTGCCCCGGTTCCTCTTTCAGTGGATACCTATAAAACAGAAGTGATGCGCTCGGCATTGGCGGCAGGGGCGAGTATGATTAATGACATCAACGCGCTGCAACAACCGGATGCGCTGGCCGTTGTGGCTGCAAGCGATGCAGCGGTGTGCCTGATGCACAAGCAAGGTCCGCCCCAGACTATGCAGCAACCGCATTATCAGGATGTAGTGACAGAAGTACTTCAATTCCTGCGTTCACGTATATTATCCGCGCAAAAGGCAGGTATCGTGCGGGAACGCATCATGGTTGATCCGGGTTTTGGTTTTGACAAAACCTTGGCGAACAATCTCGCCCTGTTAAGGCATCTGGATGAATTTTCTGTACTGGGTGTACCACTACTAGCCGGGATTTCACGTAAATCCATGTTGGGGACAATTACTGGCCAAGACGTAGAGCACCGCATACATGCCAGCGTAGCGGCTGCGTTGCTGGCAGTAATGCGAGGAGCATGCATGGTGCGTGTGCATGATGTGCGTGCCACAGTAGATGCTTTGAAAGTTTTGAATGCTGTGAAAGGAGTCGACTTGTGAGCAAAAAATTTTTTGGTACGGATGGTGTGCGTGGACGGGTGGGTGAATATCCTATTACGCCGGAATTTGTTATGCACTTGGGCTATTCCGCAGGCAAAGTGCTGGCTTCTGCAGATTGGCATTTATCACAAGGTGAAAATCCTGGAGTACTGATTGGTAAGGACACGCGTATTTCTGGTTATCTGCTTGAATCGGCTTTGCAGGCGGGTTTGATTGCTGCTGGGGTAGACGTTTATCTGGCCGGACCGGTGCCAACGCCTGCAGTAGCTTATTTAACCCGTGCATTACGTTTGCAGGCTGGCATCGTGATTTCCGCGTCGCATAATCTGTTTGAGGATAATGGCATTAAGTTTTTTTCCAGCCAAGGCAGCAAGCTGGCCGATGAAACGGAGTACGCCATTGAAGCTAGGCTGGAAACATCAATAGAAACGATGCCTTCGGCCAGGCTGGGTAAAGCCAAGCGCTTATCAGATGCGGCAGGCCGTTATATTGAGTTTTGTAAGAGTAGTTTTCCTTACGATTTAGATCTGCGCGGCCTGAAATTGGTGGTGGATTGCGCGCACGGTGCTTGTTATCAGATTGCCCGGCATGTTTTCCACGAGCTGGGTGCGGATGTTGTAGCTATCGGTGTGCAACCGGATGGTAAAAACATTAACGACGGTTATGGCGCGACTGCCCCGGCCAATTTGCAGCAAGCCGTTAAAGATTATCATGCCGATCTGGGTATTGCCCTCGATGGTGACGGTGACCGCTTGGTGATGGTGGACGCGGAAGGATCTTTGTACGATGGTGATCAGCTTCTCTACATTATTGCCAAACACCGCCATGTGCAGGGTATGCTCAAGGGCGGGGTGGTAGGAACACTAATGACCAATCTGGCTTTCGAGCATGCCATGCAGCGCATGCACGTACCCTTCGCGCGCGCCAAGGTGGGTGATCGTCATGTAATGGAAACGATGTTGCAACAAGGCTGGCAACTGGGTGGAGAAAATTCCGGTCACATCATCTGTCTTGATCGGCACACAACAGGTGATGGCATCATCTCCGCCTTGCAAGTATTGCACGCACTTCGCGTTAATCAACAGACCCTGGCTCAAGCTGTTTCAGATTTGACAATGTATCCACAAATATTGCTGAATGTGCGAGTTGCCAGAGGGGCTGATTACTCAGCACATGCCAGCATACGTGAAGTGGTAACGGCTGCCGAAATGGCGCTCGATGGTTGTGGTAGAGTATTGCTGAGGCCTTCTGGAACCGAACCGTTGTTGCGTGTGATGGTGGAAGGCGAGGATGGCGAAAAAGTGCGGCATTGGGCGGAAACTATCGCACAAGCCGTACGAGAAGTGGCCCAGAAAGTTTGATAGAAATACTTGTTAAAAATTTTGAATTTTGTAATTTCGAAGTATCAATACCACATGCATAAGTGATTGCAAAAGCTTTTTGCATGTGAGTCGCTACCTAGATTAGCTGCCTGGTTGCGGGGGTCGTTTTGTGCTTGTATCAACTATATCTTTTTTTGTAACATTTTCGGTGTTCACCGCAAGCGTTTTGTCTTCACTATGACTGGCTGGCGTTAGCTTGAAATTCCGCGACAAAGTTTGCGCTTTTAGTATTTCAGCTGCATTCATGAGATTTGCCACATTATTCCGCCCAGAAATGCCGGGTTCATAGCCTTGTGCGGATGCGAGGTTATACCAGACGTAAGCCTGCATCAGGTCACGTTGGAGGCCTTCACCGGTTTTGTATAATGTTCCCAGTTGATATTGGGCTTCAGGGTGGCCTTTGTGGGCTGCTTTTTCAACCCATTGAGCAGCAGTGGTGAAGTCCTGCAATACACCTCGCCCATTTTTATAAAGCAGACCAAGATTGAACTCCGCCCCTGCATGTCCCTGTTTGGCGGCTAGATCAAACCACTTCAGCGCTTCTTTGTAATTTATTGTGAATTCGCCACCTGGCATATACATAAGTCCCGCAGCGTATTGATCATCCGCGTTACCCTGGTTTGCTTTTTCAAGAATAAGTGCCCTGCTTGGCTTTATTTCATGGGAGATGAGTGAAGCAGTGATGGTAGGGTCAGGTTTGGATAATAGATAAATCGTGATAAAAAAACCTACGCAGGCAAGTAAACCCAGAGTGGCAGTGGCAGAAAGTTTGAAAATTCCACTGAATTTAAAAAATCGATGTTTGCAGTCACGGCAACGGTACGGCGCATAAAGCAAATGGTTTATATGGTCTTCGCTTTTTTTCCACGAAGAACGACGTACGTTCATGCTTTCGCAACGCGCGCATTTCATTTTGTCAACGTCCAATAGGTGTAAGGCTTGCCGACACTAGAACGATGATCTAGTTTAAGGATCAATGCTAAAACCATAAATGCTGAAGTTGCGGATCGCACTATCGAAAGTACCTTGTGACAAGGTAGAGCATTTTACACCAAATATCTTTGTTAATAACCGCCCCGGCGGGGGCGGGTAATCAACAGGCGCGCTATTTAGTTATAGCCCTGTCTTGTGCAATAACCTTCCTGGTTACACATAAATTCTCTCCTATTATCCATACATATAACAAAAAAATTAGGCAAGATAAAGTTGTCTGGTAGCACTTGCATATATTTTTTGTTTTCGATTTTGAAGGAAAACACTAGTTAGTCGACTAGTTTAAGTACGTTGTTGTTTATTGTTGTTTAGCCCTTTTTAGTTCTATATCACACCGGACAAGGCTTTTACTTGCGTGAAATGTAAAGAAAATGTTAGAGTCACCGGGCATAGCTGAGTGGTTGCCATTATAGTTTTTACAGCTCGGGCAATCGCAGATTAGTCAATGATAGTTCAAAAATGTCTATACCCCTTGTTATTCGGGGGGGCGGCATTTGATTGATATTTTAATACCCTTCTATACAACTTACATATTTTTAAGGATATAACCATGTCTTGCCACACTACTGATTTTAAAGGCTCCGTTATTGATGCGCTACAAGAAGCAATTGAGCGACAAATCCCTAATTCACAGGCCGAGGTGAGTGGCGGTGGCGGGCACTTTAGCATTAATGTGACATCACCTGCATTTGCCGGCAAGAACATGCTTCAGAGTCAACGGATGGTGTACAGTGCGATCGCTCATTTGATGGCTGGGGATGCAGCTCCCGTTCATGCAGTTGATAGTTTAAAAACAAAAATACCGCCCGAATCGTCAAGCATGAATGTTTAGTACAGGGCGGATTTAAGATTTAACTGCTAATATGGACTAGTCCCAATCTGATCTGCCAATATACTAGTAAAAGTGAGCGTTACCGAGTTTGATATGGGTGTCGAATCCGTCATCAAACGTAAAGAAAGGTAACGCTCATGTTTCATACTAGCAACCCAATCATTAAACATAAAGCAGGATTGCTTAATCTTGCTTCAGAACTTCAAAACGTCTCCAAAGCCTGCAAGATTATGGGCGTATCGAGAGACACTTTTTATCGTTATCAAGAACTCGTTGAAACCGATGGTTTAGAAGGACTCATCAATCGCGAGCGCCGTGTACCTAATCTTAAGAACCGTGTTAACGAACGTACAGAACAAGCTGTCATCGGTTATGCGGTAGACTTTCCGGCACATGGTCAGCACCGCACCAGTAATGAATTACGTAAACGCGGTGTATTTGTTTCAGGCAGTGTGGCGTCCGCTCTATTTGGCTGCGGCACAAACTTGAGAATTTCAAAGGCCGCTTGAGCGCACTGGAAGCCAAAGTTGCGAATGAGGGTCTTGTACTCAACGATGCGCAAATTGCCGCCCTTGAACGCAAGCATGAGGATGATGTGGCCTGCGGTGAAATTGAAATGGCTCATCCAGTCGGTAATTGTCAATTTAGCTGTCGCCTGAATGCTTGCATTTATGTTGCCATTTTGAGCTCTAAACATTCTTCCTTTGGTTCGTTTTTTCCGGCAATTTGTTGATTTGGATTGAGATGCATAAAGCGGACTGGCTGCCAGATTCGGGTGGCGCCACTCCAACGTTCTGGATACTTTTGTTTTGCTGCCTCATAAACGTGGACGCGCTTCTCTAACAACGCGGCATCCAGGCCATCATGGCGTTCTGCGAGGGTAATAAAGTGGATAGCGCTGTGGAAAGAGTGCAATCACCATGCAAGGAAGTATGGATGTCAAGCGAGGAATTTCACTGGAGAGGCATTCTGGGCAAGAGGCTACTTCGTATCGACAGTAGGATTAGATGAAGCAATGGTTAGAGCATACATTCGAAATCAAGAAGCAGA
The DNA here is from genome assembly GCA_003402315.1 of Candidatus Nitrotoga sp. LAW. GTDB lineage: Bacteria > Pseudomonadota > Gammaproteobacteria > Burkholderiales > Gallionellaceae > Nitrotoga. The sequence goes on along the minus strand of QFXI01000009.1, from coordinate 173,591 downwards.
GGATGAACGATATGACCAGATGAAACTGGATGTACAGCCGCCTTGGACGGCTCACGGTTCTATCGGTCCCTTTCAGGGGCTCATCTAATAAGCCCCCGGCTTTGCCGGGGGGCATTTAACTTTTGGGGTTTATCTTTTGGTTTTGCATTCTTAATTTCTACTGCTGTAAGTGCCACGATTACTTAATTGGCGGCATCGACTGCTGACAATATGTCAGATACCGACAGATAGACCCCGTTAATTGTTGTGGATAGCAAGAGAATATTCAGGCATTAAAAACCCCCTAAAACATTAGGCAGTGGGGGTATACTGGAAGTTTCAGGAACACCTAAAACTATAATTTGGTGGCCCGGGGCGGAATCGAACCACCGACACGAGGATCTTCAATCCACTGCTCTACCAACTGAGCTACCAGGCCATGCGAAGGTGCGCATTATAACGACAAAATGCAATTTAAGAAACCTTAGAGTTAGATAATCTCAGATAAGGCATACTACACTACATAGCAATGTCAATGTTACTGTTTGCAGTTTTCAAAAACAAACCCTGCACAAGGCAGGGTTTGTCAGATTCAGCGGTAAATGAATCGCAACAATTACATCATCCCACCCATGCCGCCCATTCCACCCATACCGCCCATTCCACCACCACCGCCACCACCCAAATCAACAGCAGGCTTCTCTTCATATAACTCAGCCACCATACATCCAGTAGTCAGCATCAGGCCAGAGATAGAAGCGGCATTTTGCAACGCGATACGGGTAACCTTAGTAGGATCAACCACGCCCATTGCCAACATGTCGCCATATTGTCCGCTCGCGGCGTTGTAGCCATAGTTGCCTTTGCCTTCCAGCACCTTGTTGACGACTACCGAAGGCTCATCGCCGGCGTTATCCACGATGCAACGTAATGGCGATTCCATGGCACGCAGCACAATGGTAATGCCCGCGTCTTGGTCATGGTTGTCCCCCTTCAATTTTGCTACTACTGCCTTGGCACGCAACAATGCGACACCGCCGCCAGGGACAATTCCTTCTTCCACTGCCGCACGGGTTGCATGCAGCGCATCTTCCACGCGTGCTTTTTTCTCTTTCATTTCAACTTCAGTTGCAGCGCCAACTTTAATCACCGCTACGCCGCCAGCCAATTTTGCTTTGCGCTCTACCAGTTTTTCTTTGTCATAATCGCTGGTTGCCTCCTCGAACTGTTTGGAGATTTGAGAGATACGGCCCTGGATTGCTTCTTCATTACCTGCGCCATCAATAAGGATGGTATTTTCTTTGTTCACTTCTATACGTTTGGCTTGACCCAAATCCGCCAGAGTAGCTTTTTCAAGAGATAAGCCTACTTCTTCGGCAATCACTGTACCGCCAGTCAGAATGGCAATGTCTTCCAGCATGGACTGACGCCTGCTGCCAAAGCCTGGAGCCTTAACCGCAACTGTCTTCAGAATTCCACGGATGTTGTTCACTACTAGAGTGGCCAATGCTTCGCCATCTACATCTTCAGCAATAATCAACATCGGACGACCTGCCTTGGCAACTTGCTCCAGCAGTGGCAACAGATCACGAATATTGGAGATTTTTTTATCGTGTAACAGAATGTAGGGATTATCCATCACTACATTTTGCTTCTCTTGGTCGTTAATAAAATATGGCGACAGGTAGCCGCGATCAAATTGCATCCCCTCAACCAATTCAAGTTCGTTATCGAGCGATTTACCATCCTCAACGGTGATTACACCTTCTTTTCCTACCTTGTCCATCGCGTCAGAAATAATCTTGCCGATATTGGAGTCAGAGTTGGCAGAGATTGAGCCAACTTGGGCGATTTCGGTAGAGGTAGTGCAAGGCTTGGACAGCTTCTTCAGTTCCTCTGCGACAGCGGAGACTGCCTTATCGATACCGCGCTTCAGATCCATCGGGTTCATACCGGCAGCGACAAATTTCATGCCTTCTTGTACGATGGACTGTGCTAACACGGTTGCAGTAGTTGTACCGTCACCCGCTACGTCAGAGGTTTTAGAAGCTACTTCCTTAACCATTTGCGCGCCCATGTTTTCGAACTTATCCTTCAGTTCGATTTCTTTAGCAACAGACACGCCATCTTTGGTAATTGTGGGCGCGCCATAAGAGCGCTCTAACACTACGTTACGACCTTTTGGGCCAAGAGTTACTTTGACCGCGTTGGCCAAAATGTTAACACCCGCAACCATTTTACTGCGTGCACTATCATGGAATTTCACGTCTTTTGCTGCCATGTTTCTTTCTCCTAAGTTATTTGGTTCCTTCACTTCGGTCTTTACCGAAGGTCATCTCACCCTGCTGTGAAGGCAGGGAAGATCGTATATCTGAAATTAAGTTTCGATTACGCCAATAATTTCTTCTTCATGCATAGTTATATATTCTTGGCCTTCTATCTTAAAAGTCTGACGGGCATGTTTTCCGAACAAAACCTTATCGCCAACTTTTACAGACATTGGGAGTAATTTGCCGTCATCTCCGTATTTACCGTTGCCTACAGCGACGATTACGCCTTGATCAGGCTTTTCGGTAGCGGCGTCAGGAATCACAATTCCGGACGCAGTCTTGCGTTCTTCTTCCATGCGCTTGATAACGACACGATCATGCAAAGGACGGACCAACATGTTTTATTCTCCTTAAAACAAACAATTAACAAAATAACCACATCTCTATTTAGCACTCGATACCAGAGAGTGCTAATAATAAGGGCGGAACGCACTTATTTCAAGAGCACAACGAAAATTTCGTTAATGTAAGGTTACGAAAAAAGGTGACGGATGACTTGAAATACGACTGAGTTTCCTCCATAAGAAGAGGGTGCACCATCTATTGCACAGGCAATCATGGGATGATGGCGAGACTGGTTAGGTCGTGATTGAGTAAACTTGTCCCCGGGGCGTCGCACAGAGAGTGCGTGGCTTTGTTGAGGGTTCGATCAGCGAATTCTATCAGGTTATAAAGGAAGAAGATTGTGTAGCTATGCGCTTGCTTGTAACAGATCAATATAACCGTCTGTGTACCATAAATAAAGCAATTCGAATGATTCTTCCGATAGACTCGCAGTGGAATCGAGCTTGCGCGTATCGGCAAACATACGTAATTCTCGATAGGACAATTTGCTGACGGTGTGCGCTGTACCGTTAATGAACACCGTGCCGTTATGACACAACATTTGTGTTTTTAGAGCCATCACTACGCTGCGGGTTAGTGTTACTTGTTTGAAACGAGCGCGACTAAGTGGTTTTGTAGGTGGATCAAAAAATATATGTGGCTTAGGGTCGCTGAGATAGCTGCCGAGAAAATTGGCAATGTCGTGCTTGGTCCATTGTACCCGTCGAATGACCTGCTCTACCTGGCGAAGCATATCCGACCCAATTTCCGAGGGATGGCGCTGAACTTTTAGGCCTGGATCGGCGTACATGCCGTCCAAACAAATTTTATCCTGCAAGTAAACCAAAAATTGTTCTGCCAGTTCCTGATAGGTTGGGGTGCGGAAACCAATGGAATACGTCATGCAATCGCTCTCGGCAATACCGTTATGGGCATAATGTGGTGGCAGATAGAGCATATCGCCTGGCGCTAGCACCCACTCCTCTTCTATTTGGAAGTGTTTTAGAATTCTCAATGGCGCACCTTCTACCAGTGTACGATCCTGCTGCGCGGAAATTTGCCAGCGACGATGGCCTTGGCCCTGCAAAAGAAATACATCGTAGGAATCGAAGTGTGGGCCAACGCCTCCTCCTTTGGGAGCATAGCTCACCATTAGATCATCCAAACGCGCATGCGGGATGAAGCTGAAATTTTTTAATAGCGCGGTGGCTGTTGGCAAGTGCTGATTCACTCCTTGCACTAACACAGTCCACTTACTTTTCCCCAAACTATCGAACTTTGTCGTTTTAAATGGACCATTTTGCACGTGCCACTGACCGTGCCGTTGGGTTACGAGACGGGACTGCACATCCTCAGTGCAAGCCAAGGCAAATAATTGTAATGGGTCAAGCAACCCATTAAATTTGGAAAATGCTTGGCGAATGAGTAAGGGTTTTTTTTGCCAGTAATCGCGTAAAAACTCCTCTATTGTTAACCCACCAAGCATGGAGAAATTGATTTTCATAATCAATATTATTATACCTATCACCAACGGACAAAAAAATACTTTCGTTCAAAATCAACTAGATTTGATTCGTATTAGAAATGTAACTTTTAGTACGGGAATTATTTGTAGATTGATTAACAAATGCACTCGTATGGTAATTTGATAGTTAATACCATTAACCGATCATGCTTTATTAATTTGATAGTAAATGCAAAGTAATTGCGATGAATGCCTCATCTACGCCTAATTCCGTAGTAAATTATGGTTTATCTGTACTATTTTTTAGACATAGAATTCAAAAATTGCATAAAATGTGGCGTGTTCTATGAAAAAATAGATGGAGATACAGCAGTAAGTGAACATAAAAAATTTAATGAAATGTACCGCTTCTGTGATCGACAAGCAAGGCAAGCTATGGTCATGCCGATGAAATTCTCAATCTGATAAAGGAGTTGAAATGAAAATTGCAAAAGACACTGTTGTATCGTTGCGTTATGAGTTATTTGATGCAAACGGTAGCTTGTTGGAAAAGACAGAAGATCCCATTAGCTATTTACACGGTGGCTATGACGGCATATTTCCGACTGTGGAAGAAGCACTACAAAACAAAGACGTAGGTGCTGAACTTAAAATCACGATGTCACCGGATGATGCTTTTGGAGAATATGAGCATGATTTAGTACGCGTTGAGCCGCGCGATTTGTTTCCGGATGAAATTGCCATCGGTATGCAGTTCGAGGGAGGGGTGGAAGATGGCGACGATGACGATTACTCGCTCTACACTGTTGTTGATGTAACCGATACCGAAGTGACCGTAGATGGTAACCACCCACTTGCTGGCAAAACGTTAAACTTTGTAGGTATTGTTACCAATGTACGCGCCGCTACTGCCGAAGAGTTGGAACATGGTCATACGCATGACGAGGGTGGGCATCACCACTAATGCAGAGTTTTTCCAGAATATATGTTGACTAGATAAAGTTCGTTTTACGGCAGTTGTTGCCATAAGCCTGTGCAGATTTGAATCCAGCGTATATTGGTTTGCGCGGTGAATGTATCAACGAAACTTTGTTGATGCTACCGAACGTATATTTGGTCAAGCATGGCAGGGTTAATACGAAATCCATGAGGGAAGCGATATTAAATGTTTTGCGTATTTCCAGTTGCTCAGTATTTATTGGCACAGTCAATAAAAGCATGGGTGTATATACATGGACTCTAGATGATTTAGGAGTTACCTTGACAAGGTTTGTTGACAAGTGTATAAGACTCGCTGGCGTTTGATTCAAAGTTTTTGCGATACTGGTTTTTTCCATGTGCAATCTTCGATTCAAATAGTTTCGCGGGGGGGTTCCCCGTTTTTAGTTAAGGAAGTAATACACATGGCAACTGGTACAGTAAAATGGTTTAACGACGCAAAAGGTTTTGGTTTTGTTACTCCGGATGATGGCAGCGAAGATTTGTTTGCACATTTTTCCGCAATTAACATGAGCGGCTTTAAGTCTCTTCAAGAGGGTCAAAAGGTTACCTTTGAAGTGACACAAGGTCCTAAAGGTAAGCAAGCATCCAATATTCAAGCTCCTTAATCGGTTCTTGATTGAATAATGAATAAAAAGGCCCGGCATGAAAATGCCGGGTCTTTTTATTTCTGGAAGGTAACCCCTGTGAACTAACGTTTGCAGTGCAAGTTTGGGGTAGGACACCCATCCAACTTTTTTCGCAGGTAGCGAGGATTGTCTACCTAGGCATATTACTGCTGTGCCTAATTTATCTTATGCGCTAACCCTGTAACATTCGTACTCCCCAAGCCACGCCAAATCCCGTCACTTCGCTCGCTACTACGCCCAGCCCGCCTTCACAACGGCTGGCGGATAAATCCACATGCAGCCAAGGAGTGCCATCCACAAAGTGCTTAAGAAAACGGGTTGCCAAGATGTGATCGGCCTCGCCGTCCAGCGTGCATTGCTTGATGTCAGCCACTTTTGAATCCAGTGCAGCTTCATAGTCGTCATCCAGGGGGAAGGCGCATAGACGCTCACCGCATTGCTTGCCCACGTTGACCGCACGCTGTAACAGCTCATCGCGGTTGCCTAGTACACCACTATAGCGCGCGCCTAAGGCCACGGCCATGCTGCCGGTTAGGGTGGCGAAGTCAATTATCAGGTCTGGTTTGGCGCGCGCCGCTAGCGTGAGCGTATCGGCTAGCACCATGCGTCCTTCGGCATCAGTGTGAATAATTTCGATGGTGGTGCCGTTCAGCGCAGTCACGATATCATTTTGTTTATACGCTTTGGGGCTGATGTGGTTTTGTGCGATTGCCAACCAGCAATCGATATTTACTGCCAGCTTGCCCTGTGACGCGGCAAGCAAGATGCCGATGGCTACGGCCGACCCGTTCATGTCCTCGTGCATGCCATGCATATAGCGCGCTGGTTTCAGGTTGTGTCCGCCGGTATCGAAGCAAATACCCTTGCCCACCAGCCCTACGGTTTGTTTGGCTTTTGGATGGGTATAGCGCAGATGTACGATGGCCGCATCTTCGTCCGCGCTGCCCTGCGCTACAGCCACGAAAGCACCCGCGCCCAACTTCCGCAGTTTCCTGAGGTCAAATTCCATATGCTTCCAGCCATGTTGTTGTGCGAGTGTCTTTACCCGTGCCCGGTATAGGGCTGGAGTCAGCTCGTTAGGCGGAGACACAGTCAGTTCGCGGCATAGAAAGTTGCCTTCGGCCTGTGCCTTGAGTGACACAAATGCTTGCTTGTCGGCAAAACCAAATAGCTCAATTTTTCGCAGCGGTTTGCGTTTATCTTTTTTCTTATGTTCCGGCAACAGAGCGCCATTCACCCATGCACCATAAACAGCTAGCTCTGCAGCCAGCTTGCGTTGTGCAGGATCGCCCAGCACTACAATGGCAATGCTTTTGGGCATTTCTGTCAGAAGCAATTGCATGGCTTTGCGTACTTGGGTCTGGATAGCGAAGGCATCCTTGGAAAAATCTAGTATCGTCCAGGCAATCAACGCGCCATTAGCCGCATTAGCAGAAACCGGCGAGTTAGTCAGCTCATCCACCTTAAGGCCGCGTCGCGCCAGCACTGTCTTGAGTAAGTCGCTATGTGGCAAATCTTGGGGTAGTGTCTTAGCTTTGGGCAGCAGCACCAGCAGATGTTGGTTAATCAGGTTCTTGGGCAACGTCAGGGAGAGAGTAAGTTGTGCCAGCATTTTTTCCTCAATAAATCATGTATTGTCTGGCATTATACAAATAGTCACCATTTATTCCCTGAATCTTTATGCGCCAGTATTTATATTTTATGAAACATGTGCTCAACCACGGCACAAAAAAGAACGACCGCACCGGCACCGGTACAGTAAGCATATTTGGCTATCAGATGCGCTTTAATCTGGAACACGGTTTTCCGCTGGTCACCACCAAAAAATGCCACCTAAAATCCATCATCCATGAGTTGCTATGGTTTTTGCAGGGCGATACCAATATCCGCTATCTTAAGGAAAATGGTGTAAAAATTTGGGATGAATGGGCAGACGAGGATGGCAACCTTGGCCCGGTTTATGGCAAGCAGTGGCGTTCATGGACAGCATCGGATGGTCGCACCATCGACCAGATTTCAGATGTTATAAAACAAATTAAATGCAATCCCGATTCACGCCGCTTGATTGTTTCCGCCTGGAATGCAGGGGAGCTGGATCAAATGGCGCTGGCGCCTTGCCATGTGCTGTTTCAGTTCTATGTGTCTGATGGCAAACTCTCCTGCCAACTGTATCAGCGCAGCGCGGATATTTTCCTGGGCGTGCCATTCAATATCGCTTCTTACGCGTTGCTTACTTCGATGATAGCGCAAGTATGCGGCCTGAAACCAGGCGATTTTGTGCATACTTTCGGCGATGCACATCTGTATCTCAACCATCTGGAACAGGCTGAGCTGCAACTATCGCGCGAGCCGCGATCGCTGCCTGCCATGCACATCAATCCTAATGTGAAAAATATCTTCGATTTTAAATTTGAGGACTTTTCGCTGGAAGGCTACGACCCACACCCGGCTATTAAAGCCGCAGTCGCTGTATGACGAGTGACGAAAGAGGAGGCAAGAAAAAGGGCAAGCTTGCGATCATTGTTGCAATGGCTCGTAACCGCACCATTGGGATCAACAACACGCTGCCATGGCGTATTCCGGCAGACCTTAAACGCTTTAAATCGCTCACTATGGGGCATCATTTAATTATGGGGCGTAAGACTTTCGATTCCATCGGCAGGCCCCTACCCGGCCGCACTACCGTGGTGGTAACACGCAATGACTCATTAAAAATTGAAGGCTGCATCATGGCATCTTCGCTGGAAGATGCGATAAAAGCTTGTGCGGGAGATGATGAAATTTTTATCGTTGGCGGTGCTGAACTCTACGCATTGGCCATGCCGTTAGTGGACACGGTCTACCTCACCGAAATCAATCGGGACGTGGCAGGCGATACGTATTTTCTGGAATTTGATAAAACACAATGGCAGGAATTGGCGCGCGAGCAATGCAGCCAGGAAAACCCTCAGGCTCTGGAATACCATTTCGTCACTTATGGTAGGAAATAAAAGACAGGGGATATCTGGAATCAAGTGTGAATGATGTTTCAGATTCAAGTTGGTCAATTTTCCGTTATATGGCAGCTTGCACAAAACTAACTACCCCCGCCTTTTATTCGGCTCGTTGTAATCAAATCGTAGGCAACCTGTACTTCCTTTGCTTGTTCAGTTGCCACAGCGATCATATCTTCAGGAACACCTTGGCCCATTAACTTATCGGGGTGATATTGGCTCATTAACTTGCGATAAGCGCGTTTGATTTCGTGGTCGCTGCTTTCTTTGCTTACGCCCAACGCTTTATAGGCATCATCCAGGCGGGAAGCGGTGGGTGTTTGTCCGCTGGCAAAGTGGGACTGATTTAAAACCATATCCAGTATTTGCTTAAATGCAGCTTGGTCATAGCCAAAATGATGGGCAATGTCTTTTAGCATTATTTCTTCATCTGAATGGATATGCCCATCAGATAAAGCCATGACTATGAGATAGACCAGTAACATTTGCTTTAAATCATTTGTATTGCCACAAATGGCAATAAATTTATTTAAGTTCGGCTTAATATCAAAATTTGCATCGGCTCCTTGCTTAAAAAGGGCAATGGCCTGTTGTCTATGCTCAGCGGACATTCCCAGTTTTTGAATGAACTGTTCAACATGATCAATTTCATCTTGTGATATATGGCCATCCGCTTTAGCAAGTTTACCCATTGAAATAAAAACAGTTTCAAGAAATACTGATTGCCGCTGGGATTGGCTAAGCGGGTTAACTCCGCCTAGACCATAAGCTTTATAACGGTCAATAAAACTTCCCAGAAAATAGCCAATAAATGCTCCAAAAAAACTGAAAAAGTAAAAGCCTAATAAGACACCAATTAGTTTAAACAAGGCGACTCCGAAGATTAGATGGAAGGAGCAAATAGTAACAAAACAAAAACAAGTACAGGTTAAATCGAGTTTGGCCGTTTGCAGTAATGGCAGATCAATCTATCTGGTGAGCCCCGTCTGGGGAATTGTCCGTATATTCAGAGTAGCATACGGAAGCGGCGTCACGACAATGCGGTTGTGAGTTAAACAGCAAGAAAGCAAGCTGTAACACAAGTGAACCTACACGTAACTTTGTAAACGAATTGGAGAGGTGTGGTAGTCATTAAATGTCGGACACAAAGATAAGTTTTATGTGGTTCTATTCTGTTTTAAGACGGGAGTGACAACAGACTGCCACCGCATTGACGCTCTGATTGATACGGCCAAGTGAAGTTTGAAGCGGAGATACTGTCACTGTGTGGTTTGACTGGCAGATAAGTTCAAACATATCCTGGCCGGATCTATAATTTCAAGTACCATTAACTAGCTGAGGTATTGGCTCCTATTCTAAAACAGATTAGGTAATGCTATGATGAACAAATATGAGTGTTCGAACTAAATATAGTCGAAATGAATAATTAACTAATTTTACGGAGGTAGTTATGAACGCGGTAACTGAAATGCAAGATCCATTGGTGTTTACCGACAGTGCGGCCAATAAGGTTAAAGAAATGATTGAAGAAGAAGATAATGTCAATTTGAAATTACGTATTGCCGTAAGCGGTGGCGGCTGTTCTGGCTTTCAATATGGCTTTACTCTAGATGAAGTGACTAATGAAGATGACACCGTGCTAAATAAAAATGGTGTGCAATTGCTAATTGACCCGATGAGTTTCCAGTATTTAGTGGGTGCAGAAATTGATTATCAGGATGGGTTAGAAGGTTCACAATTTGTAATCAAAAACCCAAGCGCTACTTCCACTTGCGGTTGCGGATCATCTTTTTCAGTTTAATTGGGGGGATATTCGGAACTTTGAGTAACCGGGAATTTTGCCAACTTGGCACCTGGTCGGTCATCAAACTGGACAGTGAACTGATTTAACGCAGTGTTTTAATCGTAAGTTAGCATCATCCATTTTGTACTGATATTTTTAATTGTCCGATAAAAAAGCAGTTCTAGTCGCGCTACTAAAATTGAACGTTTGCCGGGAATACTCTGTCCTACCGTTGTTTAATACATCTAGTACTACGTAAAAGCACTGCTATAAATCCGTCGCCAGAGCGACGGATTTGCTGTAATTCGGTTAATTTTCTGTTTTTCTAAATGCAAATATAATTTTGGATTTTTGGGACACTGATGTGCTCAAAGCCAAATGTTTTGTTGCGAATCGGCATTTCAATATGACTCAGGTTGGAGCCAAATTTTCAATGCCACGCTAATCTTGGCGCGAACGATACCGATGCTGCGCACGAAAATGTCACCTATGCTGTTTCCATGTATCCAAAAACATGTTCAGCTCTTGCCCGTACGCGGGGTTTGGCTTTATCTTGCTTCTTCTGAGCGGTAGGCTGCGTTACATTCATGCCAAGTCGCGTGATCTCGTTTTATGCCTTATGTTCAAAATCAAATAGTTTGCTTTTAGTTAAAAATACTTCGTCAGTCGCCTCTTAAATTGTAATTTCTACACTGGCAGTATTTTTAAATCAGAGTTGTTGCAATTGAAACCAATTATTTCACTCCATGTATATTCCACCATTTACATGTAAGGTCGCGCCTGTTATGTAAGCCGCTCCTGAGCCGGCAAGGAAAGCTACGGTGGCAGCAACATCGGCCACTTGTCCTAAGCGTTTCAACGGCACATGTTCAACTAGTTTGTCGCGCTGTGGCTGTGACAGTGCATCGGTCATGTCGGTAGCGATAAAACCGGGTGCGATGCAATTAACGGTGATGTTTCGACTGCCAATTTCGTGAGCCAGCGATTTGCTAAAACCGATGATGCCAGCCTTGGAGGCGGCGTAATTAGCTTGTCCCGCGTTACCCATGCTGCCGATCACTGAGGAGATATTGATAATGCGGCCATGGCGCGCCTTCATCATGGCTCGTACTACGGCGCGACTCATTCGGAATACAGATTTCAGGTTGGTCGACATGATGTCGTCCCATTCCTCATCGGTCATGCGTGCTAGCAGGTTGTCACGGGTAATGCCCGCGTTATTTACTAAAATAGAAATTTCACCATATTGCTTTCGGGTATCGCTGATAACCTTATCAATTTGCACGTTATCATTGACGTTAAGTGCCATGCCACAGCCCTTGATGCCAGCTGCTGCCAAATACTCACTAATTGCCTGCGCCCTGTTTTTGGTGGTTGCGGTGCCAATTACGGTTGCACCCTGTTTGCCTAGTTCCAACACAATACCTTGCCCGATGCCACGACTGGCGCCGGTTACTAATGCGATCTGTCCTTGCAAACTCATTCATCCTCCGGTTGTTTTGTTAATGTTGCACATGTGGACTGCAAGGTATTGCCATCACTCAGTGCTAATGCCTGTTGGTTTGTGTCAATGCGTTTGTTCAGGGCCATCAGCACTTTGCCGGGTGAACATTCAACGTTATGTGTAATAAATTTTTGACCGAAACATTGCACAGTTTCCACCCAACGTACCGGCGAATATAATTGGCGTACAAGAGCATCTTTAATGGAGGGTACATCCATATAGCTTCTTACATCGGCATTGTGCAGTACGGGGATGGAGGGAGCTTGCATCGTCACGTCATTCAATCTCACGCGCAACAATTCCGCCGCGCCACGCAACAGACTGCAATGTGATGGCACGCTCATTGGTAGCATCAGGGCACGTTTCGCACCTTTGATCTTGGCTAATTCCATGCCGCGTTCCACTGCCGCACGGTTGCCGGCAATCACTATCTGTCCGGGCGAGTTGAAATTAACGGCTTCCAATACTTCGTCTTGAGCAGCTTCAAGGCACACCTTAAGCACGCTTTCATCATCCAACCCAAGAATTGCAGCGATGCCTCCTACGCCTTTCGGCACGGCTTCTTGCATACATTCAGCTCGATAACGTACCAGTGGCAAAGCATCAGCGAATTGAAGCGCCCCACCCACCACCAACGCGGTGTATTCGCCGAGGCTATGACCAGCCAGCAATGCCGGTGCTGGAGCATTCAAACTTTGCCAGGCGCGATATACCGCCACTCCGGCAGTCAGCATGAGAGGTTGCGTATTCACAGTAGCGTTGAGTTCCGCGTCACTGCCTTCCACAACTAATTGCCACAAGTCTTGTTGCAATATATCGGAAGCTTCGGCAAAGGTGTCACGCACTACGGGAAAGTCGGCATAATTGTTCATCATGCCGCGTGATTGCGAGCCTTGCCCTGGAAAAACGAAAGCGAATTTCATTATAAGCACTTGGAGAATATTACGAGAAGTTACCAGCGCAGCAGAACTGCACCCCAGGTAAAACCACCGCCGACCGCTTCTAGTAGCACATGCTGGCCGGACTGAATGCGCCCATCGCGCACTGCGGTGTCGAGCGCTAGTGGAATGGATGCCGCCGATGTATTGCCATGATGGGCAACGGTTACCACCACTTTGTCCATGCTCAGCCCAAGCTTCTTAGCGGTGGCTTCCATTATGCGGATATTGGCTTGGTGGGGAACTAGCCAATCAATGTCGGTGTATTTCATTTTGTTTTCGGCTAAGACCTCTTCCACTACTTCACTGAGTACTTTGACAGCGAATTTAAATACCGCCTGACCGTCCATTTTAATGTAAGGATCGCCGAATATTGCGCCATCACGTATGCCGCCGTTAGCGCTTAATATATTACGGTGGCTACCGTCGGCGTGCAATTTGGCGGATAGAATTCCCGGCGCATCGCTACGCTGCAATACTACCGCGCCTGCCCCATCACCAAACAATACACAGGTAGTACGATCCTCCCAGTTAAGCAAGCGTGATAATGCTTCGGTGCCTACTACCAAGGCATTGCGTGCCTGACCGCCCCGAATAAACAGATCAGCGGTATTTAACGCGTAAATAAAGCCGCTGCACACGGCCTGCACGTCGAAAGCCGCGCCATTCTTAATGCCCAGTTTGTCTTGCAGGATACATGCAGTACTGGGTAGGATATGATCCGGCGTAGTCGTAGCGACAATGACCAGATCAATTTCATCTACGCCGATTCCAGCCGCCTCCAGTGCACGTTGGCTGGCATGCACCGCCATATCACTAGCCTGCTCATTTTCAGCGGCAAAATGCCGCTCGACAATGCCACTGCGGGTGACAATCCAGTCATGCGAAGTGTCGACCAGCTTTTCAAGGTCGAAGTTGGTTACAACCTTGGCTGGTAGGTAACTGCCGGTGCCAATTATTTTTGAATATATCAGGGAACCTCCCTTGCCTTTTGTTGGCATGCATCATGCCATTTTTCTATGTGTCCGCTGATGTGATGCAACATGCCACCGCGTGCTTCTTCGGCGGCGCGTTCAATGGCACAAAAGAAGGCAAACGCATCGGCAGAACCGTGGCTTTTTAACACAATACCTTTCAATCCTAATAGGCTGGCACCGTTGTAACGGCGGGGATCAACACGGCGTCTGAATGCCTTGAGTACCGAAGTGGCAATCAGCCCGGTCAATTTGGTAAACAAATTACGGTTAAATTCCTCACGCAGAAAACCACCCAACATCTGCGCCAACCCCTCTGTTGTTTTCAGTGCCACATTTCCGACAAAGCCATCACAAACCACTATGTCAGTTACCCCTTTGAAGATATCGTTGCCTTCGATGTTGCCGTAAAAATTTAAATCGCTTTGCCGCAACAGTTCACTTGCCTGCCTGACAATTTCATTGCCCTTGATGTCCTCACTGCCAATATTGAGCAGGCCCACCGTAGGACTGTTTTTATGTTCAATAGCATAAACCAGAGCAGTACCCATCAGGGCGAACTGTAATAAATTCTCAGCGCTACAATCCACATTCGCGCCAAGGTCGAGCATACAAACTTGCCCCTTGTGAGTGGGCAGAAACGAAGCAATCGCGGGGCGGTCTATACCAGGCAGCATTTTTAGTACATAACGTGCAATTGCCATTAATGCGCCAGTATTTCCGGCACTTACGCAAGCAGACGCCTCACCATTTTTTACAAGGTTAATGGCGACACGCATGGAAGAATCTTTTTTGCTACGCAACATCAATTGTGGGGATTCATCCATGCCAACCACTTCACTGGCTGCCTGGATACGCAGTCGTGGTTTGATAGACGTTTTGACGGTGCGTAACTCAGCCTCGATGGCGTCAGGCAATCCAACCAATACAATCGTATCGCTTGGATGCTGTTGCAGATATTTTACCGCAGCGGGAATAGTGACGCGCGTTCCGTGGTCGCCACCCATGGCATCAATGGCTATTGTGACATCCACCAGGCGATCCTCTTACGCTATTTTCAATACTTTGATATGGAATACTTTTAGATGCAACTGCACCCTTTAAGCTTTGTACGTATCCGCTACCGCAAAATGTGATTAGTCGCCTTTTATCTTGATAACTCTTTTGCCACGATAATAGCCAGTCGGGCTGATGTGGTGACGCAGATGCTGTTCACCAGTGGAGGGTTCAACTGCCAGCGCCGGACTAACCAGAAAATCGTGCGAGCGGTGCATGCCACGCTTGGATGGGGATTTTTTATTCTGTTGAACAGCCATGTTAACTCCTTGTAAACCTATAATAAAAAACTACTTGTATCTCAGCCCGGATAAAACCGAAAACGGATTTTTCTCGATCTGATCTATTTCTTCTGTTATGTATCCTTCCTTCACAGGTCGACAAACGCCTACTGGATGTCTCGGTGCAAATGGTAGATTCAGTAAAATTTCTTCCTCAAATAAGGCAAGTACGTCCAAATGATGATCAACTAAAATGCTATCTACTTCATCCTCCTCATCGATAGAGGATTCATCCCAGTTTTCTACCAGACGCAACTGCGAAACTAGCTTTATTGGATAGATTAGACCTTGCAAACATCGCTGGCATCGCAGCTGGCACAGTCCGTCCAGCGCTACTTTCAACATTGGTTGACCATTCCTGTCACGAAAACCGCGCAAGGTGTAGTTGATGCCTTCTTTGTGTCCGTGTTCAAAACCAACATCAGGAACAACCAACTTATCCTGAAGTCGAGGCATTTCAGTCATTGCAATTTCACCGCGCAATTCCCGGTTGTTATTAGCAAAGTCCAGACTATCTATAAATTGCCGTTCAAACATAAGGCGCGCATGATATATATATCACTTGTTGCTGTCAAAAAAAGAGCTTCTCCTCAATACAATAAAGCTTGTATCTGAGCCATGTGGATATAACCATGCTTAGCGGCAAGTACAGTATTATTTGATCAATAGACTGTCCTTATATTACTCCGCGTAACGCCTGTTTTTCACTACGTGATAACGCTTTGATCTGTAGTTCGCGCTTTAAGGCAGCAGATTTGCCGGAACATAGCTCGGCATGTACTAGCCGCACTGGGCGACGGCCACGAGTGTATTTTGCCGCCTCGCCAGCATTGTGCGCGGCCAGACGTTTTTCCAGGTCGTTGGTGATGCCACAATACAGGGTGCCGTCCGCACAACAAATGAGGTAGCAAATCCAGTTTATTGTGAATTTTTCAATGCGTTCCTTCATTGTGGCTTTTTTATTTTGGGAGAGTGTGCTGAAGGCAGTGATCTGTGCTGCACCAGTTTGGCCAAAGCTAGCATCATTAGTAAAATAATCAGCACTGCCGCGTTGCCCCAGCGCACATAGGGTGTGCTGCCGGTATAGCCCTGCGCCTGCCCAGTGAGCACACCTTCTGTATGTTGCGGCAACATCTGTTGAATGCTGCCATCGCGCCGGATGATAGAGGTTACGCCAGTGTTCGTGGCGCGCAGCATCATGCGTCCTGTTTCCAGTGCGCGCATTTGTGCGATCTGGTTGTGCTGCATCGCTGCGTGTGATTTGCCATACCAGGCATCGTTGCTGACATTTACCAGCAAGCTTGCCTCCGGCAAGTAACGGATGACTTCTTCACCGAATACATCTTCGTAGCAAATCTGCACTGCAACACGTTGGCCAGCGATGCGTAATACCGGTTGCCGCTCGCCGCCGCGCGCTAAGTCAGACATGGGGATATGCAATACTTCGTTAATGATCCAGCCCAACGCCGGGCGCAACGGGATGAATTCGCCGAATGGCACCAGATGGTTTTTACGGTAGTTTTGGCTATTCGCTGTGCCAAGCGTGAATACGCTGTTGTAGTGCAGCTCGCTGTCACTTTCAAATGCACCGATAAGAATATCGCCGCCGTTTTGTCTTGCGTGCTTGCGTAAAATAGCCATGTAATTTTCCGGCAGATCGTGGCGGAGCAGCGGCAATGCAGTTTCCGGTAAAATGATCAAACGCGCATCGGTTTGCAGCACCAGTCGACGATAGATTTCCAGCGTGTCGATAAGCTTCTCTTCGTGGAATTTGAGATCTTGTGGAATATTGCCTTGCAACAACGCAACCTTGAACGGCTCGCCTTCAGGCTGTGTCCAGCTTACGGCGCGTAGCGCCGTAGCGCCGCCCCATAATAGTAGCAGTGCCGCCAGCGCCGATTTCCCTTGGGCATTCCAACGCATTTGCCACAATAGTGCCAGCAATCCTGCGCTTATCGTCACCGCTAGTGATACACCATAAACGCCAAATATTGGCGCATATCCCACCAAGGGGCTAGCAGATACTTGTGAATAAGCCAGTGTCAGCCAAGGGAAGCCAGTGAACAGCAGTCCGCGTATCCATTCTAGAAGCACCCACAATGCAGGCATTATCAGTATCAAGCGCGCCCAAGAAGGAGCCCGTAACTTTGCCTGTGCATAACCAATCAATGCGGGAAATAACGCTAAGAATGCAGCGAACAGAGCGGTAGTGGAGAGCGCCAGTAAGAGCGGCATGTCGCCGTAATCATGCTGCGCAACGTATAGCCAGCCTATGCCGGCACTGAATAAACCAAAACCAAAGAAAAATCCCAGCCATGCTGCCACACGTTTCCCATGTGCTTGTTGCCACAGCCAGAACAGTGCAGCAAGTGAAAAGATAACAAGAGGGAACAGTGAAAAGGGTGCAAAGCCCAGAACGGTAAGCAATCCAAGACAAAAAGCAATGATGAGTCTATAGGTAGAAATGAATTTCACAGAAAATTACCGCCGGATTGATCTTGCCAATTATATGGCTTCCCCAATATTATTTATAATCGCCCGTAGAAACTTGGAATTCGACTTAAGATGCAGGGCGTAATTTTTATGGATATTGCTAAACCGCTAATGGAAGGTTCGGAATGAAAACTAAAGCTATAATTTTTGACGTAGACGGCACGTTGGCAGATACAGAAGAGGCGCATCGCCTCTCGTTTAATAAAGCATTTGCGGAAAATAATCTCGACTGGAATTGGGATGTTGCCCTGTATGACAAGCTGCTTAAAGTGACCGGTGGCAAAGAACGAATCAATCATTTCGTGACTACCTATGTACCCAGTTTCCAAAAGCCGGTTGATTATGAGCATTTTGTGAAACACCTCCATTTGGTCAAGACCGCTCACTACACTGCAATGTTACGCGAAGGTGGCATTCCATTGCGCCCTAATATAAAACGCTTGATTACCGAAGCCAAGCAGGCAGGATTGAAGCTTGCCATTGCTACTACGACATCGTTGGATAACGTTGTCACGCTTTTACAACAGGGGTTGGGCGCGGATAGTGAAGCTCTATTCGATGTTATTGGTTATGGCGACATTGTCCAGCATAAGAAACCCGCACCTGATATTTATTATTGGGTATTGGAGAGGCTGGGCCTCGATGCTGTGGATTGCATAGCGCTGGAAGACTCTGAGAATGGCCTGCGCTCCAGTTTGGCCGCTGGGTTGAAAACTTTCATCACAATAAATCACTACACAAGCATGCAGGATTTTTCTGGAGCATCAGCGGTGCTGGATGACCTAAGCGATTTGGAAAGTTTTTATCAGGTTGCTGACCTGGATTTTTCTAAACAGTCGGTTTCTGTTTAAAATTTTGCAATCAATATTTTGATACGCTCTCCTGATCGGGAGAGTGCTCTCTTTGCTGAATAGCCAATGTAAATTTAATGGCTTCTATTTATTTTATATAGAGCACGCTCGCAACGAATGGCATAACCATAGGAATAATACGAGTTGCAATCGTGTAGCATAGCGTCCCGCATCGTTACTGGAATAGCCGCACAGTATGTATTGATACTACTGCATTGGACTTGATTACAAAAAAATATGGAAAAAATACGCCTTTCAAAACTGATGTCCGAACAGGGCTTGTGCTCCCGCCGCGAGGCAGACAGCTATATTGAACGTGGTTGGGTGTTGGTGGATGGCAAACCAGTAACTGAATTGGGCACAAAAATAGATCCCATCCAGCGGATAACGCTAAACCGTGCTGCCCAGGCACAACAGCAAACGCGTGTAACGATTCTGCTGAATAAGCCGATTGGTTTTGTTTCCGGGCAGGCGGAAGATAACCACAAGCCCGCAGTTACACTGATTAATGCTTCCTCACGTTTTGCCAGCGATCAATCACCGCTGTCTTTTCATCCCATGCATTTGAAAGGTATCGCGCCTGCAGGCCGGTTGGATATTGATTCGCAGGGTTTGCTGGTATTGACCCAGGATGGCCGCATCGCCAAACAACTTGTCGGCGAAGATTCCGGCCTCGATAAGGAATATCTGGTGCGCGTGCAGGGGAAAATTTTAACTAATGGTTTATCCATGTTGAACCACGGTCTCAAACTGGACGGTGAGATGCTTAAGCCCGCCAGAGTAAGCTGGCTGAATGACGATCAATTGCGCTTCATTTTGCGCGAAGGTAAAAAACGTCAGATTCGTCGCATGTGCGAACTGGTTGGATTAAAAGTTACCGGGCTAAAGCGCGTGCGTATCGGCAAAATTAAATTAGGCGATTTGCCCAGCGGGCAATGGCGTTATCTGCGCGAAGATGAAGCATTCTAAGTCGTTGTAAAATTTTTTGATGTTCACTGACGAATTTAACTTCGCACTTCCCGAGCACTTGATTGCGCAATACCCACCTGAGCGGCGTAATGCCAGCCGCTTGTTGTGCGTGCGCGGGGAGATTAGGGAAGACTCCATGTTTGCCCAGTTGCCCTCCCTGGTGCGTGAACATGATTTGTTGGTATTCAACGATGCGCGAGTGCTTAAGGCCCGTCTTTTTGGAGTAAAGGACAGTGGCGGCAAAATTGAAGTATTAATCGAGCGTATTCTCGATGAACATCATGCGTTGGCCCAAATTCGCGCTAGCCATGCCCCTAAGCCGGATAGCCGGCTGTTGTTGGCAGGCCATCTCCCCGTTACGGTGCTGGGACGCGAGCGAGAATTTTTCTGCTTGCGCTTCGACAGCACAGAAAATATATCGGTATTGCTGGAACAGTATGGGCAGTTGCCGCTGCCCCCCTATATTATGCATGTAGCGAATGCTGAAGACGAAGAACGTTATCAGACGGTATATGCATGCCAGCCTGGCTCGGTAGCCGCGCCCACGGCAGGATTGCATTTCGACAACGCAATGCTCGCCGCCTTACGCGCTCAAGGTACGCAACTGGCCTATCTAACTTTGCATGTCGGTGCCGGCACTTTTCAGCCAGTGCGTGTAGATAATGTCCGTGATCATGTTATGCACAGCGAACGCTACGTTATCCCGCAAGCAACGGTGGACGCCATTCTGCAGGCCCGGGCGCGGGGTGGACGGATCATCGCGGTGGGCACTACCAGTTTACGTGCGCTGGAAAGCGCGGCGCAACAAGACAAACTATGTGCTGGAGAGGGTGAAACAAGTATTTTCATTACGCCGGGTTACCGTTTCAAAGTGGTGGATGTTTTACTGACTAATTTCCATTTGCCCAAGTCTACCTTGCTAATGCTGGTGTGCGCCTTCGGTGGTATGGACGCAATGCTCGCCGCTTATAGCCATGCAGTGGAACGGCAATACCGTTTTTTTAGTTATGGTGATGCCATGCTGATCGAACAGAAGCATATGTGAGCAAGTAACCTGCTTAGGTTTTTATAAAAAGAAATAGCTCAAATATTTAGTGTGGGTTAGGTAATATCTGCCGTTGTAGGGAGAGGCATTGAAGGGCTGGGTTGATGCGGCTTGCAATATTACTCTTTGTGATACATTTCTGATCACTTTAAGCAATCAATTAAGTGTGCTTTTAGGAGCAGGGTTAATTCCGAAATTTTAGCTATGAAAAAACAATTCACTGTCGGTACCCCACTTAGTTCCTCCGCTACCAAAGTCATGTTGCTGGGCAGCGGTGAACTCGGTAAGGAAGTTATCATCGCATTGCAACGCTTAGGCGTAGAGACTATTGCCGTGGATCGTTATGCCAATGCACCGGGACATCAGGTGGCACATCGCGCACATGTCATTAACATGACGGATGCTGCGGCATTGCGTGATCTGATCGAGCGCGAACAGCCGCACCTTATCGTGCCGGAGATTGAAGCTATTGCCACTGACATGTTGGTTGAGATTGAGCGGGAAGGATTGGCGCGGGTTATTCCTACCGCACGTGCCGCTCAACTCACCATGCACCGTGAGGGAATTCGCCGCCTTGCGGCAGAAACACTGGGCCTACCCACTTCTCCTTATGCCTTTGCCAATAGTCTGGAAGAATTACGTACGGCGATTGATGACGGCATTGGTTATCCCTGCGTGGTGAAACCGGTGATGTCCTCCTCCGGCAAGGGGCAGTCTAAAATCGATAGCGCGGCGGAGGTGGAGCAGGCTTGGAATGTTGCCGCCAGTGGCCGGGTGAAGCAGGGGCGAGTAATTGTCGAGGGTTTTATTAATTTCGAATATGAAATTACCCAGCTCACCGTGCGTGCGATGGGCAGTAATGGCGAAGTCGAAACGCATTTTTGCGAACCGATCGGGCATGTGCAAATTCATGGTGACTATGTTGAAAGTTGGCAGCCGCAGGCTATGTCTGAGCTGGCCTTGAAGCGCACACGCGATATTGCCAGGAAAGTTACGGACAATCTCGGGGGCTTGGGTATTTTTGGAGTTGAACTGTTTGTCAAGGGCGATGATGTGTGGTTTAGCGAAGTCAGCCCGCGTCCGCATGACACTGGCATGGTTACGATGTGCAGTCAGGTTCAGAATGAATTTGAGCTGCATGCCCGCGCCATACTCGGTCTGCCCGTGAACACCGCTTTGCGTGCGCCGGGCGCGAGTGCAGTGATTTATGGGCAAGTGGAAGAGTCGGCTATCGCTTTTACTGGTGTCGATGAAGCGTTACGTGTCCCGCAAAGCGATTTGCGCTTGTTCGGTAAACCGGAGTCGTTTTCCAAACGGCGTATGGGTGTGGCGTTGGCAAACGGAGTAGATACCGACGAAGCGAGGATACGTGCCAAGCTGGCAGCCAGCAAAGTGGTGCCAGTCAAGGGTTAAGGCTATTTCCGCCTGACCGAAGGCAGCATTTATTGAGCTTATTAAACGGGGAGGATCCAGGATGCGTTCCAGCAAAACCATTACCATTCGCGGTGAGCTTGGTCGAACCGCTAGTCCCGTGCCAATAGCGGCCTTCGACTAGCTCAATCCGAACGGATTATTTGTAATTGCTTTAAATGGAACGATCTACAAGCTCGCGCAGTACATAAGGTAGGATGCCGCCATGGCGGTAGTAATCCACTTCGACGGGAGTGTCGATCCGCAGCAGCAGCGCGACTTGTTGCGTGCTTCCGTCGCGGCGCTTGATGGTGAGCATTACATCCTGTTGTGGCTTAATGAAATTTGTTATGCCGGTGAGATCGAATGTTTCTTCGCCGGTCAGTTTGAGTGTAGCCACGCTGTCGTTGCCCTTGAACTGTAAAGGCAGCACGCCCATGCCCACCAGATTGCTGCGATGGATGCGCTCAAAGCTCTTCGCCACTACCGCTTTCACGCCCAACAGTTGCGTGCCTTTTGCCGCCCAATCTCGAGATGAGCCAGTGCCGTATTCTTCCCCGGCGAAAATAACAGTGGGCGTGCCGTCTGCGATGTATTTCATCGCTGCGTCGTAGATCGCTATCTGTTCGCCGTTGTAAAGTGTGTAGCCGCCTTCCACGCGACTGCCGTCGGCATTGGGGGGCAGCATCAGATTCTTGATGCGCACGTTGGCGAAAGTGCCGCGTATCATGACCTCATGATTGCCGCGTCGTGCGCCGTAACTGTTGAAATCCTTGATGGCCACGTCTTTGCTTTGCAGGTATTTGCCGGCAGGGGTGGTGGATTTAAAACTGCCAGCCGGACTGATGTGATCGGTGGTAACTGAGTCACCGAAAATGCCCAGCGGCTTCGCATTGCGGATGTCGGCAACATTGCCGACAGTCATGCCAAAATCGTCGAAGAACGGCGGGCGCGCAATGTAGGTAGAATCGTCCCAGTGGTACTGGTTGCCGGTGGGGGCAGAAATACCGTTCCACAGTGGCAGATCTCGAGTAAGGTCACTATATAGCCTGCGATAAACCACGGGGTCGGCAGCAAATTTCATCGCTGCATGGATTTCCGTACTGCTCGGCCAGATATCTTTCAGATAGATTGATCGACCGTTGCGGCCGATGCCAAGTGGTTCACTGTTCAAATTAATGTTTACTCTGCCAGCCAGCGCAAAGGCAACTACCAGAGGTGGGCTAGCGAGGAAGTTGGCCTTGATGTTTGCATGGACGCGTGCCTCAAAGTTGCGGTTGCCGGATAACACTGCTGCGGCGATCAGATCGTGGGCGAGAATGGCATCTTCGATTTTTGCATTCAATGGGCCGGAGTTGCCAATACAAGTGGTGCAACCATAGCCCACCAAGCGGAAACCGAGTTGTTCCAGATAAGGTAGCAGGCCAGAATGGGTCAAGTAGTCCGTCACCACGCGTGAGCCGGGGGCGAGCGATGTTTTGATATGCGGTTGTACGCGCAGGCCTGCTTCCACTGCTTTTTTCGCCAGCAAACCTGCCGCCAGCATCACACCGGGGTTGGATGTATTGGTGCAGGAAGTGATGGCGGCTATTAGTACATCGCCATGGCGGAGCTGTACTGCCGGCAACATCTCACCGCTTGTTTCGCAGCGCACGCCGGATGTCGGGCGGTTGTCCATCATCTCGATTTCAGTCACGGTGCTGGTGTTGCGCTTGCTTTGTGTGCCGGTGCCAGTGGGTGTGGATTCCTGATCCTGCAGGCCGCCGCCGGTGATCGGTACACAAACGTTTCCGCTAAGGTCGGCCAAATCGGTGATATAACGTTTTCCCAAGTTTTCAGCGGGCTGGTTGAAGCCGTTCTCCGCCACTGACTTGCTGAACAAGGTGTTGAAATTCTCCTTCATCCCGGAGAGCGGTACGCGATCCTGCGGGCGTTTGGGTCCGGCCAGAGAAGGTTGGATGCTGTTCAAATCCAGCTCCACCACGCTGCTGTAATCGATTGCGTTTGCCTCGGGTATGCCATAAAGCCCTTGCGCTTTGAAGTAGGACTGGAAGGCATCTACTTCTTCATCGCTGCGCCCAGTATTGCGCAGGTATTCTAATGTAACGTCGTCTACCGGAAAGAAGCCCATGGTTGCGCCGTATTCTGGCGCCATGTTGGCGAGGGTGGCGCGATCCGGCAGGGTAAGCGCAGCGGTGCCCGCACCGAAAAATTCCACAAATTTCCCCACCACTTTATGCTTGCGCAGCAGTTCGGTGACGGTCAACACTAGGTCAGTCGCGGTGATGCCTTCGCGCAGCTTGCCCGTGAGATGAACGCCCACTACGTCCGGCGTGAGGAAATAGACCGGCTGGCCGAGCATACCCGCTTCCGCTTCGATGCCGCCCACACCCCATCCGACCACGCCGATGCCATTAATCATTGTGGTGTGGCTGTCAGTGCCTACCAGCGTATCAGGATAATAAACGCCGTCTTTTTGCAGCACGCCACGCGCCAGGTATTCCAGATTCACCTGATGCACGATGCCGACGCCGGGCGGTACCACTTTGAACGTATCAAATGCCTGCATGCCCCATTTCATGAATTTGTAACGCTCATTATTACGCTCAAACTCCAGTTCCATGTTGAGTCGCAGCGCATCCGGGCTATTGTAATAATCCACTTGCACTGAATGGTCCACCACCAAATCCACTGGCACCAGCGGCTCAATGATCATCGGATTCTTGCCCAACTTTGCAGCGGCATCGCGCATGGTGGCAAGATCAACCAGCAGCGGGATGCCGGTGAAATCCTGCAACACGATACGTGCCACTACGAACGGAATTTCTTCGGTACGCGGTGAATTCTGCTGCCAGTTCGCCAGCTGGCGAATGTGCGCTTCGCTGATCTTTTTGCCATCGTAATTGCGTAGCACCGCTTCCAGCACAATGCGGATGGAAACTGGCAGGCGTGAAATTTTGCCCAGCCCTGCTGTTTCGAGCGCTTTCAAGGAATATAGCGTGCCAGTTTTGCCGTTAGCGAGACTGAATGTTTGACGAGTGTTGAACAGATTATGCGACATGGCGATGGCTCCGAATAAAATCTACGAGCGAAAAGTAAAGAATGCGATTATAGCGTGGTAGAAGTGGATCGGACATCGATCAGCTAAAACTGAAGGTGCTGCAAGATGAACAATGCAGCGTATCTGCGAAGTCTGAACAGTAAATAAATTATGTTTGCGGGCGCGTAGTGGTGTGAAGTTAGTTTGTCTAAGGCTGGAAGATAAATTTACCATGACTAAATGCACCCGCATTCGAGGTAAGCCAGCGCTCCCAAGGCTGCCGTGCGTCCGCTTGCGAAACAGGCGGTGAGCAGATAGCCGCCGGTGGGCGCTTCCCAGTCAAGCATTTCGCCCGCACAGAACACACCGGGCATGGCGTGCACCATCAAGCGTTCATCCAGTGCCTCGAAGGCCACGCCCCCTGCGCTGCTGATGGCTTCGTCCAGCGGACGTGGTGCGATGAGGTGCAACGGCAATGATTTAATCGCAGCCGCAAGGCGCTCGGGGGCGGCGAAGTCTGATGGCGACACCCGTTCGCGCAACAGGCCAGTTTTTACTCCCTTGATGTTTGCCCGACTCTGCAAATGGCTGGCCATCGAGCGGGAACCGCGCGGGTGCGCTATCTCGGCGATGACGCGCGGCAAATCTTTTCCAGGCATCAAATCGAGGTAAATGACAGCCACGCCAGTGGCTGCAATCTCATCGCGCAGGAGTGCAGATAAAGCATAGATCAGTCCGCCTTCAATTCCGGTCGCCGTCACCATGAGGTCACCCTGTCGACGATGGATATTTCCCGTTGCATCGATAAAGTTTACCGTCACTGCTTTTACCGGATGCCCGGCGAAGCGGGAGCTGAAATATTCACTCCAGCCGACATCGAAACCGCAGTTTGCGGGTTGTAATGGCACAACGGGAATACCGCGCTGCGCGAGCAGCGGTACCCATGCGCCATCAGAACCGAGCCGCGCCCAACTGCCGCCACCCAGTGCCAGCACCACTGCATCGACATTCGTGGTGTGCTCGCCCTGTGGGGTGGCAAAACGAAGCGCACCATTTTCATCCCACCCGCACCAGCGATGGCGCATATGGAAATGTACGCCTGCCTCACGCAAGCGGTGCAGCCAGGCGCGCAAGAGCGGTGCCGCTTTCATGTCAGCCGGAAATATGCGCCCGGACGTGCCGATGAATGTCTCTATGCCGAGATCGTGGATCCACTTCCGCAGAGCCTCCGGCCCGAAGGTGTCAAGCAGCGGCTTGATCTGCGCGCGGCGTGCACCATAGCGCGAGAGGAATGGTTCCATTGGCTCGGAATGCGTGATGTTCATGCCACCCTTGCCAGCCATCAGAAACTTGCGTCCCACGGATGGCATGGCATCGTAAAGATCGACCCGCACGCCGCCCTGAATTAATACCTCTGCAGTCATCAGTCCGGCAGGCCCGCCGCCGATGACGGCAACCGACCTGGCGTTCAACTTATTCCTCATCCAGCAACTGCCCTGCAACCGCCCAGTTCTCGTCCGGTAGTTCATCGAAGGTAATGTAGGTGTAGGACTTTGGTTTGTGTGCGATGCGTTCCAGAGTGTCGGTGATCTCTACTGCGATTTTTGTTTTTTGTTCGCGACTGAGAATACCAGCGATGCGAATGTTGACGTAAGGCATGGTGTTTTCCTGAATGGATAAAAATGGCTTTATGTGGCACAGAGTAACCAATCAACGTTCAATCTTTCGCAGAAGAAGTAAATTCCATGCTAAAAAATCTTCACATTGACTAGACATTTCCTACCGAAATGATGGAGGAAGTCATGGTAATGCGCAAGCGGGGGGTGAGCAGTGATGTACTCCAATTACGGTGGAAGTCAATATTGATTCAGCGAACCACTATGCAGTATTAAAGCGCATAGCCCGTATGAAGTGTTGGCCGACTGGCTGATTAGTGTGTGGTGTATGTTATGTGTTGTATTAGTCAGCAGGGAATAAATTAATGAATTTTTGGGTTTAAAAAATTAAAGTTAATCTGGATTTGACCGCCAACAAAGATTGACCGCTACTACAAACAGCTTAAATGTTCGGATGTTGAGGAAATGGGAGTCATGTACATGGCTGGCAACAGAGGATTTACGGTAATTGAAATACTTGTCACATTGAGTGTGGCAAGTATTCTGTTGGCTATGGCGGCACCAAGTTACCGCACGTTAGTTCAGGATAGCCAGCTTGTAGCGCAGAGTAATAATTTTTTCTCTGCCATGATGTTAGCTAAGAGTGAGGCCATTAAAAGAAATAGCCCGACTACAATTTGCCCCAGTACAAACGGTACGACCTGTGCCGGTGTGACTGCCTGGACAAGTGGCT
Organism: Candidatus Nitrotoga sp. LAW; assembly: GCA_003402315.1. GTDB lineage: Bacteria > Pseudomonadota > Gammaproteobacteria > Burkholderiales > Gallionellaceae > Nitrotoga. Next base: position 146,179 of record QFXI01000009.1, on the reverse strand, counting down.
GGCTAGTGTTTGCAGATGCCAATAATGATGGAACAGTAAATGCGGGTGAAGTAATTATCCGGGTCGGTAGCGCATTATCTGGCCAAAGTACGCTGACATCTGGAAACAGGACGAGGGTGACATTCGCCGCGAGTGGATTTACGTTTGGGTTTAATGACACCTTTTCTTTGTGTGATAGTCGTGGTGTTGAGATGTCCAGAAGGTTGACTTTGAATAATCAAGGCCGTTTGCGTACCGATAAAGGAGGCGGTACATGCGTATAAATTGCATACTCAATTTGAGAAGGCGGCTTGATAATAAGCAGAGTGGATTTAGTATGCTGGAAGTGCTGGTTACGATTTTGGTGGTTTCTTTTGGTTTGTTGGGTATGGCAGCCTTGATTACAACGGGTATGCGTAGCAACAATACAGCGCATTTCCGTTCAATTGCGACTCAACAAACGCTGGATATCGCAGATCGTATGCGCGCCAATTTGGTAGGTGTACGTGCCGGGAATTATGATGCGCTGACTGCTGTCATTCCGGTTAGTGCTAATTGTGAGGCTGAAAACTGTGATATGGCACAAATGTCGATTTATGACCATGCTCGGTGGAATTCAGCCAACTCTATTCTATTACCGGGCGGTGCGGGAACGGTAGCCGGTAATCTGGCAGCGGGCTATTTGATTACTCTGAGGTGGATCGAAAAAGAAATGGGGGGCGTAACGGATCCTGCGTGTCCAGTGGGCACACCAGTCAATACGCGCTGTTTCTTGACAAGATTTTCTCCCTGATATTTATCCCGCTAATGAATTGTGTTGGATCAGGTACTGATTCAGAAAGCTTCGAGTCTAATTCGCAGCAAGGTTTCACTTTAGTGGAACTAATGATTGCAATGACCATTGGCCTGATATTGTTACTGGTTGTTGGCACAGTTTTTACCAGTAGCCGTCAGATTTTTCGTATACAGGAGGATAACGCCCGTATTCAGGAGAGTGGTCGTTTTGCATTGGAAATTCTCGGGCGTAGCGTCAAACAGGCGGGTCTTGCTGAAATTCCATTTACGGGTTTGAAAATTGGGTTTACAGGGATGGCTATCACTGGTATTGATGGCGCTCCAGGTGTGGCCGATACATTAACCGTGCAGTACGATGGTGCGACTGGGGATCGGGATTGTCAATTCGGCACAGCAGTTACAGCGGCCAATTACTTAGCTGGCAATAATATCATCCAGAGTCACTTTAATCTGGATGCAGCGAATGCGCAATTACAGTGTGCTGGGGCTATCGGTGCTGCGCCGCCTGCACCCGGCGCAACGCCTGTCGGTATTGTATTATTGGAGAATATAGAGGATTTTCAGGTCCTTTATGGCATTGATACCACTGGCGACCAGTCAGTCAACCAATATGTTTCCCTGCCGGCTGATTGGAACCAAGTAGTCACGACGCGAGTTTGCGTACTGATTCGTTCAGATCAAACGAATATTGTTCCCATAGGTAGTAACTACCTGAATTGCAACGGCGCAGCTGTCGCCGTTCTTGCTGACAGGCGATTAAGGCGCGCTTTCACCGCGACATTTAATTTGCGCAACCGGGTAAACAACCTACCATGAACATAAGCTTCTGCGTGCTACGAAAACAACACGGTGCAGTATTCGTTACCGCTATGGTTTTACTGGTAGTACTAACCTTGCTCGGTATTACCGCCATAAAAATGGCGAATTTGGAAGAACTCATGTCAGGCAATATGCGTGACCGCAATCTTGCGTCACAGGCGGCAGAAATGGGATTGCGTTATGCCGAACAACATATCCGTGATAACGACCCTGCAACCAATACGCCCAGTTCGATAGATGGCATAACCGGTTTTGATGCGGAATGCACCGGGGGGTATTGTTATTACGGTCAAAATCAATCAGCGAAGCCCATTGAATGGGTTATAGCCCAGTTTACTGACCCAAATCATTTCATCAACTATATCGTCGGCACAGTTTTTAGGGTTGATGGCGTTGATTACACGGCACCTGCGTTACCAGTAGGTGTCCCCGCGCCCACTTATCTGATTGAAGGCATCAAAAAAACACCGCCGGGCAGTAGTGATTTCAGTTATTACTACCGAGTTACTGCGCGCGCGCAAGGTGCCAAGCCTGGCACAGTTGTTTGGTTGCAGGAAATATTTAGGCCATAGCTATATTAAGGGGATTGGAATCATGGAAAAAGATTTAATATCTCCTATGGGATTAAGATGGACCGTGTGTTTATTCCTCAGTTTGGCCGGATCGGCTCATGCCCTGTTACCCCTTTCCAACAATCCGCTTTTTCTGGGTGGGAATATCTCGCCCAATGTTATGTTTACGATGGATGATTCCGGGTCGATGCACTTCGAAATCATGCCTGAAAATTTGATTCTTCAACAGGTGTATTACATGTTTCCGCGTGCGGCAAACATTTATGGCTCGTCGGACTACAATAACCGTGTTGTCGATTTTGACCCGGCAAACCGGTATGCAGCCTCTTTACGTTCCAATAAGGTCAACAAGATTTATTACAATCCCACTGTAAGATATCAGTCCTGGAGCAACGCTGACGGGTTACTGATGGGTAATGCCAATCCAACTTGCGCACCGCACAATCCCATGGATACCACGAAAGGCTGCCGCAATCTTACTGTCAGTGATACACAAAGTGTTAATTGGTTGAAGAGTGACGGGAGTTTATCTTCTACGCTATCAAAAACTTTTTACCCTGCGGTGTATTTCAACTATAACGGTGGCGATGTCAATTTGGCGAGCAGTTATACGCAGATTGAAATCAGATCCACCACGCCTTCTTATGTTGGTGGGGTAGCACGAACAGATTGTGTCTCCGCACCCAATTGTACTTATGCTGAAGAAATTCAGAATTTTGCGAATTGGTATACCTATTATCGTTCCCGCGTATTGTTAGCACGCGCGGGTATCGGCAGGGCATTTGCTGCGCAGGGGAATACCATGCGGGTAGGTTTTGCAGCCATCAATAAGGGGGCTACTACTATTGATGGTGTATCTTCGCCAGGTACAGTGATAAGCGGTGTAAGGCAGTTCACCGGTACAGACAGGATAAATTTTTTTACCAATCTTTACGGACATGCTATTCCAGCTTCAGGTACACCGCTACTCAGTGCGGTAGATGAGGTTGGCAAATACTTTAAGCGTACAGACGATCAAGGCCCTTGGGGAGAGACGCCGGGTACGGTTGGAGGTACGCAGCAAGTATGCCGCCAGAATTTCAATATTTTGATGACAGATGGTTATTGGAACGACGGTAGCGTTCTTACCGGAATAGGGAATTCAGACAATACGGCGGGCGCTAATATTACCAACCATTCTTCTCCGGCTACGCCACCAACGTATACCTATATCCCTGTGCTTCCTTATTCTGATAGTTACAGTAATACCCTGGCCGATGTGGCAATGCATTATTGGAAAAATGATTTACGCACCGATATGCTCAACAAAGTACCAACCAATTCCGCTGATCCGGCATTCTGGCAGCATATGGTGACTTTTACAGTGGGATTGGGCGTGAGTGGGAGTCTTACGCATTTGCCGTCAGGCATGGAAACATGGCCGGATCCTTCCGGTGCCGCGAGCATCCCCGCCAAGATAGATGATCTCTGGCATGCCGCTGTTAATAGCCGGGGCGCTTTTTTTAGCGCCGCTGACCCAGCTACATTTGCTAATGCCTTGACCAATGCGTTGACGACTATTGTGGCACGCACAGGCTCTGCTTCGGCTGTGGCTGCCAATTCAAATTCATTGATAACCAACGGCCGGATATACCAGGCCAAATTTAATAGTGGGGATTGGAGCGGACAGCTATTATCAATCCCTATTAATGCAGCGGGTACGTTAGGGGCGATAGAATGGAATGCAGGGGCCGTCTCACTTGCTTCGGACACAATTGCACCTGCCGCCCGTATTATCATAACCAGGGGTGGTAGTGATGGCGTACCGTTTGAATATGCCAATTTGACTACGGCACAAAAAGTACTGCTGGATAAAGATGTTGCAGGCACAGTCGATAACTGTGGTTTGGAACGGGTTGCCTATTTGCGTGGCGTTGCGGTTAATGAGGGCAGTGGAACTTTTAGCTGTGCCAGTGCAAACGTGATAAACAAATTTCGTAGTCGCCCTACCAGCAAATTGGGGGATATTGTCAATTCGGGGCCATTTTATGTAGGCCGTCCAAATGCAGGACATTCTGATGTGGATTATGTGGGCTATGCTGCATTTCGAACTAGCTACAAAAATCGAAAACCAGTAGTTTATGTGGGGGCAAATGACGGCATGCTGCATGGTTTTAACGCCTGCATTCAGGGCGTAACACCAGGCTGTACGGCAGCTGATGAAGGTAAGGAATTAATTGCTTATGTACCTAGCATGGTTTATGCGAATCTGAATAGGTTGAGTGACAAGGATTACAATGCTAATCATCGCTATTTTGTGGATGGTTCTCCCATGGTGGCGGATGCTTATGTGGGTGCAACGCCCAGATGGAAAAGTGTTCTCGTGGGCAGTTTAAATGGAGGTGGGCAAGGTTACTATGCCTTGGATATAACAGATCCGGCTGGTTTTACCGCAGCAAACGCAGCTGATTTGTTACTTTGGGAATTTACTAATGCCGATGATGCAGATATGGGTTACAGCCATAATCTTCCACCGATTAATCCTTTTACCAGCCAATCCAGCCAGATTGTACAGATGGAAAACCATAAATGGGCTGTGGTGATAGGTAATGGTTATAACAGCGCTGGCGGCAAAGCAGTACTTTATGTGCTATTTATTACCGGTGGTGAAGATGGCACTTGGACAGTTGGTACAGATTATATCAAGCTAGTCGTTGATACGGGTACAGGTAATGGCCTCTCCACGCCCATGCCATTCGATGCTGATGGAAATGGTTTGGTTGATGTGATTTATGCAGGCGACATCAAGGGTAATCTGTGGAAATTTGATGCCGCTTCTCCTACCGCCACTAGTTGGAGTGTGGCTTTAAGTGGCGCGCCACTTTTTGTGTCAGGCACTAGTAAATCGGTCACTTCTCCACCGGTCGTGACTTTTCACCCCAAAGGGGGCCTGTTGGTTATGTTCGGAACTGGAAAATACCTTGAAACAGGGGATACTACAACGACAAGCACACAGACTATGTATGAGGTATGGGACTATAACCTGACTACGTCGGTCATATCGGCAAATTTAGTTCAGCAAGTTGTGACAAACGCTACGGCCAGAACCGCTACACAGAACCCGGTGCCCTATTCCCCTACCGTAAATGGTTGGTATTTTGACCTGCCTGTTTCTGGGGAAAGGCTGACGGGCGTACCTACTCTGGAGAATGGAATTTTAGCATTTACGACCATTGTTCCATCGGCCTCCCCTTGTGATTTTGGTGGTAAGGGATTTGTAAATGCGGTGGATTTCTTGACGGGAGGAATGCTTTCCATTTCATCTTTCGATACTAACAGAGATGGGGTTGTTACCCCAAATGATGGATTGTCTGCAGGTAAAGAAATTGGGTTTGCGGTGGGTGGTGTAACGCGGATCAGGGGTGCAATGGATGATGTATTAATATCTTCCACAGCTGATGGTTCGCTAGTGAAAACGCCGGCTACTAAAGGTCCTGCAGGATTGCGTGGCCGGATTACATGGCGAGAACTTGTTCGTTAAATTTTTTTTAGGCGTAGCCAGGGTGATAAGTTGTAAAAATTTTTATTTAAATATTGCCAGGGGAAAGGTATTTAACGGGCATAGGGCGTAGCTATGAGGGCTGAAGGTAGAGTTGCCATGCAATTTTGCCAAACTGAATGACGGAGAAATATCGGCCATGGCTGAGTAAACAATATTATGAAAATTATGGCAGCTTTAAAAAAGCTAAAGGGCTTTACGCTGGTTGAGCTTATGGCTGCAGTTGTTATCATTGGCATTCTGGCAGCAGTTGCTTTGCCCTCCTATCAGGATCATGTGAGACGTACTAACCGGGCGGCAGCCAAGGTAATACTTCTTGAAAATGCCCAATTTATGGAGCGATTTTATACGGTCAATAATCAATATGATGCGACTGTTGGGGCAGATGGTATTGCAAATACAGGTGGAGATGATGTGGACGTTGCATTACCGCTTACTCAATCACCCAGGGCTGGCGCTGTTGTACAGTACAACATTTCACTCCAGGCAGTGGCAGACGCTACGTTTACCCTTCGGGCCGTGCCAGTGGGTTCAATGGCCGGAGATATATGCGGAACGCTTATGCTGACGAATACGGGAGTACAAGGTGCTGGCGGTGATATTGCAAGCTGTTGGAATCGATAATGTCATTGGTCAGGGCAAATAAGCGAGGTCAATTCTAGCGTGTGATTTTACCGGGCATACTTGGATAGTGTTGTTCTTTCATCATGATTGCTCACTCGACTTCAGCAGTAGCATGGTGCATCTCCCTGGCTTTGATAATAAATTTAAGTATCGTTTTGTTTATTGGCCTATCGAGTAATTAAAATTGATTATGCAATCAACTCTAGGCGATGCTCAAACAGGGCATCTAAATTCAGAATGGGAACGTTTTCATCCACCAGTTTGAAGCAGGAGTGGGCGACAGATATCCATGCGAACGAATCTTGGGGTAGCAGGCATGCTGCATCGTCTTCGACGCTCACCATGCGAAAATGGGCAGATAGTCCTAGGGCACCCCATCGTTGCTCTCCGTTTGATCGGGAAAAATACGTGACAACTAGCGCAAGACTAATTTTTTCCAGAGAACGTTGGCCGATGAGCGATGCCAAATCCATGAATGGAATGGCGCGGCCCTGCCAAATACAAAGCGAATGACAGTAATCTGGAGCCAGCGGTACATGTACAAGGTTTGGCGACATGATGAGTTCGGCCACTTCGTGTAAGCCGATTGCTGCGTGGCGGCCACTCATGAATTCGAACAAAACGGCGTTATGTCTTGAGTTCATGCCGGCGCTCCGGGGAGTTGATGTAACACCACAATGTGCCGACATCGCAACAGAATGCGATATTTTCCTTAATTTGTACGTAAGCTTGGATTGGCGATCCAGAGATGCTCATGCACGTGGGTAAAGAATGTAGTATTGGGTTTTGAGTGGGGAGCGATTGTACCGAGTCCACGGTAATACCGAAGTGATGCCCATCTGCCTGTAGTACGACAATATATCGATATCGTGTATTAATTTTCTCCGCTACGGTTAAGTGTGCAGTTAGCGAATGCACTTTGCATGTCGTCTCTTCAATAATGGCTTCGCTGGTTTTTTCTTCATGACCTCCGTGTTGTAACATGGCCATATCATTAAGGCTGACGATCGTGTGTTGGTCAATGAGTAAACTCAGACCGTCAAAGCAGATCAACGCGTACCCGGCTGCTGTGGTGTTCATTACACCCCGCCGATCGCGCTGTGGATATGCCCGAGAAGGTCGGTGTCGGTGTAGGGTTTGGTCATGTATATGCTAACCCCAGCGAGCTCGGCCTGCTTACGATGTTTGTCCATGGAGCGAGAAGTGATCATGATTACCGGCAGCTCGCGGGTGTCAGGGCGCGCGCGTAGGTGTGAGGTGAACTCGAGCCCATTCATGTTTGGCATTTCAAGGTCGGTGAGTATCACTCCGGGTATAAAATCATTTAGGAGTGCGACTGCTTCTAATCCATCTTTCGCTGCTTTTACGTTATATCCTGCGTCACTTACGAGCTGAACTAGCGATTTACGTACGCTAAGCGAATCATCTACAACTAGAATATCGCGTCGTATTGAAGTTTCATGGTCGCCCGTGGTAATGGAGGCTGAAGCTTCTATCGATTGCTGAATGGGAAGACGTAGTAATTCGGCTAAATCGAGCAGCGGTGCGACGGTGCCATCACCTAGAATTGCGGTGCCGCCCACGCCATGAATTTTCTTTACATACCGGCCTGGATCCTTGAGGATCAGGTCGCGACCGTCAACGATGCGGTCGACCAGTACCGCATGAATATCAAGGTCGACGTGAACCAGCAATACCGACTTCGAATTCATGATTTCTGGCGTCATCTCACCGTTGTCATAACCGATCAGCGCATTCAGGGCCTTTACTGGATAGGTACGTTTTTGATAGCGTAGGTTTATTTCGCTGCCGATGTATATGAATTCTCCTGCGGCGGGTGGTAATGCTTGATCTAACGCATAGCTTGGCACCGCAAAAATCTGGGTGGAGGATTCTATGAGTAATGCGTGTTGGGCAACGAGCGACGCCTGGAAGCGCAGCAGAAACTCGCAGCCTTTTCCGGATTCAGACCGTACTTCGACCATTCCTTTCATGGCAAGAAGGCGGTCGCGCACCACGTCGAGTCCGACGCCACGTCCCGATATTTCATTTGTGTGTTCCCGTGTTGAAAAGCCAGGAAGCAGAATGAAGCGTGACAGTTCTTCTTTGGAGATATCTTGGCCAGCTTGCATCAAGCCGCGCTCAATCGCCTTGTGTCGGATCGCGTCGTAGTTGAGTCCGCGCCCGTCGTCCCGGCAACACACAGTAACCGTTTGGCCGCGCCGGGAGAATTTAAGATGGATTGTAGACACCTCCGGTTTCCCGGAGTACCTACGTTCATCGGGTGTTTCAATACCGTGATCGATGGCGTTTCGCAGTATATGCAGCAGCGGGTCGACGAGGTTGTTCAGCATGTCTCCGTCGATCAGGATATCTTCCCCTTCAATTATCAGCTTTGCTTTTTTCCCTGTTTGCTGTGAAGTCTGGCGGATGTTGCGGTGCAGGCGAGGGGCGAGGCTTCCCACTGGACTCATGCGAGTGGTCATGGCCATGTACTGAAGGTCGCGCTGTACCCGCTGTGTTTGTTGAAGTACGGCGCCTATCTGTGCCACGTCCTCCTCAATGCGCCGGCTGAATTCCCGTGTGTCAGCGGCTTCTTCTGTCAGCGCGCGGGTGTTGCTCTGAAGCTCGGTGTACTGTTCCATTTCCAGTGCATCAAATATTGGTGCACCGTGAGAAATTTGCGTGTCGCGTAGACTCGCGAGGCCGCGGATGTCAACCAGGTTCTCAAGATCAAAAATTCGCTGCTGTACCTTGAGATTCTGTCGTAATAAGCCGTTAGTGCGTTGCTGAGCCTGTTTTACTTGCTCGGTAAGTTGCCCAATCTTTACAGATAGCTCACCAGTGAGACGGAAGAGTTCGTCCATGGTTGTAACCGGGACGCGTATTATTGAAGCGACTGGAGTCTGGTTGGTCACATTGCTGGGCAAAGAAGATTCTTCTTCCCTGAAGGTTTCAGTTAATGCCCGGGGCGTTGCGTTGTGATGGGCAGCTTCAATCAAAGCCGGAAACATCGCATCAAGATTTGCATTTTCAGCCTGGATCGGGGGCGTCGAGTTAAGATCATTGAATTCTATTTGAATGGCAAACGTTGCATCAAGATCAGTGCTTTCAGTTGGTGCTGGGAGCGACGCGTCGAGATCGGCAAATATAGGCGGGGCGGCATCGACTTCGTCCTCAATACTTCCTGAGTGAATCCGGTTCGCCCAATCAAGAACAGACTGCAATATTTCCTTCGCTTGTGTATGTGTGGGGGCATCCTCGATGCCGAGCAGGGAGCCTATCATTTGTTCTAGACATGCTGCCGCATCGAGCAATGCATTGGTAAGCGCCAACGGTGGGCGTGTCCGGTTTTGCTCGAACCATTCAAGGATGTCCTCTGTGTGGTGTCCGAGTGTCGCGATGCCCCGGATGCCGACGATGTTGGCCGAACCTTTTAACGAGTGCGCGATGCGCTTCGCCGCGGCCATGTCCTCATCTGTGGCTTCGCCGTCCACAATATTGCGGATGTAGGTGGAAAGCTCTGCGGCCTGTGTTGGCGCTTCTTGCAGTAGCGCTTCGTACACTCCTCGATCCACGTCAGCCGGTAGGGCAAGAGAGATGTCTTCATCAGTTGCCACGCGTGGACGCTCCAGCTCTTCGGCCTCCGCTTCAGCACGCAAATACGCCGCTAGCACTGGCTCAGCGGTGAGTTCGATAATGAGTTCGAGGCTGCGCTCGGCATTTATGGGTGATGGACAGGAGGGGAGGGAAAAATGTTCTGCCAAGTGCTCTGCGGACTTTAAGTTCGTGATGTCAGCGAGATAAGTGAGCACAAGATCGGGCCAGAGATCGAAGAAGACTTGTGCCGCGCTGCGTTCTTCCGCATTAAGCCCAACAATGACTACCAGGCATTCTTGTACCTGAGCGCAACAGGACTCTAAGCCGCGCAGTCCGAGCATTCCGCAAGTTGACGCTGTACGTTCGATTTGACCGACATATTGATCGAGTGCGTCGCCGAATGCGGGATCCTCGGGGGCAGCCGAACAAATCGTTGCGATCCAACCGCCAAGATCGGCATGCACCTCTTTTATTTCGACTAGTAGCGCTTCGATGAAATCGCTCATTTGCATTATCTATGGTCCTCAGGTCGAAGCATGACGGCACAGGCGTACCGCCGTCATTGCAGGCTTAACTAACCGCTTGGAGCTTGGGCATGACGCTCGTACGTTCTGGCATGGTCGACAATCCAAGAACTTGTGCGTTAGGTAGCTTGAATACGCCCACCGTTTTCACTAATTGTTCCGCAGATCTGGAGAGCAGGTTAGTTTCGGCTGTCTGGGTTGTAATCTGTTCTCCGGTTTTTTCTGCACTACGGCCAATATCTTCGACTCTATTTTGCAGAATTTCTGCGCTCTTGATCTGTACCTCCAGGCTGGCGGCAATCTGCAGCACTAATTCCACTAAATTGTCGGTTGCCTTCTGTGTTTCCGCCATTTGAACACCGGCTTTTTCAGCGAACTCAGTTCCTTGCACTACTTGAGAGATTGTTTTGTTCACTGTATTGATAGTGTCGTTCGTCTCGATTTGAATGTTATTCACCAACGTGCCAATTTGCGCGGTAGCGTTACGTGAGGATTCGGCAAGACGTTGTACTTCCTCAGCTACCACCGCGAAACCACGGCCTGCATCGCCTGCAACTGCGGCTTGTACACTTGCATTTAATGCAAGTACATGTGTACGTTCCGCGATTGTATTGATTAAATTTACGATGCCGCTGATTTCCTGCGAACGTTCGCCAAGGCGCTTAATTCGTTTCTCGGTTTCGGCAATCATTTCACGGATTGAGTTCATGCCCTTCATTGTTCCGGTCACGGCATTGAGCGCAGAGAGGGTTGAACGGGTCGCATCGCCGGACGCAATGTGGGATTTTGCGGTGAGCTGCGCCACATTGTTCATGGCTTCGGTTGAAGTGGCGAGCTCGCGGATCATTTCTTCGACGCCTTGTCGTTCTACTGCAGCTGTCGCTTGCACTTGATCTGCCTGCCCTTTCAATTTGACCGATGAATTTTCCACTTGGCTGGCGATTTGCATCACCCGATAAAGCACTTTGCTCGTCTCTTCCGTATGCTGATTTACTGCATCAGACACTGTACCCACAATATCTTGTGTGACAGGCGCTTTGACCGTGAGATTTTTCTCCGAAAGTTTCTGCATTGTTTGCAGGAGTGAGATCACTGAGTCATTGAGTGCTTCGGTTTCTGCTTCAGCTTTGCGTTGTGCAGCCATGCGCTCTTCTAGCAGTTGATTTACCGTCCGTCCCAAATCACCGACCTCGTCCTTTGCCTCAATCGAGTTTAGTGCGGTGTTATCTCCGCCACGTACTTTTTCGACGGATAGCTGCAATAAACGCACTGTGTCGGTGACATTTCGCGTGATCAGCAAGGCGAGAAGCGCCGCAAATATGATAAAGGCGATTACCACGCCTGATAAGATTAATGAACGGTTGAGCAGGTTTGTAACTTTGAATTGCAATTCGTTGTTTAGCGCCACCATCGCGATATCGATTAATTTGAACTGATAATTGATGCCGCTCGTGAATTGCTTGACATACTCTGCGGAGCTAAATTGGAGCCGCTGCGCATTGCTGATTTCTGCGGCGGCCAGATCGGCAAGGTGCTTGATTTGTTCTTCAGCGGCTTGGTCTCTACCTGCAATTTGATCTTTAATCCGCGCCTGTTCAGCCTGTGCTTTGCCTAGCTGGTTAGTCGCTTGATTGGTTTTGGCAATTAGTGACGAGATTAGAGTTGCCATCGTTGCGCGGTCGGTCAAGGTGAGCGTTTCTTTGCCTAGTTCAACACCAGAGTTTTGAGCGACGGTTAAGCGTTCGGCTTCCGCGAGACGGGCAACCCCAAAAGCCCGTGCTTGACCCAATGTCTCAGACACTTGGGGCAGGTCTGATAGCGTGGCTTGGATCAAGAAGTGTGTCGCGGTATCTGATTCGAACGAAAGCTTGTAATGATCCATAAGAAGATCAAGCAGGGCCAGTTCGGTAGCGACCAGTGCAGAGTGGTCAGTAAACGATTTGCGCGTGTCCGTGCGTTGGCTCGCGGTCTCGGCTGCGATTCGTGTCCAATCGGTTTTTATCTTGTCCCACGTCTCGGTCTGTTTGGTATTGTTGTTATCTTTCATGTATGCGTCAAAGGTGCTGATGGCCTGGGCAACCTCTGTTTCCTTAGCGGCGCGATCTGCGGCAACGGAAGCATTGCCACCGATGAAAGCGGCGGATAAGCCGCGATGTTGTTGGGTATTCTGGATTACTTTAAGCAGCTTTGCCGCTGGGGCAATACCGCTAGCTTCAAGCTTGGCGGTCTGGATGGCGGCGATGGTCTGTGTCAAGAACAGATAGGCAGGCACTCCGGCAGCGGGTAGCGCAATGGCGCCCAGAAGCAGGAATTTTTGCCACAGTTTTATCCGTGTAAGAAAAGTAAAATTTAGTCTGTTTTTCATTTTTTTCTCCAGGAAGGTTGTAAGTTAGGGCTAGGTACGTCAGCCTGGGATTCTGCGCGCCATCATTTCAAAGAAGCGGGTGTGGTAGAGTTCCAGCCATACTGTGGCTTCTTCTGCATAAGCGTTCGATACATAGTCACGGATTGCCGCTGGGAACGCTGGAAGCGGGGTTCGGTTCGAAGCATCGAAACGCTTGCGGTTCGGAATACCGTTAACCACGATGGCTGCGATCGACTCACCGCGGCCAAGTACGAGGAGCATTGTTTTTGATTTCGTGTCACATGTGCCATCGATGAGCGACGCTAGGTCAAACACCGGCACAAGATTACCGTGAAGGTTCACTAGGCCAAGCAACCAACGGCCAGTGTTAGGAAGGCGAAAAATAGGCAGCATTTCAGAAATTTCGCTTACGTGTGCGTGCGGAACCAGAAATTTAATGTTCGCCACGTTAAAACCTATCCATTCCTGAGCTGCGGCAGGGGAGGCTCCATGCTGTCGGGGGAATCCGATAGTCATTAGTTCTCCTGCCGTGCGCGCCGGGTGCAGCGCTACGCTCGGCGCTAGCAGCGAATCAGCAGAGTGGATTTCGTTTTGCATGGTTGTCCCGTATAGATGGGGTCGGCAAAGGGCATTCAAATGAGAGAGTGGGGCCGTTATAGCGTGTTGACGAGCCTGACGATATCGTCGGATGTATACGGTTTAACGACATATCCGCTCCCTCCTTGCATTTGCCCCCACATCTTGTCTGCTTTCTGATCCTTGCTGGTTACGAACACGACCGGAATATCTTTGGTCGCGGGATCTTTTTTCAAAGCGCGGGTCGCGGCAAAGCCATCCATGTCCGGCATGTTTACATCCATGAAGATCAGATCCGGTTTTTCGGATTTGGTCTTTTCGATCGCTTCTTTGCCATTGGCGGCAGTGATGACAAAACGGCCTGTACCGGTTACGATTTTTTGAATATTGATAAGATCAGTATACGAATCATCGACGCAAAGAATTTTCTTGATTGTCATGGTTGTTTCTCCTTAAATTGGATTGGGTAAAATACAGTGTGGTCGAGGTCAGGTATTCATTGGCAGGTATTTGCTAATTACTTCAAAAAGGCGATTTTCGTTGACTGGCTTTGTAAGGTACGTATCACAGCCAGACATGGTTGCCCGAATTTTGTCGAAAGTTGAATCTTTGCTCGATAGCATCACCACTGCAGTTTTTGCGGCACTTTTTTTGGATTTGATAAGCTTACAAACCTGATAACCACTGATTCCCGGCATCACGACATCGAGAAATACGCAGGTGTAGTGTTTAGTGCCGGTGAGCCCAATCGCTTGCTCCCCTGTTTCAGCGTAATCGACATTGAAACCAAATGGTGCGAGTTTTGTCCGCATGAATTCACGCACAGTCATATTGTCGTCGCAGACCAACACCCAGTTAAATGGCCGATCCGGTGGGTTTGCTAGCGCTAGGTTATCTGTCAACTTTTGATTTGCTGGGTCTGATTTAAGTGTCGTTGTATTTGATAGTCGTGGTGGGGGAGGCGGGTGCGCTAATGACCGCAGGGTTGGCATTAAGGCGACCATTGGCTGGGTTTTCTCGTAGGGAACCGCTATACGAACTGCAAGTTCTGGTTTTGGTATTGGGCTAGGTGTGTTAATTCCTACTGCGAGATCGAATGCTTTGAACATCTTTGTCCACTGTAATGGCCGTGATAAAGTTGTGCACGAAATGCCATGATCGGTGTCGCCAATCAGAATCGCAGGCCGGGTGTTCATGGCGTTTTTTTGACGAAAATCCGCTATCGCATTCGCGTCTTCGGCATCAACGAGAAAAACGTCCGGCATCGAATCCATTGTCGGCATAAACTCGACAAATTTAGGCGAGCGGCGCGCGGATAGGCTGAAAATGCTTTTCAAAATAATCCGTTCAGTCTGGCTGAAGCCGTGGACATCGACGGTGTATTGGGGCTTTGCCGGTGACACGGTTGAGGACGTTTCCATCATCATAGGTTTCCGATCAAGCCTGAAGAAATGATGTACTCGACGACCGCATCGGCACTTTTAAAACGTGCTGCGGCCGATTTGGCCATCATGCGATTCAGGATGGGTTGAAAGCGTTCAAGGCCCACTGGCAATAGGGGTACCGGGAGATTTACGTGTTGGTAAAGAACTGCTTGCACGGAATTCCCTTTGTATGGTGGCCGTCCTGTCAGCATTTCGTAAAACATGGCTCCTGTGCTGTACAGATCCGTCCGCTCGTCGACGGGTAGATCCAACGCTTGCTCAGGCGCGAGATATGACGGTGAACCCATGATTTCATCGGGGCGGGTAGGTAACCGGACTGCGTCGGAATGCTCGGCAATGCCGAAATCAGCGAGTGCAAGCGAGCCGTCCCTGCGAATCATCACATTGTCAGGCTTCATATCGCAATGAATGATACCTAGTGCGTGAATCGCGGAGAGTCCGCCCAGAATTTGTAGCAACGAAGCGATCGCGACTTGTGGTGTGGGGGTTTCAGAGATAAGACACCGTAAATCTCCGCCGGGAAAAAATTCCATTGAGATATAAGCGTGGGTCGAGGTAAAACCCTGATGATAGATGCGTGCGACGTTGGGATGATCGATCTGCGAGATTAGTGCGAATTCATGCAAAAAACGTTGCAATATGTCATCGTGGTCGATGTCGATGTCTATTGTCGGGATAAGTTTTAGTACTTGATGGGTATGCGTGACGAGATTTTCTGCGAGAAAAACCTCAGACATTCCACCCTGCCCTAGCTTGCGCAGTAAGCGATAACCATCCAGTTTGATCGATTGAGCTTGAGGAATCCGTTTGAGTGTATTTTCGGTGTTAAAAATGGGGTTTTGAATCAAGTCTACCTGTTCCCGCGATAATTCAAATATTGCCGCATTTACAGCTATAGATCGATTCAGCTTATCGTAGAAAGCGTTATCAGTGTGGGTGCTTGTGGTGCGTGGATAGAGGCCTACAACCTCTATAGCCTGAATGGGTAGTGCTTTCCCTTTTATAGTCACTATACTGTCACGACCGAGCTGAAAACGGTCTCCGGCCATATTTGCGCAGGTGCGGCTCGTTGTTATGCTCCAACCGAGTGCTTTCGACATTGTTTGTAGATGTGCGGCGATATTTACTGTCTCGCCGATTATGGTGGTTTCGATTGCGGTGCCACTGCCCATATTGCAGATCATCACTTCGCCTGAATGTATGCCGACACCGACTGCAAACTCCGGCAATTTCCGTTTTGGAAAGCGTTGTGCGATCCAATCACGGAAGGAGTCGGCGGCGAGCACTACTAGGAGTGCCGCTTTAAGTGCACGTTCGGCGTGGTCATCCGGTTGTTGCGCGCCTGGCTCAAACATTGCGGCCATTCCATCGCCAATGAATCTCACTACCCATCCACACTGCTGACGGACTGGCTCATACGCTCGGTCAAAGAATGCATTCAAAAATTCAACAACTTCCTCGCCGTGAAGTTGGTCGGCGAACATAGTAAAGTTGCGGATATCGACGAAGAGGACTGAACCATTGACCGTGGTCTGGGCCGTAGGAATGACTGTTCCGTTGTTTGGTAGGACATTCCGGCGCAGTTTGGTATGGGTGCTACATTCATTAGTGTGATATAGCATTGAATGGTCGCGGGCAGGAGCGTACCCAGCGCTATCTTCAGCTATTAGCTTATGTATAGTTTCAGTCTGCTGTAGATGTGTAGAAACGGCATTAGGCAATGCGATAAGGCTTATCTTGGACGATGTAATCATGTGCCCACACCAAAATGTAAGGTCCTGTGGAGAGATGAGAAAAATTCGATGGCTGGATTCATGGCCTGCATTCGTAAGCTAGGATGATTGTGGCAGTGCCTTTGTACGTTACCTTATGCTGCAAGGCATAATTAGCTGCGGCTATCAGAAATAACGGATGGGTTTTAGAAAACTTTAGCCCGGCTTTGGATTTTTAGGTTCTCTAATGATTCATAGTGGATAACCCTTCGATAAGCGCAAGATGAGCGGATTTATCTCTTTGCGTAGGGTTGCAAGTTGATCACCCACACTATGTCACATAGAGCCGTTTCTATTTTATTTGTTTGGCGTGCAGTAACAAGGTGCTATTTTTACTCTGCATAGATGTGTCCGTGGATATTCCAATCCACCGCCGATATGCATGGTGGGCCGTAAAAATGTTACGCTAGAAAAAGTGGTAATCTTGAAAATTAAAATACATGTTGTTGGCATTTCATGCTGACAAAAAAGCTTTTTATCGGTTATTAATCGCAAGTGGGAGCGCGTTATGATATTGGTGCTGGAATGACTGGGGTATCGACTGCATACAGCAAATTCGCATGGATAAAAATTTAAGGTGTCCCATAAATCAGCCTTTATTGCAGTGAAGCTTTGTAGGTTCCATATAGCAGAACTACCTGCTTAAAACCGGCCAGAGTTTGTACTCTGGTTACGCTTAGAATTTTGAATGTATAGAGATGCCATAATATGAATATTAAACAGGCGTTGGAAATGGTTAGCCAGACCCATCCAGGTGTTGTGCGATCGCATAACGAAGATAGCGTGGCTTATGACGCGTCGTGCGGGTTGGTGGTGCTGGCTGATGGTATGGGCGGGCATAATGCTGGTGAAATTGCGAGTGGCACTACAGTTTCATTGATAACGACCGAAATGAAGCATAGTTTGGAAAGCATGCGTCCCGAAGACCGGGGTGAAGGTGGCGAAGATGTTGGAATAATACTGTTACGCGAAAAAATTCAAAAAGCCAATGCCTCTATTCATCATACGTCGCAGAGCCAGCCACAATGCGCTGGAATGGGTACCACAGTGGTAGCCGGGCTATTTTACGACAACCATTTAGCAGTCGCCCACGTTGGTGATTCGCGAATGTACCGACTGCGCGGTGAGATATTTGAGCCTATCACTCGTGACCACTCACTGTTGCAAGAGCAAGTTGACAGAGGCATGTTAAGCCAAAAGGACGTGCGACTATCCAAAAACAGGAATCTGATTACGCGCGCGGTCGGGGTAGAGCCGGTGGTCGAGGCGGAAATCCACCGTCATACGGTACAAATAGGCGATATTTATTTGTTATGCTCGGACGGTTTGAACGACATGGTCGAAGATGATGAAATTGGCGCCACGCTGCACATGCTGCGTGCCAATCTACAATTGATGGCGAGACGGCTGATCGAGATGGCAAACGATAATGGCGGGCGTGACAATGTATCTGTAATACTTATTAAGGTTAACGGTGATTTTGCTGTGCCACGGGGCTGGTTTGTAAAAATGTTGTCCTGGTTCAAGAATTAATACGGGGATTAATGATATGGCGGCGAAACTGATACTAAGCATGGATGGCGTGGTGTTGCAGGAATATGTTCTGGACAAGGAACGCATGACGGTAGGGCGCAAGCCGCACAATGAAATCGTTATTGATAACCTTGCTGTTAGTGGTGAGCATGCCGCGATAGTGACCATATTTAATGATTCTTTTTTGGAAGATTTGGACAGTACTAATGGAACCTTGGTAAATGGTGCGGCAATTAAGAAACATTTTTTGCAAAATAATGACGTGGTTGAAATTGGAAAATATAAACTTAAGTATCTGAACGACCAGAAAAACCAGTCTACTGCGGCAGATTTTGAGAAAACAATGGTGTTTCGCGCATCTTCCCGTATCCCAACCGTTGCCCCCACCTTGGTAAAAGCTGATCCGTATGAAATGTCAGGGAAATTAAAGCCTACGGAGCAACCACAATTAGTACCCGCCACGAAAGTAACTGAATTGCGGCTGGCTGAGGTTGTGTCTCCCTCCCCGCAATCTGCTCTTGCAACTGTGGTTGACAAAGTGCCTGGCTTGCCGCAGCAAGTAATGGGTGTAATACAAATACTTAACGGTCCTAATGCCGGTAAAGAGCTTGAGCTGGTGAAGAATCTGACCACCGTAGGTAAATCCGGTTTGCAAGTTGTAGTGTTTACTCGTCGTCCGCGTGGTTATTTTATTACCTATGTGGAGGGAGAAAGTTATCCCAATCTTAATGGCAAGTCGTTGGACGATCAGCCATGCCAGCTTAATGAGCACGACATTATTGAGTTGGCGGGGATCAAAATGGAGTTTTATCTCAAAAGTTGAGAGTCTGTTTAAGTTTGGGCTTAATGCGGCGTAGGCCGCTAGTTATACTATTGCATCATCAGAGCCGTTTTTTTCGTTCAGGCAGCTTACGGGTGGATTGCTCAAATTTAAGTGGGATGCGGCCCAGAAGTCAACATTACTTATTATTGGGAGATGGTAGATACGAGCGGCGTTAGTTGATCTCTCCGGGTTCAATTCCCCGTCCCTTGGGGCGAAGGCTGGCTGAAAGCCGGCTGCTTGGAGAGAGGTCTTAATACCCCGCTGTTTGCGGAGGGGTGCTTTATTGTTTACATAGATCACACCAGCGATGCTGCAGCGCGGTCAAGAGTTGAGTTTTTATCCCTGTAGGAACAATAAATAAAGTTGCATCGTTTCCCACCCGGAACGTCACATTTGTGATGCTGGCAGTGTTATTTTTTGCTATGCAGCATTTTATTTTGTGTAATGAGCACAATGGGTACGACACCTTAAATATTGGTGGCGTAACTTGTCTTTATTTCAAAATGACATGGAGAATTTTCGCTAAATGCCGCTATATCAATAGCAAGCAACGAAATTACGCAATTTCACCATGTGGCGAGCCACATTTGGAGTTATTAGGGAGAAGTGGATGGGTAACACACCAACAATACAGCTAGAACGACGCGCCAATGTTAGCCAGATTGAAGCGCAATTGGTGTTCACGAAGAATCTTAACCATGTCATAAGCAATATCCATGATCACGTCATAAGAAAAATTAATACTGCATATAATTTCGACGAAATTATGCTGGAAGTTAGCAAGGATATCTGCATGATATTCAATGCTGATCGTCTCACCATTTATTCACTGGATAAAGACAAGGCTACGCTGATTTCAAAAGTAAAGACTGGGGCAAACTTAGTTAAAGATCTTAAATTACGTATTACTGAGCAGAGTTTTGCCGGGTACGTGGCGTTACATAAAAAGATACTAAATATCGCGGATGTATACGACGAAAAAGAACTCGCTTCGCATAGTACCAATCTGCGCTTTCTGCAAGACGTGGATAAACGCACTGGCTATCGTACTAAGCAAGCCCTTGTGGTGCCCATACTCGATCCAGATAGCAAGGATTTGGCAGGTGTCATCCAGGTTCTCAATAATAAGGTCGACCAGCCTTTCTCGAGAATGATAGTAGATGGGATATTGGAGCTAGCGCAGAACTTAGCAGTGGCGCTTCGCCAAAGCCAGCAGCAACCTACTGTTAAAACCAAATATGATCATTTGATTTATGACGCGGTTTTATCTGCCGATGAGTTGAATCTCGCTGTGTCCACAGCACGGCGCAAAAATGCTGATGTTGAGGATGTATTGCTCGACGATTTTCAGGTTAAACCGGCCGCGCTTGGTAAATCGCTTGCACTTTTTTTTGGCGTGCCCTACGAACCGTTTAAGGCTGATCGCGCCAAACCGTCTGATTTACTCAAAAATTTAAAACGGGAATATATAGAAAGCAGCCAGTGGGTGCCGATAGATGAAGTTAGTGAAGGCTTGGTGATACTTACCACTGATCCTGAGTGGATACAAACCTCACGCGTGGTTAATAACGTTTTTTCGAGGAGTCGACTGGTTTACAGGGTTTGTTCGCAGCGCGAATTCAATGCAACCCTCAATTTATTCTTTGGCGGAGGTGGGGGCGGTGGCATGTCCAGTGGCTCGGAAATGGACGACACATCAATGGATGAGATGCTTTCCGCTATGGGAGGAGATGAAGAAGAGATTGATGATGTTGCCCAGGAGGATGTAAGTGAGGCGGCAGACAATGAACTGGTTAAGCTGGTTAATAAGATCATCATGGATGCCCACAAAATGGGTGCTTCTGATATTCATGTCGAACCCGCACCGGGCAAGGGCAAAACTGTGATTCGTTTGCGCAAGGATGGTTCGCTGCTACCTTATATCGAAGTGCCATCATCTTTCCGGAGTGCGCTGGTTACACGTATCAAAATCATGTGCGACCTTGATATCTCGGAAAAACGCAAACCGCAGGACGGCAAAATTAAGTTTAATAAATATGGTCCTCTGGATATTGAGTTGCGTGTTGCTACCATTCCCTCCCAGGGTGGCATGGAAGACATCGTGATGCGTATTTTGGCTACCGGCGAGCCGATAAAGCTCAATGAATTGGGCTTGTCGGCACGAAACCTTGAAACCCTGAAAACGGTAATCAGCAAACCTTATGGCCTATTTTTTGTATGTGGTCCGACCGGATCCGGTAAAACGACCACTTTGCATTCCGTGCTCGGCCACATTAATAAGCCTGAGACCAAAATCTGGACGGCCGAAGATCCGGTAGAAATTACGCAGAAGGGCTTGCGCCAAGTGCAGATCAACAAGAAGGCTGGCATGGATTTCGCTACCATTATGAGGGCCTTTTTGCGCGCTGACCCGGACGTGATTATGGTGGGTGAAATGCGCGACAAGGAAACGGTTTCCATTGGCATAGAAGCCTCGCTTACCGGTCATTTGGTGTTTGCCACCCTGCACACTAACAGTGCGCCGGAATCTATTGTGCGATTATTGGATATGGGCATGGATCCATTTAATTTTTCCGATGCACTGTTAGGTGTTCTGGCGCAACGTTTAGCCAAACGTTTATGTAAGAAGTGCAAGAAACCACATACCGCTACTCAAGATGAGCTTAAATCATTGCTTGCTGAATATTCGACCGAGCTTATGAACTGCGCATCCTGGAGGCAGGATACCAACGCTGCTTATAAAGCACTGTATGCCGAATGGGTCAGGCTGTTCGCTGATGAAATGGGGAGATTCACGCTGTATGAGCCGGTTGGTTGTGAAGATTGCTCCGGCACAGGCTATCGCGGACGGGTGGGTTTACATGAGTTGATGGTGGGTACCGATCTAATAAAAAAGAATATACAGGAACATGCCCGCGTCGCGGAAATGTTTGCTAATGCACTCAATGACGGCATGCGCACCCTGAAGCAAGATGGCATTGAAAAAGTATTATCCGGCATCACCGACATGCATCAGGTGCGTGTCGTCTGCATGAAGTAACACGGCACACGTAGAAGAAATAAATCCGTCCGTCTTGAGTCTATCGTAGGATGAGCGTATTTACTTTTTTCAACCTCCCTTAGAAGAAGTAAATCGTCCAGATGATTATCATTTGCGCTGACTGGATAAAATTGCGGTCACAATAGTCTTTGTTGCGCGAAAAAATATATTTGAGCCAATGAGTAGTGGTTTTCCGGCGATAGTACTCGAAAAGCAATAGTGGTACATGCTGTGCTCAAGAGTTCCCAAATCCGACGCTGACACAATCATGACCTCTCTCAGAGCTGATAGTGGATTACATGGTCTTTTTGCATTGTCCCTTATGCGAAAATCTAAAGTGACAAAAACCGTCACTTTCCTGACGTAAATCGGCTTCTCTCTTCAATGTGAAATTTTAAAGCCTTTCTGGTTTGTTAGGCGAGCCGGGTTTAGACGGTGATGGCTGGAGGAAATTATGTACTGGCATGAATCCTGCTTGTAGTAAACCGCACACCTTGTGTACCAAATTTTTAACTCTTGAAGGAGTCTCAATCATGAAACAAATGCAAAAAGGTTTTACCTTGATCGAATTAATGATCGTGGTCGCGATCATCGGTATTCTCGCGGCGGTAGCGATCCCCGCTTATCAGGATTACGTGGTGAAGGCTAAGCTTGCAAAAGTCGCGACCGCTGTGGATCCGATTAAGCTTGCGGTTGCCATGTATATTCAGGAAAACGGTGCTACGCCTAATTTTGCCTTAGCTGATGGTGGGGATTGGAATACAAGGGGCTTGGGATTGGGTTCAACAGGACCAACAAAAACCACAGAAGTTGTAAGCTATGCTTTAGCAACTACAACTGGCGCTATCGGAGTCACTCTATGTACTGGTTGCATTAAGACCGCACTCGACGGCGCGGTTCTCACTTGGACTCCAACACCTTCAGCGACAGGTGTAACTTGGGCGGTTACTTCAAGTGTTACTACTGATTCAGTTTTGAATAACGTCATATCCAAGTGGAAATAAAAACATCCCCGAACCAAGATTTTGAATTGTAGGATTGATGACTTTCTGAAGGCCCGCGTTCTGTAATGGATCGCGGGTTTTTTCGTGAATAACTCATATTACATTGGTGTGCTGAATGAGTTTTTTTCATAACCTTGTTTACCCGCGTGACCGAGTCAAAGCCCTATTTTTGGTGCTGTTGGTTGTTGTGGTGTATGTTCCTTTTTTGAATAACCCCTTGGTATTCGATGACATTTCATTTTTTAATTCAGTCATAGATCATTACGCCAATACACTGTTTCATTTGGATTTACGCTGGTTTCCCTATACAACATTTGGCGTTACCTGGGTATTTTTCGGTGAGGCCCCACCTGTTTTTCGCGTACAGAATTTATTGTTGCATGGTGTGAATGTGTTGTTGTTGTTGTTGGTATTACGGATGTGGATCAAGCTATTTATCACTGATGTGAACAAAGAAAATATCGCGAATTGGGGCGCGTGGTTGGGAGCACTCATATTCGCATGTCATCCGTTAGCTGTTTATGGCGTAGGCTATCTGATACAGCGCAGCATTTTGATGGCGACCATGTTTACATTGGTTATGCAATTAGCCTATATACGTGGTTTGCTGGAGGGCGACAAACGCTATATGGCGCTAGCAGTCATGGCGTATTTTCTAGCACTGTTCAGTAAGGAACACAGCTTGATGGCGCCCGCCATATTGTTACCTTTGACCTTGGCGATTCAAGCCCAGAATAAACTTTCGTTACGTGTCTTGCTGGTAACTTGGTTAGGGTTTGCATTGGTTGGGCTGTTTGTTGTGCTGCGCATAAAAGGTATATTTGGTGTGCCTTATGAGATGGATGCGGCGGCATTGTTTGGGGAGCAAGCGCTGCTTCAGGGAACGTCAGCGTTGCACTTGCTGAGCGTGTTGACGCAGGCTGGGCTTTTTTTCAAATATTGCTTATTAATGCTAGTTCCTAATCCCGCCTGGATGTCGCTGGATATGCGCGAGTCATTTATTCTTGCTTGGAAAGAGTGGACAAGCTGGGTCGGTCTGGTTGCTTTTGTCGTTTACGGCGCATTTGCGCTGGTTTCTTTGTTTCGCGGTGGGCGTGCCGCCTTATTGGGGTTGGCTTTGTTGTATCCGTGGTGTTACTTCATGGCAGAATTTTCAAGCATACGTATTCAGGAAATTTTTGTGCTGTATCGCAGTTATTTATGGTTGCCTGGCTATATGTTGTTATTGCCGTTAGTGCTTAGTTCACTCCCTAGCCGAAAAACTATACTGGTTGGTACATTAGTGGTTTTTCTATTCGTACCGCTGGCATGGAATCGGTTATGGGTGTTTGCGGATCAATATCGTCTGTGGGATGACGCGGTGCGCTTATTGCATGGCGAAGATCGCCTCGGTGCCCATCGTACCTATTTCATTCGCGCACAAGCTTCGGCTAAGGCCAAAAATTGGAATGTGGCCATTGCCGACTATAAAAAATCGTTGGCAATTAATTCAACTTATCCGGAGGTGAATATTGCGTTGGCTTCCGCATATTCAAACTCAGGACGGTATTCGGAAGCGCTGGCAGAGTTTGATAAAGTGATTGCTGGCAATCCTAAAAATGCCAGTGCTTATTATGGGAAAAGTTTCGTTTTAAAAAATTTGCGTGATATGGCCGGGTCGGTACAGCAAATGGAGAGAAGCTGTCAGTTGGGATTGAAGGAAGCTTGCATTATCATAGCATTAAACCAGCGGCAACAAAAAAATACTCCTCCATAAGTAATAGAATTACGGATGTTGGATAGAAATGGCATATCAATTCTTCTTTGCCCGCGCCGCCGCGATTTCCTTGAACTGCTTCAGTTCACTTTCAATAATCGACAGCTCGTGAAAATCGGTACCCGCGCTCTTGGCTAATTCCAGTTGTTCAATTGCATTGAGCAAGTTACCGCGCAGAATGTAAGTGTAGGCTAGTGCGTGGTGCTCTTCTTGCCGTTTGCCTAATGCCGCGTAATTGCGCGCCAGTAGCTCATGCAGACGCAAATCATTGGGATGGGTGATAAGTTGTTCGTTGAGTAATTTGAGCGCGTCTTCAAAACGTTTGGCTTCCAGTAACAGCTCGACATAATCATAGGCTAGTGCCCGGTGTTGTGGAAAACTCTGTGTGGCGCTACGGTAGAATTCAGCAATGTTTGTGTTGCTCTTATTCATACGCTTTATTTGTCCGGCCAGCGTCGCGATCATCGGATTTTGTGATGCCAGTGTTTGTAAAGGGGTAAATTCCTGCGTGGCGCGTGTGATTTGTCCCGCGCGCATCAGTGCCAGCACCAGGCCGTAACGCTGGGCTGTCTGATTGCCATGTTTTTGCTCCCCAATCGCATTTTTGAAAAAAGTTACCGTTTCCTGTGAGTTTTTCTGCATGGCCCGAAGTTTGGCACGCACCAGCTGGAAACTGAGGCTGTCAGCAACCAAGCGATAAGGGGTCTGCTGTACGCGGTTAGCGACATCGGCGATGCGGTCGCTGGTGATCGGATGGGTGCGCAGGTAAGTCGGCATACTGTTGTCCAGCAGGCGTGTGGATTTTTGCAAGCGTTCGAAAAAAATGGGCATGGCGTGCGGATCAAAGCCTGCTTTTTTCAAAGTGCTGAGGCCGATACGGTCCGCTTCCTGTTCATGAATGCGGGTAAAGTTCAATTGCCGTTGGATAGAGCCGGCTTGCATCCCTACTATGGCGGCCTGTGAGGTTTGCGGGTTGCTGCGTGCCGCCAGGATCGCCACTGCAAGAGCGGCTATGGCGGCGACTGAGTCGATCTTCTGGCCCGCTACCATACGTGCTAAGTGATGCTGGGTGACGTGTGCGATTTCGTGGCCCAACACTGAGGCGAGTTCAGACTCGCTTTGTGCCATGAGTATCAGCCCGGTGTTTACTCCAATGAAGCCGCCGGGTAGCGCGAAAGCGTTGATGGTGTTGTCGTTGAGGGCAAAGAATTCAAACTCCTGGCTTGGTTCGTTGCTGTTGGAAACCAATTGATATCCAAGCTGATTAAGATAATCGTTGATTTCAGCATCATCAAGGTAGTCTTTATCGGAGCGGATTTCAAACATACTCTGTTCGCCGATTTTTCGTTCTTGTTGCGGTGTCATAGCCTCCTGCGATACGTCGCCTAAATCGGGCAAACCTTCAGCGCGGCACAATATTGACCATGCGTAGAGCACTATGTACAGCAAATTTTTCATGACAATATGATACCTGCTTTGCTCGGTGGTTCCCACGCTTGGAGCGCAGGATTTCAAAGTGGCATTCAGGCGGGGATGCCCGTGTTTCCTTATTCGCAAGGTATAATGACCGTGTGTTGGAGGTAAGCTTGTAAATGTTGCTACTGCTACTGCACATGTGCTGCCTAATGATTGCAATAGTTTGTTTAAACACTGAAAAAATCATTAACCGTAAAGATTATGAATATTAACAAGACAGAATTGCAGGTTCAAATAGACGGGGATTGCGCACATACTTCGGGTTTCGCCCCAGCGCTGAGTTTTGCGGAAACATACAAGCTACAGGGTGGTGTTATTGATAAAACGCAAGTAAGTACGTTACCCGTAGGATGTACATAATGGAATTCGATGTCGAGTTGGATGCCCGTCAGTTGAGTTGCCCCTTGCCCATTCTGCGTACCAAAAAAATGCTGTCGCAGATGCAAGGCGGGCAGGTACTGAAAGTGGTTGCTACAGACAAAAAATCACCGGATGATTTCATCGATTTTTGCAAACAAACCGGGAATGATTTGTTGTCTGCTTCGCAGCAGGGCGACGAGTTCGTATTTTACTTGCGCCGCCGATAGATTTAACCAAGCTTGTCGAGCTGCGCCTGTAACTGGATCAGCGTCACGGTGAAGTCGTCCATACGCCTGCGTTCTTGTTCCACCACTTGCGGTGGGGCGCGCAAGATGAAACTGGCATTGCCCAGCTTGCCTTGTGCCTTGGTGATTTCGCCCGCAAGACGGGCTATCTCCTTGTCCAAGCGCTCACACTCTGCGTCCACGTCAATTTCGATTTCCAGCATTAATTTGAAGTTACCGACGATTGCGACTGGTGCATCGGTATCAGGCAGTTCATCGAGTAGGCTAACTCCGCTTAACTTGCCCAGCGCTTGCAGATAAGGCGCGAAGCCTTGCAGGATAGTTGCATCGCCACTCGCAATCAGTGGCACTCTCTGCGCTGGCGACAAGTTCATTTCACTGCGCAGCTTGCGGCAGGCAGTGACCATTTCCTGCAGCAGGCTGATTTGTTGCAAGGAAATTGGGTCAATTAGCTTGGAGTTGGCTTGTGGATAGGGTTGCAGCATGATGCTGTCGCCCTGTTTCCCGGCCAGCGGCGCAACTTTCTGCCACAGCTCTTCCGTGATAAAAGGGATGATAGGGTGCGCCAGGCGCAGTATAGTTTCCAGTACACGTACCAGGGTACGTCGCGTGGCCCGTTGCCGCGCGGTATTTAAAGCCACGTCTTCCGCTGGAAGTGGGTTGCCGGAGTGAGGGCTGAGTTGCACCTTGGCTAATTCTAAATACCAATCACAGTAGGTGTCCCACACTAACTCATGCAGCGTACGCGCCGCCATGTCGAAACGATAGTGGTCAAAGTGGTCTGCCATTTCAGCTTCCGCCTGCTGCAAATGACTAATCAACCATTTGTCTGCCGCACTGTATTTAACCGGCAATGATTCGTTCATCCCGACATCCTGGCCCTCGCAATTCATCAGCACAAAGCGTGTGGCATTCCATAGCTTGTTACAGAAATTACGATACCCTTCACAGCGTTGCAGGTCGAATTTGATGTCGCGCCCATGCGAGGCCAAGCTGGCGAAAGTGAAGCGCATGGCATCTGTACCGAAAGCTGGGATGCCATTTGGGAAATGTTTGCGTGTCTGCTTTTCGATACTTTCTGCCTGCCTGGGGTTCATTAGATTCTGCGTGCGCTTGGCCACCAAATCTTCCAGCGAGATGCCGTCAATGAGATCCAGCGGGTCTAGCACATTCCCCTTGGACTTACTCATTTTTTGTCCTTCCGCGTCACGGATTAGGCCGTGTACATACACTTCGCGGAATGGTACTTTGCCAGTGAAGTGTAGCGACATCATCGCCATACGTGCCACCCAGAAGAAAATGATGTCGAAACCGGTAACCAGTACCGAGGTCGGTAGGAAAGTTTTGAGTTCTTTGGTGTCGTGTGGCCAGCCCAGTGTTGAGAACGGCCACAATGCTGAGGAGAACCAGGTGTCGAGTACGTCCTCATCCTGGTGAAGTTTTGTATTGCCTGCCTGCTTGCGTGCGTCTTCTTCGTTGCGAGCGACAAATATATTACCCTGTTCGTCATGCCACGCCGGGATGCGATGTCCCCACCACAATTGGCGCGAGATGCACCAGTCCTGAATGTTGGTTAGCCACTGGTTGTATGTGTTGGTCCAGTTTTCCGGTACAAATTTAATCTCGCCGTCTGCCACCGCTTGCAGGCCGCGCTGCGCCAAACCTTCCATTTTCACGAACCACTGGTCGGTGAGCATCGGTTCAATTACCGCATGGCTGCGGTCTCCGCGTGGCACCATCAGTTTGTGCGGCTTGGTGTCTACAAGCAGGTTTTGTGTGGACAGGTCGGACAGAATTTGCTTGCGCGCGTCGAAACGATCCAGCCCCTGATAGACGCCGGGTGCATGTTCGTTTATTTTTGCGTCCAGCGTAAATATGTTGATCGGTGCAAGGCTGTGACGCTGCCCCACAATGTAGTCGTTGAAATCGTGCGCGGGTGTGATTTTCACACAGCCAGTGCCGAAAGCTGGATCGACATACTCATCGGCAATGATGGGAATAGTGCGATTGCACAGTGGCAGTTGCAGACGCTTGCCGATCAGGTGCTTGTAGCGACTATCTTCAGGATGTACCGCGACAGCAACGTCGCCGAGCAGCGTTTCAGGGCGTGTGGTGGCGACGATTAAAGCGCCGACACTGGCTTCCAGCGGATAAGCGATATGCCACATAAAGCCGTCTTCTTCCTGCGCGACTACTTCCAGATCGGATACTGCGGTGCCCAGCACCGGATCCCAGTTCACCAATCGTTTACCGCGGTAGATTAAACCTTGCTCGTATAGTTTGACGAATACTTCGGTAACGGCTTCGGACAGGCCTTCGTCCATGGTGAAACGCTCCCGTGACCAATCACATGAGGCTCCGAGGCGGCGCATTTGGTGGGTGATGGTAGAGCCGGACTCTTCCTTCCATTTCCATACGCGCTCAATGAATTTTTCACGGCCAAGGTCGTGGCGTTTAATTTTTTGCGCGTCCAGCTGGCGCTCTACCACGATCTGAGTGGCAATCCCGGCGTGGTCAGTACCAGGCTGCCATAGGGTGTTGTCTCCACGCATGCGGTGATAGCGGGTGAGCGCGTCCATAAGCGTGTCCTGGAAGGCGTGTCCCATGTGCAAAGTGCCGGTCACATTGGGTGGCGGTAGCATGATGGCGTAAGCGGGTTTGTCGCTCTCTAATTTAGCCTGGAAATAACCCGCGCTTTCCCATATCGGATACCAGCGCGCTTCGATTGCTTGTGGTTCAAAGCTTTTTGTGAGTTCCATGTTGATAGTATTTAATTTAATTCTGTCGGGTGCAGTGAAAAAGGGCGTGATTATAGCGGATGGAGAGGGTACTGGCGGTGTGGAAATGTGCGCTTGAATTAATTCAGGCAGATTTAGTTTGGCCTGGCGCCAAGCCTCTTGCCATAGCGTATCGAACTGTGGTGCAAGTTTCGCGCGTAGCAGCGATTCCAGTTGCGGCGCGATCTGTGCCGCGAGTTGCTGGCACTGTGCATCGGATAAGGTGGCGAATTCTTTGTTTTCCGCTATGGGTGCCGAAGGTTCTTCAGCCACGACTTCTGTCAAGGTGGGAATTTCCAAGGAGTCAGTATCGACTACCTCTGTCAGTACAGGAAGGTTGCTTAATTTATTTAATTGTTCGGACGGATAGCTCATGGGTGTCTATAAAAATTCATTATAAATTTCTTGAGGGCTGCTGTGTGGCAGATGCTTTCAAGTCTGGATTTTTAGAGATGCCCTCATATTCAATATTCGACTTGTTTACTTAGGTCGAAGTGGCGCATTTCATAGCCGCGGTCTCGATAAAAGCTGAAGCGTTCACGGCCCAAACGTGCATCTTCTGTATCTTGGCTGACGATTTCAAGTACACGTTCGAAACGGCTGAAGAATGGCAAACACACGGTGTGGAGGCTGATCAACACTTCATTGTGTGGGAAATTTTCACCTCGATGGTCGACTACAATTGGCATCTCGGTGGCTGTTGCTTCATCGTTGCGGCAGTGCGGCATAAAGGCCGTGACGGGATACTGCCATAATAGTTTGTCCAACGCCTCAGTAGTGGTTTTGTCCGGGGTATGCAGCAGTACACGCAGTCCGTTTTGCATAGCCTTGTGGCTAAGGTGGCAGGCAGTGCGCAATTTGTCATCCACACCGGTATAAAAATCAACCTTGGTCATTTAATGAATTTAAGAGTGGTAGCGATGATTCAGTGAGATTATTTATGGCTACTGGGTGGGTGTCATGTAGTCCTTGTTTTTCAGGGCAAAGACTACAATTTGCCGCTACTTGAATTCCTGACGTTGACCCAAATCGCTATGAGCCTAATTAAGTATCAGCTTGGACACAATTGATCAAATACTGTGCCAGTAGCGGAACGGGACGTCCGGTGGCACCTTTTTCTTTGCCTGATTTCCATGCGGTACCGGCGATATCCAGATGTGCCCAGCGATAGTTTTTGGTAAAGCGCGACAGGAAGCAGGCGGCGGTGATACTGCCGCCTGCGCGTCCGCCGATGTTTTGGATGTCGGCGAAGTTGCTATCCAGTTGCGGTTGATACTCATCCCACAACGGCATGTGCCAAGCACGGTCATAAGTTTGTTCGCCTGCTGCCACCAGTTCCTGTGCCAAGGTATCCTGATTGCTATAAAGCCCGCTGGCAACATGGCCTAATGCGATGACGCAGGCACCGGTAAGGGTGGCTATGTCAATGACTGTGGTTGGCTCAAATTTGGCTGCATAGGTTAGTGCATCGCACAGGATGAGACGGCCTTCCGCGTCTGTATTTAAAATTTCGATGGTCTGCCCGGACATGCTGGTGACGATGTCGCCCGGTTTGGTGGCGGAACCGCTAGGCATGTTTTCACAGGTTGGAATAATGCCGATTACATTTAGCTTGAGCCCAATTTCAGCAATGGCTTGTAGTGTGCCGAGCACGCTGGCTGCGCCGCACATATCATATTTCATTTCATCCATTTCGGCACCCGGCTTGAGCGAGATGCCGCCAGAGTCAAAAGTAACGCCTTTGCCAACCAATACGATGGGTTTTTGTTTCTTATCGGCCCCGCGATATTCCAGGGTAATCAGCTTGGCGGGTTCGTCTGTGCCTCGGGTTACAGACAGTAGCGAACCCATGCCAAGCTTTTGCATGTCTTTTTCTTCCAGTACGGTAACTTTGAGTGATTTGTGCGCCTTGGCTAAAGCCACTGCTTGTTGCGCCAGATAGCTCGGGGTGCATATATTACCCGGCAGATTGCCTAAGTCCTTTGTCAGCTTCATGCCTTGTCCGATTGCTGTGGCCTGCGTGAGAGCCGCATCTTGTTTAGCGGTTGATTTGCCGGACATCAAGCCAAACCGAATTTTGCATGCGGCTTTTTTATTTTTGTCGGCCTTACTTTTTAGGTGGTCAAATCGATATGCCATATCGAATGCGGCAAGTACTGCCTGGCTGATGCACCAAGCGCCATCACGGCCTGTCAATGGCAATTCAGTCAGATAGAGCACGGCATCCTTGGCGCCAGTGGCAAATAGTGCGCGCATTGTGGCACGGATACTGTCCAGATATTGGCGTGCGGCAAACTCATCACGTTTGCCCAGTCCGACCAGTAATACCCGTTCGCTTGGAATATTAGGTACGTTATGCAGCAACAGTGTAGTGGCGATCTTGCCACCCATGTCGCCGCGCGTGATGATGCCGCTGAGCGTGTTTTTGGCGGCATTGTCCAATATTTGCGCTGCATCCGATAGCTTGCCACCCTCAAACACACCCACCACCACGCAACCGCTACGCTGTTTTTCCGGGCTGCCCAGTTTTATGCTAAATTCCACTTGTATCTCCTTAACGATTTTTGTTTTACACAAAGTGCCGGATTATCTGCAGATTCCAAAGCAAAAGTCAAAGCCGTCGCGATTTAAGTTATTGCGAGGCAGTATTTTTCATCGTGAGCTAGTGCGTGAGTCCGCTAGCATGGGGCTATTAGTATTCGCCATTCTACTCGGTATTGTTGTTTTTACTCAGTTAGTCCGCTTGTTAGGTCAATCTGTTAATGGTTCTTTGGCGGTGGATGGCGTGCTGGCATTGCTGGGCTTTAGTGCGCTGAATTACCTGCCAGCCCTACTTTCCATAAGTTTGTTTTTGTCGGTGTTATTGACACTGACGCGCAGCTATCGTGACAACGAGATGGTGGTGTGGTTCAGTTCCGGTATTGGTTTGACACGCTGGATACGCCCGGTGATGTGGTATGCACTACCAGTGGTGTGTTTGATTGCGCTGCTAAGTCTGGTGTTGTCACCTTGGGCGATGTCTCAAGTGGAAGAATTAAAGCGCAGGCTGGATAGCCGTGATGATGTAACTGCCGCATCGCCTGGAACATTTCGCGAATCCAAGCAAGCTGACCGTGTGTTTTTTATCGAAAACGTGGATGTGGGCAAAAACCGGGTTGGTAACATTTTTGTGCAATCGTTGCAACATGGCAAGATTGGTACCATGGTGGCTAAGCAGGGCATGCAGGAAACTGCACCAAACGGTGATCGTTTCCTGGTATTGCTGAATGGTACGCGCTATGAAGGCGCGCCTGGGCAGCTTGATTTCAAGATCGTTGAATTTGAGCGTTATGCGGTGCGCATTAAGGCAGTAGAAGCGCGGCAACGCCCTGTCCCTGTCGATTCATTACCTACGTTACAGTTACTGCAAAACCTTAACAGCTGGAACATGTCCGAACTGGAGCGGCGGCTCAGTTTTCCGCTCAGTGCACTAAGCTTGTCATTGCTGGCAATTCCGTTGAGCTTCGTTAATCCCCGCGCCGGACGTTCGCTCAACCTCATTATGGCGATAGTGGTTTACATGCTTTATAACAACTTGATTAGTGTCACTAATACATTGGTTGGACAGGGTAAAATTGGCCCAGTCATTGGTTTTTGGGGTATTCATGTGTTGATGTGGGTAGTGATGGTATTGCTGTTCTATCGCCGTATGTCGGTATTTTCTTGGCGGCGGTTGGCGCGATGAAGCTGCTGACCCGTTGTTTGGCGCGCGAGATATACGCCAGCATCGCACTGGTGTTTGCGGCCTTGCTGATGTTGTTTTCTTTTTTTGACCTGATACATGAACTGAACGCACTGGGTAGCGGCAATTATCATCTAGGCTATGCGGTGCTGTTTGTTCTGTTAACAGTGCCTGGCCGTATCTATGAGTTATTTCCAGTGGCAGTTCTTATTGGCGCAATTTTTGCGCTGACGCAGATGGCTGCCAATTCGGAATTGACTGTTTACCGTTCTTCTGGTGTTTCATTGCGACAAATGATACTGGCTTTGTTTAAGATAGGCCTGCCACTCCTTTTATTGACGTATTTGTGTGGCGATATGATTGCTCCCCTTAGTGAACGTATGGCGCAGGAGCTTAGGCTTAAAGCCCAAAATGCTGAAGTGTCGCTGAGAGAATTCCGTTCGGGTGTATGGGCTAAAGATGAACGCAGTTTTGTAAATGTAAAAAACGTGCTGCCAGATACCACCCTATTGAATATTAGTATTTATGAATTTGATGAGAGTTACCATCTGCGCGCCATAACTGCGGCAAAACGCGCTGCTTATATGGAAAAAAATCGCTGGCAACTAGAAGGCGTGACGCAAACCCTCTTTAATAAACAAGGCACGACAGTAAACCATCAAGCAAGCATGGAGTGGCGCTCGGCGCTTAACTTGGGTATTTTGAGGGCGATACTGGTGGGGCCGGGACAGATGTCGGTGCTAAATCTTTATCAATATATTCAGCACCTGCGCGATAACCATCAGAAGACTGTGTCTTACGAAATTGCTATGTGGAACAAGGTGGTGTATCCATTCGCGATATTGGTGATGCTGCTGCTGGCCTTGCCATTTGCTTCGCATCAACGGCGCGATGGCGGAATTAGCGCAAAAATATTTTTGGGTATTATATTGGGACTGACTTTTCACTTTGTGGGTAAGCTATTTACCAATTTGGGTGCGCTTAATGAGTGGCAGCCCGCGCTGAGTGCTGTGGCGATACCTTTGTTGTTCTTGTTATTGGCGACGGGGATGTTGTGGTTTACTGAAAGACGTTAAAGCTGTTTTAGGTGTTCCTGATTAGTCCTTACAACCCGCATGAATAGAAGCATAGCGGGTTTTTTGTTGCCTGAGTGTTCCCCAGTTTTCTTGTAGTTTTCCAATATTTAACGGTGTGTTTAACGGTATGCCACGATGCTCACTACTTAGATACCGTCAAAAAGAAATAGCTATGCCACTGACTGCGATACAAGCGAAAGTACCTACTGGTACAGCCTAATGGTGCAAAGTATTGGCGGTTTGACTATATAGTTTTGCTGGCAAACGAATGTATTGCCAGTTTGCCTAAAATCGCGCGGCATTAAGCCGAAACGACGCACTAAACAGCTGTTACATGAGATAGTTCTTGCAAGGCATCCCATTGGTGGGGGCCTTTATCTTTCGTTGAATACAGCTTAACTAACGGAATATCTTCTGTCGTTCCTTCTTGCCTTAAACGGATAGCTAAATGATGGCCTCCTTGATGCAAGATAAAGTTTGGACCCATGATTTTTGTTAATTTCTCTCGGGCTTCCCTTAGAGAGCCACAATTAATCACTAACTGGCTAGCCGCTAATGCTTTGTAGATATGTAAATTATTCATATTTACATATCGATTTTTAAATTCTTCGGTATTTACGCTATAAATAATGATTGCCATGTCAATTTTCCTTGTTTATTTGGTTAGGTAAAATCAATTTTTCCAGCTATTTATTTTTAGTCGATTTAGTAAATGATTATTTAATTGATAATGATTATCATTTACTTTTATTAAAAAGTAAAGGATAAAAGAACGCTATCCTGTTATTTTTGGAACTAGCGGTGATGCTGCCGGTAGTAATTTTTCGTACATTTGCATAATCAGATTTTGTGGCGTGAACCCCAGCTCGCCAGATACTGGCTTGCATTGTGCCTGTGTAGCGTGTGGGAATAACTACCTGAATATATCTCTTCTCCAAGCAGTATGCTGTCGAACTGACCGACCCAAGCTGGCTTTACGCTCAGGCAGTAACGATTGAAGTGCTGTTGGAAGTGCTGTCGCCTGATATTTATTGGGGTGATAGATTGGCTATTTTACTGGTCGGCCATCCAAAAATACGTGCGAATCATTTTGAATTAAATGAAATATAAAAAATGGTCAGGATCATCAACATTAGAACAATAATAAAATATTTGGACTGGATGTTTTGACTGATCTACTCAATCGCTTTCGTTATAAGTTTGCCTTAATCTTGGACTTAAGCAACCGATAAACAAAATACGATTAATAAAATGTGCTAGCAAATACGCTATGAAGTTTGTGGTTAATGTTGGGTAAGGCAGCAGAAGACCGGATAGATGTTGAACGCGTTAGAAGGGTGTAGTTTCTTGCTGGGTTAAGAAAAATAACAATACCCATTACAGTTACAAACATTACGTTAAAGTTTAATGTTTACAAGAGAACGAAGAAAAACCGGCGATCGGTAATTTGTTCAGTCAGATTTGCGAGAAGGGTTAGTGGGGTCAATCCGTTGATAAATGTGCAAAAAAATCAACCGAGCCAAATTTAAAGTAGGGGCAGGATTAGATATGTTTTCGATGTTTAGATGTAAATGGGTGGACGTATTATGTATGGCATGCAGGTATTTATTTCTGTGCTGGGGCTGCCAATGAGGTAGGTACATCTGCTATGGCCTAACATATAGCGAAAATAAACGGAAAAATTTGTCCTGACGTTTAATTTTAATGGTTGGAGCAGTACTGTGCAGATTGAGTGTGCAGTA
Organism: Candidatus Nitrotoga sp. LAW; assembly: GCA_003402315.1. Lineage (GTDB taxonomy): Bacteria > Pseudomonadota > Gammaproteobacteria > Burkholderiales > Gallionellaceae > Nitrotoga. The sequence continues at coordinate 110,017 of QFXI01000009.1, read as the reverse complement.
GAGAAATATAGTGAAAGGTGCTTTGCGAACATATTCAAACAAAAGTGCAATGTAGACTTGGTGTTACGAGTAATTAATAAAAAATATAAAGTGTTGTCGTGGCCAGACGACGTTATGTCTAGATTTTTCTTAATGGTTGATGAAAAGACAAGTTTTCTACTGAAAAATGATGCATTAAATTAAACCGCTATTGAATGTTTTACTTTGAAATTGAATCTATGGCCTGAAATTCGTAAACATGACAAATGTGAATCCCCACAAAGCTACCGGGTTACGTCGGTTGATAAATGCCCTGAGCTATTCCCTGTCGGGACTACGACTTGCCTGGAAAGATGAGGCCGCTTTTCGTCAGGAAGTTATTCTCGCCATCATTCTTGTGCCGGTGGCTTTTATGATGCCAGTGGGTGAGATCCAGCGGGTGTTGTTGGTGGGCAGTATTATGTTGGTGCTAGTTGTGGAGATGATCAATTCGGCCATAGAGGCCGTCGTTGATCGGGTGTCCTTGGATATTCATCCGTTGGCCAAAAAAGCAAAAGACATGGGCAGCGCTGCTGTTTTATTGGCATTGGCGAATGCCATTTTGATTTGGATTATGATTCTCTGGCCCTTGAGGTAAAAATAAATATGTACGGGCGATTCGCGTCTTTGATCATGCGCTTATTGCGCAAAGACAATGTTTCGATAGAAGCTAAGGTCAATCAAGTTCGCTTGGGAGTGCTTGGTTTGCCCAGTGATGTTGGCTTATGCGGCGCTGGCTTGGCAAGTGTTTTATTGGTGCGGGACAAGGCATTAGGTCAATGTTGCGTACTCGCGTCAGCACGCAATTTCCAGCAGGCTGGGTCGCTGGCTATCTTGGCGTCGGGGGAGTCTGGCCAGAAATTTATGGATCAATCCGCCCGTAGTTTTGATAGCGCCGTAGAGTATGGCCGCAGAGCACTTTTTTTCCGTATTACCGATGGGTACGCCAAGATCATGGGGCGACTGAGCGTTAATCGTTTATTTGATGAAATTGAAGCGTGTGGCGTGACAACACAGCACGCTGTGTTGGTTCAGGGCGGGCAGGCGATCTTCGATTGGCAAAATCACGATCTGCTTATTAAACAGTGGCGAGCCTGGAAGGCATGGGCTGCAAGCCATCATGCTCCTGTTCTTTTGATCATCGACGATATTAATGGCGCTGATGGCTTATTGCCATTACTGCAAAGTTTACCGGAACTTGTACCTAATCTTGCCGTGCTGGATGCTGATTGTGGTGGTGGTTTGCTGACGGTTGAGCGGTGGGCGGGGCAGGATAGGAGTGTGCATCGGCAATTCGGCTTGAAATTGTCCGCTGAGGATAAATTTCTGCATTCAGATGGTTCTGAAATGAATGCAAGAGGAGGGGCGATTCTTTATGCGCCTGACCAGGACAGGGTCATAGTGACAGCCGTTACCGTGGCTGGGGTAAGGGGAGTACCGGCAGAATGGACAGTGGTAAATGATTTATCTGCCATGGAAGCGGTCTGTAATAATGCGGTGGCTGCTACCATCTTGTTGCATGCGGATGGTGATCAGGAGTTCGAAACGTTATCGCGGTTTGTTCATCGTATGCGCTTGTCCCGCCCCCGTTCCCTAAAAATTATTGTGCGGGAAGTCGGCAACAAGCTCCGTTATAACAACGAGTTGGTGCTCTTGCGTTTGGGGGCAAATTTGATGGTGCACAAGGAAACTTCGTTCTCTCGCTTATTGCAGGTAATAAATGACATGGCTACCCAGACTTTCAGTCGTCTGGTTGAGAGCGAATATCTTCTTGCTGTGCAGGCCGCTGAGCCGAACCGGGTTGCCGGTTATTTATCGCCGCCCATCTTTTGTCGCGAAGTAGTGGCAATGCTCAAGCGTTCCGAGCGTATCAATCTGGGCCATTGCCTGATACGTCTCCCCATTCTTTCCCGGCTAGCACAACTGGATGCTCTCCAGGCTTGTCAGGCGCGAAGATTTGGCGACATTTTTACTGCTGATCAGCATAGTGTTTATCTATTTTTATTTGCTTGCCGGGAGTCGGACGTGGATTCGACGCTCGACCGGCTTTTTTCTGTGCCTGTGGCGGAACTCTTTTCTTCCCATATTATTGAACCGACACCAGAGCTGATTTTGGAAAGCGTGGGTCAGCTACAGCGAGACAATGAAAATTCACCTATATCCGACTACTCGGCGATGCTGCAAGTCGGTTTGCCGATTTTGGAAGACAAAGCCAAACGCCCGACCGCAACAACTGGCCCCCAGGAGAAAGTGGTGCAGGTTTCCCTGCTTTCATCAACTGAAATCACTGAACCAAAATTGATACGCACTGTGGTCAAGCACCGGACTATGCGGTCTTTCCCGCTGCCTCTGCATGCAACGGCTGGCATGCTTTCCACTTTATCTGAACAAACCCCCTGATGATGCTTGATAATTTCCTGTTATCCCTTCTTTTAGGTGTAGCGCTAGCTGCACTTATTTATTATGTGCTGAAGCGGTTGTTACGACGTCTATTTTTGCGTCGGCATTTGCGCTGCATAGTGCCCTATAAACCCGGTCACACCGAACGGGTGCTTGGCGCAAGGGACTGACCCATGTTCAAAATTGCCATTGTTTCAGCCGCAGGCGGGGTGGGGCGGTCGACCTTGACGGCCAGTCTAGCCACTTTGCTTGCCCAGCGCAAAATTGCCGTTCTAGCTCTAGATTTTGATCCCCAAAATCTATTATCCACCCTGCTCGGTAGTGATGAAATTAGTTTAGGCGGATTGCTGCCGGATTTTCTAACAAAGAAAGAGTTCGGTAAGAGCGCGCTTATCAATTCAAACGAAGTGGCTTGTTTGCCGTTTGGTCGGGCTAATGAAGCTAGTCTGGCCACTTTTGAGCAACACTTGCGTACAGAATCCGAGTGGCTCAAAAAATATATTGCCCAGATTGATTATCCGCCAGGGGCTTTCCTAATTATGGATACACCCCGCCTGCCATCTCTCTATGCACGCCAAGCCATGGTTGCAGCAGACTTGGTGTTGGCTGTGCTGGCGCCAGATACTCGCTCCCTGGCTCTGGTGCCAGCGGTGGAAGCTGCGTTGGCCCGGTGTGCTCCAGGGCGTCAGCCCATTTATGTGATGAACGGTCTGGATAGCACACGGGCGCTTCAAAGTGATTTATTGGCACAATTCCGGTCGGCACTACAGATGCGGTTGTCACCTTATCCTATACATCGGGATGAAGCGGTTCCACGTGCAGTCGCAAATTATGCGAACTTGCAGAGCTTGAGCCCAGATTCCTTAGTCGCCCATGATTTAAACGGTTTGCTTAATTGGTTGCTTGCTGGGCCTGCAAGCAGTCTTGACGGAAGGGCACAAGTCTGATGCGCCATTTGCTGAAGCGACCGTTCTCGTTACCAAAGGCAGATGGGCTGGCTGCATCAGCCCGTGTGGAAGTTAGGCCACGCCCTGATCCGCTGGGCTGGCTGGCTGAAGAACTGGGGGTGGTTGATAGGCGTAGCGTTTGGCAGTGGGTGCTGTCTTTATTTATTTATCCTCCAGATCGTGCCACACGCATTAAAACTTCCTCCAGAAATACGTTCCTTGTCTTGTTGGTTCGAACTATTGGCCTGCTATTTTCAATCTCAGTGCGAATTGTACTGGCAGGCGTTCGGGTCTTGCGCTGGTTTTGGCAGCGGTTACTTTCTTTTTTGCCGTCAGTGAATTATGAATCGGTCGGTCACCGCTTGGAGGGCTGGCTGGAAACTTCTTTTTTCCAAAAGCCTTGGCTACTTTGGTTGCTGGTTTTGTGCTCAATATTTTTTTTCTGGCTGGTGGTCACTACTCCCTTTACCTGGTTTGGGCAGCTTTTATTTATTGTCTGCTTGTGGGGAGCTGCGCTGTTTGTACGGCGTATTCCCGGTAACCTGCCGGCCCTGATATTAATCACTCTTTCAGTGCTGGCTTCATGCCGCTACGGCTGGTGGCGATTGACTCAAACCATCCCGCTGGATGCCGGCTGGGAGACCTTTCTTGCTATTGGTTTACTTCTTGCGGAGACATACACCTGGCTGGTTCTATTGCTTGGTTATGTTCAGAATGCTTGGCCTCTCAAGCGGCAAACCTTGAGCTTGCCAGCGGACACATCCCTGTGGCCCACTGTCGATATTTTCATTCCTACCTATAACGAACCGCTCAAGGTGCTGGAACCAACGGTTCTTGCCGCTAAGGGGGTGGATTGGCCAAGCGACAAGATCAATATTTATATCCTGGACGATGGGCGGCGGGATGAATTCCGTCGCTTTGCCAAGGAAGCTGGGGTGGACTACATCACTCGACCTGACAACGCCCATGCCAAGGCGGGCAATTTAAACCATGCACTAAAATTGACCCGCGGCGAGTATGTGGCCATTTTTGATTGTGACCACTTGCCTACCAGCTCCTTTTTGCAGTTGACAATGGGCTGGTTTTTCAAGGACAAGCGTTGCGCTATGTTGCAGACGCCACATCACTTTTTTTCCCCTGACACCTTCGAGCGCAACCTTGGCACTTTTCGCCGGGTTCCCAACGAGGGCGCCTTGTTCTATGGCCTGGTCCAGGATGGTAATGATTTTTGGAATGCCACCTTTTTTTGTGGTTCTTGTGCCGTGTTGCGTCGGGGGCCACTTGAAGAGGTGGGAGGGGTTGCCGTAGAAACGGTAACCGAAGATGCCCATACTGCCCTGAAACTCCATCGGCTTGGCTATACCACTGCTTATATTAATATTCCCTTGGCAGCAGGGCTGGCCACAGAAAGCCTTTCTAGCCACATCGGCCAGCGCATCCGCTGGGCACGGGGCATGGCGCAGATTTTTAGAATCGACAATCCGTTCCAGGGCAAGGGGTTGAGCTTCTTTCAGCGCATCTGTTACAGCAACGCAATGCTGCATTTTTTCTATGGTATTCCGCGCCTTATTTTTCTGACCGCCCCGCTGACCTATCTTTATTTCGAAGTCCACATAATCAGTGCCGCCGCTGCCATGCTTGCCCTCTACGTACTGCCGCACATGCTGCAGGCTAATTTGGCCAATGCACACATTCAAGGGCCGCACCGGCATTCGTTTTGGGCTGAGGTGTATGAATCAGTTTTGGCTTGGTACATCATTTTGCCCACCGCTGTCGCCGTCTTCAATCCGAAAGCCGGAAAATTCAATGTCACGGCTAAAGGGGGGCTGATTGAGAATTCTTTCTTTGACTGGGCCATTTCCAAACCGTATATCGTGCTCGCTACACTTAATATTGTCGGGTTGTCTATCGGATTAGGACGGCTTTTCTTCTGGAATACTTTTGAGACGGGAACAGTGTTGCTCAACCTGAGTTGGACAATTTATAACCTTCTGATATTAGGTGCAGCTATTGGCGTCGCTACTGAAGCCAAACAAGTGCGGGTATCCCATCGGGTATCCGCTAATTTGTTGGTTGCATTACATTTTAAGGACGGGAGCACCAAGATGTGTCGCACTGAAGATTATTCCATGACTGGCCTTGGCTTGATGCTCGACCAGGAATTGAAATTGCCGGTGAAAGAGCGGGTTTGGGTTTCACTTTGGCACGATGAGGTGGAATTTGCTTTTCCTGCACGAGTAATTGCGAGCCATGGTCACAAACTTGGAATTCAGTTCGATAATCTGAGTATAGAGCAAGAAGCAAATTTTGTTCAGTGTACATTTGCCCGGCCAGATGCGTGGAGCAATTGGTCGGACGAGCAGGGCGTGGATCGCCCGCTGCAAAGTTTGAAAGAAATTGCCATATTTGGATTCAAGGGTTACCGCAGTTTGTGGCGTAATCTGGGTAAGGGCTTGGCAAGGCAGCATCAATCGCTGCGGGGTTGGCTTGGGAGACCAACGATTTGACAGTTGCAGATAGTATAAGTTTCGGGGGCTAATAGTACTAATGGGCTACTGGAGTGTTTATTTTATTGCCAAGCTGGGCCTGTTTTATAGCGGGTTTATTGGCTTTCACTGGCTACCTAACCTGGCCTTTGCCATTACACTTGTGTTGCCGTTGGCGTCTACCCGGTATCGTCTGATACGCACGGTGTTGGCCATGCCAGTCGGCCTAACACTGCTTTATCATGATTCATGGCTGCCGCCGATTTCGCGCATTCTTTCCCAGAAGGACGCTTTGGCAGGGTTCGGCAATGATTATCTTTTGGAACTTTTGGGTCGCTTTGTAAATCTTTGGATCCTTGCTGCGCTGGGACTTTTGCTAGTGGTTTACCTGTTGTTGCGTCGCCGTGTACGTTTTGCCACTTTGGCTTTTCTTGGTATTTTGAGCACGCCTATTGCGAGCCTGCAGGGCGCCAATGTCGCCCAGATTGTTTCTTCCCGCCCGGCGCTAGTAGATGGAAACGTCGCAATTTCGCAAATTAAGCAGGAGCCGACGGCCCAATTGGAAGCCTTTTATGCCGCCGAACAGGGCAAGCGGGTGGGCTTCCCATCTATTGCAGACTCTACCGCGCCCTTTGATGTGGTGTTTCTGCACGTCTGTTCCCTTTCATGGGATGACATGGATTATGTCGGCGAAAGCAACTCGACTTTATTAAACCGTTTTGACGTCGTGTTCCGTCGTTTTAATACGGCCGCTAGTTACAGCGGTCCCGGTGTTCTACGCCTGTTTCATAGTAATTGCGGTCAGCTTCCACACCGCAAGCTATATGAAGTGGATGCGTCCCAATGCAACCTTTTCCGCAATTTTGAGGCTGCCGGCTTCGAAGTACGGGGTCTGCTTAACCACGATGGACACTTCGACCAGTTCGCAGATATGGTACAAAAGTCATCTGGTCTTGGGGTAAAGCTGGATGACAATCGCTTCGCACCCGTAATGATGCACAGTTTTGACAATACCCCTATTTATGAAGATTTCCCATTACTCTCGGAGTGGTGGGCACGCCAGCCGCCATCAGTTCGGCCTCGAGCCTTGTACTACAATACGATTGCTTTGCATGATGGAAACCGTATTTCTGGGGTTAAATCACGTTCTAGTTTGGAAACCTTCAAACCGCGTTTGGATAAATTGATGTCAGATTTTGATCGTTTTATTACTTTCCTAGAGGATAAAGGAAGGCCGGTGGTGGTGATTTTAGTACCAGAGCACGGTGCCGCTTTGCGGGGAGATAAGGTGCAGATATCTGGTATGCGTGAAATTCCCAATCCCAAGATTACACTGGTGCCCGCCGCCATCAAACTGGTAGGCTTCAAGGGTAAGTCCGGGGATACGCCACATCTACCCTTGCAGGTGGATAAGTCAGTGAGTTACTTTGCGATCAGCACACTTCTTGCCGGTTTTATCGCGGATAGTCCCTTTGCCGGAACTGGCGGCAAACCTCTGGCGGAACGGGTACAAAATCTTCCGGGGACGCCTTTCGTGAGCGAAAACGAGGATATCGTTGTCATTGGACGTGACAACGGTTACCTGATGCGCTCTGAGGGCACATGGATCGATTATCAGCCTGGGTTGTGATCAGAAGCGGGAGTAAGGTCTAGCCGTTATCGGTGGGAAGCGCACTGGTTCTGAGTGAGCCTTAAACAGGTAGCGCAGGTAGATGAAAGTTAGGTTTGGGGTATAGAAAGCTGTACGGTCTATGTTGTGGTATCCACCAATGGCCAGGTGAGGCGTAACCTGGTACTCGGTTGCCAGCCGCAGGGAATAGCCTTTTCCACCACCGTCCCCCCCAGGGTAAAATCCAAGATCGACGTTATTGCCACTAGTGACAGCATCGCTTTGCAACGCGCTGTTTGTTGGGTAATAAGGCATACGTTTCTCATTGGTCCAAGCGAAGGAAGTTGAACCTCGCGCCAAATAAGAAAGTTTTCCGCTGCGGCCTGCCCATTCTATCGGCAAGTTCACTGAAGTGTAGCTTTGCGGACTGTAGTAACCGCCATGACCAAAAGTGTAGAAAGATTCGTTTTCCTTGTAGCGCCAGTAGGTCAGGGTGAATCCCAGATTGACCCACATGTTTTCCCGGTGTAGCACGTCTTTATCTATGCCGGTACGCAGGGCGAGACGATTGTTATCGAGTACATTCTTGCCCCGCAATAGGCCATATTCGGCGCTGGCGAAGGTATTAAACTGACCAAAAGTGTGGGCGACCCGACCGCCAATCCCGGTATAGGCTATACCTCCCCAGATTTCACCTGTAGCGGGGTCGCGCGTGCCGGCATAGGAAAGTAGGCTGTTAGTTTGCGGGCGACGGAAAATTTCAAGGGCGTAGTCCACTTTGTTTGCTTCCCAGCCTTTGCGAATGCCCCCGACCATATTCTGGACTGGAAAACCGATACCGACCATGCCTAAATCCCAGCGTAATTCATCACCTTCATAGCCTACACCTACCGAGGTACCATCTACTTTCTGCGCAAATGGAGGGGGGAGAGAAGAAGGCCTTACACCCAGCTTGCCGAAGAGAGGTGCATCGCTTTGGGTAAGTTCACCTGCATTGACACTGACCTGATCCACGTGGACAAAACCGTGCCCGTCATAACCCACCGGCCACCACCCGACTACTGGAATCTCTGTTCCGTTATAGGTGGATGTGCCGTTTGAAGAGTTTCTACTGAGTTTTTCGAACCCTACTTCAATACGGGGATCTCGCCTGGCTTCAATACGGGTAATTTCCTCCTCCGCTCTGGTGGGGCGACGAATTAAATCTGTTTTTCCTAGCTCTGGTATGGGCGGCACGAGAGGTGTATCGGCTGCAGATTTTTGTTTGTCAGCGGTAGCTATACCCTTAACTACATTGGGATACCTTGAGGCGTAATTGGGTTGGGTTATTGGGTGCTTGGGATCCAGGTCGAGGAGAGGTACTGATTCAGCGGTCGTTGCCACGCTTTGAACACGTCCCTCCAAGGCTAGTGCTTGGCGAAAATAGGCCAGGGCAGTATGGTATCGTCGATCACTGTGTTCAATACGGCCTGCCTGGATCAATACATCTGGATTGTTGGGGTTGCTGGCGAGGAGGTTCGTAATTATCTTTCTGGCCCGATCCATATTTCCAAGGCGAGCTTCTAGCCGGGTAACGGACAGTCTGGTATCCACATCATTCTCACGCAAACGGGGTAGCAATTGATCGATTACCTCCTGGGCAGCCTGCTTTTCTCCTGCCTGGGCGTGAGCTTGTGCGAGATTTAGACGTGATTCCAAATCGTCCGGATGTTTATCCAGAATCGCCCGTAAGATTAGCAGGGCGGCTTTTGAATCGTTAGCCTCCAGCAGCAGGCGAACCTGGGCTTTCAGGGTCGAGATATCGCCTGCCCGCCCTGAAACAGCCGCCCGGGCAGCAAGAGTCCGGGCTTGAGCTGTTTCGCCACGTTGCAGCAGATGCTCGATTTGCCGGGCAGCAAGGTCAGTTTCAATTGCCAGCATAGTTTCCCGTTGCTCGTCATTCCAGTCGGGACGTTGTTGTAGTTCCGGCAAAAAAATGCCCAGTGTGTCATCCTGTTTAGCCCGATTGAGCAACGAGGCGTAATAAAGCTGACTGTCCGCCGTTGCTGGCTTCACGTCAGTTAGATGTCGTTTCATCAGGGAGAGGCCGCGGGCTGGTTGCTCAAGGCTAAACCAGCCTTCTGACACTTGTTTGACCGCAGCCGGGTTGTTGTCAGCGGCATGTTGTTCGGCAAGGAGCAGCATTCGGATCGCTTCGTCTCTCCTGCCGTCAGCTTGGAGTTTTGTGGCTTGGCGGATGCGTAACTTGATCCAAGTGCGCTTTTCCAGTTCATTCATGGCGTTGGAACGTGTCGATAGGGGAATACGGGCCAAGCGTTGCAGAGCTTCTATTTCCCGCTCTTGTGCGGTCAGTACTAAAGCATAGGCATAGTTCATGCTTGAGTCGTTCGGAGTCAGCGCAGCACCTTCTGCCATTACACGGCGGCTGAGTGTCTGTAAGCCCAGACTCCCATAAAGATTTGCCAGGTCATAACGAATCCAGGCATCACGAGGGGCGAGTTGTACAGCGGTTTCTAATGCCAGAAGGGCGTGGCTGGGGCTATGAGCGCTGATGAATGTTTCGGCTTCATCCCGTAGCAGGCTAGCTTGGCTTTCGTTGAACCGGTTGGCTTCCTTGGGATTGTTCTGACGGAATTCGGCGATCAATGTTTGGGCTTCATCGCGCCGTCCGTTACGGGAGAGCAGTTCAATTAGGCCGCGCATAGCCGAAGCATTGCCCGCATCTCGTCTGAGTGCCTCACGGTAGAGTGGTTCGGCACCGGCCAAATTTTGGCCTCGGGCTAGAATATTGCCTAGCAGGGCAAGCCCATCTGCATTATTTGGTTCGATACTCAGGGCTTGCCGTGCAAATTTTTGCGCCTCAGCCAGCTTGCCCGCTTCGAGTAGCTCATCGGCCTGTTTCATTTGACTCCAGAAACTTGCAGTACGGATCAAACCACGCCATTTGTTGCTGCCCGGTTCAGCCCTTACCGCACGCTGGAACCAGCCCTTAGCTTCTTCGTGACGCCCTTGGCGCAAGCGAAGCAAGCCGATGTTACCCAGCACTTTGGGGTCATTGGGGCGTTTGGCTAGAGAGCTTTGTAGCTCACGCTGGGCATTTTCCAGTTGTCCTTGTTCCAGGAATACGATCCCAGTTTGACGGGCACGTACCGCAGGGTCGTTGGCGATACGCAACGCTTTTTCATGCAATTGTTGTAGCTCCGCCAAGTATTCGATGGCATTCTGGTCATTCGGGAATTCTTTCAGATAGCGGCGAACCCAAGGTAGAGTTGCTGGTGCTGCCGCGAGGCGGTTTATGGCAGCCCACCAGCTTTCGCGTAATTTTTGCCGGTTAACGTCAGGCGCGGCGGCCAAGGACTCATAACCTTGCAAGATTTCTTGTTTATTGCCCTGATTGCTTTGTAGTTTAAGCCAGGCAAGGCGGTAGCGCGCTTCTCCTGTTTCCCGGTAGAGCTTGTCAAGGGCAGATTTTGCCGTTTGCTGATCTTTGGCAGTGTTACTCACGAGTTGGTAATACTCGAGTCCGACTTCACCCGGGGGAGGGGCTTCCGAAAATAACCGGCGCATGATTTTGGCGGCTTCTTTGGTGTTGCCTGCTCGAGCCATCAGGCGCGCATTTGCCAGAGTCTGTTTTTCAGTGGTGTTAACCCGATACAGGCTGCGTAGACCTAGAGTGTTGGGGTGTCGGGGATAATTCTGTTCCAGGCGACGCAAATATTCACTGGCGAGTTTTATATTTCCTGACCGGAGTTCAATACTACCCAGCATAAACAGTGCTTCTGGATTGGATTCGATCGTCAGTAATTTTTCCAGCATGACACGCGCTAAATCTGGTCGATCCTTGGCTTCCCACATGCGGGCGCTGCGCAGCAAGTCGGCGCCAGCGTCGTTATCTTTGGGGCTGGCAAGAGTTGGCGCACTCAACAACCCGGCCAGGGTTAGTGCGAAGGTAAGCGGGATGAGGCGGAGTTGCATGATTTTTGCCAAGAGGGCAGCAGGCTGCCATTTTTCGTGAATTGGTAACGTCCTTCCATCCAGCCATGGGCAAAAAGGGAAAGTGCCTGTTCATAGTAGGCATCCAGACGCGGTGGGCGAGCCGTTAAACGATCGCGTTGTTCCTGCAGGGTAGTGCTGTCTTCACGGGCGGCCAGGAAAGGTAGCAGTGCGGCGGAAAATCCTGATGGCCCTGGGCCATTGGCTTCACCTGTCGTTATGTTGATAGACTCTGGCGGGTAGCCGTGGCGTGCGGTAAAGCTGGCCATGGGGGCAAAAGCAGTAAGAAGCTGTGGCCGGACAGGAACGTCAGGCGCAAGCATACCAGCCCACAGATAAACCCGGATGGCATTATAGCCACCTGCGCCTTTTTCTTTCCCTGTACGATCCATTCGGAATCCTTTGCTGTCCTCATAGACCGTCCAGTCAGGAGAGAATCCCTGTGGGGCGGATTCCAAGAGGATTCGTCGGGAAGATTCCGAAACTTGTTTCCAGGTGGAATCAGGACTTCGGCTGCTTAGCCAATCCATGAGCTGCATGGGTAGATAACTGGGGTTGAGGCGCCAGGTTTTTTTCCCGGTCTGGAATCCGCGCGGTGCAGGTAGTAAGGTAGGGCCTAGGCCCGGCAGATCCGCCGTTTCTTCGCGCAAGATACGGTTGGCCAGCAGCGATGAAAGCGCAACGAAGCGGCGCTCGCCCCAAAGCCGACCCGCTTCACCTAACGCATAGACTATCCATAGATCGGCATCCGATGCTGGATTATTGTCCAATATTCCCCAGCTGCCATCGTCTCTGCGACCCCATAACCAGGCTGGCAGATGGCTGGTCAAATCGCCATTTGCCAGATTATTTTCGGTCCATTGCAGGATTTTGTCGAAGGTTTTGCGGTCGTTGGCCACCAACGCGAAAAACAGCGCATAGGCCTGTCCTTCTGATACGGTCTGTTTGCGGGGGGTACTGCCATCCACTACCCGTCCGCCCTCGTTGATGAACCCTGACTTGAAGCTTTGCCAAGCGGACCAATCTGCCTGGCAAGTGGGTTCGGTTGTTGCTGCCTGAACGGTTCCTAAGCAGACGCAGAGCGCAGCGAGAATTTGGCGTCCACGATATAGCAAAATGCCAACTTTACATCTGATACCCACGAATAAATAGGTCATTTCCAGGTGCTTATTTCTTGTGTTGGCCGAGCCGTCTGGCAGCCAGGCTACGTAGGGCACTAAACGCAAGCAGGGCAACAAAAAGACCAATTGCGATGCCGATAGCAGTCAGGAATAGAGGATGGTGGTGCAGGTGGAACCATATCCAGCGCCACCAAGGCAATTCGCCAACGTAATACACATCGTTAACGCGGTAACTTTCGACATTCCCTCCTCGCATTAAAGCGATATCACCGCGGATGTATTGAACCTTTCCGCCATCGCTTAGGGCATCCAGAGCTGAGGTCAAAGCTGTTGGGGTATTGGCAGTAAGGGCCACGACACTACGTGATGGACTGAGCGGTGATTCAAAGCCGATGATGGCGGCCAAGGGGCCGGATCCAAGCAATATGCTGCTTTCTCCAGGTTTGAATATTTTGTTCTCATTCATTCCGAACCAATCATAAGCCATATCCATGGCTTTGCCCAAAGACGTAAAGGTGCGGCTTCCTTCTTCCAGCAGGGCTGGAAGGGATTTGCCCCAGCTAGCGAGAAGATCCTTGTTGGCACCACTGGCAATTATCAACAAGTCTGAATCTTTTGCAGATTGTATGGATTTTGTCTGGATGAGCTTGAAGTGTAGGGCGGGAACACCGGTAGAACGGCCCATATGGCCCAGTAAGGCGAACATGGCTTCCATGTCAAAGGTGTTAGGCTGGTCGGGGATGACGATCGCGGTCTCGGCGAGATCGGCGTATTTGGTGAACGGAAATCCGCTATTAGCGAAAAATGCCAGGTTTGGCATTGCTGCGTAGTGGTATAAATGGCTCAGATCTAAAGTTGAATCTGGATCGATTGCCGCGCGCATGTTTTCTTGTGGTGAAGATTTGCAGCGGCCATTGTCACTGGGCGGAATGGAAAATGAAAATTGTAACTGGTTATTGCTGCCCAGATGGAAAGCGGGGATCACCACGCCGCTTTGCTCCCGCAAGGAACCATCATCCAGAAGAGGTAGTACCAGGTGGTTCTTTTCTCGGGCTCCTGTGCTGGATAGCAACGGTATTGCTTCTATAAATTGGTCGTTTATTTCAATTCTCAGATTGGCATCGCCTTGTTCTGCCGGTGGCGTGTAACGGTATTTGAGGTCAATCGGTATTCCTTTTACTTCCCAGGTAAACAGATCAGCTGGCAAGCGGGCGTTGATGAGAATTGGTTCGAGAGGCTGGCCTTGGCGCTGTAGGTCGGCGGGGCTATTGACGAGTTGACCCAATGGTATGGGACGGCCTGATTGCAGCCAGTTGGGTGCATCATAGGCGATACGGCGCGGTGGATATTCCAGTTTTTTAACGGCAATTGAAGTACCCGTCATAACAGCCTTGCCCAGAGCCAAGGCGTCTGCGGCTAGCTGTAGGTCGGCAGCATTACGGCCAAGGATGAGGAGTAGCTTACCTGTAGGATTTTCCGGGTGTTGTATTAAAGAGATGGTTGGTGCGTCCACTTGGGGATATTTAGCAAGGAATTCTGGCCGTTCGTCATTGGTCGCAAAAACCACGCCATAACGCTCTGGCAGACGATTCAGATAGGCCGGAAAGCGGGCGCCGCGATAGCTCGCCAAAGTGCCAAACCAAGAGGCAAGACTGCCCGCTGCCCGCAGGGAATTCAGGGATGGCTTGGTGGCAAACACGAAAGGCAGGGTAAGTAAACGGTTGTCCCGTTGATCGAAGAAGGGTGCTGGTAGTAGGGCAAGATCGTTGCGTAGAGCGATTGATTGCAAATTCATTTCCAGCGTGCTCGTGTTGCTAATGTTGGCCCACAAGCTGGAGTGCAGAGGAAATTCGCAATCGTTGGTGTAATGGCCGATGAATTGCAGGTGTATTTTGTTAAAGTCTGTAAAGAAACGGGGATCAAGCTCAACGTCAAGTTTTTGTGGGCCAGCTGGATTTTCTTTGGTCACTGGCAACGTGGCCAATACTTCATCGTTTAGGTATACCTTGAGATGAGAGATATTTGGTAGCAGTGCGGGGGATAGCGTGTAGTTTAGGCGTAGCTGAGCCTTAGTGACGACTTCGTCCAGCCGCACGCCCAAAGAAAGATAGGCATTACTGTTCACGCCCCTCAATTCGATTGGACGGGAAGCGCCAATATCCTTCATCGTTAATATTGATTGACGACTGGGAATTATTGTAGCTTCTGTCTTTGGCAAAAGAAGTGGTGCATCTACCTGATCGGCCCATGAAAGAGACGAAAAATTTAAACAAAGCGCTGCGAACAGTAAGAATGATTTGTTGAGGTTAGTGATCACAGGGACTTTCATTTTTTGATTTTTCGGTTTTGTTTGACTTCATTGTGTATAAGGATTCGATTTTATTTTGTTATTATTTTTTACCATTACAATTTATTTTCTTTAAGTTGAATTGTCAGAGAAATTTAATGGGCATGATAAAAAGAATAAGGTGGAGAATTGCCTCTAGCTTGGCATTTTAGTAATACATAAATTCGGTAATGCAACCTTATTTTTGTGTTGAAGGAGTAAGAATAAAATCGTAATTATTTTTCATTTGCTTTCTGTGGAAGAGGACATCGCCCCGTATAAATCTATTATCGGCTAGCATTTCATGAAATTTAGGTGGTTTCTATGGGGCAAGTACTACCTGTTCGATATTGCGCCAAGTTTGCGCGCCCGCACCCTGTTGGTGGTTACCGATGCCGCAGAGTAACCGCATATATGGCTGTTCCTTAGCCAGTCTGGTAGTGGGTCAATAGGTATCGAAGTGGCACAGAGTGACTAGGCGTGATTGAGAAGTGCTGGCTTGAGTAAAAAATTGCACTGTCAAAGGAAATTTGACCAGAATGTAGCACGATTAGGATAAAATGATACTGTCTAACAGTGCCGATAATCTATGTCTTCTACCAATGTTGGTGTAACACCTGAAAGCTTACTTCGCCAAGAAGTGCTCGATCTGCAAGCTTACCCTGTGTCCGATAGCGCTGGCATGGTCAAATTGGATGCAATGGAAAATCCTTATTCATTGCCACAGCCATTGCGTGAGGAGATCTCCCACCTGGTGGCGAATGTCGCCATTAATCGATACCCTGACGCCGATGCCCAGAAACTAAAGGCCAGTATCCGTGCCGTGACTGGTTTGCCACAGAGTTTGGATATATTGCTTGGAAATGGGTCGGATGAGATTATTCAGTTGTTAGCGCTTGCGGTCGCTAAGCCGAATGCTACATTATTAAGTGTCGAGCCATCATTTGTGATGTATAAAATGATCGCGGCTTTTACTGGGATGCAATATATAGGCGTGCCGCTGACAGAAGATTTTGCCCTGGACTTGCCTGCCATGCTGCTGGCCATGCAACAACATCAACCTGCGCTAGTGTTTTTGTCCTATCCAAATAATCCCACTGGGAACCTGTTTGATGCGGAAGTTATTGCTCAAATTATTGAGGCCGCCCCCGGTTTGGTGGTGGTGGACGAAGCCTATTATGCTTTTGCTAATGCTAGTTTTATGCCCATGCTGACGCGCTATCCAAATCTGTTGGTGATGCGCACATTCTCCAAGCTTGGCATGGCTGGTTTGCGTTTGGGTTTTATGGTGGGTAGTAAGGTGTGGCTAGCGCAGTTAGAAAAGCTCCGTTTGCCGTATAATATAAACGTGTTGACGCAGCAGGTGGCGGAAAAATTGTTGCAAAATCACGATATGCTGTTACGGCAGGCTGAGCAAATCAAACAGGATCGTGCTTGGTTATATGAGCGGCTGGTGGGGATAGCGGATGTACGGTCTTATGTGAGTGATGCCAATTTCATCTTATTTCGTGTGATGCATGCTGATAAGGTTTTTCAGGGATTAAAAAAACGGGGTGTGTTAATCAAGAATTTGAGCAAATCCCACCCGTTATTGGTTGATTGTCTACGCGTTACGGTGGGCACTCCGCAGGAGAACGAACAGTTCATACGGGCATTGCAGGAAAGTATTCATCAATTTGTTTAGGCTGTCCATTAGGGAAAATTATGCGTAGTGCGCAAGTTACTCGTAACACCCTGGAAACTCAGATCACTATCAAGCTGGATTTAGACGGTAGCGGTAAGGTTAAATTTGATACCGGTTTGCCTTTTCTCGAGCATATGCTTGATCAAGTTGCACGTCATGGCATGGTTGATTTGGATATAGTTGCCAAGGGTGATCTGCATATTGATGCGCATCACACTGTCGAGGATATTGGTATCACTCTTGGTCAGGCGTTCAGCCAAGCAATAGAAGACAAAAAGGGGTTGCGTCGTTATGGCCATGCTTATGTCCCACTAGACGAGGCGCTGTCGCGCGTAGTGCTGGATATTTCCGGCCGCCCCGGTTTGGTGTTCAATGTAAATTTTGTGCGTTCCAACATAGGTGAGTTTGATGTGGACTTGGTTCATGAGTTTTTCCAAGGCTTTGTCAATCATGCGCTGGTGACACTGCACATCGATAATTTGGTTGGTAAAAATGCTCACCATCAAGCGGAAACTGTGTTCAAGGCATTCGGTCGTGCTTTGCGCATGGCGCTGGAGGTTGATCCGCGTATGGTAGGCATGATGCCCTCCACAAAGGGTACATTGTAAAGATTCTCAAGTCGCTTCAATAAACAAAGTAATCAATGAGATAATGCGCCCAATAAAATTGAGCGTTGCATGTTGTGGATTTAGATTTATAAAAATCACGTACAGCTATGGTAGATATTGCGATAATTGATTATGGTATGGGCAATCTGCGCTCGGTGTACCAAGCGTTGCGTACTGTTGCACCAGCTGCGTCTATCGTGGTGACGGACGATCCGCAAGAAGTCGACCAGGCGGCGCGTGTGGTTTTTCCTGGCCAAGGTGCGATGCCAGACTGTATTCGCGAGTTAGATATGCGCGGGTTGCGGGCAGCAGTGCTGCATGCGGCGCGAACTAAGCCTTTTCTGGGCATTTGTATTGGCTTGCAAATGCTGTTTGAACACAGTGAGGAAGGCGATATTCCGGGATTGGCCATCCTGCCGGGCAGGGTGGTTCGCTTCGCCAGCAATTTGCGCGATGCGCAAAATAATAAGCTGAAGGTGCCGCATATGGGGTGGAATCAAGTGCAACATGGTAACCATCCGCTATGGGAAGGCATAGATCAGAACGCGCGTTTTTATTTTGTGCACAGTTACTACGTATGTCCACAGGATGCGCAGTTTGTGCAGGCTACTAGTTGCTATCCACAGCAGTTTGTCTGTGCCGTCGCGCGCGATAATTTATTTGCTGTGCAGTTCCATCCAGAAAAGAGTCAAGGTGCTGGACTAATGTTACTGAAAAACTTTGTGAATTGGATGCCAGTTTAATTTTTTTATTTTTGTTCATATTATTTATAGTGCTGTCATGCTGATTATTCCCGCGATTGATTTAAAAGATGGACATTGCGTACGCCTGCGCCAAGGTGTGATGGAAGATGCCACGGTGTTTTCCGAAGACCCTGCATCGATGGCGCTACATTGGTTAAACCAGGGCGCACGCCGCCTACACTTGGTTGATTTGAATGGTGCTTTTGCCGGCAAACCTAAGAACGAAGCGGCTGTCCGTAGTATTGTGGAAGCGGTTGGGTTGGACGTGCCAATTCAGTTGGGTGGTGGTATTCGTGACCTGGGAACTATAGAGCGTTACCTCGATATTGGAGTTGCGTATGTCATTATAGGTACTGCAGCGGTGAAAACCCCGGGCTTTCTGCATGAAGCCTGTGATGCTTTTCCAGGCCACGTTATGGTAGGACTCGATGCTAATGCTGGCAAGGTGGCGGTGGACGGCTGGTCTAAGGTGACAGGTCATGACGTGCTTGACTTGGCTAAGCGTTTTGAAAGTTATGGTATTGAGGCCATCATCTACACTGACATTGGGCGTGATGGCATGTTGTCTGGCGTAAATATTCCCGCTACTGTGGAATTGGCTCGTGAACTTAAGGTGCCAGTCATTGCCAGTGGTGGCATCACTAATCTTGATGATGTGCATGCGCTGTGTGCGGTGCAGGATAATGGTATTGCTGGCGCGATCACCGGCCGGGCCATTTATGAAGATACTTTGAACTTTGCTGCAGCACAAAAATTGGCAGACAGGTTAACTGCGAATAGAAATGTGAAAAGTTAAGTGTTGAGATTTCCATTTTTCCCCGCTCATATTAGATAACATGTTAGCCAAACGTATCATTCCTTGTCTGGACGTAACCGCTGGTCGCGTAGTCAAGGGCGTCCATTTTGTTGAGTTGCGCGATGCAGGTGACCCGGTAGAAATTGCACGCCGGTACGATGAGCAGGGCGCAGACGAATTAACTTTTCTCGACATCACCGCCAGTTCTGATGACCGTGGTATTCTATTTCGCATCATTGAGCAGGTAGCCGAGCAGGTTTTTATTCCGCTCACTGTGGGTGGCGGTGTGCGTCAAGTGGAAGATGTGCGTAACCTGCTGAATGCGGGTGCCGACAAGGTAAGTATTAACACATCTGCCGTGCTCAACCCGCAACTGGTGGCGGACGCTGCAGGGCGCTACGGCTCGCAATGTATCGTGGTGGCAATAGATGCCAAACAGATTCAGCCTGGTCGTTGGGAGGTCTTCACCCATGGCGGACGTAAGGCTACCGGCTTGGGCGTGGTGGAATGGGCTAAAAAGATGCAGGCACTGGGCGCGGGAGAAATTCTGCTTACCAGTATGGATCGTGATGGCAGCAAGATTGGTTATGATTTACAACTTATTCGTGCGGTGACGGATGCGCTGGAAATTCCCCTTATCGCCAGCGGCGGCGCGGGTACTCTACAGCATTTGGCGGACGGCGTGAAGTTGGGCGGTGCGGATGCGGTGCTAGCGGCCAGTATTTTTCATTATGGTGAATACACGATACAACAGGCCAAGCAATATATGGCACAACAAGGTATTGTGGTGCGGTTATGAGCGACATCTGGTTGAATAAAGTAAGCTGGGCGGCAGATGGATTAGTGCCAGTCATTGCACAGGATGCAAGTACAGGTCATGTGCTGATGATGGCGTGGATGAACCGCGAGGCTTTAAAGTGTACCGTTCAATCGGGCGAGGCGACATATTGGTCGCGTTCGCGTAAAAAATTGTGGCACAAGGGCGAAGAATCCGGCAATATTCAGCGAGTGCAGGAAATTCGCCTTGATTGCGACGGCGATGTGGTTTTATTGAAAGTGGAGCAGGCTGGCGGAATCGCCTGCCATACAGGGCGAGCCAGTTGCTTCTTTAGTCGCTTGGAAAAAGATAGGTGGGTGGAAATCGATCCGGTACTTAAAGCGCCCGATGAAATTTATCAGAAGAAATTATAAGCAATGAGAAACGATATTCTTCAAAAATTGATGGAAACAATAGTGGCGCGCAAAGACACCGCAGTTGAAAGCTCATATGTAGCTAAATTGTTTAGCAAAGGCGAAGATGCTATCCTGAAAAAAGTCGGTGAAGAAGCCACAGAAGTACTGTTGGCCGCTAAGAGCGGTGATAAACAACATTTAGTATACGAAACCGCTGATCTATGGTTTCATTGTATGGTTTTGCTAGCGCAGCATGGCATGAGTGTAAATGATGTGCTGGAAGAGCTGGCGCAACGGGTAGGGGTTTCCGGGCTTGATGAGAAGGCCGGTCGTAAGAGTAATGCCTCCTGATATTCCATTTTCATGGTTAGAAGGGGGTTGTTAGTATGGTGAGTGTCTACTGGTTCCTGTCACCAGGTTAATAGAGTTGGAGTGAGATCAGGGAGAAAAAAGTGGACGATTGTGTTTTTTGCAAGATAGTTCGCGGTGATATACCTTGCCGAAAGGTGTATGATGACGGCGAGTTGCTTGCCTTCCATGACATCCACCCAGTCGCGCAAGTGCATATCATGCTGATTCCTAAGTTGCATTTGGCTTCACTGATGGAAGCTGATGGCAGTCATGAGGCGTTACTGGGAAAGATGTTGTTGCTGGCGCCTAAACTGGCAAAAAAGCAGGGGCTGAGCAACGGCTTTCGTACTGTAATAAATACTGGCAAGGGTGGAGGGCAAGAAGTGTTTCACCTGCATATTCATATCATAGGCGGAAATATTCCACCTATGGTGCGGCGGGATTAACGCCACTTAAATTTTTAGGAGAGATAAAAATGGGTTCATTCAGTATTTGGCACTGGTTGATTGTATTATTAGTGGTCATTCTCATATTTGGTACCAAGAAATTGCGCAACATGGGCAGCGATCTGGGGGGGGCGATGAAAGGCTTTAAGGAAGGTATGCGCTCAGATCCAGAGGTGGTTAGGGATGATACTCAAAAGCAAGTGGAACAGGGTGGTCAAACCATTGAAGGCGAAGTTAAAGACAAGAGTCACACCAACGTATAGATCGATTTAGCAGCCATGTTTGACGTCAATTTCTCCGAGATGATGGTGATTGCGGTGGTCGCATTCATTGTCATCGGCCCGGAGCGTCTACCCAAAGTAGCGCGTACTCTTGGTCATTTGTTGGGTCGTGGGCAACGCTATATCAGCGGTGTTAAGGCCGACATAGCACGGGATTTAAGAATTGAGGAATTGCGCCAGCTGCAGGAAAAAGTACAAAACGAATACAAGAGCGCTGAAGAGGCGGTGAATCAGGTCACGCAAACGCTTAACTTGCATGCGCAAGAAGTCACGCAGTCTCTCAATCAGCAGGTGGAGCAGGCTAGAGAGAGCATCAATCAACAATCGCAATTGAATGCTGAGGTGCAGTCCACCGTGCAGCAGAGCACTTCAGAGCAGAAAAATTTCCCCACGGCTAGCGAAAGAGATAAGGGCGCACCACCATTGAGTGCACAGGGTGGCGACAATATCGAGGGTTCTGTACATGTTAGCGGTGCGAATTTGGCAGATGAGGTTGAATTTAAAACGCTTTCATCAGCGTACCAAGAGGCGACACGTAATTTATATGCTCAGCAAGAGGCGGCACGCAATTTGCGTGTTCAGGAGGAAAAATTACGTCAATTGAGGCAAAATGCCGATCAGCAAGTCAGCGTTAACGATCAGACGGCGCTGCAAGACCAGTTAATCCAGCAACCTCATAATGTAGTAACTCAACCCAAACAAGCTAGCATACAGCAGGTGCAGCCCGAGTTGCGGATGACTGCCGAGCAAAAAAAATTCCCCATTGATTAATGAGTACTAACGAAACCTTCATTTCCCATCTGCTCGAATTGCGCACCCGCCTTCTGTATGCTTTTGGGGGGTTACTACTAGTGTTCGTATGCCTTGTTCCATGGGCGGGTGATCTTTATGCGCTACTGGCAGAGCCGATGCTCGCTAAGCTGCCTAAAGGCGGGCAGATGATCGCTATTGATGTTATTACCCCATTTTTTGTGCCGCTTAAAGTGGCGATGATGGCTGCATTTCTGATTGCATTACCTTACATATTGTACCAAGCTTGGCTTTTTGTTGCGCCCGGGATGCATGCACATGAAAAACGTTTGATGTTGCCGCTCGTTACGTCCAGTGTGTTGTTGTTTTTTTTCGGCATGGCATTTGCATATTTTGTGGTATTTCCAGTGGTATTTGGTTTTTTTAGTGGCGCCGCGCCGCAAGGCGTCGCAGTGATGACTGACATTGACAAATACTTGAGTTTCGTAATGGGGATGTTCCTTGCTTTTGGTACTACCTTTGAGGTACCAGTAGCGGTAGTGGTATTGGTTAAAATGGATATGGTAAGTATCGCCAAGCTTAAGGAAATCCGTCCTTATGTAATTGTCGGGGCATTTATTCTCGGTGCTCTTCTCACCCCGCCGGACGTAGTATCGCAGTTCATGCTTGCTATACCATTGTGGTTGTTGTACGAAGTTGGTGTCGTAGTGGCGGGGTGGATGATAAAATCTTCGAAAGAGACGGAAATGAAAAGTGGATGACCATTTCTTGTGCTTTAGTCGCAAGAATTACGCTATGAATATCTTTAAAATCTTGTAATTTTCAACTTCTCCGGCCTGAATTCAAACCTAATTCATGTCTTCGATGGATTGTATATTTTGCGCAAATCTCTCTCTGTGAGCGTCAGTAAATTCTAAAATTTCAGTCTGCTTGGGGTTGTAGCTGGCAGTTTGAACTTGAATCTATCACCCTTACAAAGGTTCTGTTTCTGAATTGAATCAGCCTCATGTTAAGTTGCAATTCAATATTTTCTAAAACATGCACTTCGTTGCTGAAATCTCGGTACAAATCCGTAAAGATCAAACTTAATGAATTAAAAATAGGGCAGCGAGCCCAAGGAAAATGAAGAAGCCGCCACTATCGGTAATAGCGGTAAGCATTACACTGGAACCAATGGCCGGGTCGCGCCCCATACGCTGCATGGATAGTGGTATCAGTAAACCAGCCAATGCGCCAAGGACTAAATTGAGCACCATGGCAGCAGTCAAAATCACGCCTAGCAATACACTTTTATATAGGAAGTAAGCGAACAATCCGGCTACTCCGCCCCAAATCAAGCCGTTCAGTCCGCCGATGGTGAGTTCCTTGCTAATTAGCCGTTTTGTATTAGCGTGGTTAAGTTGCCCTAGTGCCAGTGAACGGATGATAATGGTGGCGGTTTGGTTTGCTGAGTTGCCAGCAATACCTGCCACGATAGGCATGAGCGCCGCGAGCGCGACAAGTTTTTCGATGGTATTTTCAAATTCGCCTATCACGCGTGAGGCAAAAAATGCAGTACACAGGTTGAGCGCCAGCCACATCCAGCGATTTTTCACACTCTTCCATACTGAAGCAAAAATATCTTCTTCTCCGCGCAAACCGGCCGTATTCAATATGTCGCTTTCCGATTCTGAACGGATATAGTCCATTACCGTGTTCACGGTAACGCGACCAACCAGCTTGCCGTCTTCTTCTACCACGGGTGCAGAAACTAAATCATAACGCTCAAATGCTTGTGCTGCTTGCTCTGCCTTGTCATCCGAATGCAATTTGATGGTATCGGTCAGCATTAGCTTGCTTACAGGCACTTCCGGTTCGTTCACCAACAAGCGATTAAGTGGTAATACACCCTTAAAAATATCATCTCTATCCACTACGAATAACTGGTCAGTATGATCTGGCATTTCGTCGAAACGGCGCAGATAACGCGACACTACTTCTAGCGTGACATCCTCGCGGATGGTCACCATATCGAAATCCATCAGCGCGCCTACCGCATCTTCCGGATAGGACATTGCCGCGCGCAATTGCTCGCGCTCCTCAATGGTGAGAGACTTAAACACATCGCGCATCACCGCCTGTGGCAAATCATGCGCCAGATCGGCAATTTCGTCTGTATCAAGCTGCTCCGCCGCCTCGCGCAGTTCCTCGCGACTCATGGTGGCAATCAATGATTCACGCACTGAATCGGAAACTTCGATTAATATTTCGCCGTCACGATCGGCCTTGACTAGATCCCATACCAGTAAACGCTGCTCGATGGGCAAAGCCTCCAAGATAAAGGCGATATCGGAGGAATGCAGTTTGCCCAGCTTATCTTGTAGCTCGGCTAGATGTTGCTTGTGCAGTATGCTTCCCAATAGTTCATGACGCTCTTGGCGTGGCATTTCCTGCTTGCGCGCTAACATTTCGACCAGAACATGCTTATCCAATAGGCTTTGCACCTGTTGTAAATGCTCTTGCACGTTTTCAGTGTAATGAGGCTCGTGGATTTTGGTCATGGTGTGTTACCTGAAAGACTGCGGCTATTGTAAAGAACTTGGATGTCCGTCGTGTGAAATAATATCGACAGCACTGTGTTGATGCTATCAGTTTGACTTGGTAAATTGCAGTGACATAACCGATTAATCCTATCTATGCACGCTGAAATAGGCAAGAAAGAAGTATTCCTGATATTCGATAATGCGGGTACATCGCGGCAAATCTGTTAAAAATAAGAGAGAGGGAGCATAAAGAAGAAATCGAGTTGCTCTGCATGCTTAGTTACAGCCAGACACTAAACCCGGTAGAGTGGATTAATGCTAATTTGAAATTGGGAAACTCACTTGAACTGGTCAAAAAATAATTACAGGATTCTCGCGTGAAGTGTGCAGCATGAGAATTTTAATAGGCAAAATCAATCGTTCGGGACTAGCCTTAATTCGTTGGCTATTTTTTGGTATGGCATTGCCGCCCGCTTGTGTTGACAATTTTTTGCCAAGTGACCGTTTACACTGAATCAGCGACATCATTGGATTTATCGAGATTTCCTAAAGACTGCCATCTCCAAGAATCAGCACACATCTGCGCTATACTTCGCTCCGCTTTCCAACCCAGATCGCGCTCCGCCAGCGTAGTGTCTGCGTAACATGTAGCGATATCCCCGGGGCGACGCCCCACTATTTTGTAGGGTATGTTCCGCCCACTGGCTTGCTCAAATGCGCGCACCATCTCCAAAACGCTATTACTCCGCCCCGTGCCCAAGTTATAGGTAACCACCCCCGTCTGACCAATCAGTTTTTCCAGAGTCTTGACATGGCCAATAGCAAGATCAACAACATGAATATAATCTCTCATGCCAGTGCCATCAATAGTTGGATAATCATCACCATAAATCGACAGTATCTCACGGCGACCTTGCGCTACTTGGGCAATGTAAGGAAGCAGGTTATTCGGAATATCAGCAGGATCCTCGCCAATTAGTCCGCTTTCATGCGCGCCTACAGGGTTAAAATAACGAAGCAACGCAATCCGCCATGAAGGATCAGCTATCGCAAGATCACGGAGCATCTCCTCAACCATCAGCTTGCTTCTGCCATATGGATTGGTCGCACCAAGTGGAAAGTTCTCTAAAATTGGAACTGAAGCAGGATCACCGTAAACGGTAGCAGAAGAAGAAAAAACCAGTGTTTTTACCTGCGCCTCGGCCATCATTTCAAACAACACCAAACTGCCATAGACATTATTATCATAGTAGCGTAACGGTTGAGCCACAGATTCGCCTACCGCTTTCAAACCAGCAAAATGGATTGCCGCATCAAACTTATGCCGTGCAAAGAGTACCTGCATCGCTTGCCGATCACGAATATCAGCCTTTACAAATCCCGGTCGACGCCCAACAATACGCTCAATACGATCAAGAACCGTTGCCTTGCTGTTACAAAAATTATCAACAATTAAAATCTCGAATCCAGCCAACATCAGCTCAACAACCGTATGCGAGCCGATATAACCGGTTCCACCTGTTACTAAAATCATTCTTCTTCCTTTTGTCAGTGGCAGGTTCCAACTTGAAGAGCAAATTTTGTAAGATTGTTTGTGCGGTAGGTTACATGAGTATCGTAGCTTCTTAAAATTACCCAGCAAACGAATAACAGATCAGGAGCGATGATTTTTTCTTGACAGCCTAAATTACGAAGTGAATAAAACTTACATTGTCAGAAAATTATCCTTTTAAAACATGTTTCATCACTTTGCCCATTTCAGCCGGGTTGCGCGTGATTTGTATGCCACATTCTTCCATCACTGCCAATTTGTCCTCGGCACCGCCCTGACCCCCCGAAATAATTGCACCAGCATGTCCCATACGCTTACCAAGCGGCGCGGTAATCCCCGCAATAAAGCCGACCACAGGTTTTTGCATATTGCTTTTGATCCAGCGCGCGCATTCTTCCTCATCACTGCCACCAATTTCGCCCACCATCACCACAGCGTCGGTCTCCGGGTCATCGTTGAATAATTTCATTACAGATAAATGCTTCATGCCATTAATCGGATCGCCGCCTATTCCGACACAGGAAGATTGCCCGAAACCTAGTTCAGTCAGCTGCCAGACCGCCTCATAAGTTAACGTTCCCGAACGTGACACTACGCCAATACGTCCCTTGCGGTGGATATGTCCGGGCATGATGCCAATTTTTATTTCGTCCGGTGTGATCAGTCCTGGACAATTCGGGCCAATCAGCAGCGTCTTTTTGCCCTGCATTTTGTAACGCGTGCGTAGCATGTCATGTACGGGTATGCCTTCGGTGATGCAGATCACCAGCTCTAGCCCTGCTTCCACCGCCTCGTCAATCGCCGCAGCAGCAAAGGCAGGAGGCACATAAATTACTGAGACCGTTGCCCCAGTTTGCGCGCTAGCTTCCATTACGCTGTTGAATATTGGAATACCCTCATAGCTTTGTCCGGCCTTGCCGGGAGTCACTCCAGCGACAAAACAATTCGTTCCATTTGCATAATTCTTACAATGTAATGTATGAAACTGACCGACTTTACCAGTCATGCCTTGCGTCATTACTTTAGTGTTTTTATTGATAAGAATGGACATTATGCCCCCTTCGCCGCAGTAACAACCTTCGCTGCCGCATCTGCCATATCTCCAGCAGAAATAATTGGCAGGCCAGATTCAGCCAGAATTTTTTTTCCGAGATCAACGTTAGTGCCTTCCAAGCGCACCACTAATGGTACTTTTAAATGCACTTCGCGTGCCGCTGCCACCACTCCTTCGGCAATTACATCGCACTTCATGATTCCGCCAAATATATTTACCAAAATTGCGCGCAAATTCGGATTTCTCAACATCAGTTTGAATGCTTCAGTTACTTTTTCCTTACTGGCACCACCCCCTACGTCAAGAAAATTCGCTGGCATACCGCCATACAACTTGATGATATCCATTGTCGCCATGGCTAACCCGGCACCATTCACCAAGCAGCCAATGTTGCCATTCAGTGAGATATAGCTCAGGTCGAATTGTGAAGCTTCAACTTCGGCTGGATCTTCTTCATCTAAATCGCGTAGCGCCACAATCTCTGGATGACGAAATAGCGCATTGCTATCGAAATTAATTTTCGCATCCAGCGCCAGTAGATTCTGATCCGCAGTCAGCACCAGTGGATTGATTTCCGCCAGCATTGCATCTTTTTCCACGAAGGCTCGGTACAAACCTTGCAAACAGGCGCGCGCCTGAGCAAGTGCTGAATTTGGAATGCCAATCTGCCGCGCCACAGTGTCTGCCTCAGCATCGGTCAGCCCTGACGAAGGGTTTATCCATATCTTGTGAATTTTTTCAGGTGTATGCGCAGCGACTGCTTCAATTTCCATTCCTCCCTCGCTACTGGCCATCAGTACGACACGCTGCTTGCTACGATCGATTACCATTCCTATGTAATATTCTTTTGCAATCTGCACGCCCTCCTCAATTAGCAGGCGTCTGACCAATTGCCCATTAGCATTAGTCTGGTGTGTAACCAACTGCATGCCAAGAATCTCTCCAGCACGCGTACCAACATCCTGCACCGAATTCACGACCTTAACCCCGCCACCCTGCCCACGCCCACCGGCATGAATCTGCGCTTTCACCACCCACACCGGGCCACCCAACTGCTGCGCAACGGCAATGGCCTCATCCACGCTGAAACACACCGATCCGCGTGGAGTC
Source organism: Candidatus Nitrotoga sp. LAW (assembly GCA_003402315.1). Classification (GTDB taxonomy): domain Bacteria; phylum Pseudomonadota; class Gammaproteobacteria; order Burkholderiales; family Gallionellaceae; genus Nitrotoga. Next base: position 82,047 of record QFXI01000009.1, on the reverse strand, counting down.
GGCACGCCATACTGGCGGAGGATTTCTTTGGCCTGATATTCGTGAATTTTCATGTTTGATTCAGTACCCTATTTCGTGCGCAACTAAGTGATGCGCTACAGACACAATATTAACCAATTAGTTCTTTTATATATTTATAGTATATTGATTTTATTGTAAATAATATTATTAATATAAAACTTTGATTGAAATGTGTGTTTTTAAATTCAACATACTTTCTTGCAAAAATATACAGGTATTGAATGATCTAAAATGCACATAGAAAATACACGCCAGACAAGTATATACGAGACATTTGCAGAACACGAAATCGAACAAAGATTTAAATCGATTTTCGGGTGAATGGATCGCATATCAATCATATTGGTACCAATCCAACTCAGGGTGTTATAGGTGTAATCGGCTGATACTCTTCTTCTTGTTGTTGCAGCGCCCACATTTGTGCATATACCCCTTGTTTTCCTAGTAACTCACGGTGCGTACCACGCTCAACAATGCGCCCACCGTCCATTACCAATATCTGATCTGCGTCCACGATGGTAGATAGGCGATGAGCGATAACCAGTGTGGTTCGATTATGTGCAACGTTGCGCAATTCATGCTGAATCATCTTCTCGGATGTTGAATCCAGCGCCGAAGTCGCCTCGTCAAAAATCAGGATAGCTGGATTTTTGAGGATAGCGCGCGCAATCGCCACACGCTGTTTCTCTCCACCAGATAATTTCAACCCACGCTCGCCCACCATCGTGTCGTAGCCATCCGGTAACGATGTTATAAAGTCGTGAATATGGGCCGATTGCGCTGCATGCAACACTTCTTCACGTGAGGCTTCGGGACGGCCATAAGCTATATTGTAATAAATGCTATCGTTAAACAGCACGGTGTCTTGCGGCACAATGCCAATCGCAACGCGCAAACTGGCCTGTGTCACCTTGCGAATGTCCTGATTGTCTATCAGGATGCGTCCTGAATTTACATCATAAAAACGGAACAGCAACCGTGACAAGGTAGATTTGCCCGCTCCGCTTGAGCCCACCACAGCGACCGTATGTCCAGACGGAATATCAAAACTGATATCGAATAAAATCTGCCGCTTTGGTTCGTAAGAAAAACACACTTGCTCAAAATGTACTGCCGCTTGATCAAGCTTCAGCGCAATCGCATCTGGCGCATCTTGTATCTCACGGTTTTCATCAAGCAGACGGAACATTTTTTCCATGTCCACCAGAGAGTGCTTGATCTCGCGATAGACAAAGCCAAGAAAATGCAGTGGCATATAAAGCTGCAACATGAAGACGTTGATTAGAACCAAGTCGCCTATGGTCAGCTCTCCTTTTACCACACCATTCGATGCTAGTAGCATCAACGCGGTCATGCCGATGGCAATAATAGCGCTCTGCCCGGAATTCAACGCTGCCAGTGAAGTTTGATTCTGCACCGCTGATGTTTCCCACTTGCTCATGTGTTCATCGTAGCGTCGCGCTTCATAGTCCTCGTTACCAAAATATTTTACCGTTTCATAGTTAAGCAGGCTGTCTATGGCGCGCGTGTTTGCCTTTGAATCCATATCATTCATGGTACGGCGAAATATCATGCGCCACTCGGTAATGAATAAGGTAAAGACGATATACACAATCAGCGTGATGAAAGTAATAACCGCAAACCACGCGTTGTATTTATAAAGCAAAACTCCTGCAACCAGGCCGATTTCCAGCAGCGTTGGCAGAATGCTGAACAGCATAAAATTGAGTAAGAAGCTGATACCTTTCGTACCACGCTCGATATCACGTGATACGCCACCAGTCTGCCGCTCTAGATGGAAGCGCAGGCTTAAGCTATGTAAATGAACGAACAGTTTGAGTGCTACGCGCCGTATGGCACGTTGGGTTACTTTGGCAAATACCGCGTCGCGCAACTCGCCAAATAGTGTGCTGAAGAGCCGTAACAAGCCATAGCCAACCACGAGTGACACCGGCACTAACAATATTGCCTTTGGTTTATCCAGAGCATCCACGATTTCCTTGAGCAACAGCGGCACTGCCACGTTAGCCAGTTTAGCTAACACCAGTAGTAATAACGCTAATACAACACGCCCTTTGAATTCCAGTAGGTAAGGCAGAAGAGTGCGAATGATATTCCAATCGCCACGAGGTGCCGGGGTGGAGGAAGCGGGACGGGAGCGCATGATGATATGAGGAAAATTAATAAACGTATTATAGTCGCGTCACGTAATGTACGCCCCACAGGGCAGTACCCGCTTATTTCACTTGCTAATTTACGCTAGCAGGTAACATTTTGCGGCACAATTCAGATGACTTGCCCGTCCACTAAATTGGACTCCGTTTAACCCAGATTGTCCATTAGAGCAGCGCATCATTGAAAAATAAGGAAAATCTATAATGGATACCATTAGAAATCCCATTGATTTTATTGGATTCTGCTTCCAATGGACAATCTGGGTTTAATTCATAGGCGCAAGAAAATTTTGTGCACCCTGCTGTGACCGGAAGGTATCCAATTGCAACCCATATCATTCGCTGTGCGGACCCGCTTGGAGCAGACGGTGCGGTTGTTGGCTTCAAAGGGATAACAGCTTGCATAACTCGCGGATTTCACTATTGCTTATACAAATGAAATTAAAATTAAGCCGAATAAATTGCGCCGAGTACGCATGGGTGACGTGCGCCAGTAACCGTGACCAAATTGACGCTATAACCATATAAACGTTGCTGTGCCAGCCAGGCAAAAGCGATGGCCTCCAGCCAATCAGCTTCCATGCCTAATGTGTCAGTGGCTTGAATACGGCAATCTGGCAAGGAGATACCCAAGCTTCGCACTAAAGCTTGATTGCGCGCACCACCACCACACAAATAAATTTCTTGCGCGCCATCACAAAAACGATGGATCGCGTCTGAAATAACGCGGCTGCTAAATGCGAGTAAAGTGGCCTGTACGTCGACAGGTAATTCGCCGCCACGTAGCTTACCGTTCAGCCAGGCTAGGTTAAACAAATCACGCCCGCTGCTTTTCGGTGGTATGGCATGCAAAAAAGGTTCATCCAGCAACTTATGTAACAGCGCTGGAATGATCTGTCCGCTGGCGGCCCACGCACCGTCTTGATCGTAAGGTTCTCCGCGCTGTAGAGCAATCCATGCATCCATCAACATGTTGCCCGGGCCGCAATCAAAGCCTACCGTATGACGTTTGGGTGGTAGGTTAGTAAGGTTACTGATGCCACCGATGTTGACAATAACGCGATGAATGCTTGGGTGACGCAATACTTTGTCGTGGAAAGCAGGAACGAGTGGAGCGCCCTGTCCTCCTGCGGCGATGTCGCGGCTGCGGAAGTCACTAACTACAGTAATGCCGCTCAATTCGGCCAGCAAGGCCGCATTACCGAGTTGCAGAGTATAACCTTCGTTAGGGCGGTGGCGTATAGTCTGCCCATGGCAGCCAATAGCGCGTATTTGATCGGGCATGATGTTGGTTGTGTGCAGTAAGGTTGCCGTTGCTGCCGCATACAAACCCGCCAATTCATTATTGATTAACTGCATCTGATGCAGCTCATCATGCGCAGGGTGATGTAAGGTTAGCAGCGCATCCTTCAGCCCCCTTCCGTAAGCTTGGAAGGAGGTAGCGAGCAATTTGGGGGAGCTGGTGGAGAAATCAACTAAGACAACATCAATGCCGTCCAAGCTAGTGCCGGACATGATGCCTATATAAAATTCAGAATGGTTCTGGACTATTTGAGTCTGCTCAGCGTGATTTTGTTCAGTCAAGTTTGGCCAGGTTAGTATCGCGTAACACGCCCAAACGGGCGGTCAGACTGCGGGTAGCTTCTTGGAAGGCAAGTTTCTGCGTATTATCTAATGGGGCGGCATCCGGTAATGCGGCACGCAAGGGGTCGCGATGTTGAGCATTAACCATGAATTCATAATGCAAGTGTGGACCTGTGGCCAAGCCAGTCATACCGACAAAGCCAATAATGTCCCCTTGCCCCACACGCTGGCCGCGGCGCAAGCCGTTAGCGAAACGTGATAGATGCCCATACACGGTGGTGTGGCGGCTTTGATGCTCTACTATCACAACATTGCCATAACCGCCTTGTTTGCCGACAAAGGATACTGTCCCATCGGCAGTGACTTTTACCTTGGTACCCAGCGCTGCGGCATAATCCACACCTTTATGCGCACGCCATGTATTCAGTACTGGGTGAAAGCGCGATAGGCTGAAACCGGAGCTAATGCGTGAAAATTCAAGTGGTGAGCGCAAAAAAGCCTTTCGTATGCTCTTACCATCCGGCGTGTAATAATCGCCGTGATTACTGTCAGTTTTAAAGTACACTACACGATAGCTCTTGCCTTGATTGACGAACTCGGCCGCCCGAATGCGTCCGGCACGAACCGGTTCGCCGTTGTTATAATCCATTTCGTAAACTACGCTGAATTTGTCTCCTTTGCGTAGGTCACGATGGAAGTCGATATTACTACCAAAAATTTCAGCCAATTGGTTAGCGGTAGATTCCGGCAGGCCAATTGCATCAGTCGCGGCAAAGAGTGTGCTACTAATCTCTCCAGTACGCATGAGCAAACGTTGTTCAAGCAGGGGGGGCTGTATGCTGGTCTTGAAGTCGTTAACCCTTTTCTCAATAAGGGTCTGGTTACCGTTGTTATCCAGGTAACGCAACGCTAGAAGATTACCATCTGCATTGGTTTCAGCTTGCACGAATTTACCTGTGGCAAGTTGACGGAAGGATGCTGCAGCTTGGTTGCGACGCAGATATTCGCTTGCGGAGGGGTCGTCTACCTGCATACGGCGCAGCAGTTCAGTTACTGTATCGCCACGTTGTACGCGTTCATTGCGCCAGTATGTGGCGGCCTTGGAATTGGTTATGCTAGTAATAGTTGGCGTATCGTGGGGCAGGACGATTTCTTCCGCGACCATTGTAAGGGATGTAGTATAAGGAGTGTCAGGCTGCGGTACAATTCCAAATGCAGTCACCACGCCAAGCAAGGGCAGGCTAGATAAAGCAACAAACCAACGCAGCTTTATTTTTTTTTCTTGTGTCAGGGTGTTTGGGTTTAGCATTTATTTACATCTCCTAGCTACTACCTTCGCTATCTCAAGGTTGCGCGCACTATTTTTAGACAGCGTGCAACTTTACCAGAAGTCAGTCATTCTTCAAAATCTATCGGTCAGATATTGATCAATGGTTAATATGTAGGTATAGGCGGTTAAAAATTTTATCCTGGTGTACTCAGATTAATCGCAAACCTTATGGAGGTTGGCGGCGTATTTCTTTGGCGTGAATCGTATAGCCAGCAGTGGGAGGAAATCGGAGTTGTTCTGGGGTAAAATTGGTAATAAGTGAGTACAAGTGGTTATTTTATAGGAAGGATAATTTTATGGTGGCACTGACACCTCAAGATGTTTCAAAAAACTTCGAGGAAGGGATGAAGTTTGTCGACCGCAAGGACTATATAAAAGCTGCTGAATCCTTAAAAAAAGCTGCAGAGCATGGACATGTGGAAGCGCAGTTTTATTTGGCAGGTATGTATGCCGATGGGCAAGGGATTAAAAAAGACTACCAACAGGCTATGCATTGGTATCGCAAGGTCGCAGATCAGGGGTTTGCGGAGGCCCAATTCAATTTGGGAGTTATGTATTACAAAGGTCAGGGCGTTACACAAGATTACGAGCAGGCTGTGCATTGGTATAACAAGGCGGTGGAGAAAGGAGATGCATTGGCGCAATACACGCTAGGTCTCATGTATGAGAAAGGCCAGGGTGTTACTCAGGACTACAAGCAGGCTGTGTCTTGGTATGGCAAGGCAGCAGAGCAGGGGATTGCGCAGGCCCAATACAAATTGGGCGTTATGTATGAAGAGGGCAACGGCGTTGTTCAAGACGACGAACAGGCGGTGTTCTGGTATGGTAAGGCAGCAGAGCAGGGCGTCGTACACGCTCAATTTAAACTGGGGTTCATGTATGATAATGGTATAGGTGTGCCTCAGGATACCCAACAAGCTGTGTTTTGGTGGAATAAAGCAGCAGAACAAGGCGATGTGGAAGCCCAAAATAATCTTGGAGTCATGTATGACATGGGCTTGGGTGTTCCCCGGGACTACATTGAAGCACATAAGTGGTTCAATATTGCTGGCGCAGGTGGCAAGTGGTTTAAAGTTGCTGGTGAATGGGTCAATAATATTGCTGGCATGGGCGATGACGCAGATATAGGAAGCGGACTTGGGATTGTGGAATCATTCATGACGCCAGCCGAAATTGCCGAGGCTCAGCGACGGGCCAGTGAGTGGATGAAAAAACATAAAAAGTAATACGCTATTTCTATTTCGAAGTGCCCTACAATATTTAGGCTTCAAGGAGCCATTTTAAGCCATCATGCAGATGGTAAGTTGTTTGCGAGCCTCGCGTTTATCATCAAGCCTAATATGTATTATTATCCATTTCACTAATCCGTTTCCGAAACCCGTACGGTCTGCGATGAATTAACCGGCAACTAATGCTGAAAAATACATCTCGTCGCAGAAGTGCTGCCAATACTGAATTCTTTACAACGGCTCATTGCACTTGATGTGCGAGGATGTTTTATTTTGGCGACAAAAACTAAAGTTATTATTCAATTGGTTAATAAAATTTAAAATAATACTGTCTGTAAAAAACGACACTTTATTGTTGTTACAGCTGACCATTTTATAGAAATATATCAATAGGGCGCCTCTAAAAATGCAGATTTCGTCACAATACGTCGTTACTCACAAAAAATGTTTCCTTACATATCAATTATATGCTGCGTCAACATTTTTTATTCGCGCCTAGTTTTGTTTAGAACTCTTAATTTTTAGAGGTGCCCAACAATCAACATACAAGTAATTGTTTAAATATTGTTTTATAGTTTGTGGCATATATATTGCTTTTTGAGTTTGTTGTTAAAATGTCGGCATGTTTGCCAGCATCTTTTTAAGAATAATTTTTGGAGGAACATAACTGTCGGCATTTACAAATGAACTCCAGGAATCCTGAAGGCTGATGAAATTTTGATGCCGGTGACGATGCTAAGATAGACGATGCAAAGATAATAATTTGAGCTTGTACCATGCAAGCCCAGAAAGGTTCTAGTCCCGAAAAGTTTTATGGGATTTTTTATTGATACCCTAGAGGGCACTTCTAAAAATTAAGAGTTCTAAACAAAGCTAGGCGCGAATAAAAAATGTTGACGCAGCATATAATTGATATGTAAGGAAACATTTTTTGTGAGTAACGACGTATTGTGACGAAATCTGAATTTTTAGAAATGCCCTAAAGTTTATCAAAATATTGTCGATTCACTTAAATAGCTGAAAAAGGCAAACCCATCGCGAGGTGGGGACGCAAAGCTTCCGGTCTTGGAATTAAAGATAGCGGAGTTACCAGAATACTCAGGCTTTAAGTCCTTGGTGTGTTCATTTGCTTTATCAGCAGACTGCTAACCCAATTTAAGGAGCCTGACATGCCACGCCAACATCAATTTTCAGTTCCATTTTCTGACAACAGCCATTGCGGTCAATTGGGCGATAAGCTCAGTTTCGCACGTTCGCTTCTCCTGGCTGCCATTTTGGCAGGAAGTGCCAGTGTAAGTCATGCTGCGCCTTCCGTCTCGGTCCAGGACGGGGAGGGGGGGATTGTACAAAATGCCACACCCGCTCGCACTCAAGCCTTTGTAGGTTGGGCAAAAGGCCGTTTGCTGATTGCGCCACGTGCTGGTTTAGCCGTTGGTGAATTTGAGAATGCATTGAAGCCCCACAACGGCAAATCCAGAATCCACCTCAAAAAACTCAATGCCCATGTAGTCGAACTGCCGGAAGATGCTGATGAAGTGGAGGTCATGCGCGAATTAAAGAAAGACCACAGATTAAAATACGTTGAGTTGGATATGGCAGTTACCCATGCAGCATCCGTGACCGATCCATCTTATAGTAGTAGCTGGGCACTGCCAAAAATTCAAGCACCCACAGCTTGGGATAGTGCTAACGGTAGTGGTGTGATTATTGCCATTCTGGATTCCGGCATTGATGCCACCCACCCTGAACTGGCTCCTAATATAGTGTCAGGTTGGAACTTTTACGATAACAATTCCAATACGAGTGATGTCACTGGACATGGTACCAAGGTGGCTGGCACGGCGGCGATGGCGGCTAACAATAGCACAGGCAGCGCAGGTGTTGCCTGGGGCGCGAAAATTATGCCGGTGCGCATCGGTTCGCCCGAAGGTATGACATATTGGAGCATCGTGGCGCAGGGCATCAATTGGGCCGCAGATCACGGTGCCAAGGTTGTCAATTGCAGCTTTGATAATCTCTCTGGCAGTGCCACTATTCAGTCTGCCGCGCAATATATGCGCAGCAAAGGCGGTGTTGTAGTGGTCGCGGCAGGTAACAGCAGCGGACTTGTAGATATTGCTGCAAACGATTCCATGCTGAGCGTGGCTGCCACCGATAGCAGCGATCAGCGCGCCAGTTTTTCGAGTTATGGTAATTATGTTGACCTTGCTGCTCCCGGTGTAAGCATTTACGCTCCTTCCATGGGCGGTGGCTATTCCAGTAATTGGGGCACTTCTTTTGCTAGTCCTATTGTGGCAGCGACAGCCGCGCTGATGATCTCGGCCAACAATAACATTAGTCCTGCTGATATTGACCAGATTCTCAAATCAACCGCACTTGATTTGGGTGCAGCTGGCTACGATATTTACTATGGCGCGGGCCGGATTGATGCAGCCAAAGCCGTGACAGCCGCTCGATCAATCATTAAAACAGCTATTAGCCTGGATACCCAGGCGCCAGATATTCTCATCACCTCACCGGTCGGCAGCAAGGTATCCGGTAGTGTTCCGGTCGATGTAAAATATTCCGACAATATAGGAGTAAGCCGTGTCGAGCTGTATGTTAACGGTCAAAAATTTGCTACTGACGACAATGCGCCCTTTGCTTTTTCCTGGGATACCTCAGCACTCGCAAACGGTGCTTACACCCTTGTTGCCTATGCCTATGACGCGGCAGGCAACATTGGCGTTTCACCCACCGTTTCGGTAACCATTGGCAGTGACACTGTTGCACCTGTAATTAGCAGTTTCAACTTGGTTGATGGCATGACAGTCTCCAATAAGCAGGCTATTAAAGTAACGGCCACTGATGACCAGAGTGTCGCTAAAATCGTCCTGAGTATAGACGGCAAGCAAGTCGCCACCGCTTATGGAAACTCTCTGAGTTACAACTGGAATACCCGCAACATAGCCAAGGGTGCGCATAGTGCAACTGTGCAAGCGTATGATGCTGCGAATAACATAACCAGTAAGACAGTAACGGTTAATAAATAGATAGCATAATTTTGCGGATTGTTTAGGCGCCCTTCGGGGCGCTTTTTTGCCGTAAAATTTACACTTATGATTTTATTGAGCAAAGCAGGATGTTTGGGCACATAATCTTAACGATTCCGTGCGCAGATCAAGCAGGCGCTAGGATGCAAAGTGGGCTATGATCGACGTGGGCGGTCGAAGGTGATGCCAAGTGTGAAAGGGCTCTGACCCCTTTAATCCTCTTTGTCGAAAAACTTTACACCTGGGGTTTTCAATTTTTTAGCGGGCTCGTGTCCCTGGCTCGCGTAGCCAAGAAAACCAGTATTCATAGGGTTTTCCGGAAGGTTGAGAGCGGTTAACTGCCGTTATCTATTGATCCGGCCCGTTTTATCCGTGAATCACGAAGCATATTTTATGCGTGAATCCTGGAAGTATTTTTTGATGCATTCAGGTGATTTTTCCAGCGCCTGAATGTGTTTGGTTGCTGCGGCCTTCAGTTTGGCCTTCGTGCGCGCCGGAACCTTGGTCGAGATGGCATGCTTCAAGTCGGCATTCAGCCGTTCTTCTGGATTCAGCTCGGGGCTGTAGCTGGTCAAATAGAACAGCTCAATTTTTTCCTTGTGTTCGTCCGCCCATTTCTTGACCGGCTTGCTGTGAGGCACTCGCAGGTTATCGAGGATCAGAACACTTTCCTCCCCGCATCTTTGGTCAGAGCTTCCAGAAACTCGATTAGCTTGTCCGAGTTGAACGCCTTATCAATGATCATTCAGCGCGTCTTGCCTTGGTTGGTGATGGTAGCCAATCATCGATAGCTTCTGGCGTGTTCCGCCGACCGCAAAGGTCACTGGCGTCTTGCCAATTGGCGCGTAACTTCGACCGCGCACATCAGTGTGCACGACCATCGTTTCGTCGCCCCAATGAATCTTGGCACCCTCTGCCTTGGTGCGCTGCTCAATCTCCGGATAGTCCTTACCCAACCATGCCTGCACGGCTTCAGGCCGTTGTTCATACGCCTTCTTGATCGGCTTTGCGGGGTGAAGCCCCAGTGCTTGAGGTAGTTCCCTACGCCGCGCACAGAAAGGCTGATCCCGCATTCGCGCCCAATCAGTTGTACGACCGCAGCACGATTCCACAATGCAAATGCCATCTTCAATTGTTCCGGTCGCTTGTCGCAGATGATCTGCCTGACGGTCGCTTCTTGTGCCTCGCTCAACGCTCGACCGCTGCCTTGCTTCTTGCCCCGCGCTTCAGGTTTGAGTGCGCAAGCGCCTGCCCCTGAATGGCGTTTGATCCCAGCATTCACCGCGCACCAACTAAGACCGCTGTGTTCGACGATTTGCATCTCCAACATCCCCTTCCGGTGCATGCGGATAACTTGCTTGCGCCCCCCTTGTTTATTTCCTTGCGTCTTCTTTCTTCATGCGCAATGAGACTCATCAATAACTCAGCAAGGTTCATGGATAATTCGTGCCGAGTTTATAAGATTAATCTTGCGGCAAGCCTTTGCAGATTTCAAGTACCCTTCAGGGAGATTTTATTGTCGGGATTGTTTACAGTCTTGTTTTTGAGTGCTATACAAATTATTTTTTGATTAATTAATTGCTAAATATTTTCATGTAGTTAAACTTTATTTTATGTGATTTTCAATTTTTGGCATGAAGTTTGCTTTATGGTTGGTGGTAAGTACAAAAATAAACTCCATACAACCCTCTAGGAGATAAATATGAAGACAAAAATAAAAATGGTTTGCGGAAAAGCCCTGCGTCTTTCCCTCGTGGCGGCCACCTTGGCATTGGCTGGCTCCGGCGTTGCCAACGCAACCCTCATTTCCCAAACCTTCGTCAGTGGAGTGGAGGGCGGCATCGTTACATATGACGATGATTTAGGATCGAATCAACTAAGGCTTACGTTCAACAATACCTCGAGCAGTTGGAATGGCGCGATTACAGGGATTGTTTTTAATGTTACTACTAATATCGCGGCAGCTTCTGTATTAAGTTTTAAGGATGGAAACAACACTGCTATTACAGGTTGGACGGTGGGTCTTAACGTAGATAACAATATTACGCCAGGTAATACTATATTTGAGATTGCGTTCACAGCTGACAATGGCATTAATGGCGGAATCTACAATTCAGGTGTGGCTACGGATTTTACCAATGTGGTACCCGATATCGCGACGCTGATTCTCACGGTTACCGATCCCAATCCATGGTCACTCGCAAGTATTGACAGTGACTCGATTCTTCGGATGCAGCGCACCGGTGCTAACGGTGAGGGCAGCCTGAAAATTGTGACAAGCACCAGTAGTTCTAGCGGCACAAGTGGCCAGAGCAGCAGCGGAAACACTATTCCGGAGCCGGGAATGCTGGCGCTATTGAGTGCTGGATTGCTGGGCCAAGCGCTGCTAATACGTCAGCGTCGCCGTCGCCAGAAATAAAGTTATATAATATAAAAAGGCGCGCGACAGCGCGCTTTTTTATGGCTGGTCAGGTAGCATGGTCTGCCTTAAATTTGACCATTCCAGCATGACTATTCTCAATACTCCCATATTTCTCCAACGGCTGAGAAATCTGTCCGTTTCATTGCTGCTGATCGTGGTCGTTGGTGTTTTTTATGCCGCCATTCCATACTTTCAGCGCTATTTTTCTGTTCACACACACTTCTTTGCTGAAGATTTCACTCGGTGGCAAGTGCTACTGACAGTTACCTTGGGTTATGTGTTCTTGTTAATGGTGTTTTACCTAAGCGAAAAGACCCCCGGTATTTCTAAGTCCATTCTCTGTCTGCGCGCGCTGAAGCGGTTGGTCTCTTCGCCGCAGCTTACTTGGCGGGCGGGCTTGCCTGCGGACGAACGGCTGGGGTTGCTCAGTGTCTTACTGAAAGCTTTTTTTGCTCCACTGATGGTGGTCTGGCTGTTTGACCACACGGCCCTCATGTTGAGCAACGGGAGTGAGTTACTGGCAGCCTGGGGGAAACCAGAGACGGATTGGCTGTCGTTGTTCAACGATCATGGGTTTTGGTTTCTATTCAAACTGATTCTGTTTTTGGATGTGGTTTTCTTTACCATTGGCTATCTGATTGAACTACCGGCGCTGAACAACGAAATTCGCTCGGTTGATCCTACCCTGTTGGGCTGGACTGTCGCACTGGCTTGCTATCCTCCCTTCAATGACCTGACCAGCAAAATATTTGGCGGCGGGTATTCCGCTGACTTTCCGCATTTCGATCACCCAGTTTTCCATGTGGTTGCCAATGTATTGTTATTGGCGCTAATGGCAATCTATACATCGGCATCCGTTGCACTCAATTTCAAAGCCAGTAACCTCACCCATCGCGGTATTATTGCGCACGGACCGTATCGCTTTATCCGCCATCCGGCGTATGTTTGTAAAAATCTGGCTTGGTGGATTGGTTTGGGACCGGCGTTAATCTTGGCCATACAGACTTCATTAACGGCTATTTTGATGACGGTTGGTTCCATGTTTGGCTGGTCGGTCATTTACTATATGCGTGCGTTGACCGAAGAAGATCACCTGCGCAGCGTGGACGATACCTACGACCAATACTGTCAGAAAGTAAAATATCGCTTTATTCCTGGCGTTGTTTAATACGGTTAATATTTAAGCCGAAATTTATTTCGGCGGGGTTTATTGAGAGTGGTATGAATGAAATAAAGCCAGGCCAGTCAATTGATTTACTTAAAGAGTTACATATTCTTACGCGGGATGGGAAGATGAATCAAGATTCCCGACGCAAGCTCAAGCAAGTCTATCATCTCTATCAATTTATCGAGCCACTGCTGCAAGAAATTAAGCAAGACCACCACAGCATTCAATTGGTAGACCATGGGGCAGGCAAGTCGTATCTGGGTTTTATACTTTATGATCTGTTTTTCAAGACGTTAAACGATACGTCGCATATTTACGGTATTGAAACCCGTGATGATTTGGTAAAGCATTCGCAGGAGCTGGCGACACGGCTTAATTTTTCAGGCATGTCATTCCTCAATCTGTCGGTAGGGCAGTCTATTGAGTCGGAGATTTTGCCTGCTAAAGTCAATATGGTCACAGCGCTTCATGCTTGTAATACCGCTACTGACGATGCCATACGTTTTGCGTTGAAAAAAAATGCCCAATTTGTTGTCTTGGTACCTTGTTGCCAAGCCGAAGTAGCGGCGGTTCTAAGAAAAAATAAAGGTAAAAATTTGGCTAAAAATGTTTTGACTGAATTATGGCGTCACCCCATCCATACCCGTGAATTTGGCAGTCACGTTACCAATGTGTTGCGCTGTTTGCAATTAGAAGCCCATGGTTACCAGGTTACAGTGACCGAGCTAGTGGGTTGGGAACATTCGATGAAAAATGAACTTATCATCGCAAATTTTAAAAATTTGCCATGTAATCGCGCGGCTGAAAGGTTGGGGGAAATACTGCAAACTTTGGGGCTGGAAGAAATGAGTGGCCGTTTTTTTACGCGGATGTAGTTTTATATAGGTGTCAACCTTGCGCGGTGATTTACCCAGTTTAATAGATACATTTCTACCATCTTAAATGGGGTAGTAATGTGGTTTTCTAAAGGATTTGGGATAGATGCAGTAAGGCTGTGGGCCAAGCGTTTGCTTGACCTGACTGGATTTTTCGTTATAATCGCGTTCCCTCAAACCCTTGCTCCACCGTTACGCATGGCGGGGGGCTTTATATCCAAAAGGAGTATTAATGCGACATTACGAAATTATATTTATCGTGCATCCCGACCAGAGCGAGCAGGTGCCCGCTATGATTGAGCGTTACCGGACTCTGGTGACGGCTAAGAATGGCTTGATCCATCGCTTGGAAGATTGGGGTCGCCGTCAATTGGCTTATCCGATCCAAAAAATTCACAAAGCGCATTATGTGTTGATGAATATTGAGTGCAGCCAGGAAGTTTTGGATGAAATGGAACATGCATTCAAATTTAACGATGCTGTGCTGCGCCATTTGACTATTAAAACCAAATCTGCGGTCACAATCCCTTCGGCAATGATGAGGGAGGAAAAATCGCGCTCGTTGACTGCCCCTGCGGCAGGCCAAGGACAGACTCCCCAGACTGAGTCCGTTGCGCCAGCTGAAGTTGCGGCTTGATTGAATGTAGCTTGCAATTGGCTCTCTATTGACGGAGAACTTGTCGAATTAGATGGTTTGCGATACACCCCGGCGGGGATAGCGCGAATCGCATTAAAAATTCGTCATGCTTCAACGCAATTGGAGGCCGGCACTGCGCGTCAAGTACAGTGCGATATTCCAGCTTTGGCTCTTGGTGCAGCTGCCCAGCAGGCGAATAGTTTGCAACTTGGACAGCGGGTAAAGGCAGAAGGATTTTTGGCTCAGCGCAGTTTACGTATCACACAACTTGTGCTGCACATTGATAACATTATATTAGTATAAGGGGCACAGCATGGCTCGTGTTTTTAAGAAAAAAGATGACAAGAAGACTAACACTTCGCGTCAACTGTTTAAACGCCGCAAATTTTGCCGCTTCACCGCAGATAAGATCGCAGAGGTGGATTACAAGGATTTGAACATTCTCAAGGAATTTATTGCCGAGAATGGCAAGGTTATCCCGGCACGTATTACGGGCACCAAATCGCGCTTCCAGCGCCAATTGGGCATAGCAATCAAGCGTGCAAGATTTTTGGCGTTGCTGCCTTACACAGATTTGCATTAAGGAGTAGAACATGCAAGTGATACTTATGGAAAAAATGGTAAACCTTGGCCAATTGGGAGACGTAGTCAATGTCAAAAATGGCTATGCGCGTAATTTTTTGATTCCGCAAGGCAAGGCTAAGCGCGCGACTGAAGGTAATAAGGCGGAATTTGCAGTTCGTCGTCTTGAATTGGAAGCCGCAGAGCAAGCTAAGGTGGCGGAAGCTCAGGCACGCGCTGAGAAATACAATGGATTGACTGTGCAAATCGTACAAAAGGCTGGTGTTGATGGCAAGTTGTTTGGTTCCGTGACTAATGCCGATATCGTTGCGGCACTGGCACTGCAAGGTTTTACTGCGGAAAAAACTCAAGTGCGCATGTCGGCGGGGCATATAAAGCAAATTGGTGATTATCCAGTGAGCATTGTGTTGCACACCGATGTGACAGCTAATATCACAATCTCAGTGCTGGGCGAACATAAGCCGTAGTTTTCTACGCATTATTGTAAATAAAATAGAGCTGGTAACAGCTCTATTTTATTTCTGCTGGCAATAATTTTCTCAGTGATAGAATGCTACAGCCAGCTTTGGGGCAAAAACTTAGCACTATGCATAATCATCATATTACTCCCACAGATTCTCAGCTTGAGGCGCTAAAACTTCCGCCTCATTCGGTGGAAGCCGAGCAGTCGGTATTAGGCGGTATTTTTTTGGACTCCACCGCGTGGGACAAAATTGCCGATCTTATAAGTGAACAAGATTTTTACCGTTTTGAGCACCGCCTAATTTATCGGCATATCGCGCGCTTAATCGAGCATGCCAAACCGGTGGATGTTATTACCGTGGCGGAATCGCTGGAAGGGAATGCTGAGCTTGATAAAGCCGGTGGATTGGCTTATCTCGGCTCTTTGGCGCAAAACGTGCCGTCCGCAGCCAATATTCGGCGTTATGCTGAAATCGTGCGCGAGCGTGCTGTCATGCGGAAGTTGGCCGAGGTTGGCAGCGAAATTTCTACCAGCGCTTATAACCCGGCCGGACGTGACGCAAATCAGTTGCTGGATGAAGCTGAAAGCCGTGTGTTTGAGATCGCTGAGGCGGGTGAGCGCGGCCGCCAGGGTTTCAGTCCTCTTCCCCCACTACTTACGAAGGTGGTGGAGCGGATTGAGACACTTTATGGCCGCGATAATTCTAGCGATGTAACCGGTGTGGCGAGCGGGTTTACCGACTTGGATAGTATGACTTCTGGCTTGCAGCCAGGCGAACTGATCATTGTTGCCGGGCGTCCGAGTATGGGTAAGACTGCTTTTGCTATCAATATTGCCGAGCATGTAGCGCTGGAAGGCTGTAAGCCAGTGGCAATTTTTAGCATGGAAATGGGTGGTATCCAATTGGCCATGCGTATGATAGGTTCAGTAGGCAAACTCAACCAGCATGATTTGCGTACTGGGCGTTTGCAGGAAGATGATTGGCCGCGCTTGACCCATGCGCTGGGACGGTTGAATGATGCAGCCATTTTCATTGATGAAACCGCTGCGTTAAATTCACTTGAATTACGTTCGCGTGCACGCAGGCTACACCGCCAAAATAATGGCTTAGGATTGATTATCATCGATTACTTGCAGTTGATGTCCTCTCCTTCAAGTAAGGCAAGTGAGAATCGGGCTACTGAGATTTCGGAAATTTCACGTTCCCTAAAAGGGCTAGCCAAAGAATTACACGTACCTGTTATGGCGCTGTCGCAGCTTAACCGTAGCTTGGAGCAACGCCCAAACAAGCGGCCGATGATGTCCGATTTGCGCGAATCTGGTGCTATTGAACAGGATGCTGATTTGATCCTGTTTATCTATCGTGACGAAGTATACAACCCCGATTCACCTGATAAAGGTAAGGCGGAAATTATCGTCGGTAAGCAGCGTAATGGCCCGATAGGCAAGGTTGAGTTGACTTTCCGAGGTGAATTTACGCGTTTTGATAACTTCGCTCACGCTCAATATTGAACTTGAAACGAGGCGCTTGGGATGATGCCAAGATTGAAGCGGCGGTTAAAGCGGCACTGAACTTCGGCCAAGTAACGGTCTGCGTATTTACTTACGGGAGTCAAAGGTATGGTAGGTTTCACTGATAACTTTTTTCAGATTGCCCAGCACGCGGAATGTTGGGTGTTGCGCCGCTTCCCGACCCATACCGCCGTTCATAATAATGGCGGAGTGCTTAGCGCAGCTCACCGTTATCCGTAAAATTTTCATGCGCCTGTTACGCCTGCTAAAAATAATTTTTGTCGTATTGCGCTTCGGCTTGGATGAGTTTTTGTTGGCACATTCACGTACGCGCTGGTTGCGGATATCGATTAACTTATTGCTATTCTTCCGCGACACCTCTGCACCGCGTGCAGTGAGATTGCGCTATGCATTGGAAAGCTTGGGCCCAATCTTTGTAAAGTTCGGGCAAATGCTTTCTACCCGCCGCGACCTGATGCCTGTCGACATCGCTGATGAGCTTGCCAAACTGCAAGATCAGGTGCCGCCCTTTCCTTCTGCGCAAGCTGTGGCTTTATTGGAGGCTGCCTACAATAAAAAACTCAATGAAGTATTTTACAGTTTTGAGGAAACCCCTGTTGCCAGTGCCTCGGTGGCTCAAGTGCATTTTGCCGTGCTGCCTAATGGACGCGAAGTCGCAATAAAAATCCTGCGCCCCGGCATCGTACGCATTATCACGCACGACATCGCACTGCTTGATATCTGCGCGAGTTTAATTGAACGCTGGTGGGAAGACGGCAGGCGGCTCAAACCGCGCAAAGTAGTCGAGGAATTTGAGAAGCATCTGCACAACGAACTTGACCTGATGCGTGAAGCCTCCAGCGCAAGCCAATTGAAACGCAACTTTGCTAATTCCAAATTGTTGCTAGTTCCGGAAATTTATTGGGATTGGTGTACGGATGCAGTGATGGTGATGGAACGTATGAATGGCCTTCCCGTCAATCACGTGGACGCGCTACGGGCGGCTGGCATCGATCTCCCCACGCTGGCAGCCAATGGCGTGGAAATTTTCTACACCCAAGTTTTTCGCGATGGTTTTTTTCATGCTGACATGCATCCCGGTAATGTGCAGGTAGCAGCGGATGGCCGCTACATTGCACTGGATTTCGGCATCATGGGCACCCTCACCGATACCGACAAACATTATCTTGCACAGAACTTTATTGCCTTCTTTCGGCGCGACTATAAACGTGTGGCGGAAGTACACATAGAGTCTGGCTGGGCACCTGCGGATACACGTGTAGATGAGCTGGAGGCAGCGATTCGGGCTGTGTGCGAGCCAATCTTTGACCGACCCCTGCGTGAAGTTTCCTTCGGGCGTGTCTTGCTACGCCTGTTCCAGACCTCGCGCCAATTCGGCATTGAAGTCCAACCACAGCTCGTGCTGCTGCAAAAAACCTTGCTTAATATCGAGGGGCTGGGCCTGCAACTCGATCCCGAGCTGGACTTGTGGAAGACGGCCAAGCCCTGGCTGGAACGTTGGATGAGCGAGCAAATCGGCTGGCGCGGTTTTCTTAATGCGCTAAAAATAGAGGCGCCGCACTTCGCCATTCTGTTGCCGCAACTACCACGTCTGCTGCACCAGACCCTGAATGAAAAACCCGGATTGCAAATTGCAAGCGTATTACGCGAATTAGTGGCTCAACAAAAGCAAATAAACCAACTGGTTACATTAGTCGCTTTAATTTTATTTGGATTGATTGTTTTATATTTTATACGCGGTTAAGCAGAATATTTTTGATTGAGTAATTCTTATGTAAGCTTAGGTGTGTCTGAAAATGGAGTTTTTCAGAGACGATCAAGATTGATTTAGTGTAGTGCTTTTGAAATCCAGAATCGCTTTGCCAGTTTTTAAAACTTCTTCAAAAGAAAGCTGGCTGCCCGCCGGGGCAGTTTTGATCGGCGGGTCAGCGGCATTCATTCAATTGTGTCATGCTTCTTTGTGATAACCCACCACACGCTCTACTTCATTCTTCGAACCAAGAATCACCGGTACACGTTGGTGCAAGCCCGTTGGCTTGAGTTCCATGATACGTCCGCGACCCGTGGAGCATACCCCGCCTGCTTGCTCTACGATGAAAGACATGGGGTTAGCTTCATAGAGTAAACGCAATTTACCTGCCTTGCCTACTTCCTTGTTGTCGAATGGATACATAAAGATGCCGCCACGAATCAGGATGCGATGCACTTCCGCAACCATCGAAGCTACCCAGCGCATGTTGAAGTTTTTTTCTCGTCCTCCTGGAGTTTTACCCTTTACGCATTCATCCACATAACGTTGCACCGGAGCTTCCCAGAAACGCTGGTTGGACATGTTAATGGCGAATTCCTGGGTGTCGGCCGGAATGGTCATATTCGGATGAGTTAGCAGGAATTCCCCAATATCATTATTTAGCGTGAAGCCATTTACGCCATGGCCAGTGGTGAGCACTAACATTGTGGAGGGGCCATATAGTGCATAACCGGCGCAGACCTGTTTAGTGCCCGGTTGCAGAAAATCTTCCGCGGTCGGGTTTGTCACTCCTTCGGGGCAACGTAGAATCGAAAAAATAGTGCCAACGGAAATATTTACGTCAATGTTGGACGAACCATCCAGCGGGTCAAATGTCAGCAAGTACTTACCTTTTGGATATTGCGCAGGGATGGAGTAGATGTCATCCATTTCTTCAGATGCCATAGCGGCAAGGTGGCCGCCCCATTGGTTTGCTTCAATAAAGATATCATTGGTTATGACATCTAGCTTTTTTTGCGTTTCACCTTGGATATTTTCGCTACCTGCACTCCCAAGTACGCCGATCAATGCACCTTTATTTACACTATGGGAAATTTGTTTGCAGGCCACAATGATGTCGCTGAGCAACCCAGTGAAGTCACCGGTTGCACTTGGTAATTGCCTTTGTTCTTCGATAATAAATTGCACCAGGTTCTTGCTCATGTGTTTTCCTTGCATTAATTAATAAAATTTTTGAGTTTCAGGATTTTACAGGTTTTTGCATTCCCTCTCCACGCCTATAAAATATATGTTGGTAAAATTATTATTTGTAAACTTTTTTCAAAAAACGGTATCTCAATTATTGATGCACAGAAATACTTTGCTTGTCTGCTAAAATATCCGCCCTGCATATGGTTGAAGAACGTATTGATCCTGTATCAATGCGGACAACAAGTCGCGTCAAGTTCAAGTTTTGGGCACTGTCCACCGATAGTTAGGAGAGATGCACTTACTGTAATATAAATTAGGGAATTGTTTGCCATGGAAAAATTTCAGAATCAGTCGGGAATATGGCGGCTAAACGGAATTTTATAAGGGCATCACCCATGCGTTTCCTAAAGTTTTTGGTGTTTGTACTACTGCTGGTTCCTGCTTTGGCGGTAGCAAGTCAGGATGCGGATTTTCTTGCCGCGCGCGATGCATTTCGGGTGGGTGATGTAGTGAAGCTTAATCGCATGGCCATGCGATTAAAGCATTCTTCACTGGAACCTTATCTGGCTTACTATCAATTGCGTCTGCGATTAGAAACGGCGAGCGTCGCCGATATTCAGGCATTTCTGGCACGTCCTGATGATACCCCGTTGATTAACCAATTGCGTGCGGAATGGTTGAGATTGCTGGGGAAAAGGCAGCAATGGGAAGAGTTTGCGGTGCAGTATCCTCTCTTGGTGGGTGGAGAGGTTGACCTGACTTGTTATGGCCTGCAATCGCGTCAACGTTTGCAAGAAGAACAAGTGCTGCATGAAGCCCGCAACCTGTGGTTAACTAGCAGCGCCGAATTGCCGGAAAGTTGTGCACCATTGTTTGATGCGGCAATTGCCAGCGGTATCATCAATGCAACGGATATATGGCTACGCTTGCGCCTAGCATTGGAGGCAGGCAACTTGACATTGGCTAAGCAGCTTTCGGAGAAGCTGCCTGCCAAGCGCTCTCTTTCCTTAACTGAACTGGACAGTGCCGCTACTGATCAGGTGCGTTATCTAGCCACTGCCAAACTGGATAATGCCTCTGAAGCGCAGCGTACAGTGGCGATGTTTGCCTTGCAACGGCTGGCCAAGCAATCGCCGCAATTAGCCTATTCACAGTGGGAAAAAAAAGCGCCATATTTTACTGCGGATGAACAGTATTATTTTTATGGGTGGTTAGGTTACGAAGCGGCACGTAAACGAGATGCGCGCGCGTTGGAATGGTACAAGGCGGCTGGTGATGCGCCCCTGACCGGACCGCAACTGGCGTGGCGTGCCCGGGCGGCGTTGCTTACGCAGAACTGGCATGAAGTTTGGGTGAGCATTAATGCCATGACGCCGCAACAACAGCGCGAGGGTGTCTGGCGCTATTGGAAGGCGCGTGCTCTGAAAGCATGGGGAAGTTTGCCGGAAGCGAATGTGCTGTTTACTGAATTAAGCAGCGAACATAATTTTTACGGCCAACTTGCTGCTGAAGAAATTGGAGTTGCTCCTGCCGCAACAATTCCTGCCAGTTATCAGCCAAGCAAAGCGACAATAAATGCAATGCTGGCGCAGCCTGCTGTCCAACGTACACTGGCGCTATACCGTATGGATTTACGCACTGATGCGGCCAGAGAATGGGCATGGGCGGCGCGCAAGCTGGATGATCAACAGCTATTGGTTGCAGCTGAAATTGCGCGCCGCAACGGGATGTATGACCATGCCATCAATACCGCTGACCGTACCGTTCAAATACATGATTTCAGCTTGCGTTATCTCGCGCCCTACAGAGATGTATTACAGGGTTACATTCGCAAGAATGAACTGGAAGAAGCCTGGGTGTATGGCTTAATACGGCAAGAGAGCCGTTTCGTTTATCAAGCTAAATCACCAGTTGGTGCGACAGGCCTTATGCAGATTATGCCTGCTACAGCGCGTTGGATAGCGCAAAAAATAGGGATGAAGAGTTATCGCCAAGCGCTTGTGAATCAACTTGATACTCATTTCAAGCTTGGCACGTATTACATGAAAACGGTACTGTCGTCACTCGACAATAGTCCGGTGCTGGCCTCTGCCGCCTATAACGCCGGACCTGCACGTGCCCGCAAATGGCGGGGGGAAAGCGCATTGGAAGGGGCTATTTATACTGAAAATATCCCCTTTGATGAAACGCGCAATTACGTAAAGAAGGTGATGAGCAATACTATGTATTACTCCCAACTTTTCGGCCAGCCGCCGCGTTCACTTAAGCAACGTTTGGGCGTGATAACGGCAAAGAATGCTGTTAACCAGCAGGCTATCCTTGATGAAAGATAGAAGCCTGGAAGTTTACAGTGTGGGCGGCGCTGTGCGTGATGAATTGCTTGGCTTGCCAGTGAACGACCACGATTGGGTCGTGGTGGGAAGTACGCCGGAAGACATGGTGGCGCGCGGTTATACACCGGTGGGCAAGGATTTTCCGGTGTTCTTGCATCCGCACAAACATGAGGAATATGCGTTGGCACGCACTGAACGTAAAACCGCGCCCGGCTATAGGGGTTTTGCCATTCATGCCGCGCCGGATGTGACGCTGGAGCAAGATTTGCTGCGCCGCGACTTTACCATTAACGCCATTGCACGCGACCAAAACGGCAAGCTAATTGACCCCTATAACGGCATTGCTGACTTACGGGTCGGGATATTGCGCCATGTCAGTTCGGCGTTCAGCGAAGACCCGGTACGGATTCTGCGCGCAGCGCGTTTCGTGGCGCGTTTCGGTTTCAGCATAGCGCCGGAGACTTTGTCGCTGATGCGTGCAATGGTGGCAAACGGTGAAGTGGATGCGTTAGTGCCGGAACGCGTGTGGCAAGAGTTGGCGCGTGGCTTGATGGAAAAAGTGCCGTCGCGTTTTTTTTTCACGCTACGTGATTGCGGTGCGCTGGTGAAAATTTTGCCGGAAGTAGACGCGCTGTTCGGCGTGCCACAGCCGCCTAAATATCACCCGGAAATCGATTGCGGCATACACACTATGCTGGTGCTGGACGATGCGGCACAACATGACTACCCGCTGGAGGTGCGTTTTTCAGCGCTTACTCACGACCTCGGCAAGGGTAATACGCCGACGGATATTTTACCGCGCCACATCGGCCACGAGGTACGCAGTGTCGACTTGTTGCGTGCCTTGTGTGTGCGTTTGCGCGTAACAAATGAATGCCGCGACCTTGGCTTACTGGTGGCACGCTATCACGGTAATGTGCATCGTGCCCCCGAGCTGCGCCCCGATACCATAGTCGCCATATTGCAGAGGTGCGACGCATGGCGCAGGCCAGAACGCTTCACGTACCTGTTGCAGGCATGTGCTTCGGATGCGCGGGGGCGGACCGGACATGAACAGGATGCTTATCCGCAAGCAGATTATCTGCTGAGAATGTTACGGGCGACGCAGACGGTGAATGCAGGGGAGATTGCGCAGCAGTGTGAAGATAAAAATGCTATTGCGGACAAGGTGCGTGAGGCACGGATTATGGCAGTGGAGCGGGCGATTAAGGGTTGAGTTTTTCGCCGCTAGATATAAATAGATTCAGGCAATAAATTGAATTTTCTCTCGATATCCCAATTCCTCCACCGTCACCTGCTCTGGTTTTTAATTACTGCATATGTTATCGCCGTCGTTGTACCAGCTCCCGGTCTCCAGATAAGAAATGTTTCTTTCGGCGAGATCACTATCTACCAGCAGAAAACAAACATATCGTTGCTGATGATTATGCTTGCCATACTCATGTTCAATGCTGGCCTGGGGTTGCATGTTTCCCACATTAAAAAATATTTTGCAAACAAATATGTATTGCTGGCCGGGCTAATTGCGAACATAACCATCCCAATCATTTATATTTTTAGCGTAACGGTTTTGATGCAGTTTTGGTATGAGCCGGTAGAAGCCCAACACATTCTCGTGGGTTTGGCATTGGTTGCAGCCATGCCAATTGCTGGAGGGTCAACCGCTTGGGCACAAAATGCTAATGGTAATTTGGCATTGAGCTTGGGATTGGTTCTTTTTTCTACAATTTTAAGTCCCATCATTACCCCGGTAACGTTTAACATTTTTGGTGAGATGGCCTCGGAAGAGTTTGAGAAAATTTTGCAAGGCTTGGCAGTATATGGCTCCGGGGCATTTTTAGGTCTTTGGGTGGTATTACCGTCATTGTTGGGCATTGCGGTGCGCTCGATGGTTGCCGAAAATTGGGTCATTGAAGGAATGCCTTATTTGAAATTTATTAATAGCATTGTTTTATTGTTGTTGAATTACTCCAATGCTGCAGTATCTCTGCCTCAAGCCATATCTGATCAGGATTATGATTTCTTGGCCGTCACATTGATTATTTCCGCAGGCCTATGTTTAACATTGTTTGCTGCAGGGTATGGTATGAGCAGCTTGTTCAAATTGGATCGAACTGAGCGTGTCTCACTTATGTTCGGACTGGGCATGAATAATAACGGCACGGGATTAGTGTTGGCATCGTTGGCTTTACCTTCTTACCCGAACATAATGGTGCCGATTATTTTCTATAATTTGGTTCAGCACATTGCTGCGGGGACTGTGAACGAGATAATGAATAAAAAATGAGTGGATAAAGGGCCACTATTATTTGTTTAGATGTCCGCTAGTGGTAATGCCGATTCGGGACGCAACTAGCGTGTGAAGATTGTCTGTCGTTCGAGGGAGGTGGCAATGTGTTCGGCTGGATTAATCGTATGATAAGCGCACTACAGTCGTACTGAAAAACAATTTTCTATGGAATTTAACGTGAGGGTGGGGTAATTTTACTTGCGCGGTTGAATTTCTTACCGCTACCCCTTACCCTTTTGTATTTTTCTTTTTTTGGTTTACCAACCGTAACCTAAGCTGAATAAATAACGGGTATCCAAAGTTTTTTTGCCAAAATCTGCATTTTTATCGTAGTAGTCCCATTGCACTTCGTTGGTAAACTGAATGCCGCTCCATAAAGGCATATGGAAACCTGTACGGGTTCTAACGAATAAACCGTTACCAATAATGCCCTCATGTTTATGGAATAGCTGTACACCACGGTTAAAGAGGGATTGGTTATAATTGACGGCCCAGCGGCCAGCCATACTGGCCTCATCGGGCAAGTTACAAGGCTTGTTGGTGCCATTCTGACAGCCGGTCATGATATAGGGATGATCATAACGGTTAACATTGACGTAGTCGGGACCTGCTTCAAATGACAGATTTAAGTCTTCAGAAGAAAAGATTTCGTAACCAGCACCAATACCGAAGGCAGAACGTAATTGAATGTCTTGGAAACGATCGTTGGTGAATAATCCATGCGCATAACCATAGGCTCTATCAGAAAAAAAATGGGAGTAGTTGCCATACATTTGGAAGTTACGTGCATTTAATTCGTTTTTACCGGCAACCTGGGCGTCAGCGTAGTTGTATTGCCCACCGAAAGTAACTTTGTCATCACGACCACGCATGGTTACATCTGCATCGACATGAAGAGTGTTTCTATTTGTATTACCGTTTGCCATATTGCCACCGATATTGGCACTACCGGAGAAGAATTTTTTATTGATTTCTTTGATATTGGTTAATGGAATAGGCTGGGTGTTATACACACCATTGCTGTTTAAGGTTAAGGAACCGTCTGCTGCAGTGTTAGCAATACCGATGAGTTCCTGTTTATCGGAGAGCGTGATAGATAGAGGTTTGTCAGTTTTTAAAGTTTGCACGGCATCCCATTTGATAACGATTTTTTCGGCATAAGCGGTTTTTATTTCTAGAAGTTTTCCAGATTTATTAAGTACGGTACCGGAAATCCGGTCGCCATTTTTTAGTAAAATTTCATCAGCTTGAGCACCTAGTGAGCAAAGTGCCAGCACAACAAGTTTTAATGATTGTGTAGATTTCATAACAAATGTTTCCTTCGGTTAAAATTATTAGATACCAACCTGATTAAAAGCAACATCACTGAATTTATTTTAGTACAAACAAAATGTTGAGGTATATTTCAACCTGTTAGCCGTTATTAAAGTGGAGTGAGTTTTGCGTATTCCAGCGCCAGCCACTTCGTGCCGGTTGTGCGAAAATTTACTTGTACGCGTAAATCGGAATTACCGCCTTCAATGTTGATTATGATCCCTTCGCCAAACTTGGCGTGATGCACTGCTTGGCTAATATGCCACGGAGAGTTTTGTGCGGCAATGTTCTTTTCTCCCCCCAACCCTTTCATGTTAATAGGGGAGGTGAGGGTGGGAGAGCTTGAATAACCAGAAGAGCTAAAGTTATTGCGTGCCGTTATGCGCGGTGTGATCCAGTGCAACAACTCTTCCGGTAGCTCGCGTAAAAAACTGGACATCAAGTTGTAATTTACCTGTCCATGCAACATGCGGCTTTGTGCAAAGGTGAGATACAGTCTGCGCCGAGCGCGCGTGATAGCCACATACATTAGGCGACGTTCTTCATCCACACCCGCATCTGCCATGCGGCTGTTGTGGTGAGGGAATAAGCCCTCTTCCAGCCCACCCATGAACACAGTATGAAATTCCAAACCTTTAGATGAGTGTACCGTCATCAGGTGTAGCGCATCCGCGTTAGCTTCCGCCTGACTTTCACCTGATTCAAGCGCGGCATGTGTAAGGAAAGATGTAAGACTGTCGTCCTCGTTCTCATGCACAAACAGTGTCGCGGCATTGATCAGTTCATTGAGGTTTTCCAGCCGTTCCTGAGCTTCGCGTTGTTTGGCACCCGTTTCGTTTTGATAATGTGCAAACAATCCGCTGTGCAGAAGTATATGGTCGATGACTTCCGGCAACGGCAGTTCACGCGTGGCAGCGGCCATCATTTCGATTAACGTTACAAACGTCGCTACCTTGCCGCCCGTCTGTTTTGCCACCTGCCACAGGCTAACATTTTGCGCGCGCGCCGTTTCCTGTAATTGTTCGATAGTGCGCGTGCCGATGCCACGCGTAGGAAAGTTGATGATGCGCAGCAGCGCGTTGTCGTCCTCAGGATTTTGTATCAGGCGCAGATAAGCCAGCGCATGCTTGATTTCCTGTCTTTCGAAAAACCTCAGTCCGCCATACACGCGATAAGCCACGCCGGCTGATACCAGTGCGTGTTCGATAACGCGCGACTGGGCATTGGAACGGTATAAAATGGCTATCTCGGCCAGATGAATGCCTTCGCGGTTGAGTTGGCGCGCTTCGTCAACGATGAACCGGGCTTCTTCCGCATCGGTGGGTGCTTCGTATACGCGTAATGGCTCACCTTTGTTTTCCGAGGTCCATAAATTCTTGCCAAGACGGCTGCGATTGTTCTTGATGAGTGCATTGGCGGCATCCAGAATGTTGCCGTGCGAGCGATAGTTTTGCTCCAGTTTGATTACATTCTGCACATGAAAATCGCGCGTCAGTTCCTGCATATTGCCGACATTCGCGCCACGAAAAGCATAGATAGATTGGTCGTCGTCGCCCACCGCAAACAAGGCATTGTGTTGCCCTGCCAATAATTTGAGCCATTGGTACTGCAAGCGGTTGGTGTCCTGAAATTCATCCACCAAAATGTGGCGGAAGCGAGCCTGATAATGCTCCCGTAATGGTTGATTGCGCGCCAGCAATTCGTAGCAACGTAATAGCAACTCGGAAAAATCCACTACGCCTTCGCGCTGGCACTGCTCATCATAAGCCGCAAAAATTTCTACCCTGCGGCGGGTGTAGGGATCAAAGGCCTCCACCTCATGCGCGCGCAGGCCTTGTTCCTTGTTGCCGCTGATGAAGCTTTGAACTTCGCGCGGTGGATATTTTTCGTCATCCACGTTGAGCACTTTCATTAACCGTTTGATGGAAGCAAGCTGGTCGGCGCTATCCAAAATCTGGAAAGTCTGCGGCAACATGGCTTCGCGGTGATGGGCGCGCAACATACGGTTACACAGCCCATGAAAAGTGCCCATCCATAGTCCACGTATGTTGATTGGTAGCATGGTGGACAAGCGTAAGAGCATTTCCTTCGCCGCCTTATTCGTGAAGGTGACGGCCAGAATTCCATGCGGGCTGACTTGCCCGGTGCTGATTAGCCAAGCGATACGTGTGGTTAACACACGTGTTTTGCCGCTGCCTGCACCGGCCAGGATCAGCGCCGATTGTTCCGGTAGGGTCACGGCAGCGCGCTGTTCTGGATTAAGGCCAGAAAGAAAATCCATCGGGTATCCGTAAACAAAACGGGGAACCAGAAACTATGCCTGATTCCCCGCCAACATCAAATTATAAAAAAGTTATTTATTTCTGTTCTGCAGCATTTCATGCATGATTGGAGCCAGAATTACTTCCATCGCAAAGCTCATTTTACCACCGGGTACGACAATGGTATTTGAGCGTGACATGAATGAACATTGAATCATGTCAAGAAGATATGAAAAATCCACGCCTTTGGGATCGCGGAAACGAATCACTACAAAACTTTCGTCCGGTGTAGGGATATCACGTGCAATGAAAGGGTTGGAAGTGTCCACCGTAGACACGCGCTGAAAGTTAATATCAGTACGTGAAAACTGTGGCGTGATGAAGTTAATATAGTCCGGCATGCGGCGCAGGATGGTATCTACCGTCGCTTCAGCGGAATAGCCACGCTCAGCCTGATCACGATGGATTTTCTGTATCCATTCCAGGTTGACGATGGGAACCACGCCGATGCTCAAATCAACATGCTTGGCTGCATCTACGGTATCGGTTTTCACCATACCGTGCAAACCTTCGTAAAACAGCAGGTCGGAACCGGCGGCAATATCTTCCCATGGCGTAAATTGACCGGGATTCAAGCTGGTGTTCAAGCGCGCATTCAGCTCTTTCGCTTCAGCATCGCTATGAATGTAATAACGGCGCTTGCAAGAACCGGTTTCGCCATAAGATTTGAAGGTCTCTTCGATCTTGTCGAAATGGTTGGCTTCGGGTCCAAAGTGGCTGAACGAATGATTACCTGTTTTGCCAGCTTCAGCCACGGCAGCCCGGAATTCCATGCGGTCCAGGCTGTGCAGGCTGTCACCTTCAATCACGGCGGCATTTATGTGTTCACGGCGGAAAATATTTTCAAAAGCGCGCTTGGCGGTAGTAGTGCCGGCGCCCGATGAACCGGTCACAGCAATCACGGGGTGCTTGCGGGACATAGTAAAACTCTCCTGAAGGATATTAAAAAATTATTTTGGCGGCATTCTAGCAGAACCTTGCACCCCGAGGCATCTTAAACGTACCACTATTTGCAGTCTTAACTGTCAGTTCGCGCACAGCTTGGGTAGGATTATGCCGGTATAATGTCGACTGGACGAACTAACGCAGAAATTTAAAATGCAACAGGATTATAAACCGAAAAATATCGAAGTTGTCGCGCAACAATATTGGAAGGAGAAGTTGGCCTTCCGTGCGGAGGACCACTCTGAAAAGCCAAAATATTACTGTCTGTCGATGTTTCCTTACCCTTCTGGCAAGCTGCACATGGGGCATGTTCGTAACTATACCATCGGTGATGTGCTATCGCGTTATCACCGTATGAAGGGTTTTAACGTGATGCAGCCGATGGGCTGGGATGCCTTTGGTCTGCCCGCTGAGAACGCTGCCTTGGCCAACAACGTACCGCCCGCTGCGTGGACTTATTCCAATATTGACGTCATGCGCACGCAGCTACAGAGCCTGGGGCTTGGCGTCGACTGGTCGCGTGAAGTGACGACTTGCAAGCCGGATTATTACCGCTGGGAGCAATGGTTGTTCACGCGCCTGTTTCAGAAAGGGCTGATTTACAAGAAGACGTCTTCGGTCAACTGGGATCCGGTTGATCACACAGTGTTGGCCAATGAGCAGGTGATTGATGGGCGCGGCTGGCGTTCCGGCGCGCTGGTCGAAAAACGCGACATCCCGATGTATTTCATGCGCATTACTCAATATGCGGAGGAGTTGCTTGCCGACCTGGACCAGCTGGAAGGCTGGCCGGAACAGGTCAAGACCATGCAGCGCAACTGGATTGGCAAGAGCTACGGTGTGCGCTTTGCTTTCCCTTATCAGCTGGATGGCAAGCAGGACAAGTTGTGGGTATATACCACACGTGCCGACACCATCATGGGCGTCACTTTCGTCGCAGTCGCTGCTGAGCATTCTCTGGCAACCCGCGCTGCACAAGGTAATCCCG
The DNA here is from genome assembly GCA_003402315.1 of Candidatus Nitrotoga sp. LAW. Taxonomy (GTDB): domain Bacteria; phylum Pseudomonadota; class Gammaproteobacteria; order Burkholderiales; family Gallionellaceae; genus Nitrotoga. The sequence goes on along the minus strand of QFXI01000009.1, from coordinate 51,865 downwards.
CGCTTACTGCATTCATCGACGAGTGTAAGCATGGCGGCGTGGCGGAAGCGGATATCGCGACGATGGAAAAAAAGGGCATGGATACTGGCTTGAAGGTCACCCATCCGCTCACCGGCGAACAAGTGCCGGTATGGATAGGCAATTATGTACTGATGGGCTATGGTGAAGGTGCGGTGATGGCCGTGCCCGCGCATGACGAACGTGATTTTGGTTTTGCCAAAAAATATGGCTTGCCGATCAAACAAGTAATTGCCAAAGGCGGTGAAGATGGTTTTGGTGACGGTAGTGGGTATGGCGGTGGCACAGGCTCAGGAGCTGGGTCTGAAGACGGTAGCGGAACGGGGAGTGATGATGTTGATACGCCATTCACTACTGTTCGATGGCAAGAATGGTACGGAAACAAAGTAGTAGGTGTTTGCATCAACTCAGGAAAATATGATGGCCTTGGTTATACCTCAGCCGTGGACTCTATCGCTGCCGACCTCGCCGTCAAAGGTCTGGGCGAAAAGAAAGTGCAGTTCCGCCTGCGTGACTGGGGCATCTCGCGTCAGCGCTACTGGGGTTGCCCGATCCCGATTATCCATTGCGCACATTGCGGTGATGTTCCGGTGCCAGATGAGCAATTACCCGTTGTATTGCCGGAGAATGTAACGATCACCGGCGCCGGTTCACCGCTGGCAAAGATGCCTGAGTTCTATGAGACTACTTGCCCGCAATGTGGCGGCGCGGCAAAGCGCGAGACCGACACTATGGACACCTTCGTCGAATCGTCCTGGTATTACGCGCGCTACACCAGCCCCGGTTGCACTACGGGCATGGTAGACGAATGTGCCCAGTACTGGTTGCCCGTTGATCAATACGTCGGCGGTATTGAGCACGCCATCCTGCATTTGCTGTATGCACGTTTTTTTAACAAGTTGATGCGTGATGAGGGGTTGTTCGGCGAGACTGCCCTTACCTCAGTATCACCGGGAAAAGAAGAGCAAACGCTGCGGCCAAAATCCGTTGATGAACCGTTTATCAACCTACTCACGCAAGGCATGGTGATCGCGCCGACTTTTTTCCGCGAAGGCGCGGCGGGCAAAAAATTATGGATCAATCCTGCTGAGGTGGATATAGAGACGGACCTACGGGGACGTCCGGTCGGCGCCAAGTTGCGCTCTGACGGCCAGCCGGTTGTTATTGGTGGCACAGAGAAAATGTCTAAATCCAAAAATAACGGCGTAGATCCACAGGTCATCATTGACCAATATGGCGCCGACACTGCGCGCTTTTTTATAATATTTGCAGCGCCGCCGGAGCAAACGCTGGAGTGGTCTGACGCCGGTGTGGAAGGTGCGTTCCGTTTCTTGAGACGGGTATGGAATTTCGCTTATTCAAATAGAAACGAGATTGGGGTTTGCCAAAGCCGCAGTAAACAAGAGTCAGTCGAACATTGCTTGAAGGCATTAAATAATGAACAAAGGGATGTTTATAGAGAGATGCATGTAGCACTTAAACAAGCAAATTTTGACCTGCAGCGTCTGCAATTCAATACTGTGGCGTCAGCTTGCATGAAAATTTTGAAAGCGTTAGAGCAACAAATGGTCATTGTTACGTCTGATATGAATACAAAAGCAGTTGCGATCACAAATGGATTCAGTATCCTGCTGCGCCTGCTTTCCCCTATTGCACCGCACATTACGCAAACACTCTGGCAAGAGTTGGGTTACGGCGATGATATTCTGTCCGCGCTGTGGCCTGAAGTGGATGAAGCTGCATTAATACAAGATGAAATTGACTTGATAATTCAAGTCAATGGGAAGCTGCGCGGTAAGGTACGCGTAGCGAAGGATGCTGATCATGCCATGCTTGAACAGTTGGCTTTAGCTTATCCGTCCGTTGAAAAATTATTAGCCGGCCAAGCTGCCAAAAAAATCATAGTGGTTCCTGGGCGTTTGATCAACGTAGTAATCTAAACTTAATGGAAAGGTGCTAATGCGCACAAATTTTCTGATAGTACCGCTGCTGATACTCACGCTGCTGTTAAGTGCGTGTGGCTTTCATTTGCGCGGGCAGGGAGGATTTACATTCCCATTCCAGACATTATTCATACAGGCACCTAATGCCAATGCGCCTTTCATTCTCGATTTAAAACGCACTGTGCAATTATATGGCGTAAAGCTTGTTGAATCGTCCGAAAATGCGCAATTGACTCTGCATATCGTTTCCGAAACGATGAGTAAGCAGATACTTTCTTTAAGTGATGCCGGTCGTGTGCGCGAATATCAGTTGAATTACCGTGTTTCGTTGCGTGCTTACGATAGCAAACTGGATGAATGGATTCCTGCAGATGAGATCGTGTTGCAGCGTTATTTGTCGTTTGACAACACGCAGATTCTTGCTAAGGAAATGGAGGAAACGGTTCTTTATCAGGACATGCGAACGGATGCGATCCAGCAGATATTGCGCCGCTTGAGCTTGGCCAAACCGCCGCAATCACCACAATGAAACTTTCTGGGGAGGATCTGCCGCGCCAGCTTGCCCAAGGGCTTGCGCCGCTGTATGTCATTCACGGTGAGGCATTGCTGCTGGCGATCGAGGCTGCCGATGCCATCCGTGCTGCAGCACGCACGGCGGGTTATGCCGAACGTGAAGTGTTAATCGCTGAGCCGGGCTTTAAATGGGCGGAATTGCGCAATAGCGCGCAAAGTTTATCGCTTTTCTCCACGCGTAAACTGGTAGATTTGCGCATTCCGTCCGGCAAGCCGGGGGTGGAAGGTGCGCAGGCCTTGCAGGATTATTGCCAGAAATTGAACGCTGACACAGTCACGCTGGTATCACTGCCACGATTGGACAAGGCTGCCTTGGGCAGCAAGTGGTTCACTGCGCTGTCAGCGCAGGGGGTGATAATTGCCACCGAGGAAATTGCACTGAATGCACTGCCGGCCTGGATTGCGAGCCGATTGAAACGGCAGAGTCAATCCGCTGATACGGACACTTTAGTATTTCTCGCGGAACGGGTGGAAGGCAATCTGCTGGCGGCTTATCAGGAAATCCAAAAGCTTGCCCTGCTATTTCCCGCCGGGCCATTATCTTTTGAACAGGTGAAGGACTCCGTAATGGATGTGGCGCGCTACGACGTGTTCAAGTTGTCCGAGGCCATGCTGGCGGGTGATGTGGCGCGGTATGCGCACATTCTCGATGGCCTGCGTGCGGAAGGCACGGCTACCGTGCTGATACTGTGGGCACTGGCTGAAGATATCCGTACGTTGGGCAAGGTGTTGCGTGCCATGCAGAGCAGCGGCAATTTGGCTTCTGCGCTACGCGATGCGCGTGTATGGGGCGCACGCCAAAAGCTCGTGGAGCGCGCTGTGCGGCGTTTCAGCCCGGCTATAGCCGAGCGCGCCTTGCGCCAGGCCGCGCACGTGGACAAGGTGGTTAAGGGCTTGCGCCGTGGCAACGTGTGGGATGAGTTGCTGCAATTGGGGGTTCGCTGCGCTAATGTGAAAGCGGCATAAAGCGAATGGACGGAATTCTTTTAGTCCTAACCAACTTGCCTAATCGTGAGAGCGCCCAGCGCATGGCTAATGCTTTGATTGAAAGTCGGGCCGCCGCCTGCATTAACATGCTAGCGGAATGTACTTCGGTCTATCGCTGGCAGGGGAAAATAGAAACGGCTAGTGAGGTGCCACTGTTGATCAAGACTACCCGCGCCGCTTACCCGCATCTTGAGGCCGTCATCCGTGAGCATCATCCCTATGAACTTCCTGAGATCATTGCTGTCTCGGTTAACGTGGGATTGCCCGGCTATTTACAGTGGATCGTGCAAGAAACATCTGTAACTCTTGCTAGCCTCCCCTGACAATGTGAAGCTGTAAGGGGTAGAAGTGGAGGCTGTCTTTAATGTGATTGCTATACCTTATAGCCATTAAAAATCAGAACAAACCATAAACATCCATTTTTATAGATAACATCTATCAAGGTTTTGAAAGCGATGCGTCTCTTACTGTTGATATTATTGTGCTTGGTTCCGCTATCACACGCGGAAAGTTTTTTGGATCGCTTGCCGTTGCTAGGTGGCGCGAAGGAAACTGTCATTTTGTCCCCGGATAAGGCCTTCGGGCTGGACGTTAGCGTGCGCGATACATCCACTCTGCTTGCCAATTTCAAGATCACGCCCGGCTACTATTTATACCGTGACAAGGTTCGCTTTACACTATCGGGCGATTCCGCAAAAGTTGCGGGCGTAAAAATTACGAATGTGTCCATGCCAAAAGGGGAAATGAAGTCTGATCCCAACTTTGGTGACATGGCGGTATTTCATCAGCCCTTCCAAGCGGTGATTACGCTGGAACGTACCACCGATACGGCCCAGGATATTACGCTGGCAGCCAGTTATCAGGGGTGCAAAGAAAACGATCTTTGCTACGCGCCGATAGATAAGCAGTTCAGCATCATGTTACCCAAGGCAAGTCTCGCAACAACAACGCCACAGACGCAAGCCGCGCCGCAGTCGGCGCATGGTGTTGCAATGCCAGCTGATTCTGAAAGTACGCAGCTCGCCAAACTATTCAAGCAAGGTAGCTTTTGGCTGATCGTGTCATTTTTCTTTGGCGCCGGGTTGCTGCTTGCTTTCACTCCCTGTGTGCTGCCGATGATTCCTATTCTTTCCGGCATCATCGTCGGTCGCAGTTCACATCCCACCAAAATGCACGGCTTCCTTTTATCGCTTGCCTACGTGCTTGGCATGGCTTTAGCTTATGCAGCGATCGGCGTGGCCGCTGGACTGTCGGGCACGCTATTATCCAGCGCATTGCAAACGCCTTGGGCGTTGGGCAGCTTCGCTGCTGTGTTTGTGTTGCTGTCTTTATCGATGTTCGGTTTTTATGAGCTACAACTTCCCTCTGCCCTGCAAAGCAAATTGACCAATACCAGTAACCGTCTGCATGGCGGTCATCTGAGTGGCGTGTTTGTAATGGGCGCATTATCTGCCGTTATTGTCAGTCCATGCGTCGCCGCGCCCATGGCGGCTGCTCTGCTGTATATTGGGCAGACACATGACGCTTGGCTGGGCGGAACAGCGTTGTTCGCACTCGCAATGGGCATGGGCTTGCCATTGTTATTGATCGGCGCATCAGCTGGAGCGCTATTGCCCAAGGCGGGCGCATGGATGGAAGCGGTCAAGCGCTTTTTTGGCGTATTAATGTTGGCGCTCGCGATATGGCTTATTTCAACGCTTATTCCACTTAGCATACAGATGTTGCTGTGGGCGACACTGCTAGTGCTTTCTGCTATTTATATGCATGCGCTGGATGCGCTGCCAAACAATGCTTCAGGTTGGCAGAAGCTATGGAAAGGCATCGGCATTCTTGCGCTTTTGCTGGGCAGCGCTTATTTGATCGGTGCACTCTCCGGCGCACGCGACATCCTGCGTCCGCTGGCAGCACTTGGCAACGGCCAGGCAGCAGCAGCCTCGACTCTGCAATTTGTGCGGGTAAAAAATGTGGCTGAATTGGATGCCCGAATTGCACAAGCGAATGGCAAGATTGTGATGCTTGATTTCTACGCGGACTGGTGCATATCGTGCAAGGAGATGGAGCGTTACACGTTCACCGATACTCAGGTGCAGGCTAAATTGAGAAACGCTGTATTGCTACAAGTCGACGTTACGGCCAATAGCGACGAAGATAAAGCAGTGTTAAAACGCTTTGAGTTATTCGGACCGCCCGCCATCCTGTTTTTTGATGTGCAAGGGCGCGAGCAGGGCGGTCGCCGTATAATCGGATATCAGGATGCGGGACAATTTCTTCAATTACTGAAATATGTGGGGCTATAATTCTTAGATTATTTTTTCTACGAAATAGTGCACTGAAGTAATCCAATATGTAAAATATATAGTTCCTTTGTGATCGATGGATACTAGTCTGCTTTAACACTTTTATTTAACATTTAATTTTAAAGGATTCATTATGGCTTCAATAACTGAAAAAGATCTGACCGAATTATTGATTGGTATTGTTAACACTCAAGTCGCTATTATCCATGCATTAAAAGACCAAAAAGACTATCACGCAGTAACAAAAGTAGTAAGTAATGTTGGTATCGTCGCAGGAATAGAGGATGAAGGCACGACCGGTGGTCAAGATCCTGTGCGTCCACCGATGACTTTGTCCAGACTTCCGGCACATTTAGTGCTTAGGGCGCTTTCAGCCCGCGGTTCATTTCCACAAAACATGGAACAGCTTGCTCACCAAGAAATTGGCAAGCTTTTTAACAAGCCATAATGGTTATTGCGTAGCTTCTGCATTGTTAGCAATTCGCATATATGCTTTTCAATGATTAACTATTCATATTACAGACAAAATCTGTAACTATTTATCCGGGATAGCCATTTACTCTATGCTAGCCCGGATACCTATTGATCTAAATGTAATGTACCCGGGTGATCGTATTTTTGGACCAAAGGGGCTGTTGTTGCATTGACCATGGTGGTGAAGATATTCGCCGCATCGGCCATAATCTTACGGCTATATGAGCAACTACGAGTCGTGGTTGGTTATACAAGTGGACTAGCTTGAGTAAGCTGTTAAAGAGTCTGATGTTGGCAATTAGGGTGTCTGCTCGTCCCAGATGGATTTTCTGCCAGACACTATGTACATGGTGTTCCGCAAATTAAGCAAGCTGGATCCTTATTTAATTTAACGGTGCGTAGTTCCATGTGCAGTAAATCTGTTATCAGCAATCTGTTACATAGCAGCGTGCCTATTCCCATCAATAGCTTGAGTGCTTCAGCGGCTTGTATGCTACCGATAATTCCAACTAGTGGGGCAAATACACCCATTACCGCGCAACGTGTTTCTAAAGCGTCAGGCTGTTCTGGATACAGGCAGTGGTAGCAAGGGCTGTGCGGATGGCGCATATCAAACACGGCCACTTGGCCGTCAAAGCGGGTAGCTGCGCCGGATACGAAAGGCTTGTTTAATTGCACGCACGCTTGGTTAAGCGCGTAGCGCGTGGCGAAGTTATCGCTACAATCCAGCACTACATCGACTCGGCCAACCAGTTCCAATAAACGTGCTTGATCTACGCGTTCATTCAGGGCTATGACGTTAACATCCGGATTGATTTCAGCAAGTGAAGTACGCGCAGAATCCACTTTAGCCATTCCGATGCTGGAAGTGTGATGTACGATTTGGCGTTGCAGATTAGTTAGGTCTACAGTGTCACCGTCGCACAGTGTGAGGGTGCCAACGCCACTAGAAGCGAGGTACATGGCAGCAGGAGAACCCAGCCCGCCAGCACCTATTATTAGTGCGTGCGCATCCCGTAATTTCTGTTGCCCTTCGATGCCAATGTCAGGCAACAGAATGTGGCGGCTATAGCGCAGTAACTGTTCGTCATTCATGCGTATGGAAGAGGGGGAAGTTATAGGGACTTTCTGCTTACTTCCCTTGCAATATATTCATACCTTTTAGTAAGTTTAAAGCTTGATGTAATTGGTAATCATCTTTTGATCCGAACTCAAGCATTTTGGGTTTTGCCGTATCCCCTTCCTCGCGTTTACTAGTAGGCTTAGCGGGTGCTGCAGGAGCGGCGGGCTTCACGGTAGTAGTGCCTGTTTTTGTATCAAGCTCTTGACTGTTGCTCAAGTGACGCTCCAAGTCAGCCTCGCGCATGCGGAAAGTTTGATCTTGATCGATAGTCGCTGGGTCTTCCACGACGATGTCAGGGACAATACCTTTGGCTTGGATAGAGCGGCCTCCAGGCGTGAAGTAACGTGCTGTAGTGAGCTTGATTGCGGTATTGTTGCCTAGTGGCAGAACGGACTGCACCGAGCCTTTTCCGAAAGTTTGGGTGCCCATAATGACGGCACGCTTATGATCCTGTAATGCACCTGCGACAATTTCTGAGGCGGATGCAGAGCCGCCGTTCACCAGCACTATCATTGGCACAGTTTTGACCGCTGCGGGTAGATTTTTTAGATAATCCTTTTCATTGTTGCGCAGATAGTCATTAGGAACCGCAGTCAGGCGCATCTTGGCATCTGAATTGCGTCCTTCGGTATACACCACCAGTGTGTCCTTGGGCAGGAAGGCGGCAGATGCTGCTACCGAACTATTGAGCAAGCCACCTGGGTCGTTACGCAGATCCAGCACCAAGCCTTTCATAGCGCCTTGGTTTTGTTTGAATAGATTATTGAGTGCAGTCGCGAGGTTTTCGCCAGTGTGCTCCTGAAATTGGGTGATGCGGATAAAAGCATACCCAGGTTCGACTAGTTTCGATTTTACGCTTTGCACTTTAATAATGGCGCGAGTTAAAGTAAAAGTTAACGGTTTGGGCGCTTCTTTGCGAATCACGGTCAAGACAATTTTGCTGCCTGGTTTGCCGCGCATACGTTTAACCGCATCACTTAGCGTCAGGCTCTTCACCATCACGTCATCGAGTTTGATGATCAGATCGCCGCTCTTCATGCCAGCATGATAGGCAGGGGAATCTTCAATTGGCGAAATCACTTTCACCAGTCCGTCTTCCATCCCTACTTCAATACCTAAACCACCGAATTCGCCCTGTGTGCCGATTTGCAATTCCTTGAATGCGTCGGCATCCAGATAGGCAGAATGCGGATCCAAGCCAGTCAACATACCGGTGATGGCTTCGGTGATAAGTTTTTTGTCGGTGACCGGTTCTACATAGTCACTTTTGATGCGGCCAAACACTTCTGAGAAGGCGCGCAGCTCTTCGATTGGCAGCGGCTCGGCGCTGTCCTTATCCGCGATGGCAGACAATTGCAGGCTAATCAACACACCTGCGATTAACCCAAGTCCGATCAATCCAATTTTTTCAATACGACTACGCATGTCTGACCTTTAAAGTTGTTTTGTTGCAATGTATTTCTTCACAAGTAATTTCATCGGGCTATCCACTTTAGGGGGTCTATAGGTTCACCCCTATGGCGCAGCTCAAAGTATACACCGGAATCTTCATTTCCGCCGCTGTTGCCAACGGCCGCTACGGTGTCGCCCCCGCGCAAGATGTCACCTACTTGCTTGTACAGCGTTTCATTGTTGCCATACAAGCTCATGTAGCCTTTGCCATGATCAATGATCAATAAGTTCCCGAAGCCGCGCAACCAATCGGCAAATACTACACGTCCGGCCGCTACCGATTTCACAGGTTGGCCGTTCGCTGCGCGTAACATTAAACCTCTCCAAAGTACGGTGCTGTCCGGACGCGCGCTGCCGAATTTATTGACCACTTCACCCATGACCGGCAGCGTCAGCTTGCCTTTAAGTTGTTCGAATGGTTTGCCGTCGAAGCGATTATCAGGCAATTTGTCATTGTTGAATACCCCCTTGTCTTTTTGCCGTGTCAACATTTTTGAAAGCTTGGCTATCAGTTGTGACAAGCGGTTTTCGTCGCGTTGTAGACGGCCAATTTCGTGGCGCTGCTGTTTGAGTTGCTGGGCAAATTGGCTGATTACTTGCTGACGCGCAAGCTTGTCTTTTTCCAAGATTTTCTGTTGCGCATTCTCTTCTGCTTGCAACGCCGTAATTTCCTCGCTCTTTTGCTGGGTTTGTTGGACGACCTCGTTTAGCTGCGCAAGATTGACGCGCAACATATTGAGCCAAGTTGAACGGCCGCGCGTGATGTATTCGTAATAGCGCATTTCACGTGCGGCTTGATCAGGATCATGATTGTTAAGCAATAGCTTGAAGTATTCTTGTTTACCGCCCACATATTGTTGGTAGAGCAATTTGCTGAGCATTGCCTGCTGGTTTTGTATGTTTTTTTCCAGTTGCTGTGCTTGTTGTTTCAGCTTTTCTAAGGTTTGGTCTGCAGTACGGTGTTGTAATGACAGCTCGGCCAGTTTGCGCTTGCTATTGCTGATGGCTCGTTCTGATTCCCGTAGCTTGTCTGTTGCTTCGGATTGGGATTCACTGGTTTTTTCCAGTTCCTTCTGTAACGCGGAGATGTGCTTGCGCAGGTTGTCCAGCTCTTCCTGTTGTAAGGCATGAGTGCTGTTTATGCCTGCTGTCAAGCAGATACACAGTAGTAACGCGTGGCGGGAAAGTGTGGTCACCGGAATGAAATAAGCGGCTGCCCCGTCATTTCCGGCGGTTGTGGCAGACCCATCATAGCGAGCAAGGTTGGGGTGACATCCTGAAGCGAGCCACTGTCAGCCATTTGCGCCTTACGGCCGATATACAACAACGGAACCAGGTTAAGTGTATGTGCGGTATGGGCTTGTTGCGTGGTGCGGTCCAGCATCTGTTCGGCATTGCCGTGATCAGCGGTAATTAGCACCTCGCCGCCGCATTCCAGCATTGCGCTTACTACCCGCCCGATACACACATCCAGGGCTTCAATGGCTTTGACCGCCGCTTCCATAATGCCGCTATGGCCGACCATGTCGCCGTTGGCATAATTACAGATCATGGCTTGATATTGCCCGCTACGGATTGCCGTTTCTAGTTTGTCGGTGACTTCAAAAGCACTCATTTCTGGTTTGAGGTCGTAGGTTGCCACTTTGGGAGATGGCACCAGGATACGGTCCTCGCCGGGGTAAGGATGTTCCTTGCCGCCATTGAAGAAATAGGTGACATGGGCGTATTTCTCCGTTTCTGCGATGCGTAATTGTTTCAGCCCCAAGCCGGAAAGGTACTCACCAAAACAATTGTGGATGGCTGTGGGCATGAATGCAGCCGGGAGATGGAAGTCCTCACCATAGCTGCTCAGTGTGACGAAGTCCGCCAGCTTGGGAAAATATGCACGTGTAAAGCCATCAAACATCGGATCGGTTAGTGCGCGGGTCAGCTCGCGCGCGCGGTCGGCGCGGTAGTTCATGAACACCGCGACGTCTCCATCTTGCATGATAACGGGTGGTTCGGTGGGTGACGCGATGATGGTTGCTTTAACGAACTCGTCGTTTTCTCCACGCGCATAGGCTTGTTGCAATCCATCCTGGGCATTAGATGAGCGGAACTCAGCCTTGCCTTGTGTCAATAAGTTATAGGCTTCCTGCACCCGTTCCCAGCGGTTATCCCGGTCCATTGCATAATAGCGGCCGATGATGGAAGCAATACGCCCAACGCCCAAGGCAATACATTTTTCCTGTAGCCGTTGTAGTGAATGTGCGGCGCTTCTCGGTGGTGTGTCACGGCCATCAAGAAAGGCATGGATAAATATCTTGCGCAGTCCAGCGCGTGCTGCCAGTTCCAGCATGGCATGGATATGATCTTCATGGCTATGCACCCCGCCGGGCGACAGCAGCCCCATGATATGCAGCGCAGTATTATGTTGCTGGGCATGTTTAATAGCTTGCATGAACGCCGGATTACTGTAGAAGCTTCCGTCCTGAATGGATGCATCTACCCGCGTGAGCTCTTGATACACCACGCGGCCTGCGCCGATATTGAGATGGCCAACTTCAGAGTTACCCATTTGGCCTTGCGGAAGGCCTACCGATAATTCGGACGTATGGATTAAAGTGTGCGGATAATCATGCCATAGTTTGTCCCAGTTTGGCTTGTGTGCATGGGCAATGGCGTTATGGTCAGTTTCTTCACTGTAGCCGAAGCCGTCGAGGATGAGTAGGAGGACAGGGGTGGTTTTCATACAAAACTTATGGGAAGTTAAAAATATTAATGGATCGCTTGTTCAAGGTATTATTTTAACTGATTTCTGGATTGCCAAGCGTTGCGGGCTTAGCACGAAGCTAAACTCAAAGAACAATGGCCCAAATTTGGGAAATGGATTTAAATAACAAGGAAGACAATATTCTGCAAGCCGCGTTGTATTATCGTGTTGGCGCTCCGCTCATTAGTTGACAGGAATGATTTACGGTGTATCTGACGTATCTTGTACCGTCTAGTTTCATATGTGCATCTGGGCGACAGTATTTTTTGAAATACAACGGTGTATTGTCTGCCATCTTACATTAAGCGAAGTTACATGCGCTGTTCAAAATTCGTAAATAAAACAGGGCAACATGACATAAGTATTGGTTTTTTATAATGGGCTTTAATATTTATCTCACTAATCGGTTGCGTTTGGCTTATTCCAAGTTCTCCGCGCTGCTTGCCAAGTTTTGGAAAACAAGATTTTATCTTTATCTGGCGGCACTGTTTTCGTTGTTTGCCGTGTTGGATACCGTGCAATTACATATCATTTCTGGTATGCGTCAGGAGGCTTTCGACGCGATGGTGCGCCACCGCATTGTTGTGCCTAAGCCTGATAGCGATATTGTAATTGTGGACATCAATGAGGCTAGTCTTGCCGCTATGGCCAAGGACTATGGGCGTTGGCCTTGGCCGCGCCAGGTGCTGGGGGAGTTTCTCGAACAGGTTGAAAAACAGCAACCTAAAGCAATTGTGTTTGACATATTGTTTAGCGATCCTGATATCTACAACCCAGACAGCGATGCCTATTTCGACTCCGCCGTTGCCGCCACAAACAATACTTACTTTCCTTTTCTGCGTCTTGATCCGTCGAGTGATCCTTTGAGCCTGGTGAAGCCCGCTATGATTCCGGGTGTTGTGTCACTACGCAATGATGCTCAGCCGGAAGCCACCGTTGCTGTAGTACTGCCACATTTTCCGGCGATACTTAAAAATGGGCGTCTTGGGTTGCATAATATTTATCCCGATGCTGATGGCATTGTGCGTCAATATGTTATTTTCCGTGACGATTTTGGATGGAAATTGCCGTCATTGCCAGATCGAGTGGCGCGTGATCTCGGCTGGCCTGAACCTGCTGCACAGCGTGTTCTGCTCAATTGGCGTGGCCCGCCATTTTCTTACCGGTACGTTAGTTTCTATGACGTATTCATGGACTTGGGCAGCAAGGAAAAAAAACGCCCGCAAGATGAATTTAAAAACAAAATCGTTATTGTTGGCTCCACTGCCCCCAGTTTATTCGACATTAAGCCTACGCCCATGAGCCAAATGCATCCAGGCGTCGAAATTCTTGCTACCGCTATAGATAATTTTAAACATAATGATTACCTCCGTTTTCCTGAAGCAAGCGTGGCTTATCTTGTACTTACCCTGTGTATTATTTGGGCTACCGCCTGGGCCTTCTATCGTAATTTCGGGCGTAATAAAATAGACTTGTTATTTGGCGCATCCCAATTTGTATTGATTGGAATTTCTTATGCCAGTATTAACTTCACTGACACTTACATTAATATCACCGGGCCAGTGACAATAGGGTTGGTCTTTTTTACCATCGCACGTATATATTCTGTCGCCACTAACAAGATATTGGAACGAAGTATGGTGTGTGCCTCTTTTAAGCGAGAGGGTAAACTGCATGCCACATTGTTGTTAATACGTCTTGATGGTGACCCAAAATTACTGACGGACGCTATGTTGGATCAAATTCGCTACCAGCTTGAGAATACTGGGGTGGAACAAAAAAGTGTAGATGTATTGAGAGGCGACCAAAAAGGCTTGTGGGATTTATTTGAAAAAACCTTTTCGATTTCCTGGATAGTGGGTGAAGGCGATACGGATGGGGCTGCCCGCGTGGCTGATGATGTTGCCATGGTTATCACTGCATTTCCGCAGTTATTAAGCAAATGTATAATCAACCCTGATATTGTAGTTAGCTGGTTTGTTCACCAAGGGGAATTTTTAGGTGGCAAAGGGACGCGCGATTGCTGGCGTGCAATGTTTGCTGAAGCGTTGCTGCGCTGGAATGAACAACAAAAAAAGGTGCTATGAATTTAATTAAGCTAGGGACTGTTCTATTCGCATTGCTGGTGATGCCTGCATTTGCCGCTGAAACAGGAAGCGTAATCAGGGCCGATGGAATCAAGGTCGAACCGTTTCGGGATGCTAAAACAATAGCCATGCTATCGGTTGGCGATAAAGTGGAAATTGTTAAAAAAAATGGCGGTTGGCTACAAATAAAAAGTCCAAAGGGTAAGGGCTGGGTGCATATGTTGAATGTTCGTAAAGGCGATATGCGTAAGGATTCTGGTGATATAGGCGGACTCTTGGGCATGGCGTCGGGGCGTGCAGGAACAGGAAAAATAGTTGCCACTACAGGTATCCGCGGACTCGACGAAGTAGAATTGCAGTCCGCTAAATATAATGAGACTGAATTGAATTTGGTCGAATCTTATACTATAAACCGAGCCGAAGCCCAGGTGTTCGCCACTCAAGGGAAGCTTGTTGCCCGTAAATTCGATTACCTTCCTTCCCCGGATGCCTCCCCAGAATAAAGGATCGCTCTGATGAAAGCGATAATGAAGTACTTGTCGGTTACGGTATTGATGCTTCTTTGTAGTGCTGCTTGGAGCTTTGATTTCGAGGAGGAATTCAAGAAAATCCTCAAGGATGGCGTGCAAAAAAAGATTGAAGAAAAATCTGATGCCGCAACAAGTAGCGCATTGTTAGGGCTTGTCGGTATTTCGCAGGAAGAGGAAATTACAATAGGCCGACAAATTGCGGGCAACTTGCTGGGTGCATCCGCGCTTGTCAAAGACCAGAGCTTGCAGAGTTATGTCAATAATGTCGGGCGTTGGGTGGCAAGTCAAAGCGAGCGTCCCGATTTGGCTTGGCATTTCGGTGTGATTGAATCGAGCGATGTTAATGCTTTCGCCGCACCGGGCGGGTACATTTTCCTGACTCGCGGGCTGTATAGCTTATTGCAAAACGAGGCAGAACTGGCCGGGGTGCTGGGGCACGAAATAGGCCATGTCATCCGCAAGCATCATTTAAAAATTCTACAGCAAAGCAGTTTGGTAGATTTGGGCGGAAAATTAATTTCTAAGCGGATCGGCGGCAATGACAAAGTACAGAAATTGATTGGTAACGGTGCGGAAATTGTGGCACGTTCGCTCGATAAAGATGCTGAGTTTGAGGCTGACCGCATCGCGGTGGTGCTTGCCGCGCGCGCCGGTTATGACGCCTTTGCTTTACCTGAAGTGCTACAGCAAATAGGTCATTTTTCCAAAGATGACGGCAGCGTGGCGTTGCTGTTCAAAACACATCCCCATCCAGATGACCGCTTGGAAAAGTTGGGGCTTGTCATGAATGATCGCTTAGAAGATGTAAAAGGGAAAACGCTGGTGGCGCGATTTTATCGCATCAAACCTTAGCGCCTTTTTTATATTCTGTACTACTTATAGAGAATGAGGAAATCGTTTGCCTAGTATCGCCCACATTAGCTTGACATTCGTCGGATTAATGTGGGTTTTGCCGTTTCTGTATTATTACCATTCTTATCCGCTCACCACCTTCTACCAAGAATGGGGTGCCGCTATTCTTGGGCTATCCGCCATGCCTCTGCTGGTGACAAAACGTTATTGGCTGCAGCCGGAAATTCCGCTCATCGTTCTGTTGCCCATTGGGTTGCTACTGCTAGGCATGGTGCAGTTTGTACTGGGCAGGGTGGGCTATTTTGATCAGGTTTTGTTGTTTGCCCTGTACTTGCTATGGGCGGCGCTACTAATGATGCTTGGCCAACGCCTACGCGAGGAATTCGGTTTGCCTGCATTGGCGACAGCGTTGGCTGCATTTCTGCTGGTGGGGGCTGAACTCAATGCCCTGGCTGGGATATTGCAAAATTATCGCTGGCATACTTTTTTGGATGCTGTGGTTACCGCCAAGATTTCCGTGGCCGTTTATGGCAATGTGGCTCAGCCCAATCATTTCGCCAACTACATTACGCTGGGGTTAATCTCATTGGGCTTGTTGTATATGCGCAGCCTGCTGCGTGCATGGTGCGTTGCGCTGTTGACCATGCCGCTGCTTTTCGTTCTGGTATTGAGCGGCTCGCGTAGCGTCTGGTTATATTTGCTGTTCATGGCAGGAATGGCTTGGTGGTGGCAGCGTAGCGATAAATCTTGTTTGCCCCTTCTGCGTTATACCTTACTGTTGTTGCTGGGTTTCGGTTTGATGCATGGTGTGGTGCAGATTCCTTGGCTGGAAGGGGCCTCCGGTAGCGTTACCACAATGCGGCGTCTGTTTGGCGAAGGGACTAGCGGTAGCATCCGGTTGTATTTGTGGCGGGAAGGATGGCAGATATTTACCCAGTTTCCTCTGCTGGGTGCAGGTTTTGGCCAGTTCGCATGGCAGCATTTTCAATTCGGCCCTGTTTTGCGGAACATTAATATTGTCGGCCTATATAACAATGCGCATTCATTGGTAACGCAGATTGCCGCAGAAATGGGTTTGGCTGGCTTGCTCATTTTATTAGGTACGTTGGCAATGTGGCTAATTCAATGTAGTCGCGCACAGCGTACCGTTTACCATTGGTGGGGATACGCCTTGCTTGGCGTGTTGGCTATACACAGCTTGTTGGAATATCCGTTATGGTATGCCTATTTTTTGGGGGTGGCGGCGCTTACTCTGGGCATGCTGGATGCCACCACTTATCGCTTGAAATTACGCTTTCTGGGACGGCTGGCGCTGGCGGCCATACTGTTGTTTGGGATGTTGTCTTTGGGGCAAATGTTGCAGCATTACCGTAATCTGGAAATGTTAATGGGGCTGCGGCAGGCAGTAAGCAAAAACGGTTATTCCTGGCGTGAGGATCTGATGGCAGCACATGCGCCAGTCCCGCTACGGCCTTACTTTGATTTGTTCATGAGTGGCAAGATAAAGGTGGGCACCGACTATCTCGCTGATAAGCGCATATTGAATGAGAGAGTGATGTCTTTTGCGCCGATTGGTGTAGTGGTGTACCGCGAGGCTCTGCTGTTGGCGCTGTCAGGTGAGCAGGCTGCGGCACAATTACAGATGGAACGTGCCATCTGGTCGTATCCCAATGATTTTCAGGTGGCGTATAGAGAGTTAAGTGTGTTGGCACAGAAAAACCCCGGGAACTTCGCTGCTCTGCTAGAATTTGCCCTCCAAAAATACGAGGAGCGGCAGCATGCAGTTCATGCAAGATAATATCTGGATGATTTTAATGGCAGTAAGTAGTGGTTTGATGTTGCTATGGTCGTTTATTGGCAACAGCATACGTGGGGTAAAAGAAGTAAGCAGTGCTGCCGCTCTGCAACTGATCAACTACAAGAATGCTTTAGTCCTGGATGTGCGTGAAGCGGCAGAATTTAATGCCGGGCATGTCCTGAATGCGAAACAAATTCCATTTGGCAAGCTTGATGAGAGTATTGGAGAATTAGAACGCTATCGTACACAACCCATCGTAGTGATGGACAGCAGTGGTCTACGTTCGTCTGCGGCCTGTGTGTTGCTGAACAAGCATGGATTTGAGTTGGCGTATAATTTGGTGGGTGGTGTGTCGGCTTGGCAAAAGGCTGGCTTGCCATTGAAAAAATAGCGATGCCCAAGGTATTAATGTATTGCACCGCAGTATGTCCGTATTGCGTGCTGGCCGAGCGGCTGTTGCGCGCCCGGGGTGCAACGGAAATTGAAAAAATACGTGTGGATCTGCAACTGGAGCAACGCCGGCTAATGATGGAGCTTACCGGGGCGCGCACCGTGCCGCAAATTTACATAGGTACACGCCTTGTCGGTACCTACGATAATTTGGTGGCGTTGGAACATAGTGGTGAATTAAGTCAGTTATTGAATAGTTAATTTTAAAATGAAGGGTAAATATAATGAGTGAAGCAGTCGCATCTGAACAGCAACAACCCCTATTCAATATCGAGAAGCTGTATGTGAAAGATCTTTCGCTGGAAAGTCCTAATGCGCCGAGTATTTTTTTGGAACGCGAAAATCCGAAAATTGATCTGCAATTAAATACTCAGAGCCATTCTATGGAAGAGGGTCTATATGAAGTAACCGTCACTGTTACGGTAACCGCCAAGCTGCCGGAAAAAGACAAGGTGATGTTCCTGATTGAGGCCAAACAGGCTGGTATTTTCCAAGTGCGCAATCTGCCGCCGGAAGAGCTGGAGTCGGTATTGGCGATTGTCTGTCCTAATATCCTTTATCCCTATCTTCGGGAAGTGGTATCGAATATGGCGATTCACGCCGGGTTCGCCCCCGTGTTTCTTAATCCGATCAATTTTGAGGTGTTATACCATCAGCAGAAACAACAGCAGGCACAGGCCGCAACGAATACACAGCATTAAAAATGAAATCGCTGGTCGTCCTATCCCTATTGATTGCTTTAGTTACAGCGGCAAGTTCCGCGCGTGCGCTGGACTACGTGTCTGTCGTGGATAGTTCCGCCATTCTTTATGATGCCCCCTCGCTTAAAGCAAAAAAATTATTTGTGGTGAACCGTTACTTGCCGCTGGAGCAAGTTGTTAGCCTGGATGATTGGGTTAAAGTACGCGACAGCTCGGGTAGCTTGGCTTGGATAGAAAAACGCGCTTTAAGCGGCAAGCGCTTTGTGGCAGTGATGATACCGCTTGCTGCGGTACATCAGGCGGCAGATGCGGGTGCGCCGATAGCATTCAATACGCGTCAGCAAGTTGCGCTGGAGTGGTTGGAAAGCTCCGATAATGGCTGGGTCAAAGTACGCCATTCGGATGGCATGACGGGCTATGTAAGGGCGACCGAAGTGTGGGGCGATTAGCCATCCGCCTCTTGATAAGATGAACATTACTATACTGGGTGCTGGCGCATGGGGTAGTGCGCTGGCTATCAATCTGTCTGCGCGTCATTGCGTTACATTATGGGCCTGCGACGCGGCGCAAATCGAAGCAATGCGTGCCACTGGCTGCAATCAGCGTTACCTGCCGGAAATTCCATTACCACCGGATCTGAATCTTACTGCCGACTTGCATGTTGCATTCGCTGGCGCGGAATTGATATTGGTTGCTGTGCCAATTGCCGCCCTGCGTGCCACGCTACAGCAGATTGCGGCAATGCCCATGCCGATTCCAGTAATCTGGGCGTGCAAGGGCTTCGAGGCGGGCACCACACAGCTGCCGCATCAAGTGGCCGCAGAAACGTTACCGAAAAATTTTACCTGCGGCGTGCTGTCCGGGCCAAGCTTCGCTTTGGAAGTGGCGCGCGGTCTTCCCACGGCCATGATTTTGGCGTCTAGTGATGGAGAATTTGCCAAGCAGATGGCGCAATCCTTGCATCATTCGTCCTTGCGTATCTACTCGAGCACCGATGTAATGGGTGTAGAGGTGGGTGGCGCTGTCAAGAACGTGCTGGCTATTGCCGCTGGCATCGCCGAAGGCATGGGTTATGGGCAAAATGCACGCGCCGGGCTGATTACGCGCGGGCTGGCAGAAATGACGAGGCTGGGATTGAAAATGGGTGTGCGTGCGGAAACCTTGAGTGGGTTGTCTGGCGCTGGCGATTTGATCTTAACTTGCACCGGTGACCTGTCGCGCAACCGACAGGTTGGCATTTTGCTGGCAAAACAACAGGCGTTGCCGGACATTCTGGGTCAACTGGGGCACGTGGCGGAGGGCGTTTATACCGTGCGAGAAGTGCATCACTTGGCACAACGCCTGGGCGTAGACATGCCGATCTGTGCTGCGGTTTACAGCGTATTATATGAGCAGGTTCCGGCAGCGAGCGCGGTCGAGGCATTGCTCAACCGTGCGCCCAACTCTGAATTTAACTCACTGCGGACCGGTTAAACGAAAGGGTGAATCGCTGAAAGCCATGATAGATTCAGAATTCCAAGCAATGAAGGATATTGGCAAAGAGCGGTTCTAGTCGTATCCCTGTTTTTCTGCCGGAGGCTGCCATGATGAACATCGGTAAAACGCTGTTTGTTCAACTTATGGACTTCCTTTTCTGGAAGATTTATTTTTGCAAATAGCAAAGAGTATTTCCCGGAAAAGCTATGCGCTATAGTAAGCTTCCTTTAGCCGTTGTACTTTGAACTTGAACTCATAGGGTAAGTTGAGAGCGGGTAAAATTCAACGCGCAGCTAGGCTTAGATTTATAATCTCTCAGCAACCAATCAATTTTATGGAACGATCATGAATAAATACTTTACCGCCATTATAGTCATGATGATGAGTATGTTAGGTGCTGTAGCCTATGCCACACCTGGTGAATACTGGGAAATCTCTTCCAA
Organism: Candidatus Nitrotoga sp. LAW; assembly: GCA_003402315.1. Taxonomy (GTDB): domain Bacteria; phylum Pseudomonadota; class Gammaproteobacteria; order Burkholderiales; family Gallionellaceae; genus Nitrotoga. The sequence continues at coordinate 31,909 of QFXI01000009.1, read as the reverse complement.
GATGGAAATTCCTGGCATGCCTTTCGCGATGCCCGCCACTACGACGAAGGTGTGTATAGCCAAAGGCGGCGAAAACGATCCCAGAAAGACTTCCGGCGACAAGAATTGCCAGATGTCCGACATCAAAAACGTTGGTAATAAAGTCTCGTGGAAAGCGCGTTGCGACCATAACGGGGAGATAATGACAGGCGTTGGCGAGCAAACTGCCACTTCCAATGGCTACGCAGGCAAGATGCAGTTATCAGGCAAATCAGAAGGCCAGGAAGTTAGTATGAACATGGCTTTCAGCGGCAAGCGCATTGGAGGAGCTTGTGATTCGGAAGAGTTGCTTATTAAAGCAAAAGCGCAAATGTGTGACACCTCTGCATACGACAGCGCGGTTGTCTGGATCGGCAGCGCTGATCACATCTTTACCAATTGCGCCGACCAGCGCAAAAAGTTGTGCGATATTGTGCGCAAGGATGCCTCTAAAGACGTGCAAACCTATGCCATGCTACTTCAGCATGATCAACAACCAAAAAGCGCTTCCATCGCTAAAGAGTGTAAGTTGGATATGGCTGCCACCACCAAGACGATTTGTAAGGGGCTTAATGGCAATAATTATCAGCAGCTATCTGCATACTGTCCGGCAGAAGCTAAGGTTTATCGCGAAGAAAGACGCCGCAAAGCATGCGAGGGCCGCAGCTACACAGGCAAGACTAGCGCTGAGAGCTTCCAACTATGCATGGGCGGCGTGAAAGACGTTGTGGATGATAGTAAGCCAAGTGAAGCGGATGTTTCCCATGAATCGGGTAAGTTCTCTGCGAACAATCCAGCCAACGACAAGCCCTCTGCAAACAATCCAGCCGACGAGAAGCCTTCCGCAAACAACCCAGCCAATAATATGTTGGAAGGGATCAAAAAACTGAAGGGGTTGTTCGGTTTTTAAAGAATGAAGTATTTAGTCGGGCTGTTCCTGTGGTGCCACATCATGGCGGCACAGGCGCAGCCCGATCCTTTTCCACAGGCCGCTAACGCCTATCTCGTCAAAGTGGATGGTGCACCCATTTGGGAACATCGTCCCAATGATCGCTTGCCGCCTGCCAGCTTGACCAAGTTGATGACCGCGCTGCTGGTTCTTGAACAAGGACAGTTACAAGAAGCGGTATCGATCAGCCTGGCATCTACACTTGAGACGGGTTCGCGTATCGTGCTCAAGGCTGGCGAACGCTTCCGTGTGCAAGACTTGCTCGCCGCTACGATGACCGCGTCGTCCAATGACGCTTGCCATGCGCTTGCCGATCACTTGGGCGGAAGTGAAACACGCTTTGTGGCTCAAATGAATCGCCGCGCAAAAGAGCTTGGTATGCGCGACACACATTTTACCAACGCCTGCGGGCATGACGCTACCCAACACTATTCCAGCGCACATGATCTTGCGCGGTTGGCGCATGAGTTACTCAAATATCCCTCATTGCTCGAAATTACCTCGCAAAAAAACTTGCAGATCGCCACGTTAGACGGCAAGAAGCTTTACACGCTGGCAAACAAGAACGCGCTGATCGGTCGCTACGATGGCGCACTCGGCCTCAAGACCGGTTACACACCCAATGCCGGCAAGTGTCTTGTAGCCTTTGCCAAGCGAAGTGGTCACGAGGTGCTGCTCGTGATGTTGCATGGCAAAGACCGTTGGTGGGATGCTGTAGACATTCTCGATCTCGCTTTCGATCATGCCCGTGCGGCTTCCTGAAACGGATTTCAGCGTATTGCTATGGCTCACGCTGGCAGTATCAATCTGCTACGCAAATGCACTTAACGGCACATTCCAGTTCGATGACTACAATGTAATCGTCAACAATCCGGGCGTACACTCTTGGGCAGGCTGGGCAGAAGGTTTATCCCTCGGCATCCGACCCCTGCTCAAGTTCAGCTACACGCTCAACTGGACAATGGGCACGGGTGTGATCGGATTTCATCTCACCAACCTGCTAATCCATCTGACCAATGCTTACTTGGTCTACAGATTAGCGCAGGCCTTTGTGCAGCAACAATGGCAGCAGGATAAACTCCGGCACGTTCCGTTTTTCGTCGCGTTGTTGTTTGCCGCCCACCCCGTCTATACCGAGGCCGTCACTTATATATGCGGCCGTTCCACTTCATTGATGACGCTGTTCTATCTGGCAGGGCTGCTCGCTTACATCAGCGGACGCACGCAGCAAAACAGCGTCAAAGTGTATGGGTTGGCTCCGCTGCTCTTCGTCATTGCCTTGGGCGTCAAAGAAACCGCCGTGACGTTTCCGCTGGTGCTGTTGTTGTGGGAATATGCTTGTGGCGGCAAATGGAAACGCGCCCTGAGGCCGCAATGGCCGAGCTGGTTGGTGCTGATTTTGGGCGCGCTGATTTTTCTGTTCAACGACAGCTACCTGTCACATATGGAACGCAGTGCCCAGCTCAATTCTTTGCAAGGCAATATAGCAAATCAAATTACTGCCTTTTCCTACCTAATGCGGCAATGGGCTTTACCGTTATGGCTGAATATTGATCCGGACCTATTGCTACAAAACGATTTTTCCGCCATTTTGCTGCCACTGGTCTTCTTTCTTGCGTTATTCGTGATCATGGTAGTCTGCTGGCGTGAACGCCCGTGGATCAGTTTCGCCTTGGCGTGGGCGATGTTGCAGCTAATCCCGTTGCATCTTTTTCTGCCGCGTATCGATATCGCCAACGACCGTCAGATGTATCTGGCCGGATGGCCACTCTCTCTTGCTTTGTGTATCGAGCTGAGGTTGTGGACGGACGGAACAAGAACCCAGGCTTTCGTTGCGCTACTGCTGCTAGGCTTGGCTTCCCTTACTGTTCTGCGAAACCAGGACTATGTGAGCGAGATTCGTTTATGGGAAGATACCGCAATAAGGTCGCCTAACAAGGCGCGCGTGCATAACAACCTTGGTTATGCGTACATGTTAGCCCGCCGAAATGATGAAGCACGGCGCGAATTTACTATTGCATTGCAACTCGATCCGAGTTTCTACAAGGCGCGTTACAACCTTTATCGGCTGGACGACGAAGCCAGCTTAAACTGAAGCAGCATTCTCAGACATGAAATAATGAAGACTATAATGATCCCCGTATTTAAGACAATAATGCATTGAGTTTAAGAGAGTGGCCGATCAAGTAACTGAGGGGATCCAGAGAAACAGCTTGAACTTCCACCTACAGAATTTTAGGCCGCTCTATAATAAAAATTTAGCCAAATGCAACGACTTAGGTAATGAAAAGTATTGGGGAGTTGGTGATGCTTGATAATGTGTACCGATATAGGCAGCATTACTCGCTTATGAAACCAATAAATGAAACCAAAACCAAAATAAATGGGGTCAGACTCGATTTAATCTTCAAGTTAAATCGAGTCTGACCCCATTTATGCCCTTAACTCAATTACGTTAGACACTGGAGAAAAATATGGCTGATTTGACTACCTGGGTTGACGTTGCAGACAGTGCTGTAAAGATTGGCTTGGGCGCGCTTATTGGTGGCACATTTGGTGTATGGGTTGCATGGCTAAACAATTCAATTCAGGCAAAGAAAGCACTGAACGAACGAAGAAGACAAATTATTGAGTTAGTCATAGAATCTGTAGATAGTGCATGTAATGCTGCCTCGCTTTACTGGTCAAATCTTGGCAACGGAGTATACAAACGCGACAAGGGAGAAAAACTTACTGATGCAGATAAGGCTCAGCTAGATTCGCTACAGTCAAAATTTTTTGAAAGTTTTACAGTTCTAAATTCAAGTGGAGCCAAGCTGCTTCTGTTGGGCGAAAATGACGCAGAAACGCAGTTACAGGAGCTTCGCACCGCATTGGACGCTTTCTTCAAAATTGCTAACATTGATGGCAAAAAGTGTACATCGGATGCCCTCGCATCTCACAAGGAGGCGATATCTACCAAGCGCCGTATATTCTATTCAACATTGAGCAATGCTTATGCGCGCAGCGTCTAACATTTCGTTCCAAGGGACAAACGTTAGGCCTTAGGAATCCAATCGTGGACGAAACTGTTGCTCTGACTTCGCCTGGCGTGATCAACGTGATCAGCTACGGCCTTTTGGCATATGCGGCCTGGCGGGTCCATGGTGATGATCGCCGAGCGCCGAGGGTAAATTGGGGTCAGACTCGATTTAACTTGAAGATTAAATCGAGTCTGACCCCATTTATTGACCCCATTTATTCCAAAAACTAAATGTGTCCGAACAGGCAAGAGAGTGAAAACAGTTGAGTAAGGAAGATTTTTTTGGGAAAGCCGCATTCGATATTGAGCATGCATTGGGAATGTATGCCTTTAACTATTGCACAATCCCTGCCGAAGGTATTTACAACAAAGAAGCCCTCGCTCCGCTAATGAGCGTCATTGAAACTTGCCACATATATCTTATTGGCTATACCCCAAAAATTGATTTCATTAACGCCCTACAAAACGACAACACGCTAGAGCTTAAGTTTGAGGTACTAGGAGCAGAGCACATCGTTGGTTATGAACTCTCCTCAGAACTTTCACTAAAGATGGACGGCGATCTGCATTACTTGGAAGATGCATCCGGCCAGAGATGTTGGCCGGATGAGACTGAGATGCTGGCACGTCTTAGTTCGGATTCGAAAGCAATCAACTTTGAAGTCAAGTACGTAGGGCAGGCCTATGGACAAGACGGTTCAAGAAATGCGATTGATCGACTTCTAAAACATGAAACCCTCCAGAAAATTGCTCTGAAGGGAGTACCTAACGGGTATAGGCTAACGCTATTACTACTTTCTGTTCAGCCGAATAATCAGTTGATAACGACAATAAATCCATTTGCTAAGAACAGGGACGAGGGAAGTGCGCGGATTCAGTCTGGATTAGAGAAGTTATTCAACACTTCAGAGGAAGAGCGTATTTCCTTGTATGAAGCTGCTCTGATTCGCTACTTCTACCCTGAGTTCAACAAGGAGTTCAAGGACAGCTTTCCATCGACAAACTTGAAAATCCTTCAAGACTGCTACAACAAGGATTTCTGTACTGTAGTCGCTGAAATTTGCATTGATGAGCTTCCTTTTCGGTTGTGGTCACAGGCCGTTAAGCCAGCTATTTACCACATTGCCAAACACAGCTTACACAATGATGAAGATCGACGAATGTTTTTTGGGCGTTAAGTTTTCTTACCAACGAGGCCGTGATATTCACCGTATGCCTAACCCGGCAGTCGAGAGGGACGCCGCATTAGCCGCCCAGGGAAGAACATAAACTGTGAAGCTCAAGTCAAAAGGGGTCAGCATCGCATTTAATTTTGAGCCACCATGCCACGTCGCCCACGTATTAAGCTAGCTGATATACCGAAGCACGTTGTGCAGCGAGGAATCAATCGCGAGCCGTGTTTCTTTACTGAGGAGGATTATCACTGCTACCGCCATTGGCTTTAATTGCTTTAATTGCGATAAGTAATGGGGACAAAGCGTTGGTTTATTGATCCGGTAATAAATTGTTGAACTTAAACCGCATATTTTACAGGAGCATGTTCAAAGTAGTTTTTTACATGCCTGGGTGATTTCTGTAGCTTGCGCATATGACTGGTAGTCGTCTTGAGTAGTGGCCCCCCTTTGTTCGCGCAGATGCCTTGGTCGTCACTGCCTGTTTAAGATCGGCATTCAGCATTTCACCTGGGTTCAAATCAGGGCTGTAACTCGGTAGGTAAAACATTTCAATCTCGTCCTGCTGTTTCGCTAGCCATGCCTTCACCTCGGCTGGATGTTGCCCGTAAGCTTTCTTTATCGGCTTTTGGGGGGTAAATCCCCAGCGCGCCAAATACGTTCCAACCGCCCGGACAGGCAGTTTTATCTTGAACCGTTGCTCTATCAATTCCATCACTGCAGTGCGACTCCATAGGGCGTACGGCATCTTTATCTGGTCTGGGGTCTTATCGCGAATAAGTTTCTGAACTTCGCTCTCCTGTTCAGCATTCAGCCTTCGTCCTACTCCCGTGGAGCGCCCACGTGGTTTTAATGCCATCCCCGCCCAACCATCCAGACAATATGCCTTATGCGCAGCGATGACCGTGCCTCGCGATAGTTTGTACTCCCGCGCTACGTTATTTACCAGCATCCCTTTTCCCCGAAGTTTGACTGCTGCGCCTTTCGGCTAATGCCTGCATCGGGAGTGTCTTTCCGTTTTGTTGTTCCATGCGTAGTCTGGCATGCCATCATTAAATTAAGTTCAATATTTAATGGCCGAGTAAATAATGCAGCACGACCAATTGCTTGCTACTGAAACGGTGTTAAAGCAAGCTGAGATGCTGGCCAATGAGCTGGTAGGCTAGTCACCTGGTGAATAACCAGACACCGTGTTAGATGCAGGTCATTATTTGATTATCTGGACCATTAAAATGGAGTAAGATAAATTTCTGCATTTCCAATCAATGGTTAGAAAATTCAATAAATTCATATGGAGTCATCAACCAATGACAAAGAAAAACGTATTTTATGCCCAATCCGGCGGTGTAACCGCAGTAATCAACGCATCGGCTTGTGGTGTGATCGAAACGGCGCGTGCGCACAAGGACAAAATCGGCAAAGTCTATGCAGGCCGTAACGGTATCATCGGTGCGCTGACTGAAGACCTGATCGATACGACCAAGGATTCCGCCAAATCCATTGCGGCACTGCGCTACACACCGTCCGGTGCATTCGGTTCCTGCCGCTTCAAGCTGAAAGGTATTGAAGAAAACAGATTGCAGTACGCGCGGTTGATCGAAGTCTTCAAGGCACACAACATCGGTTATTTTTTTTATAACGGCGGCGGTGATTCTGCTGATACCTGCCTGAAAGTTTCGCAACTGGCGGATAAAATGGGTTACCCGATTCAGGCAATCCATGTACCCAAAACAGTCGACAATGATTTGCCCATCACTGACTGCTGCCCTGGTTTCGGCTCGGTCGCCAAATATGTCGCCGTATCGGTACGGGAGGCCAGTTTTGATGTTGCTTCCATGGCCAAGACTTCAACTAAGGTATTTGTGCTGGAAGTGATGGGCAGACATGCGGGTTGGATAGCCGCTGCCGGTGGTCTGGCCTCGGATGTGAATTGCGAGTTGCCAATTGTCATCTTGTTTCCCGAAGTCCCGTTTAATAAAGAAAAATTTCTGGCTAAAGTCGATGCCATGGTAAAGCGGCATGGCTATTGCTCAGTAGTGGTTTCAGAAGGCGTGCAAGGTGCGGACGGCAAGTTTCTTTCCGACCAAGGGTTGAGGGATGCTTTCGGCCACGCCCAGCTGGGTGGCGTAGCGCCGGTGGTAGCCAACATGGTGAAGGATGCGCTGGGTTACAAATTCCATTGGGCGGTGGCTGATTACCTGCAACGTGCCGCGCGCCATATTGCTTCCAAGGCCGACGTCGAACAGGCCTATGCGCTCGGCAAGGCCGCGGTGCAACTGGCATTGAAGGGTGAAAACGCCGTTATGCCCACCATTGTCCGGCTCGCCGACAAGCCCTACAAGTGGAAAATTGGCGTTGCTCCGCTTAAGAACGTAGCTAACGTAGAAAAAAAGATGCCGCGCAACTTTATCACCAGGGATGGTTTCGGTATCACCGATAAGTGCCGTGCATACCTCGCTCCGCTGATCAAAGGCGAAGATTACCCCCCTTACAAAGACGGCTTACCGCAGTACATTCGGCTCAAAAATGTGGCGATACCCAAGAAACTGGACGATTTTAAGATATAGATTAAGCACCGCATAAAACATTTAGCCAACCTATCCAATATTTAAAAAGGTCGTAATAACAAGCAAAATCTACCACCCCGTTATTCCCGCTTTCGCGGAAATGGCGGTTGCTGAAACGGCATCTATTTTAAAGACTGATTTAATTAGAGGCGCCCTACAAGGAGAAACTTATGTCTGGTGGGCTGATGTTTTCGCTGTTATGCGCAATGGCAGCGCTCATTTATGGAGCGGTTTCTGTTAAATGGATTTTGGCCCAGTCGACCGGCAACGATCGAATGCGGGAGATCGCCGCTGCCATACAGGAAGGCGCTTCTGCCTACCTGAACCGGCAATACAGTACGATAGGCATCGTCGGTGTAACGCTGTTTCTGGTGATTTTACTTATACCGGATTTGGGTTGGAAAACAGCCATAAGCTTCGCCCTCGGCGCGATTCTGTCGGGTCTAACCGGCTATATCGGTATGCACGTGTCGGTGCGCGCCAACGTGCGTACCGCGCAAGCTGCACACGCCGGCCTCAATGCAGCTTTGAATGTCGCTTTCAAAGGGGGGGCCATCACTGGCATGTTGGTAGTCGGCTTGGGACTGCTGGGCGTAGCGGGTTACTACACCTTCCTCACCATTTCAATGGGCAGCACCCCTATGGAAGCAACCCATGCCTTGGTTGGCCTGGCTTTCGGCGGCTCGCTGATTTCTATCTTTGCCCGTCTTGGTGGCGGCATCTTCACTAAAGGTGCTGACGTAGGCGCAGACTTGGTGGGCAAGGTCGAAGTAGGCATTCCCGAGGACGATCCGCGCAACCCGGCGGTAATTGCCGACAACGTCGGCGACAATGTCGGCGATTGCGCTGGCATGGCTGCCGACCTGTTTGAGACCTATGTTGTAACCATTATCGCCACCATGCTCTTGGGTGGTTTACTGATGGCCAATTCCAGCTCTAACGCGGTGATTTACCCACTGGCGTTGGGCGGATTCTCGATCATCGCTTCCATCATAGGCACCTATTTTGTGACAGCACGGGAGGGCGGCAAGATTATGAACGCGCTTTACCGCGGCTTGATAGCATCTGCCGTGTTGGTGCTGATCGCCTTCTATCCCATCACCCAGTGGCTAATGGGCGACAACGGCGTTTATTCCGTTAACGCGTTATATGGTTCTGCTTTCATTGGATTGGCGCTGACGGCCATACTGGTGTGGATCACCGAGTACTACACCGCGACTGAATACAGCCCGGTAAGACATATTGCTGAAGCTTCCACCACTGGCCATGGCACCAACGTGATCGCTGGTTTGGGAGTATCAATGAAGTCTACCGCTGCACCAGTATTGGCGGTGTGTATGGCTATCTGGAGCGCCTATGAATTGGCCGGTTTGTACGGTATCGCTATCGCCGCGACTTCAATGCTCTCTATGGCCGGGATCATCGTGGCGCTTGATGCCTTTGGCCCGATTACCGACAACGCCGGTGGTATTGCCGAAATGGCCAAGCTGCCGAACAACATCCGCAATATCACAGATCCCCTCGACGCGGTAGGCAATACCACCAAGGCCGTGACCAAGGGCTATGCCATCGGCTCTGCCGGCCTCGCGGCATTGGTACTGTTTGCCGATTACACCCATGCACTTTCCGCTAATCACCTGGGATTAACTTTCGATTTATCTAATCACATGGTAATCATCGGCCTTTTCATCGGTGGCATGGTGCCCTATTTGTTCGCTGCCATGGCGATGGCCGCGGTCGGCCGTGCCGCCAGTTCTGTGGTGGTGGAGGTGCGCCGCCAATTCAAGGAAATTCCCGGCATCTTGGAAGGTACCGGCAAGCCTGAATATGGAACTTGCGTTGATATGCTGACTAAAGCCGCTATCAGGGAAATGGTCGTGCCCTCATTGCTGCCGGTTGCAGTCCCGGTAATTGTCGGTCTAGCCCTCGGGGCACAAGCATTGGGTGGCGTGCTCGTTGGCGCTATCGTGACTGGCATTTTCGTGGCAATTTCCATGACCAACGGGGGTGGCGCATGGGATAACGCCAAAAAGTATATTGAAGAGGGCAACTTCGGCGGCAAGGGCTCCGAAGCCCACAAGGCAGCGGTAACGGGCGATACCGTCGGCGATCCTTATAAGGATACCGCTGGCCCTGCCATCAATCCGTTAATCAAAATCATGAATATTGTGGCGCTAATGATCGTACCTTTGTTGTGAACCCCAATTATGAACCCCATTCAGTAGGTCATTTAGGGGGCTACCGCTAAGCCCCATATCTCTCGCCCTTATTTTCTATTCACTGAATGTTACAATTAGCGTCTTTCAATGCACACAAAAAACCCCACATCATGAGTTCAAACTGGATGAAGATTCAGAATTCTTGCGTTGAAAAAGCTTTTTCAAAATCATGATCGAGGTTGCCAACTATCAAATGCACCAAAAAGACATTCGTTTTAAACTCAAGGAATAAAAAATGACAGCTCGCATCATTGACGGTAAGGCTATCGCTCAAGAATTACGCACCGAGTGGAAGGCTCGTGTGGATGAGCTAAAGTCAGGCGGCCTGACTCCAGGCTTGGCAGTCATCATCGTGGGTGAAGATCCTGCCTCAAAGGTGTATGTTGGCAACAAGGTAAAGGCCTGCGCCGAAGTTGGGCTCTATTCCGAACATATTGCCCTGCCCGCAGACACACAAGAATCAACACTGCTGGCAAAGATCGCTGAATTGAATGTTGACCCGGCGATCCATGGCCTGCTGATACAGCTCCCCTTGCCCAGTCACATCGACAGTCAAAAGGTGCTGGAAGCCATCAGCCCGAACAAGGACGTAGATGGATTTCATCCGATGAATGTTGGCGCATTAGTCACCGACACCACCTTATTTCCGCCTTGCACACCTTCTGGTACAATGAAATTGCTGGAGAAAATGGGCATAGAAATCGAAGGCAAACACGCCGTGGTAGTTGGCCGTAGCAATATCGTCGGCAAACCAATGGCGCTTCTGCTGTTGCATAAAAACGCCACCGTCACCATTTGCACCTCCAGGACAGTGAACCTGGGCAAATACACACGGGATGCCGATATTTTAGTGGTCGCCACTGGCAAACCGCAGATGATTACTGGCGATATGATTAAACCCGGCGCAGTTGTAATTGATGTCGGTATTAACCGTCTGCCAAACGGCAAACTAGTGGGCGACATTGATTTTGAAAGTGCAAAAGAAGTAGCAGGCTATATCACCCCTGTGCCCGGCGGTGTTGGCCCAATGACTATTACCATGCTGATAGCGAATACCATACAAGCAGCAGAACGTGCAAAAAGGCAAGAATAACCGTCATTCCAATAAAAGCGGGAATAACGAACTCTAAACCAACTCACAAGGAAAAACATGACTACAATTACCACCCCATCCGGATTGCAATATGAAGACATCACCATTGGTAATGGGGGAGCTCCCGCCCAAGGCGGACACACCGTTACCGTGCATTACACCGGATGGCTTACAGATGGCACTAAATTCGACTCCAGCAAAGATAGAAACGATCCTTTCCAATTCACTCTTGGCGCAAGAGAAGTGATAGCTGGCTGGGATGAAGGCGTGCAAGGCATGCAGGTCGGTGGCGTGCGTAAACTGACTATTCCAGCGTCACTAGGCTATGGTGTGCGTGGTGCAGGGCGCGCCATCCCGCCGAATGCAACATTGGTGTTTGAAGTGGAATTGCTGGAAGCGTTATATGCGCGCGGATAAATCCATTAAACCTGAATGCGCCGATATTTAAATCTGAGCTCTGTCAGAAGGTAAAAATAGAGAGGTGGCGAGACAATTTTGCTCGCCACCAAAAAAGATTACCCGCGTAGGCATAACAAAATTTGCGCTAGCGTCTTTAATAATCAGGGAAATGTTATTACGACTGACATTTCCTTACAAAGAGAGTTGCATAGTAACTACCTGGTTAGAAACTAACGTTCTTATCGGAGCAAAATTTTCAACTACGCGAAAGGGTAAATCATGAAATTGAAAAAAATAGTTTGTACAGTTGCATTACTGGGAACAGGAAGCATTTTTATTGTCCCCGCAACAATAGCAGCACCCGCAACAGGCCAATCCACATATTACGTCGGCGGCAGTGTTGGTCAGTCCAAATTCAAAGATATCGAGCCTGGTGTGGCCACCAATATTGATGACAAAGATACGGGGTACAAGATATATGGTGGTTACCAGATCGATCCAGTATGGGGAATTGAAGCCACCTATTTCGACTTGGGTAAAGCTACCGCTAATGGCACCATATTGAATGGCAGCGCCGTTGTTCCTGCTAATTTATCCGCTAAAGCTAGTGCCTGGGGATTGGCAGGTGTTTTTACGGCACCTATCACTTATGGGTTTTCTGTGTTCGGCAAACTTGGTTTGGTTAGAAGCGAGCTAAAAACTAGTGTTTCCGCTATTGGTTTTGCTGGGAACAACCAAAAAGAATCCAGCACTGGCGCTAACTTCGGCTTTGGCGCAAAGTACGATTTCACCTCGAATCTTGCCATTCGTGCTGAGTGGGAGCGTTTAAAAAAGATGGGGGATGACGCCACCACTGGTGAAACTGACATCGATTTCGTGTCGACCGGTATCACGTTTAAATTCTAATGTTTTGTTTTACCGATACACGCGACCGGGCAATTAAAAAATTGCCCGGTTTTTTTACGCTCAAAACCATGTTGCCTGCCACACAGTCGAATGTTATAGCTTGAAAACTACCGTTACACTCAATCCAGCTCCTGAAATCTGTGGCGCGATTTGCAAGGAAGCACCATGAATCTCGGCGATACGATTGACGATAGATAGCCCCAAACCACTACCGCTGGCGCTTGTGCCTATGGGGCGATAGAACCTTTCTGAGACCCTTGTCAGTTCCGCTTCCGGGATGCCGCGCCCATTATCATTTACCGACAGATAAGCAAGCCCTTGCTGATTGGTGATATTGACCCAAACCAATGTTCCTGGCTGTGTGTGGCGCACGGCATTGTCGATCAGATTGCGCAATAGGATGCGCAGTAATACCGGGTTGCAACGCACCTCCACTTCGGCGCCTTCCGTCAATTCGAGTCGTACGTTTTGGCTCAGTGCAGCCGGGGCGATTGCGGCGATTACCTCAGCGGCGATAACTCTCAGCTGGCAGGTTTCAGTCACGTCATTGCCCAAGGTGTCGATGCGGGCAAGGGTCAGCAATTGTTCGATCAGATGGACGGCTCGGTCACAACCGAGAATCGCGTTGTCGAGCGCATGGTTGCGCTCCGCTTCGTCGCAAGCCGCTCTGGCCACTTGTGCTTGCGCCTTGATCGCGGCCACCGGGGTGCGTAATTCATGCGCGGCGTCTGCGGTAAAGCGCCGTTCTTTTTGCATGGAAGCTTCGATGCGGATGAACAGCCGGTTGAGCCGTTCGATCAGCGGCACCACTTCGCGCGGGGCAGATGACGCATCCAGCGCGGCAAGATTGTCCGGCGCGCGCTGTTCCACTTCGCGGGTCAACTTGTCCAGCGGGCGCAAGCCGCGCGCCACTGCAATCCATAGCAGCAGTGCCAGTAGCGGTAAAGAAATAAACAGCGGTTTGAGCAGATTGCTAGCGATACCGCGCGCCAGTTCGTTGCGCACATCGGCACGTTCCGCCACTTGGATCAAATATTCGGCGGATTCATTCCAGGTACTGAATACGCGCCAGCGGTGCCCGTCGATGGTGTGGTCGCTGAAGCCGCGCTCTTCGTTGGCCAAAGGTTGTTGTGGAGCGTTGGCCGAATGCAGGCGGAGCTGGTGTCCTTTATCCCATACCTGAAATGCGACCCGGCGGGCATACTTGTGCAGCAGCGGCGCATGCTCTGTTTCGAGTTCGTCAAGATCATGCGATGATTGGACAACCAATAGCGCAGCCGCCTGTGCCAGGTGTGCATCCAGCACCTCGTCGAACTCCTCGCGCGCATGATGGTAGGTAAATGCAGTTGTGCCGAGCCAGACCAGTGTGATCGCTGTCAGCGCCAAAACAAGCAGCCGTTGTTTGAGTGATGTGCGTCGCCACATTTCAGATTGCCTTATCGCGCGGCATTAAGTAGCCCACACCGCGTATGGTTTCGATCAGTTCAGGAAAAAGCTTGCGGCGCAGATGATGGATATGCACTTCCACCGTGTTGCTTTCGACCTCATCGCCCCAAGCATAAAGTTGTTCTTCAAGCCGGGCGCGCGAAAGCACTTTCCCCGAGTTAAGCATTAGGGCATGCAATAACGCGAATTCCTTGGCCGAAAGCTCAACCAATCTATCTTGGTACAGTACACAATGGGCAGCGGGATCAAGTTTGACTCCGGAAACTTGTAGTAACGGGGTAGTTTTCCCGCTGGCGCGGCGCACCAGTGCGCGCAAGCGGGCCGCCAATTCCCCCATGTCAAATGGCTTGACCATGTAGTCATCTGCACCAGTATCCAACCCTTTGATGCGGTCATCCACCGTATCCATCGCAGTCAGGATCAACACGGGCGTCTGGGCATTTGTTTGGATATTTCGGCTGCGCAGACGGTGCAACACTTCCAATCCGGAAAGGCGCGGCAGCCCCAAATCCAGAACCACTGCCGCGTAGGGCTCGGTAGAGAGTGCCTGCGCTGCCGAGACGCCGTCTTTCATCCAGTCCACGGCGTAGCCGGATTGTCTCAAACCAACCTGGATTGCATCGCCCAGCAGGGCATCGTCTTCGACTACCAATATGCGCATTTTTTCACCTAAACAATGGCGCAGAACTATTGCGATTTAGTTTTAAGGGCGCCTCTAAAAATTCAGATTTCGTCACAATACGTTGTTGCTCACAAAAAATGTTTCCTTACATATCAATATATATGCTGCGTCAACATTTTTTATTCGCGCCTAGTCTTGCTTAGAACTCTTAATTTTTAGAGGTGCCCTTGACTTGTTACTTGCAAAAAATAACAATTTTCAGTCATTGCTGTGTTGCCCGGCTTGCGCCACTTTTTCACTTGTTGTCACCAGGCCGGTTGCTGGGTAACCAGCCCAGAATGCCACAACACCGGCCAGCATTATGACACCCAGCCAGAGATATGAGCGACGGATGCCTTCATTCGGCTCTGCGGATTTGAAACCGCTTACCATGGAGCGCACCAGATTCTCGCGGTGCATTAAGCTGCTCACCACCACTCCGGCTATGTGGACAAATACTATGGCCAGCATGGCATTGGATGTGGCTTCATGTAATTCTTCCATCACATCGCCACCGATGTCTTGAAACAATATCACCCCGGTTACTCCAGACAAGATACCCAGTATCAACAGCAACCAGATCGCCACACTTCCCGCCGGATTGTGTCCTACATAATGCGCAGGCTTGCCTTTAAGCAACGCTACTAAATAAGCGACAATTTCATTCGGTTTGAACAAAAAAGAGCGAAACTTCGCATAACGCGTGCCGAAAAATCCCCACAGTAACCTGAACGCGATTAAGCCGAGCAAGGTGTAGCCGAGCATCACATGGATATCGCGGTAACGCTCCGTTTCAGCAGTTAGAAACGCGCCGCTGAATGACAGTACCAGCAGCCAATGGAAAACCCGCGTCGGCACATCCCAAACCAAGATACGTTGACTCATGGTGATCTCCTTTTACTTGGGTATTTTTATATGACGTTCACTGAAATCACCCCGGTCCGCCTGTTGGTGGCAGGCCGCACAATTAGCCGGGCTCTTCACCTTTGGATTTTTCCAAACAGTCGGGGGAATTTCGTGGCTACCGTGCTTGCGCTTAAACCAGGCAGCCTCAGTGATCCGCAATGGCGCTGTCGATGCATTCCAGCGGTTGGAAGCATTGCTCACCAGAAAAGCGGTGATCTCCTTGTTTTCCTGATCTGTCAGAGAAGCATCCGAACCGAAATGCTTATTTAGACTGCCCATGACCTTGCGCCAAGATGCAGTAGGCAGCAATCCTGGCGAATATGCGATGTGACAGGTAGAACATTCCTGCTGAAATTTTGCGTTAACTTGTGAAGGTTGAACTGGTTTGCCGCGATTTTCGCCGCTGTATTTTTCAGCGCGGTCACCAGCCTGTGCGATGGACATTGTTACACCCATAACCAGCAAGGCCGAAACAAGCCTATGTGGAAAATTTTTATAACATATCGACATATCAATCTCCTTGGTTATTTTTTAACGGTAAGCAGATAAGTAAGCACATCGCCTTTTTCCTGCGGTGTGCAGAGGCGATCAAGCACGTCGTTACAGTTGCGCTTGAACCATTTTGCTACCTTGCTTGGGTCAGTGAACCGTTCTGCATTGGCAGACGGCGCAAATGGCCGTATGACTTTGCCGGTCTTTGCATGCTTGCCTAGCGTAGACGGATTTTCGGTATGGCAGGAGGCGCAGCTCCATTCATTACCGTGTTTCGTCTTGAAAAAACTCTCCCCACGCGCAGCTGAAAACCCCTTGAAACCCGAATTAGCCTTGGCCGCATCGCTTTGAATGGAAGCCAGCGCCTCCTCAGGCGTTTGCGCGAAAGCCGGGGCGGAAATTAATCCGGCGACAACCACCAGCGCTAAAACCAGCGTGACATTAAATTCGCGGAACATTTTTAACCTCCTTTATTGCATTAAGAGGTGTGCAGAATAAAAGGCCAAGCTTAAGGGTTGCTTAAGCGCAAATATTTTTGAATCGGCGTGTTATAGATCAGGTAGGTTTTTGAAAGGATATTGGATTGATTCTTTAAGCACTACGTTTGACGAATTCTTCCCTTTTCCCTATAGTCACCCGCAGAAATTCCTCTCCATCGCAATGACAATCGTCAACCACAAGGAGCACCGGTCATGAAAAAAATCAGCGACTATTCCAAGTATCAGAATATCCTCCCCTACGACAGCGAGATTTTTGGCGTGTACCAGCCGATGATCGGGTGGAAATCGAAGCGCATTCAGCAGCGCATCGATAAGGGGTTTCGCGCGGATTTGCGCAAGGTGCGCGATCAGTTGTTCAAAGGCTATCGCGGTAATTTCGAGATGGTGCTGAACGAACGCGGCATGCTCGACAAGATTTCGCGGCTGGACGCCGGCAGCAACGAGGTGCCGCGCAAGGGAGCGATGGGCAGTTTCGTGATCGAGAATCTAACGCGCGAGTTGCCGCCGCTGGAGCGTTACGACGAGCGCATCTGGGAGCGGTTGATTGATGAGGAACGCATCAAGACCACGTTGAACCGCGAGGTGATTCCGAGCATCATGGAGTGGTATCGCGGCGCGCAAGAGCCGCGCGCAAATAGCCGCGTGGAGCAGACCAATGCGCTGGTGGCGGAGCAGTTGCAACGCGAATCGGCGGTGGCGAGTTATGTGTTGCACCTGAAGCAAACCAAGCAGTTTGAAGCGCTGAAACAGTTGTTCTACAAGCCCGGCAACCACTGGGCGAATTTGCAAAAGCTGCTGAGTTTCAAGGATCCGCTCGATTATATGGACCCGTTCAAGGATCTCGGCCGCGCCGGGTTGTCACCGATCGGCATCGTGCATTTGTTCCGGCAGTATTTCTTTGAGTTTGATACCTTTCTCGGCCCGGCGGTCGGGCATGTGTGGCTCAGTCCCGGCAGCAGCGTCGAGCTGGTCGAAGTGAGCACGCGCCGCACGCTGGTTGAGCGCACACTGGAAACCTCGCTGGAAACGACGCTGCGCACCGAAAAATCGCTGACCGAGGAAGACGAACTGTCGCAAGCGGTAAAAGAGGACAACAAATCCGATACCAAATTCGGCATGAACGCCACCGCCAACCAAAGCTGGATCGGTGGCAGCGCCAGCGCGTCGGCCAGTATGGATATGGCCAACACGCAATCGAAAGCGCGCGAAGTCTCGCACAAGCACATGCGCCAGCAGACCGAGAAAATTTCCACCGAAATCCGTAAGAATTACAAATCCACCTTCCGCACCGTCACCGAAACCACCGATACCTCAAGCAAGCGCTATGTGTTGAACAACACCACCCCCGATCTGCTCAATTACGAGATGCGCCGCAAAATGCGCCAGGTTGGTGTGCAGGTACAGGATATCGGCACGTATTTGTGCTGGCAGACGTATGTCGACGATCCGGGGCGACAATTAGGGATTGCCAAAATGGTGCATTTGGCCAAAGGCCCGGAAGTCGGCGAAACGCCGCCGCCGGAAGCGATTCCGATGCCGCAGGCGGTTACCACCGAATTGAGCATGGACATTCCGTTTGTGCCGAAAACCGAAGACACCTTGCCGGAAGACGATATGGATGAAGTGTACCGCGAAGGCAAGGAAGTGAATCTGGATGACAACGAAGGCGAGTCGGAGCAAATTCAGTGGCATTTCGGCGGTTTTAGGGCGCAATGCGACCAGCCCGGTTACGAATATGGCGAAGATGGCTTCATCAGTTTCGATTACGGCGGCAACGATATCCGTTTACAGCTCGATGACGTCGACGAGGTTTCACCCGGTTCGATCCGTTATTCGGTCAAGGTCAAGCACGTCAATTTCCGTAATGTGTCGCCGCTGCGCGTGATCGCCAAGATTACCTGGCAGCCGACCAAGAAACTGCGCGGCGATGTCACCGCGCAGAACGATCAGAAGATTAGCGAATTCAACGAAAAAACCCGCATGGAGTTCGAGCAGGCGTTCGTCGAAGCGGCGCGCGACCGCATCAACAAAATGTCGCGCATCGAATCGCGCAAGTACGAGGATTTGCGCGAGGAAGAACGTATTGTGGTGTACCGCTGCCTGATTCAGGACATGCTGACCAAGGGCTTGCCGATGCCGGACGACCGCACGCGGCATGTGGTGTCGGAACTGCTGAATACGATATTCGATATCGACAAAATGCTGTACTTCGTCGCGCCGGAATGGTGGCGGCCGCGCTTGCACCAAAGCCATCAAGGGCTGGGCGGCATCCGCAAGCCTTCTTCCGTTGAACCGGCACCCTCGGTTGCGAGCGGTTCGGTTTACACGCAGATCAAAGGCAAGCTGAGCAAGAATCTGGTCACGTCTGCTGCAATTAAAGCCAAAGATTCGCAAATTGCGGCGACCGACACTGTTACCTGGGGCGGGGCGCATGACAACCGTGTGGATAATTATTACATCACCGAAGAATCCGATCCCGCCAAATTGGGCGCATCGCTCGGCTGGTTGTTGCAGCTTGACGGCGACAACATGCGCAACGCATTCCTCAATGCGCCGTGGGTCAAAGCGGTGATCCCGATCCGGCCTGGCCAGGAACGCGCGGCGATGAATTGGCTGCAGCGTTTGCATGTGGAGGGCACCGAAGGGTTGGACGACAGCTACGTCGCGCCTGCGGATGAACTGGCCAAAATCCCGCACAGCGGTCCGAACGTGACGATTCGTGATGCGATCAATCACTTATGCGATGTGGTCGCGGATAAACACGACAAGTCAATGAAAGTGGGACGTTATCCGGGGGATGAAATCAACGATGACAACCGCGTATCGGCGACGCCGGTCGATAAAGTCTACGAGCACGGTTTTTATCCGCTGCAGGGCGGTTTCCGTGCGTTGCAGGCGGGTGAGGATTTTGAAGTGTTCGATCAATGGGTGGAGGTGTTGCCGACCGATCAGGTCGTGCCAGTGCAGGTCGCGTACGATCCGAAAACCGGACGGCAATTGTAGGCATGGCCGATTTCGAGGTACAGTTTGCCGATGCATCGTTTGTTGAGCCATCGGCGCAAGAAGCGGCTTTCGGCTGGAAGAGCAACGAAGTCGTGGTGTTTCGCGGTGCTAATGAGTCTCAGGTTTTGCAGCCCGATGCCAATGGTTCCTGCAAGTGGTCGAGCGGCACTACCGATCCGTGGAGCGTAGCCGATATCCGCCGGCGTGTGTTGAATGTGCCGTATGCGTGGCGCATGGTTGGTCAATCGGCGTTAATTCCCAAGGTCGAGGCCGGTACGCCATTGCGCGCTGTCGTATCGGCGCGATCCCGGTTGTCGCTATGGACGGGATTGGCCAATTTCACCAAACGCGTGGCGGTCGCGCATAACATAGAAGGCCAGATTCCGTCGGCGCAGCAGTACGAATCGTTCATGGGCAAATTTTGCGCAGGCTTGGATGATATTTCGCTGATCGCCACGATTGGCAGAAGGCCGGACGGCTCGGTCGATCTCTCCCCGGAGCTGGCGGTGTTCGGCCACGCAGTTGGCAATAAACCCGGCAAGGAGCGGAATTTTGTTGAGCTGGCGCTCAAGAACCTGATCGGCGCTTGTCATTCGCTCGGCATTCAAGTCACTGCCGGTTATGAAGTGCGTGACGATTTCGGCAAACAAACACAGGGCAATTTTGTATCGTTCATCACGTCACGAAGTTCCGATATGACCGATCACGCCAACCGCATCCGTGATGTGCTCGACACCTGGGATTTCGATGGCGTCGGCTTCGATATCGAAGTGAACGGTATCGGCCCGAGTGAGCAAAGTGACACTATGAAGGCATGGTTCAAACAGGGTAAAACAATCAAGGATTGGGTGGTTGCAAGACCCACATCGTCCGATCCGGCCGCCAAAAAGGAACAAGCTGCGGCGGATAATATCCGCATCCTGTATCACACGCTGGCGCAATTGCTGATCACCAAGAAACGGTTTGTGTCGTACGCCACGGCTGCGTTTGTGGATGCCAAATCGGGCAAGTTTGATGATGGTGTTTATATTTTCGGCCACACCCGGGTGCAACCGCTCGGGCTGGCTGCGGGGCGCGCCAATGTGATTGCGCGGATCATGGCTTACGACGAGGGGTTTCAAGCCGGTGGCGGAAAAAAAACAGAAAAACCATCCCCTGTGCAGGATTCGCTGACAAAACGCCATGTGCAAATCCTGAAATCGATTACCAGCGCCGGTATTCATCCGTCCACCGTGCAGCTCGGGATCAAGATGGAGAGCCTGAAGGAATTGGGTATGAAAAGCGGGCATATGACCGTTGCACAGGCGGTGGAACGCTGTGCCGATTTACGCCGTTTCCGCACCGGGCTGATTACATTTTCCGGCAGCAACAGTTCGCCTGCCGACGAAGTGGCGGCATTCGCCCGCTACGATAAAGTTCTGAATGAAGCGGAATTCAACCGCCGCCATTTCCTCGGCGTGCCGTTTCAAGCGCCGCACTGATTGCCACCGGTCCGATGGTCTTTTTCGGCGAGCTTTGCTTCATCATCATTCGCCATTATTCATAGTAAGTTTTTCTTGCAGCGCAAGTCACACCGTGTGATATCCCGTTTTTTTGCCGCTACGACTGATGATAAGATGGCGGGATAATAAAACTAAGCGATTTAAAGAACTGGGCAGAGTATTGAAAGTAGCTCAGGACTGCATCACTGGTATAGATGCCATTCCCACTAATGACGATGAAGCAGTCAGTGTCTGTAAAATTACTACGTTGAACTTTCCGAACCATCCCGATGGCAGCAACAGAAACTCGAATTGAGCAAGATCTGATCGCTAAGCTTGAAGTGCTCAATTATATCTACCGTCCGGATATTCGAGATCGCGAAGCGCTGGAAACGAATTTCCGGGAGAAGTTCGAAGCACTCAACAGGGTTAAGCTGACGGATTCAGAATTCTCTCGTTTGCGGGACGAGATCGTCACCCCCGACGTCTTTGCCGCAGCCCGGCATCTGCGCGAGCGCAATAGCTTTGAGCGCGACGACGGCATGCCGCTGTTCTACACTTTGGTCAATATCAAAGACTGGTGCAAAAACAGCTTTGAAGTCATCAATCAGTTACGCATCAACACCGACAACAGCCACCATCGCAACGAAGAACACCGACACAGCGCCATCAACTTCGTGACCCCGGCAGAGCGGCATGCTGGCCTCGACAGGGCATTAATTGGAGAAGCGTGCCATCGTCTACGAGGCGGCAAAGAACAGATACCCTGAACGTTGGGGCGGGGCCACACGAAATTGGCAGTCGATTCTCGTTGTGCACCTGAATCCGGATCAACACATTAAAGACGAACATAAGAAAGGAGAGTTAGCGCATAAAATAGCAGCATGAACAAAAACATTCAGGTGACAACTAGCTTGACAATCACCGAAACCAAGCGTGAGTAAAATATTGGGCTTCATTTCATGCAGCCTAAACTACCGAGCTTGACAAAATATATGACCGGTCGTATTCTTATTGCCAATTATGATTAACAAATTATCTAAACGCGCACAACTGCTCGACCAAGGCGTCTATCTATTGATGAACCAGGGCTACCATGCAACAGGTATTAATGAAATTGTAAACGCCGTACATGTACCTAAAGGTTCTTTTTATAGCTACTTTGATAGTAAAGAAAATTTTGCTGCTGAAGCCATTAGCCATTATATCGAACCGTTTATCGAGCTACTAACGAGACACCTACAGCACTCACAAGTCGACCCACTCACTGCTTTAAAAAATTACTATGCAGAACTTATTGTTGAAGTGGAAAATAATGGATACAAAGGGGGATGTTTATTAGGCAACCTGATGGGTGAAATTGGTGATACCAGTGAACTGTGTAATCAAGCGCTAAAGTCTGCTGTTGAACGCTACAAATTGTTGCAATATAAGGCATTACTGCAAGCACAAAAAGAAGGTACGGTACGCACTGATAAAAGTGCCGAAATTATGGCTAACTTATTGGTAAATAACTGGCAAGGCGCGTTGTTACGGATGAAAATTGAACAGTCCGTGCAACCTTTGCAAGAGTTTTGCGATACGTTACTGAATGATTATTTTGTTGCCTAGTTGACTGTAAATTAGAAACAAGGCGGGGACGATATAACTGCCGGTTGTTTGGGTCTTTTTTACGACTAACCACAAAACCGAGCGACATATATTAACCATGCATTTTGATATGAGTGAAGAAAAAATTTTAATGAATTTTATTCAACCAGCGAAATTGCAAATATACGAAATAGATGTGTTAAATGTTAAATCTCTGATGGCGGCATTACAGCTTGGAAAGCTGCTGAATTATCAGTGAAAATTCCACCACAGACATCCGTTTAACTAAAGATTTTAAAGCGATATGACCATGATGGTCTATATCGTTTTTTTAACAACCAGTAAAAGATGACTGGTCATATAACAACATAGGAGACAATTTGCCTAAATATATTATTGAACGAGAAATCCCTAACGCAGGCCAATTAGCCGCAGCAGAGTTGCAACAAATATCACAAAAATCCTGCTGTATTTTGAATGAAATGGGGCCGCAAATTCAGTGGGTGGAAAGTTATGTAACAGACGACAAAATCTATTGCATTTATATTGCCCCCGATAAGCAAAGCATTAAAACACATGCAGAACGTGGTGGATTTCCGGCAAATTCTATTGCTGAAGTAACAACCATGATTAATCCAACAACAGCTGAACATGACAGAGGTTAAACATCATGAAAATACAATGGGATAAACAAAGATGCTCTCATTCTGGCAACTGTGTTAAATCAATGCCCGAGGTATTTAAAATTTTAGACGGGCAATTTGTTATCGAGCCTGATAAAGCGGCTTACGATGAAATCGTTAAAGTAGTAAATCAATGTCCTTCTGGCGCACTTAAATGTATCGATTGATTAATTAAAATGAGTCTTCTTGTACTTAGCTCTGTATCTTTATGATTAATAAGCTTCTGAGAGTTGACTCTTTAATTGATAACCTATTAAAGGAGTTATTATGACTAGCACAGCAAAACG
Organism: Candidatus Nitrotoga sp. LAW; assembly: GCA_003402315.1. Lineage (GTDB taxonomy): Bacteria > Pseudomonadota > Gammaproteobacteria > Burkholderiales > Gallionellaceae > Nitrotoga. The sequence continues at coordinate 8,515 of QFXI01000009.1, read as the reverse complement.
AATTATCGTTGTTGGTGGCGGGATTGGCGGCACGATGACCGCTAACAACTTAGTCGCTAAGCTTTATCCTGAAATTCTAAATGGTGAAATTGAGATTATGATGCTCTCAAATTCCCCCAACCATATTTATAAGCCAGCCAATATGTATGTGGCTTTTAATGCTTATCATCCTCATGAATTAGTCCGCAAACAACGTTCATTATTACGCCCTGAAATTATTTTTCATGTTGATGGTGTTGAAAGCTTTGAATTTAAGCAAAATCGCGTCCTCTGTGAAAGTGGCAAACGATACGATTATGAGTATCTTGTTATTTCAACAGGCTGTGTTCCCGCGCCAGAACGCATTGAAGGCTTGAAGGAGGCAGGTGATCATTTTTACCAGACTAAAGCGGCGCAACAACTTGCCCAAAAATTACGCACCATCGAAGAGGGCCGTATATTTATAACAGTCAATTTCCCTAAAACCCCTAATGTACCTCATCAATGTGGCATTGCTCCTATCGAAACCACGTTAATGCTTGATGAATATTTACGTAAACGAAATGTGCGAGACCGTGTGGAGATTATTTATAGCTATCCTACTGTCTCTCAATTATTGCGTAATTGTTTATTTTTACAGAAACCAACTTGTGACGTGTTGCCTACCATTTTTGATAGTAAAGACATTAAATATCAACGTGGTTTTACTTTAGATAAGGTTGATCCCGAAGCAAAAATAGCTTATTCGGAGGAAGGTAACTCCCAAGAGTTTGATATTTTAATGGCCACTCCACCTATCCGCGCGGTAGATGCCGTAATTAATTCAGGAAAATCAGAAGCACAAAATAATGAAGGCTGGTTACCTACTGACTTTGAAACCTTGAAAATGTACGGTTCCGATAATGTCTATGTGATGGGCGATACCGTTGATTTGCCAGTTAGTAAAGCCGGGGGCACTTGCCATAACCAGTCACCTGTCGTCGTGGAAAATATCGCTTCGGAAATTCGTCGCGGTTATACCTCTGCTATTTATGATGGAAAAGTTCAAGCAATCGCTCAAATGGGATTGGAAGCCGGCATGCCACTCTGGTACGACTATAAGAGTGATGTACAGGTCGCACCACCTACCAAGCTCGGGGGGTTAATGCGTAAAACGTTTAATCGCGGTATTTATTGGGCCGTTGCGCGTGGGATAGTTTGATTAAAGGGGAATTCTTATGTCTGAAGAAATGCAGTTAAATATAATTGAAGAAAAATTTATGTCGGATACAGCCCTTAATAACCCAGCAACTATCGAGGGCATTAAAAACTTAATCGAAAAAACAGCCCCATTAGTACAAGCCGGTCGGTTCAACAACATCATCGACTTATTGTCAATCATATCGGACAATATCCAATTCCTTGATGAAGCGGCATTGGAAAAAACCACTAAAGTAGGCGAGGAAATTTTAGCGCTGGGCTGGACAGCCGGTAATGCTGTCCGTATGGCGAATGCTCAAACGGAAGCATTAGAAAAGCCACCCGGTTTGTTTCAATTGATCAGCTCCCTAAACGACCCCGATGTTCGTCGTTCATTACATTTTTTTATTGGTACGATGCGCATTATTGGCCGACAGATGAAAAATGACTAATCAGTCAGGTAGGTTGGACACGTCTTTGCCTCGTAGAGGTTCTTGCACCCGGAAGGTGTGCCCTCGCGGATTCTACGACACTGCTGGACGCCAAACCAGCACCACCGCAGCGGGTAGGACACTCATTTATCAGTAGGCCCAGCCGGCTCCCGCCCCCACCTCACTTGGCCTGACGGCTACAACATCTGCGCGACGAGTTGCCGTGAGGGTTTTTCTGCTCGATGTAAACGTGCTGATCGCGCTGATTGATCCGGCGCATGTCCAGCACGATGCAGCGCATGACTGGTTTGCAGCGCACGGGAAGCAGGCATGGGCGACCTGCCCATTGACGGAGAATGGTGTGCTGCGCATTGTGGGGCATCCCCGCTATCCTAATTCGCCGGGCACGCCAGCGGAGGTGGCACAGTTGATGAAAGGCTTGCGGATACTCCCCGGTTATGTGTTTTGGCCAGACAATATCAGCCTGCTGGACATCGAGATGATGGACACGGAGCGCCTACTGAGTTCCGGCCAAGTAACTAATAGCTATTTGCTGGCGCTGGCATGCGCACACAAAGGACAGCTGGCGACTTTCGACCGGCGTTTAGTTACGGATGCTGTATGTGGCGGCGCGCAGGGTTTGCACCTGATTGGCTAATTATCAATCATACCGATTTGATAGCTTGATAGAGCTGGAGGATCGACAATTTCAGCCCGAGCGAGGTTATGTCTCACCATGCCAGATCAATAACGGTGCGGGCAAATTTGTGCGGCCATGTTTGAGCTTAAGTTTAGGGCTATAGCACCCCATGTTCTATTTCTTCCAGATAGATAAACGAGGGCGCCTTTACACCGGCTTTTTTTCTGATTTCCACTAACTCAGGGGACTCGAAAAAACGCCGGGCATTGTCCAGCGATGACCATTGCGAGAAATGGACGATGTTGTTTGCGTCATTATCGTACCGCAACAATTGGTAGCTGATTTCTCCAGCACTTTTTCTAATGTTTGCGGCTTGATCAAAAACAGCCTTCCATGCTGGATAAGCCGCTACTTCGTGAATGATTAAAACGTATTGCATATAAACCTTTTTGATAAAAAATCGCACAATTTCTATGTTGTGTGAGGTTGGATGGACTTCAATATAGTGAACCGTCGTTGTGAGTAAATTGCCATTTTCCTTCGACGAGAAGCGCTTTTAAATCATCATCTGGATATTGTGCTGAATCTCCTGGGCTGCGGTCGCCTACCTCAAGAAAATGTACTTCGTCGCTGGTGCGATTCACCAACTGGTGCGCGTTTCCTGTGCCGGCTTTGAATCCCGCACACATACCAGGAGAAAGCTGTGTTTCGCCTGCATCGGTAATCAAAATGGGATACCCGTGCAAAATATAGATAAATTCGTCCTGCTTGGAGTGGGCGTGACGTAGCGCTGAAGCAGCACCGGGCGAAAGCCGCGTTAGATTTACCCCGAAGTTTGAAAGACCAAACAAGTCTCCTAGAGGACGCTTTTCCCGACCCTTCATACGTGAAGCGAATGGTTCTGGATAATTTGATAGTTTCGTGCGTGGCGCAACTTGCGCGGCCACAACAGCTATGGGTTCTTCCCGATTTTTCATAATAACTCCTGGCACTGGGGACAAATCTTGTGTATCCCGTTTGACGGTAATGTTGGATCGTTTCTCTTAAGATCAGTTTTTGGGAGAGCCAGGTACCTGCTGATATCCTTTACTTTGCGGCGGCTCTGAGCTGGAGTGCGGTTTTATTTTCTTTTTTGGCTGGATGCCGAAGTGCATGGCGGATGAGCCATTTTACCTCGTTGGTCGCATCGGTTAACCAACGCTCACAAATTGTAAACACAAATTCAGGGTGGTCTTTTGCAATATCGCCAAGATGATTTGCAACACTTCTTCGCACATAGAGATCTTGGTCATTTTTTAGAGCTTCGAGTATCGGAAGCGCAGAAGTTGGGTTCGTGATAAATGCGGGAATCCGTGCCGCCCAAGGCAATCTGGGGCGGGTACTTTCCGAGCAAAGCCGACGGACATGGGGGTCTGGGTCAGATGTCCATTCCAGCAACTGCGATAAGGTGCGTTCTTGTTGTTTGATCAAAAATGGACGCATGGAAAATTCTGCACTGAATCGTTTTGTGAGTTCATATTGTGCCCGCATCGAAACCAAGAACGGGTCATGCCCATCGTTTTCTTCAAACTCCCATCCATACTCTGCGATAAAACTAACATGTGGCAGGTAAAAAAATACCGCCAACCCTAGCGTATCAGTGCGGGTCAGCGGCGGAGTCAGGGAAGCCAAGATGATCTCTATGGCAGTTGCATATTTCCGGGGCAAGTATAGGCGGAGCGTCCGCGCTAGTTTTTTACCCCGCTCCAGTATACCGAGTGGCTCCAGGCCATTCGATGCATCCCGACAAAATGATTCTGTATCAACCTGGGGATACACCAGCAAAATATTGTGCGCTAAACAATCAATCGCCTCTAAGCCAAGCAGGTTCTTAAGCGGAATTCCCTTTTGCATGGAATTCGGCGCAACGGGGATACGCGGTAAATTTTTTGATGTGGTTATCATCCGGTAATTAAACTGATCAAGGACACCTCTAAAAATTCAGATTTGCGAGCATCCCCTTCGGGGATTGCCTGCTTAACCCGTCTCGTCACAATACGTTGTTGCTCACAAAAAATGTTTCCTTACATATCAATTATATGCTGCGTCAACATTTTTTATTCGCGCCTAGTCTTGTTTAGAACTCTTAATTTTTAGAGGTGCCCTCAATCTATTTACGGCGCGGCTACCAAGCGGCCTGTACGCCAGCAAAGACGGTACGTGGCAATCCGGGCGATAGGGTAGGTGCGGCACCTGTTCCACCAGCGCTGTCAGCATAACGTTTATCGGCCAAATTCATGATACGTCCTGACATTGATACTCCTTTTGTAATTTCATGGCTGGCCCGCAGATTCCATAACTGGTGTCCTGCGTACTTCCCGGTGTTGGCCGCATCCAGCCAGTAAGAACCCATTTTCACCCATTCAATTTGGGTAGTAGTACCCTTCGCTGGGGTCCAAGTCAGGCGCGTATTGCCAAACTGGTTAGGCGCAGATTCAACGTCCTTGCCGGTATTGTTTGCACCGGTAAATTGATTGGTAACCCAAGATTCGTAGGTATGCTTGGCATAACTATAAGCAAGGTCTAACCGCAATTTTTCTGTCAAGGCGGTACCTATCCCCAACTCAACACCTTGATGCTTGGTGCTGCCGTTATTCGAGGAAATCGTGATCTGGTTGAGTGCGTCACGTTGGCTAAGGATGTCATCACGTTTTCTTAACGAGTACGCGGTCAAATCATAATTCCAACCTTTCGCATCGCCACGCAATCCAACTTCGTACTGGTCCGCTTTGATAGGTTTGAGTTGCAGAAAATCAGTGGCTTTGGTTTGGCTCCGGTCGAGCGTTGAATCATGGCCTGCCCGGAATAAATTACCCTCGCTTGGCGCACGGAATCCCTGTTTGTAAGAAGCGTATATATGGGTGACGGGAGTCAACGCAAAATTTACGCCCAGTTTGGGGCTAACCTTCGAAAATGATTGCGAGGCATTGGCATTTTGCCAATAATGTTTTGTGCCATAAACGAGATCACCTGCTGCCAAATTGTTAGTCATGTCGTAACTTATGGAGTCATATCGCACCGCAGCCGTTACACGCAACTTTTCTACCGGGGAAAATTCGGTATGGAAATAGGGTGACGCACTTTGGTAAGTCACATCATAGTCATAGATGCGCGGCCCTACCGTATAGCAATTAAATTTTTGAATGCTTACTGCCGTACCGGCGACTGTGCAACCTGGAGCGGCAAAACTAATGGCGTCCTCGGTGCGTTTCCCGGGGCTATAGTCATAATCAAAACCCACGATTACGCGTGCCCTCAATGCATTTGGGAAATCTTTACGCCATTTGGTAAGCACACCTAGCGATGTAACATCGGATTTTTCAATTCGGGGATCACCGGTCGCGCTAGTACTAAAGTTATACGAACCATTGAGGTCCATTTTGTTATTTCGGAAATACGGCGTAATCGAGATGAGTTCATTCTCACCAATATAATGATCTACATTAGTAGAAAGCCGCAACGCGTCCACTTTGCGGTATGCGGCAGACCGCGCGTTCACGGTTGGAGTGTTCTCATATTCAGTTGGGGTGAGCGCCGAGTTTGCGCCAGTCTGCTGGTCAATCTTGGTGTATCCCAGAATGGTTTTTAATACCGTGTTACCGCTAGGCGCATAATCCCAGCGCAGATTAGTGCTTAACCGGTCATATGCAGTTTTCTCGCGCCAACCATCGGTATGCGAGACATTTACATCGGCACGTAGGGCGCCAAATTCTTTCTGCCCGGTGTTGGCATGGCCCAGTACTCGATACCAGCCGTAGCTTCCGGTTTCTGCGGAAAGTCCAGCGCCACTTTGGGTGGTTGGCTTGCTCGTCAAGATGTTTACCGTACCGCCGATCGCATCGGAGCCATAGAGCGCCGAGCCTATCCCTTTCACCACTTCAACGCCGCCTGCTTGGGGAATATTGACCTCATACAGCGCATTATGGTTAAAAAATCCGGTAGCACGAATTGGAATGCCGTCTTCCAGATACAAGTAAACAGGGTCGGTACCAATCTTCTGGCGTATACCCATGGTATGCCCTTCACCGTTGGTTACGTTGACCGCCACCCCGGGAATTTGCCCAAGTAGTTGCTGCGGATGGGCTGGTGCGGTGAACGCAATGGTCTCTTTCTTGATTATTCCGACTGACTCGGACACTTCAGACAGGGGCGTCGGCTCGCGGGTTCCGGTAACAGTCACTTCTTCCAAAACAGATAATGCTTGGGTCTCATCTGCCGCAAATACAGTAGGATTAATGAGCAGTGTCAATACACTGATGGTGAATGGTTTTGTGCGTATCATTTTTTCTTGAGTGTGAATTTCGGGGTGTAACGTATTTATTCAATTCCGAATTATGATTCGGTGACAGTTAAGGCTCACCGTCGGCAAAAACCCAGGATTCAGCTTTCTTCAAAGGGTGTTTTTGTGGCGTATGCCCACTTTTCTTCAAGTGTTCCGGGCTAATGGTATAAATCAACATTAAGCTGGGTTACGGTGTTTTTTCCTGAAATAATTATTTCAGGGTGGCTTATTCTAGGAGGAAAGCAGATGTGTGAGAATGCGGCAAAATGTCGCACCTCACCTAAATGAGGCGATCATAAAATCGCATGTTGCGAAAACCGCGTAGAAATATTGAACTGTTTCAACGGCCCAGAATAGTATTATTCCGGGCCAATAAACGATGTGGGGGTGTTAGCGATAGGTCTGCCCAAGCTGCCAATTTGTGAACATTTGATTTGCCAGCTCTTGTTTATCTTTAGGCAAAACAATTGAATTTCGTAGTTTTTTTGCAATTTCGCTGCCACCATACTCGGCAGCAAGATTTGCCCACGCATAGGCCATCAATTCATTTTTTTCTACGCCACTGCCCAAATGGTAAGCCAAAGCGAGGTTGTACTGCGCATCGACGAATCCAAATGCAGCTGCTTTTTCCCATAGTCCAACTGCTTTGATTACATCTTTTGGCACACCTTCTCCAGAATGGTACATTGATCCGAGGCTGGACTGCGCTGGATGGTATCCCTGCATTGATGCCCTGGTCCATAATGCAACGGCATTGGAAATATTCCTCGGTACGATTTCACCTTTGTTGTAGATCAACCCAAGCATGAACTGTGCATGGGCAAAATCGCGATCGGCTGCATGCTGCCACCATATCAATGCCTTGGCAGGATCATCGGGTATCCCTTTGCTGCCAGCGTATAGCCAGCCAAGCTCCAGTTGCGCGTCAGCATCACCCTGATCGGCTGCCTTCTGAAGCCAATCCACACCGATAACATAATTTTTGGGCACACCAAATCCTTTGATGTACGCCTGCCCTAGAGCAGACTGGGCCTTGACATGTCCCTGAAGGGCGGCTTTTTCATACCATTCTGCCGCTTTTCTGGTGTCCTTTGGCATGATGCCGTTGTCCCTTCCAGTATCGTTCATGTAGCCTAGGCTGAACTGCGCATTCGGATCACCCGCTTCCGCATGCTTTTTTAATTCAGCCAGCTGCGCCACCTGCTCTGTCGTTGCAAACCATGAGTAACCATGCGCATTCGCCTCAATAGTAAATAACATGGTTAGAAATAATAGTGCTGCACTGCTTTTATAGATATTCAGTAATGACATTTCTAGGCCTCTTTCAAGTTAATATTTTTACTTTGTGTCGATCAGATGTAATAGGTCAAAAATTAGCCCGTACACCCATAAGGAATCCGCGACCTGGCAACGGGGCGAGTTCCTTCAAGAAGGAGGTATGCATTCTGGCTTCCTGGTTAAAAAGGTTATTACCCTTGATATAGGCATCCCAATTGACTGAGGGTGTCTTAAAGCGGTAGTTCAACGTGGTGTTAGTCAGCGTGTAGCCACGGGTGGGTAGTTCGTTCGTTGCCACTTGGTCCTGCTTGAAGGAATGGGAAACGTCGAGCCTTGCGCTGAACTTGCCCAGTTGATAGTCAAGTCCCGCGCCAAGACGCATGGGCGAAATGCGCGGCAACGGCTCCCCTGTATTACTGTTTTTCGCCCGCACATAGTCGCCGCGCAGGTTGAGATCCAGATTTCCTTTCTCTTCATATACCCGAAATTTTCCTTCCGCCTCAAAACCATGGAACTGGGCTTTCACCGCGCGAAACAAAGCTTCCCGTAGCTCTTCCTGTTCTTGGCCGCTGTTAATCAACGCAATGTAATTCTGGAAGCGTGTGTAAAAGCCACTGATACTTGCTGAATGCGGACCCGAACGCCAGCGTAATTGCATGTCAACACCATTTGATTTTTCCTTCGCAA
>QFXI01000008.1 GCA_003402315.1 Candidatus Nitrotoga sp. LAW | reverse complement strand
GATACCATTTCACCGCTTCCACATGGTCCTGCGTAAGACCTTGTCCGCTGGCATATTTCAAACCAAGTTCGTATTGCGCATTTGCATTGCCTTGGGCCGCTGCTAGACGGTACCATTTTACTGCTTCTGCGTAGTCCTGTGGAATGCCTTTTCCTTTGTCATACATATAACCAAGTTCGTATTGCGCATTTGCATTGCCTTGGGCCGCTGCTAGACGATACCATTTCACCGCTTCCACATGGTCCTGCGTAAGACCTTGTCCGCTGGCATATTTCAAACCAAGTTCGTATTGCGCATTTGCATTGCCTTGGGCCGCTGCTAGACGGTACCATTTCACTGCTTCTGCGTAGTCCTGTGGAATGCCTTTTCCTTTGTCATACATATAACCAAGATTGAATTGGGCATTCGCGTGCCCTTGGGCTGCTGCTAATCGATACAATGTAATTGCTTTTGCGTAGCTCTGCGAAACGCCTTTTCCTTTGTCATACATACGGCCAAGATTGAATTGTGCGTTTGCATTCCCACGCGCTACGGCTATATGGTAATTATCCACTGCATCTATGGGGTTGCCGTGTGTATGTGTAGTTAAGCCGTTTTTGAATGGGGCGGCCCACGTTGCACCAACGCTTAATAGTAGCGTAGTAAATATACAGAGCAGTTGTTGTCTCATTGGTTGTCTCATTGTGCGAATAGCTAATGATGGTGCATCACGAACCTCATATAGGTAGAATTAATTAAGAACCAGTGAGGATTAATGGTGACTATAAATATAGTATTCATATTGGTTTTGTGCAGCACTCTGTAAAAGATTTGTTACTCCTAAAATATTTGCGCCTTAGAGTCTTATTGTATTGCTTTGTATTCCCTAATTGTCTAAATTTTCGAGTGAGTAAATTGTAGGATACCCATTAAAAAATGGCGACCTACTATGTAAAGGAGTTGCAGTGAAGTAGAGAGGAATGGCAGAATGTTGACAACATATTCCCGTGGCGTTGAAGAGCCGAGTTTACACCTGATCGGATCGTCCGTTGTCATCCAAGGCAAGTAAGATACCTGGCTGGAAGCTGAGGTTTGAGCGGTACACCGGGTCACCCATTACACACTATTAGTGACATCGAGTCCTACTACAGCGGAGTGTCGCTGTGGGCAGCGCCTAACCGGGCAAGCGGCTGACTGACCTGTACTTCCATGAGCGAGCGGATGATGACAAATCTGGTTCTGCAAGCATTACCGAGAGGTTCCACAAAGCGCTTAGCTAGCATGCTGATTCTCTACTTGGATTAAGGTCGCCTATACTGTCTGTACACACGATTGCCAGACCTACGCAGCGATATTTTAAAAAAGCTTGTTGCTTAATCTGTTGAACAATTTTGTCGTCAACCAGCCTCAAAGATTTTTCAATCCTTTCTGATGAAGATTAGTTCACTGCTACTGTGGAATCCACGTGCTCCTCGGTCTAGTGAATATAAATTTTATGATTCATCTTTATATGGTAGTGATATTCGTGTGGCTTAAATGATTTGCTTATTTACTTTTTATAGACATCGTCCTATTATGCGGCTCTCATCGGTATGAGTAAGTAAAGGTGGGGCGCACGAAACTGAGCGGGATTAAAGTTGACGATTGGTTGTCTTAATTAAACGATTAAAGGCACTTACCGGAAGTTCCATGAAGTTGATTGTGGCGTGGAAGTTGTAACGGTTGCTGTAGACGGAGGGGCTGTAAAATGCCGCTTGTGGGCGGCTAATGTACTAATAATCCATATGGTCTATAGTGGTTTCATAAAATGGATATGGTATGTTAATTGAAACAAGATGTTATGTATTGTGCATTTAATATAAAATGGAATAGGGATTTGTCAGGAGAATACTTTATACGTATGTTTTTTTCTGTACCCGGTGAATCTTAATTTTAGTATCAAAATTTAGTCAGGTTGATTATTAATCAATAAATATTGTTTGGTACTACGGTGAGCTTGTATATTGATTTACTTCCATGATGATTATTTGCACACTTAACGCAGTAGCAGTGAAAGCTTGTAGGAGTGAGGCACATTTCACCCCACTCAATTATCCTCGTAAGATTTGATATTAAAGGAGCTTAATAATGAAAAAAACTGTTATGAATTTAGCTATCGTTTCCTGTTTTGCATTTGGTGTTTCATTAGCACAAGCTTCTAGCCATGGGAATGGGCATGAAGCTGCCAGTACTGATGATGGGCATGCTCATGCTACTTCGGATGATTATTTCAAAAAAGCAACGATAAGTGGTCAGACACAAAACATCAAGGTTGATGCTAAGGGCGTCCGTCTTCCCTATAATATGGCTGAAGATATGCCAAGTGTAGGTGATAGAGAGCATGGGGTAAGGCAAGTTTATGGGCAAGCTAATCCCTATTACGTAAAGCTTAATGAACCCAAGCCACACGTTGAATCTCCTCATTTCTGGGATATGGTTGGCACGAATAATCCATCAGGAAGCACGTATAATCGTTTCATGAGTGGTTATGGTAAGGGATATAGCCCAAGGTAATTTTGGGTGGCGAGCATTAAGATGTTATGTAAAAATTGAACTACAAGGCCAGCAGTAATGCTGGCCTTGTAGTTCATGCCTTGTGTAAGGTGCTTTAATTATTTTTTGTGCTGATGTTGTTGCTGTTGGCCAATATTGTGGTGATGTGTTCGGTATTCTTTCTTAAGGTAGGTTGGGAAAAATGGACTCCCACGTTTTGTTAAGTTTGAAAATGAGGGGGCGGGATAAAACAGAAAGTACTAAGCGCAATTTACAGCAAAGAATTTCGTGAACAAGCGGTGAAGCAAGTTTCAGAAGAAGGATTAAACCAGAAGGAAGCGGTGCAGCGGCGCTTGTTGATATGCATGTCGCCACATCATTGGAGTACTGGGTTAAAGGCCGCGTAGAGTAGATAGGAAAGCTGCGCTAAACCTGGATTGGACTCGAACTGGTGGCCAAGACCAAACTGGAGAGATCCATAGTCCAAAGTGACTCCAGGAAGACTTGTTGGGGTAGTCAGTATCGCGCCCATGAGTACAGAAAATTGCTCGATTAGCATGGTGCTTCAAAATTTGCGCCAAGGCCATTAGGTCATCACAGATACATATTGCTGGCAGTAGTGCAAACGGGCACGCTTGGGGTGTCTGTCTCCTGTCGCATTTGAGTACCAATTTTATGAAAATTGGTTGGCGGCATGAACCTACGTGTGTTCCCTACTGACATGACAACTGACCTCAGTATTATTCGGGGCGGAATAAGCCATCATTAGCCGTTGCGCTTTGAGCTTGAATCCGCCTAAAACATAAAGCCGACAGCATGTGCTGTCGGCTTTATTGGGAATGCGTGCAGCTTATTAGGCCATTGCCTTGATGGCAGCAGACAGACGGCTTTTGTGCCGCGCAGCTTTATTTTTATGAATGATCTTCTTGTCAGCGATAGAGTCAACGATGCTGGTGGATTCGATGAAAACAGCTCGTGCCACAGCTTTATCGCCTGTTTCAATAGCTTTTGCCACTTTTTTAATCGCAGTACGAAGTTCAGAGCGTAAGCTCGTGTTATGTTCGCGCTGTTTGTTTGCTTGCCTCGCGCGTTTCCTAGCTTGTGCAGTGTTTGCCATGGCAACTCCTTGATAATTTCTCTTGCAATAAAAGGTGAATTATACGAAGGCTTGCTAACTTTAGCAATTGTTTGTTTATGGCGAGTAAATCAACTGCTCTAGTGGACTTGACTGTCGGGTTTCGAGTTTTGTGGTTGTATAGTATATTTTTGGTAGATATGAATAATAAGTAGGCGTATGTAATGCAGTCGATGGGTTATGATAAAAGTCCGACAAGCGCCTAGCCTGAGTTTTTCATGAAGATGACGAATAGCAAAGTAACCATTTGATATGGTTCTGGTTGTATACAAACAAATTGATAAAAATGATTGTTTGTACTTATCATAATATGCTGCTAATTCTATCCCAGAACAATTCCGATCTTTCTGCTGCTGGCTACGCAATTCGCGCCGACTGCACGAGCGGGGAGATATCCTCTAGTTGAGTGCATTCTATTTTTCGCTGTAAGTTGCCGTTTTGGTCTAATTGACCGCTTGACCGCAGCTATTTCTAACTTCCATCACACCCAGCTACATCAAACACGTCCTGCGCGATCTGTGGATACAGAGTAGATGATCCCCCTTGATTTAGACCATAGCGCCGTCGCCACCTATGGGCAGCAGGAGCATTCCTTTTACAGCCGACATTATGACCACTGCTGCTATTTGTTTTTGCTGGTGTTTCGGTAGGCGGAGAATTGGATCAGGCAGTTGAAGAGTGACTTGAAAACGAATCGTAGTTCAGCTTCAATACGGACAGACAAAAATGTCTCACTAATGACTTGCACGCACGCCTCGAGCTGTCACTGGCACACAGCCGGGCCGTGATACTTTGCGTACCCAGATGGGATTGAATACGGGGTGCGTCTTGCCTGCAAAGCTTGATATCCCGTGCTTTTGCGCAGGTTGTACAAGTGCGACCGACAGCGTGACTAACCGTTCGTAGCGTGTATTGCCATAACCCGTCAGACGAAGTACATGCGTCACATTCGTTCCAGTCCGACTGGTCCGTTTCCCGCTTTAGGATAGTGGGATTCAATGACGTCACAGAATTCAGTCCATGGCACAAATTTGCCCATGCGCGACAGCATTTCGTTTTGTGGGTGGTCTTGCGGTATGCCTCAAATCCGCCTGTTGCCAGTGTTTGTTGCCTCATCTCCGGTTCTCTGTCGCTGGCCTTCGCCTATATGTATGGGGGCGTTTATGTATGGGGGCGTTATCGCGTGGACTTATTCAGCGGTTCTTTAGTTGATTCTTAAAGATTTACTTTGGTGTGTCGAGATACCCGATAGATTAGTAATGGTAAGGAAAGGAGATGTTATGCAACATCATAAAATGCGGGAATTAGTCGAGTGGGTGGAGTTTCTCAGTCAAGTTGATATTCCAGTATTGAAGCAAACTGCGCGGAATTTGTCTGTGTTGCAGCAAGATGAAAAAAATCTTAGTGCGCGGGGTGTTGCTTATGTTATCAGGCATGATTCAATGATGACCGTTAAGTTACTGCGTTATCTGCAACAGAAAAAGCATTCTAGACAAGAGCATGAGGTGTTGCAGATCGATCAGGCATTAATGATGTTAGGTCTTGATGTATTTTTTAAAAAAGTGCCGGCAGAACTGTTGGCAGAAACAGTGTTAAGCGGGCAGATAGATGCCTTGAGTTGTTTGTTACGCGTAATGAACCGTTCAAACCGTGCGTCCACTTTCGCTGTGGATTGGGCGGTCCGCTTGAACGATATGCATTTTGAAGAAGTACGTATCGCTGCGTTGTTATTCGATATTGCCGAACTGCTAATGTGGTGTTTTGCACCTGTAGATATGTTGAAAATCCGTGCCATGCAACAACAGGATAAAACATTACGTAGTAATGTTGCGCAGGAACGGATATTGGGCTTTACATTGTTTCATTTGCAATCTGCATTGGCACTTAAATGGTCATTACCCAAGTTGCTAATCACGTTGATGGATGCTGAGTGTGCAAATCAACAGCGTGTGCGTAATGTCGTACTTGCCGTCAATCTTGCGCGTCATTCTGCCAATGGCTGGGCCGATGCGGCCCTACCTGATGATTATAAGGATATTGGTAAGCTTCTGCACATGCATCCAGAAGACGTAAAGGTTATGCTTGGTGTGCAAGAGTAAAGCCTTATGTGCTCCTGATAAATTGTGTCCTTGATATTTTTTAATGCAAAATCCCTCACCCACTCTGTGGGTCAGATATTGTGTAGCTGCCGCACGGTGGTGAGTACTTGCTGCGCAAGATTGTGGGATAGGCAATCAAATTCGATGATTTCCGGCATGCCGCGCAACCAGGTAAGCTGACGCTTAGCCAGTTGGCGCGTAGCCGTGATACCTTTGTCCAATAACTCTGTTTCGTTAATTTCTCTGGCGAGGAATTGCCATGCCTGACGATAGCCTACGCAACGCATGGAAGGCAGGTCGGGATGCAACGAATATTTTTCTTTAAGTGCGAGTAATTCATCTACCAAGCCGAGTTTAAGCATGGCAACAAATCGTGAGGCGATACGTGCATGTAACTTGCTGCGTTCACTCGGAATGAGCGCAATCTGCATGACGTGATAAGGCAGCGGATATTTGTTTTGCTGTTTGAACAGCGCGGATATCGGTTGGCCGGAGAGTTGATAAACTTCCAGCGCACGCTGGATACGCTGCGCATCATTTGGCTTTAGCAGTGCAGCGGTTTCTGGGTCAACCTGGGCCAATTCGGCATGCAGTGCAGGCCAGCCGATACGGTCGGACTGTTTGTTCAAAGCGGCACGCACTTTTGGGTCGGCCTGCGGTAGTTCATTCAGGCCAAAGCGCAAGGCGCGGAAATACAACATGGTGCCGCCCACCAGCAAAGGAATGCGTCCGCGTTGGGTGATGTCATTCATCAAGCGCAATGCGTCATGGCGAAAAGCGGCGGCGGAATAAGCATCGGTTGGGTCAATTATATTGATCAGGTGGTGCGGCGCATGAACGAGGACGGCAGCCTCGGGTTTGGCAGTACCGATATTCATATCCCGATACACCAACGCGGAATCAACGCTAATAATTTCTATTGGCAGCTGTTGTGCCAGTTCTACAGCCACCTGGGTCTTTCCGCTGGCAGTAGGACCCATAAGAAAAAGAGCGGGAGGCAGTGTGTTCATTTTCCCCGCATGAACAGCGTATCCAATTCTGCAATACTCATTTGAAACCAAGTTGGGCGACCATGATTGCACTGGCCGGAGCGTTCTGTGCGTTCCATTTCACGCAGAATATTATTCATCTCAGGCACGGAAAGGATTTGATTGGCGCGCACCGCGGAATGGCAGGCCAGTGTGGATAACAGTTCATTGCGTCGTTCGGTCAACACTCGAGTGGCGCCGTATTCACGCATTTCATGCAATACATCACGTGCGGCAGCTTCGGCGTGAGTCTGTTTAAGCATAGCAGGCATGGCCCGCACTGCCAGTGTTGTCGGCGACAATGGAGCGATATCAAAACCGAGTTGTGCCATGGCTGCGTGCTCTTCTTCGGCTGTGGCAATGTCCAATGCCTCGACAGTAAAGCTCACCGGGATTAGCAGCGGTTGCATAGGAATTTGTTGTCCATCAAATGTCGCTTTAAGTCTTTCGTATACGATACGCTCGTGGGCGGCATGCATGTCCACTACTACCAATCCATGTACGTTTTGCGCCAGAATGTAGATACCGGCAAGCTGTGCCAGGGCAAAGCCAAGCGGTGGAATTTCAGTTTCTGACGTAGAAGATTGAGCGTGAGGTTGAATGTTTGAAAAGGGCACGTCATTGAACTTTTCCTCTTCTTTTCCCCTGTTTTCTTTCTTGCCAAAAAGAGCATCGTAAAAAGCCAGCGGCTGTGATGCCATGTGCAACCGCATAGGTTGCTGTATCGATGTGGTTCGTTGCGCGGGTGGAACCTGGGCTAGTTGCTCCGATAGGTTAGACGCGTTTTCTGTCAGAGCCACGGGCGTGCTCAACACTTGTTGCAGCGTGTGAAACACGAATTGATGAATGGCCTGGCTTTCACGAAAGCGGACTTCGCTCTTGGCAGGATGCACATTCACGTCCACCAATTCTGGCGGCATATCGAGAAATAGCACAAAGGCTGGATGGCGCTGGTGGTGAAGAATATCCTGATAGGCTTGTCGGATGGCATGGGCGACTATCTTGTCGCGGATAAAACGTCCATTCACAAAAAAATATTGAGCTTCGCGTGATGCTTTCGAATAAGCGGGCAGGGAAGCCATGCCATATAAATGCAATCCAGCTGTCTTACGAGAGACAGGCACCGCACTTTGCGCAAATTCTTTGCTGAGCATGGCTTCGATGCGCTTTGGTAATGCGTCTGCTTTTTCTTCCCAGCTTACTTCAGGAAGCTGGGAGATCGATGTAAAGGATGCATGGCTTGAGCGTGATAGTGTGGGTAATTGCCACATCATGCGGTTATTGTGTTGCATACTGAAGGCGACATCCAGGCGTGACAGTGCGATGCGCTTGAAGGTTTCTTCACAGTATGCGAGTTCGGTGGCTTCGGACTTGAGGAATTTGCGCCGTGCCGGGGTGTTGAAATACAGTTCGCGTATTTCCACGCTGGTGCCCTGAGCGTGCGCAGCAGGAGTAACTTCACTTTGTGTGCCATCCCCGGATTGAATCTGCCAAGCATGTGAGCTTTCCGTCTTGCGGCTGGTAAGGGTTACCTGTGCTACTGCCGCCATGCTGGCTAAAGCCTCGCCGCGAAAGCCCATGCTGGCGACGCGCTGCAAGTCGGCTAGTGAGGCAATCTTACTAGTCGCATGGCGCATCAGGGCGAACGGCAGCTCGTTTGGCGCGATGCCACTGCCATTGTCGCGCACACGCAGCAATTTCACGCCGCCACCTTCCAGTTGCACGATTATTTCGGTGGCACCTGCATCCAGGCTGTTTTCCAGCATCTCCTTAAGCGCGGCGGCAGGACGTTCGATAACTTCGCCAGCAGCGATTTGGTTGATGAGCAGATCAGGTAATAGCTGTATGGCGGACATATAAAGTGCTTCAGGTTGCAGGTACTGAATTATAACTTTTTCATGCTATGGCAGTGCGGTGGCGGAGATAAAATCGTATAATCTCAAGTTAATAAAAATTATTACTGCCCGGTATAGCCGGGTTTTTTAATATATTAGTGATTGGAGCGCAGAATTTTTGCCCGTATGTAAGCAAGATGCCTCGCTTGCCGCTGGGTGCATGACATCCCGGTTTTAAATTCACAGCGTATGATAAATTCAGGAGTTTGCATTGATGGAAAGCTTAAATTCTCAGCAACGTAGCACAGGTGCTGATACTGGAATAATTCCACCCCCAGTTTTAAAACTGGGATTTGGAATGAAATTTGAATATCTCTACAGCTGCGATGGGTTACCCAGCATCGACTCCTGTTTTTTGACTGAACTTGCTAAAGGCGAACCATTGCTGGCAGAAAAGCTGGCGGCAGCGCGTAATGCTCCAGATCGCATGTCGCATCTGGAAGAATCAAAGCTCATTATCGAGCTGGCTCCACATTTGGAAGATTTTCTGGGTCAACTATTTAATATTCAGATCGCAGTTCGGGAGTTAGCAGAGCGACACAATGAGTTAGCGCCGTTATTTCACTGCAAACGTATTTTTGTCCAGCGCAAGGCAGTACAGAAATATAAGGCGGCGGATGCCGCGGCTTTTGATGGCGATATCCTCAGAACCGAGTTGTTGCAGGCTTTCGGTGATTCTACCAGTGAAATGAGTGAATTACTTTTCGCCCGAAAAGTTAACAGTTGGCTTGACGCTGAGGCAGAAAATATTGACCGGATCGATATCGCCATGCGATATGCGGCTTGGGCTGTGCATACTACTGCCGGAAAAAAGCGTCATGGGCAGGGTGTATTGTTCAGGGTTCCTGCTAAGCTTGATTTCCAGCGCCTGGTGCCTATCGTTCCTGTTGAGAATGTTCCTTACACTGCGCATCGCCTCGCGGATAGCCATCTCCGCCATCGCGAGGGTTTTGCCCTTACAGATAAAGGTACAGACTTGGCTGGTGCCTTGGGTGAAGCGAATTACTGCATTTGGTGCCATGAGCAAGGCAAGGATTCCTGCTCGGTCGGTATGCGGGAAAAAGCCGGGGTTGATGGTTCTCTTCCGCCATTTAAGAAAAGTATTTTCGGCATTCCACTGGCGGGTTGTCCTGTGGATGAGAAAATTTCAGAATTTCATAAAGTTAAAGCGTCCGGTTTTGCATTGGGTGCTTTGGCTATCATCGCGGTGGATAACCCGATGTGTGCTGCAACGGGGCATCGTATATGTAATGACTGCATGAAATCTTGCATTTATCAAAAACAAGAGTCGGTAAACATTCCACAGGCTGAAACCCGGTCATTGAAGGATGTTCTGGAACTGCCGTGGGGCTTTGAGATTTACAGTCTGCTTACCAGGTGGAATCCACTTAATTTCTGGCGTCCCTATCCGAAAACAGGCACCGGTAAGCGTGTGCTTGTCGTTGGTATGGGTCCCGCCGGCTTTACGCTGGCGCACCATTTGATGAATGACGGGCATACCGTTGTCGGTGTCGATGGGTTGAAGATTGAACCATTGCCGGGTGAGTTGTCCGGTGTGGACGCGGGCGGCAATCGAGTGGCGTTTAGCCCAGTCTATGATGCAAGCATATTGACGGAGCCGCTGGATAATAGGGTTATGGCCGGTTTTGGCGGGGTGGCCGAATACGGTATTACGGTTCGATGGGATAAGAATTTTCTCAAAATTATTCGCCTGTTACTTGAGCGGCGTGCACAGTTTGCGCTGTTTGGGGGGGTGCGCTTCGGTGGAACCATTACGGCCGAAAGTGCTTTTGGGCTGGGCTTTGATCATATCGCACTGGCTGCGGGCGCTGGTCGCCCTACATTGCTTGATATACCAAACGGTATGGCATGTGGTGTGCGCACTGCGTCGGATTTTCTTATGGCATTGCAATTGACTGGAGCCGCAAAACCAGATTCCATCGCCAATATGCAAGTTCGCTTGCCGGTTGTGGTAATTGGCGGTGGCTTGACTGCGATTGACACAGCCACTGAGTCACTCGCCTATTATCCGGTACAAGTTGAAAAATTTCTTTGCCGCTATGAAACGTTAGTAGCAGAAAAGGGAGAGGCGGCAGTGCGCGGTATGTGGTCGGCGGCAGAAGCCATTGTTGGCGAAGAATTTTTGAACCATGCCCGGGCTATACGTGTGGAGCGGACCCAGGCCGCAATTGAAGGACGAAAACCCAATATCCTTCAGCTTATCAAATCCTGGGGAGGTGTTACTTTGGCCTATCGCAAGCGACTGATCGATAGTCCCTCCTATACCCTCAATCATGAGGAAGTGGAGAAAGCCTTAGAGGAAGGAATTTATTTTGCCGAAGGTATGACGCCGGTGCGGGTAGAGATCGATACAAACGGCGATGCGACTGCCATGGTAGTGATGAACCAGGTATTAGATGCCGAGGGAGTCTGGCAGAAAACCGGACAAATCCATCTGCCGGCGCGTACTATTTTTGTGGCTGCGGGTACCCAGCCGAATACCGTGCTGGCACGCGAGTTTCCCGAACAGTTCAAGTTGGACGGGCGCTATTTCCAAGCATGTGACGAGCAGGGAGAACCAGTCAAGCCGGAGCGGAGCAATGCCAAGCCGGCTAAGGCACACGTGCTTCAGTATAAGTACCATGATGGCCGTTTCGTCAGCTTTTTCGGTGACCTGCATCCTTCTTATTCGGGCAACGTGGTCAAGGCTATGGGTAGTGCCAAGCAGGGCTATCCCGTGTTGAGCAGGGTGTTGTCACAAGTTGCCGCAGCAAGCAAAGAAAATGATGATGTATTCCTTGCCAGATTGGGCAATGATCTGCGTGCCACGATACACAAAGTGGTCCGTCTTACCCCTAATATT
Organism: Candidatus Nitrotoga sp. LAW; assembly: GCA_003402315.1. Taxonomy (GTDB): domain Bacteria; phylum Pseudomonadota; class Gammaproteobacteria; order Burkholderiales; family Gallionellaceae; genus Nitrotoga. The sequence continues at coordinate 33,021 of QFXI01000008.1, read as the reverse complement.
GTTGAAGTAATCGTCAAGGCTCCTGCTGCGGCGCGCAGCTTCCAGCCAGGGCAATTTTATCGTTTGCAGAATTTTGAGACGCATGCTGCACAAGTAGAGGGTACGCGCATGGTCATGGAAGGTTTAGCTTTGACCGGAGCCTGGGTTGATGCGGAACAAGGATTGCTTTCCACCATCGTTTTGGAAATGGGTGGCTCGTCGCAACTATGCGCCAAGCTGGAACATGGTGAACCCGTAGTGCTTATGGGGCCAACCGGCACCCCTACTGAAATTGCTCCGGAAGAAACTGTATTGTTGGTTGGTGGGGGATTGGGTAACGCCGTATTATTTTCTATCGGTAAGGCATTTAGAAGTGTTGGCTCTAAAGTACTTTACTTTGCTGGCTATAAAAAAATGATAGACCGCTATAAGGTGGACGACATCGAGTTGGCCGCTGATGTGGTGATTTGGTGCAGCGATGAAGCTCCCGGCTTTATACCGAGTCGCCCCCAAGATCGAACTTATGTAGGCAACATTGTGCAGGCCATTAAAGCTTATGCCAGCGGTGAATTAGGGCGGCCAGAAATTGAGGTGAATCAGGTCGACCGTATTATTGCGATTGGTTCAGATAGGATGATGGCTGCGGTTGCGGCGGCCCGCCATGGCGAGCTGAAGCCCTATATGAAACCGGATCACCATGCATATGGTTCCATCAACTCACCAATGCAATGCATGATGAAAGAGATTTGCGGCCAGTGCATTCAGGAGCACTTTGATATCGTAACCGGGGAAAAGACTTATGTATTCTCCTGTTTCAACCAGGATCAAAGACTAGACTGCGTAAATTTCCCCGGTTTGAATGCACGGCTCAAACAAAATACCGTGCAGGAAAAACTTACAGCGCAATGGATAGCACATTGCCTCGAACGAGATGGCATGATAACAAGTACATCTTGATGATAAAATTATTCGGTTATGGGTTTGCGGCAAACAATTAAAAATTTTTTTGCCAAAATAATTCAACCTGTAGGAAAAGCCGTGGCCACTCAAGGCTTCTTTAACCTGTGGGAACGGGAATTATGTTTGCGTGACTTGAACAGTTACTTCTGCCCGGCATATTCGGGTCTTTTTAAAATGGGAGATGTTTCATGCGTATAGGCATTCCTACGGAAACGCGCGCAGGTGAAACACGTGTCGCGGCAACGCCAGAAACGGTGAAAAAAATGTTGGCCGCTGGCCATGTAGTCATGGTACAGCAGGGAGCGGGAGCGGGAGCAAGTATTCCCGATGCCGACTATCAGGCGGCAGGTGCCACCTTGGTCAGCGCTGCGGAAGTTTATGCTCAAGCGGAAATCATGCTTAGGGTGAAAGCCCCGACTGGGGACGAGCTGGCAAAGCTGGCTGCCAAAACCGTGTTGATCGGCTTGCTTTCACCTTTTCAGGCGGACTTGGTTGCAGCTTATGCTAAACAGGGCATTACCGCTTTTGCCATGGAAAAGCTGCCGCGCACGTCACGTGCGCAAGCTATGGATGTTTTGTCCTCGCAAGCTAATATTGCCGGATATAAGGCGGTGCTGGTGGCGGCTAATTTGTATAAACGGTTTATGCCGATGTTGATGACCGCTGCCGGAACTGTGAAGGCTGCGCGCGTGGTGATATTAGGCGTGGGTGTCGCTGGTCTGCAGGCTATCGCCACTGCCAAGCGCATGGGTGCGGTAATTGAGGCCTCCGATGTGCGTCCTGCAGTAAAAGAGCAAGTGGAGTCCTTGGGTGCCAAGTTCATTGATGTGCCTTATGAAACTGATGAGGAGCGGGAGATCGCCCAAGGCGTTGGCGGCTATGCCCGCTCCATGCCGGCCAGCTGGATGGAACGTCAGAAGGGGGAGGTTGCCAAACGTGTGGCACAAGCCGATATTGTGATAACCACTGCATTGATTCCGGGTAAAGCCGCCCCCGTGCTGGTGACTGAAGATATGGTCAAATCCATGAAGCCAGGCTCTGTGATCGTGGATATGGCTGTTGAGGCAGGCGGAAATTGCCCGTTGTCCGAGTTGGGGAAGACGGTGGTCAAGCATGGCATCACGCTGGTGGGTGAAGACAACCTGCCTGCTTTGGTTGCTACAGATGCTAGCGCTTTGTATGCACGCAATTTGTTGAATTTCCTGAATTTACTGTGCGACCCCAAAAGCGGCGGACAGATGAACATCAACCGTGCTGACGACATTATTGCCGGATCGTTGTTGTGTATCGACGGAGAAGTGGTTATTAAATAAATACATTAATCTTTCCCCCTCAGAAAGTGAGCTGGGAAAGGTTAAGGCTTGCCAATCTCAACATAGGAGTTTTGAAATGAGTAGTGCAGTTGATCCTGTCATTATCAATCTAACCGTATTTGTACTGGCCGTGGTGGTCGGTTATCACGTGGTATGGAATGTTACGCCTGCGCTGCATACACCGCTTATGGCAGTGACCAACGCAATTAGCGGCATTATCATCGTTGGTGCCATGCTGGCGGCGGGGCCTGAGCAACTCGACGTCGGCACAGTAATGGGGTTAATCGCAGTTATGCTGGCGGCAGTTAATGTGTTCGGTGGTTTTCTGGTAACACAGCGCATGCTGAGCATGTTCAAGAAGAAAAGTAAATAAGCCCAGAACGTCGATGTTCAGACGCAAAGAGGTACGGTGGAGCGATATCAGCCATTAATTTGGAATGGCTCCCTATTTTTTTGTTGAGCATCACTATGCTTCACCTGATTTGCGAGGTAAAGCAGTTACAAAAAAAATAATCAAGGAAAAATTATGTCGGCAAATTTTGTTGCATTAGCCTATCTGATCGCCGCAGTTCTTTTCATTCTGGCGCTGAAAGGCTTGAGTTCTCCAATTTCCGCGCGGCGCGGAAACATGTTTGGCATGATAGGTATGGCCATTGCGGTGCTCACCACACTGACTATCACCCAGAACCTGATTTATATTGCGCTTGCCATCATCGTGGGCGGAGCGGTAGGTGCCGTGGTCGCCCGGCGCATTCAAATGACTGCCATGCCGGAATTGGTGGCGGCAATGCACTCGCTGGTCGGCCTTGCGGCGGTGTTGGTTGCTATGTCTGCGTTTTATAATCCAGTCGCTTATGGCATCGCACCGCTGCACGCCAGCAACCTGATTGAGTTATTCATCGGCACGTTTGTTGGTGCGATTACATTCACCGGTTCTATCATCGCTTTCGGAAAATTATCCGGTAAACTCGGCAGCAAGCCGCTTCATTTTGCTGGACAGCACTGGTTCAACCTGTTGTTGGGTGTTGTGATGATCGCCTTCGGCATCATGTTCATTTTTACGGAAAGCTGGACGCCATTCCTGATCATGATTGCTTTGGCGCTATTGCTCGGCGTATTACTGATTATGCCGATTGGCGGGGCGGACATGCCAGTCGTGGTATCCATGCTTAACTCCTATTCTGGGTGGGCAGCGGCGGGCATTGGCTTTACCCTAAATAATAATATGCTGATTATTGCTGGTTCGTTAGTGGGTAGTTCTGGCGCGATTCTCTCCTACATTATGTGCAAGGCGATGAACCGCTCCTTTTTTAATGTGATTCTTGGTGGCTTTGGCGGTGGTGATGGTGAAGCGGGGGGGGCTGGTGAGGTTGAACAACGACCGGTGCGTAGCGGTAGTGCGGATGACGCTGCGTTCCTGATGGGGAATGCGGATAGCGTCATTATCGTGCCGGGCTATGGTCTGGCGGTGGCGCGGGCACAACATGCCATCAACGAAATGGCCGAGCATTTAATCGGGAAGGGCGTCAAAGTGCGTTATGCCATCCATCCTGTGGCCGGACGTATGCCGGGACATATGAACGTGTTGCTGGCTGAGGCTGAAGTACCTTACGATCAGGTATTAGAAATGGATGAGATCAATAACGAATTTGCCGATACTGATGTAGTGTTGGTTATTGGCGCCAACGACGTGGTGAATCCTGCAGCTAAAACCGACCCGAACAGTCCTATTTATGGTATGCCAATTATTGATGCGCATAAGGCGCGCACTATTCTGGTGGTTAAGCGCAGTATGGCTGTTGGTTATGCTGGATTGGATAATGATTTGTTCTATTTAGACAAAACCATGATGGTGTTTGGCGATGCGAAAAAGGTAGTCGAGGATATAATCAAATCGTTGCAGCATTAAGTTGTTACGTGATTTTATTTCAACATAAATATCCCGGCATGCCGGGATATTTATTTAGGGTACTGCTAAAGGCTTAGAGTTTTGTACTGATCGGTCTTAGTGTTATAACCGTCTTTGAGTAACGTAATGTAGTGGGGGACTTTAAAGTGTTGTTATAGATTGTCGCAAATTATAGAGGCAGCCCGGCATAACTATGTCCAGCCATACTGCAATTATGAATTTTTCATGTAAAAATTATGATGCCAAATTATTAACGTGGTGACCTCATCAACATCACGCATTAATCCCATTCAGCAGCTACTATCATGGTCCCCTGCTGTCCGATTTTTACCATGGTTGGTCGTGATTGTTTCTTTAGTTGTAACCCATCAGTTGTGGAAAAATGCACGCTATGAAGCGGTACGGGAATTGCAATATGATTTCGATTTTCGTTTGCTGGATGTCAGTAACCGCATTGAACAACGTATGCAATCTTTGGAACAAGCGCTGCGGGGCGTGCAAGGTTTATTCGCCGCTTCCACTAGCGTAGAGCGCGACGAATTTCATGCTTACATCGTCGCTCAACATATTGTGGAGAGTTTTCCCGGTATACAGGGTGTGGGTTTTTCGCTAATCGTACCCGCGGCGAAGCAAGACAAACACATTGCCGCCACCGTTTACAAGGAAGGCATTCCCGCATACACCATCAGTCCTGGTGGGAAGCGATATATCACTACCTCTGTTATCTTCATCGAGCCATTCTCAGAGGGTATTCAACGTGCTTTTGGTGACGACATGTATTCCGATCCAGTACGGCGCGTTCCAATGGAGCAAGCGCGTGATAACGATAAAGCTGTTATCACTGGCAAGACAAAGCTGATACAAAAACATGGTGAAAGCGCGCAGACTGGTTTTTTGATGTATTTACCTGTTTATAAAAACGGTGCGCTATATGCTACTTTGGCTGAGCGCCGCGCCAATCTTATTGGCTGGGTTAGTGCTCTATTTCGGACGGATGATTTTATACGTGGCATTCTCGGTGCACGTGTTCTTGACATCGACATCAAAATCTACGATGGCGAAAACATGTCGAGCAAAATGCTCATGTATGCTGCCGACAGCACCAACAAAATTAGTGCTGTAGATTCGTTCTTTCGCGCTTCCAAACACCTTGAAATTGCTGGACACACCTGGACAATGGCTGCTAGCTCTCTCCCTAGTTTTGAGGCGCAGCTGGCCGAAGAAAAATCGCAATCCATTGTCGTGGCTGGCTTAGCCGTGAGTATATTGCTAGGGTTATTCACAGGATTGCTGGTGCAGGGTCGGGAACACGCTCTTCGAACTGCGCGGAAGATAAATGAACGATTGATTGAGAGTGAGGAGCGTTTACGCCTTAGTTTGATGTATGGCGAGATCGGCACTTGGGATTGGGATATTCGCACTAGTGAACTGTATTGGTGCGACCATATTTCTGTCCTTATGGCCTGTCCTGCAGGAAAACAGAATGGTACTTATGATGATTTCCTGAGCGGCATACATTCTGATGACCGTCAGTATATGATCAATTCCATGAAGAGCTGTGTTGAAGAAAATACTAAATACGACATAGAACACCGGGTTATTTGGCCAGATGGTACGGTACGTTGGTTACACCAGCGTGGCGGTGTAATACGTGATACAGATGGAATTCCGCTGAAAATGCTGGGTGTCGTTCAGGACGTGACCAGCCGAAAGCTGGAGGAAATGGAGCTGGTCGAGATTGATACGAGATTGCACACCATTATTGACGCCGCCCCGGATGCCGTAATACTAATGAATTCAGAGGGTATTCTCACCGGATGGAATGGTCAGGCAGAAAAGATTTTTGGTTGGGCACGGGAAGAAACCATCGGACACATGCTACACGATATGATCATCCCACCGCAGTATCGTAATGCGCATATTCAGGGTTTGAAACATTTTCTGGCTTCCGGCGAGGGAGCTGTACTGAATAAACGTATAGAGATAACGGGCTTGCATCGCGATGGCCACCAATTTGCCATTGAATTGGCAATATCCCCGGTCAAGCAAAAGGGTAAGTATGAGTTTTGCGCCTTTATCCATGACATCACAGCCCGCAAGGAAACTCAAAGCTTGCTGCTGCGTGCCAAAGAAGACGCCGAGCGCAGTTCCGCAGAGTTAATCAGCTATATCCAAGCGATTGACCAGCACGCCCTCGTTTCCGTTGCCAACCCTTCCGGGCGCATTATTCAGGCCAATGATAAATTTTGTGAAGTAAGCGGTTACAGCCGGGAGGAAATGGTCGGTCATGATCACCGTATTGTTAATTCCGGGATGCATTCAAGCGCCTTTTTCGCCGAAATGTGGGCTACCATCGCCCGAGGTGACATCTGGCGCGGTGAAATTTGTAACCGCGCAAAAAGCGGCGCACTGTATTGGGTGGATAGCACTATCGTGCCACTCAAAGATGCGAACGGGCAAGTTGTACGTTACATATCTGTTAGGGTTGATATCACCAAGCGTAAGGAATCTGAGCAGCATATTCAGTCCCTTGCTTATTTCGATGTGTTGACTGGTCTGCCCAACCGTACTTTGCTGCATGACCGTCTCGGGCAGTTGATCGCTGAATCACACCGTGATGAGCATAAATTTGCATTGCTATTCATTGATCTTGATCGCTTTAAGTATGTAAATGATTCGATGGGGCATGCGGTGGGCGATAAATTATTGCAGGCGGTGGCGTTGCGTTTGCAGGAATGTGTGCGTGAGGTAGACACTGTGTCGCGTATCAGTGGCGACGAATTTATCGTGTTGCTGCGAGAGACTGATGCAAGCGGTGCGGCACGTGTGGCGGGCAAGATACTCAAGGCGATGACTACTCCTTGCGATGTTGGCACGATGCAAATCGCCACTCATGCCAGTATCGGCATCAGTATTTATCCTGACAATGCGGATAGTGAAGACGAAATCAATACGTTGATCAAGCATGCGGATGTGGCGATGTATCGTGTAAAAGCTGAGGGCCGCAGCAATTTTCTGTTTTTTGCGCCGGAAATGAATTTTCGTGCCCATCAACTGTTTTCTATGGAAAATGACATGCGCCTAGCGTTGGAGCGCAATGAGTTCACATTGCATTATCAGCCCCAGGTAAACTTGGTCAATGGAATGGTGTGCGGTGCAGAGGCATTACTGCGCTGGAAACATCCAGAGAAGGGCTTTGTTGCGCCAGCAGAATTTGTTCCCGTGGCTGAGGAGACCGGGCAGATTATACCCATAGGAGAATGGGTGTTGCGCTCAGCTTGCGCGCAACTAGCCGAATGGAGGCGGCAAGGGATATCCATATTCCCGATATCTATAAATTTATCCACCAGTCAATTACGTCAACCTCAGCTTGCGCAAATGATCATCGCCGTATTAGAAGAAACGGGGCTGCATCCAAAGGATTTGGAGTTGGAAATTACTGAAGGCGTCATGATGAACGAGGCTCAAGCGTCAATGGCTTTTCTGACCCAGATGCATGAGCTCGGAGTGCAATTGGCCATAGACGACTTTGGTACTGGTTATTCTAGCCTTAGTTACTTGAAGAAAATGCCACTCGATCGACTGAAGGTGGATCAATCCTTCGTACGTGACGTCGCTATTGATGAAAATGACGCAGCTATCGTGCGTTCCATTATTAGTTTGGGTCACCAGTTTAAATTACAGGTCATTGCGGAAGGAGTAGAAACGTTGGAACAACTGGATTTTTTACGCGCTCGAGGCTGTGATGAGATCCAAGGCTATTATTATAGCCATCCACTGCCAGCTGAAGAATTTGCGGTATTTGTTAATGGTCATCCAGTGTTGGATTAAGTCGGCTTGTACGTTATTTTATAGTGGCATTGTTCGTTAAAAGGCTGTTGGTATTCGAGTTCTGCCCGTCGATGCACGGTAAATCAGGGCCGCGTTGCAGCCGTAAGACCGGCGCTGGCGACAGCTAGCTTTCCGTTCACTCAAAATTGGGCATCGTTTAAGCCCATACTTTAAATAGACATTAAGAGAGCCAGTGTGACGGGAAAACGATAAGACTAAGCACGCCGATTAGCACAAAAATCGTGATGATTACAGCAATCAGCATGATGAAGGCCCAAACGCTACGCAATACGCTACTCATGTTTTTCTCCTTTAAGTTTTTTGGATGCGAGCACATCGTCCAGAGCAAGCCCAACCATGCTGGAAATGGTATGCCACAAATAATAAGAAATCATCCTCATGAAGGAATTGCGATCACTGGATAACTTAACAAAGTTAGTTGTCCAATGCTTCATTGTAAGGCAACACTACCTACAGGGCTGACAACAGCCCACTTTGCGAGGATGTAGTTTATCCCCGAAGAAAATAAAAAAGTAGCGCCAAGTAGGTAGGTGGCATTTAATAAACGGGTTTTAAAGATTTCAGTATTGTCATTTTAAACGAGTTTTTGTGTGATTTTTCAACATTAATAATGGCTGGGTTGTACAGAAATGTCCTGATCAGCGAATAATGTGAACAGGTACAATAAAGTACAGCAATGCCGCTTAGGCTGGAGATAGTGGCTTCCTTGATTGCCAGCCATTGGTATTCAACGCCAGTAAACTGATACTGTTTTTAGTAGGTGGTAGTTGAGCTAGCGTAAAAATAGGAATGCGGCCCCATTTTGTAATTTTTTAGCGTTTGTGTATTTAGATAGCGGGGTTAAATAAATATAACTATATGGATAGTATTTATTATTTATCCTAGTAGATGTTTGATTTGTTCTCTTTCTTTCGATAACTCACGATAGTTTTCCAGCATATGTTGGCGGCCGATTTCATTTATGGGTAGGTTCTGCACAATTTGATAGTCGCCGTTGTGACAAACGACCGGAAAGCCATACACCACGCCTGCTGGTATATCGTAACTACCATCCGATAGTACGCTCATGGTGACCCAGTCATCATGGCGCGAACCAAATATCCAATCATGCATATGGCCGATGGCTGCGTTGGCAGCGCTGGCAGCGCTACTCAAGCCGCGCGCTTCGATCACCACTGTGCCGCGCTTTTGCACAGTCGGGATAAATTCGCTTTCAACCCAATTATGATCCGGCAGAATGTCGAGGACTTTGCGTCCTTGTATTTCGGCATAGGACAGATCGGGATATTGTGTGCAGGAATGGTTGCCCCACACTACCATTTTTTTGATGTTACCTATGGGCTGGGAAAGTTTACGCGCTACCTGCGCGATAGCGCGGTTGTGATCAAGCCGCATCATAGAGCTGATATTTTTTGGATTAAGGTCGGGGGCATTATGTATGACAATGAGTGCGTTAGTATTAGCCGGATTGCCTACCACTAAAACTTTGACATGTGGTGCGGCGAATGCATTCAGAATCTTGCCGTGTTCGGCAAAAATACCAGCGTTAATCTCGATTAGTTCACTGCGTTCCATGCCTTTGCTACGCGGACGCGCGCCAACCAGCAGGACAATTTCTGCGTCGCGAAAGGCGACCTTGGGGTCATCGGTAATGATAACCTGCTGCAACATGGGAAATACGCAGTCTTCCAACTCCATCGCTATGCCACGCAACGCTTGCTGCGCTTGTGGTATGTCCAGCAGTTGCAGGATGATGGGTTGTTCGTGTTTCAGCATCTCGCCATTGGCAATGCGAAACAACAGGCTGTAACTAATCTGACCAGCAGCACCAGTGATGGCGATGCGGATAGGTGCTTTCATAGCAATGTCTCCTACGCGATGAATTATGTGGACATTCTGACAGTGTTTGTTAGTCAGGCAAAGGGGGGCGCTCAAGAATTTGGGCTAAAGTTCAGTTTAATGCCGATCAAAATACGTTTATATTAAATTGAATTTAATATAAACATTAAAGATAATAATTTTTATCAACTCCATCTAAGTGGTGAGGCATGTCATAATTTGCGGTTGCCTTCTTGCATAGAAATTACTATGAAAAATTCATTGGTGGCTATCTTTGTTTGGATTGCCGTTGCCTTGCTTGGATCTGCCGCATTGGGCGGTATAGCGCTGAATCGCGGCGAGTCGGTCAACGCGCTGTGGTTTGTTACAGCCGCGCTGTGCGTATATGCGATTGCCTATCGTTTCTACGCAACATGGATTGCCACCAAAGTCTTGCTCATTGATCCGACTCGCGCTACACCCGCAGAGCGACTCGATAATGGCCGGGATTATATTCCAACCAATCGCTGGATCGTATTTGGACACCATTTCGCCGCTATTGCGGGACCAGGGCCATTGGTCGGACCGACTCTGGCTGCACAGTTTGGTTACTTGCCAGGTACGCTGTGGATATTGTTCGGCGCAGTACTCGGCGGTTGTGTGCAAGACATGGTTACGTTGTTTTGTTCCACCCGCCGTAATGGCCGTAGTTTGGGTCAAATGGCGCGAGACGAACTGGGCGCTATTGGTGGTGTTGCTGCGCTAACCACCACGCTGTTTATCATGATTATTCTCATCGCGGTGCTCGGTTTGGTAGTGGTCAATGCCATGAAACATAGCCCCTGGGCTACTTCTACTGTGGCTGCCACTATCCCCATCGCTATGTTGGTAGGCCTATACATGCGTTCTATCCGCCCGGGCCGTGTGCTTGAAGGTTCGTTATTGGGCGTCATCTTGTTACTGTTAGCTGTGGCGGGTGGTGGATGGATTGAGCACCAACAAAACCTACGCGAGTTTTTTGATTATCCCGGTCTGCCATTGGCTTGGATGGTAATCGCTTACGGTTTTGCAGCGGCTATCCTGCCGGTATGGTTGTTGCTCGCGCCACGCGATTACCTGTCTACCTACATGAAACTCGGTACGATCATCCTATTGATGCTGGCCATTGTGTGGATGCAACCGAGCGTAAAAATGCCCGCATTCACCCAGTTCGTCGACGGGACCGGCCCTATTTTTGGAGGTAAATTATTTCCTTTCGTGTTTATCACCATCGCTTGTGGCGCAATTTCTGGCTTTCATGCACTGATCGCTTCCGGCACTACGCCTAAGTTGCTCAGCAATGAGCGCGACATCCGCATGATCGGCTTCGGCGGCATGGCGCTGGAATCTTTCGTTGCAATAATGGCGATCATTGCAGCTACGGTGTTAGATCCTGGCGTGTTCTTTGCTATCAATTCTCCTGCGGGTGTCGTTGGCAAAGAAGCGGCAGATGCGGTGGCCAAAATTTCCAGCTGGGGCTTTCCAGTTACGGTGGCGCAGATGAATTTGTTGGCGCAGCAGATGGGTGAAGCTACCCTGTTCGCGCGTACTGGCGGTGCGCCCTCGCTGGCGGTTGGCATGGCCAGTATTTTTGGTAGTGCCTTTGGTCAAGGTATGCTTGCCATGTGGTATCACTTCGCTATTATGTTTGAGGCCATCTTTATTCTCACAACGCTGGATGCAGGTACGCGTGTCGGCCGCTTCATGTTGCAAGACATGCTAGGCAATGTTTGGAAACCGCTGGGCCACACCTCGTGGTATCCATCAGTGTTGTTGAGTAGCGGTATTATTGTGGCTGCCTGGGGCTATTTTTTATATATTGGCGTGATTGATCCCAATGGCGGTGTCAACATCCTGTGGCCGTTGTTCGGTATCTCGAATCAAATTCTAGCTGCCATCGCGTTGTGCGTTGCCACGGGTATCTTGGTTAAATCTGACAAACTAAAATATGCCTGGATCACGGCTTTGCCGCTTGCTTGGCTGGCTATAATTACCAGCAGTGCCGTGTGGGAAAAAATCACCAGCACTGATGTACGTATTGGCTTCCTCGCTGCTGCCAATGACCTCGCCACAAAACTCGCATCAGGTCTTCTTTCCCCAGAAAAGGCGGCCATCGCACCACAGCTCATTTTCAACCAGCGCCTTGATGCAGTGCTGACCTTGTTTTTTGTCTGCATGTTATGGCTGATCGTGTTCGATATGTTGCGTGTCTGCGTCCGTTACCTAAATGGCAAGCCGGTACCTCCGCTATCCGAGGTATCGCACCAGTTGACTAGAATGGAGAAAGTATGGGTACGGGATTGATTGAGAAAAGCGTGAGTGAATCATTTTCTGTGGTAAGTGATTCTAGTTTGCCGGTGTTTGAAACTGGCCGGGATATAAATCGGTGTGTCGCGCAAAGCGGTATAATCACAGCAAACGAAGGAGTTTGTGTCAAACCGTTTCAGTTATTGTCATATATATGGCGTGTGATACGTGAATTGAGTGGGGATGATGCTTACGAACGTTACATCGCTCAATATACCACCAGTTCCCCTAGCATTACGCCGCTGACGCGCAAAGATTTCTATCTTTACCAGCAACGGAAAAAATGGAGTGGCATTCAACGTTGCTGCTGAATATCACTATCAGTTATTGTGTATTCTTAATATTTTGGTCAACCTAGCATCGCCTTCAACCGCGCTAATTTCGCCATCCCCGCATCCTTACTGACTTCGGGTGTACTACCTGCTGGTAATACACCCGAATAGATTAGTTCATCTGCGGGTAATTCTTGCAGAAAGCGGCTTGCTTTGCACGCCTGCCATTCTTTTCCCTGTTTGCGTTTGGTGCAGTAGCTGATTTGCAGCGAACGCTCCGCGCGAGTTATGCCCACGTACATCAGCCGACGTTCTTCTTCAATCTGTTCCGGTTGCTCGCTTTGGTGGTGCGGCAGGGTGCCTTCTTCCACGCCAACCATGAACACATGGCCGAATTCCAGGCCCTTGGCGGCATGCAGAGTGGATAATGAGACTGCATCCACTTCTTCTTCGCGGGATTCGAGAAGATTCATCAGTGCGATGGTTTGTGTCATCGCCAGCAACGTTTTGTCGTCGGCTTCCGATTTGCGGTTGATCCAGCCGACAAAATCCGTAACGTTTGCCCATTTGCTTTCCGCCTGACGCGGTTCATGGCTGTCGAACAGCCATGCCTCGTAATCGATCGCGCTCATTAAATCTGCGATCACCGTCGCGCACTCCTCCTTGCCAGCGCGCGCTTCCATGCGATTAATGAAATTGCAAAAGGTTAGTAATTCTTCGTGCTGCCGCGCGGGAAGTTGATGTGCCATGGCGCTTTCGAAAGCCGCTGCGAACAGGCTGATGTTGCGTGTGCCGGCATAGCCTGCAAGCTTCTCCAGTGTCTGGTTGCCAATACCCCGTTTAGGCGTGGTAATGGCGCGAATGAAGGCCGGGTCATCATCCGTGTTTGCAATCAAACGCAAATAGGCAGTGAGATCCTTGATTTCGGCTCGATCGAAGAAAGAGCTGCCACCACTGACGGTATAGGGTATTTTTTGTCCACGTAATTGTTCCTCAAAAGTACGCGATAGGTGATTGCTGCGATACAGGATGGCGTAGTCAGAAAAACGTGTATTGTGTTCAAATTTATGGGCCAGCAAACGCATTACTACAGATTCTGCTTCGTTCTCGCCGTCTTTGGCTGCAAATACGCGGATAGGGTCGCCAGGTCCATGGTCGCTCCACAATTTTTTTTCGAATAGCTTGGTGTTATTGCGTATTAAATAATTGGCACAGGTCAAAATGCGTTGCGAAGAACGGTAGTTCTGTTCCAGCTTGATGACGCGCAAGTTCACGTGGTCATTTTGTAAGTTCTGTAAATTCGCAGTGCTTGCACCACGCCAAGCATAGATCGCTTGATCATCGTCGCCCACTGCCGTCAGTGCTGCGCGACTGCCCGCCAACAAGCGAGTCATTTGATATTGGCAATCGTTGGTATCCTGGTATTCATCGATCAACAAATAACGAAAACGTTGCTGCCAGCGCAGCAGGGCTTCCGGAAAACCCTGAAATAAATCCACTGGCAAACGGATCAAGTCATCAAAATCCATCGCCTGATAGGCGCGTAATGTTTCCTGATAACGCGCATAAAGTAGTGCTGTGCGTTGCTCTGCCTCGTTTTCTACCAGGCTTAACGCTTGTTCCGGCGAGATGAAAGAGGATTTCCATTTGGACATGACACTTTGTGCGATACGGATATCTTGCTTGTCCGGTGCACCCAGCAGCTCACTAATGATTTTTGCTGTGTCAGCACCGTCGAAGATAGAAAACTGTTTTTTGTAACCGAGCAGAACAGCCTCTTCACGCAAGATTTGCATACCCAGCGCATGAAAGGTGCAAATGGTTAAACCTTTGGCATTGTGCCCAGTTAATAGTTTACCCACACGCTCACGCATTTCATTCGCAGCTTTGTTGGTAAAGGTGATTGCGGCGATGTTGCGTGGTGCGTAACCGCATTGCTCGATCAGATAGGCTAGCTTATGGGTGATAACACGCGTTTTTCCGCTGCCTGCGCCAGCCAGCACTAACAGGGGGCCATCCAGATATTTAACTGCTTCGTATTGTGAGGGATTGAGTTTACTTAGCATTAGACCAACTCTAAAAAATCCAAATTTCATTCCTGCTGACGTTGAGAAAAATGGCTGTTTGCGACAACATTCAGCGATTAAAAAGATCGGATTAACGGAACGTTTTGGTGGGCTGAGCAAAGTTACAGCGGAAAGTCAGATTGTGCATTGAATGGAGACTTTATTCCGACTACTTTCACGATCACAACAATATAAATTGTATTTGCATGCTGTACCGTGAGCGCTTGTACTGTTTGTATTTGCTGACAGGTTACTCTCTTTTGCAGTTATTTTTTGCCTAGATTTACCGGAAAGTTCATTTTTGCGGAGCAAGACTGTTTTTGCGGAGCAGAACGTAAATTTATAACGTCTAAATTTCGCTCTAACTGATTGATTGTTGGTGCCCGGGACCGGACTTGAACCGGTACAGAGATTTCTCCCCGACGGATTTTAAGTCCGTTGTGTCTACCAATTTCACCACCCGGGCGAGATAAAGCAGGTTTGGAATGAGGATTACTACCGACTCATTCCACAACGCGCATTATACAGAGATGCCCGCCCCGTTAGCAAAAACATCGTAGTTTTTCTCAATCAAGTCGGGTAATTTAGTGACTGACTGAGCTCATTTCTGTCAGCAATAAATTGATTTTTCCGGTATTACAGCAAATAAACGGTACGCCTTTGGGTCCTACTCTTTCCTGAGTTACAGAGTTCAGACCTGTACAGTTCCTGTAGTTGAGTTATACCGGACAAATTATATGCCACAAGCCTGAACAGTTTCTTTGCGCGATAAGAACTTATGCCGTTTTCTTGACACTGATAGCAATATCACTATAATGCGGACTTCGATTTTTGCGGGAATAGCTCAGCTGGTAGAGCGCAACCTTGCCAAGGTTGAGGTCGCGAGTTCGAGTCTCGTTTCCCGCTCCACCTTCTTGGGAAAGTATCTGGCTTTCCCTTTTTTTCTTAAAGCATGCGCAACATGGCGGGGTGGCAGAGTGGTCATGCAGCGGCCTGCAAAGCCGTGTACGCCGGTTCGATTCCGACCCCCGCCTCCATCTCTTGAAGTGTGCTTAGCCAATTTTTTTATCCGTGCACTTTTTGCTCTGCTATAATAGTCAGCTTCGGGGCGTAGCGCAGCCTGGTAGCGTACTTGGCTGGGGGCCAAGTGGTCGGAGGTTCGAATCCTCTCGCCCCGACCAACTTAATCAGTTGAGGCGTGTTAAGCAGTTTTTTGGTGTTTTTGCGGCTATTAACCGCAAACATCGCGTCAATTTCCCCACGTTCTTGGTTTTTATCTGCACCATCAATCCATTTGGAATAAACAGTCAAAATCATCGCATGGTGGCGTGGCCAAGTTGCTTGGCTACCTATATCGTGTTTGCACCTGCTCTATGTCCTCGTCGCTGTCGTTAAGGAACGCCTCAATCTGGACGCTTCGTTCTACACGGTGTTGCAGATATTTTCGCCCGCTCACCCTGTTTGAAAAATGTCCATCCAGCAAGCATTTTTGGCAGCGACTACATTTCATCAGAGGGTGCGCTTCACAATAATATGAATTTATTAGTGTTTTAACCGAGCAGTAGTGATGGGAAATGGCCTTTTCCCCCTATACGTTTTTGGTGGCATTCAAAAATCATAGGCGATTGATCTGGAGCGCGCCTCGCTTAAATCTCACGCGGGCTGATTGTTACATAAGCGGCGCGAAGTTTTAAGTTACGATGATTTTGCTGTTGATATAGAAATATTTCGAAGAAGGCAAGGAATATTAGAAATTTCTTCTGTGTGCTGGATTTCTGAGTCGGCAAAGCCGGGGGAGTAAACTGGTCGAAGCAATAACGATTTTAGATGCCCCTAACGCCAGGTATTGCGGGTGCGTTGATGGTGTATGATTGCGCTCCGTAAACGCAGCTACCAGCTACATGACACTTTAATTGCCGCAGCATATTTCACCGCAGGAAAATCGGCGGGACGTTGGTGATTTTTGATCGCCATTTTTTATGGGCGCTGATGGTGTGTCGAGCATTGGTATTGTGCATCAGAGCAAAGTCAGGCAAAAGGATCACGACGATGGGAAAAATTCGGAGACGATGCTGGTACCGATGATGAAGCCATGACAGGCAAGTATGTCAAGGATCAAGATAATAAGTATCATAAATTACATTCGAACCATTGGCTTGCGCTGTTTCGAGATATTCAGTAGCTTGCTGTGGAGTTATTATTGAAAATGTAGTATTAAACGACTCGCCTCTGGGCGGTATGATAGAACTTAGGGTAACAGAATGGGCGAGAGGGAAATCGATCAGCAATTGGTTGATCGCGCGCAGCGCGGAGACAAGCACGCCTTTGAATTGTTGGTCGCCAAGTACCAGCGTCGGCTGGCGCGATTAATCTCGCGTTTTGTGCGCGATTCAGTCGAGGTCGAGGACGTTACTCAAGAAGCTTTTATAAAGGCGTACCGCGCCTTGCCGACGTTTCGCGGGGAAAGCGCGTTCTACACTTGGCTATATCGTATTGGTATTAATACAGCGAAAAATCATTTGCAGGTGTTTAAGAGACGTATTCCGATCACTACCCTATTTGATGCGGAAGAGTCTGAGGGCTTCGAGGATGCGGGGTTGTTACATGAAGTTAGTACGCCCGAAAATCAATTAATGAGCAAACAAGTTATTGATGTAGTGAACTTGTCTCTGCAAGAGTTGCCTGAGGATCTACGTACCGCACTTACTTTGCGTGAAATCGAAGAGTTAAGCTATGAGGAAATTGCAGCCGCGATGAATTGCCCGGTCGGTACCGTGCGTTCCCGTATTTTTCGGGCGCGTGAAGCGATTGCAACAAATTTACGGCCATTGCTGGGAACTAGTAAAGACAAGAGGTGGTGAACATGAAGCAGGAAATTTCAGCATTGATGGATGGCGAGTTATTTGACGACGATGCGGAAGCAGTTCTCGACAAATTGAAGCGAAATCCTGACAAACATGATGAATGGCGAACCTATCATCTGATTAGCGATGTATTGCGTCAACCTGATCATGTTCATGCCAACATTAGTATTGCCATACGTGAACGTTTGCAGGCCGAACCGACGGTTCTCGCGCCGCGTAGCCGTGCCAGCCATAATGCCAGATGGTTCGCGCTTTCTGCCGCCGCATCGGTTATGGCATTTACATTGGTAGCATGGTTATCAGTGCAAATTGGGTCGGAAACCGCTCCGCAAATCGCCATGCAGCAGTCAAATGTGGTGCATTCAGTTAGCCTACCTGCAAATGGCTTGGACGATTATCTGGTTGCACACCAAGAATTTTCACCTAGCTTAGACGTGTATGGCATGACTTCCTATGTTCATACAGTGGCACACCAGCAGGAGGGTAAGTAACCATGAAGGCCAGATTTGCGCTGATCGTGGTTTCATTTTTTGCCGTCGCTCCAGCATTCAGCGACACCGGCAGGCAGGTTGACTTGGATTGGCTACAAACTATTGCTTTTGCTACGCACCAAACCGATTACAGTGGGACTTTTGTATACCAGCATAACGGCCATATGGAGACCGCGCGGATTACTCACATTTCCGACCAGAACGGTGAGCACGAGAAGCTTGAAAATCTGGAAGGCCCACGTCGTGAGTTCATCCGTAATAACAATGAAATTTTGTGGTATTTGGGTGACCACAAAGCCGTGCAGGTCGAAAGGCAATATAGCGGTAAGAGTTTCCCTGCCCTGCTACCGGAGCAACTATCTGCGCTTAATGAAAATTACTTTATTCATACCGCCGAGCAGGCACGCATCGCAGGTTTTGACACTCAGGCCATTGTATTCCAGCCTAAAGATACTCTGCGCTATACTCATAAAATGTGGGCGCACAGGGATTCCGGCCTGTTGTTAAAAGCTGTTGTGCTGGACGAACGTAGGCAGATGGTGGAGCAATATACTTTTATCCAGCTGAAAATAGGCGGTGACATCGAGCGTACGCAGGTGACAACGGGTCAATCCGCTACCACTTTACAACAACAATCCCATGCTACGCCGTCCGAAATCAGCACACAGACTGCAATGAACGATTGGAAGGTCGTTGCCGTTCCTTCCGGTTTTAAGAAAATCATGGAAATGCGTCGCCCGCTGCCTGGTAAAAAGACAGACGTACTTCATTTTGTATTTTCTGACGGATTGGCTGGCATCTCAGTGTTTATCGAAACACTGGGGAATCATTTTAATAGAAAACTTGGTCTATCCAGCCGAGGTGCAATCCATGTTTACAGTAAAGAAAAGAGCGATTATTTGGTAACGGTGGTTGGCGAAGTACCTCCACGCACAGTAATGCAGGTCGCCGATTCCGTTCGTTATAAAGGGCAGTGATCATACTGAAGTAGTGAGGATGATTGTGATTGCTCCTACTTATTTTGAAATTAATGTAATTCGTTAATGAATGAACTGTACGCATGGCAAGATGAACTTTGGCAACGCTGGATCGGATTGCATACACGTTTGCCACATGCAGTTTTATTGAAAGGGCCGCAAGGAATAGGCAAATTAGATTTCGCCATGAATCTCGTCCGCTCTGAGCTATGCAAAAAGTCACTTGGTAGCGAATTGGCTTGCCAAGATTGCGCTTCCTGCCGCTGGTTTGAACAAGGCACCCATCCTGATTTTCGTTTGCTGCTGTCGGGCGCGCAGTCGATCGAAATGCAGGAATCCAGTGAAGCTCAAGCATCTCTTATACTGAAGAATTGGACAAAGAGAATCGCTGAAGAAGCGCTAGACGAACAACAAAAGAAAGGAAAAAAACCGAGCAAAGAAATTTCTGTTCATCAAGTGCGCTCACTCGCGAATTTCATTAATCTGTCCACACATCAGGGTGGCCATCGTGTAGTGTTGATTTATCCCGCCGAAGCAATGAATGCCAATGCGGCGAATGCACTGCTCAAAACGTTGGAAGAGCCACCTGAGCGGATGTTGATAATTTTGGTTAGCCATAAACCACAGCAATTGCTACCCACCATCGTAAGCCGCTGCCTGATGCTTGCGGCTCCAATGCCATCACTCGAGGCCAGCTCTGCTTGGCTGCAACAGCAGAAATATGCCGATCCAGTAGCGATGTTGGCACAAGCCGGCTTTGCTCCGTTACTGGCGGCACGCCTGGCTGAGGAAGCTACAGGGGAAGGGGAGTATGGTCTTTTTTTGCAGGAAATTAAACAGCCCGCCAAATTTGATGTATTTACTTTGGCCGAACAGTTGCAACGTACAGAACCGTCCCATGTCATACACTGGCTGCAACAATGGTGTTACGACCTAGGCAGCGCAAAACTTACGGGAAAGGTTAGGTACCATCCTTATCTTGCTGATTTAATAAATACTTTATCAAGTAATGTTCCTATATTTGATCTGTTGCGTTATCAAAACGAGTTAATAATCGCAAAACGTGAGGCGTTGCATCCTTTAAATCCTAAGCTATTATTTGAATCCATTTTGTTATCTTACCGGCACATGATGTTGGGAGCTGATAGATGACGCTGGATGATTACTTAAGAGCGCCATAACAATTTATTACCCGATCATACTTTATGTTTATAGATTCGCACTGCCATATCAATTTTCCAGAACTAACCAAAATATTCGATGAAGTTCTGGCAAACATGCGCCAGAACGAAATTTCTCATGCACTGTGCGTTTCGGTAAATTTAGAGGATTTTCCTCAAATTCAAATGCTCGCAGAGCAATATGAACACATCTATGCTTCGGTTGGTGTGCACCCAGACCACGAATCAGATACCGAACCAACGCAAGCGTTATTGGTACAGCTGGCGCAACACCCTAAAGTGATTGCCATCGGGGAAACCGGCCTCGATTATTTTCGTTTAAAAGGTGATTTGGAGTGGCAGCGTGCGCGCTTTCGCACCCATATTCGCGCTGCGCGTGAGTGCCACAAACCTTTGATTGTTCACACCCGTGAGGCGGCACAGGACACCCTGCGTCTTATGGCTGAAGAAGGCGCTGCCGAAATTGGCGGCGTCATGCACTGTTTTACCGAAAGCCTTGAGGTCGCCCAAGCAGCTATTGAAATGAACTTTTACATTTCTTTTTCTGGCATCGTCACTTTCAAAAATGCTACTTTGCTAAAAGAAGTGGCGCGGCATATTCCACTAGAGCGCATTTTGATTGAAACTGACTCACCCTATCTCGCTCCGGTGCCCTATCGCGGCAAACTCAACCAGCCCGCCTATGTTAAGCATGTAGCGGAAGAAATAGCCAAGTTGCGTGGTATTTCTCTTTTAGAGGTGGGACGCGCTACTACGGAAAACTTCCATCGTTTATTTTTGAGTACGTCTATTTAGAATTTAGTCCGTAAGTACGATTGTTTCAGCGCTCCCCGTGAATTGTGGGAGCATTTTTAGTAGACTGATCCTATGATGTTTAAGTTTATTTTGCTAAGTCAGCAATAAACTTTGAAAGGGACTGAATTTCAGCATCATTTGCGTTCAAGCCTTTTGCCGGCATTTCTCCAAATTCCCAGCCGAATGCGCCCCCCATGGTAATGTTAGCGGCAATTTTTTGTGCCGCGTCTTTATCGCCTTTATATTTTTCGGAAATTTCCATAAAAGACGGAGCAACGCTACTTTTATCAATGGCGTGGCAAGTACCACACTTGGCCTTGCCTTCTGGTGGCATATCTGCCGCCAGTGCGAAACCTGAAATCAAGCTTACTGTTGCGAGCATGCTTATGGTAATAGAATTCACTTTTTCTCCATTTAAAAAATTTGTTTAGAGCATACGCCGTGTATTTTAAACAAATTTGTCTTGGCATACACATATTCCCCGAAAAGTCATCAGTAAGGAATTGAAATGGACTGTAGGATGTTTCTATGACGGCAGCCACCTATAGCACGATACGGGTATCGTCATTTTGTCCGTTTTATGCAGGCGCACTGCTTACTCTAGAAACTGCTGTTGCGGGATTGACGCCAGCTAAATTATTTATTTTTAATACTATTATAAATATCTATAGCTCCATTTTTACAGCCTGATTCAAACTAATGCTTTAATGCATTGCATTGTGCGGTATCACACAAACGAAATTTTAAAAATTATGATAGGCTTTTGCTCGTAGCAGATAAATTTAGCAGATAAATTTCAAATTTTCCTTAACGACCCAGTTTCCCTTGCAAGAGGAGGGATCAGGTAAGGTCATTAAATGTGAAAGGGATTGCGACATGAATATGGGAAGAGGAACAGTTATTGGAAGTGCATTCATTGCTTTAATGGGACTGATGTTATCCTCCGGGGTATCCGCGAGCGATCAATCGCGCGCAAAGGAAGTTCTCCAGCAGACCTGCATTCAATGTCATCGGTTAGAAGGCAAACCCGATTCCCGCTTTAATCTCAAGGCACCCGATCTCATCTGGGCCGGGAGCAAATACCGGCGTCCCTGGTTGATTGGCTGGTTGACGGGCAAAGAAGCGCCGCTTTACGCTAAGGGGTATCGTTGGGATTTGGCCGAGGTATCGTCCAAACACCCGGTTGTTACCGAGTCTGACGCTAACGCTATCGCTGATTATTTTGCTGAGCACAACAAGGATCCACGAGTTACCGTCGGCGCATTTGATGTTTCAAAAGTGACGAAATATGAAGCTGATTTTGGTGCAATGGCCTTTAAGGCTCACGCCTGTCTCGGCTGTCATACGATTAATGAAGATGGGAAAATCATTGGGGGACCTCAAAGTACTGCGCTCCAAGCATCTGGGCAGCGGTATGACAAA
This sequence comes from Candidatus Nitrotoga sp. LAW, assembly GCA_003402315.1. Classification (GTDB taxonomy): domain Bacteria; phylum Pseudomonadota; class Gammaproteobacteria; order Burkholderiales; family Gallionellaceae; genus Nitrotoga. The sequence continues at coordinate 10,776 of QFXI01000008.1, read as the reverse complement.
GATTGGCTCTATCGCTTTGGGCTAAACCCACAGGATTTCGTGCCGCACAGTGGCGAGTTTTTGGCGGATGCGACCGATCCACAGCTGCGCGCTGTAATTGGATACTTGATGTCGCAGGGCGTGAATGATTTCAAGTATTACGAGCCTTGGACAAGTGCAGAATTTGACAAGGCTAGCGTCAGTCGCGGCAAAACCCTCTACAGGGAATATTGTTCGCAATGCCACGGGGCGACAGGCAAAGGAGATGGGCCAGCAGCATCTGGCTTAGATCCCAAACCGGCAATTCATGCCAATATTCCATTTGAAAAGCTACCAATGGAATATCTGTACAACGTGATCAATCATGGTGGCCCGGCGATAGGTAAATCACCGAATATGCCCTACTGGAATCTGACTATTGGCCAGCAAGGCGTAGCTGATGTGATCGCCTACCTCAAGGCAACATTTAAGGGTGGGGCTGCTGCCAGTACCACGCCAGCCGCAGCTACCAGCGTAATGCCCGCTAAAGCTGCTGTCATTGCCGCTCCAGCTGTAGCCACTGCAATTTCCTCAGGTGGAGGCCAGTCGGATGCTTGCGTGCAGCCGCGCAAGACGGCCAAGGCACCGGATAGTTTTTTGGCTATGACGAATCCACTTTCTGCCTCTGCCGAAGTACTGCAGGCTGGGAAAACGCTGTTCCAGAAATCCGCCAAGCCTGCCGCCTGCGCCATGTGTCATGGAGAGAAAGGCGATGGAAAGGGCATGATGGGGGCAGCTTTGGTGCCATCCCCGAGAAACTTTACCTGCAATGCCATGATGAAGGATATTCCAGATGGCCAGCTTTTCTGGATTATCAAGAAAGGTTCGCCTGGAACCGGCATGATGTCCTTTTCCGGCTTGTCCGATGACAAGGTGTGGCAGCTGATTCATTACATCCGGTCACTGGCCCGTTAAATCAGCAGAGAGTGGTTTTTTAAGGAAAAATGGCATGAACAAGAATAACGTAAGAGCATTAGGCACAGCAGTGCTTCTGGCGGGTGGTATGTGTGTCCTGTCAGGATGTGCTACCGGCTATCACAAAGGGAAGCTGCAAAATGAGCTGTATGCTGAGGCGGATATTACAGGCCCGGGCATTACCGGTAAGGCTCAGCTGTATGAGGAGTTCGAAGGACGTGTCCGGGTAAAAATTACCTTGCAAGGTACGTCTGACAGCAAGCTGACGCCCGGAAAACATGCAGTTCATTTCCATGAAACAGGCGCATGTGCACCGTCGTTCGCGGCAGCGAAGGGCCATTACGATGGCAATATTGAACCACAGATCAACCCGAAAGCGAATGTGGATTCCGGTCTAGGTAATCATCCTTACCATTTGGGCGATATCCCGAATATTGTGGTGGACGAAAACCGTAAGGGTACGCTTTATACCATTACCAGCAGGGTAACCCTGTCTCCCGGATTAACAACCTTGTTCGATGGCGATGGGACTGCGTTTATTATTCATGAATTCGAAGATCAGTATCTTCCCGATCCACCAACGAAAGATGCCCCGGGCGGATCGAGGATCGCATGCGGGGTAATCCTGAAAAAATAAGACAGGGGGAAGGAGCTGTCATGAGTATTATTAGATTGATGGCCGTCCTGTGTTTCGAATGAAATTATTTTTATAGAGCAACTTATAAAAAATAAGGAACAAGTAATGGGTGATAAAAAGAAATTGACCACCAATGCGGGTTGTCCGGTAGTCGATAACCAGAACGTGATGACTGCCGGTGCACGGGGACCACAATTGCTACAGGATGTCTGGTTTCTGGAGAAACTTGCCCATTTTGACCGCGAAGTTATCCCGGAGCGGCGTATGCACGCAAAGGGTTCCGCCGCTTTTGGTACCTTTACCGTAACTTCCGACATTACTCAATATACACGGGCAAAAATTTTTTCCAAGGTAGGTAAAAAAACTGATTTATTTGTTCGTTTTTCCACCGTAGCCGGAGAGCGCGGTGCAGCGGACGCCGAGCGTGACATTCGGGGTTTTGCAATCAAGTTTTACACTGAGGAAGGAAACTGGGATCTGGTCGGCAATAATACTCCGGTATTCTTTCTGCGAGACCCACTGAAATTTCCCGACCTAAACCATGCGGTAAAACGCGATCCACGCACCAATATGCGCAGCGCAAAAAATAATTGGGATTTCTGGACGTTGTTGCCAGAGGCATTACACCAGATCACCATCGTAATGAGCGATCGTGGAATCCCTGCCACATACCGCCATATGCACGGCTTTGGCAGCCATACTTTTAGTTTTATCAACGCTGATAATGTACGCTACTGGGTTAAATTCCATCTGCAAACCCAGCAGGGAATTAAGAATATTAGCGATACCGAGGCTGAGGCGCTGGTCGGAAAAGACCGTGAAAGCCACCAGCGTGACCTGTATGAAGCCATTGAGCGCGGTGATTTTCCAAAATGGAAGATGAGCGTGCAAATTATGCCTGAAGCCGATGCCGCGAAGGTTTCCTACCATCCCTTTGATCTGACCAAAGTTTGGCCACATAAGGATTATCCGCTGATTGATGTTGGTATTCTGGAGCTCAACCGCAACCCGGAAAACTATCACGCTGAAGTCGAGCAGGCCGCTTTTAACCCGGCCAATGTGCCGCCCGGCATTAGTTTTTCTCCAGACAAAATGCTGCAAGGGAGACTTTTTTCCTATGGTGACGCGCAGCGTTATCGTTTGGGGGTTAATCACCACCTGATTCCTGTCAATGCCGCACGCTGCCCATTTCACAGTTCACATCGTGATGGTGCAATGCGTGTGGATGGCAACCATGGCAGCACCCTAGGCTATGAACCGAACAGCTATGACGAATGGCAGCAACAGCCGGATTATACTGAGCCGCCGCTAAGCCTAGAGGGGGCTGCCGCACATTGGAATCATCGTGAAGATACGGATTACTTCTCGCAGCCTGGTGCCTTATTTCGCCTAATGGCGCCTGCGCAGAAGCAGGTGCTATTCGAGAACACCGCACGTTCCATTAAGAGTGCACCGCGCGAAATTCATATTCGCCATATTATAAATTGCCTGAAAGCGGATCCGGCCTATGGTGAAGGAGTGGCCACGGCACTGTGTATTCCGCTGAGCGAAGTTCCGAAAAGCTAAATGAATTGCTAATTTTGTGAATCGGAGATAACCATTTCTGAAGACGTGAAGAAAAAGCTAGCGCCATAAATAACATTATGATGATAGGCCTATATATTTTTACGAATAAATGAACAAGGAGATACATAATGACAACCTTCGTAATATCCGGTAGTCGAGGCACAGATGATCCAACGATGGCCACATTGCCCTTCATGGCCGCGAAGACGGCAAAGGAGCAAGGGCATGATGTGGTGCTCTGGCTCTGGAACGAAGCCGTGACACTTGGCCGTAAAGGAACGGCCGATCATATCCACGGTGTGAATCTGACTCCATTGAAAGAACTGCTAGCTACGGTACAGGCGGCAGGCGTGCAGATTTGGGTCTGCGGTGCCTGCGCCGTGGCTCGGCAGATTATGGTAGAGGATTTAGTAACTGGCGCATCAATTAAAGGAATGCCGGATTACATCAAGGCAGTAGCCGAACGAGACCGTAATGTGACGTTTTGACCGTTTATTTACCACCTGATATCAGGGTAGTGCGATGGTAGATACTGTCTTCATTCCACTGCCTTGCAGTTTCGCTATTTATGGTAGGCCATCAGTACGTTCGTAATTGAATGCTCAATTTAAAAAATTGCCATAGTCATTGGCGATCGTTTTATTCATAAGTTCATTTTTTATTTTTCGCTAGCCACTCGTTTGCCCGTCGTTGCGCTTCTTCAACGGCAGATGGTGTCAAGTACGACTCTGCAATCTCTAAGCCGTCTTTTGCATTTGCATCACCATCTGCGCCAGCAATACTGAACCATTTGTATGCTTCAATAAAATCCTGTTGAACGTTGTTGTCTGGTGTATATACGGATCCTAAATTCAATTTGGCCACCTTGAATTGTGCCGCTACATCTCCCTGTTCTGCGGCTTTACTCAACCAAAGCATAGCTTGTTGGTAGTCCCGTGAAACGCCTTCGCCATTTGCGTACATAAATCCTAAAGTATATTGGGCTTCTGCATCTCCCTGCTCTGCGGCCATACGGAACCAAGATGCAGCCTTCTGGTAATCTTGTGTAACACCATGCCCTTGTTCGTACATAAGTCCTAGATTGTTTTGTGCTAGTACGTGCCCTTGTTCTGCGGCCTTGGTCCACCAAGACACAGCCTGCTGCTCATTTTTTGTGAGGCCTTGACCCCCTTCGCACATAAGCCCTAGATAGAACTGCGCTTCCGCATGTCCTTGTTCTGCAATTTTCGTAAATAATTCTGCCGCTCTGGTGTAATCCTTGTTAGCGACAAACTTCATTCCTTCTTCAAAGTCTTCAGTTAACTTTGGATGTGTTAGCGCTACCATATTACGCCTATCATTATTACCAGCTGCATAACTTTATCTCCCTGTATATCATCATAAGTTATTGTATAAAAAAGTTATGATGTTGTTAAATTACGCTATCTACCTACACGCAGCTGCGTGACGCTGCCCTCATTATTGTTAAATAGCCTATTGTTTTTGCCTTGCCTATTTTGGCCGTCGCATCGTGTCGTTTGCTATCCAAATTATTTAATTGCCAACATAGTGTTGCCATTATAAAGCACAAAGTGTTCGAATTAGCTATGCCAACAGCCCAATATTGTACGATCTATAAATTATAAATTAAGGTTAACGAAAGATTTTAATCTGCGTAACTAAATTTTATTCTGGGCAAATTTAGCTGTGTAATGTGTAGAGGTTTGTGCGGGGTGCTGTAGACTGCATCTTCGGCTATATTGCAATATTTCAACTATTGTTGTACAATTGAAAAATGGATAAACTTACTGCAACTTCAGTATTCGAATCGCTTTCTTCCAGCGTGCGGTTAGACGTATTTCGGCTACTGGTCAAAAAAGGGCTAGACGGTATGGTGGCGGGTGAAATCGCGACAACGCTTGAACTGCCGCCCACCAATCTTTCCTTCCACCTGAAAGCATTGACGCACACACGCCTGCTGACAGTTCAACAGGAAGGCCGTTACCAGCGTTATCGCGCCAATATCCCCTTGATGTTGGATCTGATTGCTTACCTGACTGAGGAATGCTGTTCCGGCAATCCTCAGCAGTGTATTGATTTGCTAACGGCATCGGCCTGTTCCACAGGCGTTCTCTTACCAATTCCCCCAACTTAATCTAAACCCTGAACATGAACGTACTCTTTCTCTGCACGGGTAACTCCTGCCGTTCCATCCTCGGCGAAGCCACCTTCAATCATCTTGCGCCGGCTGGTTGGCGTGCCATGAGCGCGGGCAGCAAGCCTACCGGCAAGGTGCATCCGCGCTCGCTGGCATTGCTGGCGAGCGAAGGCATCTCCACCGAAGGTTATTGCAGTAAGTCTTGGGAGAATCTACCCGCCGCGCCCGATATAGTCATCACCGTTTGTGCCAGTGCTGCGGGAGAAACTTGTCCGGCCTACCTCGGCTCAGTGCTGCGCACCCACTGGGGCGTGGAAGATCCGGCGCACGCCACGGGCACGGATGAAGAGATTGATGCGGCGTTCATGAAGGCTTACCGCATTTTGCGTGCCCGCATCGAAGCATTTTTTTCACTGAATCTGGAAGTGCTGAAGCATGACAAGGCCGCGCTCAAGGCCGAAATGGACAAGATTGCCAAAATCGGACACATCAAGGATTAACACCATGAGCATTTTCGAGCGTTACCTGACAGTCTGGGTTTTTCTGTGCATTATCGTCGGGGTGGTGTTGGGACAATTGATCCCCGCACCGTTTCACTGGCTGGGTGAATTGGAGATTGCCAAGGTCAACATCCCCGTTGGGCTGCTGATTTGGGTAATGATCATTCCCATGCTATTACGCATAGATTTCACGGCTTTGCACGAAGTACGCAAATACTGGCGCGGCATCGGTGTCACACTGTTCGTCAACTGGGCGGTCAAACCCTTTTCCATGGCGTTACTTGGCTGGTTGTTCATCCGGCAATTGTTCGCATCGTATCTGCCAGCGGAGCAACTCGACAGCTACATTGCAGGCCTGATTCTGCTTGCCGCCGCACCCTGCACCGCGATGGTGTTCGTGTGGAGCCGGCTGGTGAACGGTGAGCCGCTATTCACCCTGAGCCAAGTCGCGCTAAACGATTCCATCATGGTGTTCGCCTTTGCGCCGCTGGTGGGGCTGCTGCTGGGAATCTCATCCATCATCGTGCCTTGGGATACGCTGCTGGTGTCAGTGGTGTCATACATTGTGCTGCCCGTTTTGGTGGCACAGGTTTGGCGCAAGTACCTGTTGGCACGCGGCGGAATGGCAGCACTGCATCATGCCCTGTCCATGTTGAACCCGCTCTCCATTTCCGCATTGTTGCTCACGCTGATATTGTTATTCGCCTTTCAAGGCAAAGCCATCGTCGAGCAACCGCTTATTATTGTTATGCTCGCCGTGCCTATCATCATTCAGGTTTATTTCAATTCCGGCTTGGCCTATTGGCTGAATCGCCGCTTCGGTGAAGCGCACTGCGTAGCGGGTCCGTCAGCATTGATCGGAGCAAGCAACTTCTTTGAATTGGCAGTCGCTGCCGCCATCAGCTTGTTCGGCTTCGAATCCGGTGCGGCACTTGCCGCCGTGGTCGGCGTATTGATTGAGGTTCCAGTGATGCTGTCCGTGGTATATCTGGTCAAGCGTAGCCATGGCTGGTACGAAATGGGAAACAAACACGATGTAAAACCTGACCCGAAAAAATGATGCAAAGCGTGCTCCCCATCCACACCATCGCAGGAGTTTATCGATGCAAAGCGGCTTGGACATCCAGCGCTTTTTTAATGCTTTTTGCCAGATCGACTGCCTTACCCTTCCCCCAGTAATGCAAGAACAGGTAGTGCGGTTGTTCCTGCGTCATATGCTGGTGAATCGCCACAATATTGACATCTTCGGCCCGCATGGCCTTTAGGATGGGTTGTAGTTCGTCTTCGAGCATTGCGAAATCGCCATCGACAACCGCTTCATCATCGGAACCGGCAAATGCAGCCCAGGTATTAACACCCATTTGATTGGCCACAACGATGCCATGCATTTTGGCTTCACGACCCATTACGACTTTGAACATCCCATTGTTTACCTGTCCCTTCATGCCAAATACCGCTTCCAAAGGAGCGGGGGTGATCTTGTTGTCACTGGCGATCACCCCTGGAAATGCTGTAGCAGGCGTAGGACGGGCAGCACGAATTTCGGCAATCTTGTCATAAACTTTCTTTACACCGGTTGCCAACTGATCAACGCTGCCCATGCCGTTGATGTGCATGAAGTAGACCTTGGGTTGATCGAAGAAGAAATGATTGTGGAGCGCGGTGACTTCAAGACCGGCATTTAAGGCAGTACTCATGGCCGGATTGACTTCGTCCTCGAACACAACCGTATCGCCCATCATCATCACCTGTCCATTATGGGCCGGAGTAAAGGCAGCCCATGACGTGAGCCCCATAAAGGTCGGCATGGACCATTTGTCGACCTGGATTTTGACGTCGCTGCGTGGCTTGGACACCTTGAATACATTTTCTTCCTTGGAAAAATTTCCTTTGAGACCGGTCAACTGCTTAATCTTTGCAGTATCCAAAACGCTCGCTGAATCCGCTGCATGGGCCGTAGCCAAATTGAGGGCGAGTGTTATTGCAACGATGGCGTGTCTACAAAAAATGAAACGTAACATGGGAATCTCCTTGTATTTTGTATATAGGGACGCGGGGGAAATTAGCGCATTACAGGGGGCCAGTTGTGCGTTTCCTTTTGGCAATGCTTGCACCAAGCGTAGAGCGCGTCGTACATCACCATGCCGTGTTTGAGCATCTCGTGGTCGTCACTGAAGTTTTGCGACAGACCGAGCGATAGGGCATAGAGCCCTGACGACTGCGGTGTGAGATCGAGCCGTGAGGTGTCCGCGCCGCGTACGATGACGGCCAATTGCTGCAAGGCGTCATCTTTGAGCTTATATTTTTTCAGGAAGGCGTCGAAGCTGCAGAGTTCACCGTCATGTGTCAATTCGACGCCCGGTATGTCGTAGGGAATCGCGCCGGTTTCGTCGGCGATGTGCAATACGTCACCGGCGGGTACGTAGAGAAATTCTGGCTCTTTATCGAGGAATCGTGCGACTAGCCAAGGGCAAGCAATGCGGTCGATCTTCGGGCGCTCACGGGTAATCCACTTCATAATTTACCTCACAGGATCAGGGTTTTCAGGATCAGACCGACCGTCGCACAAGCGACAATTACCTCAATGACATTCCGCTTGAAGCGGAACAAAGCGACGGCTGCTGCCAGTGCGATGACGGCCGAAATCCAATCGAAGGTTCCAGTAAATCCTTGCGGCCACAGTACGTGGTAGAGGAAAAACAGAGCCAGATTGAGAATCACGCCCACCACAGCGGCAGTGATAGCCGTCAATGGCGCCGTGAATTTGAGGTCGCCGTGCGTGGATTCGACCAAAGGACCACCCGCCAAAATGAACAGGAACGAGGGCAGGAAGGTGAACCACGTCACCAGCGTGGCCGCCACTACTCCGGCTAAGAACAGGGAGTCTGGCCCGAACAGCACTTTCACGTAACCACTGACGAAGCCGACGAAGGCCACCACCATGATGAGCGGCCCTGGTGTCGTTTCACCGAGCGCCAAGCCGTCGATCATCTGCGTGGGAGTGAGCCAGCCATAATGTCCGACCGCTCCCTGGTATACATAAGGCAGCACCGCATAAGCTCCGCCAAAGGTCAGCAATGCGGCCTTAGTAAAGAACCAGCCCATTTGCGTGAGTGTGTGATGCCAGCCGTAGGCGGCAGTCAGCAGTCCCATCGGCACAGCCCACAGCACACCGCCAATGACGGCCATTTTGACCAGCTTGCCCCATCTGAAGCGGGCGTGTTCAGGCGTTGGCGTATCATCATCGATCAGTGCTGGGCCAAAGGATTTGTCGGCCTTGTCATGTCCGCCACCTGCCTTGAATTTGCCCGGTGCGATGCGGCCTCCGAGGTAGCCGATGACAGCCGCCCCTGCCACGATGGTAGGGAACGGTATATTGAGGGCAAAGATCGCAACGAACGACGCAGCGGCAATTCCCCAAAGCACATTATTCTTGAGCGCTCGCGAGCCGATGCGATACGCCGCTTGCGCCACGATGGCCGTTACGGCTGGCTTGACGCCATAGAACAGTCCCGCGACCAGAGGTAAATTACCGAAGGCAATATAGACCCACGACAGCGCAATCAGGATCAACAGCGAAGGCAGAACGAACAGGGCCCCAGCGACGATACCACCCCAAGTGCGCTGCATCAGCCAGCCGATGTAGGTGGCGAGCTGTTGCGCTTCCGGACCCGGCAAGAGCATGCAGTAGTTCAGCGCGTGCAGAAATCGCCGCTCGGAAATCCAACGTCGGTTCACGACCAATTCCTGGTGCATGAGGGATATTTGTCCAGCTGGGCCACCGAAGCTGATGAAGCCGAGCTTGAACCAAAAGGCAAAGGCTTGCCGGAAGCTCACCGGCTGAGGTTGGGTATCAGTGCACTCGATGGTGCGCGCATCAGGTTGGTTCATGGGTTGGCGCTCCTTTACCGAATGCGGTGAGCAGGCCGTCGAAAACGCCGCTCACGCTCGCCAACAGTTGATCATCGTCGGGGATGACCTCACGCAACCCGGCAAGCACGCTCTCCACACCGGCAGCCTCGGGTGGCTGAACGCCCCCGATATCAAGGTAATGCACCAGCGCGCCTAGCCGCTTGAGCGCTGGGCACTCCAAATCAAAGCTCACCATCAACACTTCAAAGGTGACGCGAGTGTTAACGTGGCTGAATGTCGCGCCATCGAAGTCGAAGCCTAGAGCATCGACCGGGCAGTCGGTCGGGGACTCCAGCCAGAGCAATTGAGCTTGTGGATCAATGAAACGCCGGATCAGCCAAGCGCTGGCCAGCCGATCAACCCAGGGGCGACGGCGTGTTGCCCAGATGCGGCCTTGATAGTCGGCCACTTGTAGGCGCGCAATTTTGCCTTGAATCGGATGCGGTTCGTCTGGCGCCAGTGCTCTGGCCGTGGCCAGTTCAAGATCCTGTAATGCGGCATCTGCTTGCTTTTGGGCCTCGCCAGGAAAGAAATCAATCTCTGCAAGGCTAGTGAATGTTTTGCGCAGCTTGCGGACTTGTTTGAGTGACTCCTGCACGTTGTCTGCAAATAGTGCGTCATGCGTCTTTGCTACGTCAGCCAGCAACACTGCGAAGTCCTCGCTGCGTTCGAATAAGTTGACGAAGTTCGCACCATTTGGTTCTTCAATGCGCAACACGAGTGCTGTTCCTTCACCAGCCCGCACGTCAGCAGCGATGGCTTCCAATGTGTCGAGACATGACGTGCGATCCGGCATCAAATAGGCACCATCACGCAACACTACTGCGCCAGATGCCTTGAGTGCACGCCATACCCTCATTCGGATCGTAGCGTTTTCGGTGGGAAGGCTAGTGATAAATAAAAGCCATTTATTCATATAGTGTATTCTACATATTGGTAGATATTACTACAAATATATTTTTGTATGTATCCGGCACGATTTATAAATGAACTTATCTTGGTTTTAGATGCCTGTCAGGTATGGAAAAAGAAGACGCCCGCAAGCAGTCGCGAGACGTACTGCATGAACGACGTAAGCAAGCCATTCGTAT
>QFXI01000007.1 GCA_003402315.1 Candidatus Nitrotoga sp. LAW | reverse complement strand
ACCGCAAAGTGTTTTTGATACTAGATAACTTGAGAGTTCATCACAGCAAATCTGTAAAGGCTTGGGTTGCCGAGAACGCACAGAAATCGATTTGTTCTACTTACCCAGCTACCGCCCTGAATTCAACCCCGAAGAAAGGCTGAATGCGGATCTTAAGCACGTCATCACTTCAAAGGTGCCAGTACGTATCAAGGCAAAGCTCAGCGCTGCCGCGATAGAGCACATGACGATGCTTGAGCAAAACCCCGAACGCGTACGTCGTTATTTCGGCGACCCAAAAGTCGTCTACGCGGCCTCATGAATAATTCGTGCCTAATTTGTAGTACGAAGCGGGAATAATAGATATGAGAGCAAATCTGATCATGTTGTTGAATAAGCATTATATGTTTGCAAAACGTTCAATAATTCGTACACATATTTTATTTATTTTACAAATTAACATGTTGCATCACCCACCCTAGTCCACCTAGTGATCCAAAGAAAATCAGGAGATGCCCCCAGGCCCAGAATAAGTAGCGGCGTGACAATCTATTAGGTGGAAGGTTGCTAATAAGAAAAAGCTGGCCATCGGAAGAGCGACTGATGATATTGGTACTGGGTTGTGCCAGAACATCCATCATCATTTTTTCCACTTCCCGTTTGGCCGCTTGTCTGGCTAGCTCCCATTCTTCTACACTTAGCTCCCCATCTTTGTTTAGATCAAAGCGTGCAAGTAGCGTGGGCATGTTTTTCTTCCATTCAGTCAGCAATGCGCTCAACTCAGCGCGCGAGTCAAATTCTTGATTGCTGCCACCTAGCGTACGAAACCGCCCGATGACGTAGAGGGTTTCACCTTTGATCAATTTCCACTCAGTGTAACGACAGCCATCCGCTTGCCACTGGTCATAATCCTGAGTGATGATTTCTGCATTTTCTGGGTCAACCACGCATTCACCAGTGTTGTCGCGCAGTATGAAAGAGTCGTCAGTTTCACCGCTCTCTATTGTTTTCCATCCATTTTTCTCTTGCTGTTCGATTTTATAACGACACCACAAACAAGGAAGCCGTCTTAATGTACTGAACAAGGGAGGTTCACAGAATGGTTGACCGCTACCTATCAGTTCAACGTAACCTTGTGCTGCAGAAGCAATCTTGGATGTAGGTGTGTTGTTTAAGGTACGCAGCCTATATAGCGAAGATATCCATGCGTAAAGGCTAATTAAGGCAATTGCAGTAAGGCAAGACAACCAGCCGTTGCGGGAATGCAGGCTAATGCCGACAAACAGCAACGACAGCTGCGCACCTGAGGTAATGAGTTGCGCATATTTACGCCGTAGCCAATCCAGCATGGGGACTATCGTGAATATTGCACAACGATTCGCACGGGCCTTACCAGCCAGAGGTAAGCAGGCATGGGTAATTTATTAACAGGCAAGATATATTTGCCGTGGTCGCTAGTTAAATAATTGCTGGAGATTTACATCCATTTTTTCTTCTGCGGAGAATACCAGCAAGGGTTTTTCATCAAAGCCGAACATCTTCGCGAGGATATTGGCGGGAAAGATTTCAATTTGTACATTATTGATATTCACTGCATCGTTATAAAATTCACGGCGGTCAGCGATTCCATTCTCAAGTGTGCTGATACGGTTCTGCAGCTGCATGAAACTTTCATTAGCTTTCAGCTCCGGGTAAGCTTCAGCGAGGGCGAAGATTCTACCTAGTCCAGCGCGCAGCATTCCTTCCGCCTGCCCGAGGGCGTCCATGTCTTGGCTGTCCCCGGCAGACTGAACCTGTGAACGCGCCTCAATAACTTTTTGCAGGGTGGATTGCTCGAACTGTTTATATTGTTTACAAACTTCAACTAGTTTTGGCAGCTCGTCATGGCGCTGTTTCAGCAGTACGGCGATGTTGGCCCAAGCCTTGGCAACAGCATTTTTGACATTCACCAAGTGGTTATACAAACTGATGCCATAGAACAATACTATGGCAATGATACCGACGAAAATAATCATAGACATGTTGATTTCTTTCTATTGCGATTGAACGGCTCAGCGCGAGTGGCAGGAGTGTATGCAGTTCTCGCCTGAGGTAAAAAAAGTTCTTGGCCGGTTACTGAAATTGACTTGCGAAACATGAACGACAGAAAACGCAGCGTATAGCTGACAATTATGATAAAAAATTTGTTCTATATTGCGAATACCGCCTCTGGATTTTTCAATATATGGGTTTAATGGATTTGTAAATATTAAAATTCAATTAGGTCGATATTCACAATGGTTCAGTTGCATTAATCAAATTGACCGTGTTTTTTGTGAGCCTATCTGGCACTCAGGCCGTAAGGGTGTCGCCTTACGCCTTTCTCGGCCAAGATAAACTTTGTCACCGCTATTCGCGCGTCTGTCGCGTGGAATCGCAATCTTAGGAACGCAATTCACCTTATCTTTATCTTGAATAAAACCTTCATTGATCAGTTCCTGTAGCATATATTTAAGCGATTCACGTAAGCTGGGCGCAGCCCGTTTCATCAGCTCTTTCACCGTGGACTTGTTATCAACTAAACAGAAAGCACGCTTGATGTCACCAGATAGGTAGCTAGTAATCCTATTACTTTCGTCCTGACCCTTACTGGTTTTGATAAATGTAATTTTGCTATCCATACACGATCCTCGCATCTCAATGGTCTAAGTTCTTAAGTGGGTGGATTCAAGTTCGAGATCCACGAACTGATTATCGGTTTGGAGTTTTTAAAGTTTAAATTTTTTTGATAACGCTGATAATGGCAATCATGAATTTCAATGGCCATAGTTTGTGATCAATATTCCATCAGGCTGATGGATATTTTTGGCTTTACCGTCAAAGCTTGTGTTTTCTTCCGAAAAACTACTTAGGCGTTCGTGACGCCATGTTTTTTTAACTAGTAAGGCATACCAAACCGGCGGTGCCATGGACCCCAAGGACTGTTCCAGTACGGCCCGTAGTAACCATTATAATAAGGGTACTGTGACCCATAATATGGATAGGGAATTAACTTCGGCCATAAATAGACAGTTTCGGCGTTGATCTGAGGATAGCGATATTCGAATTCGCCAAGCTTGCGCACGGTAGTACCTTGAATATTGCCAATGACCGTTACCTCGCGGCCTTTTGCGTATACTTCGGGGTCGTAAAAATCAGGCACGCAGGCAATGAAGCGACCCCATGTTATATCCGTTTCCAAAGGTTTTGCATTGCTGTCTAATGGGTGGCTAACTATTTCAAAACACGTTTCATTTTTCCCTGGCTCCGCGTTTGCAATATTGCCCCCCCAACGTATACGCTGACCCACAAAATGATCGTTTTGAGCTGCGCTTGGTATTACTTCAGAAAACGGGCCGCCTGTCAGCGGTTTGGGGACGGTAGCACAACCAGTAACAACAATTGGCAGCAAAAAAAGAAAAGTCCGGTGATTCATGGAAGCCTCCTTAAGTTTTATCAATTATTTGTATAGTTTTTGTACCTACATTTACTTATAACAGTCGCATTTCAGGGTTGTATTTATCCAAGCTTAACTTGGATGTTTATTCTAATCCCAATTTTGTTTATCGGTACGGGCAGGCAGTGCAAATTAATGTTGGGAAAACCCCGCTCATCAAGGTAGTCCATATTCTATTGGAGCGGGTTATTGGCTGGAATTTATTGCTTCATCGCCCCCTTCTTCTTTTGGTGAGCGGTGCTTGGTGATTGGCTTCAATGAAACTGGTTCGGGTAGAGGTTGGGTCTTATCGATGAGTGGTTTCAACGTGGGTAAGAGGTGTTTCAAAACTTGCGTAGAGAGTGCTGAGGTAAATTGATAATCAGCCGCGTCCGCGCCTGGCACAAATGCGGTCAGTGTTCCGAAGAATCGATCCCCGATGAAGAACACAAAAGTGGCGGAGCGATTTACCGTATGGGATTCTTTGATGACGCCCGCCGAGGAAAATGTGACATAACGATGATCGCCGGTTCCAGTCTTGCCGCCTATCGGAATCCAGGTACTATCCTCTTTCACTATGGCGTGGGCGAGTCGCGAAGCTGTGCCTTTTTCTACTACTCCGATTAATACGTTACGTACCGCAGCCGCCAAGTCGGGTGAGAACATTTTTTCGCCTTGGTTAGGGGTGCGTTCTACAATGGTTTCAAAGGGAGTGCCCGCCGCAAAGTGCAGACGTTCGATAAGTATCGCGGGTACCCGAACACCATGGTTCAAGATAATGCCCATCAGTTCGGCGAGTGCGGCAGGGCGGTCAGCCGAACTGCCTATAGCCGTGGCTAGCGATGGTACAAGTGCATCAAAAGAATAACCGAGGCGTTTCCAACTGCGATGAATCTCCAAAAAAGCTTCCAGTTCCAGCAAGCTGCGGATCCGGATGTCCTGTGCGTTTTTGTGGATGGTCTTGAATAACCAGCGATAGACAGCCACACGCTCTTCACCGCTGGCTTTGATTACGTCCCTATACTTCGCATTCGGATGGCTACTTAAATAATGTACCAGCCATAATTCCAAGGGATGTACGGTTACGATATAACCTTGATCCGCCAGTGAGTATTTGCCTGGTGTATAGCGTTGATACTGGTCATGGAGAGCGCGATCGCCCGAGTCTTGGAGGCCAGGAAGACGCGATGTCATGAATTGACTGAATTGGGTGAGCGTAGCTTCAGGATGAACATAGCGGTAAGCGGCGGCAAGCCGGTGCGGCGTGTGCCGGAAGCTGGAAAAGAATATCTCGTCAATCTCACTTGCCGTTTTATTTTTGTATTTAAGATAAAAGCGGTTGATGAATTCCGTGCCTTCCTTGTCCGCAAATCGTCTGAGGTATGTCTCGCGATCAGGATGGTCAGCGTCCTTGAGTATCTTGGCAGACGACCCCTTGATGTTAAGCATATGGTAGCGCACGATGTCGCGCATAAGGCGGATGTAAACGAGGTTGACGGAATTGAGCGTCGCTTCGCGCACACTCAATATCTTGCTGTCGTCTTCATCTTTGAAATTTTGAAAATAATGCGCTCCGCCACCGGTAAAGAACTGTTCATTAGGGTTAGCGGAATATTTGCGCTCCAGGGCGGCTCCCAGCATGGCCGTCAAACTTTTATCTGTGCTTTGCAGTAGATATTCGATCGCCCAGCGACTGAGTACGTCGTTAGGGTCACTGACTTCTTTATGTAGCGTCTCCGGCTCGAGTGCGGCGTATTTTTGATGCAATGCTTCGATAATTTCAAGATATGTTACCAACGTCCGCAATTTTGCTGTGGATCCGAGATCCAGCTTAGTGCCTTTATTGATATCTAAGGGTTGATCGAAATTGTCAGCCTGAATTCGAAATTTCGCACCCTGTGGCGTCAACTCTGAAAGTGTAAAGCTGTAGATGATTTTGCCCGGATCCGCTTCGCCCAGCAGGCGATTGCCATAGAGTCCCGCAGCGCGCGCATATTCTGGGTTTTTGAGTTGACGTAAGATATCGGTGGTCTTTTTTTGCAATTCGCCGTCGAGCGTGCTTTGCACCGATAGATCCAAACGGTCCAGCTCATACAAACGTTGTAGCCCCATTTGGGACGCAAGACGTATGCGCACCGCGTTAGCAGCTTTTGAGGCAGAAAAGTTCTTGTTTTCCTCCGGTGCAGCGGTATTTAGGAAGCTAAGCGGTACTCTTAGCGCGGCTTCTTTGAGACTGGGCGATATTATGCCAGCCTGGGCCAGCAGACGAAGGTGGCTATTGGTAAGCTCATTCAACGCTTTGCGGTCGCTAATCAAATAACCGGAAGGTCTGCGCTGGGCGATCATGAGACTTAGCACATGTTTATAGTAACGTGCCGTCTCGGCGAGATCCGCGCCGTTTGCAGACCAGGCTTTCAGGACACGATTGGTCTGCTCGAAATCCAGGCCGTACCATGCCCACAACCCGTCTCCCAGCCCATTAGCTTCCCCGAAGCCCGAGGCGGCGGCAAGTGGAACCGTATTAAGATAATCGACTACGATACGTTTGCGGGCAGGCATTGTGTCCTCCCCATTCAGATAAGCGCGCACGGAAGCGGATGCGATCTGCTGTATTTTGTCATTGGGGCTGAGGGTCATCCCGTGGGGAGAGTGCCGATATTTCTCAATTTGAGTTGCAAGTGTGCTACCGCCTGGTACGTCGTGTTCAGGGCGAACGAACTGAATTGTCTTGTCCAGTACAGCCTTCCCAAGCCGGGTCCACTCGATGGCCGGATTTTTTTTGGGTTGGGTCGGATCCAGCAGCTCACGATTCTCGATGAATAGCAGACTGTTTGTTACCAGTGGCGGAATCGATTCAAAGTTTTCATAAATGCGGGTTGGGAAAACAGCACGGTAAAGTGGTTGGCCGTTGCCATCGACAATTTCGAGACCGGCCTGTGCTTTTTCCCGGTAGGGAACGAATAATCCTCGTTCAACGAGTTCTTTCATACGCGGGGAAATTCTTGCCTGGGCATGTATATGGAAGCCGCGTTCGGTCAGATTCTTAAGCAGTTCTGGTAACCGGCTATATCCCAGGCGCATATCATACGGCCCTGCTTGTGGTAAATGTAAACCACCATTCGGGCCGTTTTTCACCTCCCAGCGAAGATCATTGGCCAGTTTTGCCAGGTGGTGTGCCTGGTATGCGGAGGTTTCTGTTTCCCGATAAATAAAGAAGGCGGCAAGAGCCAGTGCAATAAGAAGCAAAATAAGGACAGCAAGGGCGAAAAATTTGAGAGTGCGCTTTATGATCGGGTTACCAGGATGGTTGAGAAGCACTTGTTGAGTTCTTCTTGGAAAGGCAGACGTATGGATTCAAACTGAAATTGCACCAAATAATTAGACAGATTCCAATTCGGGGGGGATTTTTGAAAATTCAGAGTTTGCCGGAATGTAAGTCATGGGAATAATTTTAGTGAACTGCATTTGTCTGATCTATATAAATATTTTTAATGCAATGTTGGACGTGAATCGATTTTTAGGGGTGTTCTATGAAGCGCAATATCACCTTTTTAAGTATAGCTGATCCAATAAAATATCGTGAAGCGTTCAATCTGTTTAAGTTGAAAAATGCTTTCAACAGAGGATGTCCTGAATTTTGCACGCACGGGATTATTAATACCGTGGTTTCATTGCTTTGGGCGGGGTAGTAAGCAAGAGGCAATATGCGCTTGCAGGCGGTAAAGTCAGCGTTTGTGCACACACGGTGAGCGTCCTGTAGTGACGGCAATGTTGTATAACTATAAACTCGGTGTCGAGCACGTACCCATTTTTTATGGAGCCTAATATGTCTAATCGCCTTGCCCAAGAGACCAGCCCCTATTTGCAGCAGCATGCCGACAACCCAGTTGACTGGTTTCCGTGGGGTGAGGAGGCACTGAGGTGCGCTCGCGAACAGAATAAACCGATCCTACTATCCATCGGCTATTCGGCTTGCCATTGGTGCCATGTCATGGCACACGAGTCGTTTGAGGATGCGGATGTCGCCGCAGTGATGAATCAACATTTCATCAACATTAAGGTGGATCGTGAAGAGCGTCCCGACCTGGATCATATTTATCAGGCTGCCCATAATATGCTGACCCAGCGAAATGGCGGCTGGCCGCTCACTTTATTTCTAACGCCCGATCAAGTGCCATTTTTTGGTGGCACCTATTTTCCAAAACAGGCGCGCTACAACTTGCCTGGTTTTGTGCCGTTGCTCGAACGCGTGGCTGATCTTTATCGCACACGTCAAGATGGTATTGCCAAACAAAGCGCGTCGCTGATGCAAATATTCGGTACCAGCTTGCCGAGCGCAGAAAGTCAGGTTGGTTTCAATAAAACGTCATTGGAAGATGCATTTAGTGGATTGCAGCAATCTTTTGATCCTATTCATGGTGGTTTTGGCGGTGCGCCTAAATTTCCGCTCCCGACTGAAATGGAATTTTTGTTAAGGTATGCGACGCCCGGCGGTAACCCCGATGCGCATCGCATGGTGCTTTACACGTTGCGCAAAATGGCAGACGGTGGGATTTACGATCAGCTAGGGGGCGGTTTTTGCCGCTATAGCGTGGATGAACGCTGGGAAATCCCCCATTTTGAAAAAATGCTATATGACAATGGCCCGCTGTTGGCACTTTATACCGATGCGTATGTATTGTCGGGTGAGGCATCGTTCAAGCGTGTGGTGCAAGGCATTTCGGGTTGGGTTATGCGTGAGATGCAATCGCCGCAAGGCGGTTATTATTCCAGTCTGGATGCGGATTCAGAACACGAGGAAGGCAAATTTTATGTATGGACGCCAGAACAGGCCGCAAACCTGCTGAGCGTGGAAGAATACGCCACCGTAGCCGCTCACTACGGTCTGGATCATCCGCCTAATTTTGAAAATAGGCATTGGAATTTGATCGTTGCCCAGCCGCTAGCCACCATAGCGGAAGCGCGACATCTGCCCCTTGAGCAAATCACGCAGCAGCTCACCAGTGCGCAAAAAAAATTGTTTGCCGCGCGCGCAAATCGGGTACGCCCAGGGCGTGACGAAAAAATATTGGTCAGCTGGAACGCTCTTATGATCAAAGGCATGGCGCGTGCTGGCAGGCGACTGGGTGAGTCAGAGTGGATATTGTCGGCACAGCGGGCGGTGGATTTTATCCATGCCACGATGTGGCAAAATGGCCGACTGTTTGCTACCAGCAAGGACGGCAAAGCGCATCTGAATGCCTATCTGGATGACTATGCATTCATGCTGGATGCGTTGCTGGAGTTGCTGCAAACTCAGTTCCGTTTGGTTGATTTGGAATTTGCCCGCGCGCTCGCCGACGTGTTACTGGAACAATTCGAAGATCAGCAAGCGGGTGGGTTTTTCTTTACCAGCCACGACCACGAAAAGCTCATCCATCGCCCTAAGCCAGAGCATGATAATGCGATGCCCTCTGGTAATGGCATCGCAGCGCTCGCATTACAACGCCTCGGCCATATTTTGGGAGAGAAGCGCTATCTTGAGGCCGCCGAGCGCACGTTGACGCTTCATTATCCGTTTTTTGCAAAACAACCAATGGGCTTTACTAGTCTTTTAATGACTTTGCAAGAATATCTTATGCCGCCGCAAATCGTTATTTTGCGGAGTGCTCCAGGAGCAAGCGCAACGTGGCGCCAGCAATTATCTCAGCACTATTGGCCTGGTACCTTGATCCTGACTTTGGAAGGTGAGCTTGTCGGACTACCGGAAATACTGGCGAAGCCTTACACACAAAGCGTTAGCGCCTGGGTCTGTCAAGGAATGCAATGCTTGCCGGCAATTGACGATTGCCAAAAATTGATAGATGTTTGCAAATCTGGCGGAACGGGTTCAGACAGTATTAATACACAGGATGCCTAGCCACCTGCGCGTGACATGCATTCGTCGATAAAATTTAAGGAGTATTTATGGATTTAAAAGAAACGCGTATTGATTCGATGGCTGTGTATGAAGGTGATTTTATCAAGGTGTTTAAAGACAGTGTGCAGTTGCCCGATGGGAGTGTGAGTACGCGCGAACATATAGTTCATCGGGGGGCAGTGGCGATTTTGGCGATTTTGGATAATGGCAATTTATTGATGGAACGGCAATTCCGTTATGCGCCGCAACGCGAATTCATCGAGCTACCTGCCGGAAAAATTGATCATGATGAAGATATTTTGCTCACCGCGCAACGCGAATTATTGGAAGAAACCGGCTACATTGCTAGCCAGTGGACACATTTGACCACGGCTTGGCCGTGTATAGGTTTTGCCAATGAACGCATGGAATATTTTCTGGCGCGAGGCCTGACCTACCATGGTCAACAACTAGACGATGGGGAGTTTCTTGAAGTATTTGAGCTATCGCTTTCTGATGCACTGGACTGGATAAGACAAGGCAAAATTAATGACAGTAAAACCATGGTTGGCATTTTTTGGCTGGAAAAGATGTTAACTGACTGGAGATCATAATATTGTTATTTCAGGATGACGCGCCAATATGAAGCATGGATGCACTATCAATGCACCAGATTGGTGAATGTATTCATGTGTGGATATTAGTTACGCAGGAATATATATGTAAATCAAGACACAATAAAAGTGGAACGAAATTTGCATGTAACCGCAGGGCTAGTTCATATTTGGAGTAAGAAATGGAAAATATTGGGAGCCTGAAAACGGGCAGTGACGCGTTATTTATTTTGCTCGGCGCTATCATGGTTCTTGCGATGCACGCAGGGTTTGCTTTTCTTGAATTGGGTACGGTGCGCAAGAAAAATCAAGTAAATGCATTGGTGAAAATTCTCACAGATTTCGGTATTTCCACGCTGGCATATTTTTTTATCGGTTATGGCATCGCCTACGGTGTTAATTTTTTCACCGATGCTGAACAGTTAGCGCAGAAAAATGGTTATGAACTGATCAAGTTTTTCTTTCTTCTTACCTTTGCCGCAGCTATTCCCGCTATTATTTCCGGTGGTATGGCAGAGCGTGCCAAATTCAATCCGCAGCTAGCCGCCACCTTTGTGTTGGTCGGCTTTATTTATCCCTTTTTCGAAGGCATCGCCTGGAACCATCGCTTTGGTGTGCAGAGTTGGCTGCAAACCAATTTTGGCGCGGAGTTCCACGATTTTGCCGGTTCTGTTGTAGTGCATGCAGTTGGAGGCTGGATAGCATTGGCAGCCGTTATACTGTTGGGCGCGAGGCGCGGACGCTATACCAAGGAAGGGCGCATCGCGGCGCATCCACCTTCCAGCATCCCTTTTCTTGCATTAGGCGCATGGATACTCACTGTTGGTTGGTTCGGTTTTAATGTCATGTCAGCGCAAGAAATAGGCAAAATTAGTGGCCTGGTTGCAGTTAACTCGCTGATGGCAATGGTGGGCGGCACGCTGGTTGCACTTTTTGTCGGCAAGAACGACCCCGGCTTCGTACATAACGGCCCGCTGGCCGGGTTGGTAGCCGTATGCGCTGGCTCGGACGTGATGCATCCCTTAGGCGCATTGGTGACAGGCGGCATTGCGGGCGGGTTGTTCGTTTGGATGTTCACGTTAACGCAGAACCGGTGGAAAATCGACGACGTGCTCGGTGTTTGGCCGCTTCATGGATTATGTGGCGCGTGGGGCGGTATCGCAGCAGGTATCTTCGGGTTAAAGGCACTGGGAGGGCTTGGCGGAGTCAGTTTTATGGCGCAAATAATCGGTACGCTGCTGGGTATCGTTATTGCATTTGGTGGAGGTTTTGTAGTCTATTTTCTTCTGAAGAAAACCGTAGGTATTCGACTGAGTGCGGAAGAAGAGTTCAATGGTTCTGATTTAAGCATACACAAGATTACGGCAACACCGGAACGTGAGTCGGGGTGGTAGCTTTGGGCTTGCTTCACGCATGAATGTAAAACAAAGTTTTAGAATCCGGGCAGACCCTGCGGCCTCCTCATGTGTTTATTCCCTTGTGATGTTGGGCTTCGCAAGCTCAGCGCCAACCTTGGCTTGCTTAGAGAGTCCAAAGCCTCCACCAAATAATGGATATCATTAACCCGGCAAGCACAAGAAAGCCAATGTGCTTTCGCAACCCAAGCCAAATGATGCCTCCCAGAATCAAATAAACCACCATATTTGCAACTAACGAAATAAGCAAGAGCTTAGCTTCGAAGCCAGGCACATCGCTTGTCGGAAGCATCATGAGCGATGTTGGCCATAATATGAGCATTAATTTTTCGACGATACCATGGATGCCGAGATTACTGATTTTGAAATAATCAAACAACCACCAAATCAGTTGAAACATTAAGGGGATAACAAATCCTAGAAGTGTGAATAAACTTGTAAAGCGCAGCAGTGTCATTGCGGCCTCCGGCCAAATTGCTGTTGCAAATTTCGCATTAGAGTTTTCGGAAGAATCGTCGTTGGCGTGTTAATTCCTCCAGCCCTAAGCGCATCGCGGACTGTCGTTGTGCAATTGCGCTGGTCAAGGTCGTAATTGCCAGGATTTCGCGTTCGATCGTTCATGAAGTCTTGAATTGCTTTGTCCTGTGCAGGGGTTGTTGGAATTGTAATTGTGCCAATAGGTATTCGTGCGTCAGGAAGCATTGCTCCAGGCACTACCTGAGCAGTCGCGACATCCCAGGTTGAGGAGCCAGGTGCAGGGTAAAAACCTGTCGTGCTTGGTGAATTGACTCCGGCACCAACATGGCCAAAGCCGCTTGCTCCCGGATAGATGTTGACGGTGACATCTAGGCCAAAGGGATCAATGAAGCTCAGCGGATTCCCCCCCACATACGCATATGTATTTATGCCGCCTTGAAGCCCAATCGGATCACTTTGGATGTACCGCCCGGTATTGGGATCGTAGTCCCTGAAGTAATTGTAATTCATGGCTGTGTGGGCATCATAGAGCTGGCCAGGAAAGCGTAAGGGCATGTCGAGGGAGGGTTTATTGCCATGCGCGTCTCCATTAACACCGCCAGCTCCAAAGGCGTCGCTATTCCAACTCCACAACAGGGTTTGGCTCTGGTTGGTGGCCATGCGTGGAGTATTCAGGTGGTCGCTGTGCAAGTAGTACTGGCTGGTTTTGCTGACCGCGCCTTTACCGCTGAACTCCAATTCTATTCCGGCAATCGGCTGGCCGCCGAGCCAGACCCAATATTGCGCTTTGCTTGGTTTGCCGGTGGAGCTGTAGGTCTTTTGTCCAAGCAGTTGGCTATCGGCTCCATATAGGTAGCTGTAAGTAGCGGTGGGCGTGACTGCGTTATTGGCGCTGAAGATCCGTTTGAGGGTTCGTTGGCCCAGGGCGTTGTAGCTATAGTTGGCATAAAGGTTAGTTGGGTTGCGTACTTCGTTCAGACGGCCTTGGCCGTTGTAAGCGTAAACGAGGTTTTGGGATTGCCGCAGGGTGTTGCCTGCGGCGTCACTCAGTGTCATTGCCCAGCTGTCGTTCTGCAGCATTCTGTTGCTGTCGGCAGCGGTGGTCAACGTTTGTGTGGCGGTCTGTTGTTCTATGCCATTGGCGGTGTCGTAAATGTTGCGTTGTTTACGGTTGCCGGTGGCGTCGTAGGCGTAGCTTTGGTTGTGTGCCGTTGCTGTAGTTGAGGTGGCATGGGGGTAACGCATGTGTTTATTCGCTCGCTGTGATGTTGGACTTCACAAGCTCAGCGCCAACCTAAATTAGCCCAGGCTACGCTTGCTGGATGAGCTTACTTCCAGACGCCGCACCCAGAACCAGAACTCCAACAGCCACAATCGATGCTAGCGCTTTACTGGCCGAATGAGCTCGGAGTACACGAAAAGCCAATACGGCAAATAACAATCCGAGAATCACGAGCATAAATCCAGACAAGGTGGGAATCGACTGCGGTACAGTCCCATAGACAATGGTTCCGCTTAGAGGCGAGCCAGCTATGGCATCGGCACCAGACAGCATGGAGGCTAGTGTGAGAGCTATGTATATTAGCTTTTTAGTATGCTGAATAATGGGATTATTATCATTATCGTTGTATTGTAAAAATATCTTGATACTTAAAGTATCTATAATTTCTCGTGCAACGGGCAAATGCTATTCTGAGTCACATGTAACTGATTTAAGTTAAACATAAAAATCATGATTTGTGCAAGAATAATTCGAAACCATAGAGAGCAGTTTTTGTCCAAACTGTGCTGCACCTGGCAACCAATGGTTGTTGCACTTCGAACTTGAATTTGCGATCTTCAAAAAGCTAAAATTTAACGGATTCAATCAGCATTACAAGTGCCACACCGCCAAATACTGTCCCCAGTAAAATCTGGGCGCTGTTGGCGATGATGACATCTACCATGGCCTGTTATGCTGGCGGAACAGGAGCACCAGGAACATAAGGAGGGGAAGGTCCATCAAAATTAAAATTCATATAGCAGGTGGAGTTATTCTGCACTAACAACCCTACGGTACACCTAGGTTGTTGAGAAGTTGGATTGTCCACGAATAGCGGGGATACTGTCACGCTTGTGACCCATTGGGGCTGGCCGCTGTTATTCAAAATCGGGAACTCTCCGGGAGAAAGTACGTTGAGGATACCACCGGTCGGGTTACTGAAGAATAAAGGTGGGGGTGGGGGAAGAATTACTGCCTGTGCATTTTGGATGAGTTGATTTCCGGAGGTTGCACCCAGGACCAAAACGCCCACAGCTACAATGGATGCCAGCGGTTTACTGGCCGAATGAGCTCTGAGTACACGAAAAGCTAATACTGCAAATAACAATCCTAGAATCACAAGCATAAATCCAGACAGGGTGGGAATCGATTGCGCTATAGGCCCATAGGTAATGGTTCCAATAGGCGCGCCAGCTATGGCATCGGCGCCAGGCAGCATGGCGGCTAGTGCGGGAGTTATGTGTGTTAGTTTTTGAGTATGTCGAATCATGGGTTGATTATCCTTACCGTTTGTTTAATAAATCTTGACACTTCAGACTTATATTTCTCGTGAAAGGAGATATATGCTATTCCGAGCCACACGTAACTATGCTAGTTTAAACTAAAAAGTTATGACAAGAACAATTGAAAACTACAGAGAGCAATTATTGTCCAAACTACGCTACATCAAGCAACCACTGGCTGTTGCACTTCGAACTTGAATCCGTGATCTTCAAAAAGCTAAAATTTATTCGCTATTTTTGCGCTAAAGTTCTATTCCAGAATGTCACACATCGTGATATTTTGGATTGAAGAAACAGAAGATGCGCGTAGTGCAAAACCCGCAGAAGCAACACGAAATTTCTTTAGGCCTGATTTTACAATCGGAGAATTGCGATCACCCAGAATCATATAAATTAACGATTTTGTAACAGGAAAATAAAAAATTGTGGAACACGTACTGAAAATTCAGGAAGGATGCTTTTTTAAAAACAGCGATTTTCTTGCAGACACTAAGTATGAATGCCGATCTTTTTGATGGTCTGCCAGATCTCAATCTGCAACAGGTTTGTCTTGATGACGGCGCATTTTTGTTGCGCGGCTTTGCCAAAAATGTGGATGCTGACTTGATGAGTGCACTAGAAAAGGTCGTTGCTCAATCGCCTTTTCGTCACATGATTACCCCAGGAGGTTTTCGAATGTCGGTGGCAATGAGCAATTGCGGCCAGGTCGGCTGGATAACAAATCGTAGCGGATATCGCTATGATGTTATCGATCCAGAAACTGGACGTCCATGGCCAGCTTTGCCTGAAACATTCATGGACATAGCGAGGAGGGCGGCCATGCGCGCCGGGTATGAGAATTTCCTGCCAGATGCCTGTTTGATTAACTGTTACGAACCAGGCGCTCGATTATCCTTGCATCAGGACAAGAATGAGCGCGACGAGTCAGCCCCGATTGTCTCAGTTTCCCTTGGCCTACCTGCGGTGTTTTTGTTCGGTGGATTAAGTCGCACCCTTCGACCAAAGCGCTATCAACTTGTACACGGTGATGTAGTGGTTTGGGGTGGACCCGCCAGATTTAATTTTCACGGCATTGCTCCACTTTTGGAAGGATATCATCCTATCCTTGGCCGCAAGCGTATCAACCTGACGTTCAGGAAGGCTCTATGATTGTGCCGGCAGGCACCTCCAGTACGATTATTGATCCTTTTGGCCCCGCGGCTGCACATTTGGTAGCGTCAGATCCCGATTGGGCAAGTTTGATTGCTCGCGTCGGCCGATGTGGATTGCAGCCAAAACCAGAACGTGAACCCTATGAGGCGTTGATTAGGGCAGTTGCTCACCAGCAACTTCATGCGCGGGCAGCCGAAGCAATACTTAATCGATTTTTGGCGCTCTATCCAGAAGTACCTTTTCCGTCACCAAAGAACATTCTCGCTACCGACGGAAATATATTGCGCGCTTGTGGCTTCTCTACTACCAAAGTTACGACAGTTCGCGGAATCGCGGAGGGGGCTCTGGATGGGGTTGTACCTGTCAGAAGTGCTGCGTTGGCAATGACGGATGGAGAGCTGGTCTCTCGGCTGGTTTCGCTACGCGGTATTGGCCGCTGGACGGTAGAGATGTTTCTTATCTTCACGCTGGAACGCCCTGATGTTTTGCCCGTTGACGATTTTGGCGTGCGCGAAGGTTGGCGGGTGATGAAGTCATTGTCCAAACAGCCCTTGCCCAAGGAGCTGTCCAAAATTGGGTTGACATGGAGTCCTTATCGCTCAACAGCTACTTGGTATTTGTGGCAAGCAGCAGAGGAATTCAAGCGTTTAAAATCCAAATAGTCCACCATACAAAAATAGTTGTCTTTTTTAAGTTTTATCAGGTTCGAACCAGGAGAGTTTTTCTCTGAGTTTCACCACGCCGCCTATGATGATTAAGGTAGGGGCTTTAAGCTTGGCAAGTGTTGCGACTGTTGGTAGCGTAGCCAAAGTTCCGCAAACCACACGCTGATTTTGTGTGGTTCCCTGTTGCACGATGGCGGCAGGAGTGGATTCCGGCAAGCCATGCGCTATTAGTTTGGAGCATAGTATTTCAAGACCATGCAGACCCATGTAGACCACGACGGTCTGATTGGGACGTGCCAACATTTCCCAATCGAGGTCCATGCCACCCTCTTTTAGATGGCCCGTTACGAAAATACAGGACTGCGCATGATCTCTGTGCGTGAGCGGTATCCCGGCATATGCTGCAACACCGGATGCGGCGGTGATACCCGGTACAACCTGGAAATTTATTTTGTGCTCGGACAGCGTTTCGATTTCTTCCCCGCCACGGCCGAAAATGAAGGGATCTCCGCCTTTGAGCCGCAAGACCCGTTTTCCTTCTTTTGCTAGCCTTACCAATAGATTGTTTATGCTTTCTTGCGGCATCGTGTGTTGGCCACGCATCTTGCCGACAAAAATTCTCTCTGCATCGCGCCGCGTCATTTCCAACACCGGCTTGGAAACAAGATTGTCATAAAGTACCACATCCGCTTTTTGCATCAGCCGTAACGCTCGGAAGGTGAGCAAATCGGGTGCGCCCGGGCCCGCGCCTACCAAGAATACTTCACCGACTGAGCCATGATTATTGTCTTTTAGCATAGCCAGTAGCATGGTTTCGGCAGATTTGTTGTTGCCCGAAAAAACTTGCTCAGCAATAGGGCCTTCCAGTACGTTCTCCCAAAATATCCGACGCTTACCAAAATTGCTGATATGTGTTTTGACTGTTTGCCTGAATTTAGCGGCGAAGGCAGTTAGCTGGCCATATGCTGGTGGTATCAGCGTTTCTAACTTGCCTCTTAAAATCCTTGCCAGAACAGGGGATGCCCCTCCAGTGGAAAAAGCGACCATGAGGGGAGAGCGATCTAGTATTGCGGGCATAATGAAGGTGCAGAGATCGGGGTTGTCGACCACATTGACGGGTATGTTTCTTTTTTTTGCCTCGGTCGAGATTTCTTCGTTGGTCTCGATTTCATCTGTGGCGGCAATGACAAGTGTAATGCCATTTAGGTGTGCAGTTTGAAACCGGTCTGGAACATATTCAATATTGGGAATATTTTTAAACGCCTCGCACAATTCTGGCGATACTATCTTTACTAATGCGCCCGCTTGTATCAACACGGAAGCTTTTCTAAAGGACACGTCACCGCCTCCCACAACGAGGCATTTTTTTTCCTTGAGGTTTAGAAAAATGGGGAAAAAATCCATGTTAAGCTTTGTTCCTGTTCAAATATAGTTGTACTTCATGATCTATATCCAGTTAATTTGGCTGGCTAATTTTTATAATGATTCAGTATTTGATTAGTCCCAGAAAATAAATAAACATTCCATTTGGGTATGTTATTCAGGGGCAACTATTTACATTTTCAGCGATCAATAAAAATTATTATTTAGCCATTTCACTAATGGAATCGGCGTCTTTTCACAAGACATCAAGCTTTCCTGCTATCATTAACTAAAATAGAATTTAGCTGTAGCTTATTCTTTTTAGTTGAATTTTGTATTTTTGTATATCGAAACTTGCGCTTGATTTTTTGTTCTGCAAGATCTTAATTCTGACGGGTTAACTGCTGCCCACTTCTTCTTATTGTTATCTATTGGACAAAGCATTTCACGCCATGGCGTGAAATTTATGGAAATAAATATAATTCATTAACGGAATGTATTTAAATACAATAATTAATAATTCAAGACGTGTTATGTCAAATTACTGGGAATTTTTATGCAAATGCCTGTAAAGCTCTCGGAAGAGTTTTTGAGAAAACAATTACACTAGCCAATATGAAAATAAATGAAAAAATGCCCCGATGGGCATTTTCTAATATGATGAATAGAGGTGATAATTTATTTTGTGGTGCCCAGAAGAGGACTCGTTAATGGCTAGTATACTCGCTTTTAAGGCGATTGACGCAAATTTGTCGGAGACGTATTAAGCGACGCGCTTTTCTTTATACTTTTCAGCCCACGTAATAATTTCCTCAGCCTTCCATAACGGATGGCCTTTTTCCTTGCCACAAGATGGGAGCCGGATAGCTTGCGGAAAGCCTGGCAAGGCTGCATATCGCTGGCGAACTTGTTGCGGTGATTTTTTGAGGTATGCCGCAATCATTTCGTAATTCCATAGGTCAATTGACAGCGGGATCGTCGGGCGAATACGATTTGCCAGCTCCTCGGCGAGCTGATTGATGAGTGTGTGCATTTCTAATTCCATTGGGTATTGCATTTTTCGTAGATCATCCCAGCCTCCCCGATTTCGCCTTGAGTGCAATCAACCTGATTTCATCCAGCACCTTGTCCGTCTGCTGCATGGCCGCGCGCATGGCCACAGCCTCATCAAGCGGTGCGGTGATGTCGTGCCCATCGCTGCGCAGTTGGTTCAGCAGCGACATGAGCGGCGAATCGAACTGTGCCAGGTCTGACAGCATGGACAGCGACAGGCAGGCCTTGCTATCGTCCGGTGCAACAAAGTGCGGCTGATCGAGCATGGCGCGTGGGTATTGGTATCGCGCACCGGGCAACGCATCGTTCGTGGATAGCGCGGCAAGAAAAGAAACTGCATCAACAAAACGCGCTGCGGGCAACTCACTGTAGCTGCTAATCTCGAAATGATCGTTGAAGCGAATCCAGATATCTGCGTGAACCGTATCGGAGTTCCCTGAACGCTGGGAGACGATCTGCCACAAGGCGTTCTGTTGGACGGGGGAGAGTGTGCTGGCATCTTGTGGTGTGGCGCAGCCCTCTGCCTTTCTGATAGCGGGAAGAATTTCCTCTGTCAGCATCGCTTCAAAGGCATGCGCGACTTCTGCGCGGGAGTTGATGATCAGGCGGTAGAGGTTCCCTTCGCTGATGTAGGTTAATCCCGGATTCTCACTTTCAGCATGTGGGGCGCGTTTCGTAACACCCTTGTCACGGCAGTATTTTTCGATGGCTTCGCTATCGTTGGTATAGCCGAGAACAGCACAAACATCAACGGCAGAAAACCACGTCTCACCGTTATCATCGGCGAAGGTGTGAATTTGAGTGCCATTAAAACTGAAGATGGCGGATGTGGCGGAGCTTGTCATAGTGCTAATCATTGCATTTCTTCTCCATGCCCCACAGACTGATAATCCCCTCGAATACTTCGCTACCGTTATCTATGAATGTGTGTGGTTCGCGCTGGGTCATGTAACACAGGCGCAATACATTCATCAGATGCTCAAAATTTTCCGGGTCGAGTGTTCCGATATCGCTCACATCCGCCTTGACGCGATAACCGGTGTAGAGTGAAGCGAGAAATTGTGCGAACACGCGCGAGCTACCGCAATCGCGTTCCGCCCACCTGACGCAGTGCTCAAGGCTTTTGGTGCATTCCTGAATCGTTGCATGGCGTACGTTTTCAGCGCGCTCCCATGAATCTGAGCTCATATACGCCATCAGCTTGGCCCACCTCACCCTCTTCGATAGGGAGGCTGAATGTCGCCATTTTGAGTGGAGCTGGAAGCATGTTTTCCCCGTTCATGTAAAACCCTTGTGCTGGATCGACGAAAAGTATAGTTTAACTAAACATTAAAAGTCAATCATAAATATACTTCATGGTGATTTAGTGTAAATATTAACTAATCATTTGGGTGTTATGCGTATTCGTGCAAAGCAGGATTCAATCAGAACAATCGATGGTTGCTGTAGCGCTTTGGTGCATAACTTCCGTGCAAAAGATGTTTTTTAGGTGCGCGACAGGGTGGGGCGATGGCAGAAATAATTGCTATGATCACAGGATGAGAGGCAAGCAACTTTGCAAGGATGCGGCGATGGTGGGATCAAAGGCTTGCGACAGGATAGCAAGTGCCGGACGGCAAGCGGAATTAGCACGGATGGTTGTCGTGCGGGATGAATGTTGCTTTCGGGAATGATGCCGAATAAGGCGATGAAAATTTTAATGCTCGGGCATAAAAAATGCCAATTTACACTTGCGGTTCAGGTGTGGACGCTTGCGGGTAAAGGTGATGCCGTCTTTGCTGAATGGTACGGCGGGAGCGTGATCAGCAAGGGGCTAACCTCAGTCAGGCGTTGGCCTTTTGTCTTTCGCCGGTTCAAAAAAGCTTGAGCTGAATCTGAAGCACGAGGATGTTATTTTGCACCTTTGAGTAATTTTTCAGGCGAGATGAGTTCAGCATATACACCCCCTTCTCGCGTCAGGGCTGCAACGGCGCTATCGGGGAGCGGTTGGGCCACGGCAATCAGCTTCTGTATTGACGGTCTGGTAAGCGCAAAGTTGTTATCAACTTCGCCAGCAATAAGCCAATCGAAAGAAAACACCAAATGCTCCCTGAGCGCTACCAGGCGATCCGTTGGCGGCGTTGCGATGCCTATTTCCCATTGAGATACCGATGCCTTGGATACGCCACACAGATCGCCGAACTTCTCCTGCGAAAGTGTGTTGCGTTCGCGCAACTGTCTGATTCTGGCTCCTATAGTCATTTTTAAATTGTACAACATTTCAACAAACACAAAGTAAAGTATTAATTGACATTGCTATTTAGAATAAATATACTTTGGTGGTGGGTGCGTCAATTATAACTATTCTTATGTCAGCTGAAAGAGCTCGGCAATACGAACGGCGGGTGTTAAGTGAACAACCATGCAATCAAATTGGGCGCGCACAAATCAGCTGAGGGTTGTTTTCTCAGGTGTCTCCTCCCCACCTCATCTGAGTTACTGCGAGGGGTAGGGGTATCCCGGACAGCAACATTGCTGCGCGCCCCCCTTTTAACCGCTTACCAATGAGTGTCAAAGTCATGAGCATGGTCTTCGAGCACTATCCAGAAGGAGGAGGCGAAATGCTCCTTGCATTGGCGTTAGCTGACTTTTCCGATGACGATGGTGGCAAGGTTTTTCCAAGCATTCCCGCACTCGCCAAAAAAACTCGCCAGTCTGAGCGCAGCGTGCAGTACCAACTCCGAAAGATGGAGCAGATCGGCTTCATCTCGGTTGCCGAAATCAGCGCGGGTGGTCGCATCAGAGGAAAAAAATACAAGTCCACCGAATACAAAATTCATCTTGAATTCTTCACTAACAATACAAAAAATACACTACCTTGTTGTATCAAAGGTGACGATGCAAAAAATGCATCATCTGCTACCAATCATAGGGGTGCAAAATCTGCACCGTTAGATGAAACCCTTATGGATACTGGATATTTGGCTAACGGTGAAAATTCTGCACCGCTACTGGAACGGTGCAATTCGGAACACTTAACGGTGCAATCCGGAACACTTAACGGTGCAACAGCTGTTGCACCCAATACATCATATAAACCACCATATAAACCACCACCACAAAGCGCGCGCAACGCCGAGCCAGAATTGTCGGACCAAAACACCATGGTGGTGGATTTGATTTTTCCTTCATCCATCCAAACCGGTCAGCGCGATGCGATCCGAGCGTTGCTGTCCAGCAGCGGAGTGCCGCCCAGTCACTGGCAGACCCTGATTGACGAACTGCACGGCGCACAACTCGCCAAACCTATCACGAATCCCATTGGCTACGTCAGAGGGATGGTGGAGCGCATGTCAGCAGGCTCATTCACAGCGGAACGAGCCCTGATGATTGCCGAACAGCGCAAAAGACGCGAAGCCAATGAGCAACAGGCAGCCACCCAAGCAAGAAAGCACCCGGATCACGGGCAGTCGTCTCAAGCGCAATTAGACCGCCTGCCGCAGCGCATTCGCGAATCACTTACCAGACTGATGACGCAAAGTTAAGGGAGAGTTTGAATGGACGAAACCACACGCAAAGACATCGCAGACTTGAACAGGAGATTCCTTTACCTTGCCAGGCAATTAGCCTCAGACGAACAATCTAATCTGCTGGCGGGCATGCCAAGGCTCGCGATTGAGCTAATCAAAAGCATGACGCTTGACGAACTTGACGCACTTGCAGAAGACATGATCGCCCCATGCTTCACGTTCAAGTTTGACGATGCGACATTCCGCGCATTGGTTGAAAGAAAAACCACTAGACGCGCGTACATGACAAACATTCTCGTCGCGCAGTCACAGGTCTGATGAATATCGACGACATCTTCATCAGAAACCATATCAGCGCTACTACGCTGGTTCGCGAGGGAATGCGCATTCCGCTTGTACACGCCATGACCGGGGTCGCCTGGCGATCTTTGCGCAAGATATGGCAAGACACGTATGGCAACGCCACGCCGCTACCGGGAAGGATGCCTGGCAATACGCTTTCGTACATCAAGCAGGGGCAGACATCGCTGTTGTTGTCCACATTAGTGGCTGTGTATTTAACCGTAGAAAAGAGAGCAAACCCACCAGCCGCATCACAAGCCGAGATGTTCATTCAAGCGTGGGAATCAAGAAAGCTCTTTACCAAAAATGGGATGGCAATTGACATCAACGCGGCATGGTACGCAATTAGAGACGTAAAGGCCGAACTGGTGTCTTGGGGAAGATGCAAGCAATGCAAAGCGAGATACATCTTCGATACCGAACTGAGGGAAACAAGTAAGTGCCCTTATTGCGGTGAGCGAGACATAAAAATCATTGGACCGGGCAAACAATGAGAAAAAAAATATCAACCATTGTTGCCTGCGTGATGTTTGCCCAGGTCGCATATGGACAGGCAGATAACGCCTGCTTTGAACAAGCAGCGAAACGTTATCGCGTCTCAGCTCAGATTCTGAGGTCAATTTCCCGCGTAGAGTCTGGTGGAAACCCGGCAGCATTCCACCGGAACGTAAATGGAAGTTGGGATATTGGACATATGCAGATCAACTCTGCCTGGCTGCCGACTCTTGCCAAATATGGGATCACCACAGATCGCTTAACAAATTCGTGCGTCAACACCCATGTTGGGGCTTGGATATTGGCAAACAATTTTCAACGTATGGGGTATGGATGGAACGCTGTCGGTGCGTACAACGCAAAATCGCAAGATAAAGCGGCTGCATACGCCAGAAAAGTTGCAGCAAACCTGCGCAACGAAGAGGTCTCAATTGATTAAACGACGCGCAGCGGTCTTGATCTTGGCAATAGCATTTTCAACCCTGTTGGTGGGATGCAATAACTTATCCAGAGAACATCCGGACAGAATCGTCAATGTCGATCCAAGCATTGGGTATCTGGACGGCAAATTCCGCATCTGCCGAGAAAATTGCCCGAAGCGCACAGAGAAAGTTCTGGATGATGCTGACTACGCAGTGATGCAAGCTCCACCGGTCAGCATTCAGCAAACCGAACCGCCAATAACGCTGCCCGTCAGTATCGCAATACCTGCCAACGAGCACGTCGACATTTTTATGGTGCAATTCGAGTTCGGCAAGAGCATGCCGACCCGTAATGGGTACAAAACCATCGCCTTGCTTACCAAAGCAGCCAAACAAACAGCAGTCGCCATTGAGCTGATCGGCGAAACAGACGATATCGGCACACAAAATTACAACGACAAGCTGGCATCCAGGCGGATGAACTTTGTGGCGCGCTGGCTTAAATCGCACGGGGTGAATGCCAAAATTTCTGTTGAAGCAAAAGGGGGGTGCTGTCACCCGGCACCATACGACACGACAGAAACAGCGTTGCAGGAAAAGCGCCGTGTGCAAGCAAAAGTGCAGCAGACAATCGAGAAAGGGGGACGCACCAGGAAATGATTATCGACAACCGTAGCAAACCAACTATTCAACAATTTACCAAAGGATTCAAGAATGAAAAATAAATTGATCGTTTCGCGCATTGCCCTTCTGTGCGCGATGCTCGGCATCCCAGCTTTCGCCTTCGCCGGTACAACGGGGACAGAATTCCTGGCTCTGTACACCTGGATCAACGGGGTGGTTACCGGTTACCTTGGTCGTGCCATCGCAATGGCATCTGTTGCCATTGGCGCGCTGATGTCTGTCGCCAAATCAAATCCAATTCCCATTCTTGTCGGAATCGGTTTTGCGATTTTCTTGCAATACACGCCAACGATCATTACCGGCATTTTGACCGCGACGATCTAAGGAAATCGCGATGAATGAGACTGGCTATATTCCGCGCACATTGGATAAACAAGAGCAATTCCTGTTGTGGGATATAGATCAGTTCATCGTGGCCGTATTGCTCATCGGCATTGGCTTGTCATTGGGAATGATGGTCGGCGGGATTGTGAGCGGAAGTTTGGCAGCTTGGCAGTACGGCAAACTCAAAGCAGGAAAACACGCAAAATTCGCTGTCCACTCAATTTATTGGTGGATACCCAGCAGACTGTTTGTCAAAACTGCCATCACCCCCCCGTCACACGAACGCTATTTTTTGGGCTAATCCGTGATTTCAGATAAATACATTTCCACGAGTAGCAATAAAGCCAGCGAGATCACTTTTCTCAGGCTGGCAGTAGGCGTTCTATTGCTCATCATTCTTGTTGAGGGAATGGTTCTGCAAAAAACACTGGGTATGGAGAAGACGGTAATCGTTCCCCCGGTAATTGAGAAGAGTTTCTGGGTATCTGGCAACGAAGTATCCAAAAACTATCTTGAACAAATGGCCTACTGGTACGTGGGATTGGCATTGAACGTAACCCCTTCCACAGGGGAGTACCAGAAACAACAGTTTCTGCATTTCGCAACGCCATCCGACACCGGACGGATTGCCGCAGACATGGCATTGCGGCTCGACTTTTTGAGCAAAAACAACACATCCACGCTCTTTACAGCGCAAACATTGAATACGGATGAAAAATTGATGAAGGTGGCCATTGTTGGCGATTTGGATACCTTCGTGGGAGACAAGCGTGCAAGCGCCAGACGCACGGTATTTGTGATCGGTTTCAAGTATCTAAACGGGAGGCTCTATGTCAGTGAATTCAAGGAAACAAACGAACAGGATATGTTTGGTACTGGCACTGCTGGTAAATAGTTTTCAGGTTGAGGCGGCACAGATTTTGTTTCAGGGGTCGCCCACCGAATCAACAACCGCCACGGTATCTCGCAACGAGCCCAATCTGCTCAAGGTGGATGGTCGCAAGATCAAACGCGTCTATGGGACAGAGGGCATGTTTACGGTAACGCCAGAGCAAGATACAGGTGTGGCTTGGCTAAAACCAACCACCGACAAACCACTGATGAGCATTTTCATTACCGACGACACGGGTCAGCACTACAAGCTGCTGTTGAAGGTAGAAGACATCCCGGCAGAGACGATCATCATTCGAGACAGTAAAGGCCATGCCCAGCAATCCAGGGGTATTAAAAATGAGCCGCGAAATGAAGAAATTTTGAGCACCATCTTGGCGCTCCATGACGGAGAAGGCGACCCAAAAAACGAGCTTATTCCATTGTGGAAAGGCATTAAATTCGAGCTGGTCAGGACACTTGATCTAAGAGGGTTGCGCGGAGAAGCATACCAGCTGACAAACACCTCAGACAAGCAAGTCGTCATGGATGAGCGCGAGTTTTACCGCGATGGCGTACAGGCCGTGTCGATCGAAAAAATAGTCCTGGAAACCGGAGACTCAACAGCAGTATTTGTCCTCAGCGAGGGCAAGTAATGTCCAAACTATCAGAGAAGCTCGCAAGCCTGACACCCAAAGCTCGCCAGTACATCATGCTCGGCGGGGCCGGGACAATATTCCTGGGCTTGGTGGCGGGTAGCGTTATGCTTTGGTATAAGCAACCGGCAGCCCTGCCCACACCAACGACTCAACAACAACCCACCAACATCTCGGCACCCGGATCAACGGTTGACCCCAAAGATGTCTGGATGACGCAATCCACCGCGCAAATGAAGCAGATGGATGATGTCATCAAGGACTTGAAACAGCAGATGACAGAAATGGGGGCAAAGGCATCAGTCGTATCAGCAACAGATAAACAGCAACAATCAATTCTGCCGCCGCTCCCGCCAATGCCACCAGCAGCATTGCAACCGTTGCCTGGTTTAACGCCACCAACAGACAAGCTTGAGCCGCCCATGCCAGTTCCGCAACAAGATAGAGGGATCGCTTCTTTTGAAGTTAGCGGCAACCAAGAAGCGAAGCAGGATCCGGCATCATCGGATACAAAGACGGGTTACGTGCCAGCCGGATCGTTCGTGCGTGTCGCCCTTCTGGGGGGGCTCGACGCACCAACGGGCGGACAAGCGCAAACCAACCCCCACCCAATTTTGATGCGCACTCAAGACAATACATTTTTGCCAAACCGCTACCGATTTGAAATCAAGGAATGTTTCATCTTGGCATCCAGTTATGGCGACATCAGTTCCGAGCGAGCATTTGCCCGACTTGAGAATTTGTCATGTGTGCGCCGTGATGGCAAGGCAGTAGATATTACGGTCAAGGGGTACGTGGTTGGCGAAGATGGAAAAGCCGGGATGCGGGGTAGGCTAATCAGCAAGCAAGGCCAGATACTGGCCAACGCATTGCTCGCTGGCATTGGCTCAGGGATTGGGCAAGCGTTTCAGAATAGCGCGACCACACAATCCATCAACCCGCTTGGCTCAATCTCAACAGTCAATCAAGGGCAGCAATTCAAGAATGGGATCAGCTCCGGAGTGGGCAAAACACTCGACAGGCTCAGTCAGTATTACATCGATCTCGCAGAAAAATTGTTCCCGGTGATTGAAATTGATGCCGGGCGAACGGTTGAGGTGATTTTCACCAAAGGCTTTGCGTTTGGGGACGGCCTTAATAGTGAACAAGAGGGGACATACACCGACATCTGGATACGCGGCAGAAGGGCACTAAATAAATCCATCGATCCGTCTGAATAATCAATTGATACAAGGAGAGCACATGAAGTTCAAGAGTTTAGTTATTGGGGTGGCCGCTGCTGCCATTTGCGTCACGACCGCGTATGCCGCTGACGGTGAAGAAATTGCCCTGGAAAAAATGTTGCACGGACTCTATCCGGCAACGCAGATTACCGGCGTGCATAAAACGGGAATAGGCGGACTTTTTGAAGTCGATATGGGCAAAAACATTGGCTACACAAACAGCGATGG
Organism: Candidatus Nitrotoga sp. LAW; assembly: GCA_003402315.1. GTDB lineage: Bacteria > Pseudomonadota > Gammaproteobacteria > Burkholderiales > Gallionellaceae > Nitrotoga. The sequence goes on along the minus strand of QFXI01000007.1, from coordinate 15,229 downwards.
TCGCTTCTTTATTTTTGGCCACATCTTCGACATGAAGACCCAGCAAGACCTGACGGCACAACGCCTCGACGAATTAAACGTGGTGAATTTCGCGGAGTTGCCACTCAAGGATGCCATCAAGACTGCGCGAGGGGATGGAAGTCGAATCCTGGCTGTCTTTTCGGATCCAGATTGCCCTTATTGCAAGAAGCTGGAGCAAGAATTGCTCAAGCTGGATAATGTGACGATTTACACCTTCTTGTTTCCACTGGATGGACTCCACCCGGATGCGTCGAAAAAAGCAAAGTTGATATGGTGTTCCACCGACAAATCGGCAGCATGGCGCGACTATATGCTGCACGACAAATCGCCGGCGACCGACAAGCGCTGCGACAGCCCGATAGATCGTAATGTCCAGCTTGGACAAAAGCTCAATTTCAACGGCACGCCCACTCTTGTAGCCGCAGACGGTCGCGTACTGCCCGGAGCGGCACCGATTGAACAGATTGAAAAATGGCTGGTCGGCAAAGGAGGCAACTGATGCGCTCCCTCATTGCAACCCTATTGCTGCTCTGCATCTGGCTGCCCGGATGCAGCATGGTTGGACTTGATGCCCAAAAATCGTTCTCCTGCAAAGCGCCACCTGGTATTAGCTGTTCTTCACTGTCTGGCGTCTATGCCAACGCGGTGGCGGACAATCTGCCGGGTTCGACCACCAAACAAGTCACTGTTTATGGCAAAAATGATCAAGGGAAAAGTAACGTTTTGGGTGGAGCACCCACAACCGGCACGCCCGTGATGAGTGTGCCAACAGTCTTGCGCGTGTGGATTGCCCCGTGGGAAGACAACAGAATGGTGCTGCACGATCAGTCATTCTTGTACGCCGTTGCAGACCCCGGTCACTGGCAAGCCGCCCACAGCAAGAAAAAAATAGCCGGGCAATACCGCGTATGGATGCCAGCCGCAAAGCAAACACAACAATCTGAATCGCAGCCTGCGCAGCCGCAATACCAGATGCCTCAACCCCAGCAAACACAAACCGTAAACTAGCATGTCATTCGCCACCACACTCAAGCGCGCATTCTTTCACGAGCGATACAGCCGGCCGGACGCTTTGCCGCGTAGTCTTCTCGAACGCTTCGTTGCCATGCCGCGACTGACTGGAATACTGCCCTACGTCGGTTGGCTATCTGACGAATGCATGTTTGTCCTGGATCAAGGCGGATTTGGGGTAACTGAACAGTTTTCTATTGGTTTTGCTATTGAGATAGCACCTCAGACTGGTGCGACGGACGAGATGGAAAAGATACTGTCCAGCTTGTTCATTTCGTGCCCGGCAGATACTGGTATTCAGGTATCACTCTACGCCAGCCCCGACATCAGTCGAGGGCTGCAAGCCCAAACGGCGTTGATTAAAAACGAAGAACTCATTGGTATTGCCGAGCGCCGCAACAGGTACTACCAGAGCGGCACGGGCAAGTCTCTGTTAGCAAGCAACACCTACCTGCTCAGGGATTTCAGATGTGTCATCTCTGTTTCCCTGCCGCTTTCGCCATTTGCACCGACAGAGGTAGAGGAAGCAATCAGGACGCGCGAGAGCATCCATGCAACGCTCAGGTCGGCCTACCTGGATGGGTTTGACTGGACACCGGATCACCTGCTGAATTTTGTGGGCGACTTCTTCGATCACGAGAGGGTGTTCAATTCCGATGCGGATGCCCCCAATACTGATGCAAGGGACAAGCTGGTTGTGAAGTACAACCCGGATCGAATAATTCGCGAACAATTATCCAACCGTGAGATTGCATCATGCATCAGCGATAAAGGCATACGGTTTTGCAAGAGCGGCGGAAAAGAAACGGTCATGCAGTTTTTCTCCGTCAGAAACTACCCGAAGTACAGCCGATTAAATCACATGGGCAGCATGATCGGTGATCCTTATCAAACGGCTTTGTCCATGCCATGCCCATTTTTAATCACGATGGGCGCGATTGTTCAGGACCACGAATCGGCAAGGATTTACGCGCAAATGAAATCGGCTCGTGCCACACAGAACGCATCCTCATACATGGCAAGATTTCAGCCAGACCTTCAAGATCGCAAGCGAGACTGGGACTCTGTGCTCAAGACCTTTGATGAAGGCAAGGGCACGTTGCGCATGTATCACCAAATCTGCCTGCTATCGTCTGTTGAAGATGCGTCACGCTCTGAGCACGCGGTCAGGGCAGTATGGCGTGCGCGAGGTTATGACATTTCGCGCGACTATTATCTGCAGCATCAGGCATTCGCCTCATCGCTGCCGATGACGCTCGCCAGGCCGATGCAACAAGACCTCAATACATTTGGCCGGATATATACCAAGACCCTCGACAACGCGGTGATGACATCGCCGTTGATCGCCGAATGGAAAGGCACAAAGACCCCGCTGATTACTCTGTTCGGGCGGCGCGGACAAATCATGGGGTTTGACCTGTTTGACAACACGGGGGGCAACTACAATTTTGCAGTGGCCGCGCTATCCGGGTCTGGCAAGTCCGTATTCGTGAATGAAATGGCGTATCGCTATCGTGCAGCCGGTTCCAAAGTCTGGATTATTGATGTGGGGCGCAGTTACAAAAACCTGTGCGAACTGATGGATGGCGAATTCATTGAATTTGCTGACGAGCGCCAAAACACGCTGTGTCTTAACCCGTTCTCGATGGTCAGGGACATCAATAACGACATGGAAATGTTGCTCCCGCTACTTGCAGAAATGGCGAGTCCGCGCGAGCCGCTAAACAATTTTTGTTATACCGCGCTCGCGTCCGCCATCAAGCAAGTATGGGAAGAAAAAGGCGGTGACACCACCATCACGGACATCTACGACCTGCTGCGTACCGGGAAAATAAATGATGCAGCCGATAGAGAGTCGGAGCTGATGCATATGGCCGTGGCTCTCGAACCATACACAAAATATGGCGTATATGCGAGTTACTTTGAGGGACGGGCAACGATTGAATTTACCAAGGACTTTATCGTTCTTGAGCTTGAGGAACTCAAAAGCAAAAAAGACCTTCAGGCGGTGGTAATGCAAATCATCATGTATCGGATTACCCAGGAAATGTATCTGGATCGCTCCAGGCGCAAGATCGTGATTATTGATGAGGCGTGGGACTTGATGGGTAGTGGCAGCAGCGGGCATTTCATCGAAGCTGGATATCGTCGTGCAAGAAAATATGGTGGGGCATTCGGCACTATTACTCAAAGCGTTGATGACTACTACAAGACCGAGGCCAGCAAAGCGTCAATCAACAATGCGGACTGGCTGTTCTTGCTGCGGCAGAAGCCGGAAAACATAGATCGTCTGGGCAAAGAGGGAAAGCTCGTAATCGATGAATGGATGAAACGCCAGCTCTCGTCTATTACCACCGACCACGGTAATTATTCAGAAATCTTTGTGCATAGCCCCATGGGTTCTGGAATTGGGCGCTTACTGCTTGATCCGTTCTCGATGATGCTGTTTTCCACGCGCGCCGAAGATTTCGAGCGAATAAAAGTGATGCGCGAGCAAAACGGCATGACGACCGAACAAGCTATCGAGGTAATGCTTAATGAAAGAATTAAAAATGAGAGGCGCAAAGGAACGCGCGAGGACAGACGAAAAAGCTGAACCAACCAGACCTGTAAATACTTTAATCAGAGATCAATATGTCCACCTTCGCACATTTCGTCACCGGGGCTGTCGCGGCAGCATTCGCTATTGCGGTCGTGGCCGGATGGCAGCACTTTCACCCTGCACCGATGATGGCGAAGGTGGACATTATCGGTATTGTCACCTCGCAACAAAAAATCCTGGCGGCGCAAATGAAGCCAGTCATGGATCAGAAAGCGCAAGCCGAGATCATCGAGTCAGCCTCGCGCTTCGGCAAAAATCTTGATGTTGCACTGACGCAGGTGGCGAGCGAGTGCAAATGCACCATCATCAATTCAGCCGCGATTATCAAAGATTCACCCAGCACCACCTACGATTACACCCAGCGTGTTCGGGAACTCACCTTGAGTGACAAGTAAACCATGCGCGCTGTGACAAATCTTGTTCTCGTCCTGACGACCGTACTGCTGCCCACAGCATCCTCGGCGTTGGAGGGGCGAGATTACCTGCCAGGCATGGAATACTCGTCAGTATGGTCGTGCCATGGCCAAGAGAAATTCAACTGGTATTGTGAAGAAAAAGCCCGGTCATCCCAGAAGCCCAAAGAATCCGACAAGCAGACACAATCAGAAAAGTCCAAGGAGGAGATGGCTGTCGAGGAGCTGGAGAAGATACGCAAAGACCTTGATGCCAAACGTGCGCTCGCGGTGGTACATCCAACACCTGGCAATATTAAAGCGTACATGGCGGCGCAGAAGGTTGAAATTGACCGCGCCAGCTTCTTCGCCGATGTCTGGCGCAGAGTGCTGTGGCAAAACGCCGAGCTGAACTATGAGCTTAAAAATCCAATGAACAACTCCGCCATCAAGGTGGCGGCACGGGAGCGCAAGGTCAAGGAAACCAGAACCATGACCGATTTGGCCCGGGAGTGGGGGATATTTTTCTTCTTCCGTGGTGACTGTACTTATTGCAAGCACATGGTGCCAACACTGCAATGGATCACCCGGCAATACGACATGACGATCCTGCCTATCAGCCTGGACGGGGCAACCATTGAGGGATTGCCACCTTCAGTCAAAGACAACGGGCTATCCACCAAACTGGGGGTAGAGGCTGTTCCGCTCTTTGTTCTCGGCAATGTTAAAACTCACAAAATGGTGATACTTGGTGCTGGTGTGCTGTCGTTACAGGATTTTGTGGAGCGGATTTACGTGCTGACACAGACCACACCGGGCGATCTCTAAGAAGGATACAGCATGCGCTACCGCAAATTATTCATCTCGGTTCTTGCCGCGACCTATCTCATTGCAGCGCCAGCAAACGCCAACGTGGGGACGGGAATGCAAAACTGGTTCGACAGTATGGGCGGGTACACCAATGCGACACCCCCATCGTCCTACAAGGGGCAAACCATGAATGGATACTCTGCCGGTGGTTTCTACGCCAGAACGCCGGTGAGAACCTATCAACTGGCACAAATCAGCCCACCGTCTCTCGACATCGGCTGCGGGGGTATTGATCTGCACGCGGGCTCATTCTCTTTCATCAATAAAGCCGCGATAACCGCATTGTTCCAAAACATTGGTACCTCCATCAGCTATGCATTTCTGCTGGCCATCAAATCCTCCATGCCGGAAATGGCAAGCCTGTTCGAGTATTTGCAGGATGTCGCCAACAAGGTGAATGGGATGAACGTCAATGCCTGCAAAATGACAGAAGGCATTCCTTTTGTGCAAGGCGCTGACTTGTCAAAAAACATGTCGGCAATGTTCAGCCATGTAGCAGGGTCAACCTCGAACATGTTCCCGGATTCGTTTGATTCATGGAAACAAACCAAGACCGATGCGACTGCCGCCGAAGCAGCAAAAGCCGCAGCGGCCGCCAGTGACCCCACCAAGGCGAATTACTTCAAACCAGGCAATGTGGTCTGGAAAGCCCTGCAAAATGTAAGCGGTATCGACGATGAAGACAAACGGCTCATCATGAGCATTACAGGTACGATCATCATTACACCGGCTGTACCCGGTGGTACCAATGGCGGTAGTCAGCCAACATGGCATTACACACAGCCCACCAGTATTCGCGTGGAAGATTTTATTGGGGACGACCCGTCAACCGCTTCCACCGGGGTAGATGTTTTTGTGTGCGACACCACAACGGATTGTCTCAATCCAACCGTCCCCGCGATCAAGGTCTCCATCACGCCATTTGTAAAAAAGGTCAGCACATCCATCGACGCGCTGCGCACCGGCATCACGACCCGCGCTACGCAAAACATCAATGACTTCAGAATTGTGGATGCTTCATCGGTGCCGGTGTGGAAGCTGATCACTACCGCCACAGCGACCAATCAGCCGCAGATAGTCGACTTGTACAAACGTCTGATCGCTGTCGATATCGCCTATTCCTATTTCAACGGACTCATCAGGATGGCCAGCCAATCGCTTGCCAACGCTGAAAGCGGCGCTGTCCCACCGGATGTCCAGACGGCGATTGCTCAATTGCACACAAGGTTAAGCAATCTGTCGGCACTCGTGCAAACCATGCGCATCGCTGAATACAATAAAACATCTGGCGAGGCCAACCTGCAAAGACAGATACAACTGATGCACCAGGCAATGGTTGCCGGCATCCCGGCACAAGCATTCACTTCGATGACCGTCTTTGGGAGTGAGCGGTGATATTTGAAGTTTTTTCATATTGGAATATCAGAGAGCTGGAACTGGTTTTCAACGCAGTGGCCGCAATTGTGGGTAGCGGCGATTATCTTGGCCTGCTGAGAACGCTCGCGCTGGTCGGGATGCTCGCAATGGCCATGGCTGTGCTTGCCGGATTTAGTCAGCTGCCGGATTTTGGGCGCTGGGTCATCATGCTTGCCCTGTTCAACGCCATGTTGCTGGTTCCGAAGGTCAACGTGGTGATAACCGACCGAACCGGCACTCAGCCATCGGTTACCGTTGCCAACGTGCCTATTGGCCTCGCCGCTTTTGCGCACTCGATCAGTCACATCGGCGACTGGCTGACACGTTCATTCGAGACGACTTTTTCGCTGCCCGGAGATATTCAGTTCCGCACCAACGGCACACTTTTTGGCCATCGTGTGCAGCAGGAGGTGTTGCACACCAAGTTCGACAACTCGATCCTGACCGGCAATCTGCTGGAGTTCTACCGCGAATGCGTCATACCGGAATACTCGACCGGGTTTGTCGTCGCATCAGACCTGGCAAAATCGAACGACATCTGGACATACCTCAGCGGCAAGACCAATCCGGGCAGGCTCGTCACAATCCGCACTATTCCCGGCGTGCCGGTTCCAACTGCCACAGACGCTTATGGGTGCGATGTCGCCTATACCTATCTGACCGCGCAAATTGTTGCAGTCAACACCCAGCAGATGAATACGCTGGGCAGACGGCTTTATCCGGGACTACCGACAGCCGCAGCCAATGCGGCAGTTCAGGGGGCGATCCAGACATCAACCAACTACATGCTAGGCGTTTCCACAACGGCTCTGAATGCGACCAAACAAGCCGCCATGAGCAACTTCATGATTGATGCGCAGTACATGCTGCCAGCGCAACTCGGTGATGCCGCATCCGCTTCAGCCAATCTCGGTCAGGCGCAAGCCATACGCTCCACCTCCGAGAGCTACAAGATGATGGCAAAGATGGCAGAAAGCACCATGCCTAAAGTCAAGAATATCGTTGAGATCGTGCAGTATTCGGTTTTCCCGATCATCCTGTTGCTGGTATTGCTGGCCGGACATAAAGGCGGGCTGGTGTTGAAGGCTTATGTGATGAGCCTCGTGTGGGTGCAATTGTGGCCACCGCTGTATGCCGTCATGCATCTTGTGATGACGATGCACGCCCAAGACCTGGCTGCAATGACCGGCGGACTTGGTTTGTCCATGTCGCAATACAGCCTGGTGAACAATGCCTACATCAGCGATGAAGCCATTGCGGGCATGATCTCGGCGATCGCAATACCCGCCATCGCGGCGGCAATCGTGAAGGGCGGGGACGTGGGTGCACAGGCGATTGCCGGGATGGTATCGCCTGCGCGCGAATCGGAAAGAATTGCCTCCGGTATGTCCTCAGGGAATTTGCAAATGGGCAACGCCTCACTGGGCAATCAGTCGTTCGATACGATGAGCGGACTGCAACACAACACCCGGCCCACGATACGACAAGGTGGATTCGAGAGCACCGCACAGGATGGCGTGAAGCGGTTTACGGGTACAGACGCGAACGGTAATGCAATGCAGATCAATGATGCGTCTGGCGCGGTACATACCCTGCCGACAAAGATCAACCTTGGCAGCAAAGCGTCAGGCGCACTGCAAACTGCCTCCGAAAACTCGGAAAGAACCGCCTTCACCGAATCTGTCGCAGCGCGGGAGGCAATGACCTCGGCGCTAAGTCAAACAGCCTCGTTCGAGAAAGGTCACGGAAAGAGTGCAGCTGCCGGACAACAGGACATGACCAGCTCACAAGCGTCATTCCTTCAGTCTTATAACGAGGCCCAGAAAATCGCCCATAACTACGCATCAGGGCACGGCTTATCCCAAAAGCAAGAGGCAGAGTTGCTCGCATCAGCAGGCGCAGAGGCAAGCGGCGGGATCAACATCCTTGGCAACGGAGCAACCGTAAGCACGGGGGCGACAGCCAAGGGCAAGAGCAGCGCTGGAACGACGCAAATGCAAAATGTCGCGCACCAGCTCGCCCAGGACAAAGGATTCACGAATGCCATTTCGACCATGCGGAACGCCGCTCATCAAGACACATTCACTCAAGGCGAAGAGAAAACGGCAAAAGCTGCACAGGGGATCAGAAGCAGCTTCGATCAAGCAAAGTCCCACGATGAATCAGCCCAAGCCGCCCATGAAAAATCACTCACCTTCAAAGAGGCGGCTTCGCGCACCAAAGAGATGGCTGGCAGTTTCGATGCAAACTATACCAATGAATTCGTGGGGTGGATGCAAACGCAATCCGACCGTACCGGGCATCGCTACACAGTGGATGATGTCACCGATATGGCACTGCATGATAAAGGCGTGCTGGAGCAATACGCGGATCGATTTGTGAGTGAGCAGCTTGTGCCCAAGATAGATCAGGCAATCGAAAAGCCGACAAACAACGTGGCTGGGGGATACGAACAAAACAAAGCAGCCGTGCCGGGAACTGAGGCCATTAGCCATTCCCACAATCGGAACGATGCACGGGTAATGGGCGCAGCAAGAAGCGCAGGGGTTGACCCCAATACAGCACCAGTCAACCACGTTGCAGGACAGGTGCAGAGAATGACCGGACTGGCTAATGACAGAATCAAAGCGGGGCGGGGTGCCGTTACCGAAGAAGGCAAGCCTTTGGAGCAAGATGCAACCAAATTCACCGACCCAGCCCGGCAAAACAACATGAGTTTGGCAACGCAGAATGCCACAGCCTCCGTCATGCCAGCGGGCACGATGTCACTACTAAAGAAAGCCGGGTTAGTCAGTGATGAGGCCGGTGTGGCGAAACCTGTTGCCGAAGGTTACAAGGGTTCGACTACGGATGCCATTGTGGATACGGCACTTGATGTTGGGTTGACGGTTGGGGGAGGGGCAGCCGGTAGGTTTGTTGGAAGCACCGCTGGAAAAATTCTAGGGGAGTCCGCAGGTAAAGCCGCAGAAGGCAAAATCCTTGCCAATGCGGCAAAGGTAGAAGAGCGCGGCCTGGCAGCGGGTAAAATTGAGACTCATGCAGCAGCGGACACAAGAAGAGCGGCTGAGCGAGAATCGGCCAGAAAGGCCGGAGTCAACCGCGAGGCCGAGGTAAATGCAACCCATGCTGTGGCGGGAACGGTAGTTGGCGCGGTCGCAACCAATCAAACCGTTAATCACTTAGGTCACGAAGGCCCGGTCATTCCTGCACAGCCCGCAATAGATGGCGTGCAATCTGCAATAGAGACCGTCAAAGAAGGGGTAAGCAAAGCAAACGACATTGGCAATCAGATTGGAGATAAAGCGAAGCAGGTATTTAAGGATTAAAGTGTATTAGCTCAGACTTTATCTGACACAGTTTGCCGAGCCTGTCAGAATTTTTGTGTGAAGAAAGTCATACGACGATAATGAGTTTCAATCGAAAGGACTCGTATGACGATGACGAGGTTATTGACTTCTGCTGCTACCCCAAAATCTCAGCTTGCTTTGTTTTACGCTTCCCGATACCGGCCATTGGCAAAGTGGCATTAACGAACCAACTATTCGGCTTGCGCCAAACCAGTCGTTCACGGCTCTGTAAATCACCCCGTTTTAACAGCTCCTCGAATTCATCCGCCGGTAAACTACGTATTCTTAGGCCAGATAACAGGATATCAATTTCTTCATTTGGTATTGTCTGGCACGAACTTGAGCACATTGCCGTTGATGCAGTAACGCTTGTGGGTAGGCGGAGGCCCATCGTCAAAAACATGTCCCAAATGGATGCCGGAACTGGCGCTCCTCACCTCGACTCGCCGCATGCCGTGTGCGACATCGACATGCTCGGTGATCGCCCCCTTGACCGGATTGAAGAAGCTTGGCCAGCCAGTGCCGCTGTCGAACTTTGTGTCGCTTCGAAACAACGCCGCGCCGGTGACCGGGTCGACAAATGTGCCAGAACGTTTTTCATCGAGATGCGAGCCGGTGAAGGGGCGTTCGGTGCCGCTTTCAAACGCAATTTTCTTCTGTTCGGGCGTCAGCAACTTGGTAGCCCAGCCATTTCCAGAAGCGCAACTGGTCGCCGCTGTAACCGGTAAACCGAGACACTTCGCGCCCCTTTTCGAAGAGAACGATGGTCGGCGTGGCGAACAGAATTTTTCCCAGTTTCCAATCGGAGGGAGGGCTTGTGCTTAAGGTGCGGGTAACCACAATGTCGCCTTGCCAGTGACCGAGGACTTCCGACTCGAATTGCTTGCAATACGCGCAGTCGGCGGCTTCGAATACGATCAACTGGCGTTGAAAATTAAGCGCATTGGCATCCAAAGGCCGCTCCTTCGTGCCGTCTGGAATCCCCACAGCTTGTGTGGTTGTGACGAACAACATAAACAAGAGAACTCTCTGAAGTGCCCGCCAAATAATAGTACCAATCCCGTCCACAGGAGCATCAAAGACCCATTTATCCATAATCAGCACCTCGCCAAAATACGTTTTGATAAAGCCTCCGACACGCAACGGAACTTCAAGTTTCTCCATAGTGGTCGCGGTTCTACAAATCACCCCGAGCCCATCAAACTTTTATCCTACATTGGCTTTGAATGGTTTATTGCCCCACTGAAAGCGTATTGACGACTTCAGCGATGGAGTGAATCGTGCCCATGACGACGGGATTGCCCCAGCGTACGTTATATTTATTCTCTGGTATCTTGGCCAGTGACAGCACCAGATTGTTGAAAGCGCCGAGATCGTTGGTTTCAAAGTAGGTGATGAAGTCGGTATCGTCAAGCCCCGTGGAGTGATATAGCTTGCGCTTAACATTGCCAAGATAAGCCAGTGTCGGCAGTGTATGGGTTTCCATTTCTTTCAGGCGCTGCTCGTCCGTCAGATTCCACCACTCCGCACCCTTCTTCACAGGAATCATGAAGGCGAAACGCGGCGCGTCGCCAGAATAAGTTGTGCCTGTCAAATCCTTGTTGAGGTCGGGAGATTTGTCCTTGGTAATATAGTTGAGTGCCTTGGTGATGCCAACTAGGCTTTCGGTGACCCCGGAATTCATACCGAAACGGGTAGCGCGAAAATCGAGCAGGAAGGCTTGTGCCGCTGCCGCGTCATAGGCATGAACGCGCAGGAAGTAATCACTCTTGGCTTCGAAGCCCCGTGTCAGATAAGCATCTACAATGACCTTGTCCTTGTGCTTGTCGACCACCGCCATGACCTCGTCGGCAGCACCCTTGCGTTCGGCTGAGGAAAGTTTGTAATACTCGTAGCGGATTTTGTAAGTGGAGAATGCGCCGAAAACACCTGGTGCAGTCAGGATTTTTGCACGATCCACCGGCTCCGACATGCTTCCTTGTTGTGCCATGGCACTGCCTCCTGCCAGAAGAAGGCAGATTGACAGAATGGTTGCAGTAATCTTGCTCATGCCTAAGCTCCTTTTCGGAAAAAAAGAAAATACAGTATAAAAAAGTTTGTTCATTTGAATCTCCTATTTAAATGGATAAATGGCGTCATCGCAAATGACCCGGTATCGTAAAATGATCAGCACGAGTGTCTCGTGCTGATACATTCGGATTTGCCAGAAAAATAGTTACATAAATAATTCGCGTAACTCGGATGACAGATAACAACGATAATTTTGCAGCGTTGATGAGGCAGTCCCTGGATGGAGACCAGCTGGCCTATGCTTCCTTGCTGATGGAAACCTCACGCTTCCTGCGTCCGTTCCTTGCGAAACGCCTCAGCTTCACTAACGATGTGGATGACTTGTTGCAGGAAACCCTGATTTCTATTCATAAGGCCCGCCATACTTACGACGGCAACCGCCCCTATAAGCCATGGGTATACGCCATCGCCAAATTCCGTTTGCAGGATTATTTGCGGGTGCATTATTCCGACCAACTGCGGCATGCCGTTGATTTCGACGAACTGGAAGAGAGCTTGTCTGGGCATGTAACCGAAACCGCTATTAGCTACGAATCCATCAGCGGGGAAATCCAAAAACTTCCAGAAAAGCAGGTGACCATCCTGCGGCTGTTGCATCAGGAGGGCTACACCGCCAAAGAGGTGGCGAAAAAGCTGGGTATGAATGAGTCTGCGGTAAAAGTCGCGGCGCATCGCGCCTACAAGGTATTGAGAGATAAACTGGAAAGATAATGGAAAACATCGACGATCTTATCAACAGATTGGCACAGGATACGGCGGCAGTGAAGCCTGCCCCGCACCCTTACATGCTAAGCCTCAAATGGATGGGATGGGCGGCGACCTATCTTCTCCTGTCGCTCGTGCTTTCCGGCCTGCGCCCAGACCTGATGTTAAAACTGCATCAGCCATGGTTTGTCGCTGAAATCGCAGTGCTTGCCGGCATTTTCATCGCCACCTCGGTCAGTGCCGCGCTGCTTGCTTTTCCCGATCTGCACCAGATGCGTCGGCTTGCGTTTACACCGGTTGTTATGTTTGCGCTATTTGTTCTGGTGATGTTTCTCGCATGGCAGGCTGATAATCCGCCAGCTCCGCTACCTGTACATAGTTTTGAGTGCACCATCGGCATCACACTTATGTCGCTTTTGCCCGCAGCTTGGACATTTTTCGAGATGCGCAAATTTGCCAGTACGCATTATCACTGTGCGGGCAGCATCGCGCTGCTTTCCGCCTTCAGTGTCGGAGCATTGTGGTTGAGGCTGCACGAGGTAAATGATTCGATCATGCACGTTGTCGGGTGGCACTATCTGCCCATGATAGTTTTCGGTATCGCTGGCTTGTGGCTGGGAAAGCGCATGTTAAAGTGGTAAATATATGGTTGCCCCGTTTTATCTATAAATGTCCTCAGGTTCGTGTTGGCTGAGATGTAAGGCGCGCATTACCGATTGGGTAGGTTTATTTTCGAGCAAATTGGAAGACAGGCGCGAAGTTCCGCAGTTGGCGTGCGCCGTGCCAAGGCGGCGCTTTTCTGTGGGTGAGAGTCCCACCCGGCAAACGCTCCAGCCGGAAGCAACCGGAGCAACTATGGAGGTAACGAAATAGTTGAAGCCTTCGGGTAAAGCGTGTCACGAAATATGGTGACAGCGCGAGTGTGCAGGCCGGAACGTGAGTGAACGCTGAGCAATCCTCGAAAAGGAAGATGCACAGGCCGACCCAGCTGCCATACTGGGGAAGGCTGACACGACTGGGATGTGTGAGCAAAGCAGGACGCCCAGTTGCTGTGCCGGGGTATTGGCGACAGCATGTACACAAGGAAAGCGCGGCAACACGGGAAACCCTGTTACGTGGTCAAGCGCTTGACCAACCGGACGCCCGTGAGGGACAGGCTGGGCGTGATGGGGTGGCGGAGAGGCTCGTAGTACTGACGAAGTCGGGTAATGCCGATGGAGGGAAGGAGCCTTGGTTCAAAGCAAATGCAGGAAGCAACGAGGGAATCGAGATTGGGGCAACCCTACGAAACTCGGTAATCTTCAGGAGTTGCGAAATGCATAACATGTGGAAGCGAAGGGAGAACTCGAACCTGTTTTCGAGAAACTCCGCTGGCCGGTAACGGGCGGCGTGGGTGGTTGTGGAGTTGTCATAAAAGCTGGAGCGGGTGCGCGCCCGGCTGATTTACCAGAATCATTGGCACACGCGACTTTCCGTGGGCGAAAGCATGATGTCTTGTCCGAGAGCCGGATGCGGGAAATCTGCACGTCCGGTTCGATGAGGGGGATGTGGAAACGGAGTTATGGCAAGGTTATTTAGGCACCGCCAGACGAAAGGGGCAGTCAACAGACAAGCCGAACCTACAGCCACCGCGCCACATCTCTACTCTACACCTTGCGGATGCTCGTTCTGCCATATTGGTTGCCGAATAGCAGTCGTTCGCGACGTGCATCTATTGTCCTTGACCGAGTCATACGCTTCAATCTGTTCGGACAACAACTGCCAGTTTAAGTCTGAATTAGTACAATTAAAGCAATTGGCCTCAGTGATGAAAACCGCCCACTCCGCTCCGTCTGATTGCGCTCGCCATTTCCTGCTGACGCAATTCGGACTTCATCGCCCAGAGGTGAGTCTTGTGCCAGTCTTCAGCTGTGCAGTCCTTGAAAGTCTTGGCACGCCATCTTGCTGCCCTCATCGCTGCAGGAGATGCCCAAAGCAAAAACCACAGGGTTACAACCGCAATGAGTAACGGCCACGCAAAAGACGCCATCGCACCCAAGGTGGCAAAGAACACAAAACTCAATCCAAGCTTGATACCGCCATCTTCGGTTACATGCTTAAACCCAGCCATCAAATCGTAAACATACTGGGAAACCGGGTTATCAAACTCAACCACGGTTTTGAAATCATATTTGGAGGGCACGACCACATCCTGGTATTTCGGAAGGTCGAGAAGGTGGATCAGCAACCGGAACGCGCCGATAGCCATCCAGTAGAATAAAAATATCACTACCACCGCGATGCCCAACAAAATCAAGATTCCCATCTTCGCCTCCAGTAACTAAAGCATTTTAGCAATTTAACTTGTGTCCGGCAATTTAGTTGAATAGATTCAGTTGGTTGTTGTTTTGCTGTATGGTCATTTGCATCTCCGAGTTTTTAAGTGCTTGATCGAGCGGTATTTGTGTCTTCACTGCATTTTCGGTAGTGCCGTAGAACCGCTTGATCCGAAGATTCTGTTTGATCCATTCAAGAACAGTTCGACCTGCCAGCGGCAACGATAAAGCTGAGCGATGGTCAGCGCAGGCAACTCGAAGTTGTTGGTCAGGAAGACCAGATGCCTGTCGTGTTCGGCATCGTAGAGCTTGATGCGTCGCAGGTGCTGCGGGTAATCCTTGCCGGCCTTCGGCGCGGCCAACACAATGGTTTGATCGCAGCACAGTCCGTGGACTTGTCCACGGGGCGAGAGTAGACGCGACGAAAAAGCAGATTGGATTTGCCACGAATGACAAAGAATGCCTGCGCTTGATGCAAGG
>QFXI01000006.1 GCA_003402315.1 Candidatus Nitrotoga sp. LAW | reverse complement strand
GGTAAGGTGTGTGTAGTTCATTTGTGTAATTTCGACTGGCTGGTCAAAAGACATGGATACTACCGCATCCTGCCCACCTGACCTGCGTTACTCAAAATTGCACTTCATCCTAGAATTCGCCGTAATTTGTTGTTGAAACAACCCGAATTTGAGAGGTTTATTGGTCTAATAAATTTCTGAGGTTCGGGTTTTTTCATGGAGGTAGATGTAGCTCGATAATTATCGGTAACGACGTAGTTGCATACCAAGCATGGATAATAGCAGTGTCGGTGGAAACGGGGTGCTTAAACTATTTAGTCGCTGGGTTAAACCGGGCGGTCATGTGTTACAAGCCTGGACATTTTTGCTGGCTACAAGTAACTTTTGCCAGTTGCGTTTCATGTCAAACTCTGCTGAAATCTCGGATCCTGTTAATTTTCTATATTATTTTTCATGCCAGTATCCAAAGATGGGTTGCCGTGCAATCGTGACGCGCATGAAGATCTGATCCGTAAACTACGGGGGCTGTTGCCACCAGAAGCCGTTCTCACCGACAAAGAAGACCTACGTCCGTTTGAGTGCGACGGGCTATCGGTTTATCGTCGTCTGCCCTTGGTAGTGGTTTTGCCCGAAACAACCGCGCAAGTACAGGCCATCATGCGTCTATGTCATGCGTTACATGTGCCTGTTGTGGCGCGCGGTGCAGGCACGGGTTTATCTGGAGGGGCACTGCCTTTGTCTGATGGTGTGTTGCTGAGCTTGGCAAAATTTAAACGCATACTCCATATTGATCCGGAAAATGCGATGGCCACTTTGCAACCGGGTGTGCGCAACCTGGCAATTTCTGATGCCGCCGCCGCGTATGGATTGTATTACGCGCCGGATCCATCCTCCCAGATTGCCTGCACCATAGGCGGTAATGTCGCGGAAAATTCCGGCGGCGTACATTGCCTGAAATATGGCCTGACGGTACACAACATTTTAATGTTGAAAGTAGTGACGATGGAGGGAGAATTGCTGACCATCGGCGCTGAAACACTGGATTCTCCGGGCTATGACCTGCTGGCATTGATGGCTGGTTCGGAAGGTATGCTGGCGGTGATCGTCGAGGTTACCGTGAAATTACTGGTTAAGCCGGAGCGTGCTCAAGTTTTGCTGGCGGCCTTTGATGATGTCTACAAAGCTGGGGAAGCGGTCGGCGCGATTATCGCTGCCGGTATTATTCCGGCCGGTCTGGAAATGATGGACAAGGTGGCCATTCATGCGTCAGAAGATTATGCGCATGCCGGTTATCCTCGTGATGCAGAGGCGATTTTGTTGTGTGAGCTGGATGGCACCAATGCGGAAGTATCCGAGCACATCATGAAAGTGCGCGAAATATTGCACCAGGGCGGCGCGACCGAGGTGCGCACTGCCGCTAATGAAGCGGAACGGCAACTTTTCTGGAAGGGGCGTAAATCAGCTTTTCCCGCAGTGGGGCGCATTTCACCGGATTATTATTGTATGGATGGCACGATTCCGCGCCGCCAATTGCCGCATGTATTGCGCCAGATCAGCTTATGGTCGGAAGAGTATGGCTTGCCGGTGGCAAATGTGTTTCATGCCGGAGATGGTAATCTGCATCCGCTGATTTTATTTGATGCCAATAAGGATGGTGAATTGGCACGCACTGAGGAATTCGGTCAACGTATCTTGCAGCTGTGTGTTGAAGTGGGCGGATCGATCACCGGCGAGCATGGCGTCGGCATGGAAAAAATTAATCAGATGTGTATCCAGTTTAAAGCGCCCGAACTCATTCAATTCCATGCGGTTAAAGCAGCTTTCGATCCTGCTGGCTTACTTAACCCCGGGAAAGCCGTGCCTACCTTGCAGCGCTGCGCAGAATTTGGCGCGATGCACGTCCATCACGGACAGCTGCCCCATGCTGAACTGGAACGCTTCTGATGTTGGGGCGTGATATCAGTGAGACACTGCAACAGCAGGTGCACAACGCTGTCGTTAACGGGACACCGCTCAAGATTGAAGGCGGCAATAGCAAAGTTTTTTTAGGACGAGAGACGCACGGCGAAATTCTGGATGTCAGCGCCCATTGCGGCATTGTCGAACATGATCCGCGCGAGTTGGTTTTGACTGCACGCAGCGGCACGCCGCTCAAGGAAATTGAAGCTGCGTTGGCGGAAGCCGGGCAAATGCTGGCATTCGAGCCGCCGCATTTTGGCGATAACGCTACTTTGGGCGGCACCATTGCCTGCGGTCTGTCCGGCCCGCGCCGTCCTTTTTGCGGCTCCGCGCGTGATTTTGTATTGGGCTGCAAGCTGCTCAATGGCAAGGGCGAAATATTGCGCTTCGGAGGGCAGGTGATAAAAAACGTGGCGGGTTACGATGTCTCGCGTTTGATGGTCGGTGCTTATGGCACGCTGGGCGTGTTGTTGGAAATCAGCTTGAAAGTGTTGCCGCGCCCGGCAGCAAGCCACACTCTGATACAGGAATGCACCCAAGCTGAAGCCATCAGCAAAATGAGCCGTTTGCTGTCCCAACCCGTGCCGGTTGATGCGGCCTGTTATCATGCGGGATATTGTTATGTGCGCCTGTCCGGCAGCGAACAAGCTGTCAAGCATGCCCATGAGCATTTGGGTGGCGAAGTGATAGAAAAGTCAGAACCCTTTTGGCACGCCTTACGCGAACATCATCTGCCATTTCTTGGTTCTGCGAATCCGTTGTATCGCGTAATGGTAAAGCCCGCCGTGCCTCCTTTAGAAATTGTCGGCGAATGGTTGCTTGATTGGGGCGGTGCGCAACGTTGGTTAGTGAGTGACGAACCCATTGCAGTTATACGCGAACGCGTCGCTACAGTAGGCGGGCATGTCACCCAGTTCCGGGGTAGCGAACACAAAGGCGAAATATTTCAGCCGCTCGCCGCACCCTTGCTCGTCATTCATCAACGCCTGAAAGCCAGCTTTGATCCACATGGAATTTTTAACCGTGGGCGCATTTACGCCAACTTGTAAGAATTATGCAAACTGCCATTTCTCCTGAACTTCTTGTTAATCCCGACATCGCCGAAGCCGATGCGATTCTACGTTCCTGCGTGCATTGCGGATTTTGCAATGCCACTTGCCCCACTTATCAATTGCTAGGCAACGAACTGGATGGCCCGCGCGGGCGTATTTATTTGATCAAGGAAATGCTGGAAGGCAATCAATCCAGCGAGAAGACGCAATTGCATCTGGACCGCTGCTTGACCTGCCGCGCCTGCGAAACAACCTGTCCATCCGGGGTGCAGTATGGCCGCTTGATTGACATTGGGCGGCAGGTCATTGAAGAACGCGCGCCGCGTCCATTGTGGCAAAAAATTGTGCGGCGCAGTCTGCTGGCAGTGCTGCCGTATCCCAAGCGTTTTGCGCTGGTGCTTGGTATTAGCCGCGTGGTGTATCCATTATTACCCCTTTCTTTACAACGTAAAATTCCGGCTCAACGACGGGCACAGTCAACCCGTCCGCAAGCGATTCATATGCGCAGCATGCTGGTACTGGAAGGTTGTGTGCAATCGCTGAGTGCGCCCAATACCAACGCTGCTGCTGCACGCGTGCTGGATAACCTGGGCATTTCTTTGATCAGCGCCTTCGGGGCCGGTTGCTGTGGCGCCCTGAACCAGCATTTGGCTGATATTCAGGGGGCACATGACATGATGCGCCGCAATATTGATGCCTGGTGGCCATATATTGAACAAGGTGCAGAGGCTATTGTGATGAGCTCCAGTGGCTGTGGCTTGATGGTGAAAGAATATGGCAAAACGCTGAAACATGATCCGGATTATGCCGCGAAGGCGGCACGCATCAGCGAACTTACATGTGATTTGAGCGAGATTCTGGTCCGCGAAGATTTGAGTGCCTTGGCCGATGTCGGCAAAGGGATGCGCGTCGCTTATCAATCGTCTTGTACCTTGCAGCATGGACAAAAACTGTCTGGTGTTGTTGAAACGATCCTGAAAAATTGCGGCTATATACTGACGCCGGTTGCTGACAGCCACCTGTGCTGTGGCGCTGCAGGTACCTATACCTTGATGCAACCCGTGTTATCGCAACAATTACTGGAAAATAAATTGGGTGCGCTGCAACAGGGCGCGGCTGAGGTTATCGCCACCGCCAATATCGGTTGCCAGCTACATTTGGAAAGTACAGCCCGCTTGCCGGTGAAGCACTGGATTGAGCTATTGCAGCCATTTTCCCAACAAGGGGAGTCTGAAGAGCACCTCTAAAAATCCAACTTTCGTCACAATATGGCGTTACTCGAAAAAATTATCGCTTACATATTAACTATATGCCGCGCTCAAATTTTTTACTCGTGCCTTGTCTTGCTTAGAAATTTGAATTTTTAGAAGCGCCCTGAGAGTAGTGAAAAAAGTTAAAATGCCACAATTAATGAATCGAAACTTGAAAGGAGAAAAAGCATGGCAATAAAATCGTTCCATCCCCCGCAGCGCATTCTGATGGGTCCTGGCCCGTCGGATGTTAGTTCACGTGTACTGGAGGCCTTGTCGCGTCCCACCATTGGCCATCTTGATCCAGTGTTCGTAACCATGATGGACGAAATGAAAGAGTTGTTGAAGTATGTTTTCCAGACTAAAAATGAATTGACGATGCCCGTTTCCGCCCCAGGTTCAGCTGGAATGGAAACCTGCTTCGTCAACCTGGTTGAACCTGGTGACAAAGTTATCGTATGTCAGAACGGCGTGTTCGGCGGACGTATGAAAGAAAACGTTGAGCGCTGCGGCGGCATTGCAGTAATGGTGCAGGACGATTGGGGACGCGCAGTTGATCCACAAAAAGTGGAAGATGCACTCAAGGCTAATCCTGATACCAAGATCGTCGCGTTTGTGCACGCAGAAACTTCCACTGGCGCTTTGTCTGACGCCAAAACCTTGGTGGCGCTTGCCCATAAACATGGTTGCTTGACCATTGTGGATGCAGTCACTTCACTTGCCGGTTCGCCACTTAAAGTCGATGAATGGGAAATAGACGCTATCTACTCCGGTACGCAAAAATGCCTCTCCTGCACCCCTGGACTTTCTCCGGTCAGTTTCAGTACGCGCGCGCTGGATAAAATCAAAAACCGCAAGAGCAAAGTGCAAAGCTGGTTCCTGGATTTGAATCTGGTCATGAGCTATTGGGGCGGTTCAACTAAACGTGCCTACCACCACACCGCGCCAATCAACGCGCTATATGGCCTGCATGAAGCATTGGTGATATTGCAGGAAGAGGGCTTGGAAAATTCATGGGCTCGCCACACGAAAAATCACCTCGCCCTGCGCGCTGGCCTCGAAGCAATGGGATTGAAGTTTGTGGTGCCAGAATCTGAACGTCTGCCGCAATTGAATGCCCTTACTATCCCAGATGGTGTGGATGATGGTGCTGTACGTTCCACCCTACTAAACGATTACCAACTGGAAATTGGTGCGGGCCTGGGCGTAATGGCAGGCAAGGTGTGGCGCATAGGCTTGATGGGCCATGCCAGCAATCAGAGCAATATTTTGATATGCCTCGGTGCGCTGGATGACGTATTAGGCAGAATGAAGGCACCGGTTCAGCATGGTGTCGCAGTAGCTGCAGCGCAAAAAGTACTGGCTAGCTGATTTGTTTATACGGGCTTCAATAGGTATTGAGGGCAAAAATATAATAATCATGATGCGAGTAGGCAATCATTAGGTATTGTTGATATTTTTAATCAGTGTTTGCAGTAGTATTTTCTTCTCGGAATCCCCCTTTGTATTGCAAAAAGGGGGATTTTGCATAGTGCATCGAATATATTTAAAAAAACCATATAGGGCACCTCTAAAAATTAAGAGTTCTAAACAAGACTAGGCGCGAATAAAAAATGTTGACGCAGCATATATATTGATATGTAAGGAAATATTTTTTGTGAGCAACAACGTATTGTGACGAGACGGGTTAAGCAGGCAATCCCCGAAGGGGATGCTCGCAAATCTGAATTTTTAGAGGTACCCTATAATGGGCCAATTACTGGTGAATTACACATAAACTGTCAAGAAAAGATGTCTATATTGTGCTTTGAAATTTTCGGGAAGATGCGGGATTGGAAGCTATGGGGTGCGAATAATACTTCGCTGCTTTATTCGATACGAAAATTGTAAGCGATCTTATCCCGTTGCCAGATAAATTGTAGTAATCGCGACACCTAACAGTTACCCGATTTGATCGAAGTGACTGTCAGTTCAGTCAGCTATTCAATGTGGTGATTTTATCGTGCCACGCCTCCTTTCCGTTAATTAAAGTTTGCATCAGTGTACGCCCGCAACACATTTTGCCTTGATGGGTACGGTCGTTGTTGTAGTCCAGCAGCCAGTTATCCACGTCAAGTTGCAGTTCTTCAATTGAGCTGTATATCTTGCGTCTGAATGCAACCTGATAGAACTCTTGCAGGATGGTCTTGTGGAAGCGTTCGCAGATGCCATTGATCTGCGGGTGGCGCACTTTGGTCTTGGTATGTCCGATGTCATTCAAGACCAGATACAACGGGTAGCCATGCGATTCCGGCTTGCCGCAATACTCCGTGCCTCGATCCGTCAGAATTCGGATCAAGCCCATCCCTTGTTCGTCAAAGAATGGCAGCACCTTGTCATTGAGCAGATCGGTAAGTGCCTGTACCTGCATCTCGGTAAGCACTTCACCGGTCTGGGCAACATGGCGCTCCAGTGCCGACGGGCGCCAGAAGGTGAAACAAAGATGCCGCGTTTGCGCAGTTCATTTGAAACACGCAACTCCCCGAAGGCGGGTTACTCCTTTGCGCTTACGCGCTTTGGTTGATAAAGATTCGCACCTCTATCAAACCGGGTAACCCCACCCTTTGGCAAGACCTTACTGTCAGATTAAGTCTGAACTACTATAGATAAAACCGATATGCTACGGGCCAGTCTCAAATCGAGACCAGACCAATTCTCCAAATTACTTTTTTCGTTCAACTCGTTATGACGCATCATTTGTTTAGCGTTGGGACACTAGTGATTGAACTTAATTAATGGGCACTTCTAAAAACGAGGGTGTAGTTAGTTTTGTGTAAACAATCATTTTATTTAACATCCTTAAAGAGTCTGAGTTAAAAGTACTGATTCGCCCAAACCTCATAGTTTAAATGGCGTTTGAATAATATGCGCGCCATCCGCTGTCACTCTGGACTTTGGCTTCCACGCATGGCCATAGATCACTTCGAAAGTCGCGGGTAGTTTGCCGTTTTTCCGAAATCGTTCGTAATTCTCCTGTAGCGTCAGCCAAACAGCCTTGCCCATCATGCCGTGCCCACGTCCGGCAGTGGCATTGTGCGCGCCTATGCTGCGTAAATCCTGCATGACCGCTTTCACATTATCGTAAGTCAGCGTGATAATTTCCATGTCCATCACGGGCGCGGCAAAACCGCTGGCCTTCAGCATGTCACCAATGTCGTGCATGTCCGCGAAACGATTAACATGTCTGTGCTCATCCACGCTATGGAAAGCGCTACGTATAAGTCTCAGTCGCCGACTGCGCTCGATCCGCAGCTAAGACATTGACATCCTCCACCTGTCGAATTCCAATCGAGTGATCGCCTTCAAGCGGTGGTGCGGGGATGAGGAAGTCATTATCGTCGCCAGCTTCAATAATACTGCCTTCACTGACGGTTACGTCATCAAGAAGGGCTTGCTGGCCATACCTAATGCCGGATAGAAGGAAATATTCAATAGTGGCGCCGCCATCTATGGTGACAAAAATATGGGTAATGGCGGTGCCACCATCCCCTCCAACCAAGGTCGTATCAATGTAACGGCTCATGCCAATAGTTTCGTGGTACTCGTAAAACAATGATGAAGTAAACACTGGTAATTATCTGAATATCCATATTCGATGCAATGATGCGCAAGCTCATTCATGTTGCCTTTGGAAGGTTATATTGGATAATTATTTTAGTGGGGTATCCAGCTACTTGCTGTAAATCATCAAACGCAATGGCGTAACAACACTGTTTGCTGCATTGAATATGCTGGATGGCAAAGTGCTGTCAATGACCGACCCACTCCAAGGTCACCCACGCTCGTGCTATCTTGAATAAGTACACTTCTAACTGACGCACTACACTAGCTCTGAAAGTTACGGCCAGACGACAACAAATTCGTGACCGTGTAAATGCATCGGATGGTTGGTCATTGTTAGGTTACCCACACGGATACGTACTCGATCTCCCTGGCGTGCCACCATGGGCGAAATTCCAGGAAACACCCTGCTATTAAATGCCCATAAGTTGAAATCGAGCATGGTGGTAATCTTTGGCGTATAGCTACCAGGATCGATGTCGAAAGAATTAAGTAAAAATACGAAATCACGATCTACTGCCATGAACTTGGGATTCTTTGGATGGGTCACCCAGAAGCCCATCATACCCATGGCCATTTGCGTCATTTCATCAGCATGCGGGTGGTACATGAAAGTGCCGGGCCGTTTAGCTTCAAATTCATAAACAAATGTCTTGCCGGGATTGATACCAGGCTGGGTCAACCCGGTGACGCCATCCATACCGTTCGGTAACCGCTGCCCATGCCAATGAATAGACGTATGTTCAGGTAAGCGGTTGGTAACAAATATGCGCACTCGATCACCCTCAACAACTTCAATGGTAGGTCCTGGGCTTTGGCCGTTATAGCCCCATAGATGCGCTTTCATGCCCGGGGCCATCTCGCTCACTACCGGCTCTGCCACCAGATGGAACTCTTTGACGCCATTGTTCATGCGCCATGGCA
>QFXI01000005.1 GCA_003402315.1 Candidatus Nitrotoga sp. LAW | reverse complement strand
CAGCAGGAGATTGATATGACAATGTTCAGATTGAACAACCGACCCAGAAAAAGGCTTGAATACAAAACACCCAGTCAGATATTCTTCAAGTCAGGCGTTGCACTTCAAACTTGAACTCGCGTAATTCATTAAGTTCGATTTTTGTTCATTCCATTTCGGCCACCGAACAAGAACGAATTCAGTTGCATTTTCGATCGGATTTTTACGTTTTAATTTTTGAAAAAGCGGCTGCCATAACGTTTGGTGCGGTTCGTGGAGGATCTCGTTGCTTGTCCCCCACTGCGCTCTTTGTATGGTTCAGGCTATCTTGCTGTCTCTGTGTGTTTCTTTGCTCAGGCTTGCCGTTTGATTGCGGCGCAGCGTCGGCCAAACGCATGGTGAGCGCGATGCGCTTGCGTTTTTCGTCCACTTCCAGCACTTTCACCTTCACCACTTGTCCCGTTTTAACGATCGTATGCGGGTCTTTCACGAAGTTATTCGACAAGGCGGAAATATGTATTAGCAAGTAGCCCAATACTGCTGAAGCACCGCACCAGTGAACAAAGAGAACGCCACCCTTTTGTTTTACTAACTCAACCACTGAGTATTTCTGCTCATCAGATGGTTGTAATCCACATTTCAATGGTAGACCTTTAATTCTCTGGCTACGTGGCATCGACTCATCAGTGGAGCATTCCGTTCGGCTCATCTTCGCCAACATTATCTTCTCCGCTCCAGTCTTCAATTGTGAGCGGCTCATTGGCCATATCCCAAACCAGCGAATGAATTTGTATATCGAACCACTCAAGGAACATCTTGAGTGTTCTATTCTTGGGCCACACGGTTTCGTCAGTTTCCCAATCAAACAACATGTTGTCGAAAAAAACATGCCAACGCTCCTCCACCCACTTTACTGAATCACGTGGATCAACAAATTGGGGGATCATGAATATATCGTTATCATCATTAAGTTGTTCCAACGTCCAAATTCCAGACTGGGTGAGATCAAAGCTATTTGCCCAGTCCAAGTAGGGCTGCTTGCATATAAGCTGCATGGCTGATCGGTTCAATGTAAATCGTAGTGCTTCATTCATGTACAAATCTCCTGAGATATCTTGACCCACTCTACTTAGCTATCCGCTACCGTAGTTAATTGTCAATCTTGAAATGCGGCGTATAAATCTGATCAAAGGGGGCGCTACCATTTTATATTCTAAGCCTCAACCGCGGCGTGTTCTGCGCATCTCTGAGCTTGGCATCTAATCAGGTTACGTTTTAAGTTTCGAAAAAGCGGCTGCCATAGCACTTGGTACGGTTTGCGCAGGCTCTCGTTGCTTGTCTCCCACTGCACTCTTTGTATGATTCCGGCTATCTTGCTGTCTCTGTGTGTTTCTTGGTTCAGGTTTGCTGTTTGGTTGCGGCGCAGCGTCGGTCAAACGCATGGTGAGGGCGATGCGCTTACGTTTTTCGTCCACTTCCAGCACTTTCACCTTCACCACTTGTCCCGTTTTAACGATCGCATGCGGATCTCTCACGAAGCTATTCGATAAGGCGGAAATATGTACCAATCCATCCTGATGCACGCCAATATCCACGAACGCACCAAAGGCAGCAACATTGGTAACGACACCTTCGAGGATCATGTCTGGCTTCAAGTCAGACAATTGTTCTATGCCTTCCCTGAAAGTGGCTGTGGTAAATTCAGGACGCGGGTCGCGCCCCGGTTTCTCCAGCTCTTTCAGTATGTCAGTAATGGTCGGCAGGCCGAATTGTTCGTTCACATATTTAGCGGGACTTAGCGCATTCAATAGCTGGCTATTGCCAATGACGGATTTAATATCCTGCTTGATCTCCGCGAGGATACGTTGCACCAGTGGATAGGATTCAGGATGTACGGCAGAGGCATCAAGCGGATTGTCGCCCCCCATGATGCGCAGGAAACCCGCTGCCTGCTCAAAGGTTTTTTCGCCCAGGCGCGGAACCTCGCGTAATTGGGCGCGAGAGGTGAACATGCCCTTAATGTCCCGGTAAGCCACAATTCCCTGCGCTACGCTGCTGCTCAATCCGGAAACGCGCGCCAACAAAGGAACGGATGCGGTATTAACATCGACTCCAACGGCATTCACACAGTCTTCAACTACGGCATCGAGTGAACGTGCCAATTGGGATTGACCGACATCGTGCTGGTATTGTCCGACCCCGATCGATTTCGGGTCGATCTTGACCAGCTCGGCCAACGGGTCTTGCAAACGTCGTGCAATCGATACTGCACCACGCAGTGATACATCCATATCAGGCAGCTCACGCGAAGCAATTTCGGATGCCGAATAAACCGATGCACCCGCCTCGGACACCACGACATGGGTCAGTTTCAGCTCTGGATGGCGCTTGATCAGCTCCAGCACCAATTTGTCTGTCTCCCGCGAGGCCGTGCCATTGCCGATAGCGATCACTGCTACGCGATGTTTTTCGGCTAATTTTGCCAGCGTGTGCAAGGAACCATCCCAATCATTTCTCGGCTGATGCGGATAGATGACGGCGGTATCCACTACTTTCCCCGTCTCATCCACTACCGCCACCTTGACCCCGGTGCGTATCCCCGGATCAAGTCCCATCGTGACGCGTGGGCCTGCTGGGGCGGCCAGCAACAAATCTTTCAGGTTGCGCGCAAATACATTGATGGCTTCTGTTTCCGCACGGACCCGCAATGCGCCCATCAACTCGGATTCCAAATGCAAAAAACTTTTCACGCGCCATGTCCAGCGCACGGTATCGACCAGCCAATTGTCGGCTGGCCGATGTTGCTGAGAAATGCCAAAACGATTTGCAATACGGATTTCGCAAGGATTATGCGGCGCACTCCAATTTGTTTTGTCTGCCTCGCTGTCGAGGCGCAATCGCACATTCAGCATCTCCTCACGACGGCCTCGCAATATGGCTAAGGTGCGGTGCGAAGGGATGGTCTTGATCGATTCGGAGTAATCGAAATAGTCGGCATATTTCGCTGCAACCTCTTCCTTGCCTTCGATCACTTTAGATTCCACGATGCCGTGTTCTTGCACATATTCGCGCAGGGATTGCAGCAAGGTGGCATCTTCCGCGAAGCGTTCCAACAGGATTTGGCGTGCACCATCCAGTGCCGCCTTGATGTCTGGCACGCCGGGGTTGTCGCATTGCTCAATGGTAAATGGTGGTTTCAGATACTGTACTGCTTCCTGTTCCGGTTGCAGCATCGGATTAGCCAGCAATGAATCGGCAAGCGGTGCCAGCCCTGCTTCCAGCGCAATTTGCGCCTTGGTGCGCCGTTTGGGTTTGTAGGGTAGATACAAATCTTCCAGATGCGTCTTGTCCTCGGCATGCGTGATTGCATTCAACAGGACGGGGGTCATCTTGTTCTGTTCGGTAATCGAGGTAATGATCGTAGCGCGGCGTTCTTCCAGTTCACGCAGATAGCGCAAACGGTCTTCCAGCAGCCGTAACTGGATGTCGTCCAGTCCACCAGTGGCCTCCTTGCGATAGCGGGCGATGAAAGGAACGGTTGCACCTTCATCCAACAAGGCAATGGCTGATGCAATTTGTGCAGGCTTGGCAGCAATTTCTACTGTGAGACGTTGTTCAATGGATGGGAGCATGGGTCGGTTAGCTTAATAATTGAATAAAATCCCATTCTGTTACTTCAGAACTGAGGGTATGTGATTTATGTAGAACGTACTTTATCCTGGCTGAAAATTCTGCGGAGTTAGCTTTTCTTTTGGATAAATTCGATTTTGTATCCGTCCGGGTCGGATACGAAGGCAATAACAGTTGTACCATGCTTCATTGGCCCGGCTTCCCTGATTACGCTTCCCCCTTTTTGCTTGACGAGTTCGCATGCCTCGCCAGCATTATCAACTTCAATGGCAACATGGCCATAACCTGATCCCAGGTCATATTGTTCAACACCCCAATTGTAAGTGAGCTCTAAAACAGCGCCGTCTTTTTCATCTTGGTAACCAACAAATGCCAGCGTAAATTTTCCGTCTGGATAATCATTTCGACGCAGCAATTTCATGCCTAACACTTCTGTATAAAAAGCAATTGAACGATCCAGGTTGCCCACCCTGAGCATGGTATGAAGAATTCGCATAGGTGTCTCCAACTGATTAAATAAAGCACCCCGCCGCAAGCAGCAAAGAGCAACTGTGGTATATCTTGACTTAATATTCGGAGATGGCGTTATAAAGAGCCGGGATCATTTCCACACCCATTTGTTGTAACTTCTCTTTCATAGGCGCTGCGCTTTTTTCAAAGGCCTTCCAATATATCTCTTCATTTTCCCACAAAGCCACATTGATAAAATTGAATCGACTATCCGGCTTGAGGCTCTTGTGAAACTTCCCACTGATGAACCCAGGCTGCTTGGTAATATCTACTTTTATAGCCTCCCAAAGCTTAACAAATTCATCTTCCTTACCATTCGGAACTGCAAATAAGTTAATCAGAGTCACGGACATAAGACACTTCCTCTAAATTGAAATTTTTATGCAGATCCCAACCGTGCTTATTTGGTCAGCGCCCATCAATAAAAAATCATCCCACCGCAATTACAGTGGAACTATTTCATGGTACTCCGGCCTATATACACTGTATAGCGCAAGCTATACCACGTTTTTCCTCCTTAGAACGTGAAGTCTTAACCTCTCCCATTAGTTAAGACATTCGCCCCTGTTTTAATTAGATTCAGGGGCTTTTTTCAGTCATATAATTCCCTTTATAGCGAGGATGGCGTGTTATTGATTTAGCCAAATTATGTTTGAAGTCCGTTCGCCTTGAGCCTGCCGAAAGGTGAATGGATTTCGACAAAATCAGCCCGAACGAAGTTAATATTTTACCCTGTCGGATCAGTAGTTATAAACGTGCTCAAGCTTTGTGGGATTAGATGTAATGTATTGTAAGATACATAAATATAGCAAACACAATGAAAATCATGCTTGGCAATTTAACCTTCAATATTTTAACTGCCCTGTGGATGTTACTGACGATCATCTCCATCCCATCCAACGCACAGCCATTTGATGAGTCAGCTACTGGCCGGGTTAAATCTTTCGTCCGGCCAGCCACACTTTCTGACGCTGGCGTCCCGCCGTTAAAACCCCGTCGTGCCAGCATTTCCCCCCCACCACATTCAATCTCGATTGGCGCCGTCCCTAAAGAGAA
Source organism: Candidatus Nitrotoga sp. LAW (assembly GCA_003402315.1). Taxonomy (GTDB): domain Bacteria; phylum Pseudomonadota; class Gammaproteobacteria; order Burkholderiales; family Gallionellaceae; genus Nitrotoga. The sequence goes on along the minus strand of QFXI01000005.1, from coordinate 75,250 downwards.
AAAATCGGCCGAAACTAATGCTGAGCCGTACCCCGGTACGCCCCGCAAAATCGGCTTCGGCCGCGATGTTCCCCAACTGGGAAGTATCGCGGATACAGCAAGCCAATTAAAATGGCAGAACACGGCCCAGGGCGGCAAGATCGCAGCGATTAGTATTAACTCACCCCAGGCTACAGGTATTCGCTTGGGAATTCTGGTGCGCCGCTTGCCGGTGGCGGCCATCTTTCGTTTCTATTCACAAGAGGCGGGAGTCATCTACGAAATTTCTGGAAAAGAGATCATGGAGGGCATCCAGCGTAATGTGGATGCTGGCGATCATAGCGACGCGGCCCGCACTTACTGGTCTCCCCATGTCGAGGGCGAAGAAATAACCCTGGAAATAGAATTACCGGCGGGTATCAGCCCGGATACACTTGAAATCGCAATTCCCAGCGTCTCACATTTTTTTTTGAGCACCTTCCTGACTGCTCCGGGAGAAAAAATTTCCAAGATTGGACAAGCGGCAAGTTGTGAAATCGATGTGTCGTGCCATAACGAATGGAATCCTGAAAGCAAGGCCACGGCAAAGATAATTTTTGTCGATTCCGGCAGTAGTTTTCTGTGTTCCGGAACGCTGTTGAATGATGCGGCGTCAAGTGGAACGCCCTATTTTCTTAGTGCCAATCACTGCATCGCCAATCAGACGGTGGCGTCAACACTACAAACTTTTTGGTTTTATCGTTCTACGGCCTGCAATAGCGGATCACTTAATTCAGAATCCCAGACGCGTACCGGTGGCGCCACATTGCTCTATGCCAGCCAAGTAACCGACACTTCCTTCATGCAGCTGGGCAGCCTGCCGCCTGCTGGTGCGGTACATGCTGGATGGTCTTCGGTTACACCTGAATTGAATGCTTACGTGACAGGCATTCATCATCCACAAGGCGATTTACAAAAAATAAGTTTCGGCAGATTTGAGTCTTTTCAGGACTGTACTGCCACAAATCCGGACACAGAAACTTATCAGTGTGCGTTCGCAAATAAAGCTAACGGGAAATTTCTTGATATTGCCTATACTTCCGGGATTACCGAAGGTGGTAGTAGTGGCGCCGGTTTATTCGAAACAGTTGATAACGCCCATTACTTGATTGGCCAGTTGAGGGGAGGAAATCCAACTTGCTCTGGAGGTGGAACAGATGAATATGGCCGTTTTGATATTGCATACAATGATGCGCTTTACCAATGGTTAAACGCCGGTCCGACATTTTTACTGTCTGTCAGCAAATTTAACAGCGGCAACGGCACCATAACTTCATCCCCGGCCGGGATCAATTGCGGGACGAAATGCAACGCGCCTTTTTTCCAGGGAGCCAATGTAACACTCACCGCTACGCCTGCTTCGGGTTCTGTTTTTTCCGGTTGGGGCGGTGCGTGCAGTGGCGCCAACGCTACTTGTTCTGTTGCCATGAATTCCTCCAAGAATGTAACTGCGGCTTTTGTCACCGGTTCCGCTGCGGGTACAGTCATCGAATATTACAATCCCGACCTAGACCATTACTTCATTACGGCCGCTTCCGGCGAACAGGCTTTTGTTGACAGCGGAGCTGTCGGACGTTGGCAACGCACGGGCACTACGTTCATGTCTGGAGGAAATGTGCCTGTTTGCCGATTCTACGGAAGCATGTCGCCCGGGCCGAATTCCCACTTTTATACAGCTAGCGCCGATGAATGCGCACAGCTTAAGCAATTGCAGGCGACGACGCCTGCAACACAAAAACGGTGGAATTTTGAAAGTCTAGATTTTCTGACGATGGTGCCTACAAATGGCGCGTGCCCCGCTAATACCGTGCCGATATATCGCGCCTATAACAATGGATTTAGTAAAGGCATAGACAGCAACCACCGGATAACCGGCGATCAGTCAGCAATCCAGGAAGTAGTGGCACGCGGCTGGATCAATGAAAATGTGGTGATGTGCGCACCGCAGTAAATCCTGTCCGGCTATCCTGAAATTGTGGTGGCCTAATTTACAGGGATTTACATATTAAAAAAACGTCAGCCTTCTTTTCCTGGGAACTGAAATGGGCTACCAGCTTATTGGCCTGTTACAACGGAAGGCAATCCCTGTTTAGTAGAGTTGCCGTGTTTTAGAAGTGGGTTGTTCCGGTTTTTATGAGGCTAGAGCCGTTTTGACACACAACAGAAATACAATATTGTAATTACGCTGCCCTTCATTTTCCATACCCCAACAACCCGTTGACTTCCAACACATCAGACGCAGTCAACGCGCCAGCAGCAGCCTTGAGCTTGAACCCCTGAAATAACGTGTCGTAGCGTGCTTTCAACAAATCCCGCTGGGCCGTATAGAGTTGCCGCACGGCATTCAATACATCGATGTTCATGTGGATGCCCAGCTTGTAACCGATCTGGTTGCCTTTGACCGCGCTTTGGCTGGATTCAACGGCCGACTTCAATGCTTCAATCTGTGCCAAACCGTTTACGATGGCCGAGTATGCCTGCTTGGCATCGGTACCAGACTGGCGCCGTGCCACTTCCAGTTCGGCTGCGGCCTTGTTCTTGTTGGCGATCGCCTCGGTCACGCGCGAATTGGTTGTACCTCCCTCATAGAGTGGGATGGTCAATTGCAATCCGGCTTGGCTGGTGCTGGCGCGTGTTTCATAATCGAACGGGGTACTCACATTTCCGGATAAATAATTTTTCCCGGATGAAGCCACCAGATCCAACGTCGGCGCATATTCTGCCCGGCTTTTGCTGACTGCCGCTTCTGCCGCGCTGACTGCCGCTTTAGGCGCCAACACCGCCGGATTGTATTCCCGCGCTTGATCCATCCATGCCCGGGCGTTATCAGGTTGCGGCTTGGGCACAACCACGGCAGGCTGAAGGGCTGCCAGCGTATAGGATGGCTGTCCCACCACCTTCTCCAGCTCGGCCTGTTTGGCTTCCAGTTCATTCTGCGCGGCGATGCGCTGTGCATGGGCAAGATCGGACCGGGATTTCGCTTCGTGGACATCTGTAATAGCATTCGTACCCGCCTTAAATCCGCGTTGGGCCAGTGCCCGTTGTTCCCCCGTCGTCTTGATTTGCATATCGGCAACTTCGATGCTTTCCTGGGCAACCAGCACATCGAAATAAGCTTGTGTCACCCGCAGAATCAGATCCTGCTCGGCCTGGCTATATTGCGCACGCGCCTGTTCAACCAGCAACGCTGATTCCCTGTATGCGTAGACGTTCTGTACACGGATCAGCGGCTGGGTCAGTTGCAACGACCATGTCCATGCATGTACATAGCGATTAATATAAGGTGTATTGGAAAAATTGTTGGAAAAATTGGAAGCGGCATGGGTGGCATTGGCGTTGCCATTCACTTTCAACGCCGGCAACAAGCCTGCCCTAGCCTGGGGAATCTTTTCTTGGGCGGCTTCGAATGCATGCTGCGCTGCTTCGAAGGTCGGATCATTTTTTTGCGCCAGTTTATAGATTTTCAGCAGATCATCTCCGTGTGCCGATAGGCTGATGCACGTTAGTAGAAGAATACCAACGATGCAGCACATGAATCGCATTGGGCCGAATTTCGACGACCCGTTACACCGTTCCACTGCCATCACCTTTCATGCCCGCTTTCATCAAGCGTTTTTCTCACCGGGGAGAGCAGATATTTCATCACGGTACGATTACCCTGGTTGATCTCGGCCACCACTTGCATGCCCGGCACCAGCTTTAGCTTCTTGCCTTGCGATTCGAGTACCTGGCTGCTTAACGAGATGATGGCCTTATACACCGATGGCGGGGATTGCTGTTTGTCTTTTGATTGGGATTGATCCTTAGTCTGGGTGTCGTTATCGCTATCTGCCTGGATGCGGGTGACCTCGCCTTCCAGCATGCCGTATTCCGTGAACGGATAGGCTGCCAGCTTCACTTTGACTTTCTGGTGTGGATGCACAAACCCGACATCATCGTTCTTGACCATGATCTCCGCCACCAGCGGTTCATTCTCCGGGACGATAGACAGCAGCACCGTACCGGGCGAGACTACAGTACCGGTGGTGTGGGTTGCAATATCTTTCACGATACCGGACTGCGGCGCTTTTAGCTCCAACAGCCCAGATTTGTGTTCCTGCTTGAGCCAGTCCTGTTCCAGTTTCCGGTGCTGGCCACCCGCTTCCACTCGCTCGTTCTGCAAGTCGCTACGGTATTTTGAGGTGATCTGGTCGATCTGTTTTTTGGCCTGGTTAACAGCGGCCTCGAGGCTGGCGACCGTCGATTGCTGTGCGCGCAAATCTTGCGACTTTTCCAGATAATCGCGCTGTTTGTCCAGCACGGTCATTTGCGGGGCGTAACCGTCCTTACCCATGTCTGCGTATGAGTCGGCCTGCTGCTTGAGGATGGGGGTGATCTGCTGCAGCTTGGACAGCACTTCTTTGGCGGAGTGATATTCGTTCTGTGACTTTTTCAACGCATCTTGTGCTTGTTCCAGCGCGTCTGTGTAGGATAGGCGGCGGTCGTGATACTGTGATTCAATTTGGTGGAAGAGATCGCTCGGATCATCGCTCCCCTTTACCAAAGCTTGACCAGCCAGCTCTGCATCAATACGGCGCAACTGCAACGACCGCATTGCAAGCTCGTTGCCTATGGTCTTCGCATCCGCTTCGGCGATCTGGGTATCCATGCGCATCAACACCTGTCCTTGCTTTACCTGCTCGCCTTCTTTGACCAGTATCTCCTGCACGATACCGGCATCCGATGGCTGAACGATCTTGATGTAGGTTTCAGGCACCAGACGCCCTTCGGCGCTGGCGATGATGTCCAGTTTGCCGAAGATCGCCCACACTATAAGTATGACGAACAGTACGCCCACCGTATACATCACTGCACGCGGCAGACGTGCAGGAGGGCTTTCCTGTATTGACAGCAACCCGGGCGAGAAATCCAGCGCCTCCGGGGATAGAAGAGTGGGTTTAGAGTTCATCAGATTTTCAGGCGGTTGCCCATTAAGAAGTTTGTTGTTTCATGCCCATGTTCAAGCCACTGGTAAAAATAGCATAAGCGGATTATCAGGTGCCGCCATGAAACCGAAATGCCGATAAAACCCTGCAGCGTGTTCATCCAATGCATCGACAAAAAGCCCAACAACCCCTGTTTCCTGATGTACACGCTGCGCGCGCGAAATAGCGTCCATCAAAAGTAATTCACCGAGCCGCTTACCTTGATAACGTTGATCAATGACCAATCGTCCCAAGCGTATGCCTGGAATCCGCTTCGGTAATTTTTTCCGGTAAGCCTCGGGTAAGTAACGACGATCAACTTCGGTGAGGGTCAGCGCGTAGTATCCACAAATGCGCTCGGGGTCGCTCTCAAGGACTGCCACAAAAGTGCTTGATAGCCCTTTGTCCTGATGCTGCCTGGCGACCTTGCACAACCAATCGTTCAGAGCTGGCGTGCCACAGTCGAACCCTTGTCGATTATGGCTGCCAGTTAAAGGAAGAATCAGCATCGTCGCGCTTGGTTTTCTGATAACGCTTCATGGCGGCTTTCAATTTGGCGTTTGGCTTGGGTGGATTCTCCAGCAAACCGAGCATCCAGCTCCAGTCCCGCGCGGACATACGGATGACCTGTTCACGCTCAATCACGGCCTGCGCTTCTTTCAGCGCCGACTGCACCAGAAACTGGTTGACCGTCGCACCGCTTAATTCAGCGGCCCGGCATAGCGTCTCATAAATATCGTGCGAAACGCGGGCGCCAATACGGTCTTGTTTGGCTATAACTGTTCCCATGGTTGTCCTATTTAGTCAATTGTCCTGATATGTCAGGACAGGCGCTCAGTCTAGCACTGTCGCCAAAATGGCGCCACCAGATATTGTGTCAAATTAAATCTCTAAACGCCATCATCGCTTACCCCAACCTCGCCGTGCCGGTCTGCAAGCTGGCCAATGGCTGCAGTTGTTGCGGCAACACACCGAAGCTGGCACTGCCCAATTCCGTCTGTGCAGAAACCAGGCCGATGCCAGCCAGACTGCCGTTCAGGTTGTACTGGTAAGCCAAGTCGCCGCCCAGCGCGGCAGTATCGCTGCCGGACAGATGCGCGCTCAACAGCGAATCGGTCAGGTTCCATGCAGTCAAGGTGGGATTGGCCAGCAATGCCTGGTCGAAATTTTGCGCAAGCAGGGCGAAGTTGAAATCCTGTATCTGCTGATTGAGCAGTGGATCAGTCGAACCGGCATTGTAGCTGCCGGCATCGAGCACCAGTTGCAGGTTGGCGACGCTGTGGTTGTTGGTGCCCTTGTACCAGTTTTGCATGGTGATTTGATCGCCATTGCCGGTATTGAGGATGAGGTTATTGCCGGACTTACTCATCGACAGGTTGGCGTACTGAATGCCGCCGCCGAGCGAAATGGTGTTGTCCGTGACGGTGCTGGCAACAATAGTATCTTGCCCGTCTCCCTTGTTGAAGGCGATGATATCGGCACCCGTGCCGGTGGTGATGGTATCGTTGCCCAACCCTCCAATGAACAGCTCTTTACCTGTGTTACCGATTAATGTGTCGACACCGGCACCGCCATTGAACAGGTTGTTCCCTGCGCTATCGCTCAACGTGTCGTTGCCGTCAACTCCTTCCAGCACGTCGTTGCCGGCATCTCCTTTCAGGGTGTCGTTGCCTGCTCCTCCGTTCAACAGATCGTTGCCCGCTCCACCGGTCAAGGTGTTGATTGCTGAATTACCAAGCAGCACGTTGTCCACAGTGTTGCCGGTGGCGTTAATGGCACCAGTCCCCGTCAGGGTGAGATTTTCGACATTAGCTGCAAGGGTATAACTGATGTCGGCTTGCACCGTGTCCAGGCCTTCGTTGGCATTCTCGCTGACTACATCCCGGCTGCTGTCAACGATGTAAGTGTCATTGCCCACGCCGCCCAGCATGGTATCCACGCCTGCACCACCATTTAACGTATCGTTGCCCGCATTGCCAATCAAGGTATTTTTAGCGCTGTTGCCGATAAGCACGTTATCCAGCTCGTTGCCTGTACCGTTAATGGCCGCTGTGCCGGTCAGAGTGATGTTTTCAAAATTTGCACCCAGCGTATGGGTAACGCTGCTTTGCACGGTATCAATACCTTGGTTAGCGTATTCGGTGATGCGAGCGGAGTCATCAGCCCGCACATACATATCATTACCTTCCCCGCCAAACAGGTCATCCACCGCACCCTCCCCAATTAGCGTGTCATTGCCAGCACCGCCATACAGCGTGTCATTTCCCAACGCTCCATTCAATGTGTCATCACCCCCATACCCGTAAATAATGTCGTCACCGCCCAGCCCATTAATATTATCGTTGCCGCTTGAACCATACAGCAGATCAGCATTCATAGTCGCCGGCTGAGCCATTGCAGCTAGTTTGGCTGCATCCCAAGTTGTGCCATCGGCAAACACAACTTGATCAATGCCATAATTACCCCCATTAAACCAACTGACCAAAGTCAATTGATCTGATGTTCCTGATATCCATAAAATCAGGCTCGATCCTGCTTTGCTTACCAGTACATCTCCAGGCAATACGCCTGACACCATTTGCACCGTATCAATATTCCCGAGTGCTCTGCCGTCTTCCACGACAACATCATTTCCATAGCCCCTTCCGAAGACATAAGTGTCATTACCCTCGTTCCCTTCTAAATAATCATTTCCGGTACCGCTATTCAACGTATCGTTGCCAGCATTACCGTACAATCTATCATCGCCACCCAGCCCATTAATGACATCATCGCCGGAGGTTCCATAAATGTTGTCCGCACCCTCTGTGGGTACGTTTGTCATCGCCTTGAGTGCCTGCTCATCCCACACCGTGCCATCTGCAAAAATAACCTCACCAACCTTGCTTACGCCATTCCCAAACCAGCTTGCCAAAGTCAATTTAGCCGTCGTGCCGTCGGGATTATTGATGCTGAGGAAGAGATGATTTTGATCACGCGTAACGATTACGTCAGAAGGTAATAGGCCTGCTGCTATCTGTACCTTGTCTGCATTATCCGTAGCTGTGAGGTAATACTGAACAATATCCTGGCCGGAGTCTCGACCAAACAAGTAAGTGTCGTTGCCCTCATTCCCATACAATGAATCATCGCCGGCACCACCATCCAAGGTATCGTTGCCAGCATCACCCTGCAATAAATCGGAGCCTGCACCCCCCCGCAGCAAGTCATTGCCATCGCCACCATATAGACTGTCATTGCCGGTATCACCATCCAGCGTATCGTCGCCAGCGTAACCACGCAAAGTGTCATGCCCGCCCAACCCATTAAGCACATCATTGCCGGAAGAGCCATCAATGATGTCATCTCCCTGCGTGGCTGCTTTGGTCAATGCATCAAGCATCGGTACATCCCACACCGTGCCATTGGAAAACACCACTTGTTCAACCTTGTAAGCATCCCCGCTATACCAGTTTGCCAGAGTCAATTTATCCGTCGTGCCGTCAGGATTACTGATGCTCAAATAAAGGTTCACCCCATTTTTGCCCACCGTCACATCGCTGGGCAATACGTCTGCGGCAATCTGTATTTTGTCGAAGTTGCCCACGGTCGTGTCGTTGTCATAGACAATATCCTGGCCTACATCGCGCCCGAACAAATAAGTGTCGTTGCCTGCCCCGCCGTCGAGAGTGTCATTGTCTGCGCCCCCGGCAAGCAGATCATCCCCCAGGCCGCCAAGCAAATTGTCTGCCCCGGCATCGCCGTAAAGTGTGTCATTACCGGCACCGCCATTCACCGTGTCATTCCCGCCAAGCGCAGTGACCGTATCATTGCCTGCATAGGCAGTGATGGTTTCACCCAATGCCGTGCCAGACAGGACGCTATCGCCTGATCCGCCCTGGATATTGAATCCCAACGTCTGGATCATCTGCTCCCGTGTATAGACTTGCCCATCCGAGAATTGGAAGTATTCGATACTGCCTGCCAGCGGATTCGTCGGATCGAAATCGTCGAGGTGCAGCTCGCTGCCGTCACTGAACACCATTTTGAGGGAGCCCACATCCAGTCGCAGATTAGCTATCGTCGCACCATTCCCTAAAACCAGCCGGTCTGTGCCGCCGCTATCCGTGATGTGGTCGATGCCTTCGCCGAGGTTATAGTAATAAATATCGTCGCCCTCGCCGCCATTCAACGTGTCGTTGCCTGCTCCTCCCGCCAATTTGTCATTGCCGTCTCCTCCAATCAAATTATCGTTGCCTGTTTCACCTTGAAGAATATCGTTGCCCGTGCCTCCATTTAACGTGTCGTCACCACCGTTTCCCCAAATATAATCATCACCGTCATCCCCGTTAATCAGGTCGTTGCCGCTGAAAGCGGCTGTGCCGTCATCCCCGACCAATTGGTCATTGCCATCACCGCCATTCAGGGTGTCGTTGCCAGCCATCCCGAACAGCGAGTCATTCCCGCCCAACCCGTTGATGCGGTCGGTGGCATTGGTGCCGTTAATGATGTCGCCGTTTACCGTGCCGTCGAGATCAAACCCACGTGCAAGCAGCTCATCTGTGGTGAGTATCGAACCATCGGTAAATTCGAAGCTGCCAATGCTGGAGCTGTTGAACACATCACTCTGGTTAAAGCCGGCGATATGGATGGAGTCACCGTTGCCAAGGTCGAGCATGAGTGAGCCCAAGCGCAGGGTGATGTCGCTTGAACTGATCCCTGCGCCGAAACGGAAGATATTGTTGTCGGCCCGGGTATCGTAAACCGTGTCGCCGCCATCGCCGCGATTGAAAATGTAAGTGTCTTTTCCTGTGCCACCATACAGGGTATCGACACCCGCGCCACCGATGATGATGTCGTCGCCTTCGTTGCCGTCGATGATATCGTCTCCCGCGCCGCCGTCGAGATAGTCGTTGCCGGGCATGGCGGCGATGTTGTCATAATCACCGAGGATGCTGTCGTTGTCATCACCTCCCAGGATTACGTCGTTGCCGTCCCCACCCGTCAGTTCGTCCGCTCCCTTTTCACCGAAGATGACGTCGTTGCCGAGTTCGCCCCAAACGCGGTCAGCGCCTGCTCCAGCGTAGATGACGTCTGAAGTATTGCCTGTCCATAGGGCGATGCCGCCCGCGCCGCCGACGAGTACGTTATTGACCACGCCCCAGTCGCGCCCCGTTCCCGCCGCCCAGTCTGTATCCCCCAAAATATAGTCGATGCCCGCACCGCCGATCAGCAGGTCTGTACCCGCACCACCCGAGAGGATATCGTCGCCGTTACTGCCGATCAGGGTATCGTCGCCGCTGTCGCCGGATAGGGCGTCGCCCAGCAGGCTGGTGCCCACTTGAGTATTGCCGAGGGCGATGGCATCGGCGACGCTGACGATGCTGTCGGCATAGAGGCGGTCGTCGCCCGCAAAGCCATCGAGCGCATCGCTGCCCGCTCCACTGATGATGATGTCGTTGCCGTAGCTGGCGAAGACATAATCTTGCCCGGCGCCCGCATCAACCACGTCTTCCGCGACGTTGTTTATGCCAATGGAGATGTCGTCATTATCTTCGGTGCCTGAGATCGTGTACTGGGGAGTGGTTATGGCTGCGGGGCCGGCCATGGTCAAGCCCAGCTCGCCCGCCTGCTGGTCTTCGATCAGGATGTTCCCGTCGATCACCATGCGGCCATTGCCAACATCCACATAGAGGTGTCCGTTGCCGTTGCGGTGGACGTGAGAGTCGCCAAACTGGTCGCCGCCCGCGAGGATGGCGCCGTTGTAGGCAATACTGCCGTTGCCGTCGGAATCGAAGATGGTGTCGAAGCCGTCGCCAGAGGTATAGACGTAGGAATCATTGTCCTTGCCGCCGAGCAGGATGTCGTTGCCCTTACCGCCTTGCAATAAGTCATCGCCTTTATTACCCACCAGCAGGTCGGCTTTGGTGCCACCCACCAGTGCGTCGCTACCATTACCGCCCAGCATGAAAGCGCCCCGGTTTAAGGTGTCGGCGGCGTTCATGCCGGATGCGCCGGCCTGGACGTACCAGTCGCGCATGTAGGGCAGCAGGGATTTGATGAGTTGGCGTTCATCTGCATTTAAACCATTATTTGTCTGGTTAAGGTAGTACAGAAAATCTTGGTAGCCTTTGACTTGGTTGAGTTCGCCGCCTTTGCCACTCTGTGCAAGGGTAAGGGCAAAATATTTGGACACATCATCCATGTCGAAGCGGATGCCGTTGCTGCCTTCGTTAGCAGTGGAGAGGTCGGTGAACAGTGCTTTGTTGTAGCCCGCGCTGGTCGTGGTTTCTTCATAGTACTTTTGCATGGCGAAGGCGATCAGAGCTTTGCTGAGTTCGTGCAGATCGGGGTTGGATGAGTTGCCATCGTGCAGCGTCAGGCCGCCATCTTGCGCAATCTTCCACAGGTCGGCGGTGAAGCGGGTGAGCATGGCATCGGCTACGATTGCGGTTTCACCAACAACCAAGCCAGCAACACCATTTTGATGGCGAACCAAACGTTCGGTGAAGTTTTCTTTTGCAGAAGTATCAGTGTTGTTTGGATCGAAGTAGTACAGTTTGCTATCAAAAATCATTTTCAACAAATCCGTGAGTTTCACAGTGACATCACGGAATGAGTGCTGGGCTGGAGCAGTTTGATCGCTCTGTAAAAAAGCAGTGAGCAGCGCTTGAGAGTGTAGATCAACGCTTGATCCAAACCAGTTGTCAGGGCTATGAGTCAGGCTGGTTTGTGAGCCTATCCTGAGCGCAGAGGCGGCACTCAATATTTCCCCTTGCACGCTGAAGTCAAGCACATTGCCTTCATTGGGAAGGCCGCCATTGGCTGCTGTGCTGATGAAATTGGTGAGGCCTTGCAAGTCTTGTGCACTGTAACCTCTAACTGGGTCACTTAAATAACTCAGTAGCGTATTTGCAACAGCAACACTGGCAGAATTCCTGAACGGGGCTTGGTCAAAGGTGACAGCAGTCTCTCCGAAAAATACCGCCAGCAGGGATGCCAGCCCACCACCCATACTGTGACCGGTAAAGCTGATGGTCGCCCCCACTGGTGCGATGGCTTTTACTTGCAAATAATAATCCGCCGCTTGTTCGAGTTGAGTGGAGGTTACACCGAAGAAGCCACCCGTATTCGCCCACCAGTCCACATTTGATCCTGTGCCTGCGAAGGAGATGACGATTTCATTACCTTTCTGGAATGAAATCGCTTCAAACCCGCTGGGTTTTTGTTGGTGGCTAAACTCTATCCATCCCAAAGAAGATAAATCAGGAAGCCAGTTGATTTTGTCACGAGTGCTTTGGTAAACCCGTCCTGCCATCAATGCGAGTTCAATTGCGTTAGCCATGATTATTTCCCCTTAAATAGTGTGTTGCATGGACAATCCTGTGGATTTACTTCCTCACGTGCGCACTTTTTCAAACAAGCTTCCAAGGAGGGTTGTCTTTCAAACCAATCCATCCCGATCCAACCACCATCTCCTGTACGCACCATCCTTCCTGAGTTACTGCCTGGTGGTCGTGGTTTCCAATGCTCAAGCGGTGTGCGGAGAATGGTTTTGTATTCCTCGGTGTGAATGTCGTAGTTTTGCGCATTCACTCCTTCAACGGTGTAGAAGGATTTGAGTAATTCAGCAGGCGGTCTACCAACAATGACATTCGTCTTATTGAGTTCTGCCGGAAATTCTTCCAGCGAAATGCGCTGCCACATCTTGCCGTCATGTTTGAAAAACACATAAGGCGGATTGGGGCTGCCCCATTTGTTGTAAGCAATAATTCCGGCAGGATAAGTGGCAATATATGGCACACCTTTAACCACATCCAGAACCAGTAAATTTAAGCTATTCGGTTCTGGTTCAGAATCCTTAAAATCCATTTTCCATGTGATTTTTTTATTCGCCCCTGGTATTGTGAAAGTAATGGTTTCATCAAGCGATTTGCGCTCACGACTATCTATGGTTGGATACCCGCCAAGATTATAAGAACGTTCAGCGATAATCTTGCTGCCGTCATGCAACAACACTTCTTCTTTCCAACTCATAGTTGCCGCACACGCACACATACTCACCCCCATCATCAACAGCAATCCCAGATTCGCAATTTGTTTCGAAATTCCTTGTATGATTCTCATGCTGCGACCATTCACAATTAAATGGGGCAGCATCGCATTAAGTTTTAACATTTCATCTCTCCTGTTCAAAATCCAAAATCACTTTGATTTTCAACCCGATCACTCTGTTCGTGCTTTACCGATGAAAGAGGTTAGTCTCGATTTGTTTTTCATTTCATTCCCCTTTTCTTACACACCGCATAACTGCTATCAATCAAGTCACCCATGCGCCTCTCCCTCAGCATCCTTTTTGGTCGCAACATACGTATCGCTTACCGCGCTCAACGATTCCAGCCCTATCCTCACCACTTCATCCACCAGCAAATTCTTCGGCATCGCGTGGGTGATGAACATCATCGTCACTTTGCCCTTGAGCTGATTGATCGTCGCGGCGAAGTGTTCAGCGGTGGCGGCATCGAGGCTGCTGGTGGCTTCGTCGAAAATGAGTATCTTGGGTTGCTTGATCAGTGCCCGTGCGATGGCGATGCGCTGCTTTTGCCCGCCGGAGAGGCCTACGCCGCGTTCGCCGATTTCGGTCTGGTAGCCTTGCGGCAGGGCTTCGATGCTGCTGTGAATTTCGGCCATCCTACAGGCATGCACGACTTGATCGAAAGTGGCGTGGGGGTTGGCCATTAGCAGGTTGTCGTAGAGGGTGCCGGAGAACAGGATGGTTTCCTGCGGCACGACGCCGAAGTGATGGCGCAGTTCGTTGGCGGACAGGTAGCGGATGTCGTTGCCGTCGATCTTGATGGTGCCGCTTGTGGGCTGGTAGAAGCCTTGCAGCAATTTGGTCAGCGTGCTCTTGCCGGAGCCGGACGGTCCCATGATGGCGATGATTTTGCCAGGAGCGACTTTGAGGTTGAAGCTTTCGTAGAGGAAGGGCAGGTTGTCGGCGTATCTAAAACTCAAGCCTTCAATGTCGATCTGTCCTTTGCCTTCCCGTAGCCGGGTGGGGAGGATGGAATAGGGTTCGGCCGGGGCGTTCATGATGTCGCCCATGCGTTGTACGGAGAGATTAGCTTGTTGGAATTGTTGCCACAAACCCACCAGCCGCAGCATGGGTTGGGACAAACGGCTGGCGAACATCTGGAACGCGACCAGCATGCCGATGGTGAATGAGGTATCGTTCATCACGGTGTAGGCGCCGATGATGAGGATGCTCAGGGTCATCATTTGCTCCAGTCCGTTGGACAGCGCGTTATAGGTGTTACCGATCTGGCGCACAGAAAAGCCGGAGCGCAGATACTCAGCGAGGTAGTCGCTGTAACGGGCATTGAGCTGGGGTTCCATTTGCAGGCTCTTGACGGTTTCGAGGCCTGCGACATATTCGGTGGTGAAAGCTTGGTTGCGCGCGCCGAGCAGGAATTGTTCGTTTAAGCGGCTGCGGAACATCGGCGCGACGATGAGGCTGAGGATGGCGATGACGCTCAGTATGGCCAGCGCGACAAAGGTCAGGGTGACGCTGTAGTAGAGCATGATGCCGAGGAAGATCAGCAGGAACGGTAAGTCGAGGATCAACGTGACTGCTGCGCTGGCGATGAATTCGCGGATGGTCTCGACGCCGTGCAGGCGGGCGGCAATCACGCCGGTGGGGCGATGCTCGAAGTAGCGCGGCGGCAACTTGAACAGGTGGTCGAACACCGCCGCGCCCAGCACGGCATCGACACGGTTGCCGGTGTGCAGAATCAGGTACTGGCGCACCCAGGAAAGTAATGCGGAAAAGATCATGAATACCGCCAAGCCGATGCCGATGACGATCAACGTGCTTTGGGTATGGTGGACGACGACCTTGTCGATGATGACTTGGGTGAATAGCGGGGTGCCCAGGGCGAGCAGTTGAATGATGAGGGAAGCGATCAGCACATCGCGCCAGATGCGTTTGTGTTTCATCAACTCGGGGATAAACCAGTGAAAACCGAAGCTGGCTTTTTGGGATAACGCGCCGTCGGGATCTTTGATGCCTTTGGTTTCAAGCGCCAGTTGGAATGCCGTGTCGGCGAAGCGGGTGGTGAACTCGGCATGGGTCATGGACTTGGGTTGATTGGTGCCAACCTCGAACAGGGTCACACTATCATTGTTGACCTGAACGATGATGGCGGGGTGCTGTTTTACCAGGACTGAGACTTGCTCTGGGGGAATTGCTCCGGCTTCCGCTTCTACGTCGGATTTGCTTCCCCGTTGCGCGATGTTTGCTTGTCCGATGTCGGGTTGTCCCATATTGGTGCTCGTTGCGGACTCGGCGTCATGCAAAACTGCAAGGCACGGGAAGTTGAAACCGGCTAGCTCGGTGCTATCGCAATCGCGGCGCTTGATGCGGAAGCCCAACGCACGGGCGGCATGGATGAAGGAATCCGAACTATAGGGCGGCGGGAATTGTTTGAGCAGCAGCCCGGCATCAAAGGGCTTGCGGTTAAGGGCGCAGAAACTGCCCATGACCCAGAGGATATCTTCAGCGCTAAAGGTATAAGTGGGCGCGTGCGCTACGCGCTTGTGTGGCAAGCTTTTGGAAATCAATTCCAAAAGGCGGCGCGGCATCAGACGGGTGGTGCTCTGAGGGAACGGGCGAATGAACTTTTATTGGGGAACTGATGTCCTGCAGCAGCAGGCGTGGCCAGGAGTGCGCAAACCACCGCTAAAATTAAACCTTCCTGTAATTGATAGGCAGGTTCATATTTGCAAAACTGGAGCGTCTGGTTCTTCTTGCCGTAAAACATGTACGCTCCCATTTAACCCAGATAATCCATTAGGAAACTTAACCAGCATCTCCTTTTTTCAAAGGGGGGAGTGCGGCGTCATTGCGCAAATCAGGTCTAATGAATTGCCTAGGTTTAATCAGTTCGATAGATTAAAGGGGCGGCATCGCATTAAGTTTTAACACTCCATCTCTCCTGTTAAAAATCAGGAGTTACTATGGAAATAAAATAATTTGCAAATATTTTTCGACAGGCTCAGCCACGTACTAATGGACTTATTCACGTAGCATTAACCAATGCATGCTTCGGCTTAAAAATATTATTTAAGTATCCTAACATTAAAACGTGCATAACGTATGTATATTATTTGATTTCTCCTCGTGGGAACTGGAAACGGGAATAATGCATCGGTGATATTTGAAAGCTGATCTGAACCTCAGACAATTTCCTGTAGGCGATTCACTTGCTCATCGGTATCCATAGGCAAAGAGACCACTTCCACCGTACCGTCTGTGGTAATGACAGTTACAAAAATGGTTATTCCTGAAGTTATTTTCTTCTATCTACACGCATTTACAGCTTCATCTACTCGTCCAACAGAAATGATTTCCATGCCAGAAATTTTTTGTTTCGGTGCATTGGCTTTGGGAATAATGGCCATAGTGAAGCCGAGCTTTGCCGCTTCTTTTAAGCGTTCCTGACCACGCTGCACCGGACGTATTTCACCAGCCAGGCCGACTTCGCCGAACACGATTAATTTTTCTGGTAGAGGTTTATTGCGCAGCGAAGACACGATGGCCAGTAATACGGGCAAGTCGGCACCCGGCTCGGTAATTTTCACTCCGCCCACCGCATTGATAAACACGTCTTGATCAAAACAGGCAATGCCTGCATGGCGGTGCAATACGGCCAGCAACATGGCCAAACGGTTTTGTTCCAGACCCAATGAAAGGCGGCGCGGATTGGGCGAGTGAGCCTCATCTAGCAGGGCCTGGATTTCGACCAGCAACGGGCGGGTTCCTTCCTGCGTCACCATCACGCATGAACCCGCCACTTGCGCGCCATGCTGCGACAAAAATAATGCGGAAGGGTTGCTCACCTCACGTAAACCTTTTTCGGTCATAGCGAACACGCCGAGTTCGTTTACTGCGCCGAAGCGATTTTTGAACGCGCGTATCATGCGAAAGCTGGAGTGGGTATCGCCTTCGAAATACAGCACTGTATCTACGATATGTTCTAGCACGCGCGGCCCAGCCAACGTGCCATCCTTGGTAACGTGGCCTACCAGAATCATGGTCACTGCTGTGCTCTTCGCCATGCGCGTGAGTTGCGCTGCGGATTCACGCACCTGCGCTACCGAGCCGGGGGCTGATGTGAGGTGTTCAGAATACATGGTTTGGATGGAATCAATCACCACCACATCGGGTTTTTCCTGCTGGATGACAGATTGTATTTTTTCCAGTTGAATTTCAGCCAACAGGTACATTCCACGTGCATCCAGCGATAGTCGTTTCGCGCGCAAAGCAATTTGCTGTGCCGATTCCTCGCCACTGACGTATAAAACTTTTTTATGTGTCGCGAGATGGGCTAACGCCTGCAACAGCAGGGTAGATTTACCTATCCCGGGATCGCCGCCTATTAAAACGACACCACCACCCACTAACCCGCCACCCAACACGCGGTCAAACTCGGCGATGCCGGTTGGCGTGCGCGGCACTTCTTCCGCTCTTACTTCGGCCAGCGTCTGCATCATGCTTGTTGTCGCCAGCGAGCTGTAGCGATTTTTCCCGCTAGTTGGCAGTTCGGCTACACTTTCCACCAGCGTATTCCAAGCCGTGCAATGCGGGCACTGCCCCTGCCATTTTGAAACCTGTCCACCACATTCAGTGCAGCTATATATTATTTTTGCTTTCGCCATAACTGCCTTTTATTTTTATTAGTAGCGGAACAGAATAAACGAACGTCACCAAAAAATGGAACGTTAAATGGGGACGAAATCAAGGCAGTACAGATGCAATAAAAATTGGCTGCGGAAGAAAAAGTCTGGAGTAAACGAACACAACGGAGCCTAGCCCGTAAATGACCGGTATTCCAATAACGAAAAATGCATTCCGGCTCTTCTGCAAGCAAAAGGGCAAGCCATCATATAAATGTAATACAAGGGAAACGTAGCCAGTCGAGATACCGATGCTTCCTTCACACTATTCATTCAATCGTGTTTCCACATAAATAAATCTCATGAAATGAGAACGATAAAGACAGGAGACTGGCTACCTTGCATCCATATTGTGGCGAATGTTTCCTGGATCAGGCATCCAGAATAATTAACCTACGGACTACCCAACATTAGTCAAATTAATGTGAATTCTTCCAGTCGTTCAGCAATTCCTTCGCTTCGGTAATTTGATCTTTCGTCATCAATGACTCTGCGATCTTCAATCCATTGGTTGCGCTTTCTTCACCAGCCAAACTGGAAAGGGTGAACCATTTATACGCTTCAACATAATTCTGGTTCACGCCAAGACCTTGTGCGTACATAAGCCCTAAATTATTTTGTGCTACCGGATGCCCCTTTTCCGCAGCCTTGGTCCACCAGCTAACTGCCTGCTTGTAGTCCTGTTCAACCCCTTCACCCGCATCGTACAAACCACCCAAATTCAGTTGGGCATCAGTGCTTCCTTGCCCTGCCGCCATGCTGTATAAAAATACAGCTTGCTGATAATCTTGCGCGACACCAATGCCTTTTTCATACATAAAGGCTAGATTATATTGAGCAATTTCATCTCCTTGCTCTGCTGCCTTGCGGAACCAATGAACTGCCTGTTCATCGTTTTGGGTAACACCCTGACCTTTTGCATACATGAACGCAAGATTATATTGTGCTTCCGAATTTCCCTGCTCAGCGGCTTTAAGCAACCAAAACACCGCCTGTTGATAATCCTGCGCAACACCTTCACCTCTGGCATACATGAGCCCAAGGTTATTTTGGGCCAACGGTTCTCCCTGCTCCGCCGATTGACGAAACCAATGTTCTGCCTTCATAAAGTCCTGCGAAACTCCCAAGCTTTTTGCATACATGAGGCCCATATAGTTTTGAGCCAGTGCATGACCTTGCTCTGCGGCTTGCTTAAAGGACTTTAAGGCATTGCTATAATCTTTGCTGGATATGCGTTTTTCACCTTCCTCATAACATTTAGTAACATCCCCAGCAAGGGTGGTTGCCTTCATAAATTTCTCTCCGTTATTTTAATCGTGGCTAGCGGCAAATCTGATTGCGCTATGGAATTAAGTTAAATAGATCGCACAATTAATTTCAACCTGGAATGATGTCATCAATTGAGCGTCGATGTCGAGAAGATATTATCTTATTCTGCCAGTTGAAAACAGCAATCTTCCGATGCAAGCAATCACGTTTCAAAATACAGAACCAATAACCATCCACTCCATCAGCTTTCGCTTTGCGTCTCTGTTTGTTTTTTTTGCGGCACTCCGATATGTGCGCCACCCCGTTTACGTGCTAATTCATTTTGTTTGTGCCGTTCAATTGCACGTTCACGTGTTTTTTGCGGCAGGGCATCAAAGCAATGCGGACAGGAAATACCAGCCTGATAACGGGGTGAGGCTTTTTCTTCTTGGGAAACGGGATGGCGGCAGGCGAAGCATTGTTCATGCGTTCCCACTTTCAGGCCCTGTCCAACAGAAATTCGCTGGTCGAATACGAAGCACTCACCCTCCCACATACTCTGTTCAGCAGGAATGTTTTCCAGATACTTGAGGATGCCGCCCTGTAGGTGGTAAACCTCTTCGAAACCTTGTCCGAGCATGAAAGAAGTCGCCTTTTCACACCGAATTCCGCCGGTGCAAAACATGGCAATTTTTTTATGCTTGGCGGGATCAAGATTTTTGCTGATGTACGCGGGAAACTCGCGGAATGTCGTGGTGTGTGGGTCAACTGCGCCACGAAAAGTGCCTATATCGTATTCGTAGCCGTTTCGTGTATCAATAAGCACTACATCTGGATCGGAAATTAGGGCATTCCAGTCTTTCGCGTCCACGTAGGTTCCAACCTTTTCGTTCGGATCCACGCCTGGTACGCCTAGCGTGACGATCTCCTTTTTCAGGCGGACCTTCATCCTGTCAAAAGGCATTTCATCAGAATAGGATTCTTTGTGCTCGATGCCTGCCAATCGGGCATCAGCCCGCAAGAAAAACATCAATGCATCCACCCCCGCGCGCGTTCCGGCGATAGTCCCGTTAATACCTTCCGCAGCAAGTAAAATTGTTCCATTGAGCCCTTGCATAATGCAAAAATCGAGTAAACCATTCTGCATCTCGCGGTAATCGGGGAGTTTGGCAAATTTATATAGTGCAGCAATAACAATATTGGACATGAATTTAGTTAACTCTATGAAAACTTATGTGAGGATCGCATAAAACTTTAGGCTATTCAGTATAAAGTTTGGAGTGCGTATGGCGCTGCATGATTATATGCTGGCGTTAGTTCCAATGCCGCTGTGTGCCCCGTACCCAAGCTGAATATTAAACCGGTTCAGGGCGGCTTTCCAGTCTTGGCGCAAGTCAATAACATCGGGTTGCTGTTATTTCTCTAGTAAATTTTTTAATTTTATAAGTTTTATTTTTATGTTTTGGCTAGTATTTTGAGTAATTCAGGCTGTCAGGAGGGAGTATATAACTATATGAATATAAGTTTTTAAATAAAATAAAGCTTACGTGTTTATATTGATATAAACAATTTATATTGTTACGGTGTAAAATGGCTGCACGTGTCTGTACGCGTGATAATTTTTTAAATTTTCATTTAATTTGGAGCGAGTCATGACGACAAAAACAAAAAATCCTGTTAAGGCCAAGCCTGTTGCTAAGTCTAAAGTTGTTACGAAATCATTGCCAGCTAAAGCGGTAGTTAATAATAAGCCTAAGCCTGTGTTAACGGCTAAAGCAGTGGCTCCCAAAAAAGTACCCGCTAAAATAGCAAACAAAAATATTGCTGAAAAAACTGTTGCAACACCGCTTAAAGTGGTTATAGCGGAGAAGTTATCGAAGAAGGCAGACAAGCCTAAAAAAATTAAAATGGTGCGTGATAGTTTCACCATGCCCGTAAATGAGTATTCGCAATTCGCCGCATTAAAGAGAAAGTGCCAACTAGTGGGTGTTTATGTGAAGAAAAGTGAATTGCTGCGGGCAGGGCTACTTTGCCTGTCCAAGTTGTCTGATCCTGAATTGGTTAATGTTGTAGGGCAAGTAGAAATACTTAAAACAGGCCGGCCTACTAAACATTAAGTGGTTGTTACAATATGTTTTTTTGTAAAAAATGAGGGGTCGTTGTTCAGTAGGTTTCGTAGCATTATCTCTAGAATGCAATTATTGAATTGCTGCCTTTGGCAAACCGATGGATATTGTTAACCATTGATTTTATTGAAAATAACGAAAAAATGTATGTAGTGGCAAAATGATTGTGATACTTTGTGTCGAATACACTTAAAATTTGATAAGCCATATACGCACACCACGTAAGTGGTTGATTTTGTATTTATAGGTAATTACTGTGCAAGCATACGATACCATTGCTGCGGTGGATTTAGGTTCCAACAGCTTCCGGCTACAAGTCGCGCGAGTGGTGGATGACCAGATATATCCACTCGATTATTTGAAGGACACTGTTCGTCTCGCTGCAGGGCTGACGCCGGATAATTTTTTGGACGAGGAGTCCCAGCTACGTGCCCTTGCATGCCTCAAACGTTTTGGTGAGCGCTTACGTGGCTTACCAGCCCATGCCGTAAGGGTAGTGGGTACCAATACTTTCAGACTGGCTAAAAATGCAGCCGCTTTTCTTGAAAAAGCAGAAGATGCCTTGGGTTTTCCGATTGAAATAATTGCTGGCCGAGAGGAGGCACGGCTGATTTATCTGGGGGTCGCAAATTGCATGCCACCCTCGCAAAATAACAGGCTGGTGGTTGATATCGGCGGTGGCTCTACCGAATGCGTAATTGGCGAGGGATTGGAGCCGCTTCGAATGGAAAGCTTGTATATGGGATGCGTCAGCTATAGCAAGCGTTTTTTTGGCGACGGTAAAATTACTAAAGATGCCATGCGGCAGGCGGAACTCGCTGCACGCATGGAGTTGCAAACAATTCGTTTTGAGTTTTCCGGCGGAAATTGGCAAGAAGCGATTGGATCATCTGGTACCGCACGTGCATTGGCAGATTTGTTAAAGCAAAATGATTGGAGTAATGAAGGTATAACGGCAGAAGGGCTGGCGAAACTGCGTTCCATGTTACTGAAAGCAGGGGAATGCAAGCGGCTGGATGCGCTTGGCCTGAAACCGGATCGCATTCCTGTTTTGCCTGGTGGGCTGGCCATTATGTCGGCAATTTTCACTGAACTGAATATTCGGCATATGACCGTAGCTGATGCCGCCCTTAAAGAAGGGGTGCTACATGATCTGTTGGGCCGTCTACATCATCAGGATATGCGTGATGTTACGGTGACTCAATTTATGCGACGTTACCATATTGATCCGTTACAAGCCCAACGTGTGGAGGACTTATCGTTGTCGCTTTTTAAGCAAGTGACTCAGGATGGTTATGGCGTCGGTGTCGATGCTGCGCAGCAACAGTTGCAATGGGTGGCCAGGTTGCATGAAATTGGTATTTCTATCGCGCATAGTGGTTATCATAAACATGCAGCTTATATTCTGGAAAACGCTGATATGCCGGGTTTTTCTAAAATGGAGCAGTTTCAACTCGGGTTGCAAGTAAGAGCGCAACGCGGGTCGCTTTCCAAGGTGCCAAAATTGTCGGGATTAGTACAAGATTGGACCGCAATATTAGCATTGCGTCTGGCGGTTTTGTTTTGCCGTAGTCGTATGGATGTGACTTTGCCTAAAATGCAATTGAAAAAAAATGGCAATGAATATCGCATCAAACTTGATAAAAAATGGATTGAGCAAAATCCGCTCACAGAAAATGCGTTACAGGCAGAAGTTAAAGAATGGAAGGCAGTAGGCGTTAACTTTTCAATAACAAGTTGAATAATATAAATAAATAAAATTATTTTCAGAAAAGTCCCGTTTTAAAACCATTATTTTATGAATATTGGGGAAATTCGATGTTGGTAAAATTAAGTCAGGTAGATAAAGCCAGATTTGGGCGGAAATAGTGATTTATGGCGGTGTCCTCAGGTCAGTATGTTAACGTTTAGTCATCCAGTCACGAAAAGTGACTGGTAGCAAACGTTCACAAAAGTGGTTAAACATTTTGCGTTCGATTTCTTCATTGGCATTATTCAAATAGACACTCATTTTTGATGCGACTATTTGATATCTCAATCGATGTGACTCCCTCACTTCTGCCTTAATGATAGCTAAGTTCAAGGCTTGTAAGTCGTTTGGTTGTTCGGGTTTCTGAATCAAGTTAAACATCATCATCTCCTTTGAATGTACAGGCGCAGGATAATGAAATAATGTTTCAGGGAAATTACAGCAAAATTAAGAATTTATTGAAGTGGTGTCGTGGTATTTGTTTAGGAAGATAAAAGATTAAAATTTTGTGCGGACGGTCCCTGAGGTCGGTTGCCAATAATGGACAGTCTGGCAGTCCGCAAAAGGGAGTAATCAGCCCTTTGCTTACCAATATTACCTTTACACGTTTGACGTAGAAATGCGGAAATCTGGATTGGCGATGGGGATGGCAATCGCTATTTCCTACCCCTGTTTGTTATGCGTTACAAGAAAAATATTTTCTTGCAACTGGGTTATTCCCTTATCGCGAAAACGTGTTTCCTTGTTGAGAATGTCTGCGCTATGCAACAGGCGTACCTCGCTTGTTTTCTCATAAAGCGCCCTTACTTCTGGCTCCTGTACGCTAAAAGGCGGCCCTTGCATTTCATGTTGTGGGTAATCGAAGGTAACTAATAGAGTTTTTACGCCAGGAGCCAAAATATTTTTCATATGGGCTGCGTAGGCGCTGCGCATTGATGGGGGTAGCGCGATAAGAGAAGCGCGGTCGAAAACTGCGCTCACCCCGGCCAAATCCTCCGCTGTCATCTGGAAAAAATCACCGCAGTAAAGCCGGAGTCCTTCTGTCTGATAGATACTGGCGGTACCGTGCTTTGTAGCTGATGCTTGCAGGCCATTTTCGGCAAAAAATGCTTCAACCGCCAATGGACTGATTTCCACGCCAACTACTTCATGGCCTTGAGCCCGTAACCAAAGCATGTCCTGGCTCTTGCCACAAAGTGGCACGAATACACGGCTGCTTGGCGCAAGGTTCAGTGTAGGCCAGAATCGCCGCAAGTGCGGATTGATTTCATTTTGATGGAAACCCGTTTCATTTCTAACCCAACGCTCGCGCCAATAGTCTGTATCCATGATTGTCAATTTGCCAGGAAAGTGTAGTTAAAATAGCCATGCCCAGCGTCATAGAGAGTCGTGCTTGGTCATGGTCAAACGTTTACATACGACTCATGAATCATACAGTGGATCATGGAAAACTGAAGATGCATTCACGACTCAATCTTCAGGGTGTTTGCTACCTTTTCCATGGTCTTCCGCCTTGTGGGTCAAAAATAGCGACGCACCAATTAGGGCGATGGCACCACCGAAATAAAGCAGGTCGAGCGAGGTTGATATCTTCATATTCATCGCTTCCTCAAATAGGGTGACGATCAGAATCATTAAGATTACTTTGGCTAATCGCGCTTTGAGGTCATCCAGGCTTGCAATAACCAAAATCTTGCTGGAGGTCTTGCTGCCATGCGCTTCATCAATGTCACTAACAAACAATTCATACATGCCAAGCGCAAAAATTAGCATGAAAGTTGCGAGTAGGTAGCCGTCCACCACTTCCACTACATGAGAGATGGTTTGGTCGTGAAGAAGCTTGCGTGCCTCATCAGTCAGTGTAAAGTCGGCGTAATGCAGCATGTGGCTGACAAGGTACACCACGTCCACCGTGGCCATATAGAAAATTGCAATGGCGGCAGCCATGCTCGCCACTACTGCTACCACTACAACGAAACGACCGTTCCAGAGTGTGGCTTCGAACCATTTTTCGATAGCATTTAGCATGTTGGTATATTATTGCCTGAATGATCAACGCGAAAGAGCGAATTCATGAAATACTGTTGTGAATCCAACTTAAAATACTTTAAAAATCAACTATTATTCTACTTTAGATATTCAACCGCTAAACTTTGCGTTACCCAAACAGCAACACAATTACTTTCTATTGACTGATGCCGCTACACCTGTAATTTTGTGGTCGCCACAACGCTTTGGAAGTGGTTCCTGCTAACAAGTATTTTGGCTTAATTTTATTAAAATTTTTACACCCTGAATTACCGATTTTATTTCTGCCTTAAGAGCCGCTTTATTTAATACTGAGTATCTTTAAAAGTTAAGTGATTATTTATTGGGCATGCGGCAAAAAATTTAGACAGGCTCAACATAAAGTAGTTATAACCGTGATTATTTTAAAGATAAGCCCGCAGGAATTAAGTCTCAATAATTTGATTTTAATTAGTAAATTAAAACTTCCGCCTGAAAGAGGCATGATAGCCCATGCCCAATGAAAGCACCAATTTTAATGATGCGTCTTGTTGAACATGATTCGTCATGTTTTTGGGCTGAATTATTGCAGAGCCTGAAACGAATTTACCCGCATTCATAAAAGCTCAGGTTCAAGTCGGAGAGCTTCAAAAACTGCGGCGTTTTAGATGTGTATTTTTCAGACAGACTGCTATACGGAAGATGTATCATAAATTCAATAATTTGTGCAAGATCAATAACAAACATGGAGTTAAGCTTCAGCGAACATTTTTCTTTGGCAAGAAAGTGAACATTGTTATTTGGCGCTAACAAACGGCTAGAAGTGAGATTGACCGATTGTATTTTCACGGGTAGCATAGCCGCCTTCGTTGTTTTGAAAGGCTCAGTTAATAATGCAACGCAAATTCATTGTCGGAAATTGGAAGATGAATGGGGCGCTGACCGCAAATGAGGCTTTGTTGAAAGAGGTGGCAAATGGCGTAGCGCAAATGTCGGGGGTGGATTGCGCTGTGTGTGTGCCTTTCCCCTATCTTGCACAAACGCAATTACTGCTACGTGAGACCCCAATAAAATGGGGGGCACAGGATGTACATCAAGCGAACAAGGGGGCCTACACTGGCGAGGTGTCGGTTCCTATGTTGTGTGATTTTGGCTGCGACTATGTGATTGTTGGACATTCTGAACGACGTAACATCTACGGTGAAAGTAGCCAGCTGGTGGCAGAAAAATTCGCTGCTGTTCAGAAGGCAGAGTTATCACCCATAGTTTGTGTTGGTGAAACTTTGGAGCAGCGTGAAGCAGGTACGACAGAGGCGGTGGTAGCGGAACAGTTGGCTGCAGTTATCAAGTTGCGGGGTGTGCAGTCATTCCGTACTGCGGTAATTGCTTATGAGCCAGTCTGGGCTATAGGTACTGGCAAGACGGCTTCGCCAGAACAGGCACAAGAGGTACATGCTTTTATACGCAAACGCATTGCCGGTTTTGATGAGGAGTTTGGTCAGGCTTTGCGTATACTTTATGGCGGTAGCGTTAATGCTTCCAACGCAGCCGAATTGTTCGCCATGCCGGATATTGATGGTGGGCTGATCGGAGGCGCATCGTTGATTGCTGAAGATTTTTTAGGTATTTGCAATGCTGGGCAAAAATAAATTCGATATTTTGGAGTAGTACGTGGAAATTTTCGTTTGGGTTGTACATGTATTAACGGCGATAGTACTGGTTGGGTTGGTGTTAATGCAGCATGGCAAAGGGGCAGATATGGGCGCTGCCTTTGGCACAGGTTCCGCCGGGAGTGTGTTTGGCTCGAGCGGTTCAGCTAATTTTCTAAGTCGTAGTACGGCAGTGGCTACAGGGATATTTTTTATTACCAGCCTGTCTTTAACTTATATCTATGCTAACCCATCGCAATCTCGTGGCGTAATGGATAAACATGAGGTATCACAGCCGGCACAGTCGGCAGTGACGCCCACCTCAGCACCTAGCAGCACCAGTAATTCAAAGTCGCAAGAAATACCAAAATAATAGAACTATGCCGATGTGGTGAAATTGGTAGACACGCTAGCTTGAGGGGCTAGTGGCGAAAGCTGTAGCAGTTCGAGTCTGCTCATCGGCACCAAATATTTAAGCCAAAGTTTTCTGAGCTCTGGTTAATTGAACTGGAAATGCATTCCGTGCGTTAGATTTATTAAGGCGCTAAATGAATGGGGGGAAGCTCAGATGTTGGAAAATTATTTTCCGATCTTGTTATTTATAATCGTTGGACTGGCGATGGGTGTGGCGCCGTTACTGTTAGGCTGGCTGGCTGCTCCTAATCGCCCAGACAACGCAAAGCTCTCGCCTTATGAGTGCGGCTTTGGGGCTTTTGAAGACGCGCGGATGAAATTCGACGTGCGTTATTATCTCGTAGCTATCTTATTTATCCTATTCGATTTAGAAATCGCGTTCCTATTCCCTTGGGCAGTGGTGCTGAAGGAAATCGGTTTGTTTGGATACGTCTCTATGTTGATTTTCTTGGCTATCCTCGTAGTCGGATTTATTTACGAGTGGAAAAGAGGAGCTTTGGAATGGGAATAGAAGGCGTTCTGGAAAAAGGCATCGTTACCACATCATTGGACGTGTTGATTAATTATGCTCGTACGGGTTCGCTGTGGCCAATGACTTTTGGCTTGGCGTGTTGTGCGGTAGAAATGATGCAAGCGGGCGCTTCACGCTATGATCTTGATCGCTTTGGCATAACATTTCGTCCCAGCCCGCGCCAATCAGACGTGATGGTAGTGGCGGGCACACTGTGTAACAAGATGGCGCCGGCTCTACGCAAAGTATATGACCAAATGGCTGAGCCGCGCTGGGTAATCTCAATGGGATCCTGCGCTAATGGCGGCGGCTACTACCATTACTCCTATTCGGTCGTCCGAGGTTGTGACCGCATCGTGCCGGTGGATGTGTATGTACCAGGTTGCCCGCCAACTGCTGAGGCGTTGTTGTATGGCATTATTCAATTGCAAAATAAAATTAAACGAACTAATACAATTGCGCGCTAAATTTATGTGCAATATTCATGATGGAAAACTCAATGCTATTGGTATCCGTTCAAACGAGAGCGATATCTGTCATCTGAAATGTGCGGACAGATCATGCTTCGATCTGCATGATTTATCCGTCAACTTAAAATGCCATCATAAACTTGATTCATACGACATCGGTGTAAAACATGGCCGCTAATTTAACCCTTTTGACCACTAACTTGACCACAATTTTCGCTAATCAAATAGTGAGCTTGGACAATATGTTGGGCGAACTGACCTTAGTCGTGAGGGACATTGATATGCTGGAGGTGTTAACACGCTTGCGCGATGATCCTGATTTGCGTTTTGAACAAATGATAGATCTGTGCGGAGTGGATTACTGTACTTATGGGGGTGAAATTTGTGAAGGCGGTGCCTATCTAAAATCCGATATTGCTCCTGACGCTTATTCTTCTCGATTTGCAGTGGTCTATCATTTGTTGTCGTTGACCCATAATATCCGCCTACGCGTGCGCGTATTTGCCGAAGACGATGATTTGCCAATCCTGAGTTCCGTAGTAAATATTTGGTCGTGTGCCAACTGGTATGAGCGTGAGGCATTTGATTTGTATGGCATTGTTTTTACTGATCATCCTGATTTACGTCGTCTGCTCACAGATTACGGTTTTGTTGGCAATCCTTTCCGCAAAGATTTTCCATTATCAGGGCATGTCGAGATGCGCTACGATTCTGAGCAGCAGCGCGTAATTTATCAGCCAGTGTCGATCGAACCCCGTGAACTCGTTCCCCGCATCATTCGTGAAGAGCATTACGGAGGTTTGAAATGAAAGGCAGGAGCTTAGGCACGGGTGTGCAAATAAAGGCTACGCCTAAAATTTTGCACCTCTCTTCTTTTTTTTGCATCAGGGGCGAAGGCTTTTATCATGGCTGAAATAAAAAATTACACCATGAATTTTGGGCCGCAACACCCATCCGCACACGGCGTGTTGCGTCTAGTTCTAGAACTGGACGGTGAAGTAATTGAGCGGGCTGACCCGCATATCGGCTTGCTTCACCGCGCTACTGAGAAACTGGCTGAGCATAAAACGTATCTGCAATCGCTGCCTTATATGGATCGCCTCGATTACGTGTCGATGATGTGCAACGAACATGCTTACGTCATGGCCATCGAAAAACTGCTTGCTCTCGAAGTGCCGGTGAGGGCGCAGTATATTCGGGTAATGTTCGACGAAATTACCCGAATAATGAATCATCTACTGTGGCTTGGGGCACATGCACTGGACATTGGTGCAATGACGGTGTTTTTATATGCTTTCCGTGAGCGCGAAGATCTGATGGATGTATATGAAGCGGTATCCGGCGCACGGCTGCATGCAGCATATTACCGTCCAGGTGGGGTGTATCGAGATTTACCTGATTCAATGCCCTTATATCAGGCATCCAAGATTCACAATGCCAAGGCTGTAAAGAAGATGAACGAGAACCGTGAAGGTTCCTTGCTTGATTTTATGGAAGACTTCACTAATCGTTTTCCTATCTGCGTTGACGAATACGAGACTTTGCTGACTGACAACCGAATCTGGAAACAACGTACTGTTGGTATTGGTGTGGTTACTCCAGAACGCGCGCTAGCGCTCGGCTTTAGCGGCCCCATGCTACGCGGTTCCGGTATTGTTTGGGATCTACGCAAAAAACAACCTTATGAAGTATATAACCGTCTCGATTTCGATATTCCTGTGGGAGTCGAAGGTGATTGTTATGACCGTTATCTGGTGCGTGTGGAAGAGATGCGCCAGTCAAACCGTATTATCAAGCAATGTATTAGTTGGTTGCGTCAGAACCCCGGTCCGGTGATAGTAAATAATTTCAAAGTTGCGCCTCCCAAACGTGAATCTATGAAGCAGAATATGGAGGAGTTGATCCACCATTTCAAGCTATTTACCGAGGGTATGCATATTCCATCCGGCGAGGCTTATGCGGCAGTAGAACACCCTAAAGGTGAGTTTGGCATATACATAATTTCCGATGGGGCGAACAAGCCTTATCGCCTGAAAATTCGTGCTCCCGGTTTTGCCCATATCGCGGCGTTGGATGAAATGGCGCGTGGTCACATGATTGCGGATGTAGTAGCGATTATTGGTACGCAAGATATAGTTTTTGGAGAAGTTGACCGCTGATGGATACCGCTAATAATTCTGACGAATTCATCATTCCCGTGAACGCTCCATCAAAAAGCCGGATTTCCGCTTTTATGTTAACGGCATTTTTAGAGGTTCTTTGATGTTATCCGAGCAAGTTCGAGCAAAAATAGACCGCGAGCTGAAGAAATATCCGCCCAATTGGAAGCAGTCTGCCGTTATGGCTGCATTACGTTTCGTGCAAGATGAAAAAGGTTGGATAGACACCGGGGACATGGTTGATGTTGCGGCCTATCTCGACATGTCACAGATGGGCGTATATGAGGTGGCGACTTTCTATAATATGTATAACCTCAAGCCCATGGGCCGGCACACACTTACGGTGTGTACCAATCTGTCCTGCCAATTGGTGGGAGCCATGGAAACATTGGATTATATTAAGAACAAGCTCGGTATCGGAGTTGGTGAAGTGACAGCGGATGGTAAATTTGGTTTGCGTGAGGGCGAGTGCCAGAATGTCTGTGATGAGGCGCCGCTTCTCATGATTAACAATAAAAAAACGTGTGGCCATCTCACCAAAGAAAAAATTGATCAAATTCTGGCGGAATTGGATAAGGAATGAGCGCTCCCATTCTTCTTAATACTATGCATTTCGACCAGCCATGGACGCTGGAAAATTACCTCAAAGTAGGTGGTTACCAAGCGCTACGCAAAATTCTAGCGGAAAAAATGACCCCCGAATCTATCATCGCCGAAGTCAAGAGTTCCGGTCTGCGTGGCCGCGGAGGTGCTGGCTTTCCTACCGGTTTAAAGTGGAGTTTTATGCCGCGCAACTATCAGGGCGATAAGTATCTGGTATGCAATTCTGATGAGGGCGAGCCGGGTACCTTTAAGGATAGAGACATTCTGCGCTATAACCCGCACATTCTCATAGAGGGTATGGCTATCGCCGCCTATACCATGGGTGTCAAAGTGGGCTACAACTATGTACATGGCGAGATTTTCGAGGCCTATGAACGTATGGAGGCAGCATGCGATGAAGCGCGTGCGCTGGGCTATCTGGGTAATAATATACTTGGCAGCGACTTTA
Source organism: Candidatus Nitrotoga sp. LAW (assembly GCA_003402315.1). Taxonomy (GTDB): domain Bacteria; phylum Pseudomonadota; class Gammaproteobacteria; order Burkholderiales; family Gallionellaceae; genus Nitrotoga. The sequence continues at coordinate 44,169 of QFXI01000005.1, read as the reverse complement.
GTTTCGAGCTGCATAATCATCTGGGCTATGGTGCCTACATTTGCGGCGAAGAAACTGCATTGCTCGAATCGCTCGAAGGAAAAAAAGGTCAGCCGCGCTTCAAACCCCCATTTCCGGCAAGTTTTGGCTTATATGGTAAGCCGACCACTATCAATAACACCGAAACCTTCGCCAGCATTCCTTACATTATTAATAATGGTGGGCAAAATTTCCTTGAGCTGGGTAGGCCGAACAATGGCGGAATCAAATTATTTTCCATTTCCGGCCACGTTAACAGGCCAGGAAATTTTGAGGTTCCACTCGGAACACCGTTCAAAAAATTGCTGGAAATGGCTGGTGGTATGCGCGGTGACCGTAAGTTGAAGGCCTGTATCCCTGGTGGATCTTCCATGCCAGTTTTACCCGGTGAGATTATGATGGACCTTGATATGGATTATGATTCCATTGCAAAAGCGGGTTCTATGCTAGGTACAGGTGCGATTATTATCATGGACGACACGACCTGTATGGTGCGTGCACTAGAGCGCCTGTCCTATTTCTATTTTGAAGAATCATGTGGCCAATGTACGCCGTGCCGCGAAGGTACTGGCTGGCTATACCGAATCATACACCGCATCGAAAAAGGGGAAGGACGTCCGGAAGACTTGGATCTTTTGCTTGACCTGTGTGAGAACATTGCGGGCCGCACAATTTGCGCGCTTGGCGATGCCGCTGCGTGGCCAGTGCAGGGCTTCCTCAAGCATTTCCGTAGCGAGTTTGAATATCACATCGAACACAAACGTTGTTTGGTGCAAGACTGACGGTTAGGTGAGCAATGATCAACATTGAAATTGACGGCAAGCACATTAATGTGGAAAACGGATGCTCTGTGATCGATGCAGCAGATCGATTGGGTATTTATATTCCCCACTTTTGTTACCATAAAAAATTGTCCATTGCAGCTAATTGCCGCATGTGCTTAGTACAAATTGAAAAAGCGCCTAAGCCGTTGCCCGCTTGTGCTACACCTGTGGCCGAAGGTATGAAAGTTTTTACTGCCTCCGAACAAGCTGTGAAAGCGCAAAAAGGCGTAATGGAATTCTTATTAATTAATCATCCATTGGATTGCCCAATATGTGATCAAGGCGGTGAATGCGAATTACAGGATCTAGCAGTCGGTTATGGTAGCAGTGCCTCACGCTACCACGAAGAGAAACGCGTCGTGTTGCATAAGGATATCGGCCCCTTGGTGGCTGCCGAAGAGATGAGTCGCTGTATCAACTGTACCCGTTGTGTGCGTTTCGGCATCGAAATTGGTGGCGCGATGGAACTGGGACAGGCTTTCCGTGGTGAACATGCCGAAATTATGGCTTTTGTATCCGATACAGTAGATTCCGAATTGTCCGGTAATATGATCGACCTCTGTCCGGTCGGTGCCCTCACCAGCAAACCATTCCGTTATAGTGCCCGCACTTGGGAGTTATCGCGTCGCAAGTCTATTAGCCCGCACGATAGTTTGGGTTCCAACTTGGCGGTACAGGTCAAAAATAACCGCGTGATGCGTGTGTTGCCAATTGAAAATGAAGAAATCAATGAGTGCTGGTTGTCCGATAAAGATCGTTTTAGCTACGAAGGGTTGAACTCAGCTGAACGTCTTACTAAGCCGATGATCAAGCAGGGCGGGAAATGGCTGGAAGTGGAGTGGCAAGTCGCACTGGAGTATGTGGCTAACGGACTGCGCCAAATTACTCATGAATCAGGTGCGGAAAATATAGGCGTATTAGCCACGCCACATTCCACTCTGGAAGAGCTTTATTTATTGCAAAAATTGGCGCGCGGTTTGGGTAGCCATAATGTGGATTTTCGCCTACGACAATCTGATTTTAGCGCCGACAGTAAGCAAACCGGAGCACCTTGGCTAGGTATGGCAGTGGCTGATATTAGTCTTGTTGACCGCTTCCTGCTAGTGGGCAGCTTCTTGCGTAAAGACCATCCGTTGTTAGCATCACGCGTGCGTCAGGCAACGAAGAAGGGCGCGCAAATTAATTTGATACATGCTACCGATGACGATCTGTTGATGCCAATTGTTAACAAGGAGATCGTTCCACCGACCGAAATGACTACGGTATTGGCACAAGTGTTGAAAGCGTTGTCCACAATCAAGCAAGCCACTCTGGATACTAGCGTGCAACAAATCGTACAGTCTGTCACGCCGTCAGCCATCGCGCAGGCAATGGCTGACAGTCTTGCCAGCGGTGAGCGTGTTGCCATTTTGCTCGGTAACTTCGCACAACAGCATCCACAAGCGTCACAACTGCAACTGCTGGCACAACACATCGCCACGCTCTGCGGAGCAAAATTTGGCTTCTTTGGCGAAGCAGCCAACAGTGTGGGCGGATATTTGGCGCAAGCGGTGCCATTCGTGGGTGCTGAACATGGTATGAACGCCTCCACAATGCTAACTGCACAGCGCAAGGCTTATATCTTGCTTAATGTCGAAGTGGAACTGGATATGCAGGACCCGCAGCAAGCATTAGCTGCGATGGGCGCCGCAGATATGGTTGTCGCGTTGAGCGCTTACAAACACCATGCTACCGAGTACGCCGATGTGTTATTACCGATTACTCCATTTACTGAAACCTCCGGGACTTTTATCAGTTCAGAAGGGCGTGTGCAAAGTTTCAAGGGTACAGTCCAGCCATTAGGCGATGCACGTCCAGCGTGGAAAGTACTCCGCGTCTTGGGAAACATGCTTAATATACCTGGTTTTGATTACAACAACAGCGAAGCAGTTCGCGATGAAGTGTTGGGCGGCACAGACGTATCTGCCAAACTTGGTAACGCCTTGCATGGTGTGACGGCGCAAACTGCGACTTGGAATACCACAGGTTTACAGCGTGTCAGCGATGTACCGATTTATGCCACTGACGCCATTGTGCGCCGCGCCGCTTCGCTACAAAAAACTCGTGATGCTGCCACTCCGCGTGCGCTGATACATAGCGTAGAACTAGAAAAACTTAATCTTCAATCAGGTGAAATGGTCAAGTTAACGCAAGGGCATGGCAGTGCGAGGCTGTCTATAATCGCAGATGACAGTTTACCGCGTGGTGTTGTGCGCGTGGCCGCAGGCCATACCATAACGGCAGAACTGGGCGCCATGTTTGGAACGATTAGAGTGGAGCGCGCATGACAGAACTGCTGCAATACTTGCAAAACCTGCTTGGGGTCGCTTGGCTTCCAATTTGGACATTGGTCAAAATTCTGGTCATCGTTGTACCTATCATGCTGACTGTGGCGTATCTGACCTTGGCAGAACGCAAGGTAATCGGCTACATGCAGGTACGTATTGGTCCTAATCGGGTTGGTTATTTTGGGCTACTACAACCGCTCGCCGATGGACTTAAACTTCTGCTCAAAGAAATTATCATTCCGTCTGGCTCGAATAAATTTCTGTTCGTAATTGCGCCTGTTCTTGCTCTGATGCCTGCATTGGCAGCTTGGGCAGTGGTTCCATTCGCCGATGGTATGGCGTTGACCGACATTAATGCTGGACTACTTTATATTTTGGCGATGACATCACTTGGTGTGTACGGCATAATCATTGCGGGCTGGGCGTCCAATTCTAAGTATGCCTTTTTGGGTTCGTTGCGCTCGGCCGCGCAGATTGTGTCCTACGAGATCCCCATGGGTTTTGCCTTAGTATGTGTACTCATGGTCTCACAGAGTATGAATTTAGGTGACATAGTGCTTGGTCAAAAAAGCAGCGTAGGGCTGTTTGGCTGGTATTTCATTCCATTGTTCCCGATGTTTGTAGTGTATTTTATCTCGGGTGTAGCAGAAACCAATCGTGCACCCTTTGACATGGCTGAAGGCGAGTCTGAAATTGTGGCTGGTTTTCACGTAGAATATTCTGGTATGACGTTTGCGTTGTTTTTCCTGGCTGAATACGCCAACATGATTTTGATTGCCATACTTACCGCTATTATGTTCCTTGGCGGTTGGTTGCCTCCATTTGATATAGCTCCATTTAATTTATTACCGGGAATTTTTTGGCTGTTAGCCAAAACATCTTTCATACTGTTTCTATTTTTATGGTTCCGTGCCACCTTCCCACGCTATCGCTATGATCAATTGATGCGCTTGGGTTGGAAGGTCTTTATTCCTCTCACGCTGGTCTGGGTAGTAGTAATTGGTGCCTGGATGCAAACTACCTATTGGCTGTGGTAAAACAGTCAAGGATATAAAAAATGGAAAAGATCACAAATTTTTTTAAAACTTTCCTGCTGCTGGAGCTAGTAAAAGGCATGGCCTTGACCGGGCGGCATTTTTTCGCACGCAAAATTACCGTGCAGTTCCCCGAAGAAAAAACGCCGCAAGGTTTTCGTTTTCGCGGCCTGCACGCGTTACGTCGTTATGCGAATGATGAAGAACGCTGTATTGGCTGCAAATTATGTGAAGCGGTATGTCCGGCGATGGCTATTCATATTGAAACTGAAGAGCGCGCTGATGGCACACGCCGGACCACACGCTATGACATTGATTTGGTCAAGTGTATTTTTTGCGGCCTATGTGAAGAAGCTTGTCCGGTGGATGCCATTGTAGAAACTCGTATTCTGGAATACCACGGTGAGAAGCGCGGTGACCTGTACTACACCAAACCGATGTTGCTGGCCGTAGGCGAAAAATATGAAGAGCAAATTGCCAAGGATCGGGCATCGGACGCAAAATACCGTTGAGGGCGTCTTTAAATCATTGTCATTCTTGTGAATGATATGTATCCAGCTCGATATTTTAACAAGGATACTACTGAGGCCTACGTTGAATTGATTTTTCGTAGGCGGGAGTGTTCACTTCAATGATTTATATTGGTGGCCTTCATGGGTTCCAAACACAGTTAAAGGTTTGAGAATATGTTGATGAGTTTTGATACATTAGTTTTTTATATGTTCGCCGCAATTACCGTACTTGCCGCATTACGCGTAATTACTGCACGCAACCCAGTATATGCAGCACTGTTTCTGGTGTTGGCTTTTTGTAGTTCGGCTGGAGTCTGGATATTACTGGAAGCAGAATTTCTAGCGATTACTCTTGTTCTGGTGTACGTCGGCGCAGTGATGGTGCTCTTTTTGTTTGTGGTAATGATGTTGGACATCAATCTGGAGCAATTGCGCGAAGGATTTTGGCGTTGGTTTCCATTTGGCGCGTTGCTGGCTGTCATTATGGTGTTTCAGATGATATGGGTACTGGGTAACCGCCAAACTGCTGAAACTGGTGCAAACGTGATCAAGCACGCTGCCAATTACAGTAACACCAAAGAACTTGGCCGTTTGATTTATACCGATTATGTTTACCCATTTGAACTGGCGGCGGTGCTTTTATTAGTAGCGATTGTAGCTGCCATCGCGCTTACCTTGCGCCGTCGTAAGGATGTTAAATCGCAGGAACCGAATAAACAGGTGCTAGTGAAAAAAGCAGACCGCCTTCGTATTGTATCGATGGTGGCAGATGGTAACGAGGAAAGGCAGTAGTAGGTGAAATGCGCTATTGCATTAGCGCTAAAGAAACATGGGTCTAATGTTTTTTAAAAAGGGTTTGTTGAATTATTAACCGCCTTGGATGATTGATAGCAGTGTAGCGTTATCTGCCATGATTACATGAAGATTCAATGAGGAAAGTATATGTTGAACTTGAGTTTGTCGCATTATTTAGTGTTTGGGGCAATATTGTTTGCTATTGGCGTGGTGGGGATTTTTCTGAACCGCAAAAATCTCATTGTATTGTTGATGTCCATTGAATTGATGTTGCTCGCGGTAAATACAAATTTTGTTGCTTTCTCACATTATCTAAATGATATATCCGGGCAAATATTCGTGTTTTTTATCCTTACGGTGGCTGCGGCTGAAGCAGCTATCGGTTTAGCGATTCTGATAGTGTTATTCCGTAACCTGCGTACCATCAACGTAGACGATCTCGGCAGCTTGAAAGGTTAACAGCGCAAATGAGTACTATGGAAAATCTGTATTTGCTGGTTCCTTTGGCTCCCTTGGTTGGCGCAATATTTGCCGGGTTGTTTGGCACACTACTGGGACGGACATGGACGCATCGCATTACCATCCTGCTGGTGGCTGTGTCTTTCGCGGCCTCACTGCTGATTTTCCAAGATGTTATGGCTGGGCATACATTCAACGGCACAGTTTATCAATGGATGACTTCGGGTGATACACGGTTCGAGGTCGGTTTCCTGATTGATCGTCTGACCGTAATGATGATGCTGGTAGTGACTTTCGTATCCCTGATGGTGCATATTTATACGATAGGTTACATGGTAGAAGATGCTGGCTATCAACGTTTTTTTAGCTATATTTCGTTGTTTACCTTCTCTATGCTAATGCTGGTGATGTCCAATAATTTTCTCCAGCTGTTTTTTGGTTGGGAGGCAGTGGGTTTAGTATCCTATTTATTGATCGGTTTTTGGTACACACGCCCTACGGCGACTTACGCCAACCTTAAAGCTTTTCTAGTCAACCGTGTGGGGGATTTCGGTTTTTTGCTCGGCATCGGCTTGGTGCTGATGGTATTTGGCACACTGGATTATGCTGCAGTGTTTGCCAGCTCGCATCTTTACGCCAACGACATAGCACCGATCCCTGGTGTATCGTGGAATGTGATTAGCGCTATCTGCATTCTGCTGTTCATTGGTGCGATGGGTAAATCGGCACAGTTTCCGCTACACGTCTGGCTGCCGGATTCGATGGAGGGTCCGACTCCGATTTCCGCACTGATCCACGCTGCGACTATGGTAACCGCCGGAATATTTATGGTGGCGCGCATGTCACCGCTGTTTGAACTGTCCGATACTGCGCTATCCTTTGTTATGGTGATCGGCGCTATCACTGCGCTTTTCATGGGCTTCCTCGGTATTATCCAAAACGATATCAAGCGTGTGGTGGCCTATTCCACGCTGTCACAACTAGGCTACATGACGGTGGCGCTGGGCGCTTCTGCTTATTCAGTGGCGATTTTTCATCTAATGACCCACGCTTTTTTTAAGGCCTTGCTTTTCCTTGCTGCCGGTTCTGTGATTATCGCCATGCATCATGTTCAGGATATACGCCAGATGGGGGGCTTGCGTAAGTACATGCCGATCACTTGGTTCACTTTTTTGATCGGCTCCCTGGCATTAATTGGCACGCCATTCCTATCCGGTTTCTATTCCAAGGACAGCATCATCGAAGCGGTGGCGTTGTCGCATCTTCCCGGGTCTGGCTTTGCATACTTTGCAGTGGTGGCCGGTGTTTTCGTTACCGCCTTCTATTCGTTCCGTTTGTATTTCTTGGTGTTTCATGGCAAAGAGCATTTCGGCAAAGCCCATTCTGTTGCGCATGGCTCTCAAAATACCCATCACGACGACCATGCTGACATCCATGTTGCGCACGATGATCATCATGGTTTAGCGCCAGGCCAGAAGCCGCACGAAACCTCATGGGTGGTCTGGATGCCTTTGGTGTTGCTTGCAATCCCTTCTGTGGTCATCGGTTACCTCGCTGTTGAGCCGATGTTGTTTGGCGACTATTTCAAGGGTGCGATTTTTATCAACCACGAGTTGCACCCGTCTATGGAAGAACTGAAGCATGAGTTCCACAGCGCTTGGGCTATGGCCATGCATGGACTATCTTCTTTGCCATTTTGGTTGGCAATGGCTGGGGTAGTGATGGCGTGGTTTTTTTACCTGAAAGCCCCCGGTATTCCTGTAGCGATCAAACAAAAATTTAGCTTCATCTATACAGTGCTGGACAACAAGTACTACTTTGACCGTTTCAATGATTGGTTCTTTGCCTCTGGTGCCCGTAAAGCGAGCCGCTGCTTATGGAAATTTGGCGATATAAAATTGATTGATGGCCTAATGGTAAACGGCACTGCGCGTTTGGTCGGCATGTTCTCCAACGTATTGCGCCACATTCAGACTGGTTACATCTACCACTATGCGTTTTCCATGATTGTCGGCGTGTTTCTGCTGCTTACGATACGCACTTGGTTCGAATAATACGCACAGCGAGAAACTGAAGGAATAAGCATGATTTTTGGATTTTCCCTATTAAGCGTTGCTATTTGGCTGCCCATTATTTTTGGCGTACTGGTTTTAGCCACTGGCAGCGATCGCAATGCACCATTAGCGCGTGTCATCGCACTGGTTGGTTCGATTCTTGGTTTTCTGGTGACTATTCCGCTGTATGTTGGTTTTGACAAAATGACCAGCGCTATGCAGTTCGTTGAGTTGCACGATTGGATTACCCATTTCAACATCCATTATCACCTCGGCGTAGACGGTATTTCAGTGCTATTTGTCCTGCTTAACAGTTTTTTTACTCCGCTGGTTGTGATTGCTGGCTGGAAAGTAATCGAAAAGCGCGTAGCGCAATATTTGGCTGCATTTCTCATCATGTCCGGCTTGGTCAATGGCGTCTTCGCCTCACTCGACGCGGTACTGTTTTATGTATTCTGGGAAGCCATGTTGATCCCAATGTTCATCATTATTGGTATATGGGGCGGCCCTAATCGTGTTTATGCAGCGGTCAAATTTTTTCTGTACACCTTTTTCGGTTCAGTGCTGATGCTGATTGCACTTCTGTATCTGTACATCCAGTCCGGTGGCAGCTTTGCGATTCTCGATTACCACCAGATGGCTATCCCGATGACCGCACAGATATTGGTATTCATTGCCTTCTTTATGGCATTTGCGGTAAAGGTACCAATGTTCCCGGTGCACACTTGGTTGCCCGATGCACACGTAGAAGCGCCTACTGGTGGTTCTGTGATACTAGCGGCAATCATGCTGAAAGTTGGGGCATATGGCTTCATTCGCTTCTCTATGCCTATCGTGCCAGATGCCAGCCACTACCTCGCTGGTGCGATGATCGCGCTGTCGCTGATCGCAGTGGTATACATTGGACTGGTTGCATTGGCCCAAACTGACATGAAAAAATTAGTGGCATATTCTTCTATTTCACATATGGGTTTCGTTACGTTGGGCTTTTTTATTTTTAATGTATATGGCATGGAGGGCGCGCTATTACAGATGATTTCGCATGGCTTTATATCAGGTGCGCTATTTCTGTGTATAGGTGTGCTGTATGACCGTATGCATACACGCAATATCGCCGACTATGGCGGCGTGGCCAACAAAATGCCAGTGTTTGCCGCATTTTTTATATTGTTTGCCATGGCCAATGTCGGGCTGCCCGGCACCAGCGGTTTTGTTGGTGAATTTATGGTGATAATGGGTTCGGTCAAAGTTAATTTCTGGTACGCCTTCACTGCTGCCACGACACTGATTTTTGGCGCAGCTTACACGCTGTGGATGGTAAAGCGAGTCATTTTCGGCGCGGTGGCCAACCAGCACGTAGCGCAACTAACAGACATTACTCTACGCGAAAAACTGATGTTCATTATTTTGGCACTGACTGTGTTGGGCATGGGCCTATATCCACTACCCTTTACCGAAATCATGCACGCATCCGTAAGCGATTTGCTGGTACATATTGCCCGCTCCAAGTTATAAGCTATCACCAATCGAGGAATTTATGAGTTACCTGTCCACCCTGTCCTCCGCCTATGCAGAAATTTTTCTGCTGGTGATGGCGAGTTTGATCCTGATCGTGGATCTGTTTGTCACCAGCCCGAACAAAACGCTGACCTATATATTGGTGCAACTGACTCTTCTAAGTTGCGCACTGATTACCGTGATGACCCATGAACCAGGCGTGGTCCACCTGTTCAACAACATGTTCGTGGATGACTTAATGTCCGATGTACTCAAACTATTAAGCTACCTGACCGTATCCATGGTGTTAGTGTATTCGCGCAGCTACTTAATATTACGTGGACTGTTCACGGGTGAGTTTATGGTGCTGACATTGTTTGCCCTGCTCGGCATGATGGTGATGATTTCCGCTACCCACTTTCTTACCTTGTATATTGGGCTGGAATTGCTGTCGCTCAGTCTGTACGCGATGGTTGCGCTGCAACGCGATTCCGCTATTGCCACTGAAGCCGCAATGAAATATTTCGTTCTGGGCGCACTGGCTTCCGGCTTGTTATTGTATGGAATGTCCATGCTATATGGCGCTACCAGCACACTTGAAGTTACGGCAGTTTCCGATGCGATTAAGCACGGTGTGGGAAATAAAGCACTGCTCGTGTTTGGCTTGGTATTCATGGTGGCAGGTCTAGCTTTTAAGCTTGGCGCCGTTCCATTTCATATGTGGGTGCCCGACGTATACCATGGTGCACCAACTGCTGTAACCATGCTGATTGGCTCTGCGCCCAAGCTAGCCGTCTTTGCTTTCGTTATGCGTATTTTGGTGGATGGCTTGCAGCCGCTGGTGATGCACTGGTCTAGTATGCTGGCTATCCTTGCTGTTCTGTCTATGGCTATTGGCAATATTACCGCTATTGCGCAGACTAACCTTAAGCGCATGCTGGCTTACTCCACTATCGCGCATATGGGCTTTTTGTTACTCGGCGTATTGAGCGGTGGTATTGATGGTTATAGTTCCGCCATGTTTTACGTAGTGATTTATGTATTAATGAGCCTGGGTGGTTTCGGTATGATCATGCTGCTATCGCGTCAAGGTTTCGAGGCCGATATGCTCAATGACTTTAAGGGACTTAACCAACGCAGCCCATGGCTCGCTTTCATGATGCTTATCTTAATGTTTTCTATGGCAGGAGTACCTCCGACGGCAGGCTTCTACGCCAAGCTTTCTGTTTTACAGGCAGCCGTAGGTGCTGGGTACACCCCTCTTGCCGTGATGGCAGTGTTATTCTCATTAATAGGCGCGTTTTATTATCTGCGTATCATCAAGCTAATGTATTTTGATGCCCCTGAAACCCATATCCCAATTTCCATCCAGGCGGACAATGGCTTGTTGATTTCTATTAATGGGCTAGCAATATTGGCTTTGGGTATTATGCCCAGCACGTTAATAACGGTATGTGCTGTGGCAGTGCAAAAATCATTGATGTTGCAGTAAGCATCCCACTGTATACATGGACGCCCATTTTTTGCCGAGCTTTCAATCAATGATTTTGAAAAGGTAAAGAATGGGGTTATTCAAGGATCAACATCAAGTCAATCGACCAGGCTGACCGGCAAAGAACGTGCACCCCACCTGGGAATCACTTCAGTGACATTCTCTCAGATTCACAAATTATTCTAACCAGTGCTGGAATAATTCAGGGTTTCCTTAGTTTTAATAGTTATATAAAATCAATCGTAGTTACCAACACTAAACATACCTATTTTTCGTTTGAAGTCTCCATCTGCGCTTTCGCATCAGCTTTTGCGGCAGTCATTGCAGCTTCAGCTTCCGCCTGGCAAACCTCTTTTGGTTTACCAGTTAAATCATCGCATTTTTCCTTGGCTATTTTGTAATCCATTTTTGCCTTAGTGACGTGAGCCTTATATTGGGATTTCTTGGATGGTTTATATTTGGCATCTAGTTCGGCCTCTGCAACTTCCTCCTTACCCTTGGCTTCAGCTTTGCAAATATCTTTAGCATTAGCGACTAGTGATTGGCATTTTGCTTTGTCTGATTTATATTCCAGTTCAATACGTTCCTTTTCAGATTTATATGCCTCTTTTGTCATGGATTCTTCCGCCATCGCGCTGAAGCTGATGGCGATGCCAATTGTGATCATGCTGATATTGAATTTGTTCATGGGATTTCCTTTAGTTTATTAAATGAAAGTTGAAATACATTTGCCTTTGAGGCGTAGCTCAAATCGCGGACGATTTATTCCTGACGTTTTTCCCATTCGGAAATTTCCTCTTCCGCTTTTTCTTTAGTGACTCCATAAGCTTCCTGGATTTTGCCCGCTAGCTGATCACGCTTGCCCGCTATTACGTCAAGATGATCATCGGTAAGTTTCCCCCATTGCTCCTTAATATTGCCCTTTAATTGTTTCCAGTTGCCTTCAACTTTATCCCAGTTCATCTTTATTCTCCTTTTTAAGATTAATTAATATAACTTTATTTTTTGATGCGCAACTCGTTAATAACATTTTGCACACCCTCAGTTCTGCGTGCGACATCAACTGCATGATCAATTTGAGTCTGATTGTCGACAAAACCACTCAGCTGAACTTCGCCATTATGTGTTACCACTGCAATGTCAAAGCTTTTAATGTCTGGATCAGCAAGTAACGATGACTTAACTTTTGAGGTGACTATGCTGTCATCAACTTTGACGCCCATGGTCGTTGCAGCATTACTTTTTAAGCTCACTTTATTGTCCACATTCTTAACACCTTCTACTGAACGCGTGATCATAATTGCATGATCAATTTGAGCTTGATTATCCACAAAGCCACTTAACAGAACATCTCCCTTATGCGTCTCAACTTTTAAATCAAAACCCTTAATGTCCTGATCAGCCAACAACTTGGATTTCACTTTGGTGGTAATAATACTGTCGTCAATCTCTGTTCCTACCGTAGTGCCTGTGGCGGACTTACTCGCATCTTCTTGAGTTTTGTTGCAACCGGTGAATGATAAAACACCTGTAACTGACACTGCCAGAACAAGCAACTTATAGTAAATATTCATGATTCTTCTCCAATAAAATTTAACTTGAAACAGAGTTTAAATTGATAGATCTTCAATTAACTGATGTTAATAAATTCTCATCGACTCTTAATTCATTGGAATAATTTCCATCTTTCCTAAAACTATTCGAAGTGCGACGAGGTAGTAAAAAATACATTAGGGTTTAAACATAAAGACTTTGAGGGGCACTCGACCTTCCCCACAAAATTTGTGTCTTATAAAGACCGGGCTATCCACTGCAAGAATTGTTGTAGATCAATGACGGTTCAGCAGCAGTCCAATCACGACACCAATACCAGCAGATACCCCGATAACACGCCAAGGATTTTCATGGACATAATTGTCAGTGGCTCGAGCTGCCGTCTTGGTAGTTTCAATTGCAGACTCTTCGATTTGGCGCAGTCTAGTTTTAGCTACCTTCAAATTTGATTCCATCTTAGTGCGTAAAGCGTTAGCTTTATCACCACCTTCATCGACTACAGATTTCAACAATTGCTCGCCTTCGTGTACAACGGCATTGAAATCTTTGAGCAAATCATTTTTTATTGTTTGGCTTGAAAATTGGGTCATAACGTACTCCATTAATAATTAGAAACTAGATGCTTAAATCCATCACTCCAGCTGAATTCAGCAAAATACCTCGCGGTATAAACAGAATTATTTGCGACGCATCAGCCCCATGATTAGCGAGATGGCAAACAAGATAAGAAAGATAAAGAAAAGGATCTTGGCGATCTCAGCAGCGCCAGCCGCAATACCCGTAAAACCGAGTAGCGCAGCAACAAGCGCGATGACTAAAAATACAACGGTATAGTTCAGCATATTTTTCCTTTCACTTATGGTCGGTCAATCGGACATTGTTATGCCTGAAGGCCGACCTCCATCGTTACTTGAGCCGCATATCATTCTTGACCGATTTCACGCCCGCGACACCACGTGCAACCTCGGCCGCTTTATTGATATCAGGTTGAGAGTTAACAAAGCCGCTCAGTTGCACTACGCCCTTGAAGGTTTCGACGTTGATTTCGGCGGATTTCAGGGAAGGCTCATTGAAAACTGCTGCCTTGACCTTCGTGGTCAGAACGGTGTCATCAATATATTCTCCTGTTCCTGTCTCCTTTGGCGTAGATGCGCAACCCACCAAAAAAGCAAATAGGGCAGTCAGGAAAAAAGTGGAAAAACGTTTAAATTGTGTCATGGTAATACCTCTAGATAAATGATGAAGCTAAATTGCCTCTCGACGCTTGAACTAGAATAGAATCAAGAGACTCGTGTCCGCAACCTTCGTTGCGTTGTAAAACAGAAATTCAGATTTCGCTGTCCGTTGAGTGATCGCCGTAAGACGAAATCAGAACAACGCGCTATATCTTGCCCATCAGCAACAGAATGATCAGGATCACCAACACCAGTCCAAGACCACCGCTGGGTCCATAACCCCAATTCCGGCTGTGGGGCCAGCTTGGGACTGCGCCGATCAGCAGCAAGATCAAAATAATCAGCAGAATTGTTCCTAATGACATTCCATATCTCCTAATAATAAATCGTAGCAGCGTAACGCCTGAGGAAGTTATCGCAATACGACAATGGCGCTTTCATCGGCACGTTGAAATAGTGAAAAATCTTGTTTCAACAGTTGCTTCTTCGAGACGCTCCTTTGTAAGGTTAAGTAGCAACCACCATTAACTTTGGCAGTCATCGCAATGCCTACGTTAAAAGTGTCGCCCCAATGATGAAGGTCAAGTGTCGCCCCAATGATGAAGGTCGTCTGTACGTTATCGCACATAGAGCTAAATTTCTACTCGTCGTTAACAAGAGTGTTTCTTCTGACAAAATTACTTGATCTATTGTGCTGTAAGTATTTGGGGTTGTTTTTTCGTCTGAGGCCAAATTATGCATGCCGATCTTGACTGTCGCACATGCCATACCAATGGTGTGTACAAAATAGTCGCTTATGACATGCTATGTGCGAATATTTGGCTCTTTCGGATTTTGCTTTTTAAATAACGTCAGTAACAGCCCTTCTTCACGGCCTATGGATAGAGATGGTATAAATCAGGCGTTATTTTTTATTGGTATTAACTGATGATTCAGTAGTTCGTTAAACATCTGGCTGTTATGTACCGCTGTATCGGTTACTACGTAGCTCTATAGCAAGATATTATTTTCGTCAGGAGTTATATGGATTGTATGGTCGCAGTGCTTTTTTGAGTTTACGCACCATAGGGGCCCGATATTTATTATCGACTATGTGTTATATCGCACAGACCATATCCAAATTGTTTTGTTATTCTTAATTTATGGGATAGCCAGATAATATGGTTTTGGTAAAATTCTTAAGAGTGACATGGCATCATGTCTTCTAAAAAATGTTTCGCAAATTTATAAATGGAGTTGCTCATGAGAAAAGCTTTTAGTTACCTCGCTATGACGTCTTGTTTTGTATTGGGCACCACTTTAGCCCACGCTGATACCGATGCACATCATGGAAAAATGGTTGGAAAAATACAGGAAAAAATGTTCAAAGCCATGGATGCAAATTCAGATGGAATGGTCACTGTAGACGAATTTAATGCATTCCATACCAAGAAATTTAAAGAGCTGGATATCAATGGAGACGGCCAAATTACCTTGGAAGAAATGAAGGCCGGGCACAAGAAGATGATGGATGGTAGTAGGCACAAGAAGATGGGTCATGCTTGGCACAAGAAGACCGATGATGCCGAGGGCAAGAAAATGGATGATAGTAAAATGGGTTCCGATAGTGGTAAGGCGCACCCCCAAAGCGATACCGCCAACCCCAAAAGCGAAACTAGATCTGCCGGTGATTCCAGTAATTCGTGTTGTTGGACTCCCCGGAATTCCGATGCTAATTGATCAGGCAAGAAAATGGAGATAAAGACTAATAAATGAAGCGGCGAGCTTTTTGTAAAACCTGTTATTCAACCTAAATTATGGTTCGAATGAAGATTTAAAAAATGAATTGCTTAATCGTTTGTGTGAATAGATGTCGTCAAGTTGTCAAGGCACGATTGGAAGCTGTTGCATTAACTTGTAAGGCTTTGAAATTGAATGCAACAGGTTGCGTCGACTGCAATCAGGTGCAGTCAATTGACGATAACATTCTCACATAGCATGTGTCGTCAAGGTCAAAAAAGTTAATGTGTCTCTCGCTACATTGGCACGTCGGGAATGTATGCATTCATCCGTAATGTGTGATGTTGGGTTTCATTACATTCAGCACAACCTACCGAGCTGAATTCATTTGTTCATGACTTGCCGATATTCAATCTCAGCATCAGTGTCAACGGATGTAACGGCGACGACTGAAAACCGTAGTGTTGGTAGAACTCCTTGGCGCGGTCGTGAAGTGCTTGCACCAGTAGAGCTCGGACACCGGTGTTTTGAGAAACCACCACAGCCCGGTTGACGGCGTCTTGCAGTAGGGATGCGCCAAGCTTAATGCCTTGGGTGTGGTGGTCAACCGCGAGCCGAGCCAGTACCATCACCGGAATGGGGTCGGGCATGTTCCGACGCACAGAACTGGTTGCCATCTGGTGCGAGACAGCGCCCGCAGCCATGGCATAGTAGCCGTAAACACGACTATCCTGATCCGCCACTACAAACGTGCGGCTGGCTCCGCTCATTTGGTTGACCATTGCGCGGCGCTTGAGCCACTCGTCGAGAACGCCCTCGCCGCACTCAAATTGATCCAGAATGTGGGTGGTCGTAAGTGGCTGAGGTGCGTTGAGTTGCAAGCTCATTTCTTGATTGCGGCCCAAGGAGCCGTCACTGCCATGAGGCGCTCAAGTCCTGGATTTGGACTGGGCGGGGCGTCGAGCATTGCCGTGAACTGCTGGAACTTGTCGGTATTCAGGCTGAAAAATACCTGGTCAAGTATTACCGCCTGCGCGGCTGAGCAGGCAGCCTCGAGCATGAAATCCGAACGGTTCTTGCCTAGCAGAGTTGCAGCGTGATCAATTAAATCTCGTTGCTCAGGTAATGCGCGTAGATTGATAGCAGCGTCGCGCATGGAATTCTCCTTTCAATGCATACACAATAGATACATGAAGTATAGCTATCTGTGTATCTATTGTCAATACGTTGACTGCCATCATCTCGGATTTGATGTTCCTAATACTGCCGCTGCAGATGTTGCGCTCATATTTTGCTTGGTGGCTGGCACGAATATGCTCGTCTTTTGCCAGTCGTCGCGAACCTTGGCCTTGATAAGCGGCCATCGCGGCGGAAGTCGGCGTCGCTCGGTGGCAAGAGCTATATCGCATGTAGATGTTCGGTAACACTCACTATCGCCAGAATAGCCAATGGATGCGTGATTTTCCCCGTTTTTATGATGGTATTCAAATCATCAATATGCCGTACCATACATCGGAGCGCCGTTTGGTCGGATTAACAATGAAGAAAGTATGTGCTTCTGCAGCAGTGGCACGTTGGTAACGTATGTGTTCATGTGTTCCTTATGATGTCGGGCTTCATTTCATTCAGCATAATCTACCGGGCTACTTTTTTTCTTGACAATGTGACCCCAAGAGTTCTTCCCATAGCGTAATTACCGATGCGGTGTCGATTTCTTTCCTGTCAATTCGGCAGGGTGATTGGTTATTCAGGCGCATCTTGTGCTGTAGCGCGCGCAGGGTGCGGTAGCAGTTGCTGGCCGCCTCCGCCAATTCCACTTTTATTAATCCTAATTCACCTGCGAGCATTAGCAGTGCCAAATTGCCGCTATTGGCAGTCAATTTCAGCTCGGTGTGAGCATGGGCCAGTATTAAAAATTGCACTATGAATTCAATGTCTACCATGCCGCCGCGGTCATGTTTGATATCGAATAAATCGCTGTCATTGGGATGGGTGTCCAGCATTTTCTGCCGCATTGCTACGATTTCTTGGCGCAGCACATTCAGGTCACGTGGTTTGCATAAAACGTTGTTGCGAATAATTTCAAATTGCTTACCTACTTGCGTATCGCCGGTACAGAAGCGTGCCCGTGTTAGCGCCTGGTGTTCCCACACCCAAGCGTGATGCTGCTGGTATTCAGCGAATGCGGGAATGGAACTGACCAACAGGCCGCTAGCGCCATTCGGGCGCAGGCGCAAATCTATTTCGTACAAACGGCCCGCTGAGGTATAGCTGCTTAATAAAGTATTGATGCGCTGAGCCAGCCGGGCATAGATTTCTGCCGCGTCGGGATGCTGGTCATCGTACAAAAAAATCAAGTCGAGATCGGCAGCATAGCCGAGTTCGCGACCCCCCAGTTTTCCATAGGCAATAATGGCAAATTGCGCTTGCTGTTGATGTTTTTTACGCGCATCACGCCAGCATAGTTGCAATATATGGCGCAAAATTAGGTCGGCCAAGTTGCTGAGGTGATCGCTTAGCGTTTCCAACGGCAACAGCCCGTGCAAATCCATTGCCAATAAATGGAATGTTTGGACATGCTGAAATTGGCGAAGCACATCCATCTGGCGTTCTGTATCGGTATTGCAATGATCCAGTTGCGTCAGCAGTTCTGCATCCAGAGCTATCCAATCGGGTGCACGGTAGATTTCACGTGCATCAAGCAATTCATCCAGCAGAATGGGATGCTTAATTAAGTATTCGCATGCCCATTCACTGGCGCTGGCAAGGTCGACTAAACGTGGCAAAACCTTAGGATATTCGGCCAGAAAAGCTAGGTAGGAGGCGCGTCGACTAATGCTTTCCAACAGGTTTAGTATGCGCGGCAAGGTTTGGTCACGGTTGTTCGGCACTGCACATAGCGTGATGAACTGCGGAATCAGTTTATCCATGCGTTGGCGGCTTGTGTCTGGCAGTTGGCGGTAACGGCCACTGTCACGGATATTCAACAGCCGTTCAGCCAGGAGAGTTGTGTCTGCATAACCTAATTTGCCAAGGTCATTTTGCAACTCATCCACTTTTAAATTTTCGCGCCAAAGCGTACTTGTTATCGTGTTATCTTGCTGCGTGCTGAAAATTTGGGCGAACTGTTCGCTTACCAACGAACGGTGGTGGTTTAATTGTTGCAACATGGCACCGTAATCCGGATAACCCATGCCCTCGGCTAGTAACCCTTGGTCTGCAATATTTTTCGGTAAATCCTGAGTTTGCTGGTCATCCAGATATTGCAGGCGATGCTCCAGATTACGTAAAAATACATAAGCTGTACTCAATCCGATTACGGTGTCTGGTGTAAGTTGGCCGTTTTCGCGCAGAAGTTGCAACACTTGCAAGGTGGGACGGATACGCAGGCTGGCATCGCGTCCACCCCGTATCAGTTGAAAAACTTGGGCTATGAACTCAATTTCGCGGATGCCACCTGGGCCCAGTTTGATATTATCAATCCGATCGCGGCGCTGCACTTCCTGGCTAATTTGTGCATGCAATTTGCGCATAGACTCGAATGCGCCGAAGTCGAGATATTTGCGGAATATGAAGGGTTGTACGAGCTGCATGAGTTCTTGCGTAGCGGGATAATCTGCCGGAGAGATTACCCGGGCTTTAATCCAGGCGTAACGTTCCCATTCTCGACCCTGTTCTACCAGATATTCCTCCACCGCTGCGAAACTCATCACCAGGGGCCCGCTGTCACCATAAGGCCGTAAACGCATGTCCACGCGGAATACATAGCCTTCCTGGGTTAGTTCGTTAATCAGGTTAATGAGGCGACGCCCCAGGCGGGTAAAAAAATCGTGGTTACTTATACTGCGGGAACCATTGCTGTTGCCGTCTTCCGGGTAGACAAAAATAAGATCAATGTCAGAGGAAACATTGAGTTCCATGCCGCCCAGTTTGCCCATGCCAACTACCAGCAATTGTTGCGGCGTGCCGCTCAGTGCGCCTATCGGTTGGCCATATTGTTGAACCAGTGTCTCCATAATGAAGGATTGCGTGCGTTGTATGACCAGCTCTGCCAGTGCAGACATGCAGGCCATTACTTCCTCCAGATTGGCTAGTCCGCCTAAATCGCGCGTTAGTAGCTTGAGCATGACGCGCTTGCGCAAACGGCGTATCGCGCGCGATAGTGACTCTTCGTCCGTAATGGGTATGGCGGTGAGCCATGCCGTTATTTCGTCCCTATTGCAAGGTTGGGCATAGTGTGTGCGCAGCCATGGCAGTAATTCACCCTCGCTGCCGAGTAGGCGCTGCGCATATCGGCTGCAGCGTATGGCACGCTGTAAAGCAATGTCAAAATTAGCGGAGATAGGCGTGATAACGGTATTCATAGAGGGGTCTTAGGGTTAAACTGTTCATACTTCGCGGTTCATTATAAATCTGCTATGCGCGCCTTGGCTTATTTGTTTTCATGGTTACTTGGTTACCCCTTTATATGCTGAGGGCTTGTGCGAGTTTTTGTTTGCGTTGCTGCAATCAATTAACACGATTTGTGCTGTTCAGTGCAATGCTGTTGTTGTTCGTCGGCGGGGGATTGGTGCTGACATTGCGTTATTGGATATTGCCGGATATCGAACGCTATCACGATAACATTAGCGCTATGGTCAGTCACGTTGTTGGCCAGCCAGTGACTATCGGCAAGATTGAGGCAGATTGGCAGGGCATTCGCCCGCATCTCTTGTTTACTGATGTGCTTATTCTGGATAAACAGGGGCAAACTTTGCTCGCGTTGCAGCGGGTGGACAATGTGGTGTCGTGGATGACAGTCCTGACGGGGCAGGTACGATTATATAGCCTGGAGATTAACCAGCCAGATCTGTTGATCAAGCGGGACGTGCAAGGCTTGTTGCATATCGCTGGCATGAGGATGTCGAGCAATATCCCCGGCCAGCCTGCGGATCACGGGCTGGCGGATTGGTTACTACACCAAAAACATATTGTGGTGCGTGACGCGCGCATTACTTGGCAGGACGAGCGGCGTGCTGCGCCTCCGTTGATATTAAATCAAGTGAACATGCTCATTGAAAACAGGGGGCGTCGTCATAGTTTTTCCTTGCGGGCGGAGCCTCCAGCGGAATTGTCTGCGCAATTGGATTTGCGCGGTGATTTTTTCGGTACCAGCTTTGATAACTTTAATGCTTGGCGCGGAGAGTTGTATACCCAGCTTGACTATGTTGATGTTGCCGCATGGAATAAATGGGTATCGCTGCCCATTGCGCCCAAACGCGGCAGCGGTGCGTTACGCGGTTGGCTGGGTGTCGAAAAGGGCAAGATTAATCAGTTTACTGCGGATATGGCGCTCGCTGATGTACAGACACAATTGGCCGATGATTTGCCGCTTCTCGATGTGATCAAGCTGCGCGGTCGCGTTGAATGGCACGACGTGGCTCGGGGTTTTGAGATTTCCACGCGAAAATTATCATTGCAGACGAATAATGACCTAGTGTTGCAGCCAATTGACCTATATCTACATTTTGCAGATGTTACAGGTAAACAGTCAGCTAGCGGTGAGGTGCGTGTCAATACGTTGGATATGGGCAGTTTTACCAGTCTGACACATTTTCTGCCGTTGACGTCTAGCTTGAAGCGGCAGCTGGCTACATTCGCGCCCCAAGGGCGGATTTCCAATGTACAAGCAAAATGGCAGGGTGATTTTGACAAGCTATTGAATTACGAGATTAAGGCGCGCTTTGACGGACTATCCATACAGCGCTCGGGCAATATCCCGGGATTTACCAGGTTGAGCGGGCAGTTGGACGGTAATGACGTCAATGGCACGTTGTCGCTGAATATGCGCAACTCTGTGGTGGATGCGCCACTTATCATGCCGGAACCTTTGACATTTGATTCGCTCATTGCACAGTGTAGTTGGCAAAAGCATGACAATGGGATGGAGGTCAAATTTAATAAAGTTTCCATATCCAATGCCGATCTTGCCGGGAATTTTTTTGGTAGCTATCAGTCGCTACCGCAAAGCCCTGGCCTGATTGATTTGACTGTCCATTTGACACGTGCCGCAGTGCGCCATACTGCCCGATATATTCCATTGGTTGCTTTAAATGGTGAAGCCCACGATTGGATACGAGATGCCTTAGTTGATGGGCAATCAGATAATTTTAACCTGCGTCTGAAGGGTAATTTGAAGGACTTTCCATTCGATGGAAACCGCAATGGTTTATTTCAAATTCGGGCGCGTGCAACGGGAGTGGGGGTGGAGTATGCGAAAGGATGGCCTCGCGTGGAAAACGCCGTTGCGAAATTGGCGATTCAGGGCAAACGGCTCGAGGTGACTGCTCCGACTGCGATGACTGTAGGCGCGGCCTTGAATGATATTAGTGTGGTTTTGCCGGATATTAAAAACCTTGGTTTACCATTGCAAGTGCGTGGCGAGTCGGTGGGTGAAACAAAGAACGGTCTGAATTTTATTCAGCAAAGCCCGGTGCGTGAATATATTGATGGCCTTACCGATAACATTACTTCGGGCGGTAATGGCAATCTGAATCTACAGGTGGATATTCCATTACGCGGTAGTAAGCCGGCAATAGTTTCGGGCCGGTATCATTTTATCGACAATGAAGTGAGCTTGGGCAAGGGTGTGCCAATTTTACATAAAGTTAATGGCGATCTATTGTTCAGCGAATCATCGGTACGCACGCAGAGCGTTACTATGCAAGTTCTTGGAGGACCAGCCAACCTGACAGTGCAGAGCAATAAAGGCAGTGCTGTTAACGCCAAGGTGGTCGGTCGCGCAAATATGGATGTCTTGCGTGATTTAGAGCCACATCCATTGCTCAATTATCTGCATGGTACCAGCGATTGGGAATCGGAAATTACGGTGTTAAAAAAACAGGTCAGTTTGCAACTCACTTCCAATTTGGTTGGGTTGGCGTCTGACTTACCCTCGCCCTTTGCAAAGCGCGCTAACGAGATTATTCCACTGCGTTTCGAGATGAATAGCACGACTCCGCAACAGGATCTGTTGTCGGTGCAATATGGCAAGCTATTCAGTGCGAAATTTTTGCGTTGGGATGAGGGTGGTGATCGGGTCGTCAAGCGCGGCACGGTAAATTTTGGTAATGCTGGCAAGTGGGCGGAAAAAGATGGCGTGTGGCTAGCTGGCACCATGCCGCAGTTATCGGTGGAAGGTTGGGGAGCCTTGGCTAGTGCGTCTGATGGCTTGGCACCGGCCAGTATCGCAGGCGCTGATTTGCTGATCCAGAAAATAAGCGGGTATGGCTATATGGTAGATGATGTGCGTATCAACGCACGTAATATTAATGGTACGGTGGTTGCGCTACTGGCAGCTAAATCAATTAATGGTGAAGTGAACTGGCAACCACAGGGTAATGGTAAGTTTGGCGCCCGCTTGAAAAATTTGTCTCTAGAACTGGATCGGGATGAAAACGGTAAAAAGAGAAATGCTGTAGCTCAATCTAATGTAACTAAAAAAAATATTGCTAATACAAAACATCCTGCGCTTGACGTGGCAGTGGGTAGCGTCACACTTAACGGCAAGAGTCTGGGCAAGTTGGAATTGTTGGCACAACAACATGAGCGTGATTGGCTTTTGGAGCGATTAATTATCACTAACCCAGATGGTGAGTTAACTGCGGATGGTAAATGGCAAATGGCCCCTAGTGGGGAACGGACTCAAGTTAATTTCAAGTTGGAAATCAGCGATGCGGGGAAAATTCTTGGTCGTTCCGGCTACCCGAATAGCGTAAAGGACGGCAGCGGAAAATTAGAAGGAACATTTTCCTGGCTTGGCGCGCCAGCTGAATTCAGCTATGCCACACTGGATGGCACACTTAATCTGAACACTGGCAAAGGACAGTTTCTGCAAATCGAACCGGGTATCGGTAAGTTGCTCAGTATTTTGAGCTTGCAAGCGCTGCCTAAGCGCATTGCGCTGGATTTTACCGATGTGTTTAGCACAGGTTTTAAATTTGATAGCATCAACGGAGTGGCGCAAGTTAGGAAGGGGGTTCTGTTGACCGATGATTTTAAAATTGAAGGCTCGGCCGCCAAAGTGACTATGAAAGGGCAGGTGGATCTAAACCATGAAACGCAAAACTTGCGTGTGCGCATTCTACCCACTGTAGGGAATACGGCATCCCTGCTGAGCGCGTTTGCCGCTGGCCCGGCAGTGGGTATTGGGGTTTTTATTGCTAATAAGATACTGCGTGAACCGCTCGATAAGTTGATGTCATTTGAATACAATATTACGGGCGCATGGGTTAACCCGAATGTAGAGAAGGTAAGTGTAAGCAAGTCTGTTTCGCCACCATAGAAGTAATATACGAAAGAATCGAAGGTATGCAAGATAAAACTGCCACCCAACGAAATGCTACTGCCCATGCGCAAACTAAAACTTTCAAGGTTGCTGCTGTGCAAATGGCTTCGGGGCCAAATGTTTTAGGGAATTTGGGCGAGGCGCGCCGCCTGATCGAAAAAGCCGTGGATCAGGGGGCGCGCTTGGTTGTATTACCGGAATATTTTCCTATCATGGGATTGAATGATACGGATAAATTGGCGGTGCGCGAACAAGCGGGTAGCGGCATGATCCAGTCTTTTTTGAGTGAGACTGCACGTGCGCATAAAATCTGGTTGGTCGGCGGCTCCATTCCGTTGGTGGCGGATGCACCGGACAAAATGCGTAATGCTTGCTTGGTGTACGATGATAACGGAGAACAGGTAGCGCGTTACGACAAAATTCATTTGTTCAGTCTTGAATTAGGCAATGAGCATTACCATGAAGGGCGCATTATTGAGGCAGGTAATCAGGTCATGGTGGTGGATAGCCCGTTCGGCCGTATTGGTTTGGCGATTTGTTACGACTTGCGTTTTCCTGAGTTGTTTCGTGCTATGCGTGATGTAAATATCATTGTGCTGCCTTCTGCCTTTACTGAGACCACTGGGAAAATGCATTGGGAGATATTGGTCCGTGCGCGCGCCATTGAAAATCTGGCTTATGTAGTGGCCGCAGGGCAGGGTGGTTATCATGTCAATGGCCGTGAAACACATGGTAACAGTATGATCGTTGATCCGTGGGGGAGGGTATTGGATCGGTTGCCACGTGGCTCAGGAGTCGTCGTTGAGGAAATCAATCCATCCTATCATGCCAGCTTGCGTGCCAGCTTGCCGGCACTGTCCCACCGAACGCTTACTTCATGTTAGGTGTAAGGCATTGAAGTGCCTGGTTGTTGGGTGCGGTGAGGAACAATCTTATGTGAAGCCAGTCTTATTGAAAAGTATTAGGGTTATTTAATGTGGCCTGGTGCAGCTTGATGTATAAAAATAGGGGTGTCTTTATTACGGTTTTAAATATGCGCTTCAATAAAATGAGCTGAGTTTTTTGTAACGATTTTTTAAATTTCTATGGGTTTGACAATGCAAAATAACGATACTGTATTTGCCCTTGCACAGCAATCACTGCTTGCACCGCATGCGCTTGAAACCCGCCATCTGGAGCAAATGTTTTCCAAAATGCTGGCGAATAAAGTGGATTACGCTGATCTGTATTTTCAATACAGTCGGGCTGAAAGCTGGTCGCTTGAAGAAAGTATCGTCAAGTCTGGCAGTTTTGGTATTGAGCAGGGTGTCGGTGTACGGGCGGTGAGTGGTGAGAAGACCGCTTTCGCGTATTCCGATGACATTAGTTTGGCAGCCTTGGAAAGTGCGGCATTAGCCACGCGTGCGATTGCACGGCAGGGCGGGACGCAAACCGTGCCGCTGTTACGTGCTAACAGCAACAAACATTTCTATTTGCCACATGACCCCATCGCCAGTTTGAAAGCTGTGGACAAGGTTGCGATGCTGGAACGCCTGGAGCGTTATGCGCGTGCCATGGATCCGCGTGTTACTCAGGTAATAGCTGGGTTGGCAGGCGAATATGATGTGGTTTTGGTAGCGCGTAGTGATGGCTTGATGAATGCTGACATCCGCCCACTGGTGCGGCTGTCGGTGCAAGTTATTGTAGAAAGCAACGGCAAGCGTGAGCAGGGTTCATCTGGTGGGGGCGGGCGTTTCGACTATGCCTATTTTACGGACGAAGTGCTGTCTGATTACGCTGCCAAGGCTGTACATCAAGCCGTAATTAATTTGGATGCAAAGCCCGCGCCGGCGGGAAATATGACTGTGGTGCTCGGTTCCGGCTGGCCTGGTATTCTGCTGCATGAGGCTGTGGGCCACGGACTGGAAGGTGATTTCAACCGTAAAGGTAGCTCCACGTTTTCCGGCCGCATCGGTGAACGTGTTGCAGCCGAGGGTGTGACGGTTGTGGATGATGGCACGATTGCTAACAGGCGTGGATCGCTGCAAATGGATGATGAGGGCAATTCTACGCAATGCACGGTTTTGATTGAGGACGGCATCCTTAAGGGGTATTTGCAGGACACCTTAAATGCGCGTTTGATGGGCGTACCAGTTACTGGTAATGCCCGGCGCGAATCATTTGCCCATCTGCCCATGCCTCGCATGACCAACACTTATATGCTGAATGGTGACAAAGACCCACAGGATATTATTGCTTCAGTTAAACGTGGGCTGTATGCCGCTAACTTTGGCGGGGGGCAAGTGGATATTACGAGCGGCAAGTTTGTGTTTTCCACCGCTGAAGCATACATGATTGAAGACGGTAAAATCACCTATCCTGTGAAGGGGGCAACGTTGATTGGCAATGGCCCTGAGGCATTAACCCGTATCTCCATGATAGGCAACGACATGGCGCTTGATCCAGGTGTTGGTGTTTGTGGCAAGGAAGGGCAGAGCGTGCCGGTAGGCGTGGGTCAGCCAACGGTAAGAATAGATGGATTGACAGTGGGTGGCACTGCGTAGGGTGTGTCTTAAAAACGTGATGTGCGGTGCATAAATCGCACACCACATCACGTCTATTAAAAAATCTTCAATGATTGAATTAAAATTGGATTAACGTGTCTGTGTTTATGCATCTGTCACCGCGCCCAAGCTTGCGCTAGACACCAGTCGGGCATATTTTGCCAATACGCCGCGTTTATAGTGTGGTGCCGGAGGTTGCCACAAGGCACGACGCCGCGCAAGTTCTTGGTCGCTGACATTTAATTGTATCAAACGGGCTTCAGCATCAATGGTAATAGAATCCCCTTCTTCGACCAGTGCTATGGTGCCACCCACTGCCGCTTCGGGTGCAACGTGTCCCACTACAAAGCCATAAGTACCACCAGAAAAGCGGCCGTCGGTAATAAGCGCGACGCTTTCGCCCATTCCGGCGCCAACCAGGGCTGCAGTGGGGGATAGCATTTCACGCATTCCCGGCCCACCTTTGGGACCTTCATAACGGATTACAAGCACTTCCCCGGGATTAATTTTTTCTGCAAGAATCGCTTCCATGCAAGATTCTTCTGAATCAAAAACGCGCGCGGAGCCAGTGATTTTGGGATTTTTAATGCCACTGATTTTGGCCACCGAACCTTCTGTTGCTAGATTGCCTTTAAGAATTGCTAAATGTCCTTGCGGATAAATTGGATTATTCCAGGCGTGGATCACGTCTTGATCAGAACGTGGTTCTGCGGGTACATCTTTAAGTACCTCCGCGATAGTTTCGCCGGTGATAGTCAAGCAGTCGCCGTGAAGCAAGCCGTGCACCAAGAGCATCTTCATTATCTGTGGAATGCCGCCGGCTTTGTGAAGGTCGGTTACCACGTAGCGCCCGGATGGTTTCATATCGGCAAACACAGGGACGCGTTTTCGGATCGTTTCAAAATCATCAATGCTTAAGTCAACACCCATCGCATGCGCGATGGCCAGCAAATGCAAGACCGCATTAGTCGTGCCACCTACCGCCATAACCACGGAAATTGCGTTCTCGAATGCTTTTTTTGTTAAAATTTGAGACGGCAATATTTGCTTCTGGATGGCTTGCACTAGCACTTCGGCTGATCGTGCCGCGCTGTCGGATTTTTCCGTATCTTCTGCCGCCATGGTGGATGAATATGGCAGGCTCATGCCCATCACTTCGAATGTTGATGACATGGTGTTAGCTGTAAACATTCCACCGCAGGAACCAACACCGGGACAGGCTTTACGCTCGACGGCCAAAAGCTCAGTTGCATCAATTTTATGCGCGATAAATTGCCCCACTGCCTCGAAACTGCTGACAATGGTTAAATCTCGTCCGTGGAGATGTCCCGGTTTGATGGTGCCACCATAAACAAAAATAGCAGGAATGTTCAAACGTGCGAAGGCAATCATGGCGCCCGGCATGTTTTTATCGCAGCCACCGATGGCGAGTATGCCGTCCATACTTTGACCACGACAGACCGTCTCGATTGAGTCAGCAATCACCTCGCGGCTTACCAGCGAGCATTTCATGCCTTCGGTACCCATCGAGATGCCGTCAGAAATCGTGATCGTGCCGAACATTTGTGGCATCGCACCAGCGGCGTGTGCCGCGTGCTCAGCCCGTGCCGCTAATGTACCCAGTCCCGCATTGCAGGGTGTGATAGTGCTATACGCATTGGCGATACCTATAATAGGCTTGTTGAAATCACCATCGCCGAAACCTACAGCGCGTAACATGGCACGATTAGGCGAACGCTGTACACCTTGTGTGATGGTTTTACTATTGATGTTGCTGGACATGATGCTTCCTTTAATAAATTAGGTTGATACTTGTTTTGCGTTATGGAATTGATGTTGTTTTTGATATAAAACTAATGAAATTATCTTGTGGTGCAACGCATGGCTAATGGTAGCAGAAATTAAGCTGTACAATTGTCAGGAACCCCCTGCTTTAGCTCATAGCAATTGCACTTAACAAGTAAGGTAAAAATAAAAAATGCCGTTAGGCGGTTAAAACTTGTTAGATCCTCGAGATTCTGGCATTTGGTCAACACTGGATGTCGGCTAGATTTATTAGTTTGAGAGTAAGCCTAACTTGTTTGTTATTTTTGATTTTGTCGTTGCTACTCATGTATGCCGGTCGTTTTCTGTTAAGTGATAACCTACTTAAAATTAATTACTCTCTCATCGTCTACTGCATTTGTACGCCAGCTTTACGAAAAAATTGGCAACATGACCCCGTTTTTACCCTTTACATTGACAACCGGCCCTACCTGTAGATAATTCGCTTACCATTGTGCAATAAGTTTTGCTGGTGCATATATCAAAGCTATATTCTAAAGTTTAGCATTTGGCAGTCGATAGTAAATTTTATCCGCGTTGGACAAAGAGGTTATCATGAAAATCGAAAAAAATAGTAAACCGTTGCCTACTGTTACGTCGGGTGAAGAGCGAGCGCGTGCGCCCGCTGCTAGCTCTGCGGGTAGCACACAATCTACTGCCACCAGCGTACATCTGGGTGCAACTTCTGCACAACTTCAAAAAATGGAAAGCAGTATGGCAAACACACCGCTAGTGAATACAGCTAAAGTCGAAGATATTAAGCAAGCCATCAGTGAAGGCCGTTTTCAGGTCAATTCCAGTGCGGTGGCTGATGGCTTGATTCAAACGGTGAAGGATTTGATTAGTTCGCACAAAACCTGACGCAATATGGTTAATGATACACCTGCCGCTACGACGGCAGAATTTATTTGTGCTCTACATGCAGAGCGTACTGCGTTACGCGCTTTTATACACTTGCTCGAAATTGAACAACAAGCCTTACTCAACGAACAGGCCGAACAAATACAAACGCTGGCTGACGACAAGACCAAAATAGTACAAGAGTTGACCAAGTTGGTGGATGCACGGAGGAATGATATGCTTACTCGGGGCATAAAAATTGAACCGGGCAGCATGGAAACCTGGCTGAAAACCCACACTGCAATTAACTTACCGGTGTGGCATGAAATCCGGCAGTTGGCTATTCATGCGCAGCACATGAACCACACTAATGGTGAGTTAATTCAAGTAAAAATGCGTCATAACCAGCAAACACTAATTATGTTGCACAATGCTACACATAGTGCAAATGGGTTGTATGGTCCTGATGGGCAGCCTAGCTTGCCCGTATCGGGCCGTATCTTGAACAGTGTCTAATTAACTTAAGGTTGTTCCCTTTCCAGAAAAATTGAGGCTTTCCAATATTTGTAGCAATTGCACAACGCTATTCCCTACATAACCCCACACAATAAAGCCGATTTTTTTCGGGTAAATATTCAATTGTGGTGCGGAAATTTACGTCCAGCTTGATGTATGCCATTACAAGGCTTCTACGCCAATTTCATTAGTGCGGATGCGAATTACTTGTTCGATATTGTGGACGAATATTTTGCCATCACCAATATTGCCTGTGTGTGCAGATTTTTCGATGGCTTCGAGTACTAGTTCTAGTACGTCCTTTTTGATAGCTATTTCCAGTTTGATTTTGGGCAGAAAGTCCACCACGTATTCCGCACCGCGGTACAGTTCGGTATGTCCTTTTTGCCGGCCAAAGCCTTTTACTTCCGTAACAGTGATACCCAGTACACCAATTGCAGTCAAAGCCTCCCGTACTTCGTCAAGTTTGAACGGTTTGATGATTGCAGTAACCATTTTCATAATTATTATTTCTCCTCATGTGCATTAGAGCGTAAACAACCGTATAACGCTTTCTCAAAAATAAATCCCATTATTTCATTGTGAGTGTGTTTTGGAAGGCAGGGTTCGGTTTATCCAAAAGTTGTTTAATTAGAATGGGATCGTCGCATCGACTGAAATTAGTAATTGGTCTTTTTTATTGTCAAAAGGCCGATATGCCTGACCAATTCCATCTACTCTATCGTAGCGGATATTTGGACGAAGATTTAATTTTTGCATGGCTTCTGAGTCAATGCCTAATTGTTTGGCTGGTTTCCAATTCATACCTAAGGTGACACCATAATAATCGGCAGGTTGGCAGGTAGCCAAGAAATCAGCTGCAAAGCTAATGTGTACACTATTAGTTGCTTGAGCTACCCGGACTGGTGAGCAGACACGGAAGCCATTTTTATCACGGAACCATTCACCACGGATGCCCACTGACAAATCTTCCCTGAGGTTATGCTGTAATTGCATGTCGACGCCGTGCCATGTGATATCTTTGTGGCCATCAGGCACAAAAACCCCGCCTGCAAAACCGCTAGTATGGTGCAAAACCAGGAGTGTTTTTGGGGTGATCTTGTGTTGCAAAACAAGACTGTAAAAACCCCATGGCTCATTACTTCGTTTAGAAGTTCTACTGTAAGAACCGGTTAGATTAGCTGAACTTTTTTTGTTATCGCTGGTCCACGTGGCTCCGGCTAAGCCGCCCCAGTTGCTTAACTCCTTATCCCAACCACCATCCCAGCCGCCGGTTGCGCTGCCAGTGATTGCGCCGCCCATAAACGCCCAATTTTTGTTGACTGTGTAGTTGCCCACCAAGCCGGTATGAGTAAATGGCTCACCATTACTAAAGGTATATGAACGTGTATAAAAAAAGTTGTCAGGTGCCGGAACCGTTTCATAACCTGTTGGTGAGTAAAAATGACCGATTTTAAGATTTAGGCCGTTTCCAACTGGAACATAGGCTTCCATATAAGCCTGTGGTAACGCCATATTGTAAAAGCGGCTAGAAGAACAGCATAAATGTAGATCCCAACTATTTCTTTTCAAAGGTTGGCCGGTATTTACATCGAACGCTGGGATACCGTATGCTTGGGCAAAAATAGCATCAGTACCAAACATTAAATCGAATCTACCCCCAAAATTCCATTCTTTACCTTCTGTCGCTACGGCGCGCTGTATAAATACATTAAGCTGATTTAATTGAAACTCCTTGGAACGATCAGCGAAAGTAACAGGGCCGTTAAATCGATCAGTGGGATTATTCGCGTTATAGGTTATTCCCGCATTGATCCAACCTCCAACTTCAATGCCGTTATCTTTAAATAGTGAAGAAAATCCGTTGGCCGCTGCTGCGGGAAGCATGAATGAAGTACTTAAAGCGATAATGAATAATTTAGTTTTGTACATAACATTTCTTTCTAAGATTGAGAGCAAAATTAAGAAGCGCCCAGTCAGTCATAAGCAATTTCAATGCCACTATTATTTGTTAATATAAACAATATGTTGTTTGGCATGTAGGATATAAAAGAAGATTTTTATGCACCAACGGAACGCATCTTAAAATGTATGCCGCACCAATCAGGTGCGAGGAATTTGTCATTTACAATAAAAATGCTCTGTTGAA
The DNA here is from genome assembly GCA_003402315.1 of Candidatus Nitrotoga sp. LAW. GTDB lineage: Bacteria > Pseudomonadota > Gammaproteobacteria > Burkholderiales > Gallionellaceae > Nitrotoga. The sequence continues at coordinate 12,511 of QFXI01000005.1, read as the reverse complement.
ATTATGTCTATTAGTCTCGTTATTAAATAACTTAAACCAAGATGGAACATTGCAATGAATATCGCAGGCAAACTTCGACTTGCTCAGCTATAGTACTGAATTAAATAAATAAGGAAGAACGGTTGAAATCAGACCTGAAGCAGGCTATCGGATTGAAAGTGCAGATGCGTTACTTGGGAGAAATTGCGTACCCATTGTTCACGATCCTATGACGATGCTGTAGGGCAACCTTAAGACGCGCCGCTTTTTGCTTTTAAGATTCATGCGTAAATAGGTCGCTTGAAGCTATTCAATAACTGAATCGTTATGCCAAACGAGAGCTAGCGTTTTCCGCAGGATGGTGTGTCTTCAAGGTATAATTGCCGCCCCGTGTGTAAGTTAAGATAAAAATGACAACATCATGTTAGTGAAATTAGCCCCAAAGCTACCAATCTTAAGAAATATATGTATTTTGTGATACATGAAACGTCAAATTAAATAATCCGAGATTGTAAAAATAATGCAACACATTCGTAATTTTTCCATTATCGCCCATATTGATCACGGCAAATCTACTTTGGCCGATCGAATTATTCAGTTGTGCGGAGGGCTTTCTGACCGCGAAATGGAAGCGCAGGTGCTCGATTCCATGGACTTGGAACGTGAGCGCGGCATTACCATTAAAGCTCAGACAGCTGCGCTGCAATATAAGGCCCGTGATGGCCAGATATACAATCTCAACCTGATTGATACGCCGGGACATGTGGATTTTTCTTATGAGGTATCACGCTCATTATCTGCCTGCGAAGGCGCGCTGCTAGTCGTTGATGCATCTCAGGGAGTGGAAGCGCAGACAGTTGCTAATTGCTACACTGCGCTTGATCTAGGGGTGGAAGTAGTGCCGGTGTTGAATAAGATTGATTTGCCGTCTGCTAATCCGGAAAACGCCATTAAAGAAATCGAGGAAGTAATCGGTATCGATGCGCACGACGCGACACGCTGTTCAGCCAAGACAGGTGAGGGTGTGCAGGACGTGCTGGAAGCTTTAATCGCTAAAGTCCCGGCGCCTAAAGGCGACCCGGCTGCGCCGTTGTGCGCGCTGATTATAGATGCGTGGTTCGATAATTATGTCGGCGTAGTAATGCTGGTGAGGATTTTTAACGGCACCTTAAAACCCAAAGATAAAATTTTGTTGATGGCTACTGGCGCGCAGCATTTAACTGAGCACATCGGTGTATTTACGCCGAAGTCGCAACCGCGTGAAGTATTGGCTGCCGGCCAGGTCGGTTTTGTCATTGCGGGCATCAAGGAGCTGAAGGCGGCCAAGGTTGGTGACACCATTACCCTGGCAAACCGACCCACAGCCACAGCCTTGCCAGGTTTCAAAGAAGTGCAGCCACAAGTATTTGCCGGATTGTTTCCAGTAGAATCAAATCAGTATGAATCGCTGCGTGATTCGCTGGAAAAGCTCAAGCTTAACGACGCTTCATTGCAGTATGAACCAGAAGTATCGCAGGCATTGGGTTTTGGTTTTCGTTGCGGATTTTTGGGATTGCTGCATATGGAAATTGTGCAGGAACGACTGGAGCGCGAGTTCGATATGGATTTGATTACCACTGCACCTACTGTTATTTATGAGGTGGTGCAGCGCGATGGGACGGTGCTGGTAGTGGATAATCCATCCAAGATGCCAGATCCGTCCAAGATCGAGGAAATCCGTGAACCCATCGTGACAGTCAATTTATATATGCCGCAGGAATACGTTGGCGCGGTGATTACATTATGTACGCAAAAGCGCGGTGTACAGCTCGACATGAGTTATCACGGTAAGCAAGTGTTGCTGATATATGAGATACCTATGGCAGAAATCGTACTTGATTTCTTTGACAGGCTGAAATCGATTTCGCGCGGCTATGCTTCAATGGATTACGAGTTTAAGGAATACCGTCCGGCTGACGTGGTCAAGGTGGATATGCTGATCAATGGCGAAAAGGTAGATGCGCTGGCGATTATCCTGCACCGTAGCAACAGCCAGTTTCGCGGTCGTGAAGTGGCGGCCAAGATGCGTGAGTTGATTCCGCGTCAGATGTTCGATGTGGCGATCCAGGCTGCTGTCGGTTCAAACATAATCTCGCGTGAAAATGTTAAAGCCCTACGAAAAAATGTATTAGCTAAATGCTATGGCGGCGATATCTCGCGTAAGCGTAAATTGCTGGAAAAGCAGAAGGCTGGCAAGAAACGTATGAAGCAAGTGGGTAATGTGGAAATTCCGCAGGAGGCTTTTTTGGCCATCCTGCAGGTAGGCGAAAAATAACGTAGAGACGGGAACCGAGATGGACTTTGCTTTAATTATGTTTGTATTGTTGCTGATCACCGGTAGCGTATGGTTATTGGATCGCTTTGTGCTGCAATCGAAACGCATAGCGTCTACAAAAGAACCTTGGTGGGTGGAATATTCCAAGAGTTTTTTTCCTGTTATCTTGGCGGTATTCTTGCTGCGTTCATTTCTGGTTGAGCCGTTCAAAATACCGTCTGGGTCGATGATTCCTACTTTACAGGTAGGCGATTTTATCTTGGTTAACAAGTTTACTTATGGCATTCGTTTGCCCATCATCAGCAAGAAATTGGTAGAAATAAATTCCCCCAGCCGAGGTGATGTGATGGTATTCCACTATCCAGAAAATCCATCGCTAGATTATATTAAGCGGGTGGTCGGATTGCCTGGCGACCAAATTACATATCGCAATAAGAAAGTATTTGTAAATGATGTGATGCAAGAACAGCAGCCGGACGGAGACTACAACTATGTGGAAACTGCTCTAAACTTCGTGCATACCGAGCGTTATAAAGAAAATCTGACTGGGCATAGCCATGCAATGTTGGTAAATCCAGAAGTGCCGAATATACACCTTGGTGCGGTGGCAGAATTTCCACATCGGGAGAATTGTGCGTACAGTGAAAAGGAGGTGCACTGTACAGTGCCAGCTGGGCATTATTTTATGCTGGGTGATAATCGCGATAACAGCCGGGATAGTCGTTATTGGGGTTTTGTGCCGGATAATATGATAGTTGGTAAGGCGTTTATGATCTGGATGAATTTTAGTGACTTGAAACGTATAGGCTTGTCTATTGATTGAAGTTGCAAACGAAGGAGGAGCATGATTAAAACAATAGCAAACAGGCAGCGTGGTGTGAGTTTGTCTGGTCTTTTGGTGTGGTCAGTTCTATTGATACTAGTGGCGATTGGTGGCATGAAGGTTATTCCGGCGTATGTTCAAGATGCCGAAATTAGAAGCATTCTTTCCACCATCGCAAATGATCCCGAAATGCAAGGGGTTCAATCCAAGGATATTCGCGAGTCGTTCAGTAAACGCGCCATGATGAACAACATCAATGTTGTCACTGCAAATGATATTGAGATAGTCAAGGATGCGCGCGGCCTATCACTGAGCATTAGCTATCAAGTAAAAATACCACTAGTTGGCAATGCTAGCCTGTTACTCGAATTTAATTCAAGTAGTTTGAAAAAATAGCTGATGAATCGCGATGTGCTATGCAATCGGATTGGTCACGTTTTTACGCAACCGCAATTATTGCAGCGTGCTTTGACGCATCGCAGTTATAGTCCGGCCCACAACGAACGTTTGGAATTTTTGGGTGATAGCGTACTCAATTGTGTCATTGCCAAACATCTATATGATATTTATCCCGGTTTGCCGGAAGGTGATTTGTCCCGTCTGCGTTCTAATCTGGTTAACCAGCAAACTTTGGTTGTTTTAGCGCAACAATTACATTTGGGTGAATTATTATTGTTGGGCGAAGGTGAGCGTAAAAGCGCTGGTTTTCGTCGCCCGTCTATCCTTGCCGATACAATGGAAGCATTGTTTGGCGCAGTATTTTTGGATGCTGGTTTTGCAGCAGCAGAGCAAGTTGTGCTCCGGCTGTATGTGCCCTTTATCGCGCAAGCAGATGCGCAGACATTGGGTAAGGATTTCAAAACCTTGTTGCAGGAATATTTGCAAAGCAAGCGTCTGGCATTGCCCAAATATATTGTGATTGCTACTCAAGGCGAAGCACACGCACAGCTATTTAAAGTTGAATGCCAAATCGAACAATTAAAATTATTCACGTGTGGTGAGGGCAGCAGCCGTCGCACCGCAGAGCAGGTAGCAGCAGAAGCCGCTTACCGGAAAATTGAGAGCCAGTCATGAATGCAAGTAATTACCGCAGCGGCTTTATCGCCATTGTCGGCCGCCCAAATGTGGGTAAATCCACTTTGCTTAATCATCTGGTCGGCCAAAAAATCAGCATCACTTCACGCAAGGCACAGACCACACGCCATCGTATTACCGGAATATTAACTGAAGAATACGCGCAATTTGTATTTGTAGACACTCCAGGGTTTCAGACGAAGCATCTTAATACCCTGAATCGCGGTTTGAATCGTGTGGTGACGAGTAGCTTGCGTAACGTGAATGTGGTGCTGTTCGTGATTGAAGCTAGGAATTTCGACGAGCGGGATCGTCAAGTAATGAATTTGCTGCCAAAAAATATGCCAGTGCTGCTTGTTATCAACAAGGTAGATAACATAGAGAATAAATCAGAGTTACTGCCATTTATTCAGGAGATAGCCAAGGAGCGTGAATTTACTGCTATCGTGCCAGTGAGCGCAAAACAGAACAAGCAGCTCGATACCTTATTAAATGCGGTTCGACCCTATCTACTTGAAGGTGAAAAAATTTATCCTGAAGATGAAATCACCGATCGTAATGAACGCTTTCTCGCGGCTGAATTGGTACGTGAAAAAATCTTCCGCTATTCCGGTGAAGAGCTACCCTACTCAGTAAGTGTCGTGATTGAACAGTTCAAAATAGAAGGAAAGCTGCGTCGTATTCACGCTGCGGTTCTTGTGGATAAGGACGCGCATAAGGCAATGCTGATCGGTAAGAATGGTGAGAAGCTTAAGGAGATTGCCACCCAAGCGCGGTTAGATATGGAAGCACTATTTGATGGAAAAGTTTATCTTGAGGTGTGGATTAAAGTGCGAAGTGGTTGGGCAGATAATGCACAGGTGTTGAAAAGTTTGGGGTATGAATAATTCTAACCTTAAGCCCTCTTTGTTTTTTCTTTCATCAGCAAGGGATTCGCTTTCACTGCTACGCAGCGACCCTTCCATAGATGGGTGGGTCGGCTTTGCTTCCCTCGTGTTCCTCGGTGACAAGAAGAAGCTGGGAGAAGTAGATTGCAGTCGCACAAACACAGATTAGAAGACGAACCCGCTTTCGTCTTACACAGTTATCCATACCGTGAAACCAGCCTGGTGCTGGAAGTGCTAAGTCGGCAGCACGGTCGCGTAGCATTGGTGGCGCGTGGTGCACGGCGCCCAAGATCGGCATTGCGTGGTTTATTAATGGGTTTTCAACCATTGCTGTTAAGTTGGTTCGGCAAACATGAATTGCGCACCTTGCACCGTGCCGAGTGGCGGGGTGGGCAGCCGCAATTACAGGGAACGGCATTGCTGTGTGGTTTCTATTTGAATGAATTACTACTCAACCTGATGGTGCGTGATGATCCGCACGAACAATTGTTCGATTATTATCAGCACACCCTACAACGGTTAGCAAATGAAGCGGACTATGCTGCTATTTTGCGTTGTTTTGAAAAACATTTGCTGCAAGAGTTGGGTTATGCGCTTTTATTGCTACAGGAAGCGGACAGCGGTGAGCCGATTAATTCTGTCGCGCCTTATCGTTACGTGCTTGAACGGGGTGCAGTGCGTGTTACACCCAATGGCTCAGACATATTAGGAGTATCAGAAGGCTTGTTGATGTTGGGCAAAACCTTGCAAGATATGGCTGCTGATGATTACCGCGATGCAGTTAGCGCGCAACAGAGCAAGCAGTTGATGCGCATGTTACTAAACCACTATCTTGCCGGCAAAACATTGCATACGCGCGAATTGATAAGGGATTTACAAAAAATATGATCAAACTTGGACTTAATATTGACCACGTTGCCACATTGCGGCAAGTTCGGGGTACGCGTTACCCCAATGTGATTCAGGCAGCGTTAATCGGTGAGGCGGCGGGTGCGGACGTTATTACACTGCATTTACGCGAAGACCGCCGCCACATCCAGGATCGGGATGTGGAAATTCTGCGTGATATGCTGCAAACGCGCATGAATCTTGAAAGCGCCATTACCGACGAAATGTTGGCCATTGCTTTGCGCATTAAGCCGCACGATGTTTGCTTCGTGCCGGAACGGCGCGAAGAATTGACCACCGAGGGAGGGTTGGATGTGGTGGGGAATTTTGATAGTGTGAAGCACGCCTGTGAATGCTGTGCGGCGGCAGGCATACGTGTGTCATTGTTTGTGGATGCGGATGAAAAACAAATGGACGCGGCGCGGTCTGCAGGCGCTCCGGTAGTAGAAATACATACGGGAAAATATGCTGATGCGGCCAGTGTGTCGCATCAGACGCAAGAATTAGCGCGCATTCAGCGCACAGTGGTGCATGCCCATGCGCTCGGTTTGCAAGTGAATGCCGGACACGGTCTAAATTATCACAATGTACAACCTATCGTTGCTATTCCTAATATCTGTGAACTCAACATCGGTCATGCCATAATCGCCGAGGCGCTTTTTATTGGCCTAGAACAAGCTGTGAAAAAAATGAAAGCGCTGCTAATTGGTGTTCATCCATAAAGTATGGAAGCTTGGCTACCGTGATTTTTGGTATTGGTACTGATATCGTAGCTTATGCACGCATTGAGGCAGTGCATGCCAGTTATGGCGAGCGTTTCGCCCAGCGTATTTTGAGCCAGCAAGAAGTAATGGAGTATCGTGCTCATACCTATCCCGTGCGTCTGCTGATGAAACGCTTTGCCGCCAAGGAAGCACTGGCAAAGGCGATAGGAAGCGGCCTGCGCTATCCCGTAAGCTTGCAGAAAATTAGCGTGACACACGATGTTTTTGGCAAACCTACTTTTGAGTTCGATGCGGAATTGGCTGAGCACCTAGTGCAATTAGGGTTAACACACCACCATCTAAGCATCAGTGATGACCATGATGTTGCTGTGGCATTCGTCATTTTGGAAAAAGCTGATTAAAAATTTAATTGTGAAGACAAATACCCTGCTGTCATGAAATAAGTGAAGATCATTTGGAGAAACTGAATGGGAATTGGCCCATGCATGCTGGATATTGCAGGAACTGCCCTTACTGCGGAGGATGAAGTCCGTTTACGTCATGGACTGGTGGGAGGCGTAATTTTGTTTGCGCGTAATTATGAATCTCCCCGCCAACTTGCCCAACTGACAGCTAGCATTCATGCCCTACGTACTCCGCCGCTATTGATCGCTGTAGATCATGAGGGGGGACGGGTACAACGTTTTATCGACGGTTTTACACGCATCCCGGCGATGCGCGAGCTGGGCAATATTTGGGATGAAAACCCGCGCCGCGCCAAACATCTGGCGCAGCAAGTAGGTTATGTGTTGGCCGCAGAATTGCGTGCTTGCGGCGTGGATTTTAGCTTTACCCCGGTACTAGACGTAGATTTCGGCATCAGCAAAGTGATTGGTGACCGTGCTTTTCATTCCGAGCCACAGGCTATAGCTGAACTGGCGCATAGCTTGTTGTTGGGACTCAAACAGGGTGGGATGTCTACTGTGGGCAAGCATTTTCCTGGGCATGGCTATGTGCATGCTGATTCACACCTAGCAATTCCGATAGATGAACGCAGCTATACCGATATTGAGTTTTGTGACTTGATTCCATTTCGTCAGATGGTTAATTACGGTTTGACTGCAGTTATGCCTGCACACGTGATTTACCCTAAGGTAGACAAGCATCCAGCAGGTTTTTCAAAAATATGGTTAAAAGATATTCTGCGCGGTGATCTCGGTTTCAATGGGTGTATCTTTAGCGACGACCTTAGCATGGAAGGTGCCACGGTAGCGGGTGGCATCCTGCAACGTGCGGAAGCTGCGTTGCAGGCCGGTTGTGATATGGTGTTGGTATGTAACCAACCGTCCTTGGCAGATGAATTGTTAGTTGGATTAAAGTGGGACATGCCAGCGGCCAGCAAAGCGCGCCTCGTGCAGATGCGTGGCCGCTGCCATCCAGATACGTTGGTGCAATTGCATGAGCAAGCAGGATTCATGAAGGCGCTGCATGAAATTGCAACTATAGGCTCAGGCACCGCAGAACTACCGTTTGTTTAGTTGCGTTTTATTAGGATATAGTGATAATTTTGTATAAGATATTGAATTGCAACTATGTTTAATGGTGACATGCTGTACTGGTGGCTTAAATTAGTAAAAAATCTGCACCCACGAAATATGAGCGAGGAGAAAAACCATGTCTGATTTGGATTTGTTTGAATCATTGCTAAGTTGTGGCACAGTCGAAACCTTGCATGCTACGACTGCCAGCATCGCCGGCCAGTTAGGCTTTGACCATTTCATTTATGGGGTGCAGGTAAACACCTCTCTTACTCGACCTTATCAATTCATTCTAAATGGATATCCTAAGGAATGGCGTGCTCGTTATGTTGAACATAATTATCAAGAGATTGATCCTACCTATTATCACTGTATAACTAAAAGACAGACTATTCCTGTAATTTGGGACAGCCGCGTGTTTAAGGGTAGCAAAGAAGCTAAAATGAGAAACGAGTCAAGAGAGTTTGGTTTGTTGTGTGGCGCAAGCTTTGCTGTCCACGGTGGACATGGTGAAGCCGCGATGTTGAGTCTCGCTTCTTCCCAAGATTCCTATAGAGCTCAACAGGACATCCTTTCCATTATAGGGAAGTCTCAATTACTGGCATGTTATTTACATGAGGCGATTCAGCGCATTGTACTGAGTAAGGGGCCGCTTCTGTTGACAAAAATGGAGCTTACGCTTCGGGAAAAAGAATGTCTTCTGTGGGCGGCTGAAGGAAAAACTGGAGGTGAGATAGCTGACATACTTCAAATTACGGAACGTACCGTAACTTTTCACCTGCAAAATGCAGGTAACAAAATGGGAGCATCCAACCGTCAACATGCGATTGCCCGTGCTCTTTCGATGGGTCTTATAGCTCCCTGAGTTTTGTATGGCAGATCTGTATGGTGGTTGGTCATTGCCATACTTGAGTCCCGCAGAATTACACGATTAATGTGTGCAGCAGATTATAAAATCTACGAGATGCCGTGAAAGGCAAACTCTCCCCATATTTATTCCAAAGTAACACTCCCCGCTTAACTCTAGTATCTTGTGCAACGATGGTTTATAGCCATTAATTGTTATTTAACCCTGTCAGATCTTACAGCTAGCTAGCTGTTGAGATACGTAGTCTCATTACTCCTGTCATCAACCAACGACAGAGGGAAGAAAAATGAGACAAATAATGCTTGCGCAACATGGAGATGGATCGCTAGATCATCAAGCAGCGCTGGGAATGTACCGTCTTAGGCACGAAGTTTTTCATGACCGTTTGGGATGGGATGTTAATAGTGATAACGGCATGGAGCACGATGAGTTTGATGAGGCTAACCCCGTATATGTGTTGGCAAGAGGCGAAGAGAATGAGGTGCAGGGTTGTTGGCGATTATTGCCTACTACCGGTCCCAATATGTTGAAAGACACCTTTCCCCAACTCTTGCACGGACAGCCAGCACCGCAACAAACTGCCGTGTGGGAATTAAGCCGATTTGCAATATCAAGTGACAAATTGGGCAGTAGTGGTTTTGGGTTGAGTAATATTCCCATCCAGATGATCCAGGCAGCTGTGAGGTTTGCTCAAAGAAACGGAATAGAGCGATATGTTTCGGTCACTAGTGTGGCAGTTGAGCGGATGTTTCGCAAGCTGGGGTTAAGTATAACTAGACTAGGCACCCCGATAAAGATAGGTAAAGTTCTAACAGTAGCCTGCACGTTAGAAATCGACGAGATCACAGAGTTCGCCCTGTTTGGTACTTTGCCCGAGCATGCACTGAGGCTAGCCGCATGAATATTTTGTTACTCGGAGAAGCATCAGGCACCCGTCGTATCTTGAATCAGATGCTGGAAAAATCCAGGCATCAGTTAGTCCAGCAAGCATGGGCGGATATGCCTGAGCCAGATTTGGAACAATACGACATGGTGTTGGTAGATGGTAATGTTTGCGATTGCTCCCAGCAAGCGCGTTTGCTGGAATGGGTGCGTGAGGCCAGACGCCTCTTTCCGAATCTGCCGGTAGCCGCATTAAATTACGTGGGCACTCCTGTAGCGGCGGAAAATGCAGAGCGCAGCATGGCCAATCATTCCTGTGGCGTTTCCGAATCTGGTGACGGGGTTTGGCGCATGCGCTGCCGTTTAAAGGAACTTGCTTTGAGTGAAACGGCCGCGTTATTGCGCGATGCATGCGAGCGTCAGCCTCTGGAGCCCGTTATTTTTGAATACTCGGGGCAAAGTTGATATGGGGACAGCAGTTATAGTATGCAGAGCTCTTCGTCAGTCTAATCGGAAGCACAAATCTTGAGCTTCCGTTTACCTGACATCAGTTGCTTAGCCTGATTAACCAAGATGATGAGTGATATTAATGCAGGACTTATCTAGCCCCAACCTACAAATTGATCCAGATGCTGCGAACAATAGGACAGTTTCTTCAGCTTCGGGACAAGAGAGCGGTAGTGTACGTCAAAAAGAGAAGCAACTTAGGCTATTCGCGCATATATTCAATAGCGTACATGAAGGCATAATTGTCACGGATGCCGATAAAAACATGTTGTTTATTAACCCGGCTTTTTCTACTATTACTGGTTACAGCGCTAATGATTTAATAGGTAAGAACCTGAATCTACTACATCTTGGCTTGATGAATGACGCGTTCAACCATGATGATACATGGTGCAGCATTAACGAGAACGGATACTGGCAGGGCGAGGTGGTCGGTCGACGAAAAAATGATGAAAGTTACGCTGAGTGTTTGAGCATTAGCACAATGAAAAACGACCGCGGCGAGATCAATTACTATATCGGTGTTTTTTCTGATATCAGCGAGCGTAAAGCAGCAGAAGAACGTATGGCTTATGTCGTGCTGCATGACTTTCTCACCAATCTGCCTAATGGCCTGTTATTACAAGATCGCTTAGCTCAGGCTATTTCCCATGCAGGCCGTGAAAAACACAAAGTGGCAGTCATGTGTCTTGACCTTGATCATTTTAAAGCTATTAATGACATGCTGGGCCATCTTGTTGGTGATAAATTATTGCAGGAGGTCGCTAAACGAATTAGCAGTGTGAGCCGCGCTAGCGATACGGTAAGCAGACGGGGTGGGGACGAGTTCGTCATTATGTTGCCGGATTTGGAAACTGTGGATGATGCTACCGATATTGCGGTCAAATTGATAGATGCCATCTCTGGCCTGTGCATTATAGATGGCAATGAAATAAAAATAACCACTAGTATTGGCATCAGCATCTTTCCAGAAGATGGATGCGATGGAGACAGTTTGATTAAGTATGCTGATGCTGCAATGTACCATGCTAAAAAAAATGGACGCAATAACTATCAGTTTTTCACTAATGAAATGAATCAGCTTGCGCTTGAGCGCATGTCGATCGAACGGAAACTGTGCCATGCAATAGAACAACAAGGGTTTTGTTTACATTATCAGCCTCAGGTGAATTTGCGTAGCGGCCGTATCATTGGTGTAGAAGCATTATTGCGATGGAATAATCCTGAGATTGGAATGGTTCCACCAGAATATTTTATTCCAATTGCAGAAGAGACTGGTTTGATTATTTCAATTGGTGAATGGGTATTACGTGAAGCTTGTCGGCAGAATAGCGAATGGCGTATGTTAGGTTTACCAAAGATTACCGTAGCGGTGAATCTATCGGCAGTACAGTTTCGCCAAAATAATTTTGGCGAAATGATTAAGGAAATTTTACGCGAATATGAACTCGACCCCTCTGGTCTTGAGCTGGAAATTACCGAAAGTGCTGTCATGCACAATGCTGAAGCGTCGATTGCGCTGTTATTGGAACTAAAGGCAATGGGATTAAAACTCGCAGTGGACGATTTTGGTACTGGCTATTCCAGCTTAAGTTATCTCAAGCGTTTCCCCATCGATAAGCTTAAGATCGATCAATCATTTGTGCGTGATATAACAGTTGATTCGGACGATGCCGTGATTGTTAGTACGATCATTAATATGGCGCGCACACTTAAGCTGAAAGTAATCGCTGAAGGAGTGGAAACAGCCGAACAGCTCTCTTTTCTGAAACATCAGGAATGTGACGAGATACAAGGTTATTACTTCAGTAAGCCGATGCCACCTGAAAAAATTAACAGTCTGTTGGCGTCTGGTTATGAGGTGGATGGCCAGTGGTCATACCAATCGAAATAAAGAAAAGAGGGTGTAGTGGGGGGTGTATAAACTGAACTAGTCTCAATCTGATCTGACAATGCACTTGTAAAAGTGAGCGTTACCGAGTTTGATATGGGTGTCGAATCCGTCATCAAACTAAAAGAAAGGTAACGCTCATGTTTCATACTAGCA
>QFXI01000004.1 GCA_003402315.1 Candidatus Nitrotoga sp. LAW | reverse complement strand
ACGAATGGCTCAATTATTACAATAATGAAAGAACTCATCAGGGCAAGGTTTGTAATGGCAGAACGCCGTTGGAAACGTTACTCAGTGGGAAACAGGTTTGGAGTGGAAAAAATCTAAACCATATTTAATCTGACAGACACCCGAAAAATTCGGTAACTGTCAGATCAGGTCTGAGCTAGTACATATAAACGGTTATTTTGTAAAAAAACAAGCCGGGTTTACAAACAACGTCCGGCAAACTTCCAAAATTACCCAATAATATTAATCACCATTTGTAAGAACGAAGAGTAGCTTGTAATTCGGACAGCGACGCTTCAAGCTCAGCCACCGCATCAATTAATTCGGATTGCCCGATTCCGTGCTCAACTAAAGTAACAGCATGCATGGTACGCCCGGCAGCAAATGCGCCAACCATGCCTTTAAGCGCGTGAGCGCTGTGGCGTACTGTCGTGACATCTCCTTCATTAACTGCTGTTTTGATACGTTGCAAATAGGGCGGTGCATCAGCTAGAAATATATTTACGATCTCATCGAACAACTCACGATTATTATCGACCGTTTGCCGTATTTTTTTAAAATCTGCTACAGGCAACTGCACAGAAGACAAAGCGTGTGTACTAGCTTCACCTTTAATATTTTGCATCACCTTATCCAGTTCGCACCACAATGCTACAGTATCAATAGGTTTGGACAGATAGCCATCCATGCCATGATTTAAGCATTCATCACGCATTCCTTCCATCGCATGGGCGGTCATTGCGACAATGGGAGTGTGCATACCGTTTTTTTGTTCCTGCTCGCGGATACGCTGGGTCGCCTCATATCCGTTCATCTCTGGCATATCAATATCCATCAGAATTACATCAAATTGTTCATTCTGCCAGTATTGCACGGCCTCGAAGCCATTATTTGCTACGGTTACAGTATGTCCCGATTTTTCCAGTAACCGGATCGCCAGTACCTGATTCACCGCATTGTCTTCTGCTAACAGCAACTTTAGCTTATGTCGCGGTTTCCGCAGTGAATGATGAGTGATGAGTTGCGCTATTTGTGGCTTTGGCTCGCCTAGCGCGATCATGATGGCATTAAGCAAGTCGGACTGCGATACAGGTTTCGTTAAATAGCTGGTAATGCCCAATTCTTGACATCTCGCCGCATATTCGCGCTGCCCTTCCGACGTTAACATCATCATGATCGCTTCAACATATTGTGGATGCCTGCGAATGCGGTCAGCCAGCTCAAAACCATCCATATCCGGCATTTGTAAATCAAGTATCGCAAGGGAATAAGGCTGGCCTAAAGCTGTTGCACGCTGCATTTCAGCTAACGCTTCTTCGCCACTACTTACTACAGTTGGCAACATCTTCCAACTACTTAATATATTGAGCATCAACTTACGATTAGTGGCGTTGTCATCCACTACCAAAACATGCATACCGGTCATTTGCCCGAAACGTTGATATTGGCTATAGGCAGCCACGGAACTTATTGGTAAGTCAATTGTGAAACGGAATGTACTACCCCTTCCCACCTCGCTATCCAATTCAATTTGCCCCCCCATTAATCCAATGATCTGAGCTGAAATGGTTAGGCCCAGGCCGGTTCCACCATATTTACGGGTAGTTGAAGTGTCTGCCTGCGAGAATGAATTAAAAATAGTTTGGAATTTTTCTTGAGGTATACCGATGCCAGTGTCACGTACGCTAAAATTCAACTTGGCGCTCATTTTTTGCACATCATCGGCAAGGCGAACTGACACTTCAACTTCGCCAAATTCCGTGAATTTAATGGCATTATTGACTAAGTTAACAATAACCTGGCGCAAACGACCAGGGTCCCCAAACACACGATCCGGCACATCGGTGGCAATATTCAGTATCAGTTCTAAATTTTTCTGGTGCGCGCGTATTGCTAACGGCTTTATCGTATCGCGCAACATACGCTCCAATGAAAACTCCACCTTCTCAATTTCCATCTTGCCCGACTCGATCTTAGAGAAATCTAAAATATCGTTAACGATATGGAGTAAAGAATCAGCGGAAGCTTTTACTAAATTCAAATACTCACGTTGCTCTGGGCTTAATTCAGTATCGAGCATCAATCCGGTCATACCGATAATGCCATTCATCGGAGTACGTATCTCATGGCTCATATTGGCCAAAAAATCACTTTTAATCTTGTTCGCTTGTTCCGCGATCACTTTCGATTGCCGCAACACATTTTCTGCCTGCTTACGTTGAGTAACGTCACGCACGGTTGCTTGTAGAACTGGCCTACCGTCTAGCATCATGACATTAAGCAAAACATCTGCATCAAAAGTATTACCATTGTCCGCGCGTTTATGCACCCATTCGAAACGGTTACTCCCCTCTTTCATTGCTATTGCAATCTGCTTGTTCGCTAATATCATTGAATTCTGGCCGCCAGGTTGCTTCTCCGGCGATAAATCTGCTGGATGCTGTGAATAAAAATATTCCCGTGATACGCATCCAAACATCTGCAATGTCGCCAAGTTACAATCAAAGAATCCTTTTTCGTCCAGCAGCATCACCGCATCGCTAGTCGAGTCATATAGTGTACGCAATTTGGTCTCAGACTTATGTAACGCATCTTCCGCCCTTCTTCTCTCAGTTACGTTAGCACAGGTACCAGTCAGGCGCATCGCATACCCTGTCTCATCACGCTCTACTACCTTACCTTGTGTGTATACCCACAACCATTCGCCATTTCGACATTTTATTCGACACTCAACCGAATAATGAGGTAACAGCCCTTTCACAACAGGCACCCACAATCGTTGTACTTGTTCGCGATCTTCCGGATGAATATAATTAAACAAGCTCTCCACCGTCATCAGTGTTTCTTCTGGTATCCCACCCAACATTTCCGCCCATTTACTGCTTAAGTAAATGCGATCGCTGGCAACATCTAGATCCCACAATGCCAGGTTAGAGCCCTCTAAAGCAAGATTAAGCCGCTCTTGAGTTTGCCGAATGCAAAGTTCACTTTTTTTTCGTTCAGAAATATTTTGGAATGCCATCACAATAGAGTCGATCACACCGTTACGCATAAACACTTGGGAAGACACTTCTACCGGAAATACTGTACCATTCTTGTGCGTAAAAACTTGATCATCAAGACGCACACCTCCTGTTGCTTTCGCCCCTAATATAATTGGACAATAACACTCTATCAACGGATGTCCGTCTGCTGTCTGCGGGTGAATTGTGTCATGCACAGATCTATCAACAAGCTCTGCTCGTGACCATCCTAACAAACGCTCAGCTTCGGAATTCATGTAGATGCATCGCCCATTTACATCCTGCACAACCAAACCTTCATCCAACGTTTCGCTAATCTGCTCGTAAAATGCCCGCTGTTCTTCTATTTGAATCTCTATCTCCTTACGTGCAGTAATGTCTGTACGAATCGAGATATACCGTAATGGTATCCCCTGGTCATTCAATAATGGAATGATTGTGGAATCCACCCAGTAGTAGATACCATCTTTGCGACGGTTTTTTACCTCGCCATGCCAAATTTTGCCATGGCTGATGACTTTCCACATTTCCTTGAAGAATGAGCGTGGGTGGTGGCCGGAATTCAAGATACGATGGTCGTGGCCTAACAATTCCTCATGACTATATCGGCTAAGCTCGCAGAATTTACTGTTGGCATAGGTAATTCTTCCGTTTGGATCGGTCATACTCACGATGGCATGCTGATCCAGAGCATATTTTTGGAATTCCAGCTCACTTAGTGTTTCTCTTAAGTTGTCATATGCAATCCGTAAATTATTTTCTGTTTCTTGACGCAGGCTAATATCTTGAAACGATACAAGTGCCCCAATAAATTTACCTCCTACCATGATTGGACGCGATAAATATTCCACCGGAATAAAATTGCCATTACGCCCGATATAATGGCCCCCACCATTAATCGATTTACCACTCCGAATCACTATAAACTGTGGGCAATGTTCGGCGGGGAATAATGATCCATCGGGGAGATGATGTTGCACAATTTCATGAATTGGGTGACCGATAAGCTCTTGCTCACTTCTACCGAGGATTTTCTCGGCAGCAGCATTCATGAAAGTAAGCTGTCCCTGCATATCGGTAGCGTATACACCATCACTCAAAGTGTTGAGCAAAGTGCGCGTTATTTCAGCGTTCTGAATACGCATATGCTCATTCACCGCATTTAGTTCGGTGGTATTTATATGTAAAACGTTCTGCAGTAAGCGTTGCTCCCTGTCCACCTCTTGATAATAGTTATCAATGGCCTCTAAAAATACCCCCATCGTCTCATCAGGCTGAAAGTCCTTTCCTAGATGGCGCTGTAGCTGACGTTTAAGTAAACGATGCATGGAATAAGTTTATTCGTAAATAGTAGTTAGAGTCATAGTCTGGTTGTGCAATTGGCACTGCATGATGTTGCTAAACGGAGCTAGTTCGCCGTAAGAGTAGAAGCCGGTGATATAAGTTTTAGCGCCCAGTTTTTCTTGTACGATATCCAACTCATCTTCAGTCGCTTGCCCCATCACTAAACGCCTTCCGACACAACTCACCAGCAGACACAAGCCAGTCTCAATCTGGTCGACTGGCTGGGCTTCAGCAGCCGCCAATCCGGCACTATCAATCAAGTTATCTAGATTGGTACGCATCAGTTTGCAAAGATGGCCTTGGGGCATATCACCAGCAAAAGTTAAGCTATGTGCAACTTCGTCTACTGCTAATAAAGTACGGATTACAGCCCTGTCCGCTTTGGTCATTTGGATGCTCATGGGGAATCGCAAGCCACTGGCGGGAAGTTCATTAGCTTGCTCACCCAGATATCTTTTATATAGATCCAGTGCTGGCTCACCATCAATCTCATAGAGCACATTTCCTTCAGATTTAGTGATGATCCGCTCAGCACCGAACTCTTCCCAACCGGCAAAACACCCGCTTCTGACCGTGACATCACCATAGAAGCCCAAGGCGGCAATGCGCCCAGTCCTGGCAGGTGCATCCGCCATTACCCATGTCTTCCCAAATCGCACACCATCTCCTGCCAAACCGCCAGTGACCGGTACGCCCGCTTGGTTCAATCCTTTCGCCAGATCGCTACCATTGACTTGTTGGCCATCTGAAAGAACGATCACATGGCGCAAGTCAGAGTCAACCAGCTTTGCCATCAGGGACATTCCTAACTCCGCTGCTCCCATATCCAGATCTAAATCAATTAATACCACTTTAATATTAGACCGTTCCAACTTGACTGCAGTAGCAACCACATCCCGATCGTTAATGGTTACGCCCATCACACTGCCCGAAGTAGAGCACCCGACAATGTGGGCCTGTGGGAACATCTCCTGTAATTGAATATAGCAACCCTCTGTTTGGAAATAGTTATTGTCGGCAAATACCAACACTAAATTGGCATCGGCAAAAAAATTTGAGGCTCGCTCCCATCCGGTTTTCTCAGACCAGCGAACTTGACTGATTTTCATAAAATATCCCTTCAATATAAAGCAAACATCAAAATTATATTCACAATCAATCTAATGCGAATTACTGCATTTAACGCAAACTGTCCATTTCAAGTACCGTCATTCCATCCACTTCATGCAAACGTACTATGTGCTTAATGAAATCCCTGTATGAAAATTCCACTTGGGATATTTTCATTTCATCTCATCGTTCTAGTTATTTAAAAAATCCCATACTTATTGTTTCAACCATTTTCGTAAATAGTGGTCAAACTTATTGTCTGGTTGTGCAATTGGCAGGGCATGGCATTACTGAACGAAGCCAGTTCGCCGTAAGAGTAAAAACCGGTGATATAAGTTTCAGCGCCCAGTTTTTCTTGTACGATATCCAATTCATCTTCAGCCATCTTCCCCATCACTAAACGTCTTCCGAGGCAACTTACCAACAAACACAATCCAGCAGCTTCACGATTGGCAGGTTGTGCCGCTTCAGCTGCCGATATGGCACTGTCTAACGTGTTATCTAAATTGGCGTGCATCAGTTTGCATAGGTGGCCTTGAGGCATGTCTCCGGCAAAAATCAAGCTTTGTGCCACCTCGTCCACGGCCAATAATGTGCGTATCACAGGCTTGTCCGCTTTGGTCGCTTGAATGCTTAAAGGGAATCGCAAGCCACTGGCGGGAAGTTCACTAGCCTGTTCGCCTAGGCACTGTTTATAAAGACCTAATGCTGGTTTTCCCTCAATCTCATACAACACATTTCCTTCTGATCTGGTGATGATCCGCTCGGCACATAATGCTTCACAGCCAGCAAAACATCCGCTTTTGATAGTAACGTCGCCATAAAAGCCTAAGGCAGCAATACGCCCAGTTCTTGCAGGTGCATCCGCTATTACCCAAGTCTTTCCAAACCGTTCACCATCGCCCGCCAGACCGCCGGTGACCGATACGCCCGCTTGATTCAATCCCTTCGCCAGCTCGCTGTTATTCACTAGTAGGCCATCAGAAAAAACGATCACATGGCGTAATTCAGGATCACCCAGCTTGGTCATCAAGTGTATTCCCATCTCCCGCGCATTCTGGACAGGTTCTACATCAACCGATGTAAGTAAAACCTTGGAATGCTCTAGCTTGATTGCCGTCGCCACTATATCTCCATCAGTGATTTCTACACCCAATACATTACCGGCAGACGAACAACCAACAATACGGGCTTCAGGGAACATTTCATGTAGCTGGGCATAGCAAGTTTCAGTTTGAAAAAAAGCATTGTCAGCAAAAACTAATACCATATCAGCATTTACTAAGACTCCTGGAGTTTTCTCCCATCCAGCTTTCTCAGACCAACGGATTTGGCTGATTTTCATATCAAATACCTCCTACTATCACCATATTAAAACTAAATTCATCAGGCTAAAGTGCAACCTCTAAACTCAATGGTATTTGTCGTCTACGAATGTATTCTTGATTTTCAGTACTTCATCAAAATCGGTGAAAAAAGCATTGACGCAGTTCACATCAAAATGCTGTCCTGCACAATCACGAATCATTTGTGTTGCCCGTTCGATACTCCAAGCTTTTTTATACGGACGTTCAGAGGTCAATGCATCGAAAACGTCTGCGATTGCCACAATGCGCCCGAACAATGGAATATCATTGCCTGACAGACCGCTCGGATAACCACTACCATCGAATTTTTCGTGATGGGAAAGGGCGATTATTGCTGCAGCCTTGAGTATGTGCGAATTACCGGTACTAAGTACCTTATAACCAATCGCTGCATGCTGTTTCATGATGGTGAACTCTTCAACAGTTAATTTGCCTGGCTTGAGCAGGATTGAATCAGGTGTGCCAACCTTGCCAATGTCATGCATTGGTGCGGCTTCCAGCAGCAACTCCTGCTGATCTAAAGGCAATCCGAGATTCCGGGCAATATGTTTCGAGTAATGTGCCATGCGTAGTATGTGCGCTCCTGTCTCTGGATCACGGTACTCAGCTGCACGGGCGAGACAAATAATAGTCTCCCGTTCACGGGCTACAATCTCGGACGTGGCTTTGCGTATTCCCTCCGCTAACCATTCAGAACGCTCGGTAATATATTTATGGATTTTCCGCAATTCAAGCATATTTTTGGTACGCGCCATGAATTCGATAGTGTCTAATGGTTTATTAAGAAAATCGGTTACCCCACTATTTAATGCATCGTGCCGCACACTAATCTCATGGTTGGCCGTGACCATTAAGACAGGAATCGTCTCGTAGTTCTTAAAACTACGAAATTGTCGGGTAAACTCAATACCGTCCATCTGCAGCATCATATAATCAACCACAACAAGATCTGGCTCATTATCCTTACACCAATCCATTGCCATGCAAGGATCGGTAAAAGCAACAGATTCACATTCTGGAATTTTTTTGATGAGATGCTGTAACAACGTAATGTTGATCTGTACGTCATCAATAATTAAAATACGCATAAGTCCTCGTCGATTCCTATCCTTAAAATATGGCTTTACACACTTGTTATGTAAGTGATATACATTTTAGAAGCATACCGAGGGCTTCATTATTCATTGGATGCCTATATTAAGTGGTCTAATTTAGAGATTGAGCGAATGTACTGCTTGAAATAACTTTTTCTTTGCTCGGCACACTTATATAAAACGTACATATTCAATAAGCTGGATACAATTACACATATATTTATCGTGTTTATTGATCCTAAACAATGCCACGTCGATTTTATACATGCCGAAAGCCAACTTACTTGATCTTGAGTAACGGCTTCTATTTGTAAAGATTTAGTTCGGTAGTATCAAACAGCTTCCCCAAATATCACATAAATTATGCCAATACCTAAGTGGCAAAGCGGCTGTTCCTACCGGGAGGGAACCGATAACTGGATTAACAAGGCTTACTGTGGCGGGTTGGACGACATGAACAAAAATCAGAAGTCGCTGGCTGAGTCAGGAGTAAAGTAAAATATATCAAGTACGAAATAGTCTCAATCAAGATAGCACGCGAATTACTCAAAAAAGTGGCGGCCTATTTTTTGCTGCGTAACCCGTTTGATTCGATTATTGCCGACTGATCTTCGCAAATTACTAACCCAATATTGAAGGGCTTAATTAGCTTGCGACTTAATAAGTAACTAGCAGCATGTACTTTACCTATTAGAAAATAAAAAATCGGTAAAATTCAATATGCGTCTTTCTCTTTTCGCCCTTTAATACTCCCAAAATTTAAGGTCTTGGGGTAAGCTTGCACACCTTTCATTAATAATTCGATACACAACAGACACTATGGCCCAATACGTTTTTACGATGAACCGCGTGGGCAAGATCGTTCCGCCCAAACGTCAAATTCTCAAGGATATTTCCCTCAGCTTTTTCCCTGGTGCCAAGATTGGCCTGCTTGGACTGAATGGCTCGGGCAAATCCACCGTGCTGAAGATCATGGCTGGAGTGGATAAGGATTTTGAAGGCGAAGCCATTCCGATGCCGAACTTGAATATTGGCTATCTGCCGCAAGAGCCACAACTTAACCCGGAACAGACCGTGCGTGAAGCAGTGCAGGAAGGGCTGGGCGAGGTGTTCAGCGCGCAGAAAAAATTGGATGAGGTGTATGCCGCCTATGCCGATCCTGATGCCGACTTTGATGCGTTGGCCGCCGAGCAGGCGCGACTTGAAGCCATCATCGCTGCCAGTGACGGAAATGTGGATCAACAAATGGAAATTGCCGCCGATGCATTGCGTCTGCCCGAGTGGGATGCCGTGATCAAAAATCTCTCTGGTGGAGAGAAACGTCGTGTTGCGCTGTGCAAGCTGTTGCTGTCGAAGCCGGATATGTTGTTGCTGGATGAGCCGACCAATCATTTAGATGCCGAATCGGTAGAATGGCTGGAGCAATTTCTATTGCGCTTCCCTGGCACCGTGGTGGCGGTAACACATGATCGCTACTTCCTTGACAATGCCGCTGAGTGGATTTTAGAACTCGATCGTGGCCACGGCATTCCGTGGAAAGGAAACTATTCAAGTTGGCTAGAGCAGAAAGGAGCAAGACTCAAACAAGAAGAATCTTCTGAGTCCGCACGCCAAAAAGCGCTAAGCAAAGAGCTGGAATGGGTGCGCCAGAATCCAAAGGGACGGCAGGCAAAATCAAAAGCGCGTATCGCCCGCTTTGAAGAATTAAATTCGCAGGAATATCAAAAGCGCAACGAAACCCAGGAAATTTTTATTCCCGTGGCGGATAGGTTGGGCAATGAAGTTATAGAGTTTAACAATGTTTCTAAAGCGTATGGTGACCGATTGCTGATTGACAATCTCAGCTTCAAAATTCCGCCCGGTGCTATCGTCGGCATTATTGGTCCCAACGGCGCGGGTAAGTCAACGTTATTCCGCATGTTAACTGGGACAGAAAAACCGGATTCTGGCGAAATAAAAATCGGATCAACAGTTAAAATTTCGCATGTAGATCAATCGCGCGATGCGCTGGAGAGCGATAAGACCGTGTTTGATGTTATTTCCGGCGGTAATGACATCCTCACCGTGGGCAAATTTGAGACGCCATCGCGTGCCTATATTGGCCGCTTTAATTTCAAGGGTGCAGACCAGCAAAAGCTGGTCGGTAATCTTTCAGGTGGCGAACGCGGACGGCTGCACATGGCGAAAACCCTTATTTCGGGTGGTAATGTCCTGTTGCTGGATGAACCCTCCAATGACCTCGACGTAGAAACTTTGCGTGCGCTTGAAGATGCGCTGCTGGAATTTGCTGGTTGCGTACTGGTTATCTCGCATGATCGCTGGTTTCTGGATCGTATAGCGACTCATATCCTCGCCTTTGAAGGCAACTCGCAGGTCACATTTTTTGATGGCAATTATCAGGAATATGAAGCGGATAAAAAGAAGCGTTTGGGTGAGGAAGGCGCGAAGCCTAAGCGAATTCGATACAAACCGATTAGTCGGTGAGTTTTGTTAGCAAGAATGGGTGAAATCGCACCAGTCTTTAAATGATGCCGATTTTTTAGCCCAAGGACTGTTATTCGGCTGTAATTTTGAACTACTTGAAACTTAAATTGAGGAGAACCAGATGGAACATACGTTACCCGCACTACCTTATGCGATGGATGCACTGGCGCCGCACATTTCCAAAGAAACTTTGGAATATCACTATGGAAAACATCATCAAACTTACGTGACCAATCTCAATAACCTGATTAAAGGGACTGAATTTGAGAACGCAACACTGGAAGAGCTTGTCAAAAAATCCAGTGGCGGTATTTTCAACAATGCCGCCCAAGTGTGGAACCATACCTTTTATTGGAATGGTTTGAAGCCTAACGGTGGCGGTGTACCCAGTGGAGCGCTGGCGGAGGGTATTAACAAAAAATGGGGCAGTTTCGAAGATTTTAAAAAAGCATTTTCAGCTTCTTGCGTGGGCAATTTTGGCTCTGGTTGGACATGGCTGGTGAAAAAAGCCGATGGCTCGCTGGATATCGTTAATACCAGTAATGCAGCTACCCCCTTGTCTGGCACAGACAAACCTTTGTTGACTTGTGACGTATGGGAACACGCCTACTATATTGATTACCGCAATGCCCGCGCCAAGTATGTCGAAACTTTTTGGGGTTTGGTTAATTGGGATTTTGTAGCGAAGAATTACGCGTAATTTTTGCGGGTCAAGCTTGCGCAAAATAAAAAATCCCGGGATTCGCCGGGATTTTTTATGGCAGTTCAACAAAATTAATGCCCTACGGGAGCTCGCCTTAATCCTTGGACCGTTACTCCTCGCTTGATGCCATTCCGGGTAAACCAACCACTATTCATTTCTAGCGCATACAATGCATCCCCTTGGGCATCGTGCGTATCTAGAGTGTTAGGCTGCATTTCCTCAATATTGAGAATGGCGCCATCGACGGCGATGAAGGCAATGCTTAGCGGCAGTGGCGTATTTTTCATCCAAAAGCTATACCTGTCAGCTTTTTCAAAAATAAACAACATGCCGCAATTAGCGCATAGACGACCACGCTGCATCAGTCCCCGTTCGCGGCTTTGCGGGGTATTAGCAATTTCGGCATGAATATTGTGTTTGCCAATCTTTAGTGAAATATTTTCGCCCCAAGCGGGTTTCAGGACAAACAAGCAGAGCAGGGATAGCGCGGAAAAAAATCTCATATCAGAATTATGGTTGATGAAACTGGTCTAGCAGAAATGAAGTATGGTTCAGTATCATAAAATTGAGCGGTTATATGTTTAACAAGACAATTATTTATACCATAAACCGCCTGTTAAATGGCTGCCTATTCGGCTTGTTAAGTTTTTGTCCGTTATTTTTGTCTGCGCCGCTTTATGCCGTGCAAATTACATTAAACGTGGCAGACGTTGCTGCACCGAGCTTTGCTGCACGCGGAATTAAAGTGGTATTGGCGCAAGAGGGTTCGGCAGAATTTAGCATAGACGAATTGCATATGGCGGAAAAAATATGGCGTAAGGTACACGTGCACTGTTCGGAATTTTTGCTTAGTTCAGCTCGCGTGACATGCCATAAAGGTAAGCTGGATGCGATTTCAGACTTGCCATTCACGTTTAGTTACGAATTTGCCTCGCAACGGTTGGAATTGCGGCTTACCGCTAAAGCTAATGAGTTGTGGCAGGTAAACGCTGATTTCCGCGCGCAGCCGTGGCGTGCCACAGTACTATTGCGCAACGCGCAAGGTAAGCGTCTGGCAAGTTTGCTTCCACCGAATGGGCCATTGCCTACACAGGGTGCCCTGAATGGCACCTTGGTGGTACATGGTGATAAAGCGGGGGTAAGCCAGATTAACGCTGATTTGCGGTTGACCGATTTAGCCGCTGCGGATACGAGCGGTTTGCATGCTGCCGAAAAATTGCAAGGTACGCTGCATGTAGATGCTGCTCGTACAGGCCAAACATGGAATTGGCGTGGCGCACTCGATTGGCAGGGTGGTGAACTATTCTGGCAACCGTTGTATTTGCGTGGCGGGCATACGTTTCGGGCCTCTGGCCAGTGGGACAATATACAGCTAAAAGTAACCCAGGCTGTAGTCAATTTGCCGGGGGTAGGCAAGGTTGAGATGCAAGCACTGTGGGACGTTAAGAAAAGCAATTTATTGGAAGGCCGTTTGATTGGAGAAAATTTGTCGCTGGTGGATGGCTTTGCTGATTATGCTAAACCATTTCTGGAAAAGAGCGCTTTATCAGCAACAGAGCTGAAAGGGCATGTTGATGTGGATTGGCAATACCGCGATGGCGCTACACAAGCATTGCTGATTAAGTTGCGCGACGTAGCTGTAGTGGATGGTGAGAAACGATTTGCCCTACACGGTATTAATGCGGACATTCCGTGGCATGCACAAGCGCAGAGTATGGCGCATGTGGCTTTTGCCGACGGTGAATTGATGGGATTGCCGCTGGGCGCAACGCAATGGCAAATACAGATGCGCGGGAATAATTTCATGCTGCCAACAGCCACATTACCCATACTTGACGGCAAGTTAAAAGTGAACGATTTCCATCTGTATAATGTAAATGATACGTGGCAGTGGAGTTTTTCCAGCACGCTGACGTCGATTTCCATGCAGAAGCTCAGCACCGCATTGCATTGGCCTGAAATGCACGGTTCACTGTCAGGCTCTATCCCCAAAGTAAGTTACCAGGACAAATTACTCAAGGTGGATGGTACCTTATTGTTTCGGGTATTTGATGGCACGGTGCTGGCAAACCACTTGGAGCTGTTTGATCCCTTTGGTCGCGCACCTCGTCTGTCAGGTAATTTGGACATGCGTGAGCTGGATCTTGACCTGCTCACGCGCACGTTTTCTTTCGGCAATATTCAGGGGCGTATTGATTTGGGAGTGAATAATCTCGAACTGGTGAACTGGCTTCCGGTGCGTTTTGATGCCAAATTGGCAAGTAGTCCCGGAAAGTATCGTAAAAAAATCAGCCAAAAAGCAGTAGAAAATATTTCTTCGCTGGGTGGCGCAGGCGGAGTTGCTGCCTTGCAGCGCAGTTTCCTCCGCATCTTTGAGAACTTCGGCTATGAGCGCATCGGACTGAGTTGTGCGCTGCACAATGACATATGCACGATGGCAGGGGCGGAAGACAATGGCAATGCTTATACGATCGTAAAAGGTGGCGGCATTCCCGCCATCACTGTGATGGGCTACAATCGCAAAGTAGATTGGGGTGAACTGATAACCCGCTTGAAACGGGTATTGCAGGACAATAAGGCAGTGATCAAATAAAGGAGGGGCACAATGAAAAAAATTTGGACCGTACTACCTTTGGCGGGCATGGCACTGAGCGCCTGCGTTACCATCAATATTTATTTCCCTGCCGCAGCAGCAGAAAAGGCAGCTGACAAAATAATCGACGAAGTTTGGCAAACCGATAAATCTGCTACAACCCCGAAACCTGATAAATCCCTGCCCGTTACATCTGATGCAAAAAAGGAGAAAGCAATATGAATAACTTAATTAAATTTTGTTTTGCGTTGTTTGTACTGTGTGTTTCTGCGGTTGCATCGGCACAGGTAAACATCGAAATTAATACACCTGGCGTTAGCGCTTTAAAACAGTCCATGCAGACGCGTCATGCACAATTGGCAGAGTTTTATGCCAACGGCGCGGTCGGGTTAACTTCTGATGGTATGGTTGCCTTACGCGATGCAAACATAGTTCCACTGGCCGCACGCCAAAAGGTCAATGGGCTGGTTGCAGCGGAAAATCAGGACCGTAAGTCGTTGTATGCCGAGATTGCGCGCGCTAACGCACATCCCGAGTGGGAAGGTGATATCCGCAATACATTTGCGCAACGCTGGATACAGCGTGCCCAAGCGGGTTGGTGGGTACAGAGTGGCGGCGGTTGGTCAAAAAAGTGACTGCTTAGAGCTAGAGAAGTTAATTTTATAATTCCGGGAGTTTTTTAATGCCTTCATTCATTTCAACTTTACAATACTATTGGCGTTAATGGCTCCTGTTCTTGTTTTTGATATCGAAACTATTCCTGATGTTGCCGGACTTCGGACTCTGTATGGACTTGATGCACAGGTGAACGATAAAGATGTGGCGGAGATGGCCTTTCAGATGCGCCGCCAAAAGACAGGCAGTGATTTTTTGCAACATCATTTGCATCGCGTGGTGGCTATTTCGTGCGCATTGCGCGAGGGCGACAATTTCCGCGTGTGGTCGTTGGGCGGGCTGGAAGACAGCGAGGGCGCACTCATTCAACGTTTTTTTGACGGCATTGACAAATATACCCCGCAATTAGTGTCATGGAACGGCGGTGGCTTTGACCTGCCCGTGCTGCACTACCGTGGCTTGATTCACGGTGTTCAGTGCGCATGCTATTGGGATATGGGAGAGGATGACAAAGATTTTAAGTGGAATAACTACATCAGCCGTTATCATTCCCGGCATCTTGATTTGATGGACTTGCTTGCATTGTATACAGGCCGCGCCAATGCTCCGTTGGACGATCTGGCTAAGCTAATCGGTTTTCCCGGCAAACTGGGTATGGACGGTAGCAAAGTGTGGGAGGCTTATCAGCAGGGCAAACTGAATGAAATCCGCAATTACTGTGAGACCGATGTGGTAAATACTTATTTGGTCTATGCGCGCTTCCAGTTGATGCGTGGTCAATTCACACATGCTCATTATGAACAGGAATGTGAATTGGTGCGCAATACTTTGAGTAAATCCCCCGAACCGCACTGGATGGAATATCTCGCTGCTTGGCCAACCGTAAAACTATAACCATGTCCAAGCTTCGTCGGATCTGGCTTGTGCTGGGAGCGGGTTGGGTTGCCACGGTTATGTATCTTTCACTCACACCTCATCCACCGGAACCGATGCATTTTTTAAATGCTGACAAGCTGGAGCATGCACTGGCATACAGTTTTTTGATGCTATGGTTCTGCCAGGTCTATCAACAACGGGCGCCACGTATTTTCATAGCGGGGATGTTGGTTACCTTGGGTGTCGGAATAGAATATTTGCAGCGCATGACCGCTTACCGAGTTTTTGATTATGTCGATATGTTAGCAAATGGTGCTGGCGTGCTATTGAGCTTTATTTTTATAAACATGGGTATGGGGCGGATTGGTATCATGCTGGAAACTAAATTTTTTAAAATTGCGGAGTGAGATGACTGATAAATCCGTACACGCAAACAGCGTTGTTGTTGAATCGCTTGACTACGAAGGTCGCGGCATTGCGCATGCGGATGGTAAAGTAATTTTTATCGAAGGCGCATTGACGGGTGAGCACGTCACCTATTCGTCATATCGTAAAAAAACCAGCTTTGAGATAGCGCAACTCGGCCAAGTTATTAAGCCAACTTTCATGCGCGTCCAGCCGAAATGTAAACATTTTGGCGTGTGCGGAGGGTGTTCCATGCAGCATATGGATGCACGTGCACAGGTTGCCGCCAAGCAGCGCATTCTAGAAGATAACCTGTGGCATATCGGCAAGGTTAAGGCGCAGACTATTTTACCGCCGATCTATGGGCAGCCGTGGGGGTACCGACAGCGGGCGCGGCTTTCGGTGCGCCATGTATTGAAGAAGGGCAAGACACTGGTAGGTTTCCGCGAAAAGCGTGGCGGCTATGTGGCGGATATGCAGCATTGTGAAATCCTGACACCTAAAATTGCCAAGCTATTGCCACTGTTGGGGCAGTTGAATGAAAGCTTTACCACTCGCGATATATTGCCGCAAATCGAAGTGGCAGTCGGCGAACATGTGGATGTGCTGGTACTACGCATTTTACAGGCGCTTTCGCCGGCTGACGAAGAGGCAATCAAACGGTTCGCCGATACTTATGCGGTACAGTTTTGGCTGCAAACAAAAGGGCCGGAAACTGCAGTGCCGTTTTACCCGCTGGACGCACCGCCGCTGACATACAGTCTGCCAGAGTTCGGGATTACCATGCCGTTTGCACCGACCGAGTTTACCCAAGTCAATGCTGATATGAATCGCGTTATGGTAAGCCGTGCCATGCGTTTACTTAATCCTCAACCGAATGAACGCATCGCTGATTTATTCTGCGGATTGGGCAACTTCACGCTGCCCATTGCGCGCAGTGGTGCTCAGGTAGTGGGCATCGAAGGCAGCGCGGCGCTGGTTCAGCGGGCCGTGCAGAATGCCGCGTTTAATGGCTTGACGGGCAACACCCAATTCAGCGCGATGAATTTGTTTGAGATAGACGAAGCGGCATTGGCGCAGTTAGGCCATTTCGACAAAATGCTCATTGACCCGCCACGCGACGGCGCGTTTGAACTGGTCAAGGCGCTGGGTACTGATGCGGCGGCACCGGTTCGCATCGTGTATGTCTCATGTAACCCCGCAACGCTGGCGCGTGATGCTGAGATATTAGTGCATCAGAAGGGTTATGACCTAAAAGCCGCAGGCGTGATGAACATGTTTCCGCACACCTCCCATGTCGAGTCCATCGCGTTGTTTGAAAAGACGCAGGCATAGCATATGCTTCTTGATGTTCCTAAAGAACTTCGCTTGGCAGCGCTTCATTGGCTGGCAGAGCCGGATCCTGTTCTGAAATCCGCTGGCGTAATTGCTTTAGCTCAAGCATGGAAGAAAGGTGAAATTGGCCTGGAGGCTGATGCTTCCCTGAAAACACTGCAAGCTATCCCAGGCCATCCACTGCTTCCTGAGCTGGTTTCTCACCTGTTTGTACCACGCAGGTCCATGCGTACTGAAGAAGGCCGTGCTGCGCTGATTCATGCACTGACGCATATCGAATTTAATGCGATCAACCTGGCCTTGGATGCTATCTGGCGTTTCCCGGAAATGCCGCGTGAATATTACATTGACTGGCTCAAGGTAGCAGCAGAAGAAGCTCGACACTTCTCCCTGCTTTCTGCCCATCTGGGTACGAAAGGTTATGCTTACGGTGATTTTGCAGCGCACAACGGTCTTTGGGATATGGTCGAAAAAACCACGGATGATGTCCTTGCCCGCATGGCGCTGGTTCCGCGCACTATGGAGGCGCGCGGCCTGGATGCCTCTCCGCCTTTACGGGCCAAGCTTGCGCAGGCAGGAGATATTGCGGCAGCTGAAATTATTGACATTATTCTTGCGGATGAGATTGGCCATGTTTTGATTGGAAATCGCTGGTTTAACTGGGTTTGTGAGACGCGTGGCCTCGAGCCTGTTACGACTTATGCTTCACTTGCAGAAATTTACAATGCGCCAACGCTGCGCGGGCCTTTCAATATTGAGGCAAGACGGGCGGCGGGATTTAGTGAAAGCGAGCTGATGGCCTTGATGGTTGTTAAATGACAATTACACCATTTGTATATCATATGACAAGAGTTTCAAACCGGCGCGGATTCACCTTTCCCCATTAAATCAGCCACTATAACGTTTACCAGCGATTGGCAAAAATATGCGTTGGTAAAGCGTACGCTGTCTGGCCCAGCCAAAAAGCGCTGGATTGCCGCTTGATAGCGCGCGTGGCTGACAGCATCGATTGATTGTAAAAATTGCAACATCTCCGCAGAGCTATTAAAACGATCGCCATCGATGTAACAATCTTCTGGAATGAGCGCTGTTCTGTGTGTGCTACCGATATAAATCGGTATGCAGCCGCTGGTAAAGCAATCAAAAATTTTCTCGGTCAAATAACCTGGGCTGCCGCGTGAATTCTCGTAACAGATTGAGAATTTGGCGCGATCCAAAACTTCTGATTTTGTATACACTGTCCCGCGATAACTTGGGAATGGTCGGCTGGGGGCAATACGGGCACGCCATTCATTCATACGCTTAATAAGACGTCCTGTTCGGCCGGGGCGCACCGCCGGGATGTCCCAACCCTTGCCATATAGCGCAAACAACTCAGGAGCGTGCGCTTCAAAAAAGCGAATAATTTCAATGCGATTATCATGCAAGCTACGGTGATGTGGATGTAGTAGCGCTTTGTTTGACGCAATCATCACGCAAAACAAATCACGCTCGATAAAACTCGGCACTGGCCGCAAACTTAAATCGTTGGGGTAATCCAAGCACAAGATTTGTTTGCCATCGATTAGAGTTTCATTCGATGTAAATACCTTACGGTAATGGCGTAACTGCGCCATTTCGCTGTTGAGTGGCCGAATAATCGGGTCTTCATATAGATATGCGTAGGCTGGACATTTTGGCAAGCGACGCCGCGCGTTGATATGCAGTTCAAATATTACTTCACGGCCCATGTTCATATCGGCGGTTGAAAGCTCGATCCCGGCTTCCAGAAACAGTTCACGCAACAAACGGTACGGTAAATGAAATTCGCCTCCATTAGGACCAGCACCAGGCTTAAAAATATCGTTTCGCTTATGCCTGCCAACCACAATTGATGCGTGCTTCATGCGCTGTTAATTTCTGTAGTGATACGCACAGCTTATCTCCCAGAAGAAAGTAATTGGTCGTATTCAATTTCTGTTGCTGGCCGTACGGCAAGCTTGACAATGCCATTAGCGGTCCAGTCGATGCCATTCTTCCTTACTTCACGTACATATGCTTTATTACGCCGCACAATATTAGCGTCGGCATAGCCACGTAAATGTTCAATATGCAGCAGACAAGTACTGTAGCGAATATGTTGCCCGACAATACCGTGGTTATTCAGGCGCACACCCATCTCCACATCTTCGGCGCCGTATTTTAATGATTCATCGAAACCGTTAACTGCAATCAAGTCGCGACGCCAAGCCGAACTATTAGCGCCGTTCCAAGTGCGCTTGACTGGCGTGAGCCACTCAAGCTTGTTCGCTAAGGCCATCGGCAATACTGCGGCCTTGAGCAGCACGCTGAGCTTTCGCAGCCCTATCTGTGCGACGATCCAGTTCAGTTGAAAAACCTTGCCACTGGCAATAACTTGTTCTGATAGTGCTAAAGTTGCTCTATCTGGCAGACGAATCATTCCACCGGAAAGAAAAACCCCCTCGGTGCGGCGCGCAATATGGCTGGCAATAAAGTCAGGGCGGGCGACACAATCGCCATCGATGAAGATGAGGTAATCCGCTAGTGAAGAGTTGATTGCTTTGTTCAAGATAGTGTTTTTACGAAAACCGTCATCTGGCTGCCAAATATGGCGCAGCGGAATCGGGCTGAGACGGTGACTCCAACTCTCAAGTAGCGCGTGCGTCGGTTCGCCGGATCCATCGTCCGCTACACACACGCTGAAGTCGGCGTTGCGTTGACCGGCCAGTGCTAGCAGCACATAGTTCAGTGCCATTGGATTGTTGTAAGTTGAAACGATTACTTCGGTACGCACGATATTGGGTTGTGTTGCAGTCGGGTTGCTCATATCAACGCCATTCGATTAGCGTGATGGACGTAGTTTCGCAAGCTAAATAAAATACATATACGTTTCATGGAAATGTCATTCAGTCCAATGCTCAGATATCCAAGGTGCGGCCTGCATATATCGGAACCTTCGGTTACGCCGTCCGACCAGCGCATCGGGCGGGTTGACTTCGCCATGAAAAATGAGAATGCGTGCGCCCTCTGGAATAATTGGGGCAGACCAATAGTTGTAAGGCCAACGGGGAATACAGTGATATTTGAAACTACGGCACCAAGCATCAGGCCAATAGCTCAATTTTCCTTGACGATGCAACCAGTCAGAGAGGAATGCCTGCTCATGCCGGAAGTTACGTCGTACATCAGCCTGTTTTGCCCGGAATTCGGCCAACAATTCAGCATGTGCGCCAAGACGAAAGCGATAAACTGAAGAATTGCCAGTAATGCGCCAACGCCGCTTCCAATCGTGGATGATCAGAAATTCGCCCGGTTGTTCAAAAAAACAGTCAATGTCATCGACAATCACCACATCAAGGTCGAGAAACAGCGCGGTACCCTGTAATCCGTGTAGATTGGCTTCAAAGGTAGTCAGTTTTTTCCAACCGCGCTCAGGAATACCTTCTGGCAAAGCTAAATCAGGAATGGGCAAGCACTGCACTTCGGCGCGTACACCTTCACTTCGATCAGTTAAACAAATGAAACGAAATGGCCCATGTAAATGTCGTGTCACCATCGCATATAACCTGTTGACATACTCAGGACCATACTTAACGCCCCATTTCATGCACAAAATGATACGCTCGTCAGCGCTTGCATGAGGCTGGGTTACTGATTTTTCAGTTTCTTGAGTCATACTGCTTGGACGTGATTACGCCTCACACCAGCCAGCGGAATGGCAAGCAAAACCATAAATGGCATGCCAAATACCGCATCCCGCAAGATAGCGTTAAACATGCCGCCAACCATGATGGCTATCCCTAACATACCTAGCCACATACCAGGGGCGCCACCAATTTTCCATGCAACGGTCAATTGGGTCAGCCATACCCATAGTAAGGCAGCCAATCCGATTAATCCAATTTCGGCAGCGTAAAATAGGTAATCATTGTGCGGGGTACGTGTCCCTTCACTGGGTAAACCTTTGGCATGTTTTTGATATTGCGATGGCCATGTCGCTATTCCGTGGCCTGTCCATGGTTTTTCAGCAATAATTTTGGAGGTAACGCTATACATCTCTAATCGAATGCCATCATCACTTATTTGTTGGCCTTGTGAAAAGGCATTAATATCATCTATGGTACCGATGGTGCGCAAACGCAAATTCGATGCAGATAGCCAGGTAACTGTAAGTAACAATACGAACCCAAGTATCCAGAGCACGCTACGCCAAGACATTGTGAGATATTTTAAAAAAAATAATAAGCATAACAAGACAAAAATCAGACTGGCAGTGCGCGACTTGGCAAGAAATAACAATGCGATTACAACATATAAAAATGCTGAAATCCTCAACCAAAGCCACCGGCGATCAGTAAGTGATGCCATTTCGTACAACATCCATCCAGCAGCGATTGCCAGCAAAATACCAAGCAAAATAGACTTGTTTCCCCGATAAACCAGATAATTCGCAAATATTTCTATGTTTGGAAGTACCTGTAGTAGATTGAGGTAATACAGCGTTGCTGCATAGAGGGCGCCAACAAAAAAAGCCATGACTGCCCGTTTTTGCCAATCGCCTGATCCGACACTAATAAAAAACAACAAAACAATATAAATTTGATAGTGGAAAAAACCTGACCAGAAGGAATTTTGAGGCCGCTCCAATAAAATTGCGGCACAGCATGTTATTGCAGACAAACCTAGAATAGGCCAGAAAAGTGGATTCTCTTTAACGGTCAACCATTTCGACCGATAATCTCCAGAGTACAATAAACTAAATAGAAACAGAAAGATGCCAGTGTATATTATACCAACTGGAAAAAACAACGTCAGCGGTAAAAAAGATAGAATTGTTTGGGGCAATAAATTGCGCCGGAATGCAGTGTTCATAATTGCATGGTTATTTAGATTCAAATTTCAAATGTAATCAAGCCATGATTAAGGCTACTCAAACAACAGTGTTTCCAACCAGACATGGCCGATGATCGAGCAATATATCGCCGGCCAGTATGGGCGCATGATCAAATAACGGTAAAGAGGGGTTCATGCCTCTTCTCCGATTTGTTTAATAATACTCTGCAGTACCTGCAACGGATCGGCGGCACGGGTGACGGGACGGCCAATTACCAGATAGTCCGCGCCTTGACCCAGTGCGGCACACGGTGTCATAACGCGTGATTGATCATCGGCAGCAGCATCGGCCAGGCGAATACCCGGTGTAACTAAACAGAATTCACTTCCACAGTGCTGGCGCAGCAAAGCAGCCTCCCGTGCAGAACATACCACACCGTCCAACCCGCTATCACGCGCAAGCTTAGCTAAACGTAACGCCATCTCGGCAGGAGTCGTTACAATCCCCATATCGGCTAAATCTTCCTGTGCCATACTGGTCAGCACTGTCACGGCAATCAGTTTAGGCGATTGGGTATACAAGCTCATTGCTTCGTGCGCTGCTTCCATCATTTTGCGCCCACCTAGTGCATGTACGTTGACCATCCACACGCCTAATTCAGCGGCAGCTTTACATGCTTGTGCGGCTGTATTAGGGATGTCATGAAATTTAAGATCAAGGAATATTTCAAAACCACGCTGCATTAACTGTTCGATCAATTGAAATCTTGCCGTGGTAAATAATTCCAGTCCCACCTTGAGGCGACACATTGCAGGCTCAAGCCGTGCCACCAATTCCAGAGCAGGCTGCGTATCGGCGTAATCAAGTGCGATAATTATCTTGGGATCGCTCATATGTTTAGTCCATTTTCTTCGTTTCTGCGTGGCGAATAGGTTTCCCAACCATGACATGCCGGACAATGCCAATAAAATTGGCGTGCCTTAAAACCACAATTAGCACACCGGTACATTGCCAACGTTCGCGTACGTTGGTGTACTAAATTTTTCACCATCTCCACATCAGCACGGTGTTCGCTTGATACACCCAGCAAACGCGCCTCAAGCAGTTTATCTAGACCAAGCAGTATAGGATTGCGCTGCAGCTCATCACGGACTAGCCTATATGCCGCTTCAGCCCCATCACGTTGCAGAATGGCATCAAATAGCACGTTCATCAAATCCAATGAGGGGTGTTTACTTAAGTAGGTTTGTAATTTGTCAATTCCTGCATCTACACGCCCAGTTTGACGATATGCTTGTAGCAGACGTTCAGCCACCAAGGGTAGATACTGCTGGTTCTGTTGTTCGATACGCTGCCAGATTTCAATGGCGTTTGAAAAATGCTGCGCCGAATTTTCCATGTCGCCTAACATCATCGTGGCGCGCACTGATTGCGGATTGGCTTCCAGTGCCTGTTCCAGATGAGTACGGGCAGCATCGATTTGCTGTTGCGCCAACTCTGCGGTAGCCAGTTCACAATAGAAAAAGGCAGCTTCCTTACCATGCGGCTGACCGCATAACACAGTCAAACGTTGTGTCACGTCAATCGCCTTAAACCAATCCTTTTCTTTTTGGTACAACTCGAGTAAAAAATTTAACGCGGCCTTGGCATAGGATGTAGCTTGTAGTCTTAGAAATAGCTCTTCGGCGCGATTTAATATTCCGGCATTAAGGTAATCCTGCGCCAACTCAAATAACGCCTGTTGTTTCTTGTCTTCTTCTAGATCGACGCGTTCAATCAAATTTAAATGCATGCGAATGGCGCGGTCTACCTCGCCACGGCGGCGAAACAAACTACCTAGCGCAAAGTGTAATTCAATCGTCTGTGGATCAACCTTAACTACCTCAATAAATGCCTCGATTGCTTTATCCTGTTGCTCATTGAGCAAGAAGTTTAGTCCTTGAAAATAGGAACGCGGCAGCGCACTAGATTCAAATAACATTTGCTTGATATCAATACGCGCTGTCAGCCAGCCCATACCAAAAAATAGCGGAAAAACCAGCAGCATCCACAACTCAAATTCCATAAATGACAGATCAGATTAAAAATATTATATGTAAGTAATCAGTCTAAGTATTTCATAAACCGATTATAAAGTTACACAAATATTTTATTTGTTAGAAAAATTTAGAAGGGAAGGGCAATATATGCCATGCCCGGAAAAATCTATATCTTGCATAGTAGGCACAACATCATCAGTCAATGATTGTTTAATGGCCGGAGCTATGACATGTATCAATTCATGAAATATCTAGGTTAGCATCGTTAACATTGGCAAGTTTGTTTTTTAGGCGCAGCTCGCGTTTTAGGGTGGCAATTTCCCTGCGCTGCCGAAAAATATTGCCCAGCACTGCAAGAACACCGACGCTTACGCCCACGGCAAAAAAAAGAAACAGAATAAGTATCAGTGATGTTTGCCATTCATAGCCAAAAAAATAGTGCAACACTACAGGTTGATCGTTCTTTATAGCAAAACCAAGAAGAACCAAAAATAAGACTGTACGCAATAACCAAATCATATAGCGCATAATTCACCTGTAATAATTTTTTGTTACGATATAAGTATGAATGAGCAAAAAATTGACGGCACTATCTTGCGACAGGCCGCCAACTTTTTTATTACAAAATAATACTTATGATTAAATTGCCCCGAACTCTCTAAAAAACTCAGAACAGACTTTAGGAAGGTGTGTAATCAACCCGTTCACGTAATTCCTTCCCCGCTTTGAAATGCGGCACATACTTGGCTGGAACCTGTACCTTATCACCAGATTTTGGATTGCGTCCCATCCGTGGTGGGCGATAGTTCAGCGCAAAACTGCCGAAACCGCGGATTTCAATGCGTCCTCCCCGCGCTAAGGTTTCCGCCATGGCATCAAGGATTACTTTAACTGCCAGATCGGCATCCTTGGCCAATAGTTGCGGATAACGCTCCGCCAACTTTGCGATAAGATCAGAACGGGTCATTCCTATCACTCCTTACTGTGCGTCAATCTTGCTGGTTTCCATTTTAGCCTTAAGCAAGGCACCCAAATTGGTCGTTCCGGCCGTAGTAGATGTGTTGTCTACAGCAGGTGGAGCAGATTTCTGCATTGTTACCACTTCATCTGTCTTGTCCAAGGCTTTGATCGACAAATTAATGCCACGATTTTTGCGATCTACGTTAATAACCATAGCTTTCACTGTATCGCCTTCCTTCAAATGGTTACGAATGTCCTCAACACGGTCAGTGGACACTTCAGAAGCCTTAAGGAAACCCTCAACATCACCATCCAGGGTAATCGTTGCACCTTTGGCATCAATTGCCTTAACCACACCGTTTACCACACTGCCTTTATCGTGTGTTGCGATATAACCATTAAAGACATCACCATCCATTTGTTTGACGCCTAACGAAATGCGCTCACGCTCTACATCAATTGCCAATACCACGGCCTCAAGTTCATCACCTTTCTTATAATTGCGTACAGCTTCTTCGCCAGGTATAGACCAGGAAAGGTCAGACAAATGTACCAAACCATCGATCCCACCTTCCAGGCCGATGAAAATACCAAAATCAGTAATCGATTTGATCTGGCCTTTTACCTTATCGCCTTTTTTATGGTTCAAGGCAAAATCGTCCCATGGGTTAGATTTGCATTGCTTCATACCAAGAGAGATACGGCGGCGCTGCTCATCAATTTCCAGAATGATGACCTCAACTTCATCACCGAGTTGCACTACCTTGGAAGGATGCACGTTCTTGTTAGTCCAATCCATTTCGGATACATGCACCAGACCTTCAATACCCTGTTCGATTTCTACGAACGCGCCATAATCAGTCAGGTTGGTCACCTTACCAAACAGTCGGGTACCTTGTGGATAACGGCGCTCCAAGCCGGTCCATGGGTCATCACCCATCTGCTTGATGCCGAGAGAAACACGGTTTTTCTCTTGGTCAAACTTAAGTATTTTGGCTTCCACTTCATCGCCAACCGCCAGCACTTCAGATGGATGTTTGACACGACGCCAAGCCAAGTCGGTAATATGAAGCAGGCCATCAATACCGCCCAAGTCCACAAACGCGCCATAGTCAGTAATATTCTTAACAATACCTTTGACAATTGCGCCTTCTTTCAGGTTTTCCATCATGGCCTGACGATCCGCTCCATGGCTTGCTTCCAACACCGCGCGGCGTGAAACGACTACGTTATTACGTTTACGGTCCAGCTTGATGATCTTGAGTTCCATGGTCTT
The DNA here is from genome assembly GCA_003402315.1 of Candidatus Nitrotoga sp. LAW. Lineage (GTDB taxonomy): Bacteria > Pseudomonadota > Gammaproteobacteria > Burkholderiales > Gallionellaceae > Nitrotoga. Next base: position 64,839 of record QFXI01000004.1, on the reverse strand, counting down.
ATTTTCATAAGGTGCAGTGTCCTTGACCGGTCGGATATCCACTAACGAACCGGGTAAGAATGCACGTATGCCATTCACCATAGCAGTCAAGCCACCTTTAACTTTGCCACTGACATAACCTTCAACGATTCTGCCTTCTTTCATCGCTTCTTCCAACTCGATCCATGCAGCGAGGCGTTTAGCTTTCTCGCGCGACAGTTTGGTTTCACCGTAACCGTTTTCCAGCGATTCAATCGCTACAGTAACGAAATCGCCAGCTTTTACTTCAATCTCGCCTGCGGCGTTGAAGAATTCCTCGACAGGGATAAAGCTTTCGGATTTCAGACCGGCATTCACCACCACTACGTTATGATCGATGCGCACAATATGTGCAGTGACCAACTCGCCAGCGCGCATTTCTTTGCGCGTCAAACTTTCTTCAAACAGGGAGGCGAAACTTTCCAGGTCGTTTTCAATTACAGCAGCGTTAGCATTCATTTATAAAGATATCCAAGACAAACCCGCTTTTGGCGGGGCTGGTTAAAAAACCCGAACGATAGGTTCGTTGCGGGGCTATCAAACGTACATCAATACAACTTTTATATCGGACTCATGCGCGGGATTCAATGCATGGAATGATAACGTGCTAGCACTTCCTGCACCGCTTGCCCGATACTCAAGTCGGTAGTGTCGAGCAAACTGGCTCCGGGCATCTGTTGCAATGGAGCCGCACTACGCTGACTATCCCTTTTATCGCGCGCGCAAATTTTTTCTAAAAGGTCTGGAATACTAGCACTGATTCCTTTTTCCATCAACTGTTTATAACGCCGTTCAGCGCGAACCTCTGCACTGGCAGTTAGGAATACTTTTAAAACCGCATCAGGAAATACCACTGACGCCATATCACGGCCATCCGCAACCAATCCTGGTGCCCGACGGAAAGCATGTTGCTTGCCCAATAATGCGGTGCGCACCGCTGGTAATGTTGCCACTCTGGACGCCGCAATTGCTGATTGTTCGGAACGCAACTCATCATTCACCTGCACGCCATTTAGCCATGAATTCATTCCCTCGAAGCGTATATCCATGCGCGCCGCCAGATCAGCCAATTGATCTTCCGCATCCAACGCTATTCCATGTTGTTGCGCAGCTAACGCCAATAAGCGATACAACGCACCGCTGTCAAGATAATGAAATCCAAGCTGTGCTGCAACAAGGTGCGTCACGGTACCCTTGCCGGAAGCAGAAGGGCCATCAATGGCAATGACTGGCACAGGTTTAACCACGCTGGCAAAACATTCAAAGTAGTCCGGAAAAGTTTTGGCGACGCATTGAGGATCGTTGATACGCACGCCCGTTTGACTAAATGCGGCAAGCGAAAAACACATTGCCATGCGATGGTCATCATAAGTATCGATTGAGTATTGAGGAGCCAAAATCAAGGATTGAGGCGGCATGATGCGAATGAAATCCGCGCCTTCTTCCACCGTTGCACCAAGTTTGCGCAATTCAGTGGCCATTGCTGTGATGCGATCGGTTTCCTTAACGCGCCAGCTGGCGATATTTCGCAGCGTGGTTACACCGTCGGCAAACAATGCACACGCTGCCAACGTCATCGCTGCATCGGGAATGTGATTGCAATCCAAGTCTATGCCTTTCATTCTGCCATTTTCCGGTGCATGCGCTTCCATCCAGTTCGGCCCCATTGCGATGCGAGCGCCCATAAGCTGTAATGCTTCGGCAAAACGTACGTCGCCCTGAATACTATCGTGACCTACACCTTCAACTCGCACTGGGCCGCCACCGATGGCACCCGCAGCCAAAAAATATGAAGCGGATGAAGCATCGCCCTCGACATGAATCAAACCCGGCGTGGTATAGCGGCTGTCGGCAGAAACCGTAAACGAATTCCAGCCGTCTCGCTCAACCTGAACTCCAAAACGCGCCATTATCGCCAGAGTAATTTCGACATAGGGCTTGGAAATCAATTCACCCGTCACCTCAACCGTGGTTGAACTACGCATTAATGGCAGCGCCATCAATAAAGCACTGAGAAACTGGCTGGAAACGTCACCGCGTACCGCAATGCGGCTTCCGCTAAGTAGCTTAGCAGGATGTATTTCGAGCGGAGGAAAACCTTCCGCCCCCAGATATTGGATATCCGCACCTAATCCACGTAACGCATTCACCAAATCGGCGATTGGGCGCTCGTGCATACGCGGCACGCCAGACAATTGATAATGCCCCCCCGCCAATGCCAGGGCAGCTGTCAACGGGCGAAAAGCTGTGCCCGCATTGCCGAGAAACAGCTTGGTATCTTTAACCGGAAAATCGCCATTACACCCTTGCACACGATAAGCATGGTCTCCCAGTGCTTCCACTGATACGCCTAAAGTGCGTAATCCTTGCAGCATGTGCTCTGTATCATCTGAATGCAAAAGATCACGGATTTCAGTTACCCCATGAGATAGCGCTGAGAGCAACAGCATGCGGTTGGAAATACTTTTTGAACCAGGAAGACGCACAGTGCCTTGGGCGCTCAGCAAGGGAGGAAGATCAATAAATTTTTGATTTGTCATTTCAAAGTAAATAATGCAGTCATTGCAAAGTAAACCATAAGAAGGTGTGAATAGTGTTAATCAATAGGCCGCGTACGTTCATTTTTCCCAACTGAATTCACCGGCATAAATATTTTTATCATGGCCATATAGCTACAGGCGAAGTTTTGCTGTAGTCATTCCAGCGAGTATTTTTGACTGCTGTTTCCATCAAGGTGACCTCTTCATCCGGCGCACCACCACCGTCTTCATTATCACTAAGGCCAACCCCATAAATCAGTCCGCCACTCTCTGTAATGATAAAGCGGTTATGCATTTGTGTTTTCTCGTAAATATGCAATTGCATCTTCACCCCTGAAGGCAACATGAAAACGCTCTGCTGGAAACGTCGAATCAGCTCGTCGTTTGCGATTTCATCGCTGCGATGTATTTCCACAACGGCTTTGCTACCGGGCAATAGAGAATATATTTCCTCTAGCGGTCGCTGATAGCGAGGCTTGGTAGGATCAAAATGCGGATCAACCAGCTTAATTATTTTAGCGTGCCGGATCAAAAATTCAGCACAGCCTATCAGGGCTTGGGCTGTTCGAGGAACAGCGCACTGTCGAGCGGCTTTGAAGCGCGGGTTTTCTTCATCAATTTCATCTTTTAGCAGCACATCAGGGTGATCTACAGCAGTAGCTGAGATAATCGCCGCAAAGGGTTTGCGTGCATGCTCTACTAATGCCCGATCAATCCATGTCTGAGAACCTTCGCCACTCGGTCGGCCCGTATCAAAAACGATATCACTACCAAATTTATTCAGGCGCTCTACAATTTTGGAAAACTCAACTTTACCCTTATGCTCGCGCAAAGCAGAATCACAAACTAGCTTCCTCCACTTTTTTGGAAATGAAGAAATCACCCGCCCCTGGCTCACACCGAACTTCTCTGTAAAGTAGCAAAATTCCCGATAAGACGAAGTGATGGCATCCGGATCTAATGCAAATTCCTTGATCATCAGAACAACTCTCCGGCCCGTTCATCAAAAAATCCTTTAGGCCAGCTTTCCGTGAATTCACCTGCTTCATCTATGGGTAAGGATTTAATCTGAACCCCATTTTCTCCGCGACCCACATAATAAACCCCGATCATTTCCGGGGAAACAGGTGGAAAGCCCGACGGTAAACCACCTTCCGATGTTTCGCGAATCCGGCGCAGTAAACGCAGAATCAGATGCTCGCTGTGCGTTTCAATCAAAAAGCTCATATCGTGGCGGAGTACACTATAGATTAGCAAGTCACCCAGACCCACTTGCACCGAAGGGTGAATATGGAGCTCCGGCTGTTCGATGGTCACCAGGCTTGCAGAAGGCTCCAGCGCAGCGACCACCACTGGCAGTACTTGCGAGATGCCGATTCCGACATCCCGTGACTGCATTTTCAGGCCGGATTTAGTATCGATTAAACCGATGCGGGGCTTGGTCAGCAAGGATTCAATTGCTTTATTCAACATCCACTTACGCTGCGGGTTCAATTCTTCAGAGCCAATCAGATCCAGCCACTCCGAACGGACTTCACGTACCCAGCGGCGTTCGATTGCATAACCGGTATTGAGCTTGTCTTCATCCGCCATCCAGCGACTGACATCATCGATCAGGCTTTGTTGTCCAGTCAGCAAAGCTTCCCAGCCAGCCAAACCGTCTGCCCATCCTGCTTCGTCCTTGGTCAGGCTGGCATCGAAATCGCGTGCGGGCACATGGCGAATGGGCCCGACATAGCGCATTTTGCGCAATTCATCGCGTACCAGCAAACCCGGTCCGACAATCAGAGACGAAATAAAAGCGGTGAACTCTCGGGCGATATACACATTTTCCGCACCGATTACATCGGGTGCCGGGATATGCAGCAGCTCGCCCAATCGCGGCAACGCGCTGTCAAAACCGGAAAGCCACTCACGCAACCCTTCGCCGGTCTTTTCCATGCCCGCATCCGTTACCGTCTCGATAATATGCGGCCATATCGTATAGTGAGTTTCAATGCTGGGGACTATGGAGTCACCGGAAGCGAGCGAATTCGCATTCGATCGCAAATAATATTCTAAATGATTGTCCAGATCTTCCTGCGTAAACTGGCGCATAAAAATGGAGTTGATCTCATTAATACTGATACTGACATCCCGACCATCATCTGTAGCATTTATTTCGGCCAGCCATTCGCCATTGGCGCCCACTTGATAGCCGACCACCACAGCTTTATCGCGTAAATGACTCCAGGCAATCACCAGTTTCACGCTTACCGACTCAACGCGATTCCGTGTTTCATGTAATAGGTTGTAAAAAGCCCATACCTTAGAATCATCTGTTTGCCAATCATCAAAGGCTTCCGGCACCAAATCAGGCAGCCCTTTGCCACCTAAAGATAGTTCGATCTGAATGGCAATCTGGCGCGTCGTATCACGTAGATGGACGAGGTTGCGAAATCCCCCCAGATCAACAAAATTTCCACCTTGCAGAGTACGATCGGGGTTGGCGTTGTTGCGCTCCAGTACTTCGCGCATATACTGCAGCGCTTGCATGATGGTGCTTTTGCCAACGCTGTTTGCACCGAAAAGTAGAGTAATCGGTTTTAGGTCAATCTGAATTTCGGAACTGATCCCTTTAAAATTCTCAATATAAATTTTGGTCAGACCCGTCTGATTAATAGCGGCCGGTGCATTCATATTTTGTTCCCCATTGCTCAGGCTGCCTCAGGCGATGTAAAGACAGATGCGACAAGACTGTTGAAAAGAAAATTTGATTGAACCAGTTCATTTGCAAGTTTTTCTTTAATGGAAATCATCTTATTATGAATTTGCAAATAACGTTCCTTAACAGCAATTGGAGGAATTGGCCATTCTTTTGGATTTGTCACCGGATCGCCAAACGTATCCAAAAAAATGGAATGCAAAAAATTGTTTGCCAATTTAAGTGTGGCACGGCGTTTTTTACAGATAGCATCAGCTTTGTCGAGGGTTAAGGCGATACGCCGCTGCTCTTTCATGGGCAGAAGCGGAATATTAATATTAGCCAGAATTTCGGTTGCATGCCCATTTTTCATCCATTCGTTGCCGCTAATCTCAAAATTATTCGCCTTCGAGAGCAAAAAATACTGTATGTAATTCCTGTCAAGATCAAGGGATTCAACAATAATTGCTTTTAAATCTTTATTAATGGCAACCGGTACATCATTAATGACAACATTTTCGAGAGCCATGCTCGCTGGCACAAGTATGCTTCCGATTGGCAATAAATTAGATGCTGACTTTTTCAGGCCAAATTCTGTAATCCTTTCTAACGAGTCAATAATGTTTCCGTCGTGAATATCCCTCGCAGTAACCCAAGGAATTGAACCGTTCCAATAGGCAGAGTTTGATCGGTCAAGCGATCCTCCGCAAATAATTCGCGCCATATTTCCCAGTTTAACGAACTTCATCGAAGCATAGCCTCCAACTCAGCCATGTCGCGTTGAATCTCGGCCTCAAGCGTTTGCATGCGCGTCAGAATCATCTTGGGTTCCTCGTACTTCACTTCCTGATGCCTGGTTTCCCTGTAGCGGCGTATTGAAAGTTCGAAATTATGGGCTCGAATATCTGCGGCGGAAACTTTGAAAGCTTTTGCAGTTCGATCAGTAAAATCACTCTCGCCATTACACCAGCGACGATATTGGGTTAATACGTCGGACAGGCTATGGTCCCCATTTTCTTGACATTTTTCTTCCTGCGAGAGTCCGTCGGCTTGCGCGTCGTAAAAAAATACATCCTGAGTGCATCCACCCTTAGTGAACACCAAAATAGCGGTAGAAAGTCCTGCAAAAGATCTGAATATACCGGATGGAAGTGAGATCACCCCTTCCAGTTGGTTATGATCAAGCAAATATTCACGTACGGCTAAATGGGCTTTACTTGAACCAAACAGAACTCCGTCTGGCACAATGGTAGCGGAACGGCCACCATTTTTGAGCATGCGCAGAATAAGGATGATGAAAAGCAACTCGGATTTTCTAGTTTGGACAACTTTGAGTAACGAAGGATGTACATCTTCCGCCAGCGTGCCTTTAAACGGCGGGTTTGAGAGGATGATATCCAGCCCACCTTTGTCGCCGTCGGCAATGGCCGGGAATCTTTCCGGGAATACTTTTGAAAGCGTATCAGTGTAGTGAAGGTCTGGATTTTCCACCCCATGCAGCATCAAATTCATGGCAGCCAAACGCAGCATAGTGGCATCGAAATCAAAGCCGTGAAACATGCCGTGCTGAACGGGTTTCTGATTAAGTACAAGCTGCTCACCAGAGTAGCTTTTGCTGCCACCTTTGAGTGTTTCGATGGACTCCGGTGTAGGATAAGTTTTGCGCAGGTATTCCATTACTGCTACCAAAACCCCAGCCGTGCCGCAAGCTGGGTCACCAATTGTTTCAAACGGCTTGGGGTCTATAAGCTCCACCATGAGCTTGATGATGTGGCGCGGCGTGCGAAACTGGCCATGTATACCTGCCGTGGTGAGTTTGCTCAACAAATATTCATATAAATCGCCCTGGATGTCGATATTGCCCAGCGGTAACTTTTCGATCTGCTCCACCATTGAGATCAACAGGCTGGCCTTTGAAATTTGGAGCGATACGTTTTTCATGTATTCGCCAAATGTGAATTTTTTGCCGCCGAAAATGCGCAGATGGGGAAAAACCTCGTCGCGCACAAACTTAAGCATGCTCTCGCCATCATTCATCCGGCTCCAGTTTTGCCAGCGTAGCGTTTGCTGGTCAACCCGAAAAAGATGATGGGGGGATTCACCGGGGCGTAAGGTATTTTGCTCATGTTGTGTTTCTTCTATATCCAACAGGCGCGCGAAAATCAGAAAGGATACCTGTTCGATTATTATGAGCGAATTGGAAATCCCTCCCATAGCACAATCCAGCCAGAGTCGGTCTATGTCGCTTTTGACTTGATCATTAATCATAACTTATTCCAATGGTACATTTTCTTGTGCGGGTAATTCGGGCAGGAACTCCAATTCGAGCCCTGCCTTGGACAGCAGATCCTCAGAGAATTTTCCTTGTACTGCGATACCAAGTTTTTTAAAATCATTAACTTGATGAATAAGATTGCCTTTCCCATGAGTAAATTGATCCATTGCTATTTTATATGACTCTTTGGCCTTATCGAGTTGATTGCCGACTCCTTCCATAGAGGATATGAAGGTACAGAGCTTTTTGTGTACCATGACTGCACGTTTTGCGAGTTCTACAGTATTAGCGTTTTGTTCTTCAAATCTCCAGAGTTGGCGCACAATATTGAGGCTGGTAAGCAAAGTAGTCGGTGTCGCAACCAGCACATTCTGTTCAATCGCTTTTTGGAATAACGTTTCGTCTGCACGCAACGCTTCCACAAAAGCGGATTCAATGGGAATGAACATAAAAACTATCTCGGGGGAATTTAGGCCAGGCAGCTTGAAATAATTGCGATCTGACAGTTCCTTAATTCGGCTGGATATAGCTGCAACGTGCTCTTTCAGCGCTAATTGCCGCTCAATTTCTCCTTCTGCATTAACATGCCGGGTGTAGGCATTGAGGGATACTTTGGCATCGATGACGAGATGTTTCTCTTGCGGAAGATAAATAATTACGTCTGGGCGGCTCTTGCCCGTCTCGGTGTTAAAACTGACTTCGCGGCGATATTCTTTACCGGATCTCAATCCTGAACGATCCAGGATGTTTTCCAATACCATTTCTCCCCAGTTTCCCTGCATCTTGGATTGGCCTTTGAGTGCCGTTGCCAAGCCATGAGCCTCCTCGGTAATCTGCCGATTTAAATCTTTCAACTGATGCAGCTCGGCCTTTAAGGTTGCTTGTTGCTTTGTATCCTCAAGATGAATATCTTCAACCTTAGCTTTGAATTCATGAAGTTGTGTCTTCAATGGTCCAAGCAGTGCGCCTATGTTGGTTTGATTCTGCTCAGTAAAACGCTTGCTTTTATCTTCCAGAATTTCACCGGCCAGGGACTTGAACTGATTTGAAAGTTGCTCGCGGGCATCAATCAATAGTTGTAATTTTTCTTGTGACTGCTTGCGCTCAGCTTCCAGGCCCAGAGTGAGTTCGGATACCTGCATATTCAAAAGATTAATATCCCGAATCAGTAAATCACGTCGGTCGACCAGCGTAACGCGTTCCTGCTGAAGTTGCACAATATGCTCAGCTTGTGACTCAATAGTCGAGTTAACCCTACCCACTTTCTCACGAATATCCGCGATGGATTGCTTGAGTGTGCTTATTTCTTGATTTGCCACTTCAAGACTAGCAACAAGTTTAGGAACACGATCCGCTCGTTCGGCCAATTGCGCACGCTCATCCCCCGCTACATCAAGTTGATCGCGCCAGAGCATGGCTTGTTTTTGCAGATTAGCAAGCTCAGTAGCGCGACGCTTTGTATCTTCTTGTGTGGCGATCAGACGCGCATTAAGCGTGGCAATTTCAACTTGGCTTTCAGTTTTTGCCCGTAATTCAGTCGCAGCAATGCGGGCACGCATAATCAACCAAACAAACCCTGCGCCGACTAATAAACCAATTGACAGTGAAACAAAACTATAAATTGGTAGATCCATGAATACTAAATTTCCTTACCCTTATGAATATTGAATACCATGACCCTATGGGCGAAGTTTTTTAATCATGTCCATTCGAGATTACGCTCGATGCATCAACGGAATATTGCACACCCTACTAACCTGGATTTTTCATAAGATGGGGAAAAACAAAGCAACCACTTTATAAAATTCTATTTATCTAAAATAAACTTCGTAAAAATGACTGTTTGTATTCACCCTGCTACCAATTCTACCTCAGAATAACCCCAATTTCTTCTACTGCTGGCTATACATGGCCCATGCCAATTTTATGAAAGGGGAGATATTTCCTGGCTTGAGAAAGGTAAATCGCGTAATCGGCAGAACGAGCATATAACTTATATTCTGAATCAATATTGATCACCCCATTAACTCGATTAATGAACTATTGATTAGGCAGTTAAATATTGAACTTAATTGATGATGATTTACAGGGCTGTGCATGGAACGACAAAACTATTAAAGGCACTCTCGATGCAGGTATTCGCCAAAAAACGCCCCCGGGCTTGTAGATAGCTATCTTGAACATGCATCCTGTAAAGGATACATGCTTAGTTTAACCATTTGTTGCCGGATCAATAACCACCTTGGACGGAACTTCATCAAAAGTTTTGAAGTGCCACTTACCACATTTAATACACAGCTTTTCTAGCTGCAATAAATCAAACTGTACATGATCACCGCTGCCTATTCTTGAGCGCAATTGTAACGGCCTCTCCTCTTTCCGATCTAAAAATCAAATAATCTCGATTTATCCTTCATGTGAAGGATGTGTTACACAGTCTAAGGCATAAGCTGAGTTTATTAAAAATAACTCAATTTAAGATACCTAGCGTCTAAAAAATGGTTATTGCCGCAGAAACAAAATGGCAATTCGTTGAGATTTTTTTTATATTTTCTTGACGCGCGCATAGCTCATATTGCTTTTCGTGTTAGACCCGATTCGGGAATTGGTAACTAAACCTATAATTAGGAGACTGGTATGAAATTGAAATTTTTGAATACACAAGGACGCAATTTTTGTTTTGGCTGCAATGGTAATCAATACTGAGCATGTCCTCGCTGGAACGGTAACCTTGGTTGGGGTAACGGAAAACTCCTGTTCTTATACCGGGTATGGGTCCGATGCTAATGGCAATCTGACCGTTGCTGGTAGTGGAAAATCAGGGCCCATATCGCCCATTGCAGCACCTGCATGCACTTTATCTGCATCATCCACCTCAATTAGTTTAGGCTCGAGTTCATTTTTAGTTGCAAATTGTAGTCCCGCTGCTACTTCTTTCGCATGGACTGGCACCAGCTTTACAGGTGGTAGCGGCACTGTTAGCCCGATGAACACAACTATTTATTCGGTTACCGGAACCAATAGTGTCGGAACCGGAAATACCGCCTCTGTGGTCGTGACAGTTTCGGCAGTCCCAGGAGGCGGCTCGGGTTCGCCAGGCAAAAGAACAGTCCCGCCGACATCACAATCGCCTCTCGCGGACATTAAAGCGTGGAATTATGCTTTTGAAGCATTCAATTCTTTTCCCCATAATGTGTAAGGTGGAAGCAATAGGTTATATGGCTTATCTTAAAGTGATACAAGCAGGTAAGCCTACTCAAATCCATTTACCTATATGGTAGTTTTTAACCAAGCCTGAACGCGTTATGCTCTCTCCCACATTTCTAAAGATGGGGAAGTTTTTGTTTTTGAATTTATTTTGAGGGCTAGAAATAATTGAGTTGTATATTGTTGAGTTGAATCCGCCTAATATTTGATGATGGCATAGCCAAATAAACTAACCACGTAGCTCCTATGCAAATGACAATGTAGTGAGGTCAATTTCCACTAACAGATTATTTTTGCTATAATCCACGCAGTTTTCCAGATGGGCCTAGGCCCATTTTTTATTTGTGGGCATGATCATGGATGTAGCGAAATTAGTGGAAATCACGGTGACTGGCTTGGGGTATGAGTTGGTTGACTTTGAATTATCTGGCCGAGGCTTGATGCGAGTATTGTTAGATCAGGCAGGTGGAATTGCGGTAAAAGATTGTGAATTGGTCAGCCATCAGTTGACACGTTTGTTTGCGGTAGAGGGTGTGGATTATGGCCGCCTTGAAGTCTCATCTCCAGGATTGGATCGGCCAATTAAGAAAGAAGCTGATTTTATACGCTTTTGCGGTAAAAAAGTGCGGTTGAAATTACGCCTGCCCCTGGCAGGCCGCAAGAATTTTATCGGCATTCTTAGTGGTTTTCAGCATGGTGTGTTGCAACTGGATGTGGATGGTAAAGAGGTGTCGATTGAGTTATCCAATTTGGATAAAGCACACTTAGTGCCTACATTTTAATGTTGTGACCGTTTGTTTGGGGTGAACAATTTGTTTAAGCCAAGCGTTTTTAAAATTTTCTTGACGTGTTATGTATAACAAAAAATGTTTGTCTTGCCCAGTGTGTATGGAGAGCAGTGTGACTGCTTATGTCACCTAGCTGAAATAAAATTTAACATGATGAATGTGGATTTTAAAAAATAAGCGAGTGAGTACATTAGGTTAGAAAACATTCGAGTGGGCTGGAGATAGTGATGAGTCGTGAAGTTTTATTATTGGTTGATGCGTTAGCACGTGAGAAAAATGTGGACCGGGGGATCGTGTTTGGTGCGTTGGAGTCTGCTTTGGCGTCTGCCACCAAGAAGCGTTTTACTGAGGAATCTGATGTACGTGTCAGTATTGACCGCAATACTGGTGAGTATGTGTCATTTCGTTGCTGGCAGGTAATGGATGATGAAACTTTTGAAACGCCTGATTTGCATGTCAAGCTTAGCGAGGCCCGGAAACGTAATCCAGATATTCAATTGGAAGAGTTTGTTGAAGAGCCATTAGAATCCATTGATTTTGGACGCATAGGTGCACAAGCAGCCAAACAGGTGATCTTTCAGAAAATCCGTGACGCTGAGCGGGAACAGATTTTGAACGATTTTATGGAGCGCAAGGAGCATTTGATTTCCGGTACGGTGAAGCGCATTGAGCGCGGTAATGCCATCGTCGAATTTGGTAAGATTGAAGCGTTGCTGCCGCGTGATCAGATGATCCCAAAGGAAAATATGCGTGTGGGCGATCGTGTGCGTGCGTATTTATTGCGTGTGGACCGCTCAATACGTGGGCCGCAAATTACCCTGTCGCGCATTACGCCTGAATTCTTGATTAAATTGTTTGAGCTTGAAGTTCCGGAAGTTGAGGAGGGGTTGCTAGAGATAGTTAGTGCGGCGCGTGATCCAGGGATTCGTGCAAAGATATCGGTACGTTCACACGATAAGCGGATAGATCCGATTGGCACTTGTGTGGGCATGCGTGGTTCGCGTGTGCAGGCTGTAACCAATGAGTTGGCGGGTGAGCGCGTTGACATTGTCTTGTGGTCAGAAGATCCCGCTGCCAGTGTAATTAATGCTTTGGCTCCGGCTGACGTGACCAGCATTATGGTGGATGAAGAAAATCACAGCATGGATGTGGTGGTTGAGGAAGATAATCTTGCTCAGGCTATTGGTCGAAATGGACAAAATGTTCGCTTGGCTAGTGAATTGACAGGCTGGGAGCTTAATATCATGACCAAGGAGGAATCCAGCCAGAAGAATGAGCAAGAGTTTTCTAAAGTGCGTGATTTGTTTATGAGTAAGCTTGATGTAGATGTAGAGGTAGCAGATATTTTAGTCCTGGAAGGTTTTAACACATTAGAAGAAGTAGCTTATGTGCCACTGAACGAAATGTTGGGCATTGAATCACTTGATGAGGCAACAGTGAATGAGTTACGCAGCCGTGCACGTAATGCTCTGTTGACTGCAGCAATTGTCAATGAAGAGCAGGTGGAGCATAACATTGAGGATTTAGTCAAACTTGAAGGTATGGATGAGCAAACCGCGCGAGCCTTGGCAAGCAAGGGGATTGGCACGCAAGAACAACTTGCTGATTTGGCCGTGGATGAACTGGTTGAGCTGGCGGGTGTTGATGAAGAACGTGCAAATCGGTTGATTATGGTTGCCCGCGCTCCTTGGTTTACCTAATGGAGTTGGTATAAGGTAGTTATGTTAACCCGGACTTTCCATAATTTGCATAATCTATATCCAGTTTTATTGGGTATAAACTTTAAAGGGTTAATACGGTCATTTGTGCGTATCTGATAGAACAAAATCTTGCTTGGCAAAGACTATTGAGACAGTCAAGCAAAGTTTGACGTGAGAGATGTTATCACTGTGCAGTTTTACTGGCAAATAAGTTCAAACATATCCTGGCCGGATCAATAACGTGGGCGTAAATTAATTTGTAAACCGGTCTGGTTAATGGTTTTTGTTGGGTATTGAATGCTATCAGTCTCAAATTTTGGGGATTAAGGGGTGGTGATGGGAAAAATGAATGTAGCGCAGTTTGCGGGTGAGCTTGGCTTGCCGGTTGGATTGCTGCTCGAACAACTACAGGCGGCCGGTGTTGCCAAACAGCAGGATTCAGATAGCATATCGGAACAGGATAAAGCGCAGTTACTTGAGCATCTGCACAGCGCGCATGGTAATGGCAGTGAGAAAAATAAAAAAATTACACTGACTCGCCGCGAAACTACGGAGATCAAGAAGGCGGATAGCACGGGTAGGGCTCGCACCATTCAAGTTGAGGTGCGCAAGAAGCGTGTGGTTGCACCAATTACAGCTGTCCAGGTAGAGCAGCCAGCTGCCGCTGTTGTGGTAAAGGCTACGCCTGTGCAGACTGTATTAAAAACATCAAAAGTAGAGATATTAGGCGAGCAGGAGATTGCTCTGCGTACTGAAGAGGCACGTAATCAGGCAGAATTAGCTTCACGTCAGGCCGCCGAAGTCCAGGCTAAAAAAGAATATGCCAAACGCAAAGCGACGCCAGTTGTTGAGCCTGTGGTGCCGCCCATTAAAGTACCCGTTAAAATACCAGAAACAAAAATGGTTCCAACTGCCGAAGTGGCGGCAATCTCTGTTGCTCAGCCTGATTTGGCCGAGGGCACGTTGCATAAACCTATGCCCAAGCCGGGCGACAAGGTTGTTCGGCCTACACCCAAAAAAGGCGTTAAAACTACCGCTCCAGATAAAGCCAGCCCATGGCCTGAGGCTGGTCACAAGAAGCGGCCACCCGCAGTCATTGATGCACGGCCTGGCGGTTGGACGGCTGGTCGTGGAAACGCTAGTCCACGCCATCATGCTAAGCATGCCAAGCAGGAAGAAACTGCTCAGCATGCTTTCTCCCTGCCGACTGAACCAATTGTGCATGAGGTCATGGTGCCAGAGACAATAAGTGTCGCTGAATTAGCACAGAAAATGTCAATTAAAGCCATCGAAATTATTAAAGCATTAATGAAATTAGGTTCCATGGTGACCATTAACCAGGTGTTGGATCAGGAAACTGCAATGATTGTGGTGGAGGAATTGGGGCATATTGCTAAGCCAGCCAAAGTGGATGATCCTAGCGCTTATCTGACAGAATCTGAAGAGCATAAGAATGCTCCTCTTGAGTCGCGTGCTCCGGTAGTTACCGTTATGGGCCATGTTGATCATGGTAAGACCTCATTGCTGGATTACATCCGTCGAACCCGTGTGGCCAGTGGTGAAGCAGGCGGCATTACGCAGCACATCGGCGCTTATCATGTGGACACCCCGCGCGGCATGATTACTTTTCTTGATACACCGGGCCATGAGGCATTTACGGCAATGAGGGCACGCGGTTCAAAAGTGACTGACATTGTGATTTTAGTGGTGGCTGCTGATGACGGTGTAATGCCGCAGACCAAAGAGGCAATCCACCATGCCAAGGCAGCCAACGTGCCTATTGTAGTGGCGGTGACTAAGATTGATAAGCCTGATGCTAATTCCGAACGCGTAAAACAAGAATTGGTTACAGAGGGTGTGGTGCCGGAGGACTGGGGCGGTGACACTATGTTTATTGAGGTGTCTGCAAAGAGTGGGCAAGGTATTGACTCTTTGTTGGAAGGCGTACTGCTGCAAGCTGAATTGTTGCAGCTCACCGCACCTAAGCTAAGTTTGGCTAAAGGGATTGTGATTGAAGCTAGGCTAGATAAGGGCAAGGGGCCTGTGGCGACCATATTAGTCCAGTCTGGCACCTTGAAGCGAGGTGATGCAGTATTGGTAGGCGTAGTATCCGGACGCGTACGTGCCATGTTGGACGAGAATGGTAGAGCAATAAATGAGGCAGGGCCGTCGATACCAGTGGAGATTCAGGGGTTATCTGAAGTGCCTATAGCTGGTGAAAGCGTGCTAGTGCTTTCAGATGAGAAAAAAGCACGTGAAATTGCGTTGTTCCGTCAAGGTAAGTTCCGTGCTGTGAAGCTGGCTAAGCAGCAGGCCGCTACGTTGGAGAATATGTTTGAGCAGATGGCAGAAGGCGAAGTGCGTATGTTGCCATTAATTATCAAGACTGACGTGCAGGGTTCTTGCGAAGCTATTGCGCATGCCCTGCAAAAACTATCTAACGATGAGGTCAAAGTTAATTTGATTCACAGTGCTGTGGGTGCAATTAGTGAATCAGACATTAATTTGGCGCTGGCTTCTAAGGCAATCGCGATTGGTTTTAACATCCGTGCCGATGCTGCTGCGCGTAAGCTGGCGGAATCTGCCGGTGTAGATGTGCGTTATTACAATGTCATCTATGAAATGGTAGACGACATTAAAGCAGCTTTGTCAGGTATGCGGGCTCCAGAAAAAAAGGAAATCATTCTCGGTATGGTGGAAATACGCCAGGTATTCGTTATTTCCAAGATTGGCACTGTAGTTGGTTGTTATGTGACCAATGGCATAATTAAACGTAATGCGCAGGTACGGGTACTGCGCAACAATGTGGTTATACACACTGGCGAACTGGATTCGTTGAAACGCTTCAAGGATGACGTTAAGGAGGTGCGATCGAATTTCGAGTGTGGGTTATCGTTGCGCAATTTTAACGACCTTGAAGTGGGCGATCAGCTTGAAGTTTTTGAAATAATCGAAGTGGCACGCCCTCTAAATGCCTAAAGGCTATATCAGAACAGACCGAATAGCCGAGCAGATTCAGCGCGAGGTGGCTCAAATGTTGCGCCTCGACGTGAAAGATCCACGCGTGCGCATGATCACGCTCACGGGAGTTGAGGTGACCAAGGATTATTCCCATGCCAAGGTGTTTTACACGTCCTTGGACGGTGTAAGTGATACAGTACAGCAAGGTTTGGAGCATGCAAGTGGTTATTTACGTAGCCAACTCGCACATTCGATGAAGTTGCGCATCACGCCGCAACTGCATTTTGTTTACGACCCATCGATCGAACGCGGTGCGCATTTATCGCAGCTTATTGATCAAGCGGTTGCTAGCGATAAATCATTATACAGCCCGCTTAAAACTCCGTTGAATCACTTGTTAAAGGAGGACGAAGCCGACTAGCTTCCTCCTAAGGTGGTAGTGAAGGACGTTTCGAGAAGGTGTAATGACCCATATGTTGCGTCCATTAGACGGTATTTTGTTATTCGATAAGCCCCTAGGACTTAGTTCTAATGTCGCCTTACAAAAGGTACGCCGCCTTTTTCAGGCGGAGAAGGCTGGGCATACTGGTACGCTTGATCCTCTAGCGACGGGTCTGTTGCCAGTTTGTTTTGGTGAGGCTACTAAGTTCACCAGCTCACTACTGGATGCGGACAAAACTTATTGTGCATTGATTCGGCTTGGCCAAACGACTACCACTGGTGATGCTGAGGGCGAAATTACCAGCACCTGTGCTGTAAAGCTGGATAACGCACAGATACATACGGTATTAAGCAATTTTATCGGTGATATTCAGCAGATGCCGCCTATGCATAGCGCCATCAAACATAAGGGAAAGCCATTATATGAATACATTCGTAAGGGCGAAACCGTAATACGTGCAAGCCGTAGTGTGACCATACACGAGCTAGTATTGAAGCGCTTCGCGGGTAACGAGTTAGAGATTACGGTGCGCTGCAGCAAGGGTACTTACGTGCGCACGCTGGCCGAGGATATTGGATCGACTTTGGGGTGTGGTGCACACCTCAAAGGGTTACGCCGCACAGCGATTGGCCGATTTGGCCTTGAAGGTGCGCATAATTTGACGCAGATGGAGTCGATAACCATGTTAGAACGAGAGGCATACATTTTACCGTTAGATAGTTTGCTGCAGGATCTACCCGTGCTTGATCTGGATGCGGCACAAGTGACCCGCATTGCCCAAGGACAGCGGCTTGCTATCGAAGCAGCCTTGCTGGACGGCAAAGTTCGATTATATGGGGCAGGACACTTCATTGGGGTGGCCGATCTCGTGGAGCAGCGACTGACCCCAGTAAGGTTGTTGTCTAGCGTGGCGAAAAGTGCCGCTTGCATAGAATAGGTTTTGGCTCTATTTAAGGTGTTTCTAATAGAGGTACTCGAGTAGATGTGCCCGAAAAATGAATCTGAGCGGGAATCTGTCAAGCTGCAAAGATAAGCAAAGGTGTGTGTTAATTTATGAAATTTCGGACTAATTAACGTAGCATTGGATTACGTTCTTGTCCGAATAAACTTGAGCAACCGCCGCATTCGAGAGTAAAATGCGGCACTTTTTATTTAGTGGAGTGTGAATATTATGTCTATTACGGCAGCGCAAAAAGCGCAAATTGTGACTGATTACCAACGCATCAAAGGCGATACCGGCTCACCCGAAGTACAAGTTGCACTGATGACTGCTCGTATTAATTATTTGACAGATCATTTTAAGGAACACATAAAGGATCACCATTCTCGTCGCGGTTTGTTGCGATTAGTGAGCCGTCGCCGTAAGCTCTTGGATTACCTCAAGGGTAAGAATGAGGGCAGCTATCGTGCGCTGATTCAGCGTTTGGAATTGCGCAAGTAGTACTTTATTAAGTGGGTCGCAAATGCGGCCCGCGTTGTTTTGGGTGCATTACCCAACTACGGGTTTACCCTATGGCGCATTAGCGCCACGTTACGCACAGAGAGGCGAATTTTGAGTCACTACAAGAAAACATTAGCGTATGGTAATCATCAACTCACCTTGGAAACTGGGGAAATCGCGCGTCAGGCTAGTGGCGCGGTCGTAGTTAGCCTGGACGATACAGTCGTTCTGGTTACCGTGGTAGGCAGGAAAGATGCCAAGCCGGAACAGGATTTCTTCCCATTGACTGTGGATTACCAGGAACGTACTTATGCGGCAGGCAAAATTCCTGGCGGTTTCTTTCGGCGTGAGGGACGTCCCAGTGAAAAGGAAATTTTGACGTCCCGTCTGATCGATCGTCCGTTGCGTCCGTTGTTTCCAGAAGGTTTTTACAATGAAGTGCAAATCGTTGCTACGGTGATATCTTCCGATAATCAGATTGATTCTGATATTCCTGCCATGATTGGTGCCTCTGCTGCCTTGGCGCTGTCCGGAATTCCGTTTGATGGCCCTATAGGCGCGGCGCGTGTCGGCTATCTTAACGGTGAATATGTACTCAACCCGACTGCAGAGGAGCTTACTCTATCCAAGATGGATCTAGTAGTCGCTGGTACGGAACAGGCGGTTTTGATGGTGGAATCAGAAGCACAAGAGTTACCTGAAGACATTATGCTGGGCGCGGTTATGTTTGGACATCAGCAGATGCAAACGGTGATTCAAGCGATCATCGAAATGGCGGATGCAGTTGGTGCACCGGACTGGGATTGGAATGCACCTGTGCATGATATTGTGTTGAGCTCAAAAATCGCCGAACTGGCTGAAAGTAGCTTACAGCAGGCTTATGCTGTACGCGAGAAACAGGCGCGGACCAATCAAGTAAACGAGATTCGCACACGTGTTCTGGAAGCCGTGTCAGCATCGGAAAATGGTTTGGTGCCAAAAAACCACCTCAATGATTTGTTCCAAGCACTGGAATCCAAGATTGTGCGCGGCCAGATACTAAGTGGCGAACCTCGTATCGATGGTCGTGATACGCGTACCGTGCGTCCAATTGCCATACGTACAGGCGTATTACCACGCACGCACGGTTCAGCACTGTTTACCCGTGGTGAAACCCAGGCGCTGGTAGTGGCCACTTTAGGCACTGCGCGCGATGCGCAGAAAATTGATGCCTTGCAAGGTGAGTATTTGGATCGTTTCATGCTTCATTACAATTTTCCCCCATATTCAACTGGCGAGACTGGTCGTGTCGGTACACCAAAGCGACGTGAAATTGGCCATGGTCGTTTAGCTAAGCGCGCCCTAGTCGCAACGTTGCCGAGTGAGGAAGAGTTCGGATATTCCATTCGTGTGGTTTCTGAAATCACTGAGTCAAATGGATCTAGTTCAATGGCCTCAGTATGTGGCGGTTGCTTGGCGATGATGGATGCCGGCGTGCCAGTCAAGACTCATGTGGCAGGTATCGCCATGGGCTTGATTAAAGAAGGTAATCGTTTTGCGGTACTGACAGACATTCTTGGTGATGAAGATCATCTGGGTGACATGGATTTTAAGGTGGCGGGATCAGAGCAAGGTATCACTGCACTGCAAATGGACATCAAGATCAATGGGATAACGCGTGAAATTATGCAGGTTGCCTTGAGTCAAGCGCGTGAAGGACGGTTGCATATTCTCGATATCATGAAGCAAGCCATGCCTACAGTGCGTGAAGAGGTGTCGATACATGCGCCACGTATGATCAAAGTGAAAATCAACCCGGAGAAAATCCGTGATGTGATTGGTAAGGGTGGTGCTGTGATACGTGCTTTAACTGAGGAAACTGGCACTACTATTGATATCGATGATGAAGGCAACGTAACTATTGCCAGCATTAGCGGTGACGGAGGAATGCTGGCAAAAAAACGCATTGAGGATATCGTAGCTGAAGTTGAGGTAGGGAAAGTTTATGAAGGCCCAGTTATAAAACTGTTGGATTTCGGAGCGATTGTGAATATTATGCCTGGTAAAGATGGTTTGCTTCACATCTCGCAGATTTCACATGAGCGCATAAATGTTGTGTCGGACGTCCTGAAAGAAGGTCAGATTGTAAAAGTCAAGGTACTGGAGGCCGATGAAAAAGGCCGGTTGCGCTTAAGCATGAAGGCTCTTGTCGTGTTAGAGCCAGAAGCTCCTGTTTCAAAGCAGTGAAATAACAAAGTTTTTGGTACGGGTTTTGTTATTTAGCAGGTTGTTGAAAAACATCGGCGCGTGCACGCAATTGGATTGATGTGTGTTAGCCTAGATCTGATCTGATAGTTACCAAGTTTTTCGGGTGTCTGTCAGATTAAATTTGGTTTAGCTTTTTTTCACTCTAAACCAGTTTTCCATTGAGTAACGTTTCCCACGGCGTTCTGCCATTACAAATATTGCCTTGATGAGCTCTCTTGTTGTCGTAAAACTGAGCCTTCATTACCACAGAACGGTTGCGTCGCGGCGTGTTTACCAGTGTGCCAGAACTCATTGAGGCTATCGATGAATATATTGTTCACCACAACCACCAGCTCCTAGCTATTCATCTGGACTGCCAGTGCTCGCGATATCTTAATAAAATGCAACATGACACTAGATAATCTGTTTGTGGGTATAAGGCTTGAGGTTTTCGACAAAACCGGCTTCATTCTCACCCACTGGTAAAAATCCTGGAATACCAGCTAGGTAACGGTTCGCTTCTGATCGGCTTTCTTGCTTCAGAAAATCCAGAAAAGTACTACCGACCACTGACAACCGTTTGTCGGCTGGGTAAACAGCGTGCCATTGGCGTCTAATGGGAAATCCTGCCACATCGAGTATGGAGAGCTCTTTGCTGTTTCGTTCCAGCGCCAAGGCATGTGCCGACAGCACGGCTATGCCTAATCCTCCCGCCACCGCCAATTTGATGGCCTCGCTGCTGCCCAACTCCATCCTGATTTTTAATGCCAGTCCCGGCTCATTAAAAAGCCGCTCGAGGGCAAGTCGGGTACCCGATCCCGGCTCGCGCATCAGAAAGGGCTCTTCTGCCAAGCGAGACAATGGAATATTTTTCTTTTCCGACAAGGGGTGGTCGTACGGCGCCAGAACCACCAACGGATTTTCCATGAAATAATCGGCATGAACATCTATGTGCTCAGGGGGCTGTCCAAGGATGTATAAATCGTCTTCGTTGTTTTCGAGACGATGCAATATCATTTCTCTGTTGGAAATATTCAGGAAAACTTCAATATCGGGATAGCGTTTATAAAATGATCCAAGTAAGCGCGGGATGAAATATTTGGCAGTAGTAACCACCGCCAAGCGTAACTTACCCGTTTTCATCCCTTTCATGTCCGAAATCAGCATCTCAAACTGCGACAGACCCTTGAAAGTGTCGCGACACACCATCAGCAACTCTTGACCCAAATCGGTCAAAAAAACCCGCTTTCCGATTTGTTCCAGTAAAGGAAGGCTAACAATATCAGTTAATTGCTTGATCTGGATGGATACGGTAGGTTGAGTCAGATGCAATTCATCCGCAGCGCGGGTAAAACTCAAGTTGCGTGCAACTGCCTCAAAAACCTGCAGCTGGCGCAACGTTACGTGTTTCATGTTCACTCTATTTATCATAGACGATAATCTATCATTTTTATTCAAATATACAATTATTATTTATAGCTGTACTTACGTATAGTTCCATCACGCTCAAATGAGCTAGAAGCTGATCAAAAAGATCAGTAACCGTTTAACTTGAAACCTAAGGAGCCTGCAATGGCAGTCAAGACCTACAACGCCGGTGTGAAAGAGTACAGGCAAACATACTGGACGCCAGAATACACCCCGCTGGATACCGATATCCTAGCCTGTTTTAAAATCACTCCGCAACCTGGGGTGCCCCGTGAAGAATTGGCCGCTGCCGTTGCCGCTGAGTCTTCTACTGGTACATGGACCACAGTATGGACCGATCTATTGACCGATCTGGACTATTACAAAGGTCGTGCTTATCGCATCGAAGACGTTCCTGGTGATGATACCTGTTTCTTTGCTTTTGTCGCCTATCCAATTGATCTGTTTGAAGAAGGTTCAGTGGTCAATGTATTGACTTCACTGGTCGGTAACGTATTTGGATTTAAAGCGTTGCGCGCCCTGCGTCTTGAAGATGTCCGTTTCCCGATTGCTTATGTAAAAACATGCGGTGGCCCACCTCAAGGTATTCAGGTTGAACGTGACAAGATGAATAAATATGGCCGTCCATTGTTGGGTTGTACCATTAAACCCAAGCTGGGTCTGTCTGCCAAGAATTATGGTCGTGCCGTTTACGAATGTTTGCGCGGCGGCCTGGATTTTACCAAGGACGACGAAAACGTGAACAGCCAGCCGTTCATGCGCTGGCGCGATCGTTTCGAGTTTGTACACAATGCAACATTGAAGGCTGAGCGCGAAACCGGCGAACGTAAAGGACACTACCTGAACGTTACGGCTCCAACGCCCGAAATGATGTACGAGCGTGCTGAATTTGCCAAAGAAATCGGCGCGCCGATCATTATGCACGACTACCTAACGGGTGGCTTAACTGCCAACACTGGCCTGGCCAACTGGTGCCGTAAAAATGGCATGCTGTTGCATATTCACCGCGCCATGCACGCCGTACTCGACCGTAATCCGCACCATGGTATCCACTTCCGCGTGCTGGCCAAGGTATTGCGCCTTTCCGGTGGTGACCACCTGCACTCCGGGACTGTCGTAGGAAAGCTGGAAGGTGATCGCGAAGCTACACTTGGCTGGATCGACATTATGCGCGATGAATTCATCAAAGAAGACCGTAATCGCGGTATCTTTTTCGATCAGGACTGGGGTTCCATGCCAGGCGTGATCCCGGTTGCCTCCGGTGGTATCCACGTATGGCACATGCCAGCACTGGTAGCTATCTTCGGCGATGACTCCGTTCTTCAGTTTGGTGGCGGGACATTGGGTCACCCATGGGGTAACGCCGCAGGCGCCGCAGCTAACCGCGTGGCTCTGGAAGCTTGCGTAGCAGCCCGTAACGAAGGAATTGCCATCGAAAAAGAAGGTAAGGCCATTCTGACCAAGGCCGCTGCACACAGCCCTGAACTGAAGATAGCCATGGAAACCTGGAAAGAGATCAAGTTCGAGTTTGACACTGTCGACAAGCTGGACGTGGCTCACAAGTAATTAAATAGTAGCGGGTTGCAGGCTGCTGTCTGCCCCCTATAACTAAATAAAAGGAGTAAATCATGAGTGAAGTAATGGATTACAAATCGCGTTTAAGCGACCCGGCTAGCCGCAAGTTCGAGACTTTCTCCTACTTGCCCGCCATGACTGCGGATGAAATCAGGAAACAGGTGGCATATCTGGTTTCCAAAGGCTGGAATCCTGCAATCGAACATACCGAGCCAGAATACCTGATGGACTACTATTGGTATATGTGGAAATTACCGATGTTTGGTGAAACCGATGTGGACAAGGTAATTGCTGAAGCCGAAGCCTGCCGCAAGGCGAATCCAAACAACCACGTACGCCTGGTTGGTTACAACAATTTTAACCAATCGCAAGGCGCGGCGATGGTGATTTTCCGCGGTAAAACTGTATAAAGCAATATTTCCCTGCCACCTGTTTATTATTTTTCAGGTGGCGGGGAGTTTCTGGCGGCGCCAGAACTATTTTCAGCACATGGACGCAAGTGACTGCCAGTAAGCGGGCATTTTCTCCCCTGGGTTAAAAACGATTAATAAAGGTGGAATCTAAAATGAGCGACATCATCGAGCAATACAGAATTAAACAAGAACCTTACTATCGCCCTGTCTCAGACGAGATTGAGTTATATGAGGCTGCCTATTCCGTACGCATGCCAATGATGCTGAAAGGCCCTACCGGTTGTGGTAAAACCCGCTTTGTTGAGCACATGGCATGGAAGCTGGACAAGCCCCTGATCACTGTAGCTTGTAACGAAGATATGACTGCCTCTGATTTGGTTGGACGCTTTTTGCTCGACGCTAATGGCACCCGCTGGCAAGACGGCCCCTTGGCCATCGCCGCACGCTATGGTGCGATTTGTTATCTCGACGAAGTAGTCGAGGCACGTCAGGATACCACTGTGGTTATCCATCCATTGACCGACAATCGCCGCGTACTCCCACTAGAAAAAAAAGGCGAACTGGTGCATGCACACCCTGATTTTCAGCTGGTAATTTCTTACAATCCCGGCTATCAAAGTTTAATGAAGGATCTGAAGCAGTCGACTAAGCAACGCTTCGGTGGCCTCGACTTCAACTATCCCGACCACAATATTGAAACCGAAATTGTTTCTCATGAAACTAATGTTACGCCCGAAATTGCTGGCAAACTGGTTTCCATCGCCGAGCGTGCACGTAACTTGAAAGGTCATGGATTGGATGAGGGAATCTCAACCCGTATGCTGATTTATGCAGGTAGCCTTATCGCTACTGGTGTCGATCCGGTTAAAGCTTGCCGTGTAGCGTTGGTGCGACCCATCACTGATGACCCCGACATGCGTGATGCACTGGATGCCGCGGTGACTACGTTCTTTTAATTCCATAGGAGGATAAGCTGCAAAGCAGCCGATCCTTCAGGTCTTTAATGTCTCTACTGGCGGAGTAACCATGTCAATCAGTCTTGAAGACTATCAAGAATTACTTGATTCACTCTCTCCTGCATTGCTGGAGGGTCTCCATTCTACGTGGCATGAAGCGACCAAGGTCTTTAGCGCGCGCGGTCTGGACAATTATCTCAAGGGCGCTTCCGCCCTAAAAAGCTTGGGCAAGGATGACAGCCTCGTTGCAACCTGGATCGACCATGCGCCTCTAGTAGCCAAAGAGATCGGTGAGGATGCCATACCTGACCTGGTGCAAAATGCACTAACAATGGCCTCAAAAACCTCTGGCGCAGTAATCGAGTTGGTGCTCAGTACGGCACCTACAGCGGCTAACCGTCTCGGTGATGAAGCCTTGTTCCGCTCCTACCTACAGTTCCTTAATACCCTTGTGTCCCAAGCACCGCGTGGTATGCGGCCGATGCTCGAAAACCTGGAAATACTGTTCGGCCAGCTTACCCTTGGCGGCCTACGGCGCTGGGCATTATGGGGGGCACATGCCTACCGAACCAATTATCCGGAGCAGGCCAGCTATTTCAGCCTGCAATC
The DNA here is from genome assembly GCA_003402315.1 of Candidatus Nitrotoga sp. LAW. GTDB lineage: Bacteria > Pseudomonadota > Gammaproteobacteria > Burkholderiales > Gallionellaceae > Nitrotoga. Next base: position 39,577 of record QFXI01000004.1, on the reverse strand, counting down.
CAAAGAATCCCTGGCTATGTTGCAAAAAGAAAGAAAGGGCACATTGTTTATCGATGTTCAGCGTCGCATTAACATGTATCTACGCGCATTATGGGCGCGCGACTTTTTCATGAAACCCACATCTGGGGATTTTGAGACTCGGGAAGGTTACCAACCCTTTATCGAGGGCTATTTTCTGCACATACCCGATGCTTATGATGATTTCGTCGTAGGCGAAACCAAATTACCCGGCTTGCAAGTTTATCGTGCTGCTACTGCACATTGCGCGGCGCATATTGTTTATACTAGCGAGCCAATCTCAGCTGAAGCGCTAAATCCTTGGCAAATGGCAGTTATCAGCGTGATCGAGGACGCGCGCGTTGAAACGCTGGCTGTGCGCAAATTTCCCGGGCTCAAACATTTGTGGTCACAATTCCATACCATCACTTCGGGTCAAAACAGCACCGCAGGGGATTTTCTTAATCGCCTGGCACGCGCTCTGCTGGACGAAAGCTACCATGACGATGATCCATGGATAAACCAAGGACGGATATTGTTCAAAAAGGCTACAGACCACCTCGACACGAATCAAACCTCCTGGGATATCGGGGTACAGCTAGCACATGAATTCATGGTTAAGCATATTGGTTTTGCTCCCCGCAGCGATTTACTTACTACTTGTTATCGTGACGACAACCGTTACATTTGGGAATTCGAAGAATTTGATTTCGACAAGGCAATGGCAGCTGGATATAACACACCCAAACAGGTTCGTAAATATGTCAGCGCAGTTGAATTAGCAAATGAAGTAGACGTAGAAAATGCCGGCGATGATGCCGAAGAAATCTGGGTTTTAGATACCGAACTCTTCCCCTACGAAGACATGGGTAAATCCTTCAACGAACTGGAAGGTAAAGAACCTGTATCCGAGCCTTATTATTACTCGGAATGGGACTATCAGATACAGCTCGAACGTCCTTCCTGGGTTACCGTGCTGGAAAAGCGGCCGAAAGCGGGTGATTTGCAACTAATTAACGATATCACCCTGCAACACAAGAGGACTATAAACCGCTTGAAATTTCTGCTGGACGCGCTGCAACCACAGGGCGTGACCCGTATCCGCAAACTGGAAGACGGTGACGAAGTTGATGTAAATGCCGCCATTCGGGCCATGATCGATATTCGCATGGGGCAGCAACCTGATCAGCGCATCATGATGCGCTCGGTGCGTAAGGTGCGAGACATTTCAGTGATGGTGCTGTTGGATTTATCCGAGTCGACCAACGAGAAGGTGGCTGGGCAAGATTACAGTATTCTTGATTTGCAGCGTCAGGCAACCGTACTGCTCGCAGATGCAATCAATAAAATCAATGACCCTTTCGCAATTCACGGTTTTTTTTCAGATGGGCGCCACAAAGTGGAGTATTCTCGCTTTAAGGATTTTGATCAACCTTACAATGAAATTCCGAAATCCCGCTTGGCAGGCATGAAGGGGCAATTTTCCACGCGCATGGGAGCCGCTATACGCCACGCCGGGCATTATCTGAAATTGCAGAAATCTGCCAAAAAATTGTTGCTGCTGATTACCGATGGCGAGCCGGCAGACATTGATGTACGCGACCCACAGTATTTACGTTTTGACACCAAAAAAGCGGTAGAGGAAATGGCCCGTTCCGGTATAACCACTTTTTGTATTTCACTTGATCCGAGAGCGGATCAATATGTTGCCCGAATTTTTGGAGCCAAAAATTATATAGTGCTGGATCATGTAGAACGGCTGCCAGAAAAATTACCCGCACTTTATGCAGGACTTACACGATGACACTACAACTTTATGTCGGCGTCGACAATGACGCACAGGGCGGATTGACCCATTTGGGGCGTATCGTACGCGACGCTTGGGTATTCGGCATCTTGCCCGAAACTGAAACCTGTGCAGGCTGGGATTCCGCACGTATGCAAAATTTATATGAACAGGTTTATGCTGCCTGGGATCCCTACGCACATTTGCCCAGCCGACTACCGGAAAATTTGCGTGAGAAGCATGCTAATTTGTATGCGCAAGCCATTACGACTGCACGTAACATGGGATGGGATGCAGAACTGGACAAGGACGAATGATGCATTGCCTGGAACTTATAGATGGTTGGGTGACTCGACCTGATCAAAAAGAATTTCTGAGCCAGTAACATCTCGGTGCTTCAAAGCGAGCAAATAAAGCCTTCTTTGGGTAGCTGGCAATTTCCGAAAATTGACCGTTTACATAAAACTATTTACACCCTCTGGTTAACTGGTACTATACGCAAGTCAAGGTGACCTTGATCCTATATTACTATCCTTCCAACTCTATATTTAGGAGCTTTTCATGAAAAAGAGTCTTATAAATATCACAATTATGTCCTGTTTTGTATTGGGTGCTTCCTTAGCGCAAGCTGATAACATGACTGGTGTTACTGCCTCTGGTGTATCTACCAACACTGGGATATCTTATGGCCCTTCTGGTGGCAGAATTCAGCCTATGGGCGCAGATGGCCGGGTTCAGCCAAGTGCAGCCGGATTTGAAATTCAGAACGAACCACCTGCACATTACCGCTATTCCCATGTTTCCAATCAAACCAACATCGTTCAGTCTGGGCCTAATGGACCGTTCAATCAATTGGGAAATCCAGGAATGAACTCACAAGAGCGTTATCCCATGGGAAGGTAACTAAATACGTTTAGTAATACTGAATGAACAAATTCGTTTAAAAACAATGCCAGCTTAATGCTGGCCTTGTTTTTTCTGCTAAAACAAAATAACACAATTATCATGCAAACCGTATTGTGATAACGGCCTCTGTGGTAATTACACTTCGTGTAGCATTCCATCCATCAGGCGAAGTTGACGCTGCATTTTTCCCGCTAGCTCCAAGTCGTGGGTGACTACGATAAAGCTGGTATTAAGCCTGGAATTGAGCTCTTGCATCAGTTCAAATAATGCCTGTGCACTGGCGCGATCCAGATTTCCGGTAGGCTCGTCCGCCAATACGCAAGCTGGTTCGGTGACTAGTGCGCGCGCTACGGCGACACGCTGACGTTCACCACCAGAAAGTTCGGCGGGTAGATGTTCCGTACGGTGCGCGAGACCTACTAGCCCGAGCATACGCGCGGCAATCGGGTCGGTTTGATTTCGTTTCATACCACGGATCAGTAATGGCATGGCAACATTTTCCAATGCGGTGAATTCCGCCAGCAAATGATGGAACTGGTACACAAAACCCAGCGCCCGGTTGCGCAGAGTGCCGCGCTCTGCTTCATTCAGGGTTTGCACATCGTGGCCGAGGAGGGCGACGCTGCCGCCGCTGGCCTTGTCCAATCCGCCGAGCAAGTGGAGGAGGGTGCTTTTGCCAGAGCCGGAGCTGCCTACGATGGCGATACGTTCGCCACGCATGACGTCAATGTTAACGCCGTTAAGCACGGGTACGTTGAGTTTGCCTTGCACAAAGGTTTTGCATAAGTCGCGGCAGGAAATGACCATCTCATTCATAGCGTAGTGCCTCCGCTGGTTGTGTTCTGGATGCGCGCCAACTTGGATAGAGCGTGGCGAGCAGGCTGATAAGAAAGGAGAAGCATGCCACGATCAGCACATCGCCGCGCTGTAAGTCGGAGGGCAATTCGCTGATGAAATACACTTCCTTGGAGAGGAAGTGCATGCCCAGCAATCGCTCTATAAACGGCACCACAGTATCGATGTTGAGGCTTAGCAGCACGCCGCCTCCAACGCCGAGTACCGAGCCGATCAGGCCAATCAGGGCGCCTTGCACGATAAAGATTTTCATGATGCTGGCGGGCGAAGCACCGAGCGTGCGCAGGATGGCGATGTCGGCTTGTTTGTCGGTAACCGCCATTACCAGCGTGGAGACAATGTTGAATGCAGCTACTGCCACGATAAGTGAGAGAATGATAAACATCATTTTCTTTTCGATCTGTACTGCGCGGAAATAATTAGAGTGCTGGCGCGTCCAGTCGCTGACATTGGTATTGCGCGGCAAGATACGTTGCATCTCGAAGGCTACGCGCGGAGCCAGATCGAGGTTATGCAGACGTGCGCTGATGCCGCTTACCGCGCTACTCATTTGATAGAGCTTTTGCGCGTCATTAAGGTGAATGAGTGCCAGCGCATTGTCATATGGTGCCATACCGATCTCAAAAATACCCACTATGCGGAATTGCTTGAGGCGTGGCACCATTCCAGCAGGCGTGATCTGCCCCTGAGGAGAAATAAGTAACACCTTGTCGTTCAGATGCGCCCCCAGCGTGTGCGCCAAATCTGAACCCAGCACGATGCCGAAACTGCCTTCCTGCAAAGCGTCCAGCGAACCGGCTTTCATCTTGTCGGAGAGGTCTATAACTTTGCTTTCATCCTGCGGCAAAATGCCACGTACCATTACCCCCTGCACGTTTTGATCAAACGACACCATGCCTTGTCCATTCACGAAAGGTGCGGCAGCCGCCACTTGCGGATATTTTGCCATAAGCTGTAAGGCCGATTGCCAATCGACCAAATAGTTACCCTCTTCACTGATTTGCAGGTGGGGCGCGATACCTAGAATGCGTGTGCGGATTTCTTTTTGGAAGCCGTTCATTACCGACAGCACTACAATCAGCGCAGCCACGCCCAAGGCCATACCCAGCATTGAAATAAGCGAAATAAAGGAAATGAAATGATTGCGCCGTTTGGCACGGGTGTAACGCAGGCCGATAAAGAGTTCGTAAGGACGCAAAGTGAAGGTGCTCAAAAAGAATGGGGCGCTAGTTTGCCATAAGAGCGTTCTTTGTGGGATGGTAAACTAGTAAAGAAATAAATTACTTCACTGTGGTTATTCATCAAGACCAACAAGAATATGCGTTAATTTGCGCAATATTTTAATTAAGTAATTTCGGACAAATTCAACATGAGAAATGTAGACATCGTTATCCTTGATTTATTCTTGCCGCAAGAGATTTCTGTCGACGCTTGTGCCGGACTGTCTGTGCCTGCCATTGAGAAAATGCTGGCGCGTGCCAAGCCTGCATCGTTATCTTCAGAAATTGGCTCAACAGGCACGTTGGAAGAGTGGCTGTGCCGGGCATTTGGTATCGCACGACAGATGGACGAACCCATCGCACCGATCACCTTGATGGCGGACGGGATGCAGCCAGGTACGGGTTACTGGTTGCGTGCTGATCCAGTGTATCTGCAAATGCAGCGCACGCAATTGTCTTTGCATCCAGATGTACCATTGAGTGCTGATGAAGCGGCGCAGTTGTGCGCTAGTTTGAATACGCATTTCGCCGCTGAAGGCTTGCGTTTTTTTTCGCCCCATCCGCAGCGCTGGTATCTCCAGATGGAGAGCGTTCCAGATATCGTGACACGACCTTTGGCGCAGGTGGCAGGCAGGAACGTACAATCGTATTTGCCGAAAGGTCAGAATGCCTTGCATTGGCATAAAGTCTTCAACGAAGTCCAAATGCTTTTTTTTGAACATGCTGTAAATCAGGCGCGCGAGGCGCGTGGTGATTGGCCCATAAACAGTATTTGGCTGTGGGGAGGAGGGCATGCGGTGGAACAATTGGCGCGGCCATATACGAAAGTTTGTGGCGACAGTTTTCTGGCCGGGGCATTCGCGCAGGCGGCAGGTATTCCTTATCAAATATTGCCGGGTGATTTAACCCAGTGTATTGATGATAATGAAGGTGATCTGTTGGTCGTTTGGGAAGGTTTGCGCCGCCCACTTCAGCAAGGTGACCTGTATGCCTGGCGCGATTCGGTGCAGCGCCTTGAGCAAAGTTATATTGCGCCATTGTGGGAAGCACTGCGTAACGGGCGCATCAAGCAGTTTAGTTTGAATGTACTTAATGCGGGCACTGCACAGCGATTTGTGTTGACGCGCAGTGCGGTGTGGAAGCCGTGGCGCTTGTCCAAACCTTTGACGCGATATGCGTTGGTGTAGCAAAAAAAGACTGAATTTTTAGTAGCACAGCAAAATTTTATCTGCGCTTCTTTGGCCTGGCTAACGAGATACTGTATCATTTGAATACGCAAATCAATACGAAATTTATGAAAGCTATCTTCTTGGATTTTGAGCAACCTATCGCCGAACTGGCAGGCAAAATTGAACAACTTCGCTTTGTACAGAATGATTCTGCACTTGATATCTCCGATGAGATTAACCGTTTGCAAATAAAAAGCCAGGCGCTAGCCAAAGATATTTACGCCAAGCTCACGCCGTGGCAAATCTCACAAGTGTCACGCCATCCTCAGCGACCTTACACGCTGGATTACATTCAGCACCTATTTACTGATTTTGAAGAGCTGCATGGAGATCGCTCTTATGCCGATGATCCGGCTATCGTCGGCGGGTTGGCGCGTTTTAATGGCCAAAGTGTGATGGTAATCGGACACCAAAAAGGGCGTGATACCAAGGAACGGCAATATCGCAATTTTGGCATGCCTCGGCCCGAGGGCTACCGCAAGGCGATGCGCTTGATGCGGCTGGCGGAGAAATTCGATATTCCCATTATGACTTTTATCGATACCCCGGGTGCATACCCTGGAATTGGTGCCGAAGAACGTGGTCAATCCGAAGCCATCGGCAAAAGCTTATATGTGATGGCAGAACTACGGGTACCCTTAATTTGTACGGTGATCGGAGAGGGCGGCTCTGGTGGCGCGTTGGCCATTGCGGTGGGGGACGCGCTATTGATGTTGCAATACGCTACGTATTCGGTCATCTCGCCAGAAGGCTGCGCTGCCATTCTTTGGAAAAATGCGGACAAATCCGCTGATGCGGCGGAAACGTTGGGTATCACCGCTACCAGATTGAAAGCGTTGGGGTTGATCGACAAGATCATAAACGAACCGCCAGGCGGTGCTCACCGTGATTGTGCAGCAATGATGCTAACCTTGAAAAAAAGTTTACAGGATACCCTTAAACAGGTGCAATCTCACTCTATGGACAAGCTGTTGCAGATCCGTTTCAATCGCGTAATGGGCTATGGCAAGTTCAAGGAAGTCGAGCTTTGATTTAACAGAGTGCGTCACCGACGCGCTCTCGCCTTTGCTTACTGCTGGCAGTACCATCTTGCTTGGACTAAGCGGTGGAGTTGATTCGGTCGTTTTGCTGCATCTGCTACAGCAGCTTTCCCCTCGTTATTCATGGCGTTTAAGCGCACTACATGTACATCACGGTATTAGCCCGCAAGCGGACGCTTGGGCGGTATTCTGTGCTGATTTGTGCGCGCTTTATGGAATCTCCTTACGAATCGAATATGTAAATATTGCGCCGTTACGCTCGCTAGGTATTGAAGCGGCAGCGCGAAAACTTCGTCACGCTGCGCTGGCACAACAGCAAGTAGATTTTATAGCGCTGGCGCATCATCTTGATGATCAGGCAGAAACTTTGCTGCTGCAATTGCTACGCGGGGCTGGAGTGCGCGGCGCAAGTGCCATGCCAGCTATAACGCATCGTGTTAATGCCCCGACACTATTACGCCCTTTGCTTAACGTTCCTCGCTCCAGATTACTGGAATACGCTCAACAGCATGGCCTCCAATGGGTGGAAGATGAAAGCAACGCTGATGACGCTTACCCCCGCAATTTTTTACGCCATCGCATACTGCCGCTATTGGAACAACGATTTCCAGCCTACCGCAAAACTTTGTTGCGTAGCTCACAGCATTTTGCCGAGGCAGCTGAACTGTTGGACGAGTTGGCACAGCAGGATGCGGAATTGGCAATAGTGGGTAACCGTTTAGATGTTAAAAAACTGCGAGTGTTGGGCGGTATACGAGGGAAAAATCTATTGCGTTATTTTCTTGCGGCGCAAGGGACGCCCATTCCAGACAGTACACGGCTACAAGAAATGCTGCGGCAGCTGTGCAATGCTCGTCAAGATGCACAGGTATGCATCGACTGGCAGGGATGGCAAATGCGTCGATACCGTGACCATGTTTACACCATGTCTGTGCTGTCGCCGCCGGTTAATTTCAATATTGTGTGGCATGGTGAAGCAGAAACTTTATTGCCTCCCCCACACGGTATGCTTCGTTTTAAACGTGCCATCGGGCAGGGTATCAGTTTGGAAAAATTACAACTCGGTATTGTCAAGATTCGTTCCCGTCATGGCGGTGAAAACATTCGGGTGGATGCTGCGCGACCGAAACGAGACTTGAAAAATCTATTGCAGGAACATGAGGTACTGCCGTGGCAACGCGATTTGTTACCATTGCTTTTTTGCGATGCTGACTTGGTATGTGTCCCGGGTATAGCGATAGCCAATACATATCTGGCTCAGTCGAATGAAGCTGGTGTGGTGGTCATTTGGCGCGCAATGTTCAATATGGCAGAGTTTTAATAAAATTAGTAAAGTTCGATTCTGGGTAGACGTTGTTTGTTGTTTGCTGATGTTACTAAACGCCACATAAAACAGCTTGGTTTTTTAGACTACATATAACTAACTGATGGGTAACCTTCCCTTGTTGATATCTTAACTTTTCTATGATTAGAAATATTTTGTATGACTTCTTTTTGTTTAATGAAGTCGAAAAGTTCGGTAGTTGTATAGTCCTGTAAATACTGATCGCTTATTTTAAATTCTTTGATCATTCCGGAAATTTCCACATAAAAGATCATCGCATTTTCATTAAAATCGCGCTTGCGTCTTACTTTGCATCCAGGAATCATATTTGACAGATGCTTACTTATTACCTCATGTTTTACTTTCATTTCATTTAGTTGAGGCCTTTTGAACCATTTGATCATCCAGTTTCTTACCATTTGATTATGTACGTACATTCTAGCTTAATCTTAAATTGTGAAGTTTTTATAATCGGAATTGTTGGTGCAGTGTACCAAGGAGCTAAGTTGGAACTCTTTAGGACTGATGGGGCGAATGTCATAGTTTTCTGATTGATTATAGAATATTCCAATATGTGTCAAAAATTTTGTCATAGTTTCAATCTATGTAAAATATATTGGCCGCAGGCAGTAGCGAACTTACTGTGCCATTACTTGCCACAATGGTAGTGGCAGTGATTTAAACGGTTACTTACAAGAAAGACGGAATGTTGCGTGAAAATTGAACACCAGTAATTCTGCACCGTCCTTAACAAGATTTATCTTTTACATAATTAAAATTGTTGATTTATCAAAATCAATGCAAATAAACTTGCTACTGAAGCCTGGCTAGTGTTTATAATTTCTTGTAATTAATACCGTGACTTGATACAGTTAACTGTCTTTTCAACCATATGGAAGTCAACATCATGAATAAATCAGAACTGATTGATGCAGTAGCTAAATCCACTAAAATGACAAAATCCAATATAGAAAAAACCCTAAATGCTCTGACGGCAACTATTCAAATTTCTTTAGCGAAAGGCAATAACGTTCAACTAATTGGTTTTGGTACGTTTGCCGTCGAAGCGCGTGCCGCGCGAATTGGTCGCAATCCAGCCACAGGAAAAGAATTAAAGATATCAGCCAAAAATGTTGTTAAATTTAAAGTCGGCAGTAAGTTGAAAAATGCGGTCGCTGGCGCAAAAATCAAGAAAAAATAATAATAACAAAAATAATAATAACTAAGATAGTTCTTACAGTTGCTAAGAGCTTCAGGAAGTGGGCTATATATAATCTGCTGTAGGTTTCTTGAATAAAGGATCAGAAAATGAATGACTCTTTATAATTTCAAGACTATCAAGGAGCGAAATCATGGGTAAAGGTCAAGAAAGCAAAAAGGCGGTCAAGAAGGAACCCACTAAAACGCTAAAGGAAAAAAAGGCTGCAAAGAAGATAAAAAAAGATGAGAAGATGCGACAAGGATAATTCGCACTGGAGCGCGGGTAAACGTGAGCAACGGAAACTGTTAGAGAGCGTTAATTAAGAATGCCGTCGTACTCTTAGGGGGTTAGTTAGCTTTTTGGCATTATTTTCAACTTCCTGGTTGCAGAGTTACAGTCAGATTCCGTTTTTCACCTTGATGTACTACAGTCAATTGAATTTCATCGCCAACTTTGTGGTCGTCAAGACGGGCCAGTAGTTTTTGTACCGAATAAACATCTTTGCCATTGACCGCTACGATAATATCGCCAAGGCTCACACCTTGGGGGGTCTCTTTAACGCCTTTGAGACCTGCCTTTTCGGCAGTTGAGCCTGGATGCACGCGTAGTACCACTATTCCTTTGGTGCCAGTGATGGCATTCAATCGCTCATTGATTTGTTCATCAGCCCCAATACCCAAAGCTGGACGAATATATTTGCCACTCTTGATTAGTTGTGGAACCACGCGCATGACGGTGTCAACAGGGACAGCAAAACCGATGCCGGCGGATGCCCCACTAGGGCTATAGATGGCGGTATTAATGCCAATAAGACGACCCGCTGAATCCAGCAAAGGACCACCCGAGTTGCCTGGATTAATGGCTGCGTCGGTTTGAATCAGGTGTTCAATGGCAGGACCGATATTTCCTGCCAGTGAACGATCTAGCGCTGAGATGATGCCGTTGGTCAGAGTCCAGTCCAGGCCGAAGGGGTTGCCGATGGCAAAAACTTTCTGGCCTACCTTCAGGTCGTGGCTTGTTCCTACCGGCACAGGTGGTGGACGCTTGAAACCTACACCAATACGCAACACCGCAATATCGTGTGCGGGACTGACGCCGATCAGAGCCGCCTTGTAGTCTCGGCCATCGGCCAATTTTACTGTAGCACCAGAGGCATTTTCAATCACGTGGTAGTTGGTAACCACATGGCCGGCATCGTCCCAGATAAAGCCGGAGCCAGTCCCCTTAGGCACGGCAAAGACGTTGCGCGTCCACGCATCGCGCACCAAGGCGGCGGTGGAAATGAATACTACCGAACTGTGGGATTTTTCGAATAGTTCGATTGTGTTTTTTTCATCAGCGGCCAGATCGCCTCGGGCAGTGACCGAACGGAGCTGACCTTTAGAGGGAGCCCATAGTGATTCGATGGCTGGCAATAGCGTCCATAGTAGCATCAACGCTGCCACCATTATGACAATGGCCACTAGGCGGCGGTAAAATGGGTCAGGTGTTCTTCGATAGGGTTCAATGTCCATGGGGGGCAATACCGGTTAGTTAATAGAATCCTCACCGTTTTAAAGTCAGTCTTGAGCAAAGATTTTCAAGATTATCATGTGCGCAGATAACCCTGCACGGCGCAAGATCAAGCTCCTCCTCAGCGTTGATTTGAATTTTATCATTGACTACTCAATCAGGGGGCATCTCAGAAGTTGATGTGCTCCCAGCCCAATGGCGACAGGTATTGTAACAACACGTCGTCCACGGTCAGCCTGTGGCCGTGCAAAGCGGTAGTGGCACGCTCTAGATAGATCGTGTTTCACAGCTTTAACCGGACACTAGTGGCTGAATCAGATAATAGTTTTCAGAGTGCTAATCGCTTCAGGCCGTGAAACGATGGATACGTCTCCTTTGTCCATTTGAGGAATGGGCGAAAAAAGTTCCGATAACGCGGCGGATATTCAAACGATTCGACAACGGCTGCTTTCATGAAAGTAGTCTCTCAAAGTAAAAGACCACCACCTTGCGATGGGGGCTGTGAACCCGACGAATCACTTGCGCTGGGAATCCAGCAACTCGTTGTTTTTCAACACTTCCTGCGCCTTCATTTCAATAAACTTGGTTAAAAACCACCGTCTTTAGACGGTGACTTTGACCTTAGATGTTTTGACTCATGCGCGTTTAGCTTGATGCGGTTAGACGACTTTAGTCGTCAGCATCCAAGCTGCGCTAACCCACCTACTTTCAGTAGGTGGGTTTAGTTCCTGCTTCCTGTTCTTTTCTCGAACATTCTCATTACAGACCAGGTTAGTCTGACAAGTATATGCATACAGTACGTGGTTACGTCATTTACCAACATCCCTTTTTCCCGAAGTTTGACTGCACGCCTGCGCCTTTCGGCTAATGCCTGCATCGAAAGTGTTCTTTCGTCTTGTTGTTTCATGTACAGTCCGAGCATGGCGTCATCAGTTAAGTTTAATATTTAGAGGAAGATATGTTGTTTCGTGATCGTAAAGATGCTGCAACCAAACTTGCAGAGCAACTGTCCCAATATCGCGGACAGCATTCGCTGGTGCTGGCAATTCCGCGTGGCGCGGTACCTATGGCAAAAATCATTGCCGATGCGCTGGATGGTGAAGTGGATGTGGTGCTGGTGCGCAAGTTGCGCGCACCGGCCAACCCGGAATTTGCCATTGGCGCAGTGGATGAAACAGGTTGGGTCTATCTCGCTGAATATGCTGAACGGATAACGGGAAGCCAGCAATATATCGAATCCGAAAAGGCTGCTCAGCTTGAGGTGATGCGCCAGCGACGCGCTAACTATACGCCAGTGCGTCCGCCGCTGGATCCAGCGGGGCGCATTGTTATTGTTGTGGACGATGGTTTGGCTACTGGTTCCACGATGATCGCTGCACTGCATGCATTGCGCGCCAAGCATCCGCAAAAACTGATTTGCGCTGTGCCGGTGGCGCCGCCAGATACATTAGCCAAGGTGGCACCTTACGCCGATAAAGTGGTGTGTTTGACTGCGCCGGAACAATTTTATGCGGTGGGACAGTTTTATCAATCCTTCCCTCAAGTAAGTGATGAAGAAGTGATAGCGTTGCTAGGAGAGGTTACTGGATGATTAACACGCAGAATCGCAATTTTTTTCAGAAGCTTGTTAGATTAACATAATTTTTTACTTTAATATAACACAATGCCTTTAAGTGGATGGATGTCCAAATTTAGCAACTTTCGTCTTTGCCGACTTGAATGATTTGGTGTGATTTCCATTCAGATCGTCAAAACGGCACTCCATAAATGTAATGCTACCCGCACGATTACCAAACTGATGATTAATGTCTTTGGTAGTGTCCGATCAGTTCAGCTTGTGCAATAACGTGGCCTTGCATCGCTTTTTCTAGAGTTGCCTTGGTTGAATTTTTCACGTCCGGCAAAATGGTATTTAAGGCATAGAGCTTATGGAAGTATCGATGGCTGCCCACGGGCGGACACGGTCCGCCATAGCCAGTGCGTGACCAGTTGTTAATTCCTTGTAAGGTCCCTGGTGGGAGCTTTCTTGCCTCCACACCCTCAGGCAAACCGTTGACATTTGGCGGGAGGTTGTACAGTACCCAGTGTACCCATGTCATTTTTGGAGCAGCCGGATCGGGGGCGTCTGGGTCATCGACGATTAAAACCAAACTTTTGGTGCCATCAGGTATATCTGTCCAGGTGAGGGCTGGTGAAATGTCCTGACCATCGCATGTATGGTGAGCCGGAATGGTGCCATTGTGAGGAAAAGATGATGATGTGATGGTCATGGACATAATAATGATTCCTCTTTATCGTAACGAGCGAGTCCGTTTGGCTGCGTCAGCTATGCATAAAAATGAGAAAAGGTCCTCAACAGAATCGCAACGTCCGTCTAGCGAATGATGTGATTTTTTTAAAAAAAGTATTATGTTACTGGAATGGTTTTTGCATTTTTTCCAGCAATCTTTGGCAGGCGGATGGTCATTACTCCATTTTTGTAGCTTGCTTCGGCCTTGTCTGAATCCACATTACGCGGCAAAGGGATAGTACGCTGGAAAGCGCCATAGGCACGCTCCATGATATGGTAGGTGCTTTCGTTTCTTTCACGTTTAAAGCGTTTCTCACCAGAGAGATAGAGCATGTTGTTCTCGATTGTGATACGGCAGTCTTCTTTTTCCATTCCCGGAACCTCTATATGCACCAGTACTTCTTTGTCTGTTTCCTCAACTTCCCCGGCTAACAAGCTCCAACGTGGTAAGATCGAAAAGGTGGTGCCTGTTTTCTGTTCTTCATCTTTGCTTCGAACAAAATGAGTAAGCGCTTCGTTACCGCGACTAAGTAGCTCGCGCCAACCTTCCGCAAAACTCCCCCATGTCCGGCCAATCTCGTGTCCAATATTTTGTCCTGCCTGTTTCAAGGAATCCAGCATGCTCACGCTCCTTTTTCGTTTTTAAACCAGCACTTGTCACATTTTATAACAAGAAAAAATTGTGGCTACACAGCCAACTACACCAATTGGTTGCCACTACGATTCCATCGAACAGCCATCCATTCACTCTAAAATTGAATTGTCGCGTTCTTCCGAGCGCCTCGGCTCGTGAGTTTTGATATCTCCGCGAGTTTTGCGCGCGTAGTCCTCAAGTTGGCGTTTGGCGGCATCAAAAGCATCGCGTAAGGCGACATAAACATCTTCGTGATGGTCGTGGTTAACCACAATCTCATTGCCGGGCACACCAATGTCGATGCGCACATTGAATTGCTTGCCCTGATGGTGATGCTTGTGCGGCGCCTCAACCACGATACGACAGGACATGATATGTTTAAAGAACTCTTCGAGTTTTTGCGCCTTGTCACGAATGCGTGTTTCCAGCGCTTCTGAATGCTCAATATCGCGGATGGTGATTTGTAATGGTGTCTGCACGGTTTTCTCCCTGAAATTAAATGCAAATTTGACTGAACGACGGCTTCTTGTTTCCCTTTGTTACTCGTTTCTCACCAATCTGGCAATTTCGAGCAATTCTTCTGATAGCAGCTCCAATAAATCATCAAACGTAAGAATTCCGATAACTTGCCACTCTTCAGCGGCTTGCTCTTGGATTTGTAGGCATCATGCACGCGTTCCTTGAAAAGCCCGTCGTGCCGGGAAATTTGGCGGAAGCCGGGAGAGGGGGTTGAGTTCCCATGGTAAGTAGTATTTTTTGTCCTTCAGTACCTTGGTGAGCACCACCAACGGCTCTCCGCCGGCGTTACTCATGTTTATGGTTTGGTTGACGCATCTACCGGAAAGTGCCGTACCGGGCAGAATCTTGTTGTTGGTCTTTGCAATTTATTTAAAAAAATTGCCCACAATACTTCGTGAATCGAGCCTTTACACACAGGGTAAAGGCTCGAAAAAATAAGACTGCCAAGTTATTTGATTTCGAGCTGCTTAGAAGTTTTTCCGTTTTTCTTCGGCAGTGTCAGTTCCAGCACGCCGTTTTCAAATTTTGCCTGGGCTTTGCTCTCGTCCACATCGCTGCCCAGAGTAAAGCTCCGATAGCTCGACCCTTGATAGCACTCGCGGCAAATGACCCTGTCGCCTTCCTTTTCTTCTTTTTCTTGTTTGGTTTCTGCACTGATGGAAACACGATTGCCATCCACTTGCACCTTGACGTCTTCTTTTTTCATCCCGGGGATTTCCGCACGTACGGTATAAGTCGTGTCATTTTCTGTTAAATCAATCTTAATCAGGGAAGGGGACTCCGTTTCCATGGAAAACGGGCGCATCCCGAACCCTTTGAACCAATCATCAACATTTGTGAATGGATCGGAACGGGCAATATTGCTTAGCAGGGAGGAACGCGGAATGATATTAAACATGATATTTCTCCATTTCAAAATGAGTTAAGTTAATAGAGTTACATGTCATCGCTGACGGACTTGCTCGTTTTGTCAGGTAAAGTAATTCGGACAAGTCCAATCGCCAAAAATTGGACATCTCGATGATGCAACACATAATAATGAAATTCTAAAATCATTCAGTGCGGTACCGAACATAATTCAATATTTTGGATAATTGCTTATAGTAAGCTTCACTTATCAGATAACGAAAGAGGCACAACATGCGTGCAATGGTTCTGGAGGCACCCGGATCGCCCCTGCAACAAATCGAGTTGCCTCAGCCTGAATGCGGTGCTGACGATGTTTTGCTCAAGGTCAGCGCTTGCGGCGTGTGCCGCACTGACCTGCACATACAGGACGGTGAACTATCCGGGCCAAAGCTGCCACTTATACCTGGCCATGAAATCGTAGGTGTCGTGGCAGCCAAGGGTGAGCGGGTCGAGCGGTTTGCCATCGGGCAAAGGTTGGGCGTGCCGTGGCTAGGCCACACCTGCGGGCATTGCCGTTATTGCATCAGCGGGCGCGAAAATTTGTGCGATAACGCGTGTTTTACTGGGTATACGTTGAATGGAGGCTATGCGGAATACGCCGTGGCTGACCAGCGCTATTGCTTTCTTCTGCCGGAAGACTATACCGATGCTGAAGCCGCCCCTCTGCTTTGCGCGGGGTTGATTGGGTACCGTGCGCTAGTTGCCGCTGGTGATGCAAAGCGGATCGGTATCTATGGTTTCGGTGCCGCAGCCCACATCATTGTTCAGCTGGCCCGTTGGCAAGGGCGTACAGTCTTTGCTTTCACCAAGCCGGGTGACTTAGCCGGGCAGTGTTTCGCCAAAGAGCTTGGCGCAACATGGGCAGGTGATTCCACAACAGCGCCACCTGACGAGATGGATGCCGCCATCCTGTTCGCGCCCGTTGGCGCGCTAATACCGGAGGCGCTTCGTCACATCGCCAAAGGCGGGACAGTTGTTTGTGCCGGCATTCACATGAGTGATGTGCCCGGATTCCCTTATTCCATCTTGTGGGGAGAGCGAACTGTTCGATCCATAGCCAATCTCACCCGCCGTGATGGCGATGAATTTCTCAATATTGCTTCCAAGGCAAGCATCAGGACAGTGGTGGAAACCTTCCGATTGGAGCAGGCCAATGAAGCTCTTGATCGTCTTCGGAACGGTAGCATACGCGGCGCAGCCGTGCTGGTTATTAGGGAGTTCTGAATCCAGCTGGATATGCTGAATTTGGCGTCATAATTTGAATAAAATGCGTATTTCACTGGGTGCAAGTCCTATTCATCTGCCCACCAAGGAAATCGCTTAATATTTTGACCCATGATTTATACGGATATGCTCAATAACCAGCCGTAAATTGTTGGAAAAAATAATTACTTTTAAGCACCCCACCCAGCCTGATATGGTGTGACATCGAAGGGTTGCTGCGTACCCGTGATTTCATTTATCAAAATTTCGGCGCTGGCCGGAGCCATGGTCACGCCATAACGAAAATGTCCGCTATTAAGGTAAAGATTGTCCAGTTGCGGATGCCGTCCAATGGTGGGGATATTGTGCGGCGAAGCGGGCCGCAGTCCGGCCCAGTGTTGCGTCAATGGCATGTCACGCAGGGATGGCAATATTTTTTGGGCACGTTGCCACAACATGTCACGTGCTTCACTGGTGGTGCGCTGGTCAAAACCTACGTCCTCCAGCGTGCTACCAACCAGAAGATATCCATCGCGACGTGGGATTAAATATAAATCGTCTTGCAACACAATATGGCGGAGTGGCGATACATCGAACTTGAACAATAGCATCTGCCCGCGTATCGGTTTAATGTCTAAGCGTAGCGCATGTTGTCCTAATACTTCCTTGCTCCACGCTCCAACGGTAACGATATACTCCTTCGCATTAAACGTGCCACTGGACGTGGTGAGTGCTTGTACTCGCCCATTTTCGACCACAATATCGCTTACCGCACATTGCTCAGTGATATGTCCACCAAGCAATTCTACATGTTGACGCAAGGCGCGCAATAATCGGGGATTGCGCACTTGGGCGACTTCAGGCAAATAGAGTGCATCGTTATACGTGTGCAGGTTATAGTCTGTTGCATGGACTTGATGTACTGGATAAGTATTGTGCAGCGCACACCAATGCATTGCGGCTTGTGTATCGAATGGCGGCAAAACCAGCATCCCGCTTTTTTCATATTCCGGGTTGATGCCAGTAACCGTATGTAATTCTTCTGTCCATGCCGAAAACAGTTTTGCACCCCGAGTGGTTAGGCGCGTAACCTCGTCAGGATAATTCCAAGGACATAGTGGCGACAAAATCCCGCCACCTGCCCATGAGGCTTCTTGGCCAATTTCACCGCGCTCCAATAAGGTCACTAACGCCCCTTGTTGCAGTAAACGTTGTGCAGTTGACAGCCCGGCTATCCCCCCTCCGATAATTAAAAAATCAAAATTCAAAGGGTTAGCTCCAGACTATGGCTACTATCAAATCCGGGATAATAAAATTGTCTGCGTGTATTTAAAAAAACTTTCAACAGTTAATCCTTTTAATTTATATCGTTAATAAAAAATGAATTTAGAGCGATATATTGAGATCAAATCGATGAAGTGGGTTGCTTATTACAGGGACGGTAATCAACATGAATTTAGATTGTCTATTGGAAATCCTGTGAGGCTGTTGCTAAGTACCATCATTTCAAACATTACCTGCATAAGCCCTGCGTTTTTTGAAATAGTCCTTTGCCTCGGTTTATCGCTAAGTTTAGCTGCTGTTTGTTTCATTCTTCGAGCCCAAAAATATTGTTTTAAGTATCTTGTGATGCAGGCTGGCAAAGATGCATTGTACCAAGGTTAGTAACACAGCTTGCCGAAACAAACTTATCAGGTTGTATGTCGGCATGGCAAAACCCAATACCGTTTTAGTCGCGCAAAATTATTGCTGCTACGGTTATTCAAGCCAAAGTCATGTTTGAATTTTGGGATATATTTTTCGAAAATGGATAAGCGGTTGATCAATCGCGGTGCGACAATTTGTCACATTCCCAGAGTTAATACATTAAGTTATTCTCGCCTGTATTATTTGGTTGTGCGGAGGGTACGTTGATGTTTCGTGTGAATGGATTCAATTGGAACAGTTAATGCAATCGATCACGGTTTATAAAAGCCCGCAACCACAAATCAATGGCAATAACTTTGCATCAGTCATGACATCACCTAAGCCCAGACGCTTTTGTACGGTGACGAAAGCGACGTCTTTGGCGATGCAGGTTATCAGGGAGGCGGGAAGAGAACCTGGCGCTACCCGTGATTTGGCATGTCGCGATGCGACCGGGAAAACGCAAGGCATTGCCTAAAACAACAGAGGGTAAGCTATTGGAGAAGGTTGAACATACCAAAGTCAGCATTCGCGCCAAAGTCGAGCATCCCTTCCATGTGGTGAAAAATTTATTTCTTCATTGCAAGGCGCGTTACAGAGGATTGGCTAAGCATACCGCTCAGCTGTTCTCGTTGTTCGGTTTCGCTAATTTGAAGAAAATGACTCGAAAATCGCCACGATTCATGCCAAAAACAAACCAATTTTCCGGCCACAACCGCAAAACTCACCCCAGGGTCTCTGGCGGAGTGAATTATTCAGCGCTTCCATAAATAATGACCATCAAAAATATATCAAAGGAGAACTAAATGTTAAGCACTCAAACCATTGCTATTGTTAAATCTACGGCTCCGATCCTTGAAGAGCATGGCGAAACACTTACGCGACATTTTTATACAAGAATGTTCTCGCATAATCCTGAAGTCGCTCCATTGTTCAATCCGGCAAACCAGGCGGCGGGGCTTCAGCAAAAAGCGTTAGCAGGCGCAATCTGCGCTTATGCCGCGAATATAGATAATCTTGAAGTTCTTGGCGGTGCGGTGGAGCTCATCGCGCAAAAGCACGCATCGTTGCAGGTTAAGCCTGAACATTACCCTGTCGTGGGGGCAAATTTACTTGCTTCCATCCGTGAAGTTCTTGGCGCAGGTGCAACGGACGATGTGATCAACGCATGGGCGGAGGCGTATGGCTTCCTGGCTGACATTCTGATTGGCCGTGAAAAACAGATTTATCATGATCACACCGTCATGCCAGGTGGATGGGAAGGATTTAGGTCTTTTCATGTAATAGGAAAAGAGGTGGAGAGTGATGTGATTACCTCTTTTTACCTGGTACCCGCAGATGGTAGTCAGCTCCCTAAATTCAAGCCTGGCCAATATATCACGGTGCGTGTACCTAGCCCATGTGGCCATACCACCATGCGAAACTATAGTCTTTCGGATAAGCCTGGACAGGAGTGGTTCCGCATTAGTGTAAAACGCGAGGTAGGGCAAAAAGCCAATACGCCTGACGGTTATGTTTCCAATTTTTTACACAGTAATGTTGATGTGGGCGCAATGTTGGAAATTGCCCCTCCATGCGGTGAATTTTTCCTGGATGTTACTGAAAAACACGAACGGCCATTGGTTTTACTGGCCGCAGGTGTGGGTGTTACCCCGGTTTTAAGCATGCTGTTGAGTGCTCTTGATGCGATGCCAGATCGGCAGATTGTATTCGTCCACGGCAGCCTGAATGAAAGTACCCAGGCTTTCAGAAAGGTAATCGATGCGCTGGCCGCAAAGCATTCTAATCTGACAGTTCGTTACCGTTACAGTGATCCCGCAGAAGCGGGCGTTGTTCGTGAAGGCTCCGCTAGCACAGGTTTTATTGACGCGAAATTGATTGAATCCTTTGTGCCTAACCGTGATGCAGACTATTATTTCTGTGGGCCACAGCAGTTTATGGTAAATATTTATCACGAATTGCTCACTTGGGGAATTCCTTCGACGCAAGTGCATTTTGAGTTCTTCGGCCCACGTCAGGAACTGAAAAAGCCGCTAACTCAAGCAAAGTGTCCTGTGTAAATGAGGTTTCATACAGCTTCCCCAAAAGCGTAATCATCAATAACTGAATTTTGCAGTTGTAGAATTAAACCGAACTGCGTTGTAGTTGCTTAATTACCTGATCTCGTAATTGTTACTCGCAGTGCTTCATCCAAGATTTCTGTAATCAATGCCAAATCGCATGGTGTTGTAAAAGACAGTGAGTCCTTCAGGGTGAAAGCTGGTTAAAAACCAGCAGATTGTGGAGCGCAGTTAGTACCCCGTCGTTTGTGGCGGGGTGCTTTATTTGAACGACCTACATATAAGTGGAGGACGATTATGATCTTTAAACAATTTTTTGATCCGGTAACGAATACCTTCACCTACCTTTTAGGTTGTGAAAAAACCAGGCAAGCTGTACTGATTGATACGGTTGCATCAGAACTACCTGTTTATCTTAAAGAGCTTGAGGCACAGAATCTAAAATTGATCTACACATTAGAAACGCATGTGCATGCTGACCATGTGACTGGCGCGGATGCTTTAAGGCAAAAACTCGGCAGCAAGAGCGTTGTACACCGGGATGCAGGGGCCAGGTGTGGCGATTTATTAGTTACCGATGGTGTACATCTCGTTGTTGGGACGCTAGATTTAGAAATTCGTTATACGCCAGGCCATACCAATGGTTGCGTAAGTTACTTTACAGGAGATCGAATTTTTACAGGTGATGCTTTATTGATTGGTGGGTGTGGCAGAACTGATTTTCAGGGCGGAGACTCCGGGCGGCTTTACGACAGCATTCACCAAAAAATATTTAGTTTGCCAGACGAAGTTAAGGTATACCCGGGCCATGATTACAATGGACATACGGTATCAACAGTCGGTGAAGAAAGAAAAAATAATAAACGTTTAGGAAAAAATTGTAGCCGTGAAGATTTTATTAAATTGATGGGCGAATTAAAACTTGTTTATCCAAAGTATATTGATATTGCGCTTCCAGCAAACCAGGCATGTGGAAAAATTCTGCCAAGCCAAGCTTCATAGTAAGTAAATCATAAAGGTGTGATACGAGGAGATTGCTATGAAAATAAGTCAATTGGATAAATATATTTTTATTTCAGATCAAATAGTTGATTCTGATTTGCAGGATATTGCCAAGAGAAACATCAAGACAATTATTTGTCATCGTCCAGATGATGAAGGGGTTGATCAACCTGACTTTGAAGAAATAGCAAAACAGGCAAAAAAACTAAACATGGAGTGTCACTATATACCCGTCGTAAGTGGAAAAATATCAGACGAAGATGTTAAAAATTTCTCTAAAATTTACGCTGAAGTACCGAAACCAGTATTAAGTTATTGCCGTTCAGGCATGAGGGCAGTTTCAATGTGGGCGCTCAGTCAAGCAGATACGCTAGGAGTTACTAATGTTTTGAATGCCGGGAAAAATGCTGGATTCGATCTATCCGGTTTAACTTCGAGAATGGTCAAGGATCATCCGGTCACACCACCGAACATCGTTCATCATGAAATTGTTATCGTAGGAGGTGGTGCAGCGGGAATCGCGGTAGCGTCCAGTTTACTATCAAGAAATTCTGGATTGGATGTAGTCATTATTGATCCCGCAGATGCCCATTATTACCAGCCTGGATGGACAATGGTCGGTGGAGGGATATTCAAGCCATCCACTACAGTTAAAACAATGGCTTCTGTTATTCCGTCCAAAGCCAAATGGATTAAAGCAGCGGTTGCGGCATTTGAGCCAGAGTCTAAGCAAGTGATATTGGAAGGATGCCGTGTTGTTTCCTACGATGTTTTAGTGGTATGTCCTGGCCTTAAATTAAATTGGCATGGCATCGAAGGGCTCGTTGATACACTGGGCCAAAATGGTGTGACTTCTAATTATCGGTATGATCTTGCACCGTATACATGGGAATTGGTGCGTAAATTTAAAAAGGGACGTGCGATTTTTACCCAGCCTCCCATGCCTATCAAGTGTGCAGGTGCGCCTCAAAAGGCTTTATATCTATCTGCTGATCATTGGCTAAAAAACGGAAATCTTAAGGATATTCAAATTGATTTTTATAATGCGGGAGCCGTGCTGTTTGGTGTCAAGGAATATGTCCCTGCTTTAATGGAATATATCGAACGTTATAAAGTTCAATTGCATTTTAATAGCAAGTTAACAAAAATTGATGGTTTATCAAAAACTGCTTGGTTTACTGTGACTGGCCATGACGGCAAAACGTCAACAACAGAAACAAAATTTGACATGATTCATGTAGTTCCACCTCAGCAGGCACCTGATTTTATAAGGACAAGTAAATTGGCTGATGCAGGAGGGTGGGTGGACGTTAATCAAGATACGCTTGAACATAAAGTTTATCCAAATATCTATGCATTGGGTGATGTTATAAATTGCCCCAATGCGAAAACCGCTGCTGCTGCAAGAAAACAGGCTCCCGTTGCAGCTACCAATATTATGTTTTATTTGAATAAGGGCAGTAAAAGGGCGGCTTATGATGGGTATGGCTCATGTCCCTTGACAGTTGAGCGCGGTAAAATTGTGTTAGCCGAATTTGGGTATGGTGGCCGTTTGTTGCCAAGCTTCCCAAAATGGTTTATCGATGGGCAAAGACCATCAAGACTGGCATGGATTTTTAAAGAGCGGCTTCTTCCTCCAATTTATTGGTGGGCCATGTTGAAAGGTCGGGAATGGATGGCAAAACCTATAGATATTGATACAAAGTAATAATTCTGCACATGCCATGATGGATCCTATGCTGGCAAATATCCGCTGGGTTTGTTTGTAGGATTCGCACTTGCCCTTACTGGAAATGCCACTCTCTCATTATCGCTACGTATCCGTTGCTTACAAAAAAATTTCATTACATATCAGTTAAATACTGCGTCAATACTTCTTAATTCGTGCCTAGTTTTTTAAGAGTCTGAATTTAGATGTTTCCGTATATTTTTTGCGTATTAAATTTTGATGCCCTATCTATAACATCAATGGCCATTATGATCGTACTGGATGACAAAATTACGCGGCTAAATATGTTGGATAACCAGGGAATTATTTGAGTGCAACAGATTTTTGGATAGTCAATCAAACTCGTAAATTGTTTCTTTAAAATATTGCATTCCATGTGCAATAGTAATATGATTACGAATCATTATCATTAATAATTTTATTATATTGATCTTAATTAGCAAAAAATTAATTTACGATACTTGATATGTATAAATATTATTATTCAATTACCTTTTTAAACTTAATTTCAGTATTCAGTGTGTAACACAGAATTTTCCATCCCCAGCTAGCGCATTCCCACAAGCCAATTATTGGTCAGGCCCAAGTCTAAAAATAAGGAAATAATTGTGCAGGATATAGTTTTAGTGGCCTATAAAGCAGGGAATATGCGGGTTTTCAATAAACATGAGTAAGAAAACTGGGGGCTGGTTTGATTACGGTTGCCATGCATGCCCTATCGTTAGCATGCGGTTTAAATAATTCATATTTATGGAGACAAGGCTGAATAATTTTTTACTTGCTTGGCCTGTCACGCCGGAAGCACGTGAGCGGGCGGTTGTTGTTGCGATTGTTCTGGTGCTGCACGCGGTCGTTCTTTATCCCACAATGGCGCAGTCGCAGGGGGGAGGGGAGCCTGCTCGTGAGATGAAAGTGACCATTGCGATGGCGGATAAATCTACTGCCCCTTCGGCATCTGCCGCTCCTGCTCCAGTTAAGGCAAAACCTCATGCTGATAAGCCAGCACCCGAGTCATTGCCAGTTGATATACCCGTTAAGCAACCGGCAGAACCGGAAATAAATCCAAGTCCTACACCACTTGAAATCGAAACAGCAGAAAAAATCAGGCTAGAGCAAGAAGCAGCGCTCGCCAAAGCGAGAGAGGAAGCAGAGGCTGCACAACGTAGGGTAGAACAGGAAGCAGCGCAAGCCAAGGCCGAGCAAGCCGCAGCGCAAGCCAAGGCACAAGCAGAAGTCAAGGCAAAAGTAGAAACCGAGCTTGCCCGCCTCGAGGCAATGCAAGAAGCGAAAAGAGTCAAGGCAGAGCAAGAAGCTGCGCTCGCCAAAGCGAGAGAGGCAGCAGAGGCTGCACAACGCAGGATAGAACAGGAAGCAGTAAAAGCCAAGGTCGAGCACGCCGCTGCGCAAGCCAAGGCACAAGCAGAAGCCAAGGCAAGAGTAGAAACTGAGCTTGCCCGCCTCCAGGCAATGCAAGAAGCGAAAAGAGTCAAGGCAGAGCAAGAAGCTGCGCTCGCCAAAGCGAGAGAGGCAGCAGAGGCTACACAACGCAGGATAGAACAGGAAGCGGTGCGAGCCCGTGCAGAACATGAGGCAGCGCAGGCCCGGGTACGAGCGGAAGCCAAAGCTCAAGCAGAAGCCAAGGCAAGGGCAGAGGCAGAAGGGGTTCGCCTTAAAGCTGAGCAGGAAGCGGCACGTGCCCGTGCAGAACACGAGGCAGCGCAAGCCCGGATGCGGGCAGAAGCCAAAGCTCAAGCAGAAGCCAGGGCAAGAGCGGAGGCAGAAGCGATTCGCCTTAAAGCAGAACAGGAAGCGGCACGTGCCCGTGCAGAACACGAGGCAGCACAAGCCCGGATGCGGGCAGAAGCCAAAGCTCAAGCAGAAGCTAGGGCCCGTGCAGAAGCTGAAGCTGCCCGTCTCAAAGCTGAGCAGGAAGCAAAGCTCGCCAAAGCAAAAGTAGAAGCGGACACCAAAGCGCGTGCCGCAGCCGAAATGGCTCGCATCAATGCAGATCAAAGCGAGCCAAGCTACAAAGCATTTTATCACCTGAAAAATGAGAGTCCGTCATACCCAATCGCAGCACGTCGCATGGGTTTACAAGGCAAGGTGATATTGAATGTAGAAGTACTGGCCGATGGTTCGTGTGGTCAAGTCAATGTGGCTCAAAGTAGCGGCCACACCATGCTGGATGACAATGCGCTGAAAACTGTGAGGACTTGGCACTTCATCCCTGCCCGTCAGGCTGGAGAGGCGATTAACAAATGGTTCAAGGTACCAATCATTTTTTCTTTGAAAGATAACGAAACATGAACAATCTATTTTCCGTTGGTTCGCCTGTTGTAGCTGCCACACTGCTGCTCCTTATTTTTCTGTCGGTCGCGACTTGGTCAATTGCCTTGCTCAAGCTGTGGCGACAGATACGGAACGATAAATCCAATCGTGCCTTCAGTGATGTCTTCTGGGCAGCACGCGATTGGCACGCTGCGGCTGAGGTGGCGCAGCAAGGCTCGAGTGACTTGGCGCGGTTGGCGCAAGCAGGTTTTGGCGAAGTAAAAAATTTAAGTGCTGAACAGCAAGACTTGCAACATATTGGTGCGCCACAGGACGTATTGGAACGCATGCTGCGTCAGCAGGTGGAAAATATGCAACGCTATCACGAACGCGGCTTGGCCGAACTCGCTACCATAGGCTCGACCTCGCCGTTCGTCGGTTTGTTCGGTACGGTGTGGGGCATCATGCATGCCTTGCAGGACATAGGCACAAGCGGTTCGGCCAGTCTGGATGTGGTTGCCGGACCGATAGGCGAAGCGCTGATTGCGACTGCCATTGGTATCGCCACTGCACTGCCCGCAGTGTTAGCTTACAACTATTTTCTGCGCCGGCTGCGCGTGCAATTAACGGAGCTGGAAAATTTCGCGCACGATTTTGTGCGGCTGGCACTTAAACATAATTTCAAACTGTGAGGTCATCATGGCAATGGGTAATTCTTCACAACAGGGAATGATGAGCGAGATCAACGTAACGCCGCTGGTAGACGTGATGCTGGTGTTACTGGTGGTGTTTATCGTTACTGCGCCACTGCTTACGCCGCAGTCGCTCAAAGTCAATGTGCCTAAAACTAAAGAAGTCGTAGCAGCCTCCGACCAGACAAAACTGCTTCCGGCACATCTGATTGTGGATGCAAAAGGAAATATCCAACTGGACAATGTTTCGATGAGCGACACACAACTAGCAGATATTTTGAAACAAAAAGCAGTAGACCCGCTATTTTTTATGAAAATTGAAGCAGACAAAACCGTTCCTTATGGCCGCGTGGCGGAATTTATGGCAATTGCACAGCATGCCGGGGTAACCAATCTGTCTTTTGTAACAGTTCGTCAGTAACGAGAGCTATGAATCTACTTATTAATGTTAATAAACAAGCCACTGCTTTTTACGGAGATTGGATTACTGTTCAATACTATAAGCCAGTCATTAAATAGTTTGAATTTTTGCAGATTTTGCCATAGTTGCATGAAAAAAATAGACGCAAGCCCCCTTAAAGACGAAGCACTGCATGGACATCTTAGGCAAGTCATTTGACTAGATCAGCGTGGTGGTAAATGAGTAATCCCGCTGTAAGGAAGATTGTTTTACATGGCCATTACGACGCTGGGAAGCAACTCAAGATGTGTTTCTTACTTTCAAGATCCCCATGCAAAATATACTGTTTGAAACTATTTGATTGGCAAGTCAAAAACTTATTTATTACCTGATGCAGTTACCGGATAAAAAATTAAGTTATTTATTATCATTCGCAATCAGATAAAGTAGAATTACCCGATAATTTCGCATCGCCTACTCTGGAAAGCCCATAATGAACTTCTTACGCCTGACAATTTTACTCTTGTTTGTCACCATTCTTGCTGCTTGCTCTACTACTGAAAAAGCGACCGTTAAAGAGGCGTCTGACGTATCAAAAGAATTACCACCAGAAAACAAATTTATGTCAATGCAGAAGGAAATTGAAACGGAAAGTACAAAAAAGCAATTGGATATTAAAAATATAAATGATCAAGATTTAGATGTGCGTAAACCTACTGCTAAAACCATTGAATCGTATCAAAAAGAAGCGGCACAGGGAGATAGTAATGCCCAATATGCACTGGGTATAAAGTATCGTAATGGCGAGAGTGTAGCCCAGGACTATGCTAAAGCCAGCGAGTGGTTTCAGAAATCTGCTGCTCAGGGCCATGCGGCTGCACAAACCATGCTTGGTAATATGTATCGCAAGGGCGAGGGTGTAGACAAGGATACTAATAAGGCCATAGAGTGGTATGAGAAGGCTGCTGCACAGGGAGACGCAGGTGCGCAGCTTAATCTTGGCTGGATGTACCGCAATGGTGAAGGCGTTGCCAAGGATGCTACTAAAGCCGTAGCGTGGTATCAAAAAGCCGCTGCACAGGGAGATCCTAGTGCGCAATATGCCCTTGGTATGATGTACCGTAAAGGGTTGTTAGGCGTACCCAAGGACGCCACTAAGGCAATTGAGTGGTATGAAAAAGCTGCTGTGCAGGGAGATGCGGGTGCGCAATTTATCCTTGGCGGAATGTATCGCAATGGCGAAGGCGTTGCCAAGGATGCTATTAAAGCCGTAGAGTGGTATCAGAAATCTGCTGAGCAAGGATATCCTACTGCACAAACCTTTCTTGGTCATATGTATCGAAATGGCGAAGGCTCAACTAAAAATGCAGCTAAAGCTGCAGATTGGTACCAAAAAGCCGCGGTACAGGGAGATCCAGAAGCGCAATTCATACTTGGCTCTATGTATCAAATTGGTGAAGGAATACCAAAAGATGAGACCAAGGCGTTGGAATGGTGGCAAAAAGCCGCTGCACAGGGAGATCCTAATGCGCAATCTGCGCTGGCACGGTGAATTGCAATCCATCCCACCATCCAGAAAATACAGCGATGACTTTGTCACGCGGTAGCTTACATCCCCGCATAACGTCATTTACCCGTCTCTCTTTCCTTGAAATTTGACTGCATGCCTGCACTTTTTGGCTAATATCTGCATCGAGATATCATCTATTAAGTTCAATATTTAACTGTCGGGGAAATAATCTCCGCAGCATGAAGGCACACCTTCGGCTAATCAATAAAAATAGCATTCTGTTCAAGTGCATGATGATAATCGGAACAATAAGTGGATTAATAAAGGGCGCGGAATAACGTTATAATCGCAGCACTATGACTGACCGTTACGCCGTAATCGGCAACCCAATCTCGCACAGTAAATCCCCGCTTATTCACACCCAATTCGCATATCAGACCGGACAGGATTTAAGCTATGAGGCAATCCTCGCACCGCTGAATGGCTTCCGCAATACCGTGCTGACTTTGCTTGATGAAGGATGCCGTGGCGTGAACGTCACCGTACCGTTCAAGTTTGAAGCGTTCCAGCTTGCCACCCAGCTCACTGTCCGTGCACAAGCGGCTCAGGCCGTGAACACGTTAAAGTTCGATGGCACAGAAATAATTGGCGATAACACCGACGGCGCAGGGTTAGTTGTCGACATCGAACGTAATCTTGAGTTTACATTGCAGGGCAAGCGCGTATTGTTGATGGGTGCAGGCGGTGCGGCATATGGCGTGGCGCTACCACTTCTCAATGCAGGTGCAACCATCATGGTGGCAAACCGCACCGAGGACAAGGCACACAAATTGGCTGCCGTATTTGCCGCGCACGGCTCCATCCAGGGCAGCAGCTACATCGCTCTCGCAGGTTCGCAATTTGATTGCGTGATTAATGCGACTTCCAGCAGCTTGGCAGACTCCCTCCCGCCGTTGCCGCGAGGCGAAAGCGCCTCCCTAACTTCTTCCCCTAACCCCCCTTTTTCTATTGGAGAAAACATGAAACACAGGGGGATTTTCGCGCCTAATGCGCTGGCCTACGACATGATGTATGGTAAAGAAACACCTTTCCTGCTCTTTGCTAAAGAGCAAGGCGCGGCACAGTTTGCGGATGGACTCGGCATGCTGGTTGAGCAAGCCGCCGAGTCATTCTTTCTGTGGCGCAACATACGCCCTGATACCGCCCCCATCATCGCCAAACTGCGTCTGATTTGAGCAAACGGAAGGGCACACCATGAAAAAACTATGGTCCTGGACATGGCGTATAGTCGGAGCGCTGCTGCTTCTTTTATTGCTCTATCAACTGTGGATTTTTGCGCACATCGCATGGTGGGTAAAACACAATCCCGCCACTAGCGCCTTCATGGACCAACGTTTGCTAATGATGCAAAACAAGCACCCGGATGCTGAATTAAGGCATCAGTGGGTACCCTACGCAAAGATATCCAACAATCTCAAGCGCGCCATGATTGCCTCTGAGGATGCAAAATTCGTTGACCATGAAGGCTTCGATTGGGAAGGTATCCAGAAGGCCTATGAAAAAAACCTGAAAAAGGGCAAGATCGTAGCGGGCGGCTCTACCATTAGCCAGCAGTTGGCAAAAAATTTATTTTTATCCACCAAACGCACGCCATGGCGCAAGGCAGAGGAAGTGCTTATCACCGTAATGCTGGAACAGATGATGACCAAGCAACGTATTTTTGAGATTTATTTGAACGTCATAGAATGGGGCAATGGCGTGTTCGGCGCAGAGGCCGCTGCCCGGTATTATTACCGTGTTAACGCAGCCCAACTTTCTGCGGCACAAGCGGCAAAACTTGCCGCTATGGTTCCTAATCCGCGCTACTACGACCAACATCGTGAAGCGCGAGGTATGTTGAGAAAGACGGAAATTATTCTAAAACGTATGAATGACGCGGAAATTCCTTGAGTATGGACGCGAGGCACTACGGACATAAATTACATCCGTCATTGTGTTAACTGCCAAATATTTCGAATACCAAGCATAACGGGTGAATTTATTTGGCGACAGACAAGAAGGCTTTAATATACGTTGAAGGAATGTTAAAGGTCTCTTCACCCCCTTTGCCGCTTAACTTAAAAACAATACCGTTATCCTGATTTTTTTCCAAGTACTCCCGCGATACATTGATTCCAATATGTTCTTGGTGGGCGCAGGTAAAGTAATCACAAGAACTGACATCCCGTGAATTAAGTTTAATAACAAGATTATTGCCTTTTGAATCAGTCGCCGTATCGTAAAAATGCCAATCACCGTGGTAGTAATCTATAACGTAAATCTGATAACTCAACCTTCCATCTTCATCCAATTTCCACGCACGTAACAAAACGGTATCCAGA
This sequence comes from Candidatus Nitrotoga sp. LAW, assembly GCA_003402315.1. GTDB lineage: Bacteria > Pseudomonadota > Gammaproteobacteria > Burkholderiales > Gallionellaceae > Nitrotoga. Next base: position 9,224 of record QFXI01000004.1, on the reverse strand, counting down.
ATACCTTTGCTACTATTTGGCCCCTTGAGGTTTGTCATTTTTTTTAAATCGTCGTGTTGCACACTGATTGCACTTGCAATGGATTGAACATCATTCCAATTGACTTTCGGCCTCGGCGCAACTCTTGGCTCCGGCTCAGCACATCCGGCAAGAATGGAAACACCTATAGTAAATATGGTAGTTATTAAAGCTTTCAATTTATTTCTCCTTATTGCAAATGCCTATAGTAAAAGCTAAGCGATATCATGCATTTTTCACGCATGAATGAAGTTTCATTTTCTTCGCTTTAAGATATTGGGTTTCCGGTTTTTCGTCTGCCTAAGAGTGGGGTTCATGCTACCAGTTTTTTCTGATGTTACTCTCTGATCCAGTTCTCCAGGATATGCGCGGACTGCCGCCGCTCTTCCACGTCCGATTTCACTCCGAAGCTTGAGTAAATAATAGCGTGAAGCTGGTTGTGCAACTGGACGTGCATCATATTCTTATTGATTATCAGCAAAAATTAGGCAGGCGTGCAGTACCGCCAGTGTGATTGAACCGGTGAATATTAATATGGGAAATATATCTAGGAATTATGGCTTGTTTCCATCTGATGAGGCATTATTGAAACCCTGTCGACCAGCACTACAAAACACCAGTAGCAAATGGACGATGTCTATCAGGGACTAGAAAGTTGCGCTTGATCGCTTTACTTCCAGTTCGGAGGATGGATGCCGTAGCATTAACATATTCCGATTACACCAAATTCAGGATACCTTCGTGAAAAAACCAAATCCATCAGTAACTTCATCCGACTTCCGTCAACAATTAAAAAAGCTTTGGGCAGCGTTTCTGCTTCCGCTCTATAAGCACACCATTCTGGTGTTAAGCATTATCTTTTGTAGCGGTGCGCTGCTTGCTTTGTGGTATTTATCCCATGCCACTACCACATTGGTGCAATCCGCCGCACTTCAGGGTACTACTCTGCATGCAGAATCTTTAATGGAACTGCGCAACTTATATACTTCTGAAGTTGTGAATCGTGTGGGCGGCCACAACGTTGAGGTAGCACACGATTACCTGCAAAAGCCAGGGGCTATTCCGTTACCTGCCACTTTCAGTATGGAACTGGGCAGAAGGATTAGCTTGCGCGGTTCTGGCATGATGGTGCGTTTATACAGTAATTATCCCTTTCCCTGGCGCAAGGATAGCGGTGCGCATGATGATTTTGAGCAGCAGGCTTTGGTGGCATTGCAGGCGAATCCGCAACAACCCTACTATCGTTTTGAAGACTTTCAGGGGCGGGCTTCGCTACGTTACGCTACGGCGGATGTAATGCGCGCGGAATGCGTAGGCTGCCACAATGCACGCTCGGACAGCCCTAAACATGACTGGAAAGTAGGGGATGTGCGCGGTGTGTTGGAAATTGTTCGGCCACTGGATGATGTAGTGGCGCAAAGTCGCGCCGATCTGCGCGATATCTTTATTCTCTTTGGCACGCTGCTGGCGCTGGGGTTAGGGGCGCTTACATTGGTAGTTACACGCTTACGGCGTGTGTCAGTTGAATTGGAGGATCAAGTAGCGCAGCGTACCGTCGATCTGGAACAGGCCAATGTAGCCATGGCGATCAAGGAAGAAGAAACCCGCTCTGTGGTCGAACATATGGTGGATTGTGTCATTACCATCGACGAAAAGGGCATCGTCCGTTCCGCTAACCCGGTTGTAGAAAATCTCTTCGGTTATACCCGCGATGAAGTGATCGGACAAAACATTTCTATTCTTATGCCAGAACCTCACCGTAGTGGCCACGACGGTTACATGGAGAGATACTACCAAACCGGGCAGGCCCACATCATCGGTATTGGACGTGAAGTCGACGGGCTGCACAAGAATGGTGAACGCATTGCGATATATCTTGCAGTCAGCGAATACTTCGTCGGGGGAAAGCGCTACTTCACCGGCATTCTGCGCGACGTCCGTGAACGTGTGCGTATCATGAAAGACCTTGAGCATGCCCGATTTGAAGCTGAACAGGCCAACCAGGCCAAATCAGCTTTCCTCGCTACCATGAGCCACGAGATCCGCACTCCCATGAATGGTGTGATCGGCATGGCTGACGTGCTGCGGCAAACCAGTCTCAGTGGCTACCAAGTGGAAATGGTCAATCTCATCCGGGAATCGGCCTTTGTTCTGCTGGACATCATCGAGGACATTCTCGATTTCTCTAAGATAGAAGCTGGCAGACTGGAGATCGAACGCGTGTCCACAAATGTGGCAAGCGTGGTAGAGAAGGCTTGCGATTTGCTGGAACACCTGGCTACAAAGAAAGAAGTGGAGCTCACCCTATTCATCGATCCAGCGATCCCCGACGAGGTTCTGGGCGATGCCCTACGTCTGCGCCAAGTATTAGTCAATCTCGCTAACAACGCCATTAAGTTTTCTAGCGGTCAGCAGCAACAAGGCCGGGTATCGGTGCGCGCATTGCTGACTAAGCACGACCCAGACCAGGTGACGGTGGAATTTCAAATAACCGACAACGGCATTGGCATGGATGAGGAAACCCAGTCCCGGCTCTTCACCTCATTCACCCAGGGCGATGCCTCCACCACCCGGCGATTTGGCGGTACCGGACTGGGGTTGGCCATCTCCCGCCATTTGGTGGAACTAATGGGTGGGAAGATCGCTGTGCAAAGCGCACCGGGTAAGGGTTCAACCTTCACTGTAAGCCTGTCATTTGCGCTGCCGCCGACCAAGCCCGCCGTTGGCGATAAGACGGTTGACCTAACCGGGCTTTCCTGCCTGGTACTAGGTGACGAAAACGGGTTAGGTGACGATCTGGCTGTCTATCTGAAAGACGGCGGCGCAACTGTTGAGCGGGTGCCTGATTTGACCGCAGCCCGCAAACGGATCGACACGCTTCCATCCGGCCTGTGGTTGCTTATCATCGACGCCGGGCACGATACACCACCGATCGAGGAATTGCGCACTGCCTTCCGCGCCCGATCTGACCTGAATCCACATTTTGTAGTGGTCGAGCACGGGCATCAACAGCCCGGTATCGAGCCCCGCTTTATCGTCATCAGGCGCGGGCACCGTCGTCGGGGGCGCGTCGAAACGGTGGATCTTGTCACCTTGGACGGCGACATCATGCATCCCGAGTCCTTCCTCCGGGCAGTAGCCATCGCCGCAGGACGGGCGCATGAGAAAGATGAATTTTTGTTCTCAGACAAGATCGAAATGACGGTCACCCCGCCCTCGCGCGCGATGGCTTTGCAGCAGGGCAGGTTAGTACTGGTGGCCGAAGACAACGAAATCAACCAGAAAGTAATTCGGCAACAGCTCGCACTGCTTGGATATGCCGCAGATATCGCTAGCGATGGCCGCGAAGCGCTGAAACGCTGGGAAAGCGGTGACTATGCGTTGCTGCTCACCGATCTGCATATGCCGGAAATGGACGGTTATCAACTGACTGCGGCTATCCGCGCCGACGAGGTCAGTAAGGCTGACAAGCGACACACTCCGATTGTCGCCCTAACTGCCAATGCCCTCAAGGGTGAAGCGGAGCATTGCCGCGCTGTCGGCATGGACGACTATTTGAGCAAACCGGTGCAACTTGCGGACTTGAAAGCTACGCTGGCGAAGTGGCTGCCTGCCGATGCCAGCCTGGCCGCACCCATTCCGTCCGTTCCAGCGGCCACACCCGCCACGGCGGCAGGACCGGTGGATGCGAGCGTTCTCAGAGGGCTGGTAGGAAACGACCCAGCGATAATCAGCGAATTCCTGCGGGATTTTCGTTCCAGTTCGGTCAAAATAGCGGCGGAATTGCGCACTGCCTATCAATTGGGACAGGTGGCGGTGGTCGGTGCCGCAGCCCACAAACTTAAATCATCGGCTCGTTCGGTTGGTGCGTTGGTACTGGGCGAGCTGTGTGCCGAAATGGAACAGGCGGGGAAGGCGGATGACGCCGAAGCATTGGCGGTGCTGTTACCTCGCTTTGAGGCAGAAATGGCCGTCGTGGATGAATATCTTGGTTCGTTGTAAATACAATTCTGTGCCATGCAAAAATTAGGGAGAAAAGGTGATGGTTGAAAAACTTATGGTAAAAATTCTGATGCTCGACGACGAGCCATTCATGCTCAAGTTGCTGGCCCGTATGCTGGCAAACCAGGGATTCACTTCGGTTGCGCTTTGTGAAAGTGGGCAAGCCGCCCTGGATCAGGTAGATGGCGTGGATACGCGGCCGAACCTGATCCTACTGGACCTCAATATGCCGGAAATGGACGGGATCGAATTCGTACGCCACCTGGTTGAACGAAACTATACCGGCAGTCTCATCCTGATCAGCGGTGAAGATGAGCGGATGCTGCAGACAGTCGAGAAACTGGTGAAGGCTCATAAAATCACGGTGCTTGGCCATATACAGAAACCGGTCAAACCGGAGGTGTTGTCCGCATTATTAGAAAAGTGGGCGCCTTCCCCACTGGACAGCCCCCAGGTGGTGCAGAAAGTTTACGGCGCGGACGAGGTACGTGCTGCCATCAACAACGGCGAGCTTGTCAATTACTATCAACCCAAGGTGGCGGTTGCCACTGGCGAGCTGATGGGCGTAGAGACTCTGGTGCGATGGCGCCATCCCATTCACGGGATCGTGCCACCCGATCAGTTCATCGGCGTAGCTGAAGCAAACGGTTTGATCGACGATTTGACCCGGGTAGTGCTTACCAGCGCGCTGGTCCAGGCCAAAGCCTGGCAGGAAGCAGGACTAGTGTTGCGGGTATCCGTCAACGTGGCTATGGACAGCTTGGCGTCCCTGGATTTTCTGGATTTTGTTACCGGACTCACCGCCAAGATAAACATACCGCCGCAACAAATCGTACTGGAAGTGACGGAAAGCCAGCTAATGGGGGACGCGCGGACTCCGCTCGAAATCTTGACCCGACTGCGCCTGAAGCGCTTTCGCCTTTCAATTGACGACTTCGGCACCGGTCATTCTTCCTTGGCCCAGTTACGCGACATTCCCTTCGATGAACTTAAAATCGACCAAGGTTTTGTGCACCGCGCCTGGACCGTTGAGACATTACGGGCGATGTACGACGCCAGCCTGGCTCTGGCAAGACAATTGGGCATGGAAGTCGTGGCCGAAGGAGTCGAAGACCGGGACGATTGGGATTTACTGCTACGCACGGGATGCGATCTCGCTCAGGGGGCTTTCGTCTCCCGGCCCATGCCAGCTGCGGATTTGCCTGGTTGGATGGATGTCTGGCAGGAGCGGGTGCGCAATGGGTTCGCCAATGACATCAGTAGATGAAAATGAAGCGTCACATTAAAAACTGTTGTACAAGAAGATAAGTAATAGTGCCATTACTTAGCCTTAAAATATCCCTCGTAGCCGAACAGCACCGAGGGATACTGGTCCACGGTCGCGGTTGTACGCTGGGTTGTGGATGTGTTGGTAATCCAGTGTAAGCCAAGTGTTTTTGATAGCGCCAAGGCTGTAGTAGGTTTCCAGGATATTTTCCGGCCGGTAGTTGAGTGCGCCATCGCCAATAAAGAAACTTATACCGCCAGTGCTCAAATAGTCGCGCCGCTGACGCGATAGCCCATTTTGTACGAATGCGATGCCTACGCTGTCCTGAATGCGGTTCCAAGCGTTGCCCTGGATGACTGTCCCTGCAGCAAGTGAATGGTCTATTTCGGTAAAGGCATAGGTTTCTGTTTTACCGTCTGCCCAACTGGCGCGGCTGAACACACCTATATTGGGGATCAGCTGTTGCTCCAGGTTAAGGCCAAAGCCGTATTTTATTTTGTCACTGTTACGCACATTGTTGATATTCGGCACACCGCCGTGGAGTGCCGCGTAATCCAGTGCATCTTGGAAACGTGACATCAGAGTGCGGTTGCGGAAGGCCAGCAGACGTATCTTGCCAGGCTGACCAAAAAACATATGTCCATGTCCTAGTTCGATTTGGTCACCGTAGTGATTGAATATATTTCGATCCAGGATAAGCTGATTGGGTAATTTAGGCTGGATGAAGCGGCCGGCATGTAGAGCCCAATCGTCGTAATAATACTCCAGCGAGGCACCCCAGGAATAACCGCGCGCATCGGCTGCATAATCGTAAGCGCCCGCGGTCATGAGAGACCAATTGATAAACTGAGTCCGCGGATCATGGCTGTAAACATTGTTGTCGAATATATCCGTTACAGATAGTTTGCCAACGGTGAGGACGATTTGGCGCTGGTAAATTTTCCCTGCCAGTTGATTGGCACCAGAATCAACTGCATCTTGTATATCACCCAGTCCCCAGCTTTGGCGCAAGAAGGCCCGAGCCATGTAAAGTTTTGGCTTGGGCCCGGAGGTGCGGGCGATTTCGCCATTGGATAATCCGCCCAGTCCGGTGAGGTTGGAGAGAGGGACGCCTTGAACTACTTCGGGGTTGAAATACAACTCACCTCCTGCCCACGGCCGCATACCGAGGAGGGCGGTTGCGGTGAAGGAATAGCTTTTTTCCCGCTCCGGAGAGAGACTGTTGTGCCCGTTGTAAGCGGCAGTGAATGGCGTCTTATCTTGCCAAATGTAGGTAGTCTGAAACTTGGCGTTCCAATTTTCTTCTACCCCATAGGCAAGAGGAAGCCCGGCATTAGCCGCAATACAAGCCAGTAGCCAATGGGTGATTGTACGATGAATGTCCATAACGCTACTCCGTTGGCAGTTTATAAAACTGCCAATCTGATTAATTTAAAGAAACCAGGAAAGCCGAACGACCCTGACATCCCGATTTTCATCCTACCAAAAGATTTTACTGGGGATGGTAATGAGATTGCGAATGCTTTTAATTTACAATTGGATTAGTTTAATGCCGATATTTTTGTTTTTGTCCATCATGTTTTCAATACATGGATGCACTCAATTGGAACAATTTCGTCAAAAAAAAAACCCTCTGAAGAGGGTTTTTATTTTTGTGGTTATAGCTTTTAAGCAGTCGTTAATTCCAGTCTTTTTTCGATGCGTTCAACTCTTGCATCAAGCCTGTCTGCTCGGCTGTGCAGGATAGCAATGTCTGTATGAATGCTACCTACACTCATTTCGATGGATCCCAGGCGCAGTTTTATTTCTCCGATATCTGCTTTTATGTTTCCCATGTCGTTTCTAATTGCTCGCAAGTGCTCGAGTACAATGCTTTCTATGTTTTCGCTCATTATGTATCCTTTAAAACTCGGTCAAGTCTAGCGTTTTTCTTTATCTCCTGCAATTTTTGCTTTGTCCTGAAATTTCTCACCTAATCTTTGAACTAATCCGTTGTTTCTTTTTTGATTTTTCGAGCAGCTTCAGCACAATGCCTACTGCATCTGTGAAAGGTAACCAGAATTGACGAGTTTTGAGTTTGATGAAAATCATAGATTTTCGAGCAATTCGTCATAATACCCCGCCCCTTGGGGGGCGGGGCGGTTTATTCATGGATGATCACTTATTAAAACCATTTCATGGTGATCAGTCATGCAAAGTACCGTGTAATTGTCCAATGTTCCATCTGGTCGTGCGCATTCTCTTGCAGATTTTGCTCTTATCAAAAGACGTTCGTATTTAGGTTGTTGTTGTGCTGTAATTTGCTGCTGTTTACGCAAATTTTAAGCCGCTTGAGCCTGTTGTAATGTGTTGCTTTGTGGTGCTGTCAAGCGTTGTGGTAGTAGTGCCTGTTTAACACTTTTTCTTAATATATTGTTGCTAATGTTGTTGAATATTAACCAGATTACGAACATTCCTGTTACTGTAATAGCTATCTTTTGAAATGGGTATGCGGCTTTTGTGTTACGGCTTGTTCGGATATTAGAATGCGGTTGAGTGGGTCGCCAAGATTCTTGTAAAAATCCCATGGGCTTGTATTCATCTATCAGTCGTCTAATTCCGATTGCTTCTTGCGGCTCACGTATTCGAATTAATTTGATGCCTGCATCACTAAGCCATTTATTTTTTTTGCATCACGCTCTTGTGCTTTGCGATTGTCATGTGTTGAATCATCTAGCTCTATAGCTGCGACAATGTCTCCACTTTGATTGCATATTACGAAATCGAGGTGATAGCCTTTAATGGATCTAAACTGTTTCCAGTCAGCTTTAATTGCATCGGCTAATCGCATGTTTGCGTGAATTTCATATTCTGGTAGCGATTCCCTTAATCGTTTGAGCGTTTCGCGTTCTCTTTCTGATAAAGGTTTCTTCTTATTATTGCTATCAAACATGCTATCCCCTGGTTAACCATTAATAGAGCAAACCTAAGTATGTCGGCTATATTTGAATGCCCTTTAAATTTTTTTTATATTTGTATATGATTTTTTATCGGTATCCTGAATGATCAAATTCAATTCGTAATCACTATTGGTATTTGCGATATGCGCGTGGCTTTGATCTTGTTAAAATTCGAAAGCGATATCGCTATATTGCAGCCGAAAAAAAACGCCTCCAAAGTGAAGGCGTTGATTCTGAGTTAATCCGGCTTTTATGTCGTCATATGGTGAATTTGAAGAATAAAAAAGCGTAGGAGCGATTCTGGAATGCGTATCTGAAAAGTACCCAAAAAGACTTGTTTAATCTTCCTGTTAATTCGATTGGCAATTTGACATAATATACATTATGCGAAGTATAAAAGACACAGGAAGCATCCCATGTTCCATTAATTAAACAATATATTCAGGTAGTTAATTATGATTTTAACAAAAGGATGAATGATGGACTTATTTGGAGAAATCTCTGTCACTAACTCAGATAAAGAATTGTGGTCTGATAGTAATAAAAACCTTTCGGTAACACCTCCCGCAGAGGTGCTTACGAAAAAGCTTACAACGTCGAACAAAAAATCCGCACAGCAAAGTTAAAAGGCCTGTGACCGCCAGTGTTAAAGATTTAAAGTATTATCATGGATGTTTTGAGGAAAGATCACATATCACGATAAATTGTATGTAACGATATAATTTTGGTAATCAAAATCTTAATATCATCTGTACTAGCTCAGACCTGATCTGACAGTTACCGAATTTTTCGGGTGTCTGTCAGATTAAATATGGTGTACTAGCTCAGACCTGATCTGACAGTTACCGAATTTTTCGGGTGTCTGTCAGATTAAATATGGTTTAGATTTTTTCCACTCCAAACCTGTTTCCCACTGAGTAACGTTTCCAACGGCGTTCTGCCATTACAAACCTTGCCCTGATGAGTTCTTTCATTATTGTAATAATTGAGCCATTCGT
>QFXI01000003.1 GCA_003402315.1 Candidatus Nitrotoga sp. LAW | reverse complement strand
GGAGCTACCAAGCACGCCGCCCAGTTGTGTATAAGCCGCACAATGTCCACATGCCGCTGAATGTGGTGCGTGCTTGTCGTGCTGCTGATCTTGTTTCGCAAGAGCGTGGTGCAGAGCGTGTACCGCTCCGCTTTGCTGGGCAAAAAGCAGCAATAGCGTAAGCAGCAGCGGAAAAAATATTTTGAACCGGGCGCATTAGTTACAAAAGTCGCTACGCCTTCGGTAATAAAACCAAGATTGCCAACTTTAGTCTCTACAGGGTTCACTTGTGTCTCCTTAGCGCCAAAATACACTGGTGAGGGTCACATAGTAGGGAGATCACTATAAAATGTGAATAAGCAAATTGCTTATTTTGATCTTAGAAAAACCTTAATAATTGAATATCGATGTATCGAACATAATACTGTTTGGGTTGGTGAGTTTTCGTCCAAACCACATATGAAGAATTTAAGATACGCTGACAAAGTGGAGTTACATGTTTTTAGCTTATGGAAAAATTTGCACCAGAACCATGAGAAGTTACTATGGCGATGGATCAGTGATGAATCCTATTCGCGCCACCCCGGCTTTCGCCGCAATCGACATTACCTTCGCTACATTTTCATAATGCACATGCTTGTCGGCAAGGATATGTAGCTCGGTATTAGGATGCTGAGATACCGCCGCGGCAAATCGGGGGGTTAATTGGTCCAGTGCGACAGGCTCACCGTTCCAAAATAAACTGGCATCTTCACGAATGCCAAATTCGATATGCTCTGATTGCGTTATATTTGGGGTGCTAGATGCCTTAGGCAATTCGATCTTCACCGCATTCGTAAGCAACGGCGCAGTAATTATGAAGATCACCAGTAGCACTAACATAACGTCCACCAGCGGCACTACATTGATATCGGCCAAGGGTGTTTGACGGTTACTGCTCAAGTTGCCAAATGCCATTACGGTCTCCTTTCGATGGGTTCAACCATATGTGACGGACGCTCATCGTCCGCAGAACTATTGGACTTGACGCCGACGGTGACGAGCGCAAATAGGTCATGAGCAAAGGCATCCAAGCGCGCCAGCCATAAACGATTACGCCGCACAAATACGTTGTAGGCCAATACTGCCGGTATAGCCACTGCCAATCCCAATGCTGTCATTATTAGTGCCTCACCTACCGGGCCAGCCACCTTGTCCAATGTCCCTTGACCGGAAATGCCGATTTGTACCAGCGCGTGATATATACCTAAAACTGTGCCAAACAGGCCTATAAAGGGTGCAGCCGAGCCAGCTGAGGCTAACATTGTGAGGCCACTTTCAACGCGCGCAGCCTCCTGTTCAATGCTATTGCGTAATACACGGGTAATGAACTCGCTTGTGCCACCACCAGTAATTGCGAGGTGCTTCAAACCGCGTGTTTCTGACTCGAGGGCGGCATCCAGCGATAATTGTGCGAGCTGCGCGAAGGCGTTGTCAATCGAATTGACGGTCAGGATCGCATTCACCTCTTGTAAAGAATTAGCGTTCCAGAAACGCTTGAGAAAAGTTTCCGCGCGGCGTGCGGCCAGAAAATTGGCAATCGTTTTGGTGAATATGAGATACCAACTCGCCATTGACAGCGCAAGCAATAGTACAAAGACGCCAATGCCGATGTCATCGAGCTGGGAGAGAAAGTGTGAGAAACCGAGTCCTTTTTCCATTAGTTCAATCTCCTGGCAATATAAAATTAAATGGTTGCATGGCGATTGCCCGAACTGGCTGGCCATTGCGTCTGGGTGGATTGCAATGCCAAGTTTTTACTGCGCTCAGGGCAGCCTCGTCGAGATGTTTATAACCGCTGCTATTAATTACTTGCGCTAAGCTTACGCGACCGGTTTCATCCAGTTCTACCCGTAGCATCACCTTACCCTCTTCACCACGTTGACGTGAAAGCGGCGGATAGGAAGGCGCATTTAATTTAGAACAGGTGAGCGATAGCTCCGAGGATAGCATGACTGGCGCAAGTGACATCGGCCCAGAGGGTGCTGCCGGACCTTCTATCTTTTCTGGTTCTGGTTCATGCGGTGGCGGTGGCGCAACAGGTTCACTTTGAGACAATACCGGTGCTTCAGCTACCAATTGCTGCTGTTTTTGCTGCTTTATGGGTTGTGGCTTGGATGAAAGTCGGAATACAGGTTCCGGCTTGGGTGTAGAGCGAGGTGGTTCAGGCTTGGGTTCTTCTTGCGGTTTAGGTGTGGCGATAATGTTTACGAACACTGCCGCCTGTTTCGGTAGTGTAATCAATTTTTGACTCCACAGGATGTAAAACAATGCACCGTGAAGCGCAAGGACAAACAGTACCCCCGGCAAAGAGGCGGTTTTGCGTTTCGTTGCCATTTATTCACCGCCGCACCGAGTCAAATGCAGCTTTGCGAGTCTGGCACTTAAATAGCAAACGATGCATCATTGGCCGGGCTCCTGTAACCATTAACGTACGCACCTGACTAACGCACTTTAAGTAGCGCTTTTGCTTGTATCTATGTTGGTTAAATAGTATGGCGGTAACCAAAAAAAGAGAATAAGCAAATTCCTTATTTCGTGGTTAACGAAAATCTATCATTTATTTTCAAGCCTATACGGGTAGACCAAATGTAAACAAACTGTGAAATGAAAATTCGTAAATCTAAATTATTAGAAGGGCGCGCTCAATAACCAACCGCAACAACTTAGAGAGGTTAAGGTGTTGGAATGGAGAAACCCAGGAAAGCATTACAAGCAATTGAATTGCTGAAGGTGAATTGAGTACAAGCGTGATATAGCGTTCGGCTGGTATCATTACGGTGTTGAACTGATGTCGTCCTTATGGCACTGTGGCTTCGAAATTTTTCCTGAAAATTAAACATGGGGAGAACAATATTAAGACATTAATAATATTTGGTATGTTGAGCATATTAGCATTGCTGATAGCAAGCCAGTTGGCACGTGCGGGCGAAGTACCGAAAATTGGAGAAACCGCGCCGAATTTTAATTTACCAGACCAGAATGGAAAGATTTATACCTTGGCGAATTTTCAAGGTAAGTGGTTAGTGCTGTATTTTTACCCGAAGGATGATACGCCAGGCTGTACTGAGCAGGCATGCAACTTTCGTGACGATCTAAATCAGTTAACTGGACTCGGTGCTCAGGTGGTGGGTATCAGTGTGGACGACAGCAAGAGTCATGCCGACTTTGCCAAAAAATACTCTCTTCCCTTTCCGCTGCTGGCGGACAAGGGGGCTGAGGTGACCACGCGTTATGGCGTGCTACGAAATCTTGGGATATTGAAGTTGGCGCGACGATACACTTTTTTGATTGACCCGCAAGGTAAAATTAGCAAGGTGTATGACAAGGTAGAAACGTCCCGTCATTCAAAAGAAATTATTGAGGATTTGAATAAATTATTGGCTGCTGGAAAAGAATGAAAAATCTTGTCAGCAATATTTTGGCTGCAACGTTATTCGTTTTTGTCGTAATTCCCTCGCGGTTGCCAAATTTTGTTGTGCGCTAATATTTTTCCTATTGCGCTATGGTCGATGCGTTTTTCGTTTATCCATCAATTCCTTTTTGTTAATTAAAAATATAATACCTGATGCCATACATTACTCTTGATAAGGCCGCGCTTGCTTACGGCCATGTACCATTGCTTGATCATGTTAATTTCCAACTGGACGAAGGTGAGCGCGTCGGCTTGATCGGGCGCAACGGCGGCGGTAAGTCCAGTATGTTAAAAGTGCTGGCCGGACAGGCTGTGTTAGATGATGGCCTCGTATGGCGTGCACCCGGTGTGCGTATCTGTTATGTGAGCCAGGAACCAGAATTAGATGTCGAAGCGACCGTGTTCGACGAAGTTGCGCGCGGGCTGGGCGAGCTACAACAAATTATTACCGATTACCATCATTTGTCGCATCAGCTTGCCGAACCGGATGCCGATTACGATAGTTTGCTGGAGGCAATGCAACCGCTGCAAACAAAGCTTGAAGCGCAAAATGGGTGGGCGGTGCAGGCGCGCATTGAGACCGCCATTCAACGTCTGGAGCTGAATGCCGACAGTCGTGTGGAAGATCTCTCCGGTGGCGTGCGTAAACGCGTGGCACTGGCGCAAGCGTTGGTGGCTGAGCCGGATGTGTTAATCCTGGATGAACCCACCAACCATCTTGATTTCTCATCCATTGAATGGTTGGAAGGCTTACTTAACAGCTTTCGTGGCAGCGTGTTGTTTGTGACCCACGATCGGCGTTTTTTGGATAATGTCACTACCCGAATAGTCGAATTAGATCGCGGCAATCTTGCCAGTTTTCCCGGAAATTTTGCGGCTTACCTGCGTTTCAAGGAGCAGATGTTGCAGGACGAAACGGTGCTCAACGCCAAGTTCGACAAGGTACTGGCGCAAGAAGAAGTATGGATACGTCAAGGCATCAAAGCGCGGGGGGTACGCAATGAAGGGCGCGTACGACGGCTGGAGCAGTTGCGGCGCGAGCGCAGTGCGCGGCGTGAGCGTGTGGGCAAAGTTGAAATGAGTCTAGAGGCGGGCGACCGATCCGGCAAGCTGGTGGCGGAACTGTCGCACATCAGCAAATCATTCGGTGATAGGCAAATCATTAAAGATTTCTCCTGCCGCATTCAGCGCGGTGACAAGATTGGCTTGTTGGGACCAAACGGCTCTGGTAAGAGCACGTTGCTCAAAATCATCTTGGGCGAATTAGCCCCGGATAGCGGCAAGGTACATCTAGGCACCAAGTTGGCAGTGGCCTATTTCGATCAATTGCGTGCGCAATTGAATGAAGAGGCCACGCTAGCCGACACTATCAGCCAGGGGGCTGATTTCATTGAAATTGGCGGCGTACGCAAGCACATCATTAGTTATCTCGGCGACTTTTTATTCGCGCCGGAACGTGCCCGCTCACCGGTAAAAAGTTTGTCCGGCGGTGAACGCAACCGCCTGCTGCTAGCGCGTTTGTTTAGCCGGCCAGCTAATGTGCTGGTACTAGACGAACCGACCAATGACCTCGATATTGAAACAATGGAACTGCTGGAAGACTTGCTCGCCGATTACGATGGCACGCTGTTTTTGGTCAGCCACGATCGTGCTTTTCTCGACAACGTGGTGACTCAGGTCATCGCCTTTGAGGGGGATGGCAAATTGATAGAATACGTCGGCGGCTACGAAGATTGGGTGCGCGTAAAGAAGCAGCAGGCCGTGCAGCGGGCGCCCGTAAGTACAGCTGTTCCTGCCAAGCCATTGCTGCAGACGGAAGCTAAATCCAAACCTGCCACCAAGTTGAGCTTCAAAGAAGCGCGTGAGCTAGAGCAGATTCCGCAACGAATCGCGTCCCTGGAACAAGAGCAGGAAGAACTTGCGGCTACTTTGGGCGCGGGCAATCTCTACCGTGACAATCCCACGCACGCCAAACAGCTACAGGAACGCACCGCTATTATCGAGGATGAGTTGTTGCAACTAATGGCGCGCTGGGAAGAGTTGGAGAGCCGATAAAATTTATCGGCAATATCGCCTATTCAAAATATTCTAAGGCAAACTCACTTATCTATCCAAAGAATTCCTTAACCTTGTTCATCCAGGATTTCGCGCGTGGGCTATGGTGTGCGCTATCTTCTTCGTTTATTTGCTCGAATTCGCGTAGCAATTCTTTTTGCCGATCAGTGAGATTGGCTGGGGTTTCTATCATCACGTGGCAGTGGAGGTCGCCAAAGGTCGAACTGCGCACCCCTTTGATTCCCTTGCCGCGAAGACGGAAGACTTTACCGGATTGCGTTTCAGGTGGAATTTTGATGCGCGCGGAACCATCCAGAGTGGGGATTTCGATTTCGCCACCCAGCGCCGCAACAACAAAGCTGATCGGCATTTCGCAATGCAAATCGTTGTGGTCGCGCTGGAATACCGAGTGCGGTGTGATACGGATGACCACATACAAATCGCCAGGTGGACCTCCGTTGCTGCCAAGTTCTCCTTCGCCGGATAGACGGATGCGGTCATCGTTGTCAACCCCGACCGGAATTTTTATAGATAGTGTCTTATGCTGCTTGATGCGACCTGAGCCGTGGCAAGAGCCGCACGGCGATATAATGGATTTGCCGCTTCCATGGCAGCGTGGACAGGTTTGCTGGATAGAAAAGAATCCTCCCTGTTGCATGCGTACTTGCCCGTGCCCGCCGCAGGTGGTACAGGTAGTTGTGCTCGTGCCTGGCTTGGCACCGCTGCCATGGCAGGTATCACACTTGGTCATGGTCGGTATGCGAATTTGCGTTTCGGTACCGCGTGCTGCCTGTTCCAACGTAACTTCTAAATTGTAGCTCAGATCGGCACCGCGGTGCATTTGGTTGTGTCCGCGTGAGCTTGCCCCGCTCATTCCGGCGCCAAAAATGTCGCCGAAAATGTCGCCGAAATGGGAGCCGGCTGAGCCGCCACTGAATCCTCCCGAGCCCATGCCGGCATCGGCAGCGGCGTGCCCAAACTGGTCATAACCCGCGCGTTTCTGCGAATCGGATAGTACCTCGTACGCTTCTTTGGCCTCTTTGAAGAGCTCTTCAGCCTTGGGGTTGTCTGGATTACGGTCAGGATGGTGCTTCATCGCCAGCTTGCGATAAGATTTCTTTATGTCATCTTCTGACGCGTCACGGTTGACGCCTAATATTTCGTAATAGTCACGTTTTTTCATTTTTGCATGAAGCGAAAAGGGGTTAAGGAGTTAAAATTTATGTAATGAGTCTCTAAATATTGAATTAGCTTAATAAATCCAGAAATAGCATCTATTTTTTGTTCAGTCCTTTATCTTCAGTCTTTTATCATTTTTTTCGATAAATTTAGACTGGCGAGTATGCTTAATTTGTTCAATTCCAACAGTGAACCAATAACAGCGATAACCAAGAGTGGAGATCGCTGTATTAGGCTGAATTAATCATAATTTTTTGGTAAGGCAAGAGAGATGTCGCGTAGATTTTCGAAGTTGCAGCGATTGTCTTTCAGACATCTCCCGTTCCGTTTTATATTACTTCTTATCGTCTTTTACTTTTTCATCTTTTACTTCGGTGAACTCGGCATCTACGACATCACTGTCATCTTTCTTGCTGTCAGTTTGCGCGCCAGATTCACCAGGCTGGTGGGACTGGCTAGCTTCAGCGGCGTGCATTTTTTCTGACAGTTTTTGCGCAGCGGTGGAGAGTGCTTCAGCTTTGGCGTCTATAATGTCCTTGTCGTCGCCTTTCACTACATCCTGAGCTTCTTTCAAAGCGGACTCCACCGCAGTTTTCTCATCTTCACTCAGTTGCTCGCCGTACTCCTTCATGGATTTTTGCGTAGAGTGAATCAATGCATCCAGCTGATTACGCGATGTAACCAATTCGATTGCCTTGCGGTCGTCGTCGGCATACGTTTCTGCATCCTGCACCATTTTTTGAATTTCGGCTTCAGATAAACCGGAATTGGCCTTGATGGTAATTTTGGATTCTTTACCGGTCGCTTTATCTTTTGCGCCTACATGCAGAATTCCGTTGGCGTCAATGTCGAAGGTTACTTCAATCTGCGGCATGCCCCGTGGTGCAGGCGGAATGTCGGAGAGGTTAAATTGCCCCAAGCTCTTATTTCCAGAAACAACTTCGCGCTCACCTTGCAGCACGTGGATGGTTACTGCATTTTGATTGTCATCGGCGGTAGAAAATACTTGCGAGGCCTTGGTTGGGATGGTGGTATTTTTCTTGATCAGTTTGGTCATTACGCCGCCCAAGGTTTCAATACCCAGGCTGAGTGGGGTTACATCCAGCAGCAGGACATCTTTAACCTCACCTTGCAGCACACCACCCTGAATGGCCGCGCCCACTGCCACTGCTTCGTCTGGATTGACGTCGCGGCGCGCTTCCCTGCCAAAGAACTCCTTGACTTTATCCTGCACCATCGGCATCCGCGTTTGTCCACCTACCAGAATCACGTCGGAGATGTCGGCGCTGGAAACACCCGCATCTTTCATGGCAATCTTACAGGGGGCTATGGTACGCGCGACTAGTTCTTCCACCAGGCTTTCAAGCTTGGCGCGGGTAATCTTGATGGCCAGATGTTTTGGACCGCTGGCATCTGCCGTGATGTAAGGCAGATTCACCTCAGTTTGCTGTGCGGAAGACAGTTCAATTTTAGCTTTTTCTGCTGCGTCTTTCAGGCGCTGCAGAGCTAACATATCTTTCTTTAGGTCGATACCGCTTTCTTTCTTGAATTCTTCTACCAGGAATTCAATTACGCGCATGTCGAAATCTTCACCGCCCAGGAAGGTGTCGCCGTTAGTGGAGAGCACTTCGAACTGGTGTTCACCGTCAATTTCAGCGATATCGATAATAGAAATATCGAAAGTACCACCGCCCAAGTCATAAACTGCGATCTTGCGGTCACCTTCCTGCTTATCCATACCAAATGCCAGTGCAGCCGCAGTGGGCTCATTAATGATGCGCTTTACTTCTAAACCGGCAATGCGTCCCGCGTCCTTAGTGGCTTGGCGTTGACTATCGTTAAAATAGGCAGGCACAGTGATAACAGCTTCACTAACCGATTCACCTAGATAATCCTCGGCAGTTTTTTTCATTTTCATGAGCACTTGCGCGGAAATTTCCGGAATGGAAATGTCTTTGTCACGAACCTTAACCCATGCATCGCCGTTCTTGGCCTTAACGATGCCATACGGCACCATGCCCATATCCTTCTGCACCATTGGCTCTTCAAAACGGCGTCCGATCAGCCGCTTTACACCATACAGCGTGTTTTTTGGGTTGGTCACTGCTTGCCGCTTGGCCGGCGCGCCAATGAGTACTTCGCCGTCTTCCATGTAAGCGATAATGGACGGCGTGGTACGCGTACCCTCGGCGTTCTCAATTACCTTAGGTTTGCCGTTTTCCATGACAGCAACACACGAGTTCGTGGTGCCCAAGTCAATACCAATAATCTTGCCCATAATGTTTCCTTTTCGTTGTAATGTTGAAAGTCTTTGCTGCCTGTGTTGCATTAATCTGTGGGCAGCAGATGTGTATTTCAAGTGTTACGATCAATTTTTCGCAAAACTACGCAAAAATATAATTTTTAAGAAGCAGTGGATTGCCACTCGGTTACAAGGTCGCTATTCTTTGGCCTTGGCCACCATTACCAATGCGGGACGCAATATCCGATCGTGCAGCTGATAACCCTTCTGCATGACGCTCACTACCGTATTGGCTTCTTGTTCACTGTCAACCATACTGATGGCTTGGTGTTTGTGGGCGTCGAATTTTTCGCCGAGCGGATTAATATCTTTGATATTAAATTTAGTGAATACAGCAGCGAGCTGCTTTAGAGTGAGTTCCATGCCGCTCTTGAAGCTTTCTACCGTGGCCGTTTCAACAGCTAACCCAGCTTCCAAGCTATCCTTTACCATCAACATTTCATTGGAAAAATGTTCCACAGCCAATTTTTTGGCTTTGCTAACGTCTTCTTGCGCGCGACGGCGAATATTCTCGCCTTCTGCCTTGGCGTACATCCAAGCGTCATAGTGTTCCTGTGCCTTTCGCTCGGCTTGCTGCAGCATCTCTTCAATACTTGGCATAACCTCTGGGTTATGCGTATCTCCAGCTTGGCTAGCCTGCCCAGGCTGTTGGGATGAGGCTTCTGTGGGTTCCATCTGCTTCTCCAAAAATGGTTTTTCAAAAATGTGTAACGTGAAAATGGGGTCGACTTTTTTGATTTCAAGAGCATTGCGCAATATTATTTTATTCACGTGAGATAATTGGCTTTTGCGGACGCTGGCCGCAGGTTTAACCCTATTTTTGTTGCTGTGACCTTCCATAAAAACTACCACTGGCGTATCGCCGGCTTTTATTTCTTTTACTTCGCTTTTGTGGGCATGTTCGCGCCGTACTGGAGTTTGTATCTGAAATCTATCCATTTCGATGCAATGCAAATTGCCGTTTTAATGTCGGTGCAGCCAGTGATGCGGATGTTGTCCCCTACACTATGGGGCTGGTTGGCCGACCATACTGGGCAACG
This sequence comes from Candidatus Nitrotoga sp. LAW, assembly GCA_003402315.1. Lineage (GTDB taxonomy): Bacteria > Pseudomonadota > Gammaproteobacteria > Burkholderiales > Gallionellaceae > Nitrotoga. The sequence goes on along the minus strand of QFXI01000003.1, from coordinate 55,383 downwards.
TTTGTTGGTGGTACAACTAGCGGCGCTATGCAGCGTCATCAGTTACTTGGGAGTATTCTTCACGACTGAATTCGTCGGCTTGCTGCTGGTGATGATGGTCATGAGCTTTTTCTGGAGTGCTTCCATGCCGCTAGTGGAGGCAACTACGCTGACCTATCTGGGTAAGCATACGGCGCGCTACGGACGTATTCGTTCTTGGGGTTCGGTTGGCTTTATTGTGGCGGTATTGGGGCTGGGCTACGCGTTTGACTACATTGCTATCGTCTGGATATTGTGGGTAGGCGTGGCGATAAAACTAGGTATTTTGCTGTTCGCGCGTCAAATCCCACCCACCGAAGTATTGGCGCACCATACCGACAGCCAGCCCATCCTGCGTTTAGTATTGCAACCGCAAGTGCTGGTGTTGTTTGGCGCATGTTTCCTGATGGCTTTAGCGCATGGGCCTTATTACACTTTCTATTCGATTTATCTGGTGGAGAATGGTTATTCGAAAAGCGCAGTTGGTTGGCTGTGGGCGCTAGGTGTAATCTGTGAAATCGCAGTATTTTTTGTCATGCCATGGCTAATGTTGCGCTTTACACTGTCGCAAATAATGATTGTAAGTTTTGCCTGTGCAGTGCTGCGTTTTGTTCTGATTGGTTGGGGAGTGGGCTTGCTGTCGTTGATGTTGTTTGCGCAAGTATTACATGCCGCTACTTTCGGTGCTTTCCATGCAGTGGCTATGGCGTTGGTACATCAGTTTTTTCGCGGGCGGCACCAGTCCAAGGGGCAGGCACTGTTTGGTAGCATTACTTACGGCGCTGGCGGCATGGTAGGTGGATTATTGAGCGGCTCGCTATGGGAACACTGGGGCGCAAGCGTGATGTACTCATTTAGCGCCGTAGCGGCACTACTGGGATTATTGTTGATATTGTGGAAGTTAAGGATAGTGGTGTTGCCTAAGAATCAGTTGGATTCTACTGTTTAATTTGCATTCAGGCGTGGCAATCGCCTTTTGTGGCTGATTCAGAACTTCAGCTGCTAAACCCTATTTATCGTAGGAAATATTATCTAGCTTCAGGCTGATTGGATATTGAAAGAACCAACACCTTTGATTTATCTCCATGTTGCGGTATGCTCCGCTTAATAGTTTTTCTCGATGGATTTGAAGATATGTGCAAAAAACTTATTATGCTGGTGTTGCTTTTAGCGCCCGTACTGGTAGCGCAGGCTGCACCTAATAAAGCCATTACCCAAAAACAGGTCGACGATCTGGCATCGACGGTAATGAAATACACTTCTTCGCCGAAGCTGGGTTCGTCAATCGCGATGATTTACGATGAACAAGAGCAACGCCCCCTATATAGCAAGAATGCAAATGCTGTCGTACCTATTGCATCCATCACCAAGCTGATGACTGCAATCGTAGTGTTGGACGCAGAATTACCGTTGGAAGAAAAAATTACTATTAGTGTATTTGATTTTGATATTCTCAAAGGTAGTCATTCGCGTATGCGCATCGGTATGACGCTGACACGTGGTGAATTGCTCAATCTGGCATTAATGTCCTCGGAGAATCGGGCGGCCGCAGCTTTAGCGCGTACTTATCCGGGGGGTACCAGTGCAGCCGTGGCGATGATGAATGCCAAAGCGCTCGAGCTGGGTATGACGAAAACCCATTTTCGTGATGCGACTGGTTTAAATAGTGGCAATACCTCCACTGCTCAAGACTTGGTAAAAATGTTGATTGCGGCACAACATTATGAGCTCATCCATAAGTACAGTACTACGGCGTCACATTTGGTTGCGGTGCCTGGATTCCCTCCGTTGCGCTTTGGAAATACTAATCCATTGGTGAAAAGTGCATCTTGGAATATCGGTGTAAGTAAAACTGGTTATATCAATGAAGCGGGGCGCTGTTTAGTAATGCATGCCCACATTATGCAACGTCCAGTAATCATTGTGTTGTTGGATTCACAAGGAAAAAATACGCGCGTTGGCGATGCCAACCGCATCAAGAAATGGATGGAAAGCGCCGCCGTTACTCGTGGGCGAAATACGCGGCGTGGTTAACCTTATGTACGTAAAGAGAGTTTGAGAAAAATTTTACGGCAACATAGCGAATGTATATCTAAGACTGTCAGGTAGCGCATTAAGCATTGCTATGCGGCTATTGTACTGTCGTCACGCAGGCGCAGTGCCTCCTCAATGTCCACTGCCACCACATGCGATACGCCCCGTTCCTGCATGGTTACACCTACCAATTGCTGCGCCAACTCCATGGTGATTTTGTTGTGGCTGATGAAGATGAATTGGGTGTGCTGAGCCATTTTCTGAATCAGCTTGCACAAGCGTTCGGTGTTGGTGTCATCCAGTGGTGCATCTACCTCGTCCAACAAGCAGAAAGGGGCGGGGTTAAGCTGGAACATCGAAAACACCAGCGCAATCGCAGTTAACGCTTTTTCGCCACCAGATAATAAGTGAATTGAGGCATTTTTTTTGCCCGGTGGTTGTGCCATCACCTGCACGCCGCTATCCAGTATTTCATCGCCAGTTAGCACCAGACGTGCCTCGCCACCGCCAAACAGCACTGGGAACATTTCTGCTAGATGGCGATTTACTTCATTGTAAGTGGCCATCAATAAGTCACGCGATTCCTTGTCAATGCGGCGTATTGCCCCTCTTAGCGTGTCCATCGCCTCGGTCAAATCTTTCGCTTGAGCATCCAGATAGGTTTTGCGTTCCTGTGCCGTATTTAATTCCTCGAGCGCCGCCAGATTCACCGAGCCCAATCCAGTTATGTCGCTGTTCAGGCGATTTAATTCGTTCTGTAACGCATTCAGCTTGATATTGCCGCTTTCCAACAAAGAGAGCAGTGTTGTTTCATCCACATCCTGCAATTGCTCTGCCCATTGTTCATATTGCAGACGTGCTTCCTGTTCCTTGAGCGACAATTCGCTGAGTTTCTCACGCAGGGGATGTAATTTTTGTTCGCAGGACAGGCGCTCTTGTTCCAGTTTGTTCAGGTTGTTAGTGGTTTGTTCCAGTATGTTGCGTGCTTCGGCCAGCGCCTGTTCACGCGTCTGACGCTGTTGCAGTGCCTCCTGCAATTGTTGCTTGCTAGTGCCATCTTCTATACGGTCTAACTCAACATGATTTTGTATTAAAGTTTGTTCCAACTGCGCCAGCGTCAACCCGATCTGTTTAATATTGTGTTTTAGATCGGCGATTTTTTCTGTGCACGTCTTGACATAAAAGCGGGCTTCTTGCAATTCGTGCTGCGTTTTTTGCGAGCGTTCGCGCTGTTGGCGTAACATAGATTCCTGAGTGGCAGCTTGCAGCCTTACCTGCTCAACCTCTACCTGCTGTGCCGCAATGCTTACACGCAGAATGTCCATACGATCAGCGATTTCCTGATGCTGGTACTGCTCTTCAGCAGACTGTTCGGCCAGCTCCTGCAATTCGCGCGCGATCTGCACGGCGCGCTCGTGGCTGCGTTCGTTGGCTTGGGTTAATTTTAGAATCTGTACCTGTATTCCATGTTGGCGTTGTTGCAATTCGCTGTCTGCCGTGCGCAAGAGCGCGATGCGGCTTTCGATAGCGTGATAAGTTTCCTCTACTAGTGCCGCCTGATGTTTGCCATGATCCAATGACGTTGCCTGTTGCTGTGCTGCCTCCTGCAATCGCTCAATTTCACGTTTCCGCGCCAGCACGCCATGCACCTGGTTGTCCGGAGCATGGAACAGCACGCTATGCGCGCCAATCAGATGTCCTTGCGGCGTCACTAACCAAGCGCCGGCAGGCAATCGTTCACGCAAACTCAATCCTAGTGCCAGCGTTTCCGTGACATACACACCAGACAACCAGTCCGTCACCACGGGCGCAGTCTGTGGATCCGGGTAGCTTACGAACTGCCCCAGCGGGGTTAGCCCAATATCTTGTTGGGCTTTGAAATTTTGCGCTCCGTCCGCTGCGAATACAGCCAATCTCGCTGGTGGCGCATCACTCCAACGCGCAGCATTGTCCAGGTAGGGCAGGGCGAGCGCGTTGAGACGTTCGCGCAAAACGGCTTCCAACGCATCTTCCCAGCCTGCCTCAATGCCGATGGATTGCCACAGGCGCGGCAGTTGCTCTAATTGGTGTTTGGATAACCACTGTTTCAGATTTTTATCGTTATCGACCTGTTTCTGAAGCTGTTGCAACGCGGAAAGTCTCGCCTCCACCTGCGACAATTGCCGTTCCAGTTCCTGCATTGCGATGCGCTGGTCGCGCCGTGCCGAATCAGCCTCTGGTAATTGCGCCTGAAGTTGTGTCAACTGTTGCTGTTGCGCGGTGCGTTCCATCTCCATCTCGACAAATAGAGACTGCGTCTCAGCCAACGCTTCACTATCCACCTGTGGCAGGTTGTTCCGTTCCAGCAGCAAACGCGAGCGGCGCGCTTCCAGTTGTTGCACATTGCGTTGGATATGTTCACGTTGCGTATCGGCCAGTTGCAGTTGTTGCTGCGAGATCAGCTGTTCGCGTTGCATCGTGTTGTGGCGCTCCCGTTCGGCGCGCGCTGCTTCCTCCGCTTGTGGCAGATGGTGTGCTTCGGCGTTCGCGCGGCTTTCCCAACTCTCAACCCGGATGTCTGCCTCTTGTTGTTGTTGCTGCCAATGTGCCAGTAAAGACTCCACGCCTTGCAACTGAACGCGCTGCTGCTCGACCTGTAACTTGCTATTGGTTGCCTGTTGGGTCAGGCGCGTGCGTTGATCGTTGAGATGGGCAATCTGTTGCTCTAGCCGCGCAATTTCAGCATTGGCGGCATATAGCTCGCCCTGCTTGGCATGCAGCGTATCAGCCTGCGCGTAATGTTCACTGCGCGTGTATTCCAGTTGGCTTTCCATTTCACGCAGACGTGCAGTCTCGGCTTCCAGCTCATTTTTTGTTTTCTCCATTCCGTGGGCAAAGCGCCCCCGGCGTGTCTCGGCTTCCTGTTTATTCACCAGCCACAGCAATTGTTGCGTGGTGTCGCGCTTCGATTCCAATTCGCGGTAATGCCTGGCTACCGCTGCTTGTTCGGTCAGATGGGTAAGTTGCTTGGTTAACTCTTGCAGGATGTCATCAACGCGTAGCAGGTTGTCGTGCGTATCGGCAATGCGAAGTTCGGTTTCGCGGCGGCGGTCGCGGTATTTGGATACGCCTGCGGCCTCTTCCAGAAACACCCGCAGCTCTTCTGGTTTAGCCTCAATGATGCGCGAAATCATGCCCTGTTCGATAATGGCGTAAGCCCGTGCGCCTAGCCCAGTGCCCAGAAAAATGTCGGTTATATCCTTGCGCCGCACATGCTGATTGTTGATATGGTAACTGGAATCACCGTCGCGCAGCAGCACGCGCTTGATGGAGATTTCGGCGTAGCTTGACCATTGGCCGGCAGCCTTGCCCAAACTGTTATCGAAGATCAGCTCGACGCTGGCGCGTGAGACCGGTTTGCGCTTACCGGAGCCGTTGAAAATGACATCTTGCATGGATTCACCGCGCAGCGCTGAAGCGCGAGATTCGCCCAGCACCCAGCGTAACGCGTCAATAATGTTCGATTTTCCGCAGCCATTCGGACCGACAATGCCGACGACTTGCCCGGGTAGCGCAATATGGGTGGGATCAACGAAGGATTTGAATCCAGCGATCTTGACGTGAGAAAGACGCAATTTCAATCAGTTGGACATTATAATGCATTGTATTCTAACCGACCCACAAGGCATATCAAAATGAGCGCTTTGCCCAGCAAATTTCTGGAAACCTTCGCCAATCCCAGTCTCGAGCGCGATTACCACATCCACATGGAAATCCCCGAGTTTACCTGTCTGTGTCCCAAGACCGGCCAGCCCGATTTTGCTACGTTAATCCTCGATTACATCGCGGATACGACCTGCGTTGAACTGAAAAGTCTCAAGCTCTATATCTGGTCATTCCGCAATGAAGGACATTTCCATGAAGATGTAACCAATCGAATTCTGGATGATTTGGTTGCCGCCATCCAGCCGCGTTTCATGCGCCTGACCGCCAAATTTTACGTTCGTGGCGGAATTTTCACTAATATTGTGGCGGAACACAGGAAGCCAGGCTGGCAAGCGCAGCCGTTAGTCGATCTGATGCAGTTTGGGATGCAGTCGAATACGCGAGGCTAGTTGGCAATAGTTGGGTTCGCCGGATCGGGCAACAAATTGATCGTTTTCTATCAGTTTGGGGAATGGGCGCCGCAGCATTGATCAATTTAACTTAGGAGTAACCGATGGCTGGTCAACCAGAAATTACCAACATGGCTTTGTTTTGCGATTTCGAGAACATCGCGTTGGGAGTACGTGACGCCAAGTATGCGCAGTTCGACATCAAGAAGGTACTCGAACGCTTATTGCTCAAGGGCAGTATTGTTGTCAAAAAAGCTTATTGTGACTGGGATCGTTATAAAGAGTTTAAGGCGACGATGCATGAAGCGGCTTTTGAATTGATTGAGATTCCGCATGTGCGCCAATCAGGTAAAAATTCTGCTGATATCCGCATGGTCGTTGATGCGCTGGATCTTTGCTATACCAAATCCCATGTTGATACCTTTGTCATTATCAGCGGTGATTCAGACTTTTCTCCGTTGGTTTCAAAGCTGCGGGAGAACAACAAATATGTGATCGGGATTGGAGTTAAGGACTCGACTTCTGATTTGCTCAGCGCCAATTGTGATGAATTCATTTTTTATGATGATCTGGTACGTGAGCAAGAAGCACAGAAAAAACGCGCTGAAAAAAAATCTCCGGCAAAAACACCTGCCGGCGGTACGGCGAAAAAATCAATATTGAAACCTGAAGATGATAAGCGGCAGGAAGCGCTCGATTTTATTGTCGAAACCATCGAAGCATTGATTGCTGAACGGGGAGAGGAGAAAGTCTGGTATTCCATGGTCAAGCCTACCATGCAGCGGCGGAAACCAGGTTTTGCTGAATCGGCTTACGGCTACCGTTCGTTCAAAGAATTGGTGGAAGACGCGCAGAAAAATAATCTGCTCATGATGGTACGTGATGAAAAAGCAGGTCAGTACACCATACGTTTACCAGCGGCGGAGGAATAACACAACTACAAATCATGCGTAAATAGCGTGGCTAAACGGAGGGGTATATCAATTACGGATATGCCATCCCAAGCTATCTTGTCATTGTAAATAAAGCACCCCGCAGCAAGCTGCGGGGTGCTTTATTTTGACACCTACATTTTAATATTTAAAAACATTAGGTTATATTTTTCAAGTTGACCTCATAGGCTGATTGGCCGTAGTGCGGCAAATTGCCGCGCGACAATTTGCCACATTCTCAAGATGATTTTTCTTCCTTATGATCCGTGCGCTTCATATTAAGTGAAATTTTTGGTGCGCTCCGAGTTAACCACCGTGGTTCTGCGTTTATCGCAAACGATGTTTTCTACCGTGGACAAAATTCTCTACATTTGGCAAATCATCCAGAGTTCACTTATAAATCGGGGAAAGTTGCGCAAATAAACGTGACTATTTTATTGAAAGTAAACATGTTTGTCTAAGCAGCGCTATAAGTGAAAACTCTTGGCATTTAGCTTGACCGGGATCGGTCTGGAAAACAAAAAGGAGTTTCTTATGGCCAAGAAATTAGCACGCCGCACCCAGCGTACATACATGCTCGCATTTTAAAGTGCGTAAGCAGCGTTCTCAAGAATCTAAAGCAACTCAGTTGCCGCGCGCCCGTTCAGCAACGGTCGTTCCTACGGTTTTGTCAATCAGTATTTTCTCCGCTTTTGTGATAACGTCCGCTCCCAGCCGTGTCCAACCTGAATTAGCAACATTGCCGTAAATTGAGGTCGTCGGCACAGTACCAGCCGCCAATGGCCGCCTCAACCTTGACGAACCTTCTGAAACCGGCAGCCGCCTCGGGCTGACGCCGCGCGAGACGCCGGCCTCGGTTACGGTTGTTAACCGCACCACCATTGATGCACGTGGTGCGCAAAACACCCAGGAGATACTTCGGGCAATTCCTGGCGTCACTGCACACGATGCGCCAGGCAATATCGGTGTTTTTTATCGGGACTTTGGCAGTGGGTCATTTAGTCAATTATTCAACGGTATTAATGTGCAATATTCGATTGCAGCCCGCCCGGTGGATAGCTGGATTTACGACCGCGTTGAGGTTATCGGGTGGCCCATCCAGTTTTCTTTTTGGCTCAGGTGCGGTCGGCGGCTCTATTAATTACATCACCAAAATCGCGGAAAGAGACGATTTTTCAGAAGCGAGAGTACGGCTGGGCGCTTATAACCTCAAGGAAGTGTCTCTGGGATTAAATCGCCGCATCATTGGCGATGGCGGAGCGGGCAGCCACTATGCGCGAATTGACGTGAACCGCCGTAACGCGGGTAGCTGGATAAATGGCACTGAAAGCAAGGCCACACAAGTTGCCGCCTCAATGCTGTCAGACTTTGGCGGTGGAATGACCCATAAATTGGCTTATGAATACCAGGATGAGGATGTCGACCGGCCATATTGGGGAACGCCAGTAACCAATCCGGCTACGGGTACGTTACGCGTTGATCCCGGCACCCGCTTCAAAAACTACAACAGTACTGACAGTATTTATGCCCAGCGTGTACAGTGGTTGCGCTCGGTGACCGACTGGCGTGTGACCGATGCGCTGCAATTCCAGAATGCTGCGTATGCTTATGATGCGCTGCGCGATTACCGCAATGTTGAAACTTATTTTTTCAATCCAACCAATACAGCCGTGATCCGTTCGAATACTCTTTTGCAGCGGCATGACCATCAAGTTTTTGGTGATCGCGTTAATGGACTATACAAGGGGCAACTCGCTGGCTTTAGGAGTGATTGGTCTTTCGGGCTGGACGTGAGCGTAAACAAGCAGACGCGATTCCCCAATAGCCTGCCTGCTGTCGTGAGTACAGCCGATCCTTACAATTTTGTTACCGAAAGTTTTTTTCAAATGCCCGGCATGTCGCCAGGCTTCAATCCTGACCGGGAAGTCAAGGTCACGTCAACCGCACTGTACCTTGAAAACCGCACGACGCTCATGCCGACTTTAAACCTGATCACCGCGCTGCGCCATAACCGCATTGAATTTGATCTGACCAATCACCGTGCGGTGACAGCAGCTAATCCCGCCACCTTCGCGCGCACATACAATCCAACGACCGGTCGCCTTGGCCTGGTATGGGACTTTGCGCCAGGCGCTAACTTGTATGCGCAATATTCAACGGCGGCCGACCCTCCGTCTGGCATTCTTACTACGGCTATTTTTACGGCTGTGCGCGATAACACTGCCCTTACGACAGGCAAGCAGGCAGAAATTGGTAGCAATTGATTTCTGGCAAGGTAAAGGCACGGCTACGGTCGCGGCCTACAGTATTACCCGCAAAAATATTGCTACTCCGGTGTTGGGCAATAGCGCACTCACCGTTTTGGTTGGAGAGCAATCAGCCAAAGGTGTGGAATTGGCTGTTGGGCTGCAGCCTACCTCCAGATTATCGTTGCAGGGCAATATCACCTATGTCGATGCGCAATTTGAGAACTTTGTTCAGAACGGCGTTTCACTGGCCGGTAAAACGCCAATCAATACGCCATCGACGGTTGCTAACCTGTGGTCTTCGTATGACATCACACCAGCTTGGCAAGCAAGTGCAGGCGTGCGTCACGTCGGCAAAGTTTATGCGGACGCTGACAACACAATGAATTGGCCTGCCTACACACTGCTTGATCTTGGTTTGCGCTGGAAAATGAATAAGACGATGTCGATGATAGGCCGCGTCCGTAATGTAACGGACCGTATTTACGCCGCGAACGTCGGTAGTACGATGGATTACCTGGGGCCGCCGCGCACCGCCGATATTACTTTGAATGCGGCGTTTTAAGGACGCGTTATTTATGGCATATGCCAAACGTTGGCTATTCCTGATCCATCGCTGGCTTGGAATTTTCGCCTGCATTTTCTTTGTGATGTGGTTCATCTCGGGAATAGTCATGATGTACGTGGGCTATCCGAAGCTAACTGCCGCAGAAAGAATACAACACCTGCCGCCGTTAAATGCTGCGGCTATAACATTGACGCCTAGGCAGGCGCTCGATGCAGCCAGTATCAAGGGACCGTTGCAGGATCTTCGGTTGGCGGTGGCGAGTGGTGGCCGTGCGGTCTATTTGGCCGTACCGGCCCGTGACCTGAATGTTGGGTTGGCGAGTGGTCGGCGCCGGGTGGCACCAGGTAGCGGCACGGTGGTGATAGACGCCAGCACAGGTATTGTGTTGCGGCAGGTTGATCGCGCGCATGTGTTGGCGAGTGCCGCTGTGTTTGGCGGTTTGGCGGTTGCCGCCGATTATGGGGGGATCATCGACGAAGACGCTTTCACCCATTCGCGCGCATTGGACGCACATCGCCCGCTACATAGGGTGCGACTGGCCGACGCTGATGCCACGCTGCTGTATGTATCAAGTACCACTGGCGAAGTGGTGCGGGATGTCCCGCGTATCGAGCGTTTATGGAACTACGTTGGCGCGTGGATCCAATGGCTCTACCCCTTTCGTGGCAATATGTTACGCATATTGGACCGACATCGTCATCTGGCTCTCGATTCTTGGTATTGGTTTAGCCCTCACCGGCGCAACAGTCGGAATCATGCGTTGGCGATTTACTCGTGTTTATAAGCGTGGCTCACATTCTCCCTACTATGGTTTTGTGATGCGCTGGCATCATATTCTAGGGCTGTTGTTTGCACTGGTCACGTTGACGTGGATATTCAGTGAACTGATGTCAATGAACCCCTGGAAAATTTTTGACAGTGGAGCCAAAGCCTTAAATACCGTAGCGATGAACGGAGGGCCGTTGAATATTTCCAGCAAGCAAGCTTCACCGCAACAGTTGCTTGCGGCTGCGCCGAACGGCGTGCGTGAATTACACTGGATACGCGCTTCGGGTCAGACTTTAGTGCTTGCGAATATTAGTGGCAGTGCTCGGCCAACCGTATTCAATGCAGAATCAGCAAATGTTTATGTACCTGATTTCGAGGCATTGAAAACTAATGTTGCGCGCTTGCTTCCCGATCCCATTGCACGCATTGAGGTATTGACCAACTACGATTTGTATTATTACTCACGGGAGCCGCACACGATGACGGGTGGCTCGGAAAAATTTCTGCCAGTGTGGCGCGTCGTATTCGACAATACCCACGCCACTTGGGTACACATTGATCCGGCGACCGGCACAGTGCTCGGACATACAGACAGTACGAAACGCCTGAGCCGCTGGCTATTTGCGATGTTGCACAACTGGGATTGGCTGCCACTGCTGGAAAGACGCCCCTTGTGGGACATCGTACTTATTTCACTCAGCCTATGCGGTACCGCGCTTAGCCTATCAGGGGTCGTCATTGGATGGCGGCGGCTGGGCCGCAAACTTCGGTCCGTGCGCGTGCGTCGATTCGCACGATTGTGACGGACAAGCAGGTACAATTTAGAGTGTTAGCCAACCCAGATGTGCCTTGGTTAGTAGACATCGAGGCCCAGTCACCATTTTCACTACGACCTCTATCTAGGTTTTTTCTGCTTCTATTTTTACAACATTCGTCCTGCTCAGCTTTTATGATCGGAGTGCGTCAATTATGATTGGTTAGTGAGTAGGTGCACAGGCGACAAGGTACGAGATGCTATTATTCTTATGTTTTTCCTTAAGAAATTGAATTACCGGATTAATTAATGAAACCATTTGTTTCTCTTTCAACGCTGTCACCAGTAAATCTGCGACGCGTGCTGGTGCTCAAAAATATTGCTGTGGTCGGCCTGACGCTGGCGGTACTGGTGGTTGCCAAAGGTATGGGGATGCCGTTGCCATTCGCAGTGATTGGCACCGTGTTGCTGGTTCTCAACATACTTACTTGGGTCCGGTTCAAGCTGCCATGGCCAGTGCAGGAAATTGAGGTGTTTGGACAGTTAGTGCTGGATGTCCTGTTGTTAAGTGCCTTGCTCTATTTGGCTGGGGGTACCACCAATCCGTTTGTGCTGTTGCTATTGTTGCCGCTCACGATAGCCGCTGCTACGTTGTTGGCTATCTATGCTTGGCTGTTGGCTGCGGTAATTGTGGCCTGTTATACGTTCTTGATGTTTGTTTATATTCCGCTGCCGCATTTCCATATTGACCACGTTGCCCGTCTTGACTCAAGTGCTTGGCTCATGTGGTTTGGTTTTGTTCTGGGAGTAGGGTTGGTTGGTTATTATGTGGTGAAGATGGGTAACACTTTGCGTGAACGCGAACGCATGCTGGCGGATGTGCGTGAAAACGCGCTGCGTGACGAACATCTGGTGGCGCTTGGCGCACTGGCAGTGGGTGCAGCGCATGAATTAGGCACGCCTCTGGGGACGATGGCGGTCGTGCTTAAAGAGCTCGAACATCAATATGCGATGCAGCCAGAATTGGTTAAAGAGCTGCACTTGTTGCGCGACCAAGTTACGCGTTGTAAAAATACGCTTTCCCAGATGCTGTCATCTACAGAACAAGCGCGTGCGGAAAGTGGTTACAGTGTTGCGCTTGATAGTTATTTTGAAGATTTGTTGGCGCAATGGCGCAGTATGCGTCCCTCGGTGCAGGTAAGTTATCACTGGAATGGCCCATCTCCCGCGCCGCAGATCGTAGCTGAACAAGTATTGGGGCAAGTGATCACCAATATTTTAAATAACGCTGCCGATGCTTCGGAACACAGTGTTGAGGTGGAGGTTAGCTGCACTACAGAGCAATTAAAAATCGAAGTCTCTGACCGTGGCGCAGGTTTGACCCCAACTGCGGAAACTCATGCCGGAGAGTTATTTTTTACCACCAAAGAAAGTGGGCAAGGGCTTGGATTATTTCTGGTTAATGCCGCACTGCGCCGGTTTGGCGGTACACTTTCACTATCGAATCGGGATGGCGGGGGGGTATGTACCTGTGTGGTATTGCCCCTAGCCCGTTTACGTGTGATGAATTCAATATGACCTTACCAATTATGGAAAACCCGTTGCCGCGCAAATTGTTGTTGGTAGACGATGACGTTACTTATTGCACGGTGTTGGCGCAGGCCCTTACCCGGCGTGGTTTTGCGGTAAGTGTGGCAAACGATGTGAACGAAGCTATTCAAGTGATTGCACAAAATCTTCCTACTCACGCGGTAATTGATCTAAAGATGCCGGGGCCGTCAGGATTGACATTGGTAGCGCATCTTAAGGAGCGAAAGCCTGATGCACGCATCGTAGTGCTCACCGGCTATTCGAGTATTGCAACTGCCGTGGAGGCAGTGAAGCTGGGTGCGACATACTACTTGGCCAAGCCCTCGGATGCGGATGAAATTGTCGCGGCTTTCGATCATCAGCCAGGTATTGTTGAAGCCGCGATTACAACCAAACCAATGTCAGTGGATCGCCTGGAGTGGGAGCATTTGCAAAAGGTACTTGCTGACTGTGGCGGTAACGTTTCTGCCGCCGCACGCACACTCAATATGCATCGGCGTACGTTACAACGTAAATTGCAGAAGCATCCGGTTCCTGAGCGTGATGATTAGCAGTTAATTCCAGTAAAACCATTACACATTAAACTACTCCGAGATCGAAGCAGTAACCTGTTCGTGCTTGTCGAAATCCATTCATCTTTCGACAGGCTTAAGGCGAACGGACCTCAAACATAGTTTGGCCGAATCAGTAGGTAATGACCGACTTTATAACGATACCGCCTATTTTCATCAATAAAAGGAGGGAATTACAAAACGTCATAATATTGTAATAAATGTCGACTACCATTCACAAAAGTTATACATTTTTTATAGCTAATAAAGCAAAGATTTTTAACAACTGTAGTTCAAAGGTATAAAAGGGAAAGATGATTCCACAAGATATATCGTGCCCATCGCCCGCCAGTGACGCGCCGGAAATACCCTTGCTGGAAATACCTTTGGCAACCTTACGAACTTTTCAGAAAAAGACAACCATGTTGTACGCCAAACAACGTACGACAAACATTGGATATGCGCTTGAACAATCTTCTGCAAACGAAGGGCTGATATCCGCTTTGAAAAATGACGGCAACGAGATGATGCTGGCACAACTGAACGAGATCATCGACAAGCGTCTGTTGAATGCGATCTTCCAGCCGATCATATATCTTCAAAGCGGTGAAATTATTGGCTATGAAGGCCTCATCCGTGGTCCCTCTGACAGTCCAATGCATTCGCCCCTAAGTCTGTTCAAGGTGGCATGGGCGAACAATCTGACCGTAATAGTTGAACATTTGTGCCGTCGCGTGGTACTGGAGCGGTTTGCGAAATTAGGTCTGCCGGGAAAATTATTCCTCAATGTCAGTCCAGAAAGCCTGCTTCAAAGAGATGCGAAATATGGTGAAACGCTCGATTACATTCACGAAATTGGCATCAATCCGGAAAACGTGATTATTGAACTGACCGAGAGCCAGCCAACCTACGATTATAATTTGCTACTCGAAGCGGTGATGCATTACCGGAGCATGGGCTTCCAGATTGCTATTGACGATCTGGGCGAAGGATTTTCCAGTCTGCGGCTGTGGTCCGAACTGCGACCGGAATATGTCAAGATTGACATGCACTTTATCCAGAGGATCAACCGCGATCCCATCAAGCTCCAATTCGTGCGCTCTATCCAGGAAATCGCAGAACAATCCGGCACAATGGTGATCGCCGAAGGGATAGAAACACAGGCAGAATTGCTCCTGATCCGCGACCTGGACGTTGCTTGCGGGCAAGGCTATCACATTGCCCGTCCCCACAGCACCCCTGCCACCACGCTTTCTGCAGAAGTGGCGAAGGCACTGATCCGTAACGGTATTGCGGTTTATCCACAAAAAAACGGACTCCAGCAAAACATTGCGACTGCTCAGAAACTGCTGCGTAAAGTGCCCTCCATCTCATCCGACATCCTCAACAACGAGGTCTATGAACTCTTTTTGAATGAACCGAGCCTACAGATCATCCCAGTGGTTGACAACGGCAAGCCGCTTGGCCTGATTAATCGGATTAATATGATTGAACATTTCGCCCGCCCCTATGAACGCGAGCTATATGGCAAAAAATCCTGCACCTTTTTCATGAATGCCAATCCGCTATTGACGGAAAAAGATACATGCTTGCAGGATTTGAGCCGCCTCATTACGGAAGGGGATCCCCGCCACTTGACCAATGGCTACATCATCATGGATCAGGGGAAATATCTTGGCATGGGTACTGGACACGACCTGATGCGTGAGATCACACAAATACAGATCAATGCTGCGCGCTATGCCAATCCGCTTACGCAACTTCCCGGCAATGTGCCAATCAATGAGCATATAGACCGCTTGCTGCAAAATGACACACGGTTTTGCGCGTGCTTCTGCGATCTGGACTATTTCAAGCCATACAATGATGTACATGGCTATCGCAAGGGTGATGGCATCATTCAGGTGACGGGCAAGATTCTCAGCGATCACTGTGATCCCGACCGTGATTTTATCGGCCATATTGGAGGGGATGACTTCATGGTGCTGTTCCAGAGCGAGAACTGGGAAGAGCGCTGCCGCGCGATACTGGCCGACTTTGAGTCAGCGATCCAGCACTATTACAGTATCGAGGACCAGGATCGTGGCGGTTATGTCAGTGAAGACCGGCAGGGGAGAAAAGTATTCTTTTCGTTGATCAGCCTGTCGCTCGGCGTGGTCAAGGTCTGTCCGGGACAGTACTATTCACACCACCAGATTGCCACAGCAGCAGCCGATGCGCACAAGCAGGCAAAAAAAATCAACGGCAACAGCCTGTTCATCGACCGCCGCAATGATCCTGAGAATAGGGATCACAAGTCCAATTGATTGCAATATATTATGGTTGCAATCAAATTAAGTTTGACGAAAGTTAATCGCATGAGGCTAAGCGCAAGTGGGAAATGACCATTGGCATGATCATCATGGGTGGGCGAATGGCCTTGTCGCATTAACTAAAATTTTCAAAATTGACTGCGACAGATTCAGGAAATCTTTTGATCTGACTGACTTTGCGTTTGCAGTCTGGTAACTATAAATGAACCGTACAACAGACAAAGATTTCCGCCCGCAGCATTTTATTAATCGTGAACTAGGCCAACTTGAATTTAACCAGCGCGTGCTGGCGCAAGCAGAAAATTCCAACATCCCGATTCTGGAACGTCTGAAATACCTATGTATTGTCAGCAGCAACCTGGATGAGTTTTTTGAAATCCGTGTCGCCGGGTTAAAGGAGCAAATTAACCTTAAAAGTGTTGCATCCGGGCCAGATGGCATGGATGTACGCCAGACACTTAAGCGCGTACGGGAGCAGGTGCATCGTCTCATCGAGCGGCAATATCGCATACTGAACGGCGGCATTTTGCCTGTATTGGATAGGCATGGTATTCGTTTCCTGCGCCGCACTAATTGGAATGATGTTCAACGCGCCTGGATTAAAAATTTCTTTTTGTGTGAAGTAATGCCGGTTCTTACTCCAATCGGCCTTGATCCATCGCACCCTTTTCCTCGGGTACTTAACAAAAGTTTGAATTTTGCTGTCGAGCTGGTCGGCAAAGATGCCTTTGGGCGCAATTCTGCCAAGGCCATTGTGCAGGCGCCGCGCGTATTGCCGCGCACCATTTTGTTGCCGTCTGAAATCAGTGGATGCGCGCATGGCTTTGTATTTCTTTCTTCTATTTTGCATGCCCATGTCGGCGAGCTGTTCGGCGGAATGGACGTATTAAGCTGCCACCAGTTCCGTGTTACTCGCAACAGTAATCTGTTTGTGGATGAAGAAGAGGTGAAAAATCTACGCATCAGCTTGCAGGGTGAATTGCCGCAGCGGCACTTCGGTAATGCTGTGCGCCTGGAAGTTACAGACAATTGCTCGCCCCAAGTAGCCGCCTATTTATTGCAACAATTCGAACTGGGACAAGATGATCTGTACCGCGTAGATGGCCCGGTAAATTTGGTGCGCCTGATGGGTATTCCCGACCAGGTCGCACGCGATGACCTGAAATTCCCTGCTTTTGCTCCTGGCATACCTAGCGATCTATTGAAGAAAGGCGCGGATATGTTCAAAGTCATCCGCAAAAACGATGTATTGCTGCATCACCCTTTCCAGTCGTTCAAACCTGTTATTGATCTTATTCAGCAGGCCGCCGCCGATCCCAGTGTGGTTGCCATCAAACAGACCGTGTACCGCACCGGTGTGGATTCAGAATTAATGGAGGCGCTCGTCACCGCTGCCCAACATGGTAAAGAAGTAACTGTCGTGGTGGAACTGCTGGCACGTTTCGACGAGGAAGCAAACATAAACTGGGCAAGCCGTTTGGAAGAAGTCGGGGCGCACGTGGTTTATGGCGTTGTTGGACACAAGACCCATGCCAAGATGTTGATGGTGGTACGGCGCGAGGACGGCAAGCTGCGCCGTTATGTACATTTGGGCACCGGCAATTATCATCCGCGCACTGCACGGCTTTATACGGATTTCGGCTTGTTTACGGGCAATGAGCAAATGTGTGCAGACGTCAATGAAGTATTTACACAGCTGACCGGTCTGGGCAAAGCGGGCAAATTAAATTATCTGTGGCAATCGCCGTTCTCGTTGCACAGCCAGATTCTGTGCGCTATTCAGAATGAAACCAAACTCGCCAAGACAGGCAAGCGCGCACACATTATCGCCAAGATGAACGCATTACTTGAACCAGAAATTATCAGGGCGCTGTACGAAGCATCACAGGCCGGGGTAAAAGTGGATCTTATTGTGCGCGGGGTATGCGCGCTGCGTCCGGAAGTGCCAGGACTATCCGAAAATATCCGTGTGCGCTCGATAGTTGGCCGTTTTTTGGAACACACGCGCATATTCTACTTTCGCAATAATCTGGCGCATAACGTGTATCTGAGCAGTGCTGATTGGATGGACCGCAATTTCTTCCGTCGTATAGAAGTATGTTTTCCCGTGCTCGACAAGAAGCTGAAAAAACGCGTGATTGATGAAGGACTGAAAGTTTATCTGCAGGACAACTTTCAAGCCTGGCAAATGGATTCGAATGGACATTATCGAGCGAAAATCCCCGGCCGTTATGAACTGAAATGTGCGCAATTTTCATTATTACAGCGGCTCGCCGATTCGACGCCTGAGCCGCTATAAGCGATTCTTTGGGCTAAGTGGCTGTTGATTTTTTGCAGATAATGTTCTTGATAATAGTTCTGCGCTGATACTTTTTTCTCCACTAATAAACACATCGCTCACCGTAACAAAAATCCCAAGCTATTGGATAGCTGCTTGAAAAAGAAGTTGACACGCCATTCAGGAAGTACGGATTAATTAATATTTCTGTCACGTTGCTTGATTAGACTGGCTTCGCAGTAGTAATTCGGATAACTGCACCCATGTCTAATTTCAATAATCTGCCTGTTAATATTTTATTAAGGAGTTTCAAGATGAACTTTATGCTCAAACGTTCTACGCTTGCAATTGCTCTTACTTCGATTATTTTTTCAAATATTGCACTAGCTGATGACGATTTCAACGGTTCCGACAACAAAAAAGACTTTGGCGCTATGACAGAGCACTTGCTGAACGCGCAATCCGAGAAATTGTTCGGCTTTAATAAACCGCTACAAAAATCCGCACCGGCAACGACAGGTCCCTATCGGGCATTGGATCAGAAAGCGACAAGCCAAGTGCTGGTGGCTGGAGGCCTAAAAGCGGAGTATCTGACCCGTAACGCGGCTAATGCCACGGACATGATGGCGTTTTTCCCTGTAGATAAGCCTACCCATTTAATTACTTGTGTTGAAGGAGGCCGTGCTGTGCTCGCCCCTGGCAAATACAACCCATCCGTTCAGAGTATTAACCTTGCAACAGGGCATGTTGAAACGCTCTTGCGCGGCATGAGCGCCTGCGACGGTATCCGTACGACACCCTGGAACACCATTCTGGCCACTGAAGAGCGCAGTGATGGTGGCGCTTATGAAATACTTGATCCGCTGAATATATCCAATCAAACAGTACTTGATCGTACCAGTGGAGCGGTGACTGACTCAGCTCACATTGCTAAACGTAATGCGCTGCCGACCATGGCTTGGGAAGGATTGGCGATTCTGCCGTCCGGCGTGGTAATCGCAGGCGATGAGCTGCGCCCTGGCACGCCTGCTGATGCCGATGGCGGCGCTATTTTCAAGTTTGTGCCGCAAACGCCCCGCACCGAAAATGACAAAATCGAAAATCTGGCTGATTCGCCGCTTGCTGCTGGCTCTGTTTATGCCATGCAGGTTTCCTGCGTGAATAACAATCAGCAGTACGGCCAAGGTTGTGAAATCGGCAATGCGGCTTGGTTGCCAGTCAATGCAGCTACTGCCCGGGCTGACGCCTATGTGAAAGGCGCGACCGGTTATTATCGCCCTGAAGACTTACATCAGGATCTGATGTATACGGACTCCGCTAACCCGGAAGCAATCCGTTTCTGCTGGGCTAACACCGGCAACGAAGATGCGTTTAACTTTGCTGAAGTTATTTGTGGTGTGGACGACAAACCGTTAATCGCCGATGCAACCAAGCGCACTGTTGACGTAAATCGGTTTGTTGAAGGTGATACTGATTTTAATGCCTTTGATAACCTTGAATTTCAACCAAAAACTGGCAATTTGTACGTGATTGAAGATCACTCAAATGGTGATATTTTTGCTTGCCTGCCAGATGGCATTGACCGCGATATCAAGACAGATGGATGTGTAAAGATGCTTTCGGTGAAAGATTCCAGCGCTGAACCAACCGGCTTTATTTTCTCAGCTGACGGTAATACGGCTTATGTTTCGATCCAGCATTCAGACGACACGAATATGCCTATGGTGGATGGATATGGCACCGATGACATCATCAAAATAACGGGATTTAAAATCAAGAAATAATATTTTTTCAAAATGAGAATTTTGTTTGAGTAGGGAATAATTTTATTTCGGCTCTTAGTCAAATGTTAATACTGAAAGACCGCAGTTTGCGGTCTTTTTTATTGGTGGGGGAACATTTATTTGGAAGTGAAAATCCTCATAAATCCACAGTCTGGGTACGTACACTTTTTGCTTTGTACGTAACAAAATTGTCATAGTACGCGAGTAGTATCACCACTAACTTCTATCCAAAAAGAATTTTAAACATGATCTCCACTGAACATACCTCTAAACAATTTGATGCCGATCTGGATACGGTGAGAGCGCAAGTATTACAAATGGGTGGATTGGTGGAAAGTCAGATCCAGCTAGCTATTGAGGCGCTAATTAGTGACGACGTGCCATCAATGAACCGTGTTATTAATGATGATCACCGCGTTAACGCGATGGAAGTACAAATTGACGAAAACTGTAGCCAGATTATTGTACGGCGACAGCCTGCCGCAGGGGACTTGCGTATGGTGATGACGATGGCCAAAACTATCACTGACCTCGAGCGTATCGGTGATGAGGCAGCAAAAATAGCACGCATAGGTAAACTGCTGTCACAGAGGAAGTGTCTCGTCTTGCCGCGTTATACGGAGATCAAACATATCGCTGAACTGGCTTTGGACATGCTACGTAAATCGTTGGATGCCTTTGCCCGTCTTGATCTTCATCACACAGCCCAAGTGGTGCGTCAGGATGACTTGGTTGATGAGGAATTCCGTACCATCCTACGCTACCTCATCACCTACATGATGGAAGACCCGCGCACCATCTCCACTGCGCTGGAAATTCTGTTTATCGCCAAGGCCATTGAGCGTGTCGGTGACCATGCCAAAAATATATCTGAATATGTGGTTTATATGGTCAAGGGCAAAGACGTGCGCCATGTCACCGTGGAAGAGATTGAACGCGAAGTTTTAGAGAAGTTTGCCACGGAACGTATTGACATTTGCTACAGATAGTGTGCCCCAGATCGGCGTTAAACTGTTCTTCACTTAGCAAGCAAAACACTCCTAAGTGTACTTTATGCTCCAGCAACCACCCAAACAAACAGTATTAATACGGGTGTAACATTTTGCGCGTTTAATGCCATGAAACCATTTCTTATGCGGACAAAATAACATGGCTATTATGAACCCCACCTCCCACAGCTGCGAAACTCCCTATCAAGCACCGCAATTGACAAGCACCCCAACTGCCTGCTTCCGGGGTAGTCGCATAGCATTCCATATTATTTATGGCATGCTACTTGCCGGTGCAATTCCGTTACTGAACAAATCAACGCAACAGCACATCGTTCAATATTGGTCACGTAAGTTTTTGGATTTACTAAACGTTGGTTTGGAAACTTATGGTTGTTACCATAATGCAACTGCGCAGGGCCGCCTGCTTGTTGCCAACCATATCTCTTGGCTGGATGCCGTTTCCATGAACGCAGTGCTTCCGGCATACTTTGTCGCCAAATCTGAAGTGGGTGATTGGCCAGTTTTGGGCTGGATATTCCACCGTATTAACACCCTGTTTATCAAGCGTGACATCCGACAGGAGACAGCGCGCATTAACGGCCAAATTAAAGGAATGCTCGAACAGGGAGATCGTGTCGCCGTGTTCCCGGAAGGTACAACCACCGATGGCACCCAACTTGGCCATTTTCATTCGTCACTACTGCAAGGGCCTGTTGATATTGGATCGACTATTTGTCCGGTTGCTATCCGCTATCACGATGGGACTGGCACGGCTAATGGCGATGCGGCTTTTGTGGGCGACATGACATTTATCGGGTCGTTATGGAAAATTCTGTGTAGTCCTTCTTTGCATGTCACTCTGGTATATTTACCGGCAATCCCATGCACAGGAAAGAACCGCCGTATGCTGGCCTCCGAGGCGCGGGAAGCTATCCATACGGCCCTGACCAATCTATCATCCGGCCATGCCAGTCATATAGCAGAGTAGCGCCACAATCGCCAACGCCATCTTGTGCTCTTCCTTTGAGCCCCCACGTTTTTGCTCAACATGGGCTTCATCCCCAAAATTTAACAAGCGAATTAAAGTACGCTTTTCATCAATCCTTAATTTTCCTGTAATACCCCTGCAACAGGCCATCGTTAAATTTGTCTTTATCCTACGTATGGAGACAACGATGTTAAATCTAAACCAAAAACACCACCTGCCGCATAATAGATTTACCCTCAGCATGGCTAGAACCGACTCGGAAATTGAGGAAGCGCAACGCCTGAGGTATAAAGTATTTGCTGAAGAAATGGGCGCCTCTTTGGTTAGCGCACATGAAGGAATTGACTGCGACGTTTTTGACCGTTATTGCGAACATTTGCTAGTACGCGATAACGGCACCAACAAGGTGATCGGTACCTATCGGATATTGCCCCCCGACCGCGCTCGAACCATCTGCGGCTATTACGCAGAAACCGAGTTTGACTTAACGCGCTTGGCTCATCTGCGCGACCGCATGGTTGAAGTTGGCCGCTCCTGCGTACATTCAAATTACCGCGATGGCGCAACTATCGCCCGATTATGGAGTGGTCTCGCTGATTATATGCACAAGAACAACCATGAATACCTGATTGGTTGCGCCAGCATTAGCATGAACGATGGTGGGCATTGCGCTGCCAGCATTTTCAAAAAATTGAACAAGCTGTATGCGGCACCCGCCGAATATCGCGTGTTTCCCCGCTGTCCGTTACCGTTGGAAGCATTAGACAGTACGCTTGACGTCAATATTCCCCCGTTAATTAAAGGCTATTTACGCTTGGGCGCTTACATTGGCGGTGAACCGGCCTGGGATCCAGATTTCAATACTGCTGACTTGTTCATCTTATTGCCCATGTCCAGGCTAAACGAAAAATATGCCAAGCATTTTATCCGCCCATAGACGACCTACGCACCTCTTGCCGCTCCGCTTGCGACAGGCTTATTGATCCGGCACCTTATTGATCCGGCACCTTATTGATCCGGCACCTTATTGATCCGGCACCTTATTGATCCGGCACCTTATTGATCCGGCATGGTGAAGTATTAACTCCGTGCCGGATCAATAGCTTCGTGCGGCCTGAGTGGCTATACTTCTGCCAGTCCGCTTTCAATCACCCTGTTTCGCCGCATCTTACCTCAAGGCTTTTTATTATCTACCGCGCCCATGTCCACTGAAATCGAGCTGAAACTGACCATAGATCCCGCACATGTCGGGCGTTTGCGGCGCCATCCTGTTCTGAAATCAATGGCGCAGGGCAAACCTCGCCGCCACAAGCTTCACAGCGTTTATTTTGACACGCCCGAGCAGGATTTGCTGCGAGCGGGCTTTGCCCTCCGCCTGCGCCGAATGAGTGGATGCTGGGTGCAAACGGTTAAGGGTGGGGGAAGCGCGGAAGGAGGGCTGCACCATCGCAACGAGTGGGAATGGCCGGTGCGAGGCGAGAAGCCCGAACCGGCGCCAAGCACTGCACCTGAGCTCGCACTATTATTGACACCCAAGTTATTGGCACGGCTGTGCCCGCTATTCGTTACTGATTTCTGGCGCACAGCCTGGCAGCTTCGCACAGCACAAGGGACCGAAATTGAGCTAGCGCTGGACCAAGGTAAGGTACATGCGGGTAACAGGTGCCAGCCAATCAGCGAAGTGGAACTTGAACTTAAGGCGGGCGAGGCGACAAGCCTGTTCGAGGTCGCTCTGGCCATCCAGAAACAAGTGCCGCTCTGGGTAGAAGATATAAGCAAGGCCCAGCGCGGCTATCTGCTATGCAGCGGAGAAAGGCCTCCACCGCGCATGGCGCAGCCAGTGGGACTGGTGCCAGAGATGTCGGTTACGCAAGCATTTCACCGCATTGCCGGGGAATGCCTCGCGCAGCTCCAGGGAAACGTAGCAGAACTGGGGCAAGATCCGGAATACCTGCATCAGGCGCGCGTTGCAATGAGAAAGTTGCTCGCGGCGCTGGGCCTGTTTGGCGTCGTGCTTCCCGAGGCATTTGTTAGCGTCATTCAGGAGTTGCGTTGGATCATGGGCTACCTGGGGCCAGCGCGGGATTGGGACGTATTTGTTACCCAAACGCTGCCGCAGATTGCCGAACAGCTGCCCGACAATCGGGCGTTGGCACGGTTGCAGGCGGACGCCGCCGAATTGCGCGATACCCGCCGACAGGCAGCGCTTGAGGCTGTACGGTCGCAGCACTACACCAGGTTGGTACTAACACTCGGCCTTCAGCTCGCGCGCCAAGCGGAACTGCAAACCGAATCCGTTGCGCTTAACAAATTTGCCACACAAATTCTCACCCGGCAGCATAAACGCATACGCCGCAAAGGCCGGCGCCACGCTGCGCTGAACACGGCTGAACTTCATGCGTTGCGTATTGCCGCCAAGAAGCTGCGTTACGCGGCGGAGTTTTTTGCTGGCATCTACCCGCATAAGCGTGCGCGCCTCTACCTCGTGGCACTGGCTGCGCTTCAGGATGTGCTCGGCACCTTAAACGACGCCGCTGTCACGCAACGGCTACTCTCCGAGCTGCCTGTGCCACGCGGGCAGGCGGCTGGCATCGTTAGCGGATGGACAGCCTGTTCTAGCCGTGCGCGCTTGCAAGAATTGCATCAGGCATGGAGGAATTTCACGCGGCACAAGGTATTCTGGAAATAGTGCGGCTATTGGTGAAAAATGCTGCCTTTTTTCACATCATGTGAAGTGAATGTTAACAGGAGAACAGCATGAAGCTTGAAATATTGGGCTGTAGCGGCGGTATGGACGGTGAGCGGTGATGTGCCCGAATTTTGGGCAGGCTGTGAGTGGCTGTAGCAATCAGGATATAAAATGGCTATTTATTATTAGGAGGGCTGGGCTTTGGATCTAATCTTATGGCGGCATGCGGATGCTGAGGACGGTGTGCCGGACGACGCGCGCAAACTTACCGTAAAAGGTGAAAAACAAGCTCAACAGGTGGGGCGATGGCTCAAATCCCATCTTCCCGAAGGGGCGCGCATCTTGGTCAGCCCGGCAAAACGGGCGCACCAAACAGCAAGTGCCTTGGGCCGGGAGTTCGAAATCACAAGAGAAGTCGGTACAGGAGCATCCGTCATGTCGGTAATGGCTGCAGCAGGCTGGCCGAATGCCAAGGGTGCGGCAGTTATAGTGGGCCACCAGCCTACCTTGGGGCGCATAGCTGCTGCGTTGCTGTCAGGCGCCGAGGCTGATTGGAGCATCAAGAAGGGCTGCGTGTGGTGGTTTAGTAGCCGTTTGCACGACGACGGGACACAAGCTGTACTACGCACAGTCATATCACCAGAATTCCTTTAGGTTTAAGCCATCACTATTTTTAAATACTCATATTGAGGTAGGCTGGAAAAAATGGCTCCCCACGTTTTATTAAACTTGAAAATGGATGTATGGGATGAAACAGAAAGTACCAAGCGCAATTTATAGAAAAACCAGGAAAATACGGTGAAGTACGCGGTAAGGAAGGGAGACCTATAATCCGAAATAACTTCAAAAAGACTTGCCAGGATAGCCAATATTGCGTCCATGAGTACCGAAAATTGCTCGATCAGTTCGGCATGGCACCATCAATGTCACGCCTGGAATATCTGTCTCCTGTCGCATTTGGGCACCAATTCTATGAAAATAGGTTGACGGCATAAACCCGTGGGTGTCCATCATCGACAATCCCCCCAGAAAAAGGCTTGAGTACAAAACACCCAGTCAGGTATTCTTCAAGTCAGGCGTTGCACTTCAAATTTGAACTCGCGTTATTTTTAAATAAAGGAAATTTATATGTTGAAGCCATTAGTTAAATATTTGTTCCTTATCATAATGCTCGCTATCTCCCAACTGGCGTCAGCTCAAGCCACGCGAACCTGGGTATCAGGTGTAGGGGATGATGCGAATCCATGCAGTCGGACTGCACCCTGCAAAACGTTTGCTGGCTCAATTTCAAAGACTGCTGCGGGAGGTGAAATTAGTGTTCTCGATCCGGGTGGTTTCGGTGCGGTAACTATTACTAAAGCCATCACAATTGATGGAGGCGAACAGACGGCAAGCATATTATCGTCCGCTACCAATGGCATCATCGTCAACGCCGGAGCATCAGATGTGGTGGCAATTCGAGGCATCCACATCAATGGCGCACGTACGGGATTGAACGGGATTCGTTTCATTGCTGGAAAAGAGCTGCATGTCGAAAATTGTGTTATCGAAAATGTAACCCAAAAAGGGATTGATGCGCAAAATTCGACCCCGAATAGCATGCTCTTTGTAAGAGATACAGTCATCCGAAACGCAGCTAATGTGACAAATGGGGGTGCAATTTTCGTAAAACCAGCAGTCGGTGTTTTTACGACAGTTTCCCTCAATAATGTGACGATGGATAGTAATCAATTTGGTCTGCGTATCGAGGACAGGACTAAGGCGACTGTTCGAAATAGCATTGCAGCAAACTCTAATCCTGGCAATGGCTTTGTTGCATCTTCAGCTAGTGCTCCAACCGAAATGTCTATTGAAAATTCTTCTGCTAGCCACAGCGCAGCAGCGGGAATAATGTCAAATGGAGGAGCTGCAAAGATATACATCTCGAATATAAATGTTTTCAATAACGCTCAGGGGCTGAATCTAGCAAATGGTGGCCAAATAATTTCATTTGGCAACAATAAAATTGGAGGAAACGTTTCTACAAGTTTGCCTACATCAATCATTGATCAAGAGTAGTTATTTTTGTTTTAGATTCCAGCGAAAATTTTTCATCCAACGCCAAGCGATGCTGCGCCTGCCTTAGCAGAATGTTGCCGGGGACGGCACCTTCGAGCCGCGCCTTGAACCGTCCTTGATTATTCAGCAACACTAGGCTAATGCCGTCATCCGCACAGCGATGCATCAACACAGGGGAAAGCATGATATTAACCAGACACACTACACTGCCCAGATGATGCAGCGGCACCTGCAATTTTTTCTCACGCTCCACATCTACCCGCACCGTGTCGTTCTCCAGATGGAGGTAGGCATTTGGGGTTATCAGGATAGCTGAATCGGGTCGTATATCTAACCACAATTGATGCCAGTGGGCATGACTGCACCAAATGCTCGCTCGTCAAAGGAATTACGGCACATCCACTGTCTTGCTTCATTATCAGCACACCACCTTTGCATTTTTTGTCTTCACCTTCAAGTAACTAGGGTTTTCCGATGCCAACGTAAGCGCGTTTGTACTGGTTGTTAAGGATAGCCATTCCCTTGACGTAAATCTCGAACCTCTTTTTTTCCTCAATCTAGGGCAGCAGCTCAAGTCGTATGATCAGTACATATAAGCAGAGATATCGAATTGAAGATTTAAGTAGAAGAGGTTTGTAAATTAATTATTAATCAAGTAACTTGACCCATTATTAAATACACAAACACACTCATGGCTAGGGGAAATTTCTGACACACGGGTGGTCACTGATACACAATGGGTGATCTGGTATGGATCCAAAAACCCCTCTACATAAACTTCCAGACTGACTACGACTGAAAACCTTGGATACATTTAAAATGTATCTTAAAATTTCATATCCTTATTGTTAATGGCAAGCAGCCTGATGTTGACTCGGTCTTGAATGTCGAGCATGCAAAGTGACATTTTTTTGTAACCACGCCATGAGGATGCCCTTAAGCTATAATAAAACGTACAACATTACTGACTCGACGGCATAGAAGAAAAGGAGCACCTTGAAATGAGCAATAAGGCAGACTACAAGCTAATCGGCAAATCAGCGGTATGTTCGGAAATCACAGAAGACGAAGCTAAGATTCTGGCGGAGAAAATGGGTGTACGCCAGTTAAAGGATGGCGAATTGCTCGTCAGCGAGGGCGAAGCCGTCCAGTCACTTTTCATTCTCGCCTCTGGCAAGCTTGCCGTTTTCAGCGCTGACATTAGTGGCAAGCAGAATTCGGTCTACACAATGACTGCCGGCGAGTGCGCCGGTACCCGCGCATTTGTTGACCAGACGCCGCGCAAGGCGACTCTGCGTGCGGTAGGCGATGCCACGGTCTACACACTCACACCGGAGGACTTTGACACAGTGGTGGACGCCCACCCTCGCTTAGCCTATAAAGTGATGCGCGCACTGTTCAGAGTTACCCACTCCAACTTAATGCGAATGAACCAGGAAACCCAGCAGCTTTCCAATTACATCAACAAAACACAGGGACGTTATTGAAACGCGGATAAACAGAATTTGAGGGGTGGACTTGAGCCGCTCCATTTGATTCTTTAATCTTCCTTCACAACAATTACAGGTGGCACTCAAGGTGTGAGTTTTTACTCATCTGTCGACTACAGCGCCACTGCCGAGTACGAAAGATCAATCTGATCTCATAATCCGGCTCGACGAAACATTGCGAGCATGGGGTGATGCCGACTTCAAGGTATCTGCCTCTCGGCACAGCTGGTTTTATTTATTTACTTTAATAAGCAATTAACAGCACTACCATGAGGTTCAGTCTTACCGCCAGCTTGATTTCTAAGCTGCCTGTGCGGCAGCAAACCCTTGTTATCCGCTTGTTCGGCGCGCCACTCTTTTCTAAGCTGCCTGTGCGGCAGCAAACTTGGATTATTGAGTTTGTGTAAGTTGGTTATTTTCTAAGCTGCCTGTGCGGCAGCAAACAATGGTTATTAAATGCAGCTTTGTCTGAAATATTTCTAAGCTGCCTGTGCGGCAGCAAACTGGCGGTTGTGCTGGCGGACAAATGCGTATGATTTCTAAGCTGCCTGTGCGGCAGCAAACGAAACCCGAGACGGATTGGGTCGGGCGTTTGTTTTCTAAGCTGCCTGTGCGGCAGCAAACGGTCAGTGATTCGTGCTTCAATCGCGCAAATCTTTCTAAGCTGCCTGTGCGGCAGCAAACAAAGCCGAAATCATTACTGCGCTGCAGGACATTTTCTAAGCTGCCTGTGCGGCAGCAAACCTCCCCGCTATGGTAACGGTGACATGATGATGTTTCTAAGCTGCCTGTGCGGCAGCAAACAAGAGCCGGACGACACCAACAAGAATGTAAAATTTCTAAGCTGCCTGTGCGGCAGCAAACGGCGAATACTTCGCGGTGTAGCCAGTTGAGCATTTCTAAGCTGCCTGTGCGGCAGCAAACAGCACCAGATCACCTGGCTGCGGCGGCGGCTATTTCTAAGCTGCCTGTGCGGCAGCAAACTTATGAAAAGATACTGCATAGCAAAAATAATCTTTCTAAGCTGCCTGTGCGGCAGCAAACAGTCCCAGTGCTTCTCTGTATGATTTTTCCGCTTTCTAAGCTGCCTGTGCGGCAGCAAACTGGCTCTTTGCCGAATGTCGGGCTTTGAAAGTTTTCTAAGCTGCCTGTGCGGCAGCAAACATCTGGCGCTCCTTGCTGACATCGACGCGCAATTTCTAAGCTGCCTGTGCGGCAGCAAACGTGTAGGTGCTCAGGTTGCTGCTGTATTTCGTTTTCTAAGCTGCCTGTGCGGCAGCAAACACTTTTGTTACTGGCGATGCGCGAAGTACAACTTTCTAAGCTGCCTGTGCGGCAGCAAACTCACGCTGAATGCTGGAAACGCTTAAATAAATTTTCTAAGCTGCCTGTGCGGCAGCAAACATCTAGGATGACTGATATTTGATCGGGATAATTTTCTAAGCTGCCTGTGCGGCAGCAAACGATGCGTGAACAGGTACCAGTACCGCCTTGTTTTTCTAAGCTGCCTGTGCGGCAGCAAACTTAGCAAGGCAATGGGGCAGTCTTTTGCGCTATTTCTAAGCTGCCTGTGCGGCAGCAAACACCACCTCCACACGCAGCAGGGCGCGCATTGTTTTCTAAGCTGCCTGTGCGGCAGCAAACAACTCTATGTCGATCACGCTGGGGCGATATACTTTCTAAGCTGCCTGTGCGGCAGCAAACACGGTTCGAAGGTGGTGGGATGCGCTATCTCATTTCTAAGCTGCCTGTGCGGCAGCAAACAGCATCTATTAGCCCGGCTGCGTAGTGTGGAATTTCTAAGCTGCCTGTGCGGCAGCAAACGTGCCATGGTGCAGCCAAAAAAGCTGGTTGGTTTTCTAAGCTGCCTGTGCGGCAGCAAACTAAATACCCTGCAACTGCGCCAATCAGCAATTTTTCTAAGCTGCCTGTGCGGCAGCAAACTTGACTGTGTAGTTTCTTGACCATATCCACTATTTCTAAGCTGCCTGTGCGGCAGCAAACATATTCAACCTCTTCTATTTTGAATTCATGGTTTTCTAAGCTGCCTGTGCGGCAGCAAACGAGCTTGTGTGGCTAACAAAAGATGAATGGAATTTCTAAGCTGCCTGTGCGGCAGCAAACACCGTGCAAAACGCGGCGGCTCTCGCAGAACATTTCTAAGCTGCCTGTGCGGCAGCAAACAGACGGACGCACAACAAGCGCTGGGTTATCGTTTTCTAAGCTGCCTGTGCGGCAGCAAACGGTTTGAGGTAGGAATGGTTAAGCAATAAACATTTCTAAGCTGCCTGTGCGGCAGCAAACGGATCGGCATTCGTTATTGTTACAGTATTAGTTTTCTAAGCTGCCTGTGCGGCAGCAAACGCCAGACGATGGCGTTTATGGCTATTCACTATTTTCTAAGCTGCCTGTGCGGCAGCAAACACGCTCTGACCGTTGGGCTGGTGCTGATTTTTTTTCTAAGCTGCCTGTGCGGCAGCAAACTCTGCGGTCATGTCAGGGCCAGCGCCCAATATTTTCTAAGCTGCCTGTGCGGCAGCAAACGCACAACATAATTTTCAATATAAATTGATATATTTCTAAGCTGCCTGTGCGGCAGCAAACGGCGCGCCACGAAAATTAAATGCAAATGTCATTTTCTAAGCTGCCTGTGCGGCAGCAAACAGTAATAGGAGTAATATCTAATTTTAATACATTTTCTAAGCTGCCTGTGCGGCAGCAAACACCGCCGTCATCTTTGCAAACGATCTTGTTTTTTTCTAAGCTGCCTGTGCGGCAGCAAACGCATTACTCCCCTGCACTGAATGTAAAAGAGATTTCTAAGCTGCCTGTGCGGCAGCAAACTGAAGATGCTGTACGGCACATCATCTGCTAATTTTTCTAAGCTGCCTGTGCGGCAGCAAACGCTCAAAACGCGTTTAAATCGCTTAATAAATATTTCTAAGCTGCCTGTGCGGCAGCAAACTGCAAAAATGACGGCGGTCCGGGCGTATATGTTTTCTAAGCTGCCTGTGCGGCAGCAAACGCTTCGTCAACCCAGCACAACAGGATTCTTGCTTTCTAAGCTGCCTGTGCGGCAGCAAACAACCATTTGCTGCGCGTCGAGCTTGAGTTAAATTTTCTAAGCTGCCTGTGCGGCAGCAAACGCAGGCAAGCGGTGCCTGTGCGTAATGCTGATTTTCTAAGCTGCCTGTGCGGCAGCAAACTAATGTCGGGAACCACGCGATAGAATCACTGATTTCTAAGCTGCCTGTGCGGCAGCAAACCAGCCTAGCGCGTCAATGCCTGCGCTAGTCGTTTTCTAAGCTGCCTGTGCGGCAGCAAACATTGCACTACTCTTACGAAGTCCGATGTTTCATTTCTAAGCTGCCTGTGCGGCAGCAAACATTAGGATTCGCCTGGTAGATTTCGCCTGTGCTTTCTAAGCTGCCTGTGCGGCAGCAAACGGCTACGGAAAATCTTTCCCAATCGTTTGTCATTTCTAAGCTGCCTGTGCGGCAGCAAACCCCACATGTGACATTGCTCAAGATTGATTTGCTTTCTAAGCTGCCTGTGCGGCAGCAAACGACTGGGAAACCACCGCCGACGCGCTGCATATTTTCTAAGCTGCCTGTGCGGCAGCAAACAGTAAATCGCAATGAGTCGACACGGTCTAACATTTCTAAGCTGCCTGTGCGGCAGCAAACACATGGAGCTGATAAATGATTGACGTATTATTTTTCTAAGCTGCCTGTGCGGCAGCAAACTACCGAGCGTATCGATCTTGCGCGCGATATCTTTTCTAAGCTGCCTGTGCGGCAGCAAACATTGCCAAGCTAAAATGGCTGCATCCAATTTTTTTCTAAGCTGCCTGTGCGGCAGCAAACAGCCCAGGCATTGCCTTTAAACGCAACCAAGCTTTCTAAGCTGCCTGTGCGGCAGCAAACGTAGGCGCGAAAGTCGCAGAATGGATGTGTGTTTTCTAAGCTGCCTGTGCGGCAGCAAACACAGCGCAGACTGAATTCTGTAAATCTCAGAATTTCTAAGCTGCCTGTGCGGCAGCAAACGTCGTCCACCGCTTCCATTCTTCTGAAAATTCTTTCTAAGCTGCCTGTGCGGCAGCAAACTGAGAAAAGCAATGGTTATGGAATGGAAAGACTTTCTAAGCTGCCTGTGCGGCAGCAAACGACTCCGACTCGCCACCGTTTCGCACCCATTGTTTCTAAGCTGCCTGTGCGGCAGCAAACGCGAGATGTTGCCGAGGTTTACATTGCTTTATTTTCTAAGCTGCCTGTGCGGCAGCAAACGGGTGCCCGCAATGCGCGGGCAAACTTGGAGCTTTCTAAGCTGCCTGTGCGGCAGCAAACATCATAGTAATTTTTCCTTTAAATTAAGTATTTTTCTAAGCTGCCTGTGCGGCAGCAAACACCTTAATCAAAAGGTTTTGGCGGAGAAGATATTTCTAAGCTGCCTGTGCGGCAGCAAACCGGCAAATACAGCGGCTGACGCGGCACTTGCATTTCTAAGCTGCCTGTGCGGCAGCAAACGATATTGAAAATAAATCAAGCCGTGACGTAGCTTTCTAAGCTGCCTGTGCGGCAGCAAACCCGGAGGTGGCCAAGCCATTGGTATATTGCTTTTTCTAAGCTGCCTGTGCGGCAGCAAACTTGACAGCCTATTTTCATTTGTATCTATTAAATTTCTAAGCTGCCTGTGCGGCAGCAAACAAAAAAATAACTTGTGCCATAAAATTTATTTCTTTCTAAGCTGCCTGTGCGGCAGCAAACAAGGTTGGGGTAATACTGGTGCTTGCGGTAATTTTCTAAGCTGCCTGTGCGGCAGCAAACTAACGTTCAGCTGGATAAATG
This sequence comes from Candidatus Nitrotoga sp. LAW, assembly GCA_003402315.1. Taxonomy (GTDB): domain Bacteria; phylum Pseudomonadota; class Gammaproteobacteria; order Burkholderiales; family Gallionellaceae; genus Nitrotoga. The sequence goes on along the minus strand of QFXI01000003.1, from coordinate 22,390 downwards.
CCACCACACATTTTCTAAGCTGCCTGTGCGGCAGCAAACGTGGTGCACTGCATCTGCACATGGCTGTTAAATTTCTAAGCTGCCTGTGCGGCAGCAAACAAGCACCAAGCCATTTGAGAAATGCAAAAGCATTTCTAAGCTGCCTGTGCGGCAGCAAACAACGCCATGCGCGCCGCCATGAAAAAGATAATTTTCTAAGCTGCCTGTGCGGCAGCAAACTTGACTGTGTAGTTTCTTGACCATATCCACTATTTCTAAGCTGCCTGTGCGGCAGCAAACGGGAAAATTTAATCGAACTTGCCGACCTCACATTTCTAAGCTGCCTGTGCGGCAGCAAACAGACCGAAGAATTTAAGAAAAGCGAAGCGTCATTTCTAAGCTGCCTGTGCGGCAGCAAACACAGCACATGCAATCCACCACCATCCGACAAATTTCTAAGCTGCCTGTGCGGCAGCAAACTTCGCCCAGCCACGTTGATGTCAGGCTGCTGTTTTCTAAGCTGCCTGTGCGGCAGCAAACGTGAACACACAAGTTCAAACATTCGTCAAAAATTTCTAAGCTGCCTGTGCGGCAGCAAACGAAAACTCCATTTGGTCGATACAAATATGAATTTTCTAAGCTGCCTGTGCGGCAGCAAACGAATGCTGCCGCACTCTCCGCATTTGTATTTTTTTCTAAGCTGCCTGTGCGGCAGCAAACGCAGCTAGTGAATTGATTACAGAGAAGAAACCTTTCTAAGCTGCCTGTGCGGCAGCAAACACTATCGCCTGACCAAGCATTTTTAATAGAGCTTTCTAAGCTGCCTGTGCGGCAGCAAACACATTACCATGAACAGCGTTACTCGTTGTGTATTTCTAAGCTGCCTGTGCGGCAGCAAACTGCAGAAACATATGTAAATCGAACCGAATCAATTTCTAAGCTGCCTGTGCGGCAGCAAACCTCAGCGATACATTACAAATAGTCATTTGTAACATATGGTTACATCATTCTAACGTAAAAAACCAAAATAATCGGGCCACCTTGTAACCAATTGATAACTATGACTTGTTAAAGAACCAGAAAAAATTTGGTAATCCGTTCGCTATTTCAGGTAATCCGTCAGGATCACTTTGCTCCATTCCGCCAGTGGTTGCTTGGCAATCTCTAGCTGGCCATGGCGCAAAACGGCAATCTGCTGGAAAGGATCGTCTGCACGGGAATTGTCGAGGATATACACGTAATCACACAGTGACAGCGTTTGCTGGATGTGCGCCAGGGTTCTAGGTATTCTGCTGTTGACTTTTTCAGCCGGGACATAATGCCCGCCCTCGATAACCCGTTGGGCAATCCGCGCATGGTTGAGTGCAATATCTCTCAAATGAATAAACACTAAAATGACTTCATAGCCCATCACCTTTGCTTGGGCGATGAAATCAATTTTTGATGGATGCGAGAATACTGTTTCAAAGCAGAAGGTACGCCCTTCCTGCAGGAATTGTGCGCGAATCTCCCCTGCGATTATCGCCGCTTCGTAACTACGTGCTTCAGACTCATCAGGAAATAATTGCCTGGCGAGTAGATCAGCGTTCACAAAGGGCATTCCTTTCGGCTCTAAATACATGCGGTAAAACGTACTTTTACCTGCACCATTACCGCCCGCAAGTAGCCATAACTGCTGCTTCTCCATCAAGATGATTCGTTAGTTTTAACAAAAAACTGGCCGTGTTCGAATTTCCCCACCTTGATTTCACCGTTTGCGCTGATTTGCTCCAACATGCCTGGAAAAGCTAATGAAACCTGATACCTAACCGGACTGGATGTAACCGCCCATGCTAATGCGCCGCTTGCACGGCTTTGCTCCAGTTCTTGAAATACCGCGCTCGGGATGACAGGCTGCCCCATTACTGGCTCAACACGGATATTTGCCAATCCCGCTGAGACCAACAATAGATCATCTGGCTTCAGGAACGCACCAACGCTATGCCCTATTTCCGCCCAATACTCAATCTGCTCTGCCGCGCTCCGGTGATGGCGCTTACCGGCCAGTGTCGCTGCCTGCATCAATTCTTCTTGCAATCGTATGGGCGATATCGCTTTTGCCATAATTCTTTCACTCTACCAAACAACAAAAATATTGTAGCATTCTGCTACACTTTTCCAACAATTTTGAAGAAATAAAAAAACCAAACTCAAAACTCAGGGACTGTTGTACTCGCGCTTAATCCATAGCTGCTATAGGCTGACCCCACTGGCTCTGTCACCCTATTTTTTTTAATCCACAAACAAAATTCCTGCCCACTGCTCAGGCTTTTTTGGCGAATGAATGGTAATGGAATACATTTATGGGACATCTCACCATAGCATGCCAAAGCTGTATCGTAATCAACCCCTTTCCTACGCGCATAACGCCGTGCCAACCGCTCGGCGTTTATCTTTGGTTGATAACGTTGATATATTGCATGCCCTGCTATTTTCTCCGGCACGGAACGAACCCCGGTGCAATGCACATAGTCGCTTAAACGAACCAACCATTTCGCAGCATCAAACCGAACAAGCGTGAATTCATCCTGAGCAAATAGTCTTAACTTACCGCCAAGCACGCTATATTTTTCACCAATGACGTATTCAGGAAATGAAACGCCAATCGGTACTCGCTTCTGGTCATCCTGCATTTCGACTAAGCCTAGGTGGATTTGTTGGAAGACTTTTGACCAGAGAGTAAGCAGGTTAATGTCTGGATTGGGCAATAAGGTTATTTCAAGGTAATGTTTCATGATTTTCCCCTATATCCTAAGACTATCAACATACGCTACCCCTTTTTTGCCCAAATAAAAGCTTGAAACGCCAGCGGCTTCGATCATATCCTTAAGTTGCTGTGCTTTTTCTTGGGCAATATTTAACTGAATTTCGAGTGTTCCATTGGCTTTAGTTAGCAGTGAGGTCACTTCGCCTTCGCCTTTGCGTCTTTCTTTCAGCAGATAGGGATTACCCCAAATCAACTTCTTTTTGCCGGTGGTATAACGAGCCATAAAGTCTTTTTTAGTAAAACCTCGCTTGGAAATACCACTTAATCCACCTCTTTCCGTTAATATTGTCGATAAATCATATCCATTCTTTAAACGCTCAATTTGCAAATAAAGTGCTGAACAATAAAATGTAATAGGTGTGATTTGTCCTTTGGAAGTTAATTTGTAATCGACATCAGAATATTCTGATTTTAAAAGATCTAATGTAACCGCCACCTCCCCTGATACATCAATGGGTTTAAGCTCGTTGAGCAATTCTAATTGATTAATAACGCTTAAAGGATCAAAACTATCACTGTTATTTATCGTATAACTTGGGTCATTAATAAATTTCAGTACATCGTTTAACTCTAAGTGCAGCACACTCCAAAGTCGACTCGAAAAAATAGAGGTAAAAGCAGGATCGGTTGCTTTAATCATGCCGGTAAATGATTTCTGATCCTCGTTGCCCGAAATATTGCGGATATACACTACTTCTGCATTACTGATTTTGCTACGATCAATAACGGTTAATTCTCCTTCAATATCCTTAAAGTAATAATTGGGTGACTGTCGTGCCTGATACAGTTTACGTTGATCACCAATTAACCGGTTTAAGATACCCATCACAGTATCTTTGCCTATGGCCCGGCGAATAAAGTTGCCATCACTCTTCATTGTGGTCATTGAGCCGACAAAGTTACGTCCGTTCTTTGGCAAAGACTCATTATTAGAGCCATCCAAGAAGGAATTTTGCCAAACCGCTTCATATTTAATCGTAATACGCATATACCCACCTCTATTTAGCGTAGAAATAAACGGCATAGTTAGTTTCTGGTGTTTCTGATATTTCGCTTTCCGAGCGTTTTATGCGCATCATTTTATGGCTGTCGTTATAGTCCATGAGCACGCTATTTACGTACATATAACCTTTGGCTTGGCGAATGCTTAATTCGCTAATCATTCGGATGGTTTCTTGAATCAAAATATCAATGGCTTCGTTATCCAATAAAATGCCGACTTCACCCTCTTCAAATATAGTGCCACCACGAACATAGTTTTGATGAAACGTAGCTTTTGGATTTCGAGAAGGGTCAAGACTTTTGATAAAATTTTGCACAGATTCGGCGATTTTTTCACCTTCACCCTCTTTAATAATCATGGAAGCACGATCAAATTTTTTATCCAACGAAATAAACTGTAGTTGCTCAATACTGATCGAGCCGTAGGCCAGATATTCGGTTTCACCAAACGTGGTTTTGGAAAAAAAAGAATTGCTCGCGACATCATCACCTTTGTCATCTTTGCCTTTTTCTTTTGAACCGGAACGCCCCATTTGCTCAAAATTGCCATTGCCCAACTGGTCAACAAAATCCTCCAGAAGTAATGGGCTTGTGCGTTTGCACTGGCTTGAAGGCACAACATAGCCGCGTATTAGACCCGTAATTGAAGCCAACACATTTTGCAGGTTTTTATCTTTGGCATAGTGCAAATCAAATGCCTGGTCTCTAAACAAATGATGGCGGATGCAATTTTGGCTGATATACATGGGGGTTTCTTTAAAGTCTATGTCAGCAGCCTGTTTTTTGTATTTATAACCGGTTTCTTCTTTTATCTTGCCGGTTAAATTGCTATATCCCCTTAGTTTAGGCAGCGTATGGTTATCCACTGTTTTGCCATCCTCGCCTGCAAGTGTTGTCGGTCCATTCCAGTTGACTACCCCATGACCCAACGCAACCACTTTAAAATCCACGCTTTTAATGCCCGTTATTTTTTGCATGTATCACTCCTCATTTGAATTAAGCTGTTTAATGGAAATTCCGCCAATAGGCTGCTTTTCGCACACAGCATAATAGATGGCATGACTATGACGTGCGCTTTCTCCCCCAACCGGAAGTAAATCATTGGGTGTGTAACTCAGGTAGATGGGAAATTCTGAATCTCGTGCTTCATTAAGCAGGATAAAATCTTTATAGGCTTTAGTGCCGCCCATAATGTTGTGATGTTTAGTTTTCATGTAGGCCAGCAAGTTTCTATCACTGTCACCATAGCCCTCGATCTCATCTATGGAAGCCGTTAAATTATCAAAATCATCCCGTTCATTAACTGGTGCTTGGTAAGCGTATTGATCAATAAATTTGGGCTGATTGGGTTCATTAACATCGCATACCGCCATTTGCACAAAACGATTTTCTCCGCGCAAGGAATTCTTACTGATTTTAGCTCGGCCTTTCAGTAACACTTTTTTGGATGAAATAGTAATTGGATCAAGCACTTTTTGATTAATTAAATTCACGCTTGCCTTAAGTGAAGCGACTAGATCGGATGCTATAAGTTTTTGACCACTATCAGACTGGTAGAACCGCTCATATAACTCGTATAGCTGCGGCAATGTAAAAGGCTGGTCATTCAGCTCGGCTTTTACAAATTGATACCAAGCTTTTGCAGAACCAAAAGTGTACATGCGCGATAAAAAACGGGCGGCGGCTCCTGTACCCTTGCCTTGGTCAATAGCTTCAGGAACCGCTATACAGTGAACGTTGACCTCCTTATTGACACCAAAACGATCCTGCCGACCTAAGCGCTGCAAGCAATTCTCTGCATTGGTAATTTCAGCGACCATACAGTCACAGGTAATATTCAGGGAGGCTTGAACAATTGGTCCGCTACGTAAAACATTAAATTTGAGTGTGCCGTCTTTTTTGAACGATTCATACACTTCTTCAAACCATCTTTGTTTATCACTTTTTTTAAATTTTGAGTGCAATAGCACGGCGTTTTCTTGATGCTGATTACGAATAAAGCTTTTTTGTGCAGTGAGCGCCGTATTGCTGATAACAATGGTATTGGATTGATATGGTTGATACAAAGGATTAGTGTCATCTTGCTTAGTTTCATCAAATACCTTGAACTCAATGCGGTAGCGACTTGGATTAAATGAAGGCATAGCGACGATATCTTCTGGATCGATTTGCAATACCTGTTTCAGATAAAAATAATGCGGTGTGGCCGAAACCAATAAGGTGTTAGCTAAACGCTCCTGCTTTTGTTTACAAGCGATCAACTCAGCAAATAGCAAATTGAAAGCAGGCATATTGACGTATTCGTGAAACTCATCAAACACCACATGTGCATTCAGAAAATTAATTAAGGTATTAACTTTGCTGTGGGTGATGATGGCGCTAAATATCTGATCAATCGTGGTAATAACGATATTGCCTGAGAAATATTCATCTTCAGGGGTTAGTTTTCCCCACTGATTGGTATATTTAAATTCTCCGGTATTAATTTCTATCTGTGCACTTGGAAGCAGTTCTTCAAAATAATCTTTAGATATTAAATCATCAAATATGCCTTGGCAGACTTGCACCCTCGGACAAATCCAAATTAGTTGTTGGGCATTTTTCAATTTAGCCCATTCCAGTGCAATTTTTGTTTTGCCACAGCCCGCCGGGCCTGCAAGTACAGCAACGGCCTTTGCGGTGGTTAGCTTGCTCGCAACTTCATTTTGTTTTTTACTGCGTTCGCTGGCTGGAAATTTCGTTAAACAGAATTCAATATGTGAGCAAAGCGTCGATTCCAATAATAGAAGTTCATCTATTAGCGTATTGAACGTGTTATTTTTAATATGTGCGTGTAAGTCTGATGGTGTAAGTGCTGATACCCAGCGATCCGCCGAAATAACGCAGGCACGTATGACGTTATTGTCAGCATTATGCTGAATTTGTGCAGGATATTTCTCAATACTTTCCTGAGCATCATACTTCTTGTAATACGGTAACAGTGATCCGTCTAATGTTTCGATGATGTCTAAATCAATTTCTTCACTGAAGATTTTCGAAATTACTGACTCTTCCACCGTCCGATACTTTACATCGAGCGTGCATAAGCTTTTCAATAATTGAATTGCTTTTGCTAAAAATTCAGTAAATGTTAGGTCTTTTAGGTTGCCATTCAATTTTTTGTGAATGTCCCCATAATTTACAAAGTCTTTTTCTTTACGAAATGGTTTGGCATGGTGCCAATAGATAACGTGTTTAATGGATTTTTTGTTATCTGTGTTGATCTGTTTTAGCGCTATGTGATCGAGTAAATGGTAAAGCAATACTGAAACTTCATTGTGCCGAGGATGTTTGTCAAAACTAAATTTTGTATCATCAATATGCTGCCCATCTTCTGCTACAAAATCCTTTTTCTTTGGATTTCTCACCCAATCTTGAAAGCACGGGTCAATTTTTCCTAGATCATGCAAACACCCCGCTACAAAAGTAGCGGTTGATTGCTTTGCATGATTAGGCATCAGCTGTTTGTATACATGTTCTGCAACATAGCCAACGGCAAATAAATGTTCAGTTAGTAGTTGCAAATGAGTGTTGGCATACAAGAAATTGGGATTCGGTTTATTGCTTGGTATATCCATGATTAATTCTTTTAAAGTGGTGTTTACGGGTACGATGCCTTGCGGATTAAATTGATCTCGATTTCCCACAATCCAAACCAGTTCACTCCGGCTTCTGGAGCGTATCCAATGGCATGCCACGGCGGTATTTTTGGTGGCGGTTTTTCTTAACAAAGTTTTGACAGCGATTAGGCCGTCTTCAGTAATCACGGTTTGCCAAGTGCGGCTGCCGATGCGGTTAGCGAAGGCATCGAGAACTCTACGGGTTCTAGCCAGTGCCTTTTTCTCGCATTCGGATACAAAAGTCACCATCATATTGCGCTGCCTTGTAAGCTGACCTGTTTGATGGTATCAAACATAAAATCCAGTGCCTTATGTTCGGTAAATTTCTGCAAGCATTGTTGCCGAAATTCCTGTTCACTCATTTTTTCTTTCGCGCAAACAAACGCCCAAGGCAGAACTAGAGCATCTTTGACTAAATCCGCCACATCAAATACCAAAGCGCCGCGCCGGGTTTTGCCATGCATAACGGCAAAACCATGCGGTATGCCCAAGACCCAGAGTGTGCTGGCTGCCAGGCCATAGGCTAGGTAATTGCCATGATTCAGGAAAGCATTTGCATTGTCGGTGCTGTCATAATTACGAACAAAATCTTCTTGCTGGGTTCGGTTAACTACGACTTTATAAAGCTTCTTGGTAAGCTGGGCTTCAATTAACAATAATTCAGTAACATTACTTGCTTGCTCCACTTTACTTGAGAAACCGGAAAATGCTTGTGTAATAGCTTGATCGTCTATAAAGAAGCCTTCATTCTTCAGATCTTTGTCTTTGTTCCAGGCGCTTTGCAGGAAATTGATACGCAACAATTGGAAGTGTTTAGCAACCTGTAATCTTTTTTTCTCATCAAACCAGAACGATAGCCATCCCTGTACATATTCGGTAGGTCTATATTCACTTTGCGGCGTGAGCCATTCGATTTCACTGGCTGCTAGCAGTGGCGTACCACCACCTCCACTAAAGCCGATCAAAACACCTGCTGATGCGAGCATGCGTACTGCTGCTTGGGTGATAGAAGTACCGGTACCTAATAAAATAACGGTGGTATTGGCAATCGGGATATTCCAGTAGAGTTGCTCATCTTTAGCTTCCGTCAAATAGAGAACGCGTCCATCTTTCTGCATGACACGGCATTTCTCTAAATAGTAAATATTGGCTCGTTTGGAGTGCAGAATTGCTTTTAAGTCAGTCAATTGATCCATTTTAGAAATGCTCCATAACTTTAACGATGGTTCAAATCTGCCACCGGCACCGCCACTGAGGTGGGTGACACTGGGAAAAATGGACACCAACATTTTCGAAGATGAGATGTGGGATGAAACAGGCCTATGCTCACCACCTTCACCCACACCCCTCAATACACCATATTCACAACAACCAACACAATCCCACCGAACATGCATCCGAAAAAGACCACCCGGTCTGGGTTAATTTTGATTTCTTTCCACATGGGTTTCTCCTTGTTGAATTAATTTGGATGAACCCATGATAGTGGGGGTGGTGGCTCATGGCGTGAGCTACTGAAATAAATTTCAGGTTTTATATTGCGCCAAAGCAGATTCAAGCAATTTACGGACGCTGCCTCTCAGTGCCTTAGGCGCCATTACTTCGACTTCAGTGCCGTGCTTGAGTATGTCCATCAATAGTTCGCGGTCATCGGAATAGGGGACTTCCAAGCAATAATATCCCTCTTTATCAAAACGGGATTTTTGCTCGGGATGCCATTGCTCAGTGGAAACCCATCGCGCCCGTTCTGGGGTAAACCTGAGTTTTGCCCAAGCTACCTTTGTGCCTGAGAATATGCCGTAGCCCTTTTTGAAGTATTCCTGAAGTTCGGGTTGCGGTAATTCAATTGCGGGTGCCGCTACCAATTCGGCATGACGGATAGCGTCAATGGAAAAGCTGCGGATGCCTTTTCTCAGATGGCACCATGCGTCGACGTACCAGTTATCGCGATAGAACAGAAGTTGCTGGGGTGAAATGATGCGGGTGTTATGTTGCCCGTTCTGGCGGTTGAAGTGGGTGATCTGCAATTGCTTTCGTTGCAGTGTTGCCGTGGCGATAGTCTCAAAACACTGAAGGGGCAGGGCACGTCTGCTGGCGTGTTCCAACTTGATGCGTTTTTCCACTTCCTCAACGCTATGGTCAGCGCTGCCAAGCAAGGCTTTAAGGCGGGTCTGCAAAGGTGCGATATGGCTGCTCAACAATCCATTGCCAAGATTGGCGAGCAGGTGTTGCATCGTCAGCAGGGCATGCACTTCTGATGCACTGAACCACATTCCAGGCAAGGTAGAGGAGCTTTCATTTGGATTGGTTGTTACATACCGATACCCCTTGGCGTTCCGATCCCATTCGATGGGCATGTTCATTCGGTCACGCAGGTAATCCAGGTCACGCTTGAAAGTGGCCTGCGAAATTCCAAGCGCTTCCAGAAATATAGAGATTGGTACTATCCGACGTGAAATCAGCAGTTGTTCAATTTTGTAAAAGCGTTCTGTCCGATCCATATGTTTTTCACATAAAGTTACGGGACAGGGTGATAACTCATCTTATGTCCATCGTGCTGAAATTCACGGAAATCTGATAGCCGTTATTGATGGCATGTGGTGTTTTTATGCCCGAACCAGTTTGCCATTTTTCACTTTGACGCGATCGCCTACCTGATAGCTGGTTTTAGAAGAATATTTGAAAGTTTTGCTAGTACCATCCTCCATCTCTACAAAGACGTGATATCTAGTTCCGGATTTTGATTTTTTTTCGACTTGATGGCCGACATAAGCGCCACCTACAACTCCCCCGATAGTGGCTAAATCTTTACCTCTTCCCCCTCCCACTTGGTGGCCCACTACGCCGCCCAATACCCCGCCTGTTACAGCACCAAGCCCGCTTCCCTGGCCTTCGACTGTTACGGTTTTTACATCGGTAACCGTACCGCATTCATTACAAACTGCCTGGGCTTCCTGGCTAAGAATAGCAATAGTCAGGAAGGTGGATACGGCCATTGCGATTCGGGATGAGAAGTAATGTTTGGAACGTTTCATGATTTCTCCATAGATTTTTTGGTTAGGGCGAAAAATATAGCATAACTGCATATAGACGCCGCTATAAATCACTATTGCCACCCAAACCCGGCTTCATTTAGTTGCTGAAATAAGATTGCTGAGGATTGCGCTATTTACGATTTGCCAAATAGCTGCATGACGCGTAATACAGTTTCTAAGCTGGTGTGGGTGATGTTTTCCAATAGCGGAACGAGATAAGGCAGTAATAGCATCACTGTAGCAAAACCGATTGTCAAAGTAATCGGGAAGCCGACCGCGAAGATATTAAGTTGTGGCGCGCTACGCGTCAGGATGCCAAGTGCAAAATTGGAGATTAGCAGCGCGCCGATCACTGGCATGCTTAATTGCAATGCATTAGAGAAAATGCTACCGCCCCATGAGGCCAGAGTATGCAGCGCAATTGCCGCAGGGATTGCGCTATTAATGGGAAAAGTGCGGAAGCTGTCTGCTAGCGCTTCCAGCATGACGAGATGTCCATTCATGTTGAGAAACACGAGTGCGGCGAGGATGCCTAAAAATTGTGCTATCACTGGCGTGTAGGAAGAATTTTGAGGGTCAAAGAAAATGGCGAATCCCAGCCCCATTTGAATTCCGATAATATCCCCGGCCATTTCTATTGCGGTGAAGATCAAGCGCATGGTGAAACCGATTGCTAGCCCGGCAAGAATCTGTTGAAGCAAAATTAAAAATCCAAGCGCAGAAGCTGGATCGACATTGGGTTGTATAGTCAAAGTAGGCGCGATAACGATGGTCAACAATACGGACAAGCCTATTTTTATACGCACCGGAACTTGCTTATTACCCAGTATCGGTGCACTGGCAACCATGGCCAGGATGCGGACAAATGGAAAAATGAATAGGGCGAGCCAGGAGAGTAACTGGGCGCTGGTGACGGTAATCATGGAGTTAATACTTCGCCATGCCGGATCAATAGAACGCTATTACCCAACCAACCAGGGAATGCTGCTGAACAGGCGCTGGATATAATCCAACATCATGCCCACCATCCACGGGCCGGTGATGATCAGCACACCGAACATGCCAATCAGTTTTGGAATAAAAGATAGGGTCATTTCGTTGATTTGGGTGGCGGCCTGAAAAATACTGATCAGCAGCCCGATAATTAGGGCTGTTAGCAGCACTGGTGCTGATACCATCAGGGTCAACTCCAATGCTTGGCGACCAAGTGTCATTACGCTTTCAGGGGTCATCGTTGTTCGGCCTCAGGTGTAAAAGCTATGTACTAGCGATCCGACGAGCAGATTCCAGCCATCTGCCAGCACGAATAGCATGATCTTGAATGGCAATGAAATCATCGCTGGCGATACCATCATCATACCCATAGACATCAGTATGCTGGCCACCACCATGTCGATGATGAGGAACGGGATAAATATTACAAAACCAATTTGGAAAGCGGTTTTTAGTTCGCTGATGACATAGGCGGGAACCAAGATTTTTAGGGGTACCTGATCTGCGCTTTGCAACGGTTCGCTATTGGAGATTTGAACGAAAAGGGCGAGGTCTTTTTCACGCGTTTGTCTCAGCATAAATGCCTTGAGCGGTACGCTGCCGGTATCGAACGCTTGTGCCAGCGTCAATTTATTTTCACTGAATGGCAGGTAGGCATCCGTATAAATTTTATCCAGCACCGGTGACATAACGAAGAAAGTGAGAAACAAGGCGAGTCCGACCAGTACCTGATTGGGGGGAGAGGAGGGCGTGCCAAGTGCAGAACGTAGCAGCGATAACACGATGATGATGCGGGTGAAACTGGTCATCAGCAGCATTACGGCCGGTAAAAAACTTAACGATGTGAGCAGTAATAACGTTTGTAAGCTAAGCGAATAGGTTTGCCCACCGCCTGGCGTGGCGCTGCTGTTAAATGCGGGTAAAGCAAGATCGGCGGCAAATGCTGCGGGGATCAGGCTAAATAACAGGGTTGCCCCCAGAAGTGAATTAAGGCGCATTACGCTTTTCCATTATTTGTTTCAGCCAATCCGGAAATTTCCCATTTGTACCGGTAGCCATGCCCGCTTGTGTTGCGGGTAATTCGGCTTTGGCCATGCTATGTAGGGTGCGTACTTGTCCGGGAGCAACGCCAACTACCAACCAAGTGTCGTTGATTTCCACCAGCACGATACGTTCGCGTTGGCCAACCGCCACCGCTGCTTGCACTTTGATTAGATTTCCGGCGGCATGTTGAGGCAGGTTAATGCGTTTCAATATCCATGCAACCAGCACTACCGCTGCCAATACCAACAGCAAACTAAAAATAACCTGCAGTATGCTGCCGGATGACATTGCCGCAGGGGGTGGGGGAGGCGTGTAAGCAGGGCGTGTGTTTTGCGCTGTTGCGAGCAGGGGCGTGTAAAAGCCGACGCCGACGATGAGACAGAGGCGTGTCCAAATGAGCCCCGGTTTGATAAATAGGTTGCCGACCGTTTTCATTTCAGCGGCTGAGGCGGCGCAAGCGTTCAGATGGGGTGATAACGTCGGTCAGGCGAATACCGATTTTATCGTTCACTACTACGACCTCGCCTTGCGCGATCAGAAAGCCGTTAATCATTACATCGAGCGGCTCACCTGCTTGGCCGGTTAATTCCACCACCGATCCTTGTGCCAGTTGTAGCAGATTTTTAATGGGCATCTTGGTGCGGCCAAGCTCGACCGTTAGTTGAACCGGGATGTCCATGATCATATCAAGATCGTTGCTCACGGCTGCGCCAGTTGTGCTAGCGAATTGTGTGAATGCATGCGGTTGGGCGGCGGGTTGGGATGGTGTGCTGGTAGCCTGTTCAGCCATTGCCGCACCCCAATCATCGGATTGGGATGGTGTGCTGGTAGCTTGTTCAGCCATTGCCGCACCCCAGTCATCGGCGCTAATTTCGTCTGTATTTTCGTCAGTCATCATTGTCTCCATTAGCCAAATCGCCACTTGTGCTGCTCAGCATTTTTTCTACTTTAAGGGCGTATTGGTTGTTGAAAATGCCGTACTTGCATTTCATTACGGGTACTTCATTTACTAGCGCCGTAATACTATCTTCCACATCCAAGGGGATGATATCGCCGTTGCGCATTCCCAATACTTTCTCAAATGTAATTTGAGCTTGGCCGAGAATCGCAGTCAGCTCAATTTCTGCGGACTGTACTTGTTTGGATAGTGTGCGCAGCCAGCGCTTGTCTACAGCCAGATGGTCGCCTTGCATGGTGCTATAGAGCTGCTCGCGGAGCGGTTCTATCATTGAATAAGGAGTCAATACATGAAATGCCCCGCCTAGCCCGCCGAATTCAATGTCGAAAGTGGTGGTTACTACTACTTCGTTTGGTGTGGCGATATTGGCGAACTGCGGGTTCAATTCCGAACGCACAAACTCAAATTTCAACGCATATACAGCTTGCCAAGCTTTGTTATAAGACTCAAATACGGCAGCTAATAGTTGTTGGATAATGCGCTGCTCAGTTTGTGTGAATTCGCGTCCCTCGACCCGGGTGTGAAAGCGCCCATCACCACCGAACATATTGTCGACCACCAAAAAAACTAGGTTGGGATCAAAGATAAACAGCCCATTGCCACGTAAAGGTTTGGCTTGCACGATGTTGATGTTGGCCGGTATGGGCAGATTGCGGAGGAATTCACTAAATTTCTGGACGCGTATCGGTCCTACTGAAATTTCAGCGGTGCGTCTAATCAGGTTGAATAAAGAAATTCTAAATAGACGCGCAAAACGTTCATTGATAATTTCCATCGTGGGCATGCGCCCACGTACGATACGTTCCTGTGAACCCATGTTATATGGGCGTACAGCATCTTTTGGTTCGGCTGGCGCAGGTATTTCATCCGGCTCTCCAGTTACTCCTTTGAGCAGTGAGTCAACTTCGTCTTGAGAGAGAAAATCGCTCATGGATTCTTTACTGGATAATAAAAGAGGTAAATAACACGTCTATGATGTTTTCATTCGCCTCGTTGCTTGGTTTGGCAGGTACGGCTTCTTTTACTGCTGCTGCCCCTGCCGCTCCTTCTGCCCCTCCCTCTGCAACTTCTGTTGTGGCGGGTGATTCTTCTGGATTAGCTCCTTCTACCGGGCTTGCTGCTTCTACGGGGGGAGGGGGAGGGGCAATGGGTTTAGGGTGTGGGGCACGCGTAGTGCGCAGACCAAGTACGGTCTCAGTCTCTGAAATAATTTCTTTGACAAGTTTTGTTTTGCCTTTGGATGCAACCAGTTCTGAAGCATATTTGCCGGACAGCAGTACCAGCAGGCGGCTGCGGATCTCTGGCAAATTTTGCTTAATTTTTTCTTCCAGTTCTGGCTGAAATATTTTTAGTGTTATGCCAATTTGCAAAAATTGGTCAGCTGACTCGCGTTGCAAGTTAACTGTAAAAGGCTCTAATGCAATAAATTTTGGTTGTTCGACGTGTTGTGAAGCTTTTTTGGCATTCTTGTCATTGTGATCGCCACCCTTAGTAAAATACCATCCTGCGCCGCCTGCAATCCCTAACGCTAAGACACTACCTATGATGATGAGCAATTTTTTTTTGCCGTTTGGTTTTGCCGTAGCGCCAGCTGGCGCGGAGTCTGATGCGTCTTTTTTTGGTGTTGGTTTTGCCATTGCTGCTCCTTATCTTCTGAGTGGGATTATCAGAGAAATTCAATCGGTGTGATAAACGGAATAAGGCTGAGAATCCCATCTAACTTGGCAATTAGACATGACCTGGTTTAGTAGCGTAGCCCTCTTGTCCATAAAAAGAGTGAAATAAAACCAGGGCAATTTTTAAAAATAAGTGCTTGAATATTTACTGTGCTTATTAATTTTTCCATTAGGCAAACGTATCTACTAATCCCTGATGGTGGTGCCCAGATTTAGCTTGGGTGCTGCCGACGAAAACAGACTGATCGACCTTAGCTTGCCAGCCTTCTTTTTTGTGCTGTTGGTCTGTTTGTTTCGCTTGCTGTTCTCTGGCAGATTGATCGCTTACTGAGGCATTGCCCAGCATGATTCCGTTATCGGCCAGCATTTCACGAAGCTTAGGTAATGCTTGCTCTATCGCATCACGTACAACGGCATGTGGTGAGCTGAATAGCGCAGTAGCTTGGTCACCATCAACTTTGATTAACACATCCAGCGGGCCGAGTTGGGGTGGATTCAAATGTAATTCAGCGCTTTGTCCATTCTGGGTAGCCATCCATGTGATTTTTTGGCTAAATTCATCAGCCCAGGCACCATCTACCAATGGCGTATTTACGGTAAATTGTGTTTGTACATTCAGGTTATCGGCACTCGATGTTTGGGTTTGTAGCGTGGCCAGGGCTATTGTATTAGGCTGCGGCGCGTTTACCTGGGTAAGGGATTGAGTGGAAAGTTGTGACTCGATTAATGGTGTTACGCTTTTGTTACCATCAAAGGAATTTATGATTTCCAGTGTGGTGTCAGGAGTGCCATATTTTAAAGTTGCTTTTGCAATGTCCGCTGCATCGTATCCCAAGGACATTTTGCGCGTACTGATGGATTGTGCCCGATTATCATCTGTAACAGCTTCTGGTTGAATAGACTGCGTGCCGCGGATTGATATTTGTGGGGCAATGTTATGCGGTAATAATGCTGCCAGCATATCGCTGGATAAAGCGTTTGTACCATCTGGGATGGGCGTTTGTGGTTCGGTAGATTGCTCGTTGCTGGGCGTAATCGTGAGTAGATTATCCGCGGCGGAAGTTATAGATAGGCCAGTATCGGGAATATTAGGTTCGCCAAGCTGGACACTATTTGCAAGTTGGCGCGCCAGCACGTTACCAAAAAGCTCCGCCTGCGCTGTGCCATCCACTTCTGTGGGTGTATATGCTGGCGCGGCAGGTGCGGCCACTGGGGTGATTGTATTTTGCATGATGCCTCCTCTCTGAAGTTAAGTTTCGTTTTGTGCGGCCCTGGCTTTGAGTGCAGAGTTGCGCCCGGTATGTTCGTCCTGTTGCCGCTGTTCTAATTTGTCTTGCAGTTTTTTTTCGCTTTCTAGGTGACGTTGTGCCAACGTATCGAAGGATTTCATATTGCGCTGTGTATTTGCCAACTCGTTGCGCCCGGCTTGTATCAAGCGGAGTATATGTTCAAGGGCATTCCGTTGCTGTGCAACTGCCTCATCCAGACGGAGTATGAAGTCTTGAAAATTACGCAGGCTAGTTTGGTTGATACCGTTTATTACCGCTTGTTGTAGACGTGTCTGATAATCTTCACGATACTGTTCCAATGTATGCAGCTTGGTTTGCGCAGCTTTTTGCTGCTGGATTAGTTGGCCAAATTTTTTACTGGCATCTTCGTTTTTTTGATGGGCTAAATGTACCAGTGGTTGCATGGAAAATGTCTTGGTCATGGTTTAGTTGCCTCAGTGCTGATTTTCAAATAGGTGGCTAAAAGCGGCGACGCCACTAGAGTAGGATTCACGTTCGAACATGCCTTGCTTGAGGAAATGCTCCATATAGGGATAGCGCGCAAGCCCTTCGTCCAATAGCGGATCGCTGCCACTGACATATGCGCCGACACTGATTAAATCGTGGTTGCGTTGGTAATGTGCATACAGGTGTTTGAAACGGTGTACCAAAGTAAAATGCTCTTCTGAAACAAGGCTGCTCATAGCGCGGCTAATGGAGGCTTCGATGTCTATGGCCGGATAGTGGCCTTGTTCAGCCAAGCGGCGCGATAACACGATGTGGCCATCTAAAATGGCACGTGCACTATCGGCGATGGGATCTTGCTGGTCGTCGCCTTCAGTTAAAACAGTATAAAACGCAGTGATCGAGCCACCGCCTTCCGTACCGTTACCTGCACGCTCCACCAACTGAGGCAGCTTGGCGAATACCGATGGCGGGTAGCCCTTGGTGGCGGGCGGCTCGCCAATCGCCAGTGCAATTTCACGCTGCGCCATGGCATAGCGGGTAAGTGAATCCATAATCAGCAATACATGCTTGCCCTGGCCACGAAAATATTCGGCGATCGTTGTGGCATAGGCTGCACCTTGCAAACGCATGAGTGGACTGGTGTCTGCAGGGGCCGCAACCACAACTGAACGCGCCATACCCTCTGTTCCGAGAATGTGAGTGATGAATTCTTTTACCTCGCGGCCACGCTCGCCTATTAATCCCACCACGATGACATCGGCGCTGGTGTACCGTGCCATCATGCCGAGTAACACACTTTTTCCTACACCACTGCCAGCGAATAACCCCATGCGTTGGCCGCGCCCAACAGTGAGTAGATTATTAATGGCCCGTACACCAACATCCAGAACGTCTTTGATCGGTGCGCGGTTCAGTGGATTGATGGGACGGCTTTGCGAGGGAGCGGTTGTTACTGCCACGAGCGGTCCCAACTGATCCAATGGACGGCCAGCTCCATCCAGTACTCGGCCTAGCAGTTTGTCACCTACTGGCAAGTGGCGAGTGTGATCAGTCGCGCGCCGCCGGAATGTACGCTGTTTGCTGCCCAGCAGTGGGGTACTTACCGGTTCTAGCGGTACTACGCGCGCGCCGGGTATCAGGCCATGAACATCATTTTCTGGCATGAGAAATATTTTTTCCCCAGAGAATCCGACCACTTCCGCTTCGATTCGATTGTTGGGTAATTCGATAACACACGTGCTGCCAACCGCCATCTTCAAACCAACGGCTTCCATTACTAGCCCGGTGACCTTGGTTAAGCGGCCACTGATTAGCAAAGGTTTGCTTTGTGCGATTAATTCCTGATTGTCTTGCAAGCAGGTTTGCCAATACTGGGCATGGTCGCCCATAGGAGCCTGAATGACTGGGGGAATGGGGGTATGGGAGGTCATGATTCCAGCCATGCGTTATCTTGTCCGATAGAGGCGACAACCCGTTGCCAGCGTTTAGGCAAAGTAGCGTCAATTTGGCTATGTGCTGTTTCCACACGGCAACCCCCGCGTTCGATTTGGTTATCTTCGAAAACTTTCCAACCGGTATGGAGCAGCTGCTCACCCATGCTTGTGCGCAGTAGCGCTGCATCGTCGGGATGCAATACAAGATGGGCATTTTGATTGAAATAGGGTAACTCACCAATAGCTGCATGCACTACACTTAGCAGCAATTCTGGTTTAATTTTAAGTGCTTGTTGTAACATCTGTTTAGCAATTTCTAACGCTAGGTTCAGCAAGTACTTGGCGATTTGCTGATCCACGTTTTGCAATTCTTTGTTCAGCGATTCCAGTATCTTTGCTATGCGTTGTGCTTCTGTGCCGGCCTGTTTCATACCCTCAACATATCCAGCCTGATAGCCTTCTTCATGCGCCTGCATGTGTATGTGTTCAATCTGGGCTGCGGTAGGTAGATTGATTGGAGGAGGAGGAGGTGGCTCCACTACCTTCACCTCATCGAAGGCGGGCAGCTCCCAGCGTTGATAGGCGGTGAGTTGTTCCTTGGGGATAGCAGCATCAGGCATAGGATTCTTCCCCTCCCTTGCCACCTAAAGTGATCTGCCCTTCGTCTGAAAGTCGGTGCACTATCCTTAAAATTTCTTTTTGCTCCGCTTCTACTTCGCTGACTTTAACTGGGCCTTTGCTACTTAAATCTTCACGCAGCATGTCACCGGCACGTTGCGACATGTTTTTAAATATTTTTTCACGTAGCTCTTCGCTCGCGCCTTTCAGTGCCACAATCAGGGATTCGGACTGAACTTCACGCAGAACAACCTGAATACCGCGGTCATCGACGTCTAACAGGTTTTCAAATACGAACATTTCATCAAGAATTTTTTGCGCCAAGTCAGCGTCATGGCTGCGGACTATTTCAATAACGACACCTTCCTGCACGCTGCCCATAAAGTTGAGAATATTCGCTGCGGTGCGAACGCCGCCCTTAATACGCTTCTTATTAACTGCGTTGCCAGTTAAAAGCTTGGTTAAAACATCGTTAAGCTCACGTAGGGCGGTGGGCTGCACCCCATCAAGTGTGGCAATACGCAATAGGACGTCACTGCGCGTACGTTCGGTCAATAAGCCCAAAATGCCGGCAGCCATGTCCGGTTCAAGATGCACAAGTATTGCGGCTATGATCTGTGGGTGTTCGTTGGACACCAGTTCAGCGACTGATGCCGGATCCATCCATTTAAGACTTTCTATTCCACTAGTGTCGCTATTGTGCAAAATGCGATCAAGCAAGCCTGCTGCCTTGTCATCTCCCAGCGCTTTGGTCAGCATGCTGCGGATATAATCGCTTGCATCCATGCCGACGGTTGTTTTTTGTGCGGCAATCTCATGAAATTCATCGAAAACATTGCTAATCTGTTCGTGCGTCAAGTTTTTGAGCGCTATCATGGCAGAACTGATCTTTTGTACTTCCCTCGGTTCGAGATATTTCAGTACCTCTGCGGCCTCATTTTCACCCAGTGTCATGAGAAGAATCGCGCTTTTATTGATGCCTGCGTCACTCATTGCTATTCACCCATCCTTGAACGACTGATGCCACGATTTTGGGATCCTGTCCTGCTATTTTTTTTGCGATCTCCAAATTGTTTTCATAAGAGCTCTTTGCTTGCTGTGCTGTATCTTGCGCAGTGCTGTGCTCCGAAGCCGTAGCTTGCAGGACATCATCAGTTTTGCTCTCCGCTGCAGGTGCAGCGGCGGCAGAAAAATTCCTTAATGCTGGGCGGATGACACCCAGTATCAGGTACAGCGCAATGCCTGTGATTAGTAGATATTTCAGTATATCCTTCGCTAAAGCAATCATTTCTGGCCGTTTCCAAAAGGGTTCTTCTGGAATTAACACTTCTTTTTCAACATTGAAAGCACTATTCAGGACGTTCAGACTGTCACCGCGGCTGGCGTTAAAGCCCATGGCATCTTTCACCAGTGCGGTGATTTGCTCCTTCTCGCTGTCATTAAGCGGTTTGGAGCTTTTTTTCCCATTTTTGTCGGTAATAGTGCGATTGTTTAGTACCACTGCAACTGACAAGCGCTTAATGCTGCCTACAGGCAATTTGGTGTGGCGAATAGTGCGGTCCACTTCATAATTGACGGTAGATTCTTTCAGAGAACTCGTTGTGCCAACAGTTGCAGCCGCAACTGAACTGGACGGGGTGACGATAGGTGCAGTAGCGGGGACTGGCGGCTGATTCGACAATGCGCCTGGAACGCCAGACGCACTTGGGATACCGCCATTTGTCGAAGCCATGGTCTGCTGACTGCGCAAAGTGGATTCTTTTGGATCTTGGTTAGGTTTGTAGCTTTCTGCGGTCTGTTCAGTTTGTGCGAAATCGATGTCAGCGGTAACTTGTGCCCGCACATTGTTTGCGCCGATTAATGGCGTGATGATCGCTTCAATACGATTGATATAGTCTTGCTCAATTTTCCTCACATAGCTAATTTGAGTAGCGTCCATCTGCCCCGTACTGCCCTCTTTGACAGAACTTAGTAGCGCGCCGCTTTGGTCTACTACGGTAACATTTTTAGCGGGCATATTAGGTACGCTGCTGGAAATCAAATGCACGATACCGCTAATCTGGCTACCATCCAAAATTCGGCCAGGATGCAGTGTCAGTACCACAGATGCGCCAGGTTGCTGTTGCTCTTTTACAAATACTGTCGGTTTAGGTATGGCCAGATGCACGCGTGCGCTTTGCACGGAAGCCAGTGTTTGCACCGAACGCGCTAACTCGCCTTCCAAAGCGCGTTGGTAATTCATCTGTTCTAGAAATTGGCTGGTGCCGAATTTTTGATTTTCCATCAACTCGAACCCTGCCAGGCTTCCCTTGGGCAGACCCTGTGAAGCCATGCGCAGGCGTACCTCATGTACTTGATCAGCGGGGACAAGCAGCGCACCGCCTCCTTCAGCGAATTTATAAGGTACGTTCATTTGTTGAAGAGATTCTATGATAGCCCCACCGTCGCGATCGGAAAGATTGCCATACAACACACGGTAATCAGGCGTTTTTCCCCATGTCCACATGCCGAAGGCCAATGCGATTGTGGCTGCGGCAGCGACCAGAAGGCCTATGCTTTGCTTACTGTTGAACCCACCAAACGATTGCAGCAGCGTAGGGGTTAAATTGTTTTCAGCCATTTTTTTCGCCGCAACTTATGTTTATTTTAAATATCATATTGGCTATACCAGTACATACGTCAGATAGCTAAAGTGCGATACAAGTGCTCGTTGCAAAATTGCTGTTGTTTCATAGTGCACATTTGAATTATTAATTTAGTAATACGCATGCTCTGTATTATCACCAGACATCTCAGATGCGGTACTGTGAAAAGCGATAAAATTCTCCAGCTTTTCTGAGGTTAAAATGGAAAAAATGGGTGATAAGGTGCACATTCGAATAGTGGAGGTGAATTATGAATGTCTCTGGAATGGATAGCTTGCTGGTTCAAATGCGCGCTGCAATGGTCTTGGCGCAAGGCGGGACGGTACCGAAAACCGCTGCAGCTACAACGACAGATTTCGCCAGCGTGCTGAAATCTTCACTGGACGGTGTAGCTCAAGCGCAAAATCACGCCGAAGCCATGCAAAAGGAATTTGTATTGGGTAATGATAAAGTTAGCTTGAGCGATGTGATGATAGACGGGCAAAAAGCGAACATTTCTTTCCAGGCTACGGTGCAGGTCCGTAACAAGGTGATTGCTGCTTATAACGATATTATGAACATGCAGGTATAAACTCAGTGGTACAGCATGAGTGTGAGTGATCACTATGCAATTTAAGTGTTTGTAAGCGCTATATGCGGTATTCA
This sequence comes from Candidatus Nitrotoga sp. LAW, assembly GCA_003402315.1. GTDB lineage: Bacteria > Pseudomonadota > Gammaproteobacteria > Burkholderiales > Gallionellaceae > Nitrotoga. Next base: position 161 of record QFXI01000003.1, on the reverse strand, counting down.
GTAACGTCTTATCGTGTAGTTTTGTGTATGGAAATACACAGGCGAATTCTAGGATGAAGTGCAATTTTGAGTAACGCAGGTCAGGTGGGCAGGATGCGGTAGTATCCATGTCTTTTGACCAGCCAGTCGAAATTACACAAATGAACTACACACACCTTACC
>QFXI01000002.1 GCA_003402315.1 Candidatus Nitrotoga sp. LAW | reverse complement strand
CAGCAGGAGATTGATATGACAATGTTCAGATTGAACAACCGACCCAGAAAAAGGCTTGAATACAAAACACCCAGTCAGATATTCTTCAAGTCAGGCGTTGCACTTCAAACTTGAACTCGCGACACTTAATATGTTACCGCTGAGTTAGGTTTTCGCTTTGTAGTTGGGTAAGATAGCGTTGTAGCATGATTGCCATCGTACCACTCAAGTGAATGAATTCGCAGCCCGCACGTTTCTTGACCTCACCATTTTGCATGGTAATTATAAAAATATTTTTTACTAGTATCGTAGCAGTTAGCGTGCCAATATTCGGCAGAAGGATGTGGCAGGCCGAATAAACTTTCCCCGGCTGAAATTCGGTGTCGTGCTCTTGGCATACCAGAGCCACGCCTCCGCCACCGATATCCATAATGGTTGGACAGTTTTTGAGAAGTGATGCGCCCGGCCTGGCTGGAATAACACAAGTGAGTGGTTTTTTAACGGGGACAAGCAAGCGGAAATAATCACGTCGTTGTAAATGTAACAGGCTATCGGGTATCGGTAAAGAAAATGCATTCTGGTTTTTGAACCAAGCGTTCTCAATGCGGTGTGCCACAAACTGTACTTTTACCTGTAAATGCGAACTGACGAAAATTATTTTATGGCTTGACAGAATACGCCGATTATCTGTCTCCCTAGAACTGACGTTGAGCCACACATTCTGCTCGTCAGCCCCAAGCAGTGTGGTCAGAATGAAATCGTTTTCATTATCGTAATATAGTGCTACGAGCGCGCCTGTTCTCACAATGCCGCGCAAAATAGACTGAATTTCCTTGTTTGAGTGTATGCGAAATTCACTATCCTCACCATCGGAAAGCAGCTCTATTTTTAACGGAATATCTTTTGTTGTGGTCATGCTGCACCTAATTAAAAATAAAAATCAACACATCGTTTGATTTTACCAGGGCGTTATTTGTGGCGATACTTAAATAAGAAGTGGTTTTTTTATACTCCAAATAGAATAGCCAAATGAAAAATTTTGCTACGACCAAAGTAAAGTCGCGGCAGTAAATATTGATTTAGTCCAACTTTCAATTACCTGAACTACCAAGTTTCTCGGTTTACGGACGTACACATTCTCAATCAGATTTGAAATTAGCGGGAATTTCCCCATGCTCCAAGCGGTATAGCCAAGTCAGCAGTTCTGCCACAGCCAGATAAAGCTGCGGTGGGATGTGTTGATCCAGCTCAACCTGCATCAGCAATCCCACCAAATCCTCCGATTCGTGCACAAACACGCCGTGCTCTTTGGCGCGTTGGATGATTGCCTGTGCAATTAGGCCACGACCTTGCGCAACGACTCTGGGAGCTGGGTCGTGACTTTGGTAAGTCAGCGCGACAGCCATTTGCTGTTTATTAGGTGGTTTCATGCTGCGTGACTAGCGTACTGACAATTGGAATTCCACGGTCGGACATAGTGGCGACCAGTTGCGAACTGGTATTGCCTAGTATGGTACGTGTCGCCGTGGTACTGGCATCCAGAATTAGACTCAGGCCCGCACTATTGAAGCTTAAAGTGGCAGAAACCATACCCAAATTGGGCAAGTCAAGATGAATTTGTGTGGTCCATTGCTGCTCGTTTTCAACAGCAGGAGTTTGTGAAGTTTGTTCGTGAATTTCCCATTGCATGGCCTGGTTTGGCCAGATGTTACCTTGCCATAGCACCTGCCTCGTTTCCAGCGCGTTGATTTGCTGCTGAACGAGTGGTTGTAGATGGTCTGGAATAATTGGGGTTTTTCCTTCTATTGGGGCTATCGTATCCATTTGACTTGCAGAGGATATATTTCCGCCCAGCATCGATGATACTTCCATGTTTGTAGAAGGGTTTGTTCTTGTAGAGTTCTGCGGTTCTTGCAGAAGTTGTGTAGTGCTGCGCGCACCTTCTAACCATTGAGCCTGGTGTGATTCGTAGAACAGCCCACTATTATCTAAAGCCTCGTGTAACAATCCGGCCAATTGCCCGCTTTGCATGGTCTGCGGTGTTGTCCATAGTGGTGTGCTTTGCATCGCGCGCATATCGGTTTTTTCGCGCGGTTGCTGCGACATGGCAGACAGCAATCGTGCTACCGAACTTAATTTCTCATCTGTGGATAACGGGTTAGTCGAAGCGGACATGCTGAAGGTCAGGCGGGGAGTCGTGGCGATGACTTGCAGCTTGATTGTGTCGCCAGTACGGATAAAAGCAGGAAGTGGCATTTGAGTGAGCTGCTCGCCAATACGCACATTGAACAAACCAGGGGACACCTGGGTTTGCACGATGCCCTGAATTTTTTGTCCCGGCTCAAACTGCCCTGTTTTGGGCGTAGGATCAACTGTGGCTGCCGGGAGTTTTTGTGTTAATGTGAGCGCCTTGAGTGTGCTCAGGAGTTTAACAGGCAGCATGTGCATTGCATGTTTGCAGAGTGTTGCAGCATCACGCCACTTTCCTGAAGCACGAGATCATGTCCGCGCGCACTCTATATTGTTAATATTCGCTGGAATAGGTTTGCTGCAAACGGCGTTCTTGCCCTGTGCTATGCATGATGCGCTGTAATTGAGCCATCCACGGTTCAGTATGGTTGCGGATTTCAGCGTCATCTGCGAGGATTTTACGGATCAATTCCATTTTACGCAATTGTGTGCCTACGTTAGGCGAGATGCCCATATCTTGAGTTTTCATGATTTCTACATGGCGGCTACACACTTTTTCCAATTCCACTAATTGCTCCCACTGGCCATGTGTTGCTGCAACACGCATCTGGGAAGTTATAGATAATAGAAATTCATAATTTTCGATGACTGGATCCATGGTCTACATCCTTTATCCTTGGTTTGTTGATCGCGGTATTGTGCCACTGATGATTTGGATTCGGCTTATGTTGTAGGCGCAATTAAGCGTCGCTATTCGGCATATCGGTCAAATTTTGATAGCGATAGCTTGGTTCCAAGAATTTTTTCATTTTCATTCCGTAGTATGTGAAAAGAGGACGTGAGTAAATAAACATTTATTTATTACTTAAACACTGCCATAAGTTGACATTGCATGTCTGCCGATTGCTGATGATTGTAGCGGCGTAGTTGATTGAGCAATGAATACTTGTGGCTTAATAGCAGGGATAGTGTGTTGTCGGCCAACGAGGGGAGCGGCTGGTAAGGCAGATGGAATTCCAGAACGTATACTTTCCCACGCTCCTTTGAGTTCAGATAACAGTTGGCTTACTTCGTCCAGGATATCGGTGTCATTCTTTAGGTTGGCAATTAGCAGACGTTGGTTCATGTAGTCATACAGAGAAGAGAGATTCTGCGCTAGTTCACCACCGGCGTTCTTATCGAGACAGGCTTTTAGTCCTTCGTCAATAATTGTTATGGCCTTGGAAATAGATGTGCCTTTGGCAGCGGTTTCCTCGCGCAAGATTTGGTTCTTGGCCGATATTATTGCCAGTAATGCACCTTGATATAGCATCAAAATAAGCTTATGTGGATTAGCTGCATTTACGCCTGATTCAATATCGACTTTGTTATAGGCATTGATTGCAGTATTGGTGTTCATGGTAATTCCCCTAAGTTATAGTTTGGCGAGTTGTGCGAGTTGTTGGGTTAAATAATTGCTGGTTTGATTCATGCTGCTCAGCATGGCATCCAGTGTGGAAAATTGGGCGCGGTATCGTCTCTCGATACCCACTAGGCGAGTTTCAATTGCAGCTCGGCGATTTCCTAGATCCTTGATGGAATTGTTAATGCCGCCGGTACGACTGGCGAGCGCGCCATCGGTTGTTAATACTGTACTTGTCCATATATCAAGTGAAAATGCATAGCCATTTGAATAATTCACGCTACCACGATCGCCTAATGCCCCGCCGTTGATGGTGATATTCAAGCCTTGTGCATTGCTTAAAACCTGGCCGGAGCCAGTACTTGTCCCACCGCCGATGGATCCCGCAACGTCGACACCAGCGGTTTGCGTGGGAACCGCGCCGAGCAAGTCAATAACACCAGCCCCGACGATAGCAACACTGGATTTGGAGCCATAGCTGGACGAGGTTACTGATAGCACACCGCTATTTTGCGTAACCGCAACCGTAATGCCCGCATTGCTAAATGAGCTTGCACCATTGATTTTGGCTTGCAATTCAGCGGCCAAAGTTTGAGCTGTGTAAACTCCCGCATTCAAAGTTATTGAAGCGCTGACTCCATTGACGGTTACATTTAACTCTTTATTGGTATCTGTGATAGTGGTATTGGCCGCACTATTTCCTACGATATTGCCTTGAGTGGCAATTTGGGTAACATTCACTGCATAGCTTCCAGCCTTGGTGTTGCTAGTTGCGGAGTTAAAGGTAATTAAACTATCTGTTCCCTTGCCGACAGCGGCAAACAAACTGGCAATGTCGCTAACATTATTGGTAATTGCACTATTGAGCTTGGTGGTGTCTAGCCCGAGAGAGCCATCTTTTTGGAAAGAAATTCCTATCTGAGACAGCGTGGTCAGCGCACCGGAAGCCCCTACGACTGGTGATCCAAGCGCGTTTCGTAACTGCGATTGTAGTGAACGTACAGTGCTATCGCCCTGCAAAATTGCCGCTTGTTTGGTTGCGGGATTGTAAGCGGAAATATCTTTTAGTGTTTTAGCAAGTTCGTTGTAAGCCTTCACGAAGCCAGCGACCGAGTTACTTACAGAGGCGTTATCATGAGCTACAGTCACAGTTGTCGATGTCGTGGTGATTTTTTTCAGATTGAGCGTAACTCCCTGTATCACATCGGTGGCAGAGTTTGAGGTCTTGCTGACGGATACGCCGTTAACCTTAAAGTTGGCATTTGTCGCGGTGACATTCTCGGACAAATTTTGCGTAGCCGCTGGATCGTGCGCCAGCAGGTTAGTCACGCTTGTATCGCCGCTTACGGAAATCTTCAGGCTATTGCTCACGCCATTATTGTCCGATGATAACGCAAGGCGATAGGGCGAGGCGCTACCGTCATTGATGATGGTCGCCGTTACTCCAATCTTGGCAGCGTTGATGGCATCGCGGATGCCTTGCAGAGAATTATTGCTGCTGTCTATGGTGATGCTCTTGGTACCATTGCCGTTTGAGCCAAACGACGTAACACCAGTATATTTTTTGGTTATCGGATCCAGCGTTCCGCCGTTAATGGTGCCAAAATCGAAAGTGACCGTAGTCGGAGTTCCATCGCCGATGGCAGTAGTGCTACTGGATTGCCCAGCGGCGACAAGTTTTTGCGCCTGAGCCAGGCTGGTCACTTCCAAAGAATATGTGCCCGCTACCGCGATACTACTGGCAGTAGCGGACAAAATGGTGTCATCAGAAGGAATAGCATCAAGTTTGGTAAATTTGATCGCGCTGCCCAAATTCTGCATTGCAGTTTGAAAGCTGGCTACTGCCCCTTTTATGCTACCGTAGGCAGAAAGCTTGGTTTGAAAGCTTGCTTCCGTGACGTTGAGTTTGTTGATAGGTTGCCGCTCGACCGTCATCAATTGATTTACAATGCTATTAATGTCTAGATTGGTCGATGATGTGGCTGCGGTTGCCATGATTTCTGTCTCCTCAGGCCTTTTGTTTCAGTAATACACCCTGCTGAAACTGGTCTATTGCGTTAGAAATAGCCAACATTTCTTCCGTGGGATATTGACGAATCAAATCGCCAGTATCGGTATCTATCAGCTTAACTATTGATTTTTTGGTACCAGTGTCGACACTAAACTCTAAACTTTTATTTGATTGCTTCAACACCTTGTTGACGTTGTCTGTAGCATTTTGTAATTGTGAAGAAGTTTGTTGTTCGGCAACCTGCACCACTGCAACTTGAGGTAGTTCAAGTGACGCGCCAGATTGGACTGGACTATTAGAAGATGAAGAAGGAACGGCAATAGGCTTGCCATCGTTGACAAGTCCGTTGCTTGAAATTTTGTTAATCGGTAAAGCCTGAGCCAAGTTACTAGTGCTTTGGATAAGCATGTTGCCTCTCCTTTAATATCAAAAACCCAGCCGAATTATTTCGGCCGGGATTATTCACCTAACGCATTACCTCAATAGGGATAACACAGTGTTAGGCAACTGGTTTGCTTGCGCCAGCATAGCCGTACCTGCTTGTTGCAGAATTTGATTACGGGTTAGCTGTGCAGTCTCTGCCGCAAAGTCCGCATCTAAAATCCGGCTACGTGCAGCAGAGAGATTTTCTGACGATGCAGACAAACTGGACACCACGCTTGCAAAGCGGTTCTGCAAGGCACCCATACTGCCACGTATCGTGCTGACCTGACTTAACGCACCGTCAATCAGCGATATCGCATTATTTGCACCTTCGAGCGTTGAAATATCCACTGTGTTAATAGCGGTCAGACCAACATTGGCGCTACTCAAGCCCGCGGCGGCGGGGGATGTTCCACCAATACTGAAAGTATTGGCAGAGTTAAGTGTTAAAGTTCCTTTAGTGTTGTTGCTGGCATAAACCCCACTAACACCCGCTGTGTCAACGCTACTCACTGCACCAGCGGTACCGAGGCTTATCGGTTCCGTAGGAGCTGCCACTACACCAGCGGTGCCATACAGAGTGTTAGTCACGGTAACTGCGCCAGCGGTTCTGGATGTGAACCCTACAGTGCCATTGCCCGCAGCCTGCTGGGCGGAGACGGCCGCAGCAAGGTTGGTGGCCGTCAGAATATCGTCAGCAGCTGCATTAGCACCGCCCGTACCCAGTTTCACCTGGATATTACCTGCGGTAGCCACGGTGGTCGCATCATGTCGTGTAAATTCGTAAGTAAGGCCACCGATTTTCAAGGTGTCGCCGATCGCAACCCCCGCACCTACTGTAGTGGATGCCCATGAACTGGCATTGGCAGTTGCTGTTGCTGAAGCCAAGCCGTCTCCAGCCCCAGTCGATAACACATTGGTTTTTGCGGTCAGAATCGCGTCAGTTGTCGCACCTGTAACAGTGAATGCGTTTGTTACCGTGCTGTTCAAGAGGAGTGCGGCCCTGACATTGGCTCCTTGGTTAGCGGCACTAGAGTTGTCTATTTGTATATTGGTAGCACTATTGGCAGCCGCGCTATAGGTGAAAGTAACACCTGCCACAGTTAATGTATCAGCGGCAGTGGCTGTAGCAGTAGATGTGTTAGTGACTACTTGGCGGGCGCCTGAGGCAACGGTTATAACGCTGTTGCCGAAAGATTTTGTGGCTCCCGCCAATTCTAGGCCGGTGGCATTCTCCACCCGAGTAGCACCGTCAGCAGTTACAGCCGCATTGGTGGTGATATCAATATTTTTGCCGGTGCTTGATGTTAATGTCAGTGCGCCGGTGCCGCCGTTGGCCGTTGCCGTGACGCCGGTTTGGTTAGATACAGCATTGATTGCGGCAGCAACGTTACTACCTTGTGTCGCAACGTTGCTAGAGCCTGCAACTGCACCCACGCTTACGCCATTGATGACCAAATCACCGGATTGCAGTGATTGATTGCGTAGTAACGGATTGGAGACTGAGCTAGTTACTACAGTAGAGGCTGAAGCGGATACACCGGTTTTATTAGATACACCGTTAATGGCGGCAGCAATTGCTTCGGCTGAGCCAGAGGTTGAGCTACCCACATCAATACCGTTGAATGTTAATTGACCGGCTGTAAGTGCAGTACCGCTAACTGCCGAAATACTGTTGCTGGCGACTTGGTAAGAACCAAGCGCAGATGTTTGGGAATTACCTGTGCTGGCTGTAATAGTTTGATTGGCGTTCGCGCCGACTTGGAATTGGGCGGCAGTAAACGTGCCATCAAGTATATTCTGGCCGTTAAATTGGGAAGTGGTCGATACACGCTGTATTTCTGCAAGTAATTGGGTAACTTCAGCGTTGAGTGAAGTACGGTCAGATGCGGAATTAGTTGAATTGGCGGATTGAATGGCCAGTTCGCGGATACGTTGCAGGTTGTTGCCAACCTCAGCTAATCCACCTTCAGCAGTTTGCGCCAAAGAAACGCCATCGTTGGCATTACGCGAAGCTTGATTGAGACCACGAATTTGTGATGTCATCCGTTCAGTAATCGCCAGACCAGCCGCATCGTCTTTGGCGCTGTTGATGCGCAAGCCAGATGATAAACGTTGCAAAGAGGTTTGCAGCGCACTTTGAGAAGAGTTCAGGTTGCGTTGTGCATTCAAGGATGCAACGTTGGTGTTAATGACTGCAGGCATATTAATTCTCCTTTAACTGGTTTTTTTTACGGCATGGTCGCCGTTTACTTTGGTCTGCCTCATTTGGTCAGGCTAATCAACCGTAGTTAGTCCAATTAACGGAAAGAGGGGAAAAAACTTTAATACACACTTGATTTTTGTTTGCAGCATAGAATGCATTTAATAATTACTAGCCTTGGTTTGCCCGCGAGGTCAGTAATGCAGATCTTCACGGGGGTAGAGCATACTATTTGATGAACTTCTATAAATTGAGTATGCACTTGTAAACTTGAGCTACATTTGTCTATTAATCGGCTGCGAATACACGGTTTTTACCAGCCCGTTTGGCTTTGTACATGGCACTGTCCGCACGTCCGATTGTTGATTCAGGATCTTCGCCGTTAACATGTAGCGCAACCCCGGCACTAAAGGTAATCAGCTGCCGTTCGTTGTTATGCAGGAAAAGATTTTTAGTAAGCTCGCGTTGCAGGCGGGTTAAGGTTGTCATCGCTTCTTCCAAGCTGGTATCTATCAGGATAATCAGAAATTCTTCCCCACCATAACGGGCCACTTCATCGGTCGGGCGTAGGGCATTTTTAATGACCTGGATTAAATGCACAAGTGCCTGGTCACCGGTTTGATGGCCTAAAGAATCGTTAAGTTGTTTGAAATTATCAACGTCGAGTAGTGCAATGCTAATGGGCGTCTGCTGGCGGTCAGCGCGTTTTATTTCGCGATCCAGTACATCATCAAGTCCACGCCGGTTCAGTGCCCCGGTAAGTTGGTCTTCGCGTACTAATTCGCTTACTTGTTCCAATTCCTGTTCTAGTTGCTTGACGCGTTCTTCGGCTATGTGCGCCTGCCTTCGTGTGTTAACCAGCTCTTCATGTGAACGCATGGAGCTAGCCTGGATAATGCGCGTGTCTTGCATAATATCGCTTAAAATCTGGTTTAATTCAGTAAGATTATCTGCTTGCCCGATTTTCAAGCTATAGCCTTCAATTTTTGTGTGATACGCCCCCGTACTGTCAGTCATTTCGCTCAGGCGATCAATGAAGGTCGTCATCAAGCTTTTAAGTGTGGTCTTGGCATCGACCATGCTTTGTCTCAACAAGCTTTGCTTAATGATCGTTCTACGTAGGTTGCGTTCCGCGCTGGCAATTGATTGCTTACTGATGGGGCGCTCGATGATTTCCTGCAGATCATGAATCTGGTCGTGCAGCCACTTATCTTCGGTCACCAGTTCGCTGACATTTTCCACTAAGAGGCGAAACAGACGCATCAATCCTTCCTGAATGTTGAAATTGTCGTTGCTGCGCAGTTCCAGCTTGATCCAGAGTTTACGTAACTGCTTATTTAGCTTAATGGCCTGACCATAATCGCTGGTGGCGCGTGTTTCTTGCGCCAATTCCTGAATTTCACTCATCAAATCGGGTTCTTTACTGTGAGTGCTCTCAATAGATTGCGCCAGTAACTCGCGCAGTTGCTCTATCAGCTTAATATCTATTGTGGTATCAATAATCTTGTCAGGAACGCCAGTAATGTTTACCGTGGCAGGGGAGGTATTGTTTTTTGTTGTTTCTAATTCAAGCTTTGCCGGGATAAGTTCATCAACAAGTTCGGGGGTAGTTGCATTTCCCCAAGAAAATATTAATCCCTGCAACTTTGAAAATAGAACGCTGGAATCATTATTGAATTTATTCAGTATGGTTCCCACGCTCTGCTTCTTGCGTGTGATAGTGATTCCCTTATGCGAAATTTCCATTTGTGTGAGCAAGTCACGGATCAGGTTTGGCCACGGCAGTTTCAATTTATCATCGGTTGACTCTGGAGGAGGCTGCACATTTAATGCCGAAATTGGGTCTGTGCTAGTGGCCCTTGGTTTGCCGCTAATTTCCTGATATACGCGCGTATAGTTGTCTGGCGTTGGCGTAATTTTGCGTGCAGCCAAAGTGCTTAAGGTTTTTCGCGCGATTTCGGAAGGATTGGAGTCATTAATCATAATTTTAATTAAAAATTAAATAAACGAAATTTTCCTTTCTCACGGATTTCCTTGTCGGAATCGGGAGAATGTTTGTGTTAGCGTGCTGAAAAAAAATTAAGTTGATAAGCGTCATAAAACGTCATAAAGCAGAGTCTGTCATTGAATGGAGCCATTGTAGGTTATGTAATGGGCGGGTTAAGCTGCGATTAACAACCAATTTCCACTGTAATTCACCCTGACTGTTTTATAAATTTGCGTGAAGATTGTGAAAAATCTTATTGTGTAGACAGTTCACGGTGTTACTTTTGCGGTTGGTAAGAGATTCTTGCGATTTTGCTAAATTTTTTTGGGGGCTGTCAGTTGCAGAATTGCGATAGGCGTAAGGGGAAATGTTAAATAATTTGGTATCTATATTGAGCGTGGGATGAAAACCAGCAAAATTCCGTTCACATCATTTGGGATGGTTTACTCAGGATTAACCCAATCAAAATTGCCGTGTGGCGGCAAAATCTGCTAATTGCAGTAGAGATTGTTTGTAAGCCGTGTCGGGCAAGATAGACAGCGCCGCACATGCCACATCTGATTCCCTTTGCGCCTGCTGCCGGGTATATTCCAAGGCACCGGTTTGTTTGATTACATGCAATACTTCGGCAAAATCTTCAATGTTGCCTTGCTCAATGGCTAGCTTTACCGTTGCAGCCTGGCTGGCATTACCATGCTGCATGGCATAAATAAGCGGTAATGTGGGCTTGCCCTCAGATAGATCGTCGCCTAAGTTTTTGCCGGTAGCTTGTTCGTCACCAGAATAATCCAGCGTATCGTCCACCAATTGGAATGCTGTTCCCAAGTGCATGCCATACTTTGCCACAGCTTCTTCGCTGGCGCTGTCAACCTGTGCCAGAATAGCGCCCAGACGCATCGCCGCCTCGAATAGCTTGGCCGTTTTGCAATAAATCACACGCAAATAACTGGTTGTATCCACGCTCGAATCATGGCAGCTCAACAATTGCAATACTTCACCCTCCGCAATAGTGTTAGTAGCATCAGCCAACGTTTGCATAACACGCATATCATTTACTTCCACCATCATTTGAAAAGCCCGCGAATATAAAAAATCGCCAACCAGTACGCTCGCTGCATTACCAAATAAGGCGCTGGCAGTTGCTTGCCCACGGCGCAGCTCTGATTCATCTACCACGTCGTCGTGCAGCAATGTAGCGGTATGAATGAACTCCACTACCGCCGCTAGGCTGTGATGATATTCACCGGTGTAACCTAATGCCTTGGCGGATAACACCACTAACGCCGGGCGCAGCCGTTTGCCACCATTATTGATAATGTATTCACTCATCTGATTAACCAGCGCTACATCTGAATGTAAGCGGGTGCGTATAATTCTGTCCACAACAGACATATCTGAGACAAGAGATTGTTTTATAGTTTCGAACGACACAACAAACCCCCAATGGCAATCAAAAAAACGGTGGCAATTAATAAAGGCTGCAATGGTATGGATTGTACAGAAACCGTGTCAAGCAAATATGATTTTGCGGTAGCATTTTTATATGGGATCACGTGCCGAATTACACCATAGAAAATTCATTGCGAACCCCATTTGATGGTGTTTATGTCGGCCAAAAATTAAGACTCAAGGTATAAATCCGCTGTTCCCAACTATCTTTGCATGCCCATCCTGCGATACTGAACAGCCTCGGCAATGTGAGAAGCCAGGAGGTTTTCGCTGCCTGCCAGATCGGCAACAGTGCGCGCCACTTTGAGTATGCGGTGATAAGCGCGAGCAGATAAATTCAGACGGCTGATGGCTTGCTGCAGCAGTGCGGCACCCTGTATATCGGGCGCGCAGAGAACGTCGATTTCGCTTACCGTGAGTTGTGCATTTGGTTTGCTCTGGCGGGTTAATGCACGTTGCCGCGCTACATTCACACGCGCTTGAATAGCGCTATTTGTTTCTCCATCAACCTGTTTAAGTAAGGTTTCCTGTGGCACTGCGGGAACTTCGATTTGAATGTCTATGCGATCTAACAGCGGACCAGAAATTTTGCCGCGATAGCGTGCAATTTGATCTGGGGTGCAACGGCACTTGCCGTTGAAATGACCAAGATAGCCGCATGGACAAGGGTTCATTGCAGCAAGTAACTGAAATTGCGCGCGGAAATCTGCGCGGCGTGCAGCGCGAGAGATGGTAATGCGCCCACTCTCCAGCGGCTCGCGCAGCACTTCCAATACATGGCGCTCAAATTCCGGCAATTCATCAAGGAACAGTACGCCGTGCATTGCGATAGAGATTTCACCGGGACGTGGATTGCTGCCGCCGCCGACCATAGCTACAGCTGATGCAGTGTGATGCGGTGATCGGTATGGTCTCATTTTCCAGCTGCTTACATCAAACATGCCGCCTAACGATTGCATGGCTGCGCTTTCCAATGCTTCAGCTTCAGTCATTTGCGGCAGGATGCCAGGGAAACACGCCGCTAGCATCGATTTCCCGGTGCCAGGCGGGCCGCTCATCAGCACGCTATGACCTCCAGCGGCGGCAATCTCCAGCGCGCGCTTGGCCTGCCCTTGCCCTTTTACTTCGCGCATGTCCGGATAATCCGGTATAACAAGCTGTGCACTGGCGACTTGACGGATGAGTGCAGCGCGACCAGACAAATGTGCCGCCACCTGCAACAAGGATTGCGCTGGATATACAGCCGCATCTTCTACCAGCGCCGCTTCGACAGCATTTATTTCAGGAAGAATAAATGCCCGCCCGTTCGATGCTGCATGATAGGTCATTGCAAGCGCGCCGCGTATTGGCCGTAACTCGCCGGTAAGCGCCAGTTCACCGGCAAACTCATATTCGGTAAGGCGGTTTGAAGGTATTTGTCCAGATGCGGCGAGAATACCTAACGCAATGGGTAAATCAAAACGCCCGCTTTCCTTGGGCAGGTCGGCAGGTGCAAGATTAACCGTGATGCGGCGACTGGGAAATTCAAACTGGCAAGTCAGCAAGGCCGCACGGACGCGATCTTTACTTTCTTTTACTTCGGTTTCAGGCAAGCCTACAATGGTAAAACTAGGCAGGCCGTTGGCCAGATGCACCTCGACCGTGACCAGTGCGGCATCCATGCCAGAGAGGGCGCGGCTATATAAAACCGCGAGGCCCATTTATTTAGGGGTTACGTTGTGCTTCAAGGGCGGCGACCCGAGCTTCCAGTGCCATCAATTTTTCAATTGTGTGTGATAACAGCTGGGTTTGTACATCGAACTCTTCACGCGTCACCAAATCCAGTTTGGTAAAACCTTGCGCCAGTAAGGCACGGGCATTTTTCTCAACATCTTTTGCCGGGCTGTTAGCCACCGCTTTGCTTACCTTGGTGGAAATTTCATCGAAGAATTTTGAATTAAACATGGTGTATCTCCATACTTATGCATGAAGTGTGTAGTGTAGCAAATTTTAATTGAGCTATTGTTGTGACTGATAACACATGTACAGCTAATGCGGTATTATTGAGACTTCCATAATTCATGACATTACCACGACGTAGCCTGCATCCAGCAAGTGGCAATGATCGAGGGACGCTTTTGGGCGTTCTTGAGTTTATTGCGTGTTGTGGCCTGCAATTCGCTGAAGTTGTTGGGACAGTGGTTGACCATGGCGTGGCGTTTAAGCCAAGCCCAAAGGTATTCGACCGGATTCATGTCGGGCGCGTAGGGCGGTATGTGACCCTTCAATCTGTCCAGGTACTCGCGTACAAACCGACTACGATGCGCCCCCAATCCATCCCAGATTTACCAACAGGGGTTGCCTCAAATGGGTCTTGAGCGCCTTGAGGAAATCGACGATCTCCTCCTTTTTGATGCTGCCCTCGTGGAGTCGGAACAGGCAGTTAGTACTGCGTCAACCCCGCAATGACAGACACACGGTTCCAGTTGAAGTGGAACTGGAGGCCGCGCAGAAAAAAATCCGTAGCATCGATGTCAAAATCGACCGACTGTCCAACTTGCTTACTGACAGAAACTACTGCCACGGCCACACTACTGCGCAAAATAGAATCGCTAGAATAGGAACGCACGACAATCATAGGCCGTTTGGAAATAGCAGACGTCGCCACCGAGCAGGCGAAGGCGTTGCGGGAAATTGGTGAAAAGGAAATGCAGGACATATTGAACGGAATCTCCGACAACATAAGTGAACTAGATCACGACGATCTAAAAGAAATACTGAGCAGCCTGGTCGACCGAATTGTTTTTGATTTTTTAAAACTAAAATGCTGTATCTACTACAAAATTCCAGTCAAAAGCCGGAAATTAGTGGCGTCCCCAACGAGATTCGAACTCGTGTTATCGCCGTGAAAGGGCGGTGTCCTAGGCCTCTAGACGATGGGGACTAAAGGACTTTGTGATGCCATTTTGGTGGAGATAAGCGGGATCGAACCGCTGACCTCTTGCATGCCATGCAAGCGCTCTCCCAGCTGAGCTATACCCCCAAAATGTGCGCGCATTATAATGATCGAGCCTATCCTTGTAAAGCTGAATACCCGGTAAGTCTTAAAGATATCGTGCTATACGTGCCAATACAGCCTCGCGTGAAAACAGTATTAATACGGCATCTACCGAGGGAGTCTGGGTTTGCCCAGTGAGCATTACGCGCAACGGCATGGCCAATTTAGGCATTTTCAATCCATACTTATTTACTATTTCCTTGATTGCTGCCGCAATCGCCGCAGCTTCCCATGCTACATCTTTTAGGCGCTCCGCCAGCTCTTGCAAAGCAGGTACCGCTTCAGCAGACAGCTGGGTATTCAGCAATTCCTGATTGGGATGTAAGTCGATATAAAATACTTCTGCTGCATCCGCCAATTCGTTGAGGGTTACGACTCGTTCTTTATAAAGGGAAATTATGGCTTCTAGTGCAGGTACGGCACTCACCAATACGCCCCGTGCTTCCAAGCGCGGACGTGTTAGTGCGACAAGCCGCGCATTATCGGCTTGCTTTATATAGTGTTGATTGAGCCAGTTTAATTTCTCTGTATTAAATTGTGCCGCAGATGGCGTGATATGGTCGAGATCGAACCACGCGCAAAACTGCTCAACCGAAAAAACTTCATCATTACCGTGTGACCATCCCAGTCTTGCCAGGTAATTAATCACCGCTTCCGGTAAATAACCATCTTCATCATATTGCATCACACTAACTGCACCATGACGTTTGGATAGTTTTTGCCCGTCATCACCTAATATCATCGACAGGTGCGCGTACTGTGGCACATTGGCGCCTAATGCTTTGAGGATATTGATTTGACGTGGTGTATTATTAACGTGGTCATCGCCGCGTATCACGTGCGTAATACCCATATCCCAATCATCCACGACTACGCAAAAATTATAGGTAGGTGTGCCGTCGGCACGGGCAATAATGAGATCATCTAGTTCTCCATTGTCAAATTCAATAAGCCCTTTCACCAAATCTTTCCACGTTACTACTCCCTTGGCAGGATTCTTGAAGCGCACCACTGGCATCGTTCCAGCAGGTGGTTCAGGCAACACTTTGCCGGATTCTGGACGCCAGCGACCGTCGTAACGTGGTTTTTCACCATTCGCACGTTGGGCCTCACGCATAATTTCCAGTTCACTTGGCGAGGTGTAACAGTAATAGGCTAACCCCTGCGCCAGCATATGCTGAATCACCTCTTTATATCGCTCCATACACTGCATTTGGTAGAACGGGCCTTCGTCATAACTTAGATTAAGCCAAGCCATGCCATCTAAAATGGCTTGTACGGCCTCAGGTGTAGAACGCTCTACATCAGTATCCTCTATGCGCAGGATAAAAGTGCCGCCATGCTTGCGGGCGTAAGCCCAAGAAAATAGTGCAGTGCGGGCGCCGCCAATATGTAGATAACCCGTGGGGCTAGGCGCGAAACGAGTACGTATGGTCATAATTTTTAATCAGTAATTTTTAGTCAAAAACAGAGTTGCATATTTTACGCCACCTTGCCGCTCCTATGACTAACAATGTTAGCAACAAATATATTTGCCCAGTCTTGCAGCACATATAACTACCTGCTTTTGATTCCTACTTTAGGCGCAACATTTGAACCCAGCTTGGAATTCGGTTACAATGTCCCACTTTGCATAGGCGCGTAGCTCAGCTGGTTAGAGCATCACCTTGACATGGTGGGGGTCGTTGGTTCGAGTCCAATCGCGCCTACCAAAAAATAAAAACTAATGCTACAACTCCCTAAGCCGCCTACTAGCGGCTTTTTTATTTGTATGAACAGTTTTATATTTATTCAATATCATTAAATTTTTAGTGTTGTTGCGAGGTTAGCGTCCCCTGAGCAAATCAGGGAGTAACAATTTTCATGTGTACATCGTAGTTGTTCCCAGCTTGAGTAAGTATTGCTCTATTTTTTGTGATTCGATTGCCACTTGTAGACGTGATGAAATTCAAAATTACTGGGCGTTTTCTAGCTATGCAACTTTGTACCTGTACTTTTTTGCTGTTTGGACAAAGCGACATAAGCTGCAAAGCCTGTTAAAATCCGCAACTTGATTATTAATCACTAATTGGAGAAAGCAGTATGGCTGTTGAACGTACCTTGTCAATTATTAAACCTGATGCCGTTGCTAAAAATGTAATTGGTCAGATTTACACCCGTTTTGAAAATGCTGGATTAAAAGTGATTGCCGCGCGCATGGTGCAGATGTCACGTACCGATGCAGAGAACTTTTATGCCGTACATCGCGAGCGCCCATTTTTTAAGGATTTAGTAGGTTTTATGATTTCTGGTCCAGTGATGGTGCAGGCATTGGAAGGCGAAAATGCGATTGCAAAAAATCGCGATTTAATGGGAGCCACAGATCCGAAAAAAGCTGACAAGGGTAGCATTCGCGCCGATTTCGCTGATAGCATTGACGCCAATGCAGTACATGGTTCAGATTCAGCGGAAGCAGCTGCAGTAGAAATTGCTTATTTTTTTCCTGATCTGAAAATTTCATAAAATTAACCTGCTCTTCTGCAAGCCATTTATGTTTTTTATGTAAGATTTTGCCTAGGCTGCTTTTTCACATTATCGTCTGCCAAATAGTAGCCTGCGCGTCAATACGTGGTTTATGAGTCGTTCAGGCGACTATGGACGCGAACCTGCGCTAATGGGAGCCCCTAAAAATAAGGTCATCTGATGTCCGAAAACCTCCTTAACTTTGATGTGCAGCGGCTTACCGCCTGGTTTGCTTCGATGGGTGAGAAACCCTTCCGTGCACGCCAGATATTGCGCTGGGTGCACAAAGTCGGAGAGTCAGATTTTGCAGCAATGACCGACATTGCTGTTTTATTGCGCGAGAAGCTACAGCAGCAAGCTTATGTGGCTGCACCGCAAGTGATGCGTGACGAAATCTCCGCTGATGGTACGCGTAAATGGTTGCTGGACGTTGGTACGGGCAATGCAGTAGAAACGGTTTTTATTCCAGAGGTAGGGCGCGGCACACTGTGTATCTCTACTCAGGCGGGTTGCGCACTTAACTGCTCATTCTGTTCGACCGGCAAACAAGGTTTCAACCGTAATTTGAGTGTGGCCGAAATTATTGGTCAATTGTGGTGGGCTAACCGCCAGATTGGCAAAGATTCTGACGGCAAGTGGCCAGTCACCAATGTGGTGATGATGGGTATGGGCGAGCCGTTGTTAAATTTTGATAATACGGTAAGTGCCTTGCGTTTGATGCTGGACGATAATGCTTATGGCTTGTCTCGACGTCGGGTGACCTTATCCACTTCTGGCATCGTACCAGCGATGGACAGGCTGCGTGAGGAATGTCCGGTAGCGCTCGCGGTGTCATTGCATGCATCCAACGACAGCTTGCGCGATGTACTGGTGCCGATCAATCAGAAGTATCCTTTGCGCGTGTTATTGGCAGCATGCCAGCGTTATCTGGAACGCGCCCCACGTGATTTTGTCACTTTCGAGTATGTGATGCTGGAAGGTATAAATGACAGCATACAGCAAGCTCATGAACTGGTTGCATTGGTGCGTGATGTGCCGTGCAAATTTAATCTGATACCGTTCAATCCTTTTCCGCAGACGCATTACCGCCGATCCAAAGCCGACATTATTGCCAGGTTTCGTGATGTGCTGGTGCAGGCCGATATTGTCACTACTGTACGCAAAACACGGGGGGATGATATTGACGCGGCATGTGGGCAGCTGGCCGGGCAAGTGCAGGATAAAACCAAAAGAACACACCGATTATTAGAAATCCATACATAAAATTGTTTTCACGTATGAAAGGCCTAGGCTTTTTTTTGCTTGCTTTAAGCATGGCGGGATGTGTTGCGCACTCCAATGGTGGATACGGCGGTACGCCGCAGCACACTATTTCACGGGAAGAGGCCCGCGCTAAAATACACACTGAATTAGCGGCACAATATTATGATCGGGGACAATTCGGGGTGGCATTAGAAGAAGTATCTTTGGCCCTACAGTCTAAATCTGACTACGCACCGGCTTACAATGTGCGCGGCCTTGTGCGTATGGCTTTATATGAAGATCAGCAGGCAGATGAGGATTTTCGGCACAGCCTACGTTTGGACAGCATCGATTCAGAAGCGCATAACAATTATGGTTGGTTTCTTTGTAAGCGAGGCAAGGAACTGGATTCCATCAAACACTTCATGGCAGCGTTAAAAAATCCACTTTATGCTACCCCGGGGAAAGCTTATTTGAATGCAGGTTTGTGCTCCATGAAGGCTGGTAATATTAAAGACGCTGAAGAGTTTTTACAAAAAGCGCTAACCACCCAACCTAACATGCCGGAAGCGTTGTTGGGTCTGTCCAATTTGTATTTTACTAAAGCTGATTATGCAGGTGCAAAATCTTATTTTTTGATTTTTAAACGAAACAACCCATCGCCATTGACAGCTGAAAACCTATGGTTGGCAATACGTATTGAACGTAAGTTGGGCGATAGAACCACGGAAAATAGCTATGCAATACAATTGCGTAAAAACTTTCCTGATGCGCGTGAAACTCAGCTAATGTTGTACAGGCAATAGTGGATAATCCGTCGGAAAATATTTTAAGTGACGCGTCCAATAACGTTGATGTGCGGCCGTTCAGCGTGGGTGCCGCGCTGCGTGAAGCACGCGAGCGACTTGGGCTGAGCGTTGCTGATGTGGAAAGTCGTCTCAAGTTTGCATCACGCCAAATTGAGGCGCTGGAGACGGACAATTTTACTCGTCTGCCAGAAATTTTCTTTGTGCGCCGCTTTGTACGCAGTTATGCCAAGCTGTTGCAATTGGATCCTGATCCCTTGCTGGCGGCACTGCCAATAGCGCCTGTGCAGACTTCTTTGCATGCTGCAAGCATTGCGATTGAAGTACCGTTCCCAAATACCTACGCGACGCGCAGGCTCAAGATTATCTGGTTGGCGATTGGTCTTGTTGCGGCCGTGATCATATTGGTACTTTTTGTCTGGTTGAGCCGCAGCAAGCCAGTTATGCCGCAGGCTACGGTGGAAACAATTGAATTGCCAGCCGTTACGCCTCCCCCCGCTTCTGTGGTAATAACAGCAGTGCCATCTGATGCGCTTGTTGTATCCCCGGAAGCTCCTGCTGCTGAAGCCATAAAGACAGAATCAAACAGCGCATCCAAGCAGTCCGCCTCTATTCGATTGACGTTTGATGCAGATTCTTGGGTAAAAGTGACAGACAATGACGGCAAAATATTGCTGTCACAGCTTAATTCAAGCGGCAGCGAACAACATCTGAAAGGCAGGCCACCGTTTTCTGTGGTTATTGGTAATATCAACGGAGTGCGCCTATATTATCAAGGAAAGCTTGTTGAACTCGCGCCCTTTTACAATGGCGGAACCGCGCGCCTCAAATTGGAGTAGATATGAGTCAACATCCCATTCCGCGTCGTACGACGCAACGTGTCATGGTGGGTAATATTGCCATAGGTGGTGGTGCCCCTATCGTTGTACAGTCCATGACTAATACTGATACCGTGGATGCCGTAGGCACGGCGCGCCAAGTATTTGAATTGGCACAAGCTGGTTCTGAGTTAGTGCGAATTACTGTCAATACCGCCGAAGCTGCCACACAGGTGCCTCGCATTCGCGAGCTGCTTGATCAAATGGGCTGTAATGTGCCCTTGGTGGGCGATTTTCATTACAACGGTCATCGCCTGTTAACAGACTTTCCAGAATGTGCCCAAGTACTGGGAGGATACCGGATTAACCCGGGCAATGTAGGTCGCAACCGTAAGGGTGAAGACCAATTCGCTATGATGATAGAGGCCGCCTGCCGTTATTCTAAGCCGGTGCGTATTGGGGTGAACTGGGGTAGCCTGGAGGCTGATTTGATCGTGCGCATGATGGATGAAAACGCTAAATCACCACAGCCCAAGGAGGCTGCTGAGGTAATGCGTGAAGCACTCATTGTATCTGCACTGGATAGTGCTCGGCGCGCCGAGAAACTCGGTTTGCCACATGATCGAATCGTGCTGTCATGCAAGGTGAGTGAGGTTCAAGGTTTAATTGCGGTATACCGTGAACTAGCACTGCGCTGTGATTATCCGCTGCACTTGGGGTTAACTGAAGCTGGCATGGGATCAAAAGGTATTGTCGCCTCCACCGCCGCGCTGGCCGTGCTATTACAGGAAGGAATAGGGGATACCATACGTATTTCCCTCACCCCGGAACCGGGTGGTGACCGTACACAGGAGGTAATCGTAGCGCAAGAAATTTTGCAAACGATGGGGTTGCGCTCCTTTACGCCGATGGTAATTGCTTGCCCCGGCTGCGGACGCACTACCAGCACGGTTTTTCAAGAGTTAGCGCAAAGTATTCAGTCTTATTTGCGCGAGCAAATGCCAGTGTGGCGTGAGCAATACAGCGGCGCTGAGGAAATGACAGTGGCGGTAATGGGTTGTGTCGTGAACGGCCCGGGAGAAAGCAAGATGGCCAACATTGGTATCAGTCTGCCGGGCAGTAACGAGCATCCGGCAGCGCCCGTATATGTGGATGGTCAAAAAATTGTTACTTTGCGTGGTGACAATATTGCCAACGAGTTCAAGCAGATCGTGGATGATTACGTGGCACGCAACTACGCACGGCGTGAAGCTGGTCGTCTCCCTCCTGAAACTATACCGACCCATGTAATAAATTGAGCATCAAATAATTGAAAGCAGTGCTCAGGCATTGCAAACGTACATAGTAATAGGGCAAAGTTGTTTTAATAAATATATATCATGAATGAAGTAAAGGTAGGTTAATCGTATTATGAGTAGCAATTCCCCGTTGCAGGCTGTGCGCGGCATGAATGACATTTTGCCGGAAGAAGCGGGTCTTTGGCTGTGGTTCGAAGATACTGTACGTGACTGGCTGGAAGGTTATGGTTACCGCAACATTCGCATGCCGTTGCTGGAACATACAGCTCTTTTCAAACGTGCGATAGGCGAAGTGACCGATATTGTAGAAAAAGAAATGTATAGCTTTGAGGATAGTCTCAATGGCGATCACCTTACGCTTCGCCCGGAAGGTACGGCTTCTTGCGTGCGCGCCGCGCTGCAACACAGCCTGCTGTACAATGCGCCGCAGCGTTTGTATTACACTGGCGCGATGTTCCGCCACGAACGTCCGCAAAAGGGACGTTACCGTCAATTTCATCAGATCGGTGTGGAAGCATTGGGTTTCGCTGGTCCGGATATTGATGCCGAACAAATTCTGATGTGCGCACGGCTGTGGCGCAAACTGGGCTTGCGCGATATTACATTGCAACTTAATACTCTGGGTGATAAAGCTGCACGGCAACGGCATCGCGCCAAGTTGATAGCCTATTTCGAACAGTATAACGGCGTGCTGGATGCTGATGCCACGCGCCGTTTGCACAGTAATCCATTACGCATCCTCGATAGCAAAAATCCAGCTATGCAAGAATTGATCATGGCTGCGCCAAATTTGATGGAGGAACTGGAAGAAGACGCACTTAAGCATTTCGAGGCGGTACAAAAAATTCTACACCGCCATGAAGTGGCGTTTGAGGTAAATCCACGTTTAGTGCGCGGACTAGATTATTATAACCGCACTGTATTTGAATGGGTTACTACTCGCCTCGGCGCGCAGGGCACTATCTGTGCTGGTGGTCGTTTTGACGGTTTAATTGAGCAAATCGGTGGAAAATCTGCACCGGCTACCGGTTTTGCCATGGGCATTGAACGCTTATTAGCATTGTTGCAAGAAGATGGTATGGACACTCCACCAGCACCACTAGATGTGTATATGGTGCATCAAGGCGAAATGGCGGGTGGTATGGCGAGCTTGGTGGCCGAGCGATTGAGGGATTTTGGGCTGCGCGTTTTGTTGCATTGCGGCGGCGGAAGTTTTAAGTCGCAGATGAAAAAAGCAGATGCCAGTAATGCATGCTTTGCGGTGATCCTCGGTGACAATGAGGTAAGTACTAGACTGGCCACGCTCAAACCGCTACGCGGTGGCGAACAAATGCAAGTGACATTTGACGAACTACCGGCCAAAATTAATGAACTGATTAAACAAGGATAAAGAAAAATGGCAGCACTCGATTTGCAGGAGCAGGAGCAGGTAGATGCATTTAAGGCATGGTGGAAAGACAATGGTAAATGGCTATTAATAGCATTGGCCGTGGCTGTAAGCGGTTTTGCTGCGATGCAGGGTTGGCAATTCTATAAAGAAAAGAAAATGGCTGAAGCCAGTACCTTGTATGCAGAACTGGAAAAACAGCTCGCCAGTAACGATCCCAAGCGTATCAATGATGCCGGGCAAGCAGTGATCGACAAGTTCGGTTCCACCGCTTACGCACCGCGGGCAGCTCTGCTGGCAGCACAAGTTAATATTCAAAACAAAGATATTGCGCGCGCTAAAACACAATTAGAGTGGGTGATTCAACATGCGGACGAAACCGGATTACAGAATTTAGCGCGCCTCAAGCTGGCTAGTGTATTGCTGGATGAAAAAAATTACGCTGAGGCACTCAAATTATTGGATGCAAAGCATGCTGAATCTTTCATGGGTTTGTATTCCGACCTTAAGGGCGACGTGCTGAACGCACAAGGTAAGGCTGACGAAGCACGCGCCGCTTACCAGCTGGCATTAACAAAAACTGATGCCCAGAGTAAGTATCGTATCTTGATTCAAATGAAACTGGATGCGCTTGGAGGCGCTAAATGATTATTCGCATTGCCGGGGGGCTGCTGCTACTTGTAATGCTAGCAGGCTGTTCCACTGTGTCTGGCTGGTTTAGCGGCGATAAGACCGGCAAGGGGCCAGCAAAGCTGGTTGAATTCAAGCAGGCTGCCACATTTAATGTGCGCTGGCATCAAAAAATCGGTGGGAGTGGCAATTATATTTTGCAACCTGCCATAACAAGTGATGCGGTGTATGCCGCAAATGCCAAGGGAGAACTGTTTCGGCTCGATCCTGTAACAGGGAAACAGGTGTGGCGTGTAGACAGTGGTTTCGCTATTTCTGCTGGGGTAGGGGTGGGCGAAGGTTTAGTGTTGGTCGGAGGTGGAAAGGGTCAATTGGCTGCCTTTGCGGTGGATGGTAAATTACTTTGGAAAACAAAAGTATCCAGCGAAGTGTTAAATGTAGCAAAAATTGCCGATGGAATTGTGGTGGTGCGCACCGCTGACGGCCGTCTTTCTGGTTTAGATACAACGGATGGCAAACGTCTATGGTTGTATGAAAACACTGTACCACCGCTAATTGTACGCAGTCATGCGGGTGTGGCAATCGAACGTGGCACAGTATTCGCTGGATTTGCCGCCGGTAAATTAGCGGCAATTAGCTTGGGTTCTGGCATCGTTATATGGGAAACGGTCGTGTCGCAACCGCGTGGCAACACTGAATTGGAGCGCATTAGCGACATTACTAGCTCGCCGGTACTAAATGACGAACAGGTTTGTGCAGTAGCGTTTCAAGGGCGTGTAGCATGTTATGGCTTGGCGCAAGGTGATTTGCTATGGAGCCGGGACTTGCCCAGCGATAAAGGCATAACTCTATCTCATAATTATCTTTATATTACGAATACCAGTGGCGCTGTTTTGGCGGTTGATAAAAATAGTGGGAGTTCAATTTGGAAAAATGATCAGCTACTCATGCGCCAAACTTCAGCACCCTATGCATTTGGAAATCATCTGATAGTGGGCGACTATGAAGGTTATCTGCATGCGCTGAGCCGCGAAGATGGCAGCATGGCGGCGAGGCTCAAGACCGATGGTAGCGCCATCTTAATTACCCCGATGGAGTTAGATGCTGGTCTGTTGGTGCAAACACGAAATGGTAGTTTGTATTCGGTTACCCTCCATTAAGTTTGCTTCCTATTGAAAGTCTGAAATGTTACCCACACTCGTTTTAATTGGTCGTCCCAATGTGGGGAAATCCACTTTGTTTAACCGCCTTACACGTAGCCGTGATGCCCTGGTAGCTGATCAACCAGGGCTAACGCGTGACCGCCACTATGGTCGCGGGCGTGTTGGCGAACGGCCATTTTTAGTCGTGGATACCGGCGGTTTGGAGCCGATCGCCAAGGAAGGTATTTTGTATGAGATGGCTAAACAAACGCGGCAAGCGGTGGATGAAGCCGATCTAGTCTTATTCCTGGTTGATGGGCGTCAAGGATTAACCCCGCAGGACAGGATTATTGCCGAGCAATTACGTAAAACCGGGCGTCCTCTGCTACTTTTAGTTAATAAGGCTGAAGGGATGCAACGTGCTGCTGTTGTAAATGAATTTTTCGAATTAGGGATAGGCGAGCCGCTGCCTATTTCCTCGGCACATGGTGACAATGTAAGTGAAATGGTGGCGCTTGCCCTGGAAGAGTTACCCCTCCAAGTTGAAAGCGAAGAAGATCGTTCTGATCACCCAAAAATAGCTATTGTGGGCCGCCCCAATGTTGGCAAATCGACCTTGGTCAATGCGATTCTAGGTGAGGAACGGGTCATTGCCTTCGACCAACCCGGCACCACACGTGACAGTATTTATATTGATTTTGAACGTGGTGGCAAGCAATACACCATCATCGACACCGCCGGTGTTCGACGTCGTGGCAAAATCGACGAAGCAGTCGAAAAATTTTCTGTAATAAAAACCTTACAAGCGGTAGAAGACGCTAATGTTGTTGTTCTCGTGGTAGATGCGCAACAGACTATTACCGAGCAAGATGCGCATATCGCAGATTTTGTTTTACAAGCTGGGCGTGCACTGGTACTAGCGGTAAACAAGTGGGATGGGCTGGATGACTATCAACGTGATACAACTAAACGCGATATTGACCGTAAGTTACATTTCCTCAGCTTCGCTAAATTGCATTTCATCTCTGCACTTCATGGCAATGGCGTACCGGGCATATTAAAATCAGTGAATGAGGCTTATGCCGCTGCTATGGCCAAACTGCCTACACCTCAGCTTACACGGGTACTCATAGCTGCTGTGGAAAAACAACAGCCTCCGCGCTCCCTGTTTCGTCCCAAGATGCGTTACGCTCATCAAGGTGGCAGCAATCCGCCGCTAATCGTGATTCATGGCAGCGCGCTGGACAAAATACCAGATAGTTACCGCCGTTATCTGGAACACACTTTCTGTGCAGCCTTTAAACTACAAGGCACCCCGCTCAGAATCGAATTTAAGGCAGGCAAAAATCCATTCGCCAATAAAACTCCCCAACCTCTAACTGAAAGTGAAGAGCGCAGTGCACACCGTGCCCGCATCCGTGGGCGCAGGTTATACGGACGTTAGCCAAAACTTAACGTATTTTATTATCCAGCTGCAATTGTTGGGGTAGTAACTTCTGCATTACGCAACAAATTAAAACATGCTTTGTAATTTCTTGCGCCACATAGTTTTTCTTCCTATTATCCTATTGTGTAGTTCAATATTACAAGCCGCCAGCATTGTTACAGCTGGCCCAGATAATTATCGTGAATTGCTTCCGTGGCTAAAGCCAGGTGATACTCTTTTGCTACAGCCCGGCGTTTACAAAAAAGGTTTGCCTGTGCATCGGCTGCACGGGAATAAGGACAATCCGGTCATCATAATGGGCCCGTCCAATGGCTCTTTACCTGTTTTTTTGGCAAGGCCTGGAAACAATACGATCAGCATTATTAACGCCAGTTACATAGTTATCCGTAATCTGGAACTTGACGGGCAGGGCATGGCTGTGGACGGCGTTAAATGTGAAGGACACGCTGACTGGGCTCACCACATCACGCTTGAAAATCTGGTTATTAAGGGTCATGGCAATAACCAACAAACGGTCGGCATTTCAACAAAGTGCCCCACGTGGGATTGGGTTATCCGAAATAACACCATTTTGGGTGCCGGCACAGGAATATATCTCGGCAACTCAGACGGCAACGCACCATTTGTGGCGGGATTGATTGAGCACAATTTAATCGTTGATACTATTGGCTACAACTTGCAAATCAAGCATCAGAATGCGCGACCGGAGATTCCGGGTATGCCCAACGAGCCGAGCGTCACAATCATCCGCCACAACGTTTTTAGCAAAGAGAAAGGAGCCGCTATCGGCCCATTCGCGCGGCCTAATGTACTCGTGGGACACTGGCCCGTGAAAGGGAATGGGTCGAAAGACACTTACGAAATCTATGGCAATTTCTTCTATCAAAACCCTACCGAAGCGCTTTTTCAGGGGGAAGGAAACATTGCCCTATATAACAACCTTTTCGTAAATGACCATGGGGATGCGATCAGAATTCAGCCACATAATGATATTCCACGCGCTATACATATTTTCTACAACACTATTATTACCCTTGAAACCGGCATTTCAATCATATCAAGGCAGGGCAGCGAAAATTACGTTCAGCACGTCTCAGCTAATGTGATCTTTGCTTCTAAACCTATTATTGCCAAATCGCAGGAATCCAACAGCATTGGCAAAAGAGAAGATGCCGTTGATTATCTATTTAAGCCATTTGCCCCATTAGGCGCTATGGATCTGTACCCAAAAGTATCAAATATGAAATTCCAACCGGTTAACACTAGCAATTTTCGCGTCTTTAAGGACTGGGATATAGACTTTAACAAGCGCAAGCGAAATGATCATTCCCGTGGAGCATATGGCGACGAGGGTATAAATCCTGGCTGGTTACCGCAAATCGAACGCAAGCCATAATTATGGTTTCTCAAGGATAGGTGCGCGTGCCAGCATGTGCGGTGGCTCGTCAAGTCGATAGGCGTTGATCACATGCTCACTTTTTCATACCGTGAGAATGTAAAGGACGAAGAAAAGTTGAAGGGTGATATGCACCAATGCGTATGCCTAATTCGCAATCATTACCCTGATTTTCAATATGTTGTAATCCGTGAATTCCATGACAGTGAACACACTAATCAACCCGAGCACGAAATCAACCCGAGCACGAACTAAACAACCACCGGCTAAAGCCGGAGGGTTTGAATTACGGACTGAAAGTCCAGATACGCGTCGCCTAAACTGAACTAGTCTCAATCTGATCTGACAATGCACTTGTAAAAGTGAGCGTTACCGAGTTTGATATGGGTGTCGAATCCGTCATCAAACTAAAAGAAAGGTAACGCTCATGTTTCATACTAGCA
>QFXI01000001.1 GCA_003402315.1 Candidatus Nitrotoga sp. LAW | reverse complement strand
CGGTAGGCCAGATGACGGAAGCAATGATAGAGCAATATTTGGAGCATCATTTTGAGCCTAAGCCGAACGATGATTTTAAAATGGAACCCGATTAGGACGCGTCGTTTAGGCGACGCGTATCCGGACTTTCAGTCCGTAATTCAAACCCTCCGGCTTTAGCCGGTGGTTGTTTAGTATCAATCATTATCAATCATTCATTCAGCCCAATCTACCTCGCTAACCTTATTTGTTTGGTCAATGACTTGGATTACGAGCATCATGTAACACAGCCAAAACATGCACGAGGTCACCCCGCACCGCATAAAATAAGCCGTAAGGAAATCGGGGGAGTAGGGTTCGGCGAATATAGGGAATCACTTCAGCATACAACAGAGACGCTTACTCTAGCCGTTTTAGCTGTAACTCCATTGCGGCAATGAATTCTTCTCCGAGGCCGGGACTCTGTAATTCGTACCACTCTTGAGCTTCGCCAGTTTCACGCAACGCTCGTGTAGAGAATTTCAGGCGGTACGCCATGAGCCATCTTTAAGGCGTGATTTCACCTGATCCCAAAAATAACCCGCTTCCGGGTTTGCCTCAAACTCCACCAGCCGTGCTTCGAGTTCAGCCTTAAGCGCAGGCGATACAGCTACGGCTTCAGGTACTACGGCAATGCTGTCCCAGATAAGCTCAACAAGACGAATGCGCTCCTGTACCGGAAGCTCAAGAATGTCGGCAATAGAGATATTGTTCATGTCGGATATTGTACCCTTTTTCGGAAAACACGCTAACGCAAGCCCTGTCTAATATGGCATGAGCCTGAATGAAAGTTCGGAAGGTTGGACTGAATGAAATGAAGCCCAACATTATAGGGGGAGGATGAACAGATGGGTTACCAACGTGCCAATGTAGCGGGAGGCACATGCTTCTTCACTGTTAATCTGATTAAACGACGCTCCGATATATTGGTGCGGTATATCGATGACTTGCGCGCAGCAATAAAGCGGTGAGAAACACATATCCATTTGCTATTTTGGTAATGGTGGCGTTACTTACCCAAACACCTGCATGCAACATGGCGCTTGCCACCGGGCGATGCTGACTATCCACGCTGGTTGCTTATCAAGGCTGGGTTCTCGCGACGGCTGGCAAAAGATGAGCGCATTCGTGTCAGCCGCCAAGCCAGCGTGAGTGAAGTGTTGGGCTTCATTTCATTCAGCCCGATCTACCGCGCTGCTGTTACTGCGAACATCTGACTCTATTTGCTCTTATTTGTTTTCGAACGAGTGGTTGGCCTCGATTCCGGTAAGCTAGCCTTCGGGAAGTTCAGTTATCGAAACCTTCTGCCCGCCAGTATCATCCATAGTCGCGACGAGCAAGACAAGCCGGCCGTGGGCAATTGTCTTTCCCCAGCTGACGTGAACACCTCCAAGCTTGGCACGGTGCATGGCGAAGGGAGCAATCTTGAATTCGCATTGGCCAATAATGCGGAACGACGAAATTGGCCGAAGAACAAGGGGGGCAAGCTTCTTCATGAAGAGTGGCCTCTTCAAAGCATCGTGCGGCGGCTCGCAACGAAATTCGAACCACGTGTGCTCCTCTTGTCCTTCAGCGAGGAGACAGTCACGGACGGCGTTCGAATTTGCGACTGCTTGAACGTATTCGGTTGCTTGGCAGAGCTCGCTGCCATCTTCAATATAAAGGAGGTTGTCCTGCAGGAGTACGACCGTCTCTTCGGGAAGACTGTCGGTCGCCAATACGGTGGCCGTGACCTTTGTCGGAGTAATTGAGACTGTCTTCGTCCAAAGCGTTCCATTGGCACCAATTAGTGAAGGGAAGTCGGTACTATTAACGTCTTCAAGGGAGAAAGTCTCAATGCCATATGCCTCTGCGACACGGCGGGCTTCCGGGGTGAATCCGGACTTGGAAGCAAGAATCAGTGCGTTTGTAGGGAGCCGCTCATGTTTCGTGCACAATGCATCGACCCACTGCACATCGGCTGGCCGTTTGTGGTCACGGCACTCAACGCAAACCATCACGGCCTGGCCACCAACACGCCCTTCGATGCATACATCAACTTCGCGTTGCTTCCGAGTAACACGATCTCGAAGCATCTTGGATTCGGTAACCGTCGCCCCAGCCGCAAGATTTGTCCGTACGAGGTATACGAGCTTCTGGAATTCGTTTGTTCGCTTTGGCATGAGGGGAAGTTTTGAAAAATTAAAGAGGCTAGCACGGATTATTCATAGCGCTTGACATCATAATCCCGATTCCTCTTGTCCTACGTATGCGCTGGAGGAAATTCGTCATAATTCTTTTGCGGCCTGCCGCGTGGCTTGGCCTCCCGTTTTTGTCCAATCATGGCTACGATCTTTGCATAGCAGCGTGAATTCATCAGTCGCTCGCCTGCCCTACCAGCCCCGGCACAGGAGCCAATGCATTTGCTACCGCCAATGGCAGTGGCGACAATTGTCCACATACCATCGCCGCAATCAATTCACCGGAAAGTCCGGCTGTAATCAAACCGCGAGTGCCATGCCCCAGACTGGTATATAATCCCGGCAATAGTTCGCCCACTAACGGCATGGCTCCGGGAACGGAGGCTCTCACTGATGCACGACCAGTCAGTTGCTCGACATCCAATGAATCAATATTCATCGATTTGGCTAGTGCCGGGGATATGTCCGCCAGTTTGGACAAGTTCTCTGCGTGATCGGATGTCCGCACATCCACTGCCTCGTCATTGAAATCATGCGTCGCTCCCAGCACGTGTAGCTCTCCGGCGGATGGGGCAAGATAACCATTGGCAGATACAATCGTCCGCAGATTTTCGCTATAGGGTGAAGCAGGCAGCATAGTGATTTGCCCGCGCACCGGCGTCAGCGGAAGGTGTGACAACGGCGCAAATGATTTCACCTGATAACCGGTGCAAACCACCACTACCTGAGCCTCGTCAGACCATGTTTGTTGGCTTTCGTCTTTTCCCTCTACCCGCCAGCCGGACTCTAGCGCTGTGAAGGATTCCACGTGATAGCCGGTACGTTGCACAATGGCTGGGCTTGCTGCCAATGCTGCGCACATCTGTGGCGGAATCAGCCAACCACCGGCGGGAAACCACAGGCCGCCATGTGCCAACTCGATACCAGCCAGCCGGGATGCTTCAGCCGCATCCACGCGACGCAATATATGCGCTGGCCAATCAAGTGCCGCCAGCCGATCGATCCGTTTTGCTTCCCGAGCAGAAAATGCCAGTTGTAGCTCTCCGCATTCCGCGCGGGCGATGCCGTCAATGGGAAGCTTTTCATCCAGCAGGGCAAGCGCATGCCCATAGGATGCCAGCAAAAAACGTTGCAACGGGTCCATGCCTGCATTTAACCGAAGATGCAATATTCCGCGCGGATTGCCCGATGCTGCCGCAGCCAATGCTGGCGCACTTTCGACCAGGGTAACGGAGACTCCACGCATCGCCAAGGCCGAAGAAACGGCACAACCGGCCACGCCTCCACCGATCACGATGGCTTTTGTTATAGCCGCCCGCACTGGCGGCGATCCGGGGAGATGGCCTTGCAGCATTTCGCGTTTGCGTCCGAAGCCTGGGGATTTGCTGACCTGAAATCCCGCTTGTTCCAAACCGCGCCGTACCCAACTGGCACAAGTATAGGTGGCGAATGAGGCGTTTGGCTGGGAGGTTCGCACAACGTTCTCGAAGATAGATTGCGTCCACATTTCGGGATTGCGTGCTGGTGAAAAACCATCCAGAAACCATGCATCGATGCCGCCGCAGATTTCAGTTAGCGTATCGGCTACGTCACCTATCACCAGCGTAAGGCGTATCTTTCCACCGGCAAAACTCCACCGATTCCAGCCGGGTACGCGGCGGCGCCAATGGGCCAGGAGTTCATCCGCATACTGCCGCAATACCGGCCACAGTGCCAAAACATCGGCCAGCTCTTGCCCGTCAAGCGGATATTTTTCGACGCTGAAAAAATCGAGACTGCTATTGGAGGGGGCGACCTTATCGAACAGTTGCCAGGCGCATAAAAAATTCAGCCCTGTGCCGAACCCTGTCTCGCCGATGGTAAAACACTCCCTGCTTGATAAAGATGCAAAACGTTCGGCTAGCCGATTGCCTTGAAGAAAAACGTGGCGTTTTTCCTCCAGTCCAGAATCGTTTGAAAAATAGACATCGCTGAAACGGCTGGAAAATGGCTGCCCGTTCTGCCAGTCAAGCGTAGAAGAAGAACTCAACAATCGCCCAAACTGTCTGCAGGCAGCTTAAATAGCTTAACAAGGATGAATAAAATCATCTGATGCTTGTAAGTAAAGCAGTTGTCATAAGCTTGAAATAGAATTTATCAATCTGGTGGACACTCACGTAAACTCAGTAAGTTAACTGGCTGTTCCCCATCGTGATCAGTTTTTAAATACTTGTGCCCAAGTGAACTGACAGCGACAACTGCCCAAAATGGATGCCCTCCTACGTGAGCATAAAATCGCCATTTACCAATTGAAATACCCTCAATTGCCTCTTCCACAGATAATTTCCAACGGACTCCCTCAGCATTCACCCCACCTATAAATTGAATACGCTCATGTGCAAGTTGACTGTTACTCTTTTTAACACAGGTAATTCGTAAGTCCATGCTTTCCTCCTTATAGCCATCTATTGAGACGGTGTTGACCATAACAATTAAATGCGTCTATCCAAATACGCTAATTTGAAAAATCTATCATAAACAGTTAGGTATGCCAGCAATTAACAGTGATTGCCGGTCATCATAAAATTCATGTAAATGACATCTTTGTTCGCTTTATTTTATCAAGTTCACGGAATTCTTTGTCCCCTCCTTCGTCCTGAAAATAGAAAAAAGACCAGATTTTTAGCCTAGTCCTTAAATAAATTATTACTTTTTTGTGGTCCACAAATTATTTCATGCTGCCACTCGTATTATGATTTGCCGATTTATTGCGGAGTCCAGCTACTGCGTACCGATCGGGCAATGCTGAATATTTCTTCCAATTTGACACCATCCGCTTCCGTAAGCGCATTACGCAAAACTTCCAGTTCTTTCATATAGTGTCCCATCTCGATCAACAATGCATCGCGGTTAGCCAAGCAGATATCACGCCACATCTCCGGCGAACTTGCTGCAATGCGGGTGAAATCACGGAAGCCACTAGCGGCGAAAGAAAGTAATAAATCGCGGTTTTCGCGCTGCGCCAAATCGTGCACTAAAGCAAATGAAAGCAGGTGCGGCAAATGACTGACAGCGGCAAACACTTCGTCATGCTGTTTCGGTGTTAATTCGCTCACCAGCGCGCCACACAATTCCCAGGCTAATCTTACGCGCGCCACAGTATCAGCAGAGTTTTCCGGCAGTGGAGTCAATATTACTTTTTTGTTTTGATATAGATCAGCGCGCGCCGCAGTAGCGCCACTTTGTTCGCTACCTGCAATAGGATGTGCTGGTATAAAGCGGGAAATATGCGCGGCCAAATGTTTATAAGCATAATTTACAACATCGCACTTGGTGCTGCCGCCATCAGTGATAAGCGTATGGGCACCCAGATGCGGGGCGATGCGAGCCATGATGTCGGCCATTTGGCCCACGGGCGTTGCTAGCACTATCAGATCAGCGTCACCTAGCTCTGCCGCAAGATCAGAACCGCTGCGGTTGATGATACCAAGTTGTTGTGCCTGTGCCAGCGTCTGCGCGCTGCGTCCAAAACCGACTACTTCATCCACAGCGTTCATCCGCCGCAAAGCAAGCGCAAACGAACCGCCGATCAGGCCGACGCCGAAAATAACAACCTTGCGAAACAATGGCTTTGTCACGACTTTCCTCATCTCTCCACTAGCGTGAGACAGGATTAGAGTGTGCGCCCAATCGCAGTGGCGATGCCGCCCAACACGCCCATCAACTTCTTCAACTCTTGCGGAGTCAGCGCCTGATCAGCATCGCACCAGGCCTCGCTCGGATTGGGGTGCATCTCTACCAATAAGCCATCCGCCCCCGCCGCAATTGCTGCCTGCGACAGCGCCGCGACCATCCATGCCTTGCCGCCGGCGTGTGAAGGATCGACAATTATCGGCAAATGGGTTTCTTTTTTCATTACCGGGATGGCGGTCACATCCAATACGTTGCGGTAATACGTTTCAAAAGTACGGATACCGCGTTCGCAGAATATGATGTTATGGTTGCCGCCGGCCGCAATGTATTCTGCCGCCATCAGCCACTCGGAAATGGTAGCCGACATGCCGCGTTTGAGAATGACTGGTTTATTGATACGACCCACTTCTTTGAGCAGGTCGAAATTTTGCATGTTGCGGGTACCGATCTGGATGACGTCGACATCATTTTCGAGAAAGGTGTCCAACATGCGGACATCCATTAGCTCGGTCACGATAGGCAGCTTGAATTTGCTGGCTGCCTGACGGAACATATCCAGTCCTTCAACACCTTTGCCCTGAAAAGTGTAGGGGCTGGTGCGAGGCTTAAATGCACCACCACGCATCAAACGGCAGCCCGCCTCACTTACGTATTGGGCAGACAAATCCATCTGCTGCTGGGTTTCTACCGAGCATGGACCCGCAATAATCTGGATTTGCTTGCCGCCTAGCTGGATGCCGCCAATATCAATCACCGTGTTTTCGCGATGAGATTCACGCGATACGATCTTATATTGTTTGACTATATGCATTGCCGACTCTACTCCTGGCAATGGGGTGAACATTTCTTCAGTAAGCTTGCGCTCATCACCAATAGCGCCGATTACCGTGCGTTCAATACCACGGGAAATATTGGCATCCAGTCCAGCGTCCTTGAGCTTTTTGACCACCACGCCTATTTGATCGTCGGTAACATCCTTGTTCATTACAATAATCACGCCGCTTCTCCTAACGCCTGCGCCAGCGCAGACAGAAATTTCTCATTTTCACTTTCCAGACCAATGCTCACACGCAAGTAATCTGGCATACCGTAATTGGCAATCGGCCGCACAATCACCCCTAATTCCAGCAGACGACGATACATCTGGCCAGCCCCTTTTTTTCCACCCTGCGCAGGATTCGCAATACGGCAACAGACGAAATTTCCATATGAGGGAATATACTCCAGACCTAATCGGGTTAACCCTTGCGTAATCTGTTCCATACCGGCCTGGTTCAATTCGCAAGTTCGTCTTACAAAAGCCTCGTCCTGTAACGCCGCTACAGCAGCGGCTTGCGCTACGCTGTTGACATTGAATGGCTGCCGCACCCGGTTCAGCATGTCCGCTACCAACTCACCTGCCAATGCATAACCCACACGCAATCCAGCCAAACCATATGCCTTGGAGAACGTCCGGGAAATGATCAAGTTGGGAAAATCGCGCAACCAGCCCACACTATCGTAACGCAAATTTTGCGGTAGATATTCATTGTATGCCTCATCCAGCACCACTAAAACCTGCGGCGGCACTGCACGCAGAAAATCCAGCAATTCCGCCGCACCAAGAAAAGTACCCGTAGGATTATTTGGATTCGCGATAAATACCATCTTCACTTTATGCTGAACTGTAGCTTGCAGCATTGCGGAAAGATCGTGGCCGAACCCTTCAGTGGCTGGCACGCTGATGCCCGTAGCGCCTGTCGCTTGCGTAGCCAGCGCATATACCGCGAACGCATGGTCCGCATAAACTACCTTGTCGCCCGGTGCAAGGAAAGCGTGTGCGGCTAATTCCAGTAAATCATTGGAACCATTTCCCAACACAATGCATGCAGGTTCAATTTGATATCGCTCAGACAATGCTTTTTTTAGATCGAAACCACTGCCATCGGGATAGCGTGCGATGTCGTTTATCGCCGCATGCATCGCGGCCACGGCTAGGGGGCTGGCGCCGAGGGGATTCTCATTAGACGCCAGCTTGACGATGCCACTGATGCCGAGCTCGCGCTCCAGCTCGGCAATCGGTTTGCCGGGCTGATAAGGGGCTATGGCGCGGATATAAGGAGGGGCTAACTCACTGTAGTTCATTTAATACCTTGATTAATTTCGTTTCTGTCATTACCGATAGAAACAACCACTCAGTCATTGATAAAACTAAATTTCGTCTTCACGGAAATTTAATGATATTTTAAAATTGCACAAACGGTCTTATAAAGAAACGGGATATGAACCTAGCGTTTTTACGAATGCGGCGACTTGCTTTAATTCAAGCAGTGCGGCCGCCACTTTGGGTTCATGCTGATGTCCCTCAATATCCATATAGAACACATATTCCCACACGCCGGAACGCGCCGGCCGAGATTCCAGTTTAGTCATGCTGACCTCATTTTTGGCTAACGGCGCCAGCAAATCGTAGACTGCCCCCGGGCGATTAGGCGCGGACATGACCAATGAGGTTTTATCCCTGCCGGATGGTGTCACTTCCTGGTTCCCGATAACCAGGAAGCGCGTGGTATTGCGCGCGTCGTCCTCAATATTTTCAGTTAACAACGGGATGCCGTAACTCTTGGCCGCTTTTGCGCTTGCAATTGCGGCACTATCTGTTTGTTGCTCCAAAGCCAGAAGAATCGCTTGGGTATTGCTGCCTACTGATATGCGCTCGGCGTTAGGTAAATGCGTATTCAGCCAGACTTGGCATTGCCCCAAAGACTGCGAATGCGAATACACACGTTTGATGGCAGAAAGGTCAGTCACCCGCGACATTAAACATTGATGCACTGGCAGCATTACTTCACCACACACCTTCAGCTGGCTTTGCAACAACAAATCCAACGTGCGTCCGATAGCGCCTTCAGTGGAATTTTCTACCGGCACCACCCCATAATGTGCCTCACCGCTTTCTACAGTTTGAAAAACTTCATCTATTGAAACACATGGCTTACCCAAAATTGCATGGCCGAAGCGCTTCTCTGTTGCTTCGTGGGTAAAAGTTCCATTTGGACCCAAGTATGCAACACATAGTTGAGCTTCTAATGCACGGCAGTGAGACATGATTTCGGTAAATAATTGCATGATGCTTTGATTCGGCAAAGGACCGGAGTTATTGCTAACCATACGCTGCAATATCTGCGCCTCACGTTCTGGCCGCAGCACTGTATTTTCACCCTTAAGATGTCCGATTTGCCTGGCCAGTGCCGCGCGTTGGTTTAGCAACTTAAGCAAATCTTCGTCAATGCGGTCGATTTGTTCGCGGTATTTCTTGAGTTCATCACTCATTGCTCACATATCCTTATTACTTAAGCATCCAAAGGTAAGTCACGCACCATGAGCACTCCTGGAATGGCGGCAATCTGTGCGATCATCTCAGGAGGTGTAGCGATATCTGTGTCGACCAGGGTATAAGCCATCTCACCACGTGACTTGTTTATCATATTGTGGATATTAATGCCGGCTTCGGCCAAAGCAGTAGAAATCTGTCCGAGCATATTCGGTACGTTGGCATTAGCGATGGCGATACGGAAAGACGATTCGCGCGGCATATTAATAGTAGGGAAATTTACCGTATTGTTAAGGTTACCGTGCTCCAGATAGTCGCGAACTTGCTCCGCTACCATTACCGCACAATTGTCTTCAGCCTCTTGCGTGGAAGCGCCCAAATGAGGCAGCGCAATCACTGCTGGATTGTCCTGCGTCTTCTGCATGGGAAAATCGCAAACATAATAGCGAATACGTTTGGCGGCGATACCCGCCAGCACTGCGTCTTCGTCGACGATACCATCGCGCGCAAAATTCAGCAGCACACTTCCTGGCTTCATCGCTTGTACGCGCTGTTCATTAATCAAGCCCCGTGTGGCATCCAGCAAGGGAATGTGCAGCGTAACGAAATCGCTCTGCTTAAGCAGATCTTCTATGCTGTGTGCTTTCTTTACCTGCGAAGGCAGTCCCCATGCTCCTTCCACGGTAATGTCGGGATCGTAACCCACCACTTGCATGCCCAAGCCAATGGCGGCATCCGCCACTAGACGGCCAATAGCGCCCAAACCAATAATGCCCAAGGTACGGCCACGCAATTCAATACCTGCATAATTTTTTTTGCCATCTTCGACCAGCTTGTGCAGCGTAGCGTCATCACCCTTTAAATTGGCGGTAAAATGCAGCGCAGCAATCATATTGCGCGAAGCCAGCAACATACCCGCGATGACCAATTCCTTCACCGCATTGGCATTAGCACCGGCAGCATTGAACACTGGCACGCCTCGCAAATTCATCTTTTTAACAGGTACGTTATTAGTGCCAGCGCCGGCGCGGGCAATGGCTTTCACACTAGCCGGAATATCCATCTCCAGCATATTCTGCGAGCGCACCAGGATCGCATCGGGTTCTGCGATGTCGTTGCCAACAATATAATTTGCAGCTGGCAAGCGGTTTAGTCCAACCGTTGAAATTTTATTTAACGTCAATATCTTAAAAGTTTTAGCCATGATTCTTTGCAAAATGTGTTATGAAATCAACCAATGTCTGCACACCTTCCAGCGGCATCGCATTGTAAATTGAAGCGCGCATGCCACCGACGGAGCGATGTCCCTTCAGTTGTAATAGACCGTGGGAATCCGCCTGTTTGAGAAACTCGCCATCCAAACTGGCATCTTTCAGGGTGAACGGTACGTTCATGCGTGAACGATCAGACTTGACCACTGGACAATTGTAAAAACCATTGCTAGCGTCGATCGCCTGATACAGCAGGTTTGCTTTGCTGATGTTGGCCTGCTCCATCTGCGCCAATCCACCATTGCGCTTAAGCCACTGAAATACCAACCCGGCCATGTAAATGCCGTAGGTGGGTGGCGTGTTGTACATTGAATCATTGTCAGCATGGATCTTGTAATCCAGCATCGTAGGCGTGCCCGGTGACACATGGCCAATCAGGTCTTCGCGCACGATAACAATACATAATCCAGCCGGACCAATGTTTTTCTGCGCTCCAGCATAAATCAGGCCATATTTAGATACATCAATCTGGCGCGACATAATGTTAGATGACATGTCCGCTACCAAAGGGATTTCACCAATTTCCGGAACCCAATTGAATTCGACTCCGCCTATCGTCTCATTTGATGTGTAATGCAAGTAGGCTGCATTCGGATCACACTGCCAAGTATCAAACGTTGGCACATTAATAAAATTTTTGTCCGCACCACTGGCCACTATATTGACGTTACTAAATTTTTTAGCCTCCGCTATCGCTTTCTTGGACCATTCGCCGGTATTAACGTAATCAGCGGAAGTCTTGCCGCGTAACAGATTTAGCGGAATCATGGCAAATTGCAAGTGAGCCCCGCCTTGTAGGAATAGCACCTTGTAATTAGCTGGAATAGCAAGCAGATCACGCAAATCGCTTTCCGCTGCTGCTGCGATACCCATAAATTCCTTGCCACGGTGGCTCATTTCCATAACTGACATGCCACTGCCATGCCAGTCCAACAACTCTTCACGTGCCTGTTTTAATACCTCGTGCGGTAATACTGCGGGACCTGCGCTGAAATTATAAATTGTCATAACTTGTCTATTCTTTAATCTGGTCTTTAATCGGTTTGATTAAATGGGAAAGATCTTCCGGCTCAGGATCGGCAATACGGCTCAGACCCGCAAGTTTGTCGTCTTTCCCTAAATTAATTAATGTCACACCCTGCGTGGAACGGCTCATTTCGCGAATTTCCTTGACGCGGGTGCGAATTAGTACGCCATTCGTACCAATCAACATGATTTCATCTTCTTCGTTTACCAGTGTAGCCGCGACCACCTTGCCATTCCGGGCCGAAGTTTGAATCGCAATCATGCCCTGAGTACCCCGGCCATGGCGTGTATATTCTGAAATCGGTGTGCGCTTGCCGTAGCCGTTCTCGGTTGCAGTCAATACCGCTTGGCTTTCGTCGCCCGCCACTAGGAGTGCAATTACATGTTGTTTTGCGGCTAGCTTCATGCCGCGCACGCCACGCGACACACGCCCCATGGAGCGCACATCATTTTCATCAAAGCGTACCGCTTTACCGCCATTTGAAAACAGCATTACGTCATGCTTACCATCAGTCAACGCCACGCCGATTAGATAATCGCCTTCATCCAGGTTAATGGCGATGATGCCAGCCTTGCGCGGGTTGGCGAAATCAGACAACGCAGTTTTCTTCACCGTACCTTTGGCGGTGGCAAAGAATACATATTGATCGTCTGAGAACACTTTTACCGGGAGAATTGCGTTAATCTTTTCGCCACTTTCCAGTGGCAACAAATTAACAATTGGCCTGCCGCGCGCGGTGCGGGCACCCTGAGGTACGTCATACACCTTGATCCAGTACACTCGGCCCCGGCTGGAGAAGCACAAAATGTAATCGTGCGTGTTGGCGATAAACAGGTTATCTACAAAATCGTCTTCTTTAGGAGGAGCAGCCTGCTTGCCACGGCCACCGCGTTTCTGCGCCACATATTCCGCTAACGGCTGCGCTTTCATGTAACCGCCATGCGACATCGTAACCACCACGTCTTCCGGCGTAATCAGGTCCTCCATACTCATATCTTGGGTATGGGTGACGATTTCACTACGGCGCTTGTCTCCGTATTGCGCTTTAATCGCAACCAGCTCGTCGATGATAATTTGTGTTACGCGTTCTGGCTTGGCCAGGATATCGAGCAAATCGATAATCTTGTCCATCACTTCGCGATATTCGCTGACAATTTTATCTTGCTCCAGTCCGGTTAAACGCTGCAAGCGCAGCTCCAGAATAGCTTGGGCTTGTGTGTCCGAAAGCCGATATGCGCGCTGCTCGCCTTG
The DNA here is from genome assembly GCA_003402315.1 of Candidatus Nitrotoga sp. LAW. Lineage (GTDB taxonomy): Bacteria > Pseudomonadota > Gammaproteobacteria > Burkholderiales > Gallionellaceae > Nitrotoga. Next base: position 40,367 of record QFXI01000001.1, on the reverse strand, counting down.
CCCTGACATACCGAATTCCGGCGCCAGATTTTCCGGGCGCGATGCATCGCTAACCCGGCTTAGTAACTCTTCGACCAGTGAAGATCGCCATGTCCGCGCCATCAAACCCTGCTTGGCAATTGCAGGCGTCGCTGCCGCTTTGATCAGCGCAATGATTTCATCCACGTTGGAAAGTGCAACCGCCAAACCTTCCAGAATGTGGCCACGATCCCGTGCCTTGCGCAAATCAAATATCGTGCGTCGCGTTACCACTTCGCGCCGATGGCGTAGGAAAGCATCCAGGAATTGCTTCAAGTTAAGCAGCTTGGGCTGACCGTCGGTTAAGGCCACCATGTTCATACCGAAACTGTCTTGCAGTTGGGTCAGCTTAAACAATTGATTGAGTATTACTTCTGGTACTTCATTACGCTTTAGTTCAATCACAGCGCGCATTCCAGATTTATCTGACTCGTCGCGGATTTCGGAAATCCCATCAATTTTCTTTTCACGTACCAGCTCGCCAATCTTCATTAGCAAGGCGGCTTTATTCACTTGATAGGGCAACTCATCAATAATGATGGCTTGTCGGTTATTCCCTTTTTCGATATCTTCGAAATGAGTTCGCGCGCGCATTACCACGCGCCCGCGCCCGGTTCGGTAACCTTCCTTTACACCTGCCAAGCCATAAATAAAACCTGCCGTTGGAAAGTCTGGTGCCGGGATATATTCTATTAACTGCTCAATATCCAAATCAGGGTTTTGTAGTAGCGCTAGGCAGGCATCAACCACCTCGCCAAGATTGTGCGGTGGAATATTAGTCGCCATCCCCACGGCAATACCGGTTGAGCCATTGACCAACAGATTGGGGAAACGCGCCGGGAAAACCAGCGGCTCATGCTCGGAGCCATCATAGTTGGGACCGAAATCCACTGTCTCTTTGTCCAGGTCGGCCAGCAACTCGTGCGCAATACGGGCCATGCGAATTTCGGTATAACGCATCGCCGCTGCATTGTCACCGTCCACCGAACCAAAGTTACCCTGGCCGTCCACCAAAGGATAACGCAGCGAAAATGTCTGTGCCATACGGACGATCGTGTCGTACACCGCCGTATCTCCATGTGGATGGTATTTACCGATTACGTCACCGACAATGCGCGCTGATTTTTTGTAAGCCTTGTTCCAGTCGTTGGATAGTTCGTGCATGGAAAACAGCGCGCGGCGATGTACCGGTTTAAGGCCATCACGCACATCAGGTAAAGCGCGTCCAACAATCACACTCATTGCGTAATCGAGATACGACTTGCGCATCTCATCTTCAAGACTGACTACCAGAATTTCTTTAGCGAATTGTTCCATAGGTATAGCGGATGCTCTAAAATTTCTTGTAAAACAATTTGTAAGTTTAACATGCCCACCTTAAGCGAGACAAAGCATAATTTCTTTGCTACGCAGAACCTAAAATTAAATCGCCTGATTGGCTGGTGGTTCAAGACAAGTTTTGCTACATTCTGCATTTCACCCTCGACTATTGAGCACATTATGGCCAATGCTGATCCGATTGAACTGGAGAAATTTAGTCAGCTCGCCCACCGCTGGTGGGATCCCAACAGCGAATTTAAACCACTACATGAAATTAACCCACTGCGCCTGAATTACATCAACAGTATTGCGGCTCTATCCGGCAAAACTGTGCTGGATGTCGGCTGCGGCGGCGGTATCCTGTCGGAAAGTATGGCCGCACTTGGCGCGCAGGTGACGGGCATTGATCTGGGCGATAAAGCTCTACAGGTTGCCAGGCTACACTTGCTGGAAAGTGGCCAACAAGTGAGCTACCGCAAAATTGCCGTGGAAGACCTGGTGGCAGAACAGCCAGGCCACTACGATGTGGTTACTTGCATGGAATTGCTCGAACATGTACCCGACCCATTCAGCACGGTGAATGCTTGCGCGCAATTAGCCAAGCCGGGCGGCCATGTATTTTTCTCCACTCTCAACCGCAACCCAAAATCCTATCTTTTCGCGGTGATCGGCGCGGAGTATTTACTTCATTTGCTGCCGCGTGGCACGCACGATTATGCTAAATTTATTAAACCATCCGAGCTCGCACAATTTTGCCGCAATGCAGGGCTTAACATAAGCGACATCAGCGGCATGAGTTATCATCCCCTCTATAAAATCTACTCACTCGGCCAGAACACTGACGTCAACTATCTGCTCGCCTGCCAACGTGACTAAAGCCGTCCTATTCGATCTCGACGGCACTTTTGCTGACACGGCTCCCGATCTGGGCGCTGCCCTTAACTACCTGCTCAACCTCCATGGCAGGTCACCCATGCCATTGGAAACGATCCGCCCACAAGCCTCACATGGCTCTCTTGGCTTGCTGAAACTGGGTTTTAACATTGAACCAGATGCGCCAAATTTTGCGGGTTTGCGCGATGCCTTCCTGGATTATTATGCCAGCCATATTTGTGTCCACACCACCCTGTTCCCTGGAATGGTGGAACTGGTCGAGTTACTGGAACAACGTGGCTTACCGTGGGGCATTGTCACCAACAAACCCCATCGCTTCACTCTACCGTTAATGCAAGCGCTGGGCTATGCCCAACGCGCTGCCTGCCTGATCAGCGGCGACACATGCACGCGTGCCAAACCCTTCCCGGATCCATTACTGAAGGCCAGCGAATTGCTGAAAACCGCGCCACAGCACTGCCTGTATCTGGGTGATGACAAGCGCGATGCGGAAGCAGCACAAGCTGCTGGGATGCGTTGCATCATCGCGCGCTATGGTTACCATGACTCCCTAGAGGAATTAGCCAACTGGCCTGCCCAAGGCGAAATTGATTTACCGTCCCAATTATTGCAATATTTAACAGGGCGGTAATGTCATGTACCAGCAGTGGGATTGCATTTGCTGATCGTATTTCCGGTTGCGGAGTAGTGCTACAACAACGCCTGCATGGCAAAGCCGATCAACAGGGTGAACGACGTTAAGCCTATGCCGAAGCCGATCATACGGCGGCGATTGAGCTGTGTCCAAAGTATGACACCCGTTAATGACAGCAAGATAATGCTTCCTGCCAACGTATCTGCGAAAAGAATCCAAGGGATACCGACACCGTTACCTTTGTGTAAATTATTCAATGTACCCCATATATTTTGGTCGCCACGCTTAACTGATACGAAGTTATTGCCGACCCAATATTCCGCTTGTAGATTGGCTTGGGGCGAGTTAAATGTAACCGACCAGTGCGCAGGCTGTTTCAGGGTCTTGTCACCCCATGCTACCGGTTTGGCCGGTTCACTGCGCTCGCGTGAGGCGGGGCGATCAACCATCAATTCTTGTTGTAACCAGCTTGCCATTGCTTTCGCATTGGCCGGTGCGGGTGTAGGCAACGGAATTTGCAGCATCGTTTCTTGCACTTGCGCCGCCGGTATTTTCAACACAGTGCGGTGGCTCAGCAAAATTCCTGTCACCCCAAAAAGCAAGCCTATGGCTGCACCCCAGAGTCCGATCCAACCATGTGTTTTGCGCAGCCATTTCAAAAACATGGCACGCCGCGAGCGGATATCACGGTCTTTAGCGTCGATTAGATCGTTATCAGCGTCATTCGCTGAACTGGTATTGTGAACTTTATTGAGTTGAATAATTGTCGTCATAGGGTCATCACTCCAGAAAAAAATATTATGGCACACCCCACATCCGCACCAAGTTGTGATAACAACCGGTTAGGTGTGTACGCGCAGTTTCATCTGCATTGGCGGAATTCAACCGTTGAATTGCGGTATCGAGATCAAATAATAATGTGCGCTGGCCGTCATCTGAAATTAAACTCTGAACCCAGAAAAAACAGGCGGTACGTACGCCGCGTGTTATCGGCGTAACCCGATGCAGGCTGGTAGCTGGATAGATCAGCAGATCGCCTGCCGCAAATTTCGCGGTGTGCATACCGTAGGTATCATCAATCTGTAATTCACCCCCGTCGTACTCGTCGGGGGCAGAAAGAAATAACGTGGCAGAGACATCAGTGCGGATTTTTTCACCTGTGCCAGGAATCAGCCGCATACCACCATCAACATGACTGCCAAAATACATGCCGCTTTCATATCGATTAAACATCGGTGGATAAACCCGATTCGGCAGCGTAGCGCTGATAAAGAGCGGATTGCATTCGAGTTCGGCCAGAATCAAATCGCCTAACTCGTGCGCAATGGGTGTGTTTTCCGCAATCTGCAAATTACGCTTAACCGGCGCCCCTTGATGGCCTGCCGTCACGCGACCATCGACCCATGCCTCCCCTGCGGCATCGAGTTTTTCCCGCACAAAGCGAACCTGTCCGGCGCTCAATACCTTAGGGATTTGTACTATCATGGATCTCTGATCCTTATGTGTTTAAAAGCGATGAGCGACTGTTATGAGTGCAGTCCGTCCGCTCCCGGGCACCGCGCGTCCGCCACCAGATGGAACCAGTGAGCTTATATACTCTTTGTTAGTCAAATTAAGAAGGTTCAACCGGATATCGTATTTAGGCAGGTGATAGGCAACCGTGCCATCCCAGCGGGTATAGCCAGCGGCAGAAACAACATTAGTGTTGCTGCCAAAGCGTTCGGACATATAAGTGGCCCCGCCACCAGCTTCCCATTGTGGGGTCAATTTATAGGTTGTCCATAACGTGGCCATGTCGCGCGGCGTATTGGCCAGATCTTTCCCTTGCGTTCCTTCCAGCGCTGATGCTCTAACAATCGTGGGGTTAAGGTGCGTGTAACCGCCCATGAGTTGCCAATCGCGCGTGATACGGCCCGCTACACCAAATTCAAAACCAGTAACGCGCACGTCCCCATTAGAGATGTAGATCCCGGGCAACACTTGCGAGCGCGAATTGGTCTTTTCAATATCAAATAAGGCCGAGGTCAACGATAGATTGCCGCCCAGTATGTCCCATTTGGTACCAATTTCATAAGAGCGGCTTTTTTCGGGTTCTAAAGTTTGCGTACCTGCAGTCGCCGTCAGTGTTTCCAATGAGGGGTTAAAAGAAGTGCCATAGGATGCATAGTACGATTGCACATTATCCGGCTGATAAATTACACCGCCCCTTACGCTAGTGAAACTCACGGTTTGATCGGCCCTAAGAAGTGGCGGGGTGGCGGTACTGATGGTGTTGGTCAAGTCCGCCTTGAAGCGATCCCAGCGCACGCCGCCAACAAGCTTCCATTGCTTGTTCAATTCGATCGTATCGTTAATATATGCGCCGACTGAAGTCGCTTGTGAATCTGCCTCATTTCCAATCGTCTTTACTGAATTGGCCGGTGTCGAAAGATAGGCTGGATTAACCATTGATACGACGGGCAGGTTGCTGCGGGTAGTGGACTGAATGTTGGAAGTTTCACGGCTGAGTGCAACACCCGCGATCATCGTATGCTTGAGGGTGCCGGTATCGAATTTTGCGATCAAATCGGTCTGATTATTGATCATTTGATTTTTGATCACGCGATCGTGGCTGGTGAGCCTGACAGACAGTGCATTCAAGGGCAGCGAAGTATGGTTTCCAACGGCTGCAGTGGGTAGCGCGGTAAATACATTGCCGACCAGAGTGCCGACATTAGTAGGGCCACTTGTCAGCGCGTCAGTGTTGTAATGGCTATATTGCAGCTGATTACGCAGTGTCATGTTCGAATTCAACTTGTGTTCGATGAGACCACTTAAAATAGCTGTATTTTGTAAGGTACGATCGTCTGTCAAACCATAATAAGTATCGCGATTAACCTTGACCGGGCGGCCATTGACGGCGGGAATACCATAATCCACCATATCATCATTATGAGAGAGGATCGCTGACAGTGTAATTTCAGTTTGCGTGCCGATTCCAAAGCGCAAAGACGGTGCAATTCCAAAGTCTTTATTGCTAATAACATCGCGTGTCGTTTGCGCTTTTTGACCCATCATGGCAACGCGGACTGCGGAAGTGTCCGACAATTGACGGTTAAAGTCCCCCGTTGAACGCACTCCACCATTAGTGTCAATGGTGCCGGTAATTTGATTTGCATCGCCTAATTGCGGGCGCTTGCTGACCTGGTTGATCACGCCCCCGGTGGAGCCGCGCCCAAACAGCATGGACGATGGGCCTTTTAATACTTCAACCGACTCAAGATAATAAGTGTCACGATAGTACTGACCACTGTCACGCATTCCATTGAGATACATATCGGTACGCGCCGTGAAGCCGCGCAGATTGATGTTGTTACCGATCTGCCCACCTTCGGCACCGCCTACGGTAATACCGGGGACGTTGCGTAAAGCCTCCGATAACGAGGCGATGGCCTGAGAATCCATCAGGGCACGATTGACGACCGTGACTGTCTGCGGCACATCGCGCAAGGGTGTCGGCGTTCTAAAACCCGCGAAAGCACTCGCTGCAAAATCGTCGGTCACCTTTTGACCACCCACTTTAATTTCCGGCAACTGGGTAGCATCAATTAATGTATCGTTCTTGTTATTGTTTGTGGTTGTTTGTGCAAAGGCTGGGCTGTAAAGTTGCTGTAATGCCAACGCTACCAACAATGCAGGACGTGTTTTTTTGAATCTCATAAGCTCCCCTGTTCTTTAAAATAAAGGTGGCTGGCTGGTGAGAAAACACGTGGCTGGCTTCCAAATTAAATGAAAAATAATTAATACCAAAGACTCGTATTCATGAGTTTGTGCGTACCGCTTTTTACAATAACTTCTGTACATCATCTTTATGCGCAATCAAAGGGACATCCTTTACTACGGCTTGTCACAAAACCTCGCATAACCATATGTCACGGCCATAACTAAAGAAACAGCTACAACAAGCGTGAGAAGACAAATAACCGCATAATTCAGTTGCGAATGCTGAACTTATTTTGAAAAACTAAGCGTAACAGTATGATTTTCTGCAGAGTAGGCTTTACCTTCGAATTCTCCTGGATGGTTTTCTTTGTGTTTGGCTTCTGCGATATAGAGGCCAGGCTCTAGCAGTGGGAAATTCGTTTCACCATTTTCGTCTGTGTGTAAAGGTTTTTCCCAGCCGTTGGGTGCAATAAGAACAATTTCAGCCTTAGCCAATGGCTTACCCATAAAGCTTAAGCGCAACTTATTTGCTTTTTGTTGTATATCCAATGGCAAGCTACCCTCATTACCTTGCCTCGCATACAAAAAGCTTCTTTGCACAGGAGCGAGCTTATCTTGTGGAGTACGTATGGGTTGCTTGAGTGCTTGCACCAATACAGTAGGTCCACCGGAGATAGCGTAGTAATTGCCACCCCGGCTTGCAATAACAGACTTCTCTGCGCCGGCCGCATCAACAATGGTTATCATCGGTGTAATAATATTGTCGAGTTTGCCTGGCGAAGTTTCCCGTAAGTTATCACCATACTCACCGAAATAAAGTTTGCCTGCAGTAGCGTCACCCTCCAACCATAGCATGTGCGCGGCAGCATTAAGACTAAGCATGCCACTCATGGCAGCGGCGAGAAAAGTTAGTGTAAATTTCATGAATGCATTCCTTTTTCGGGTCTAATGTATAAATTCAGTTAAATTATTTTTTTAACGTACTTGGCAGGACTAATCGCCACTTCGCCAAATTCATTTCAGTTTTTGGTTTGTTTTCTAATTTTTATTTTTTAATTCATAAGCGCTTCCAGTTATCGTTCATATAGTTGCATTAACATCCTGTTTTTTTTGGTTAACAGCTGCAATAACCTTACAAAACTGCAACGATTTATTTAATTTGATTTTGCCTTCATGCAGTTAAAATCAATTTGTTGCTCTGTGTTAATTGAAGCCGGTAAATGCGGCCCGCATGTTCAATTTCTATTTCGCGCTTTAGTTGAAACAAATCCTGACTTTTAATGCGAATGAGTGAATTTGCATCAGAACTGGAAGCCGACGCAAATACACTGCCAGGAGTTTCTGTCTCGCGTTGAATTGGCATAGCTATCAAAATCCATATAATATAAATAAGAATAATTCGTATTATTATTACTTTTATTAAAAATGATTGCAAATTTTTTGTATTGCCTGAATGGCCGCTTCTAAAAAAAATAACACAAATGCTAAACTTGGATGCTGGTGTAAAACGAGGCTGGGCTAAGGTAGAATTCGGCCTGGACAGTTTCTGTCCTGTGTTGTAAGTCACCCTAACTACCCGCTTAGAAATTTCTAAGTTCCTCAAGTTTAATCACGAATAACTTGCACAGGCTGGTGACAAATTCGCATTTAACCCAATAGCAGTCGAAGGTATGCGGTATGCCTTTTTAGTATTTGTGAGGAAATAATTATGACCACTTTTCAAGTGCTTAAGCAGCGCCTTCCGCAGGAACCCCGTGTTTGGCTAGTTACTGGTGCGGCTGGATTTATTGGAAGCAATTTGGTGGAGACACTCTTAAAGCTTGACCAACATGTTATAGGATTGGATAACTTTACTACTGGTTACAGGGAGAATTTGAAGGAAGTACAACATTGCGTTACACCGCAACAATGGGCTGGGTTTCGTATCATTGAGGGGGATATTCGCGATCTAAGTATTTGTCGAGAAGCGGTATCAGGTATCGATTATGTACTGCACCAGGCAGCGCTTGGTTCGGTACCACGATCACTTGAGGATCCTATTCTTACTAACGAAAATAATATCTCGGGATTTCTCAACATGCTAGTAGCGGCGCGCGATGCCGCAGTAAAACGCTTTGTTTATGCGGCTTCCAGTTCAACTTATGGTGATCACCCAGGATTACCCAAAATTGAGAATTTAATAGGAAAGCCTTTGTCGCCTTATGCCGTTACAAAGTATGTAAACGAGCTTTATGCCGACGTCTTTAGTCGATGTTACGGGTTCCATACAATCGGTTTGCGCTATTTCAATATCTTTGGACGCCGTCAAGATCCTAATGGTGCTTACGCAGCGGTAATCCCAAAGTGGGTGGCTTGTATGATCAAAAATAAGCCTGTTTATATCAATGGTGACGGGGAAACTAGCCGCGATTTTTGTTACATCGACAACGCCGTACAAGCTAATCTTCTGGCCGCGACTGTACAAGATATCGCTTCTGCCAATCAGGTTTACAATATTGCCGTAGGTGATAGAACTACGCTCAATAACCTTTTTGATCAATGCCGAATATTGCTCTTGCCACACTTCCCCCATTTGAAAGAATTTAAACCGGTTTACCGTGATTTTCGTGCAGGTGATGTGCGCCACTCTCAAGCGGATATTTCAAAAGCCCAGTCTTTACTGGGTTATGTGCCTAGCCATGCCATTGCCCAAGGCCTGGAAGAATCGATGGCATGGTATGTCAAAAACCTGGCCTGAATGCAGAAAATGCTATTGAATATCCGTTTTTGGCATGTAATCAGTGGTGGCATCTTCCGCACACAATAACAGGCGTCGGCTAGCTGAAAATACAATACTGAAGGTACTGCCCTCCCCTTCCCCACTGGCAATCTCCAGTCGCGCCTGATGTCGGTTGGCGATATGCTTGACGATAGCCAGCCCCAGACCAGTGCCTCCTGTTTCGCGTGAACGGCTACTGTCTACCCGATAAAAACGCTCTGTCAAGCGCGGAATGTGTTGTGGCGCGATGCCGATGCCGCTGTCCTGCACACTAAAAACCGGTTGATCGCCCTGCTCGTGCCAGCTCACCAAAATCTCGCCTCCTTGTGGGGTGTAATGGATGGCATTTGATATCAGATTACTGAAGGCACTACGCAACTCATCAGTGTTGCCAAGCAGAGCGCAATTGCTCGCTAATTCCAGCCGCAAAGTATGTTTCCCCGCACTTAAAGATTGTCCTTCTTGATGCAGCGTGCGTAAAAGCCCGGGCACATCCACTGTTTCTTCCTGCAAGGCATTGAGTGTATTTTCCAATTTGGACAGGGTAAGTAAATCGTCTACCAGACGCTCCATACGGTACATTTGCTCCCCCATCAGGTGCAGTGCACGACGCGCCATGCTGTTTTCAAGGCTGGGCATGTCATGCAAGGTTTCAACAAAACCGTTGACTACGGTAAGAGGTGTGCGTAACTCATGTGACACATTAGCGACAAAATCACGGCGCATGGTTTCAATGCGTTCCAGATGGGTAATGTCGCGGCTAATTAGTAGCAGTTTATTAGCACCGTAGGGGATCAATTTAATGGACAGCGTCAGTCCATCCTGCCGCGCACCGTTCAGAATCAGCGGTTCGCTAAATTCGTGCATGGCAAGGTATTTCACGAATTCTGGTTGACGTGCCAGATAAGTAATCTGCTGGCCGATATCGCGCTTGCTGTCGAGGCCAAAATGTTGTTCGGCAAGCGGGTTGCACCATTCAATGTGGTAGGCTTCATCGAGTATAGCTACTCCTTCTGGTAGTGCCGAGGTGGCTTGTTCCATGTGCTGTAGCGCCGCGACATGTTGTTCATGTTCTTTGCGGTGTTGACGTACCATCCTGTTTAGCCGGGTAAATACATCCCCCCACAACCCCGAACCATCAGGCACCATACACTTATCAGAATCGGCCAGCCAGCAATCAAGCGCTTCGAGTTGACGCAAGTGAAGAACGATATATATCAGCAGAAACACACTAAATAATAAGGTAGCGGCTAATGCGCCTACTGTTATCCACGCCAGCAAGGAGAAAAGCAGGAAGGCAAATGGGAAGAAAAGTGCGCGCCGCCAAAAATCAAACATGGTGTAGCCTTTAAAAATTACGCTGCGCCATTATTATGGTGCGCAAAGCGGTGGAAAACCATATATCAGCAGGGTGCAAAAAGAATGCAATTGATGGGAAGGATTGCGGTTACGTTTTACCCATCCGCTTTAGTTACACGAAAAACGGTAGCCACTGCCGCGCACAGTCTGAACTAAACCATCGAGGCTGTAAGGTTCAAGCGCTTGGCGCAAACGGCGAATGTGTACGTCCACTGTACGTTCTTCCACGAACACATGATCTCCCCAAACTTGGTCAAGCAACTGCGAACGGCTATAGACTCTCTCGGGATGGGTCATAAAAAAATGTAATAAACGAAACTCGGTCGGCCCCAGGTCGATCATTGCTCCATTAGCGTTGATACGATGCATTGCTGGTGACAATTCCAGCCCACCCGCAGCAACCGTTTCATCACTCATTTGTGGCGCGCGGCGGCGTAGCACGGCACGGACACGAGCCATTAGTTCGCGCGGCGAAAACGGCTTGGTTATGTAATCATCCGCGCCTGATTCCAGCCCCAGAATTTTATCGCGTTCATCGGTGCGCGCGGTCAGCATTATGATAGGAATGTTACGTGTCCGTTGATCGGCGCGCAGGCGGCGCGCCAGTTCCACGCCACTACTACCGGGCAACATCCAGTCAAGCAGGATTAGATCTGGCAGCGCATGGTTGATGTGTGTCCAAGCACCATCGGCATCATATGCCTCAATTGCGCGGTAGCCACATTGCGATATATTGAATGCCAATAGTTCCTGTATCGCAGGCTCGTCTTCCACTACCAGAATATTCGCAGTCATTATTTTCTCCGTTGTTCACATGACAAACAACTTACGATGATATGACAGAATTATGACAATAATATGACGGCCATGCCGCTATTCAATTTAATAAACAGCGCGGCGGCGCTTCAAATCAGGCAGTAGCGAGCCGACTAACATGCCTGCTGCACTCATCAATAAACCAGCCAGTTGCGGTGGCCATAGACCTTCAGGATTAAAAACTTCAAGCAGTAACCAGGAAGAAAGACCCGCAGCAATTGAAAACAAGGCACCTTGCGTATTCGCTCGCTTCCAGTACAGCCCACACACCAACGGAATAAATGCTGCTACTAAAGTCACCTTGTATGCGTTTCCTACCATCGAATAAATACTCGATGTCGATTTTAGCGCAAACATGGTAACGGCTACGGTGAAGCATACAACGACCGTGCGCATGGTCCACAAAAAATGTCGATCACTCTGGTGGCCGATAATGCCTTTCAGGATATTCTCGGTAAAAGTTACTGACGGTGCCAGTAACGTGCCACTGGCAGTACTCATAATGGCGGCAAGTAGAGCACCAAAGAACATCACCTGCGCAAACACTGGCGTATGGTTCATGATCAGCGTAGGTAGAATTAACTGTGCGTTACTGTCGATCAACGCGGCTACCATCATGGGGTCAATTAGCGTGGCGGAATAAGCCAGGAAAATAGGTATGAAAGCGAACAAGAAATACAAGATGCCCCCAAGCAGCGCGCCGTATACGGCAGTTTTTTCATTTTTGGCGGACATTACACGCTGGAATACATCCTGCTGCGGGATGGAACCTAACATCATGGTTACCGCTGCGCCAATAAATGCGAGTATGTCTCTGGTTTCCAATTGCGGCCATAAAATAAGTTTGTTGGCTTGTGCGGCATGGTCTATGACTACCCCTGCCCCACCTGCTATACCAGATAGCAGCCAAGTCAGGTACAACATGGCGACAACGATAATCGTCATTTGAAAAGCATCTGTCAATGCCACCGACCACATACCGCCAAACAAGGTGTAAACCAGCACGATGCCAGCACCAACCACCATACCTTCGCTAGGAGAAATCGCACCTTGGGTGACAAAGGAAAACACTAGGCCCAATGCTGTAATCTGCGCTGACACCCAGCCCAAATATGAAGCTATGATGGCCAAGCTGGTAAGTACTTCCACCGTACGATCGTAACGTTGCCGGTAATAATCGCCAATGGTAATCAGGTTTATTTTATAAAGCTTGGCGGCGAAGAATACACCTACCAAAATTAGGCACATGCTAGCGCCAAAAGGGTCTTCAACTATTCCCCTCAAGCCCTGCTGGACGAATTTTGTGGATATCCCCAACACAGTTTCTGCACCGAACCAGGTAGCAAACACTGTGGCAGTCACGACATACAGCGGCAAGTGCCGACCGGCCATCACATAGTCTTTGACGTTATGTACGCGCGTGGCGGCGTACAAACCGATTCCGATAGAAATCATCAGATAAAGAATGATGAGCCAGATCAGCATAAATTCCTTGTAAAACCGTAAAAAATAACCGAATTGTAGCAGTCCTTGGCTGCTATCAAGACCAATAAAAAGGCTCCCTCAGGAGCCTTTTTATAATGAAAAAAATCGCCTATAGTTTTTCAGCGTGTTCGGCCAAATACTTCGCCACCCCTTCAGAAGAAGCATTCATGCCAGCTTTACCCTTACTCCAGCCAGCGGGGCAAACTTCACCATGCTCTTCGTGAAATTGCAATGCATCTACCATGCGCAACATCTCATCAATATCACGGCCAAGTGGCAGATCATTCACGACCTGATGGCGTACAACGCCACCACGGTCTATCAAAAACGAACCACGGAAAGCCACTCCATCTTTATGTTCAACATCATAAGCACGGCAAATATCGTGTTTAATATCGGCCACCAGCGGATAACGCACTTGACCGATACCACCCATATTAACGGGCGTATTTTTCCAAGCCAGATGGGTAAACTGTGAATCAATAGAAATGCCGATTACTTCAGTTTGACGCTTTTTGAATTCGTCTAAGCGATGATCGAACGCAATCAATTCTGAAGGACATACGAAAGTAAAATCCAACGGGTAAAAGAATATCACACCGTATTTTCCGTCCAAATGGTTCGTCAAACTAAAAGTTTCATTTATTTCATTGTTACCCATCACTGCAACAGCAGTAAAGTCTGGGGCAAGTTTACCGACGAGAACAGCCATAATTTTTTCCTTTGGTTGACTAAATTGCTAAGGTATGGAATTTAGCGATGGATGGAATGGATGTCAACTATAACGCACTGGGATAAGCCAACAAAAATAAGTGTCCGATGCTTCTGGAAATACTGGCGATGAAAACTGAAAATAGTACGGATATCCAAAAAACCTGATTAGCCACGAAATTCAGCTGGCATAGTCGACAAGCCTGGGAGAGAAGCGAAATATGTGCATTCCGACGAAAGGCGATATGAAGTTTGGTTCAACTCATGAATCTGGATTAAGTATTTTATCCGCTTAGATACACACTGATTTCGGCAACTTCTCCGAATGCCTTGCGCTATGCCGCTTTCTGAGCGGTGTGTTGTTGGGCGATGTCACAGTCGTGGTTGATTGACGAGTATTAATTTGAAAACTGTAAACGCGTTTCACGCACCATGAAGGAGAATGCGTGCCAAGCCTTTACAAAAGTTTCAAATCATTGGCCCCGGCCACTTTTTAAGTGCCGCTGAGCACAGCCAAGATTTGGCTCTTTAGTGCCTTTATCAGCGCAATTTCGTCAGGTGGAAGGCCTTCTGGCGCTGGCAAAATACGGTCTGCATAAAACAAACCGATTTGTACTTTGTGCACAACCAGCGGCAGTACAATAAAACTACGCGTATCGGGCAACAGGTTGCGATGCCATGCAGGCAAAAGATCGCGTATTTTTTCGTTACTGGCATCCGATATCATCAAGTCGGTATCACTTTCCATGGCTCGATGGAACAAATCCCGCTCTGAAGTCATTTGAAATACAAAGCCTGCCTGGCGTGATGTATGGCCTTCTCCAAGCGCAACACGGGCGCGAAACTGCCCCGACTTGGCATCTTTTAAACACATGGTCGCAAAACGAAACCCCATGCTTCGGTATAAAGTTTCCAGTACCAGTAAAATTAATTCATTGACTTTGCTGCGGCCCAATGCCCGCATCTGTATTACATCCTGCATACCGGCCAGCAATAAATCGCGCGCATTAATTGGCTTACCACTGGGATGAAAACCTTCAGCCCGGGCGTCCGCACTCATGGCCGCCATTAATAATACGTCCGGCATGTCATTCTCATTGCTAGCGGCAGTGTTATCCGCTTCGCCGAGTTTAAAGCTCTCGGATAGATCCCGCATGTCTTCTTCAACCGAAGTGAATAACTCGCGCATTTTTTTAGTATCAAGATTTAAGGCTGCGCCAAAACGCGCCAACAGTTGTTGTTCATCGGCTTTTACTTCGGCGTCAGCGCGTGAGGCCAACTTGGAGGCCTCGGCACTAAATGTAGCGACCTGGCACATCCACTCTTGGCGCTTGCCCGCCGCCTGCTGTCTACCGGCAGGCAAAGCTTTCAACGCGCTAATGATTGTTTTTGGAATATCCCATTCAGTTAGTACCGCTTCAGTCAGTTCGTCATAGCTACAACCGAGTACTTTGGCTGAAGCTTTGGCTGGGCTATGTTTGCCTGCGGCGACAAGTATGTCAATTTGTCTCGAAGATGCGTGTTCGTGCGATACCACCAGCAAACGACCCAAATTTTTAAACAAGGCCGCAATCGATGCTTCTTCCGCATCTTGATAGTTGCTGCGACGCGCCAACTCGCGGCCAAACAGGCTGGCACGCAAGGCGTCTGCCAGCTCTGCACGGATACTCTGCGCATGATTATGGTTAGACAGGTTATCTACCAATAGCATGGCCAGCGCACTCGTTTTTACCGAATCAAACCCAAGCATAAAAATCGCCCGGGAGATCGTAGTTACGGGTGTGTTGGACGCCCGGCGATAGGACACCGAGTTTGATAGACGCAAAATTTTTTGCGTCAGCGCTACATCCGACAACACGCAATGCGCAAGATTATTGGTCGCTTCGTCATCGGATGCTGTAAGTTGCACGACACGCGACACCGCAGAACCGAGCGCAAATATCCCGGCATCGCTACTAAGTTTTTGCACAAGCGCGTTACGCTCATTGCACACCTCGGCGTCGCTGCAGGGCGATGGTTTTATATTAACTGACATAGTTATAGCTCCGACTAAAAGTACCTCTTAACAATCTATCCCCTGTCGCGTGCCGTGCGATGCCAAAACAACAAAGGAAAAAATACCATTACTTCATTTTTATCTATCGGCCAAACTGCATCAATCCTTTATGTCCGCAATATTTGTAACGGTAAGCCAATTACGTAAGTGAACACCAGAATATGGTTTTAAGCATTAGGGCAAATAGGCATCGAGGATTTTCGTTGGCATGACATCAGATATACTTGGACAAAACATAACGTAGATATGTGACTTTTGACACAGACAGAAGTACGGGTCTCCTCTACCTTGCATCCCCTCATAAACCATATATGGAGCTCACATGAAGTCTAATACACTTACCATAATCGCCTTGTTGCTCTGGGTTTTTACTATTGCCGTATTCGCATGGTTCTTCATCCGTGGAAATACTACCACCGGAACTGACAGTAGAACCGCTGTTGTGCTGCATGTTAGCGAGCGTGACTTGATTTTATCCGAAATGCGAGGCCTGCTATCCGCAACACAAGGAATACTAGAGGGTGTAAATCAAGGCGATATGCAGCGCGTCATCAAGGCTTCAAGCGCTGCAGGTATGGTGGTTGCCGCTGATGCAAGCCCGGCACTGATGACAAAACTACCAATGGAATTAAAATCGCTGGGCATGAGCGTTCACCGCGATATGGATGCAATAGCCAATGCTGCCGAAAATAAAGTGCCTGCACCAGAAATTTTAAAGATGCTGTCGAATACATTGACTAAGTGTGTCGCTTGTCACTCCACTTGGCAGCTTAAAGTAGCAAATTAAACTGGGTACCAATTTATCCCAAGCATATACAGCTTTTCAGTTATATAAGTTTTTAAGTAGCGTACGGCACTAGCGTTTCTCCTGATGTCCGCCAAATTCATAGCGCAAGGCGGATAGCAATTTGTTGCCATAGTCCGCTTCCCCGCGCGAATTGAAGCGATCAAATAATGCTGCGGTAAGAACCGGCGCGGGTGTACCCGATTCAATAGCGGCAATACTGGTCCAGCGCCCTTCACCGGAGTCTGATACCTTGCCACCAAACCTCTCCAGATTCGGATCGGCTTGCAACGCGTGCGCAGTCAAATCAAGTAGCCAGGAACTCACCACGCTGCCGCGCCGCCATAATTCGGCCACTTCGGCTACGTTGATATCGTAACGGAACGCTTCTGGTTCACGTAATGGTGTGGTCTCTGCATCCACTTGATGCAACATGCCACCCACATTGGCATGACGCAATAAATTAAAACCTTCGGCATAAGCGGCCATCATGCCGTATTCGATACCGTTGTGAACCATTTTGACAAAGTGTCCGGCACCCTCCGGACCGCAGTGCAGATAGCCGATCTCGGCTGTGCTCGGCTGGCCACTGCACCCTTCGGTGCGCGGCGCAGCTTCCACACCCGGCGCCAACGCGGCAAAGATGGGTTGCAAGCGCGCAAACGTATGCTGCTGGGCACCGACCATTAAACAGTAACCGCGTTCCAACCCCCAAGTCCCGCCGCTGACGCCCACATCCGCATAATGAATGGACTGTGCCGACAGATTCTTTGCGCGGACGATGTCATCCTTATAATAGGAATTGCCGCCATCGATGATGGTGTCATCCGCACTCAGCAACGGGGCGAGTTCCGCAATGCTGGCATCCACAACCGCTGCGGGCAACATCAGCCAAATGGCGCGCGGTGCACTCAACTTGTTCACCAAATCTTGCACGCTCATAGCGGGTGTCATGCCTTCTTTTGCCGATGCTTGCACCGCTTCACTGCTGCGGTCGAAGACCACACATTGATGTCCGGCACGGTTCAAACGACGCACCATGTTTGCACCCATACGCCCCAACCCTATCATTCCGATCTGCATTATTTACTCCTCTAATAAAATAAATTTTTCTACGGCATGAGGGTGTAACCCCGGTTCACTGCTCTGCATCCAGATACAAGGCCAACCCCGAGATATTCGGCATAGTGAAAACCGTTCAAACTATCTTTTCAGCATAATATGCAGCGAACAAGGCCGGACCATACAGTGCCGCGCGATCATTCAGAATCACCTTGACCGGCATCGCCGCCAGTAACGGTTGCATCCGTCCTTTGTCGAGAAAAGCATTGAGGAAATCACCCGTTTGCAACAGCGGTAATATTTTCGGTGCGATGCCACCGCCAATATAGAGGCCGCCATGGCTCATCACTTTAAGTGCCAGATTGCCGGCTTCCGCGCCATACAAGCTGACGAATAATTGCATTGTTTCCACGCATATCGGATCGCTGTTTGCCAGTGCCGCAGTGGAAATCACCGCCGCTGTATCTGTGTTACGCATTTCTTTCGCTAACCACGCCGGAGTCGATACATGCCGGTAATCAAGCAAGAATGCATACAGATCAAGCAGCCCCATGCCAGAAACGACACGCTCCCAACTGACATGTCCCTTCATGTGCTCAGAATGGCGTTGTTGTAAATGTCTTAACAAGGCAAATTCCAGGGTATTACGCGGACTAAACGTGGCGTGTCCGCCTTCTGTGGCGAAAGGGCGATGGGATTGTCCGTCCCAATACAAACCCGCCTCACCTAAACCCGTCCCGGCAGCGATTACCGCCGCATTACCTAGTGCATCTGGCGACCCTGTTTGTAGCGTCAACAAATCAGCATCGACTAGCGCGGGTAAACCATAAGCCGTGGCCTCCAAATCGTTCAACAGATGGCAGCGTAAAAAACCGAAGCGTTGGCACAGTGCGGTGGCATCGATCCGCCAAGGCAAATTGGTCGCTTGCGCCACACCATCCTGTACCGGCCCGGCAATGCCGAAAGCCGCATCGTCAACGTTATCATCCGATGACAAAAATTCACTCAGCAGCGTTTCAAAAGTTTCATAGCGCTGGCTGGCATAACTAAGCTCGCGGCGGATCACAACATCATTACTGTTCACGTCGGCTAACGCCAAACGGGTCTTGGTACCGCCGATATCACCGGTCAGAAGCGATCTCATTTTAATATGCCTCAAGCTTGCCGCCTTCTGGGTTTAAGGAATGGCGCCAGAACTGGTCTTCGCGATCAAACAAACGGTAAGTGCCGCGTGGCCCCCAGCTACCAGCCGGATAGGTGTTGATGAAGCTGCGCTCCATCGACCACACTTTAATTACTGGATCGACTACACGCCAAGCCGCCTCGACTTCATCGATGCGCAGGAACAGCGAGTGGTCGCCGAGGATGACATCAAGAATCAACCCTTCATAAGCATCGAAATCTTCTTCGCCGTCTTTGCGGTAAGTCGCATCCAGACTGATGGTGCGTGTTTGCATATCCAGCCCTGGCACCTTGACTTGCAACTCCATCTTCAAACAATCGTCTGGCTGGATACCGAGCATAATCCAGTTTGGTTGCGGCACACCTTTACGGATATGCCGCAATAAATCCTGCGGCGGCGCCTTGAAGCGGATGCAGATCGCCGAGCTACCTTCCGCCAAACGTTTGCCAGTGCGCAGATAGAATGGCACGCCTGCCCAACGCCAGTTGTCGATGAACAATTTCATTGCGGCATAAGTTTCGGTTGTGCTACCCGGCGCGACATTTGGCTCTTCCAAATAACCAGGCACGGTCTTACCGTCGATCACACCACTGGCGTACTGGCCGCGAAAAGCGTGGGCATGCACCGCATTCTGGGTAATGGGACGGATGGCTTTCAACACTTTTACTTTCTCATCACGCAAGTGTTCGGCTGACATGCTCAATGGCGGCTCTATCGCGACAAGTGCCAGCAACTGCAACAGATGGCTCTGCACCATGTCGCGCAGTGCCCCTGCGCCTTCGTAGTAATCGGCACGTCCTTCCACCCCCAATGTTTCAGAATGGGTGATCTGCACATGATCGATATAATGGTTTCTCCATAATGGTTCCAGCAGCAGGTTTGCAAAGCGAAACACCATGATGTTCTGCACCGTGCCCTTGCCGAGGTAGTGATCAATGCGATAGATTTGTGGCTCATCGAGATGACGGTAGAGGCTTGCTTGCAGGGTTTGCGCAGAAAGCAAGTCGTAGCCGAACGGTTTTTCAATCACCACGCGGCGCCAGCCGTTGTGCTGTTTTAATAACCCGATGTTGCCCAGTTTTTCCACGATACCGGGATAATCAACGGGTCGTACCGCCATGTAGTACACCACGTTTGGTGGAAACTTTGGATCTTTATCCAGCAAAGTTTGCAGCCGCACATAAGCATCCTCGTCACCAGGTGGAATGGCGAAATAATGCAGGCGAGCGCAAAAACGTTGCAGCGCCGCTTCGTCAATTTTCGCACTATGCAGCTCACGCAAAATGTCAGATACTAAACCCAGCCATTGTTCATGTTTGTAGTGGGCAATATCGCAACCAAGAATAATTAGATGGTCGGGTAGACGCTGAGCAGTTTCAAGATGAAACAAAGCTGGAATCAGCTTGCGTCGGCTTAGATTTCCACCGGCACCGAAAAAAACCAGCGTACAGGGTTCCAGGATTTTCATGGGGTCTATCCTTTCATGAGATATGACTTGTACATCTGGCGAGCCGAAACGGACAATTCGGGTATAACAAGTGGTGAATTCAGAATTTTGCTCTTCCTTTAATAATATAAGGAAACTTAGAACAAGTTATGTTTTGATTGCAAAATACCCCGAAATTGATTGGCTGATTCAATTTCACCAGCTTTTTTAAGAAAAAAGAAAAACAAGCACACACTTTAGCAAGTGTGTTTAATCTGCCCGTTCCTAAAGCTTTTCCGCAAGCGTTTTTTCCAATTTGATCTGATCCAAGGTGAAACCGCGTATGCCCTCGGCTAGTTTTTCTGTAGCCATAGCATCTTCGTTCAGCTCCCAGCGGAACATCGCTTCGGTCATCGGTTGCGACTGCGGTTCGGTCATTCCGGTATCGTTCAATTGACGTACTAATACACCTTGCGTGGCTTTTAATTCTTTTAACAGCGGGGGCGAGATGGTGAGCCGGTCACAACCGGCTAGCGCCAATATCTCACCCATATTGCGGAATGAAGCGCCCATGATAATGGTTTTGAAACCATACGTCTTATAGTACGCATAAATTTTGCGTACCGACTGTACGCCAGGATCTTCATCCGCCGAAAAATCACGGTCACTGTGTGCCTTGTGCCAATCGAGGATGCGCCCAACGAACGGAGAAATCAGCGTCACCCCCGCCTCTGCACTGGCACGCGCCTGGGCAAAACCGAACAACAATGTCATGTTACAGTTAATGCCTTCACGCTCAAGAATTTCCGCAGCGCGGATGCCTTCCCAAGTAGAGGCGATCTTAATCAACACACGGTCGTTGGATATGCCAGCCGCATTGTATAAACTGATCAGCTTGCGGGCCTTATCTATCAAGGCCACAGTATTGAAAGAAAGCCGTGCATCCACTTCGGTCGAGATACGTCCTGGAATGTATTTGAGTACTTCCACACCGACATCCACCGCCAGCCTGTCCATGGCATCGTGCGCCTGCTGCCCACGATCGTTGCTTTGCGATTTGGCCCAGACGATGGCATTGTCAATGAGCGGAACATATTCCGGTAGTGTGGCAGCCTTAAGCAGCAGCGAGGGGTTAGTGGTAGCGTCCTGCGGACGATAATGGCGAATTGCCTCTATGTCACCGGTATCAGCCACAATAGTTGTCATTAATTCAAGTTGTTCCAGTAGGTTTCTCATGTTATTTATCCTTTGAAATATTAAGATAAAATCAGTTATTACTGGCTCTAATTTTTATAGACTAAAGCTCGCTTGCAACTTATTCTACAAAACAGCCAACATTTTTCCGTGCAAAGTTAGAATCAGTAAAATCGACATAAGCGTGTCCCCTAGTATTCTTGGTGTCAACTACAACGGAGATCTAAATCAGTGATACGCACTTTAATCCGAACGAACTATCTTGTTGCATGACATGCCATGCAACAAGATAGTTCCTGCATGGATAACATCAGATTCGACCGCAATCCTATAAGTACGTTCAATGTAAGTAAGCATAGTTGTTACTGGTTCCTACTGGATAACAATCTTCCACATACAATCAATAACGGTATTAGGCACCACATTTGCGTACCAGTTTGAGTTTATCGATCCGGCACGGTGAAGTATTAACTCCATTCGGGCTGAACTTGTCGAAGCCTACCCACCTTTCGACAGATTCAAAATGATCCTGTTCTTACTGTTTCGGGTGCAATGCCTAAAGCCAAGCTAGCGCACGAATCGTTCTTTCTGCCAACTGAATCATAACGGTGCGACAATTTGTCGCATTTCCACGCTTGATGAACTGGGTTACCCTCTAACCCTGCCGAGCAAATATAGGCGCTGGCTTAATATTGCAATTCAAAAAATAAAATAAATAATGCGAATTTATGAATGTCTGTGCAATGGGTGATAAGCATTCCAACACTATAAATCATGGGGATTAGTTATGAGTCTTTCAAAGATAATTCCGCTGGTGATGTGCCTAACATCGGCATTGACCATTTACAGTAATACAGCTCTGGCCGATCATGGCTCCATGGGCTTCGGCATTGGTACCGCATCGCCGATTATCACTCAAACCGGAATCACACTCCCCGCCGGCATGTGGGTCGGCGGTTTGATCGCCCAATTAACTGGTTTTGACACGCCTTCAGACTCTAAACTACTTGGCCTGAAAAATAATGCTGTCGACGATGCCCATAGTGACGTCCACAGTCTTAAATCTCTTTTCGTGCCATCTGTATTTGCGGCCTATGGTGTGACAGACAACTGGACGTTGGGTATCAGACTTCCTTATGTGCAGCGCTTTGACCTACGCTCACCTAATGAACATGGCGATGAAATTCTTAGGCAGGGAGATCCAGGTGGATTTGGCGGCGCATCCCTATTTGGTCAATATCGTTTTTTTCATACCGACGACAATCTAAACCATTTATCATTGGTCGTAGCCCTCACTACTCCAGGGAAAAGCAACATCCAAGGTGTTGGCCACCATGGCGAAAGTGAAAGTCTTGAAACACACTCCCAGCCCAGCGGCGGCGCATGGAATCCTGCTGTCGGTTTTTCCTTTACCCGCGCTATGGGAAAGGTCTCTTTGGATAGCAGTATCCTCTATACAGTAGCAACTCAAGGGGTGCAATATACCAATCTCGGCGATACTTTTGACTATAATGTCGCGCTTTCTTATGCTTTCGTTGGCATAGCCAGAAATAACCTTTTCGTTGGCAGCAACAATTCCTCGTGGACGGGCATCTTGGAGCTAAATGGTCAGTGGCAGGATCGTCAAAAAACCGCTGGCCTGACTGATCCAAACTCAGGTAGCAATATCATTTATCTCTCGCCGGGCATCAGATACTCCGGCGGCAAAAACTGGAATACAGCCTTGTCGTTAGGCACACCGATAGTCAAAAACATAAACGGTTATCAAACGCCACCGGATTACCGGGTCACTTACCGCTTCGTTGTCGCATTCTAACGATTTTTTGGCAACAATTAGATTTCTGGATCGACCATATAATTACTGTGCCTAATTACCCAATGACCAAGAGAACCTTTAGAATCAATCGTATAACAATTGCAAATGGATTCCTCGGGGCTCTCTCACTGAGCAGTTGTCAACTGCTCTATTTTCTATTGATACTCGGCGCAATGGCATTTAGCACGGATAGTTATGCCCACCATGATGATTCGAAGGCCAGCACAACCGATTCAAAACGCCGTCCTCAAGGCGGAAGCCTGTATGTTACCGCCGCTTTCGGTCCCGATAACCGTTTATGGCGGGTCGTGCCAGATAAATGGCATGTGTATGTTGATTATTCAACTGACTTGGGCAAGACCTTCAGTGCGCCTGTGCGTATCAATAAGGAACCACAGCGCATCAAAGTGAGTGGTGAAAATCGGCCCGGCATCGTCGTGGATCGTAGCGGAAAAATTTCCGTCATCTATTCGGCTGAAGGCGTTCAGCCAGTAGCCGTATATTTCAGTACATCTACCGACAATGGCCGCAGTTTTTCAACGCCAAAACCGTTGAGCGACCAAGCATCCGAAGCTAATTCTTTTCAGGGTCGGCTGGTTTTAAATTCATCCGGTCAAGCCTATGTCTTCTGGCTTGACGAACGCGACCGTACCGACTGGAGACAACTTGGTAACGCGGTTTATTACACCACCATTGACGGCAAGAATAGTCAAAATTTCATCAACAGAAGATTCTCCGACACCCTTTGCGAATGTTGCCGCATAGCCGCAGCTTTCGGCAATGATGGCCAGCCTGTTTTATTCGCGCGTTTCATTTACCCAGGCGGCATCCACGATCATGGCCTTTCTAGGACGCAAATTGATGGCAAAGAACCGCTATCGTGGCGCGTTACCTTTGACGAATGGAAAATCAAGGGCTGTCCTGAACATGGACCTGCAATTTCTATTGCTGACGATGGCCGCTACCATATTGCCTGGTTTACGCAAGGCAGCGCGCGTCAAGGTTTGTTCTATGCCTATTCATCCGACCGGGGACAAAATTTCTCAGTTCCGATGTCGTTCGGCACGCCAAAAAAACTGCCTAGTCACCCTGATATCTTAGCTCAGGGGAAGCATGTCGTCCTGACCTGGACTGAGTATGACGGCACCAAAACGCAACTTCTGGTGATACAGTCAACCGATGGGGGTCAAACTTGGTCGCCTGCTAGATCAATCGCAGAAAGTGCGAGTGGAACTGACTTTCCGTTTTTATTAAGCAGTGCCCGAGGCATTTTCGTATCGTGGAACAGCAAGCATGAAGGTTATCGGTTAATTCCCATGAATTGAAATATCTGGGTTTACGTTATGTTGTCCATGCTGCTATGAATGGCGCTTCGACCAGACAGTTTGAGCGGCGTTTTGGTGCCAGTGTAAACCACGAATGCTCTCCAGGATATCCGTTTCTTCTTCACCCATTGCCGCCCCTTCATGGCATTGGGTTGACGCTACACTTCAAAACCTTACAATCCGCATGGTTCCGTTCTCCAGTGGCTCAGTCCAACGAGATTTATCTGCCGCCAATAAGGCTGCGGGTTTATCAAGTTTGGGGAGGGCGGCAGATAAACGCTATTCGTTAGGGCTTTGGTGTATGCACATATTCGATTTAATCTACTTAATGAATCCAACGGTTAAGCCTGACCAAACAAAAATACATTTAGCGACTTGGAATGGACAGGTCAATCCAATTGATGTTTATCTCGCTGGAGAATTTAATGAATGGCAACGTTTACAAACCCGCAAAAACTTCAAGCGCACATTTGTACTTTCATTGATTAGCCTACCTGGCTGTAATCGCTGGCTGTTCGCAGGTGTTCATATTTCCAAAACACCTAAATGGCTTGAAGAGCGTAAATGTTGGTACTACGAGTTGGAAGAAGACCTTAAATGTTCAGAAATGAACGGTCGAATGGTTGCAACTTTCTCTCGCTCTGGGCGGCAGTCATATCTCAACGCGGAGAGCTGGTCAAACCGAATTATTTTAAATGAAGTGTTTACTGAGCGTATTTCAATTAGAGAGTTTCCAGGCTTCAAAGCAGTTAATCTCACAAAAGCAGAGCTTAACTTAGTATTCAGACAATCACTTGAGTCGTGGCGTGCTGCATTATCGAATGTTGCAGGGGTATACCTTATCTCAGATACGGCAACGGGAAAACTATATGTTGGCAGTGCATCTGGCGAAGGCGGAATATGGCAACGCTGGGAAAGCTATGCATCAGATGGTCACGGTGGAAACGTAGAATTACGAAAACTGTTGAACGAAGTTGGAGATGAGAGGGCTAAACACTTTCGCTATTCTATTTTAGAAATAGCGGATACACACGCTAGCAAAGAGGATATTTTGTGCAGAGAATCTCACTGGAAAAAAACTCTCCTTTCACGAGAATATGGTCTTAATGCAAACTAAAATGGCAGCCTCAACGAATAAGATTAGATCTTGCGAAGCAAAGCCGCGATCTGAACCGTTTATTGGAGAAGCATGTCCCTTGAGCGCGGGTCTGGCCTCATAGAAAATATGTCTTTTTGAGTTATCCTGGATATAAATTATATATCACTTCAACGTGAAATCGACACGGTTAGGCTTGCCCTTATCCTTGATGCCTTCTGCCGTCAGTTTAGGTGCCACCAGGAACATTCGCCCGTTCGCCACTTTACCTTGCTCTTCCAGATGTCGCTTGACCAACAATGCACGGCGCTCAGCGAGTGCCTTCAATTCATTTTCACCAATCGGTGCATTTACAATCATTAAATTTTCCATTTCTTTCGGCGGCAAAGATTTTAGTAAGCCGATAAAATTACGTGGTTTTGAAAATTTTTCCGCTTTATAGGCCCGTTCCAAGTATTTGGGGTATTCCTCAGGACTGACAGTCACTTCCTCCAGATTAACGGAAGCGCCATCAGATTTCAGGCTGCTAATTTTTTGCGCCTTTATCTTTTGCGTGACATAGGCACGGCGGGCACCATCACGGTCGGTGACAGGGTCGATACGGCCAATGATTTCCAATTTAAGCGCTGGCCGATCATTAAGCGCTTTAGCTAATGTAGCGAGCTTAGCTTGTGCTTCCGGCGCCAGGTTGCTTACACCAGGGGCGAATTCTACATAACCCAGTTCGTCACCGCCGCCAAAAGCTGAGGCCAGCAGTGAGAACGGCGAGATGATGGCCTTGGTTATCAGGTTAATAAAGACCTTGAAAATAATGCCGCCGATTCTAAATTTAGGATCGGATAACGAACCGGAAATCGGCAGATTAATGTCGATTTCGCCACGGCTATTTTTCAATAGTGCGACCGCAAGTAACACTGGCAATTTAAGCGCATCTGGGCTATCCACCTTTTCGCCAAAGGTTAGCTGATCAAGAAATACATTGTTCTTGGCATTCAACTGGCCATTTTCAATGTGGTAGTTTAAGTCTACTGACAGCTTGCCTTTGGTGATGGGATAACCCGCATATTTTGCCGCATAGGGTGTCAAACGAGTCAACTCGATACCTTGAGCTTTGGCCGCTAAATCAAGAAATAATTGGGCGCCCAGCGGGTTGATCTTACCGATTATTTCCAACGCGGCATCATCGTCAATTTTGCCATTCATGACGAGATCGGCTGGTGTTGGGTCATCAGACGCAACCTTTGAAACCGAACCGGCCAGACCAGTCAGGTTGGCACTGTAGTTGGGCTTGATAAAGTGGTCAGAAAAATAGATATTGCCGCTTTGCAGCGTAATTTGTCCAATACGTATCAATGGTTTGACACTTGCGTTTTGAGTAATCGGAGCTTTATCTGCCGTCTGAGCCGGGATATCAGCAGACGATCCATTCGGCAGAGCCACATTTGCTGACACAGCTATGGTTGGCGTAGGTAATTCAACCGTAGCGGTTTCCGAGGAATTATCTGTTGTAGGTGTCGCTTGTGTCAGGCTGGTAGGAGTGGATTGCCCCTGTCCATTTTTTGTCGCGATATCTTGTAGATTAAGGTGGCCATCAGCATTGACAATAACCCGTGCATAAAAATCAGCAAGCGCAATATTGCCAAGCGATACTGCCAACGGATTTTTCTGTGTGTTGATTTGTGCGTTTATATTGCCGATGTACAACGATTTCCAACGCATGAAATCATCACCATTAATTTTGTCCAACGTATGGATATCAGCCAAGTTAATTGAGCCAACATAACTAGCGCGCACCGGTCGTTGCTCGGGTAATTGCACCATCAGTTTGCCCTTGGTACTAAGATTGCCATTGGTAAAAGTGGCGTTGATTTGATCTGCGAAATAAGGCTGAAATGCCGTTACAGCAAGCTTTTTGCTATCAATTTTAAGATTAACGCCAAACGGACGTAATGTCAGGGTGCCATTGGCATTCAGATTGCCCCGCTTGTTGTGGCTAAGATTAAGAGTCAGCGGCGAGGGAGTTGACGTGGTAGCTTCCGTCATCAAGGCGATATTTTCAAGCAAAAGGTCTATATTACTCAGCTGCTGCACTGCGGGCTTACCGCCATTTTGGGGTGCCACCTTCGCGTCACTAAAATGAATATCGGATTGCTCGATTTTCAGTTGCTTCAAAGACACCTGCCAAGCGCCAGGCTTGGCAGGTGTCTCAAGGTTAGCCGTAGTTTCTTTTTTTGCACGGCGATTGCCTGCAAGCATCGCCATTAAATCGATGTCACCTTTTACGTTGCGCTTGATTTTTATTTTGGCAGTATTAATGACCACGCTGTCGAGCACGGCGCTTTGCTTGCCAAGGTCAAACTGAAAGCCATCAAGCGTGATGTCTTTGGCAGTGATGCCGCTGTCCTTTTCTGTTGGTAGCTTCACTTGCAAATTACGCAGGTGGGCGCTGGCATTGGCAAGCGCCAAATTAACGCCAGTTTCTGGCCAGTTCAGTTGATAGGGTAACTTTGCATCCAGTAGCGTATCTTCCAATTCGGCAGCAAAAACTGGAGCAAAATAAGGCCGCAAGCGTTGCGGCTGTAAAGCAGAGATTTGCAAATTACCTTGCAAAGATTTACCGTTGAGCAAGAGTGATCCCTGATGACTCAAGATTTCACCTGCATCGGTTTCTAATTTAACATCCAGACTTGCGGGAGTATTTCCTTCCGTGCTGAATTTAGACAAATTTGCATCCAGTCGTTTGATTACCAGAGCTGCAGGTCCAAACTCAGGGTCGGTAGTGGCATCCTGCCAGTTGATGCGCCCGTCCATAATTTCGGCACGATCGACAGAAAAAGAAAATGGCTTGGACTTGGCAGTGGTGGGCTGGTTGCTTGGCGTTGTATTTACGCTGTTGTTGGCTTTGTTTTTCTGATCTATTGATGGTGATACAAATGCATGTAGAAGATTGAGCGAGCCATCCTGCAGTCGCTTAACTTGCATATCCGGCTTTTCCAGTTTTATTTCGCGCAAACGCACCAGACTATTAAACGGCTCCACGCGGTCAAGCACAACCGATAGCTTGTCCCATTGTACCAACGGGATTCCCGATTTTTCCTGTAGCTGTAATTTACGGACGCTGGCATCGCCGCT
This sequence comes from Candidatus Nitrotoga sp. LAW, assembly GCA_003402315.1. GTDB lineage: Bacteria > Pseudomonadota > Gammaproteobacteria > Burkholderiales > Gallionellaceae > Nitrotoga. Next base: position 11,596 of record QFXI01000001.1, on the reverse strand, counting down.
AATGACAATTTTTTGCGTGCCGCTACTTTGTTGGAAGTTGACATTCAGGCGCGTATCCAGCAAAGCGGAGGCCAATTTAAAATTTAACGGAACTGGCACAAATGGCATATAGGTTGGCAGTAACAGGTCATCGAAATTGATCTGCACTGAAGTGTCACGTGACGTAGTAAACGGCTTGCTTTTAGCCTTGATAACGAGTGGAGTGCCGTTTACCTTTGCACTAAATGCTGGGACAGTAAAAATCTCCACATCATGTGGCAGGTTTGAAAGAAATGGAATCGACAGATCGAGATCGGAGATGGTGTGGCGTGATCGCAATACACGGTCATCGTAATCAATGCGGCCTTGGTGGATGTGAATATTGTTTAACGAAAAACGTGCGGGTGCATCGTTGGATTTTGGTTTAGCCAAAATTTTATCAATGATGTCTGAGAAATTGAAGCGGTTTTCTCCTGTACGAATAATGCGAACGATCGGTTGAGTAACTCTAATTTCATTGATTACGGGTGCAAAACGGCTAACGCTAGCCAGTGAGGTATCCACGTAAAGTTCATTTATAACGAGAGTTTTTTCCTGTTGTTGGCCCGCTTCGTAGATGGCGATGTCGCGTATCGTCGTTGATAGCGTGAATGGGTTAATATTGACCGTGCCAAAATCAACCTTACGTCCAATCTCTTCGCCAATTTTTTGGGCTACAAATGATTTGACGATGGGTGGCCCAACAAAAAAAAGAAGTGCGCTACAGACAAGGAAGACTATCGCGGCAATTTTGCCAGTCGAAAGCAACTGATGCTTATGTTTGTTGATGAGATTCAGTGCGAGTTTGCGCATGGAGATCAGTAGGGTGAAGTATTACTTATTTCCCAGCAAAATAACCGCGTTTTCCATAATGAGCTGAATGAGACTGACTTCAAGCAATTCAATCAGCCAGCAAACGGATGGGCTCACTGCTCATGGCGCTGACCGACTCGACAAGGTTGGTCAAAAACAGTTTGGATTTAACGAGACCCGTTCAGTGCGCGAAACAGCCCAATTTATCGGGCTGTAACGGAGTCCCACGATTCAATATTCTAGCGGCGCGAAATAACTGCGCCCAAAAGAATACCGACCGCTGCAGCAATTCCTATCGCCTGCCATGGATTAACATGTACATATTCATCCGTGGCCGTGGCGACCGCCCGGGTTTTTTCTATAACCGCTACTTGTGCATTAGAAAGCCGGGTTTTGGCAGCTTGTAATGATTCCCCTACCTTGGCGCGTGCTGCCGTAATACGTTCCCCAGTCTGATTAGCTGTTGCCTTCAACAACTCTTCCGCATCCGCTACCACTATTTTCAAATCGTCCATTAGCTTTTCCTTGGTAATATCCACTGTTGAGGTTGCTGCTCCTAGTTTATCCATTTTTTAAGTTCCTTTCGTTGAGAGGCGCCACTAACCGTTTTCACTATAACAACCCAAATTGAGCAAATCAAGCCACACTTTCTAGTTCCACCCAATGCGGACTAGGGAAATGCACTAATTCAATTTCCCTTCAAGTAGATTCCCGACCAACAATTCGCTTGATATTTTCTGGTCATTTTAAAATTAACAGCTACCCGCGTTGCCGTACTGCTTCGAACAGACATATGGCAGTGGCCGCAGCAACATTTAATGATTCACTACGTCCAGGCATAGGGATGGTGATGTGCCGGCTGATCACTGTCAGCAAGTTTTCAGACAACCCTGCTCCCTCATTTCCAACCGCAAAGGCAATGTTGCCACGAAGATCGCAATCATAAAGATTGCTTTTTGCACCCACCACGGTGGCAAAAATTTTCCCTTGAAATGTGGCAGCTGTGGCGAGTAAATCAATTGATTCATGGATACTTAACACAAAATGCCCACCCATACCGGCGCGTAACACCTTGGGTGACCAGGCATCGGCACAGCCCTTCGATAAAAAGATTGCATCGCAACCTGCCGCAGCAGCTGAACGTAATATGGAGCCAAGATTACCCGGATCCTGAATATCCTCCAGCAACAAGCAAAAGCTACTCTGGGGCAATGCGATTGGGATTCGAGGTACTTCAATAAGCGCGAGGATACAGCTGGGCGTTTTGAGCTCGGACAGTTTGGTAAATAAGCTATCGTCCAATTGAGATAACGGCACATCAGGAAACTTGTGCAGTAACTCCGCTACTTCGCGGTTTTGCATTGCCGCTTCCGTCACCAACAAGTGCTGAGGCTGTTGATTGCCGGATGCATGGTACGCTTGAAGTAGATGTGCGCCTTCTAATAGAGTCTGCTGGGCTTTTTGGCGCTGACGTGCTGAACTGGCCAGCTTGAGTAGCTCTTTATAGAAAGGGTTGCTATGCGAACTGATGTATTTCATGGTTCAGCTTGCATTTAAAATTCATGCCTCATCGTGCTCCAGCAAACTGCCCATTTCTTCCAGCGGTGGTAATTCCTGCAACGAACGCAGGTTAAGGTCGTCCAACAGTTGCTTGGTGGTAGCGAACAATTCTGGTTTACCCGGTGTATCGCGCGTTCCAACTACATCTATCCAGCCGCGCGTTTCTAGTGTCTTCAAAATTTGCGAGGATACTGCTACCCCGCGAATTTCTTCAATATCGCCACGCGTTACCGGTTGACGATAAACGATAATTGCAAGTGTTTCCATAACAGCACGCGAATAGCGCGGCGGTTTTTGCGGGTTGAGGCGATCTAAGTAAGGCTGCATCTCAGGACATGCGCGAAACCGCCAACCATTCGCCACCCGGTTGAGTTCCACACCGCTGCCTGTATATTCCTGCGCCAATTGTTCCAGCATTGTTTCGATAGTATGGTTTTCTACCGGCACATCGCTGAGTTTTTTCAGCTCCGCCAGTGACAGTGGTTCTGGGGTAGTCAATAGCGCAACTTCTAATATTTTCTTGAGCTGTACCGCATCAATTTTTGCAGCAGCTTCTTCACTCAGAGGTAAGGCTACGGCTTGCCCGGACATAAATTTTCCCCAATGACGTGGCTTGTGTAATTTCGACCAATGTCTCCTTGGCCAATTCCAGAATTGCGATAAAAGTTACCACTAGTGGCGCAATACCACCGCTTGCCTCAAACAGATTCTCAAATGCTTCGAACTCGCCGTGCCGTAATTGGCGCAAGACACGTGTCATTTGTTCACGTACCGAAAGCTCCTCGCGCCGTACCCTGTGGTGAGTATTCAGCTTTGCGCGCACCAGCAGCGTGAGCCAGGCTTGGCGTAAATCTTCCACAAAAATATTCGGTAACCGCTGCTCCTCTACGCGTTCGATCAGAACTTGAACCAACTCAAAATCACGCCCGGCCTGCGGTAATTCGTTCAGCTTCTGCGCGGCCAGTTTCATTTGCTCATATTCCAATAAACGACGCATCAGCTCGACCCGTGGATCTTCTTCTCCCGCATCCACAAGTTTCGATGGCCGCGGTAACAACATGCGTGATTTAATCTCGATCAGCATCGCCGCCATTAACAAATATTCGGCGGCCAACTCTAAGCGGTTGCGCTGCATGATCTCGATATAGACCATGTATTGTTGCGTCAACTGCGCCATCGGAATATCGAGCACATCCAAATTGTGCTTGCGGATCAGGTATAGCAACAAGTCCAACGGCCCCTGAAAAGTTTCAAGAACAACTTCCAGAGCATCCGGTGGAATATAAAGGTCAGGTGGCATCTCCAACAGCGGTTGGCCATGTATATGGACGCCGTACGTGTTGCCTGGAGACTGCTCCAAAATACTCACCTGATTATGCCTGCACCTATAAATAAGGAATATGTATCGTCCTGTTTAGCTGTAACTCAGACCCATCGATTCACGCACGTCACGCATGGTCTCGGCCGCCAGCTTGCGTGCTTTTTCGCAACCATCAGAGATGATGTTGCGCACTAGCGTGGGATCGTCCAGGTAGAGTTGGGCACGCTCGCGCATAGGGGTTTGTTCAGTCAGCACTGCATCTATCACGGGTTGTTTACATTCGATACAGCCTATGCCTGCGCTCCTACACCCTTGTTGCACCCAATTCTTGGTGTCTGCATTGGAATACACTTGATGTAATTGCCACACAGGGCATTTATCTGGATTTCCCACATCGGTACGACGCACACGCGCCGGATCGGTCGGCATGGTGCGAATTTTCTTTGCCACACTGGCTTCGTCTTCGCGCAAACTGATGGTGTTATTGTAAGATTTCGACATTTTCTGCCCGTCCAGCCCGGGCATTTTCGAAGCCGCAGTAAGCATGGCACGGGGCTCGAATAAAATCATTTTCCCACCACCTTCAAGGTAGCCGAATAAACGCTCGCGGTCGCCCATGCTTAAATTCTGCTGTTCGTCGAGCAGTGATTTGGCAGATTGCAGCGCCTCGTCATCACCTTGCTCTTGATAGCAAGTACGCAACTCATCATATAGTTTTGCTTTCTTGCTCCCCAATTTCTTGACAGCGACTTTGGTTTTTTCCTCGAAACCCGGTTCGCGCCCGTAAAGATGGTTAAAGCGGCGTGCAATTTCACGTGTGAACTCGATATGTGGAACCTGATCTTCACCTACTGGCACTTGGGTGGCGCGATAAATGAGAATATCCGCACTTTGCAATAGTGGATAGCCGAGGAATCCGTATGTGCCTAAATCTTTTTCTGTCAGCTTTTCTTGCTGGTCTTTATAGGTTGGCACACGTTCCAGCCATCCTCGCGGTGTAATCATGGATAACAACAGATGTAATTCGGCGTGTTCTGGTACCTTGGACTGGATGAACAGCGTGGCTCGCGCTGGATCAACTCCCACAGCCAGCCAGTCAATGACCATATCCCATACACTTTGTTCAATAACCTGGGGGGTATCATAATGTGTGGTCAGTGCATGCCAGTCAGCAACGAAAAAAAAACACTCATATTTTTGCTGCATCTCCACCCAGTTTTTCAACACGCCATGGTAATGCCCAAGGTGTAGGCTACCCGTGGGCCTCATTCCTGATAACACTCGATCAACAAGCATAATTTTACAGTCCAAAAATAGAATTAATTAACTGGATTAGTCCAATTACAGGCGGCCCCAGTATCCAGCTGAGAACAGGCGAAATCGCCAAAAAAATTAGTATGAACATACCGTAGGGTTCAATTCTCTCCAGAATGACAGCCTGACGATGCGGCAGCAGGCTGACGGCCATACGCCCACCATCTAAAGGCGGTAACGGCAGTAAATTTAGCACCATCAACACAACGTTAATTTTAATTCCGATCTGGGCCATTTCCAACAATGGCTCAGCGAAATAATTTGCCGGTAATGTCCATGCCAGTTTGGCCAGCAACGCCCAGAGTAGCGCCATGAACAGGTTAGCAGTCGGACCGGCTAATGCCACCCACAGCATATCTTGCTTGGGGCGGCGCAGAGCGGCGAAGTTTACAGGCACAGGTTTAGCCCAACCAAACAAAATTCCGCCCATCCATAGCGTCAATAACGGTAATAGAACAGTGCCGACAGGATCGATATGGCGGATAGGATTCAAACTGATACGCCCCTGTTGGTAAGCCGTCATATCACCAAAATGCCGCGCCACATAGCCATGCGCCGCCTCGTGCAAAGTAATTGCAAATAAAATCGGAATCGCTGCAATGGCAATGGTTTGTATTAATTGGTCGATCTGCATGTATTATTTATTTCTCAATTAAAAATGGCGAAACATCACCCTTGCCTAACCGAACCACTACAGGTGTATCCTTGGTTAGGTCAATTACCGTGGTCGGGTCTAGCCCTACCGCACCACCATCTACCACCAGATCAATTTGATGCTGTAAAAGGTCGCGAATTTGTTCGGCATCATTCATTGCAAACTCTTCAGTTGGCAAAATCAAAGTAGAGCTTAACAGCGGCTCCCCCAGTTCTTCCAGCAGCGCCAACGCCACTGGATGATCTGGGATGCGCATACCGATCGTGCTGCGTTTGGGATGTTGCAGACGCTTGGGAACTTCTTTGGTGGCTTCAAGAATAAATGTATAACTACCTGGTGTATTGTTTTTTAGTAATCGAAATTGCACATTATCCACCCGCGCATAGCGGGCTAGCTCGGATAAGTCACGGCAAACCATCGTCATATGATGCTTATCATCCACGCCGCGTATTTGGCGGATACGTGCCACTGCTTCCTTATCACCAAGATGGCAACCTAAGGCGTAACAGGAATCAGTAGGGTACGCAATTACCGCGCCATTGCGCACTAAATCGGCGGCCTTTTTAATCAGTCGTGGCTGTGGATTGTTTGGGTAAATAGTAAAAAATTGTGACATGGTCAGCGGCTAACAATCTCCGCTTTTTCTTGTTCCTTCCCTGGAGAGATAAGCAAATTTTCTGAAGAGAAAGATGGGTTAGCTTCCCACGCCAGCCAAATGGGACGACAATCCAACGGAAAATCGGGCAAACGCCCTAAATCCCGATAGCTTTCACCTGGCCCATGAAAATCCGAACCGCACGAAGCCAGCAAATTAAATTCATTGGCATAACGCGCAAATTCAGCGTATTGCTCTGGCGTGTGGCTACCACACACCACTTCGATGCCCTGCCCACCTAAATCGATAAATTCACGCAGTAGTTCGCGCAAGGTCTTCTGTCCCATACCCTTGCGCGCCGCAGTATAACGACCTGGATGCGCCAGCACGGCAATCCCTCCGCTACCGCATATCCAGCTAACTGCGTCCGGCAACGAAGCCCACTGGTGTGGCACATATCCTGGCTTATCCTTAACCAGATAATTCTTGAACACGCTACGTACATCCTTGCAGTAGCCTCTCTCGACCAAAAATCGCGCGAAATGTGTGCGTCCAATAATGCCATCGTTATCTGCATATTGATAAGCGCCTGCCAACGCCCCGCTAATACCGCTCTTGGCCAGTGAATCTGCCATTAGTTGCGCACGTGCTCCACGTCCACTGCGAATGTTACGTAAACCTTCCGCCAGCGGTTTATAGTTCGGGTCGATACGTAAACCAATAATATGCAGGGTGTAGCTGCGCCAAGTCACAGAGATCTCCACTCCATTGATAAATTGTATGCCATGCAGTGCAGCGGCAGCGGCTGCCTCAGCCAGGCCAGAGATATCATCATGGTCAGTCAATGCAAGAAACCTAACTCCCCGCTCAGCCGCACGTGCAACCAAATCAGTTGGCGATAGCAATCCGTCTGAAACAGTTGAATGGCAATGCAGGTCGTAATCTAACATTTGGTAATCCTAAGTAAATTCACCTTGCCGCACAGATGGATGTCCGTTTAATAAGCTAATAGGCAAACTGCAACACTAATCCGGTCTCTCATTTCCTGTATAAATCTTTTCTGCACGATGAACAAAGGCATCCACAAAACTATTGGCAATAAAATGGAAAACGGGGCCGAACACTTTTTCCAGTAATTTATTGGAAAATTCGTAATGCAATTTAAACTCTATTTTACAGGCAGATTCGGAAAGAGGTACGAAGTACCAATCACCGTCAAGATGCTTGAACGGCCCATCTTTCAGTGTAATGTCAATGTGATTGGGAAACTGACGCACATTCTCAGTGGTAAAACTCTGCTTAATATGGTGATAATTGATATGTACTGTCGCATGCACAGTATCTCCATCCACTGAGATGACACTGGCTCCGCCACACCACGGCAAAAACCGTGGATAATCCGCCACATTATCCACCAGAACGAACATCTGCTTCGCACTGTAGGGAACCAAGACTGATTTTTCGACTAAAGCCATTCTAGCAGTACGTCCATGCAAAGCTGGTAGAATATACAAATTATGAGCATAGTCCAAAATAAAAAAGCATACCACGACTACTTCATCGAAGACCGCTATGAGGCTGGTATCATGTTGGAAGGTTGGGAAGTCAAGGCGATCCGCGCCGGACGTGCCAACCTCAAAGAAGCCTACATTACGGTAAAAGATGGCGCCCTGTATTTGTTTGGCTCCCATATCAGCCCATTAACTACCGCTTCTACACATATATATCCAGACCCCGTTCGCACGCGCAAATTGTTGTTGCATGCAGCTGAAATCAACAAGTTGATCAGCAAAGTGCAGCGCGCAGGTTACACGCTTATGCCATTGAACATGCACTTTAAGGGTAGTCTCGTCAAACTGGATATCGGCCTTGCGAAAGGGAAAAAGCAACATGACAAACGCAACACTGAGCGTGAACGCGATGCCTCACGCGAAGCTCAACAAGCAATGAAAAAATCGCGTAGTTAAACTGCAATCACGCTACATGGCAATGCTGTACCACCATCCATGCGAAACTGGGTCATGCTGGCTACATTGCCATGAGCCATGGCTTTAATAATTAAATGGCGCGACTCTACGCGACTCTATGAGAGAGATACATTTACAGCGTTTATGAACTAACCTTGGCAAGTTCTGCGCGCAAAGTGGCGATAATAGAATCATAGCAATTTGGGTCATTATCATTTCCAGCTTCGTATAAAGCAGCGCCGATCACAAATGTGTCGGCACCCGCCATAGCAATCTGTGCAATGTTGCCTAAATTCACGTCACCGTGAACTTCCAGAATGATATTACGCCCACTATCATTGATTTTTTTGCGTGCCAAACGCACTTTATTAATCGCTTCGGGAATAAATTTCTGTCCACTGATTAAGCCAGTCTGTTTAGACATGATCAAAACAACGTCAACCTTACTTATAACATGGTCGAGATAACTAAAAGGCGTACCCGCATTGAATGCCAGTCCGGCTTTACAGCCGTTTTCATGGATTAAATCAACGATTCGTTCAATATTTTCGAAGGATGGCAAATTATATGCATCCCGATCAACGGCTTCAGGATGAAAAGTAATAATGTTTGCGCCAGCCTTAGCGTACTCCGGCACCAAATCATTTAATGAATGTTCAACATTGTACCCACTCGTCAGGTGTATCTCGATTGGCGCTTGAGTAATAGGACGAATGGCCGCGCAAGCCTTCGAGCCATTTCTATATGTTGGTACAAAATGCCTATTCATCACCTCTATGTGAATAATGTCTGCGCCCGAGGCGAGGACATTGACGATCTCTTCGCCAAGCTTGGCGAAATTGGCAGAAATAATACTGGGTGCAATTTTGTACATTAGATACCCTTCAAATGAATTTGAAAAAACGTTTATTCTACCCGAAACTAACAGCAAATGATTTTAACGACAGATGTCATGGTAAAGGTTGATCATGCAATTAACCTTTATCCATAACCAAGTTTCTAGGATAATTCGTTGAGTATTGTGGTCAGTCACTACAAATCGAGCGCATTATTTTGCACGCACCCATCGTTCAAGTTGAGCATAGTCCAACTTGCCACTTAGTGCTAAGACATGACCTTGTGCATCATAAAAATAAGTACGGGGTAATTCTCCATACCATTGTGTATCTACTTCGTAACGCAAGCGTTCAACAAAGCTATCTGCAAAAACCCAGGATTCAGCTTTTTTCAAAGGATATTTTTGTAAAGTGTGTGCAATTTCTTTCATTTGTTCCGGGGTGTCGGTAGAAATAAGTACCAAATCGAGGCCACGGTATTTTTTTAATAATTTGCCGAATAGCACCATATCATCGCGGCAATATGTGCAATCGAGAGACCACAAGCTAATAATGAAAGGCTTACCCGCGCGGGCTGAAACAATTTCCTGATAACTGCCGCGCACAAAATGTTTAGTAATTTGTGCGGCCGAAGAACAGGCGCAACTTAAACAAAGCAATAAACCGAACAGACATTGAATTGTTGTTCCACTAGATTTCATTGCGCGGACTCAGATAAGTTAATGAGACGGTACCCTTCTTTATCGGTATTCCAAGAGAGGTAGTTCCTATTGCCGTCACTGATGAGAAATGGGTAATCTGAAGTACCAGTAGTAGAGGCAATTTTTTTAGGGGCTGACCAGAGCTTACCTCCATCAACGGAATCGATCAGATAGATGCCCGTAGCTACACCATCAAATTCCTTCCAAACGATAAAGACGCGTTGACCCTGGCTCAAAACATGGGGATGTGAGGCTTGCGCCTGAAAATTTCCAAAATTTAATGGGCGGGAGAAATGCTTGCCTTGATCGGAAGAATAAGAATAGAACAACCCATGCCGTTCAGTCGATTTACTGAACCAAACGAAATGGTAATTCCCGTCATCGGTAATGAATACTGCTGGCCCATGGTGAGGACAGGCATTAACTTCCCATTTTTCATGGCTTAGGCGGATAGCTTGAGCTTTGCCATCAAGCCGCATCATGGCATGGTCGCGTATATTTTTTTCGAAAATATGCCGCCACACGATAACCGGAATGCCATCTTTATCCATTGCCATTCCCACGCGGCAGCATTCGCAGGAATGATCAGCGGCTTTGACGTTGGTATGGAAAGTTTTTCCATCATCATCAGAAATGGCATAATAGATTGCTGCCCCACTGTATTTCCCCCCCTTTTTTTTGGCGGTTAAAATATCGCGTTTATCCAACCAGGCAACGTAAATCTGGCCGCGCTCGTTTACACCCATTACATCAAATCTATGGGTTATGAGATCCAGATTATCATTGACCGTAATGGGCGCAGAAAAACTCTTTCCCCCATCAATCGAGCGACTGAAACGGATGTTGCCGGCAAAAGGCGTCTCCAGATCCTGTGTATAAGAAATGTAGATATTGCCATTGCTAGCTACCAAAATTTTGGGACGACTTTCACCTATTGCGGCCACTAATTCAGGCTCTGGATTAACCGGAACTGGCGTGCTGAAAGTTTTTCCCTGATTGTCAGATTGACTCACCATAACATGGCCGTTTTTCACCGATGCCTGCCACAGCTTGCCATTTGCGTCGAACGTCGCAGCGACCGCCAATGGCTGGCGGGCAAGTGCGGCTTTCCATGTCTTTGTCATATCATGATGCTGTGCCGAGCCATGACCTGAATGGTCTGCTGCCATACACATCCCACTGACCGTCAAACAAGAAATCAACCCGATCTTACGGCAATTGCTAAACAACCACACGCTTAGGCGCTGACTCCTCCAAGACTTCCTTGTGATTGTATGATTTATCATACAATCTAGAAATTCGGTAACCGTTACAAATATTGCGTTAGGGGACATATCCAAAAATGAAAGTTCCATAAATGCCTTCCTAAATTTTTTAACTATCGGCGGAATACTTACAGCACTACCTGGCTCAGCAATTACAGTTATCTCGGGCAGCTGCCCACTAACCGTATTTTCAGTGTAGTTGTACGGGCAGACTGACTAATTGCGACAGCCAATAAACTGAAGGTAATAAAACCAGCTTGATTATTATTTATCCCCATTCCGATTCCCTGAAATAATTTTTTCAAATGCAGTAATTATAGGGGTCAGGCAGAAGTATTAGAATGCGACAAAATGTCGCACCCATGTTCGATGAGGCACCATCAATCTTATGACATCACAATGAATTCTGTTATTAGAAACTCAAAAATTGGCCCGTACACCCATAAGGAATCCGCGACCTGGCAACGGGGCGAGTTCCTTCAAGAAGGAGGTATGCATTCTGGCTTCCTGGTTAAAAAGGTTATTACCCTTGATATAGGCATCCCAATTGA